>SBLD01000009.1:112111-156178 GCA_004551485.1 Billgrantia azerbaijanica | reverse complement strand
CGGAGTAAGTGCTTGGCGGCTCTTACTTTATGCACCAGGCGGAGGCCTATTTCCATTCTGTCGGTGAGATTTCCGGGCTAGAATTAACGCACACTAAACGATCCTCGTGGCTAAAATTAGCAGTGTTGAAAAAACTCGCATCAGACAGTCGTTTTTTTCGCTAAAGTAGTCGGGAGCGGTGTAAGCCACCGGTATGGGCGCTGGGCGCCTACCGGCCATCCGCTAGCGACTCACACAACGTCTGATTGCCCAACAACACTAGAGGTGTGTTCATGAAACGCCACGCATTCACTGCGGCTGCCTTCTCCGGCGCTCTCCTGGGCGCTGCCATGTTCTCGGCTCCGGCCATCGCCCAGGAGCGCTTCATCACCATCGGTACCGGCGGTCAGACCGGCGTCTACTACGTCGTCGGCCAGTCGGTCTGCCGCATGGTCAACCGCGGCAGTGACGAGCACAACATCCGCTGCAACGCACCTTCCACCGGCGGCTCCGTGGCCAACGTCAATGGCATGAAGAGCGGCGAACTGGATATGGGCGTCGTGCAGTCCGACGTGCAGTACCGAGCGTACAAGGGCGAGGAGAACTTCGCCGACGACGGCCCCTGGGAAGAGATGCGCGCCGTGTTCAAGATGCACGGCGAGCCCCTGACCGTCGTCGCCCGTGCCGACTCCGGCATCGAGCATTTCAGCGACTTCCCCGGCAAGCGCGTCAACATCGGCAACCCGGGCTCCGGCCAGCGCAACACCATGAATGTGCTGATGGACGCCATGGGCTGGACGGAAGAGACCTTCTCCCTGGCCTCGCAGCTCGACGCCGCCGAGCAGGCCGCGGCACTCGCCGACAACAACATCGACGCCATGGTCTACGTGGTGGGCCACCCCAACGGCTCCATCCAGGAGGCCACCACCACCGTCGACGCCAATCTCATCCCGGTCACCGGCCCCGAGGTCGACGAGCTGATCGAGACCTACCCCTACTACAGCAAGTCGGTGATTCCCGGCGGGCTCTATCGCGGCAATGACGAGGACGTCGAGACCTTCGGCGTGTCGGCGACCTTCGTGACCCATGCCGGTCTCGACGAGGAGATCGTCTACGAGACCGTCAAGGCCGTGTTCGAGAACTTCGATCGCTTCAAGCGCCTGCATCCGGCCTTCGAGAACCTCGAGGAGGAGGACATGATCTCCCAGGGCCTCACCGCTCCGCTGCATGAGGGCGCGGCGCGTTACTACCGCGAGCGCGGCTGGATCGAGTGATCTGAAGAAGGATCGACACTGATCCTTCACAGTTGGATGCGCGGACGCTCGAGAGGGTCCGCGCATCTGCTTGAGGGGTGAGGCAGGGTGTAGCGCAGCCGGGGTGGCAGGGCCATTGGGTCCGGCTGTATCAACGACAGTGGCAGGATACGCACATGACGGATGACAAAGAGATTTCCCGCGGTCACGAGACCGACCTGGAGGACATGGTCGCCTCGTCCGATACCGGCGCGCGCAAGCCGCTCGGGGCGCCGGGCAAGCTGCTGGTGGGTCTCGCCGCAGCCTGGTCGCTGTTCCAGCTGTGGATCTCCTCGCCGCTACCCTTCATGGTGGGCTTCGGGGTGTTCAATGCCACGGAGGCGCGCTCCATCCACCTCGCCTTCGCCATCTTCCTGGCCTTCATGGCCTACCCGGCATTGAAGCGCTCGCCGCGGGATCACATCCCCCTGCAGGACTGGTTGCTGGCCGCGGTCGGTGCCTTCTGCGCCGCCTACATGTTCATCTTCTACGATGCGCTGTCACAGCGCCCGGGCGCGCCCATCACCCAGGACATGGTCGTTGGCGTGACGGGCATCCTGATATTGCTCGAGGCGACGCGTCGGGCACTCGGGCCGCCGCTCGCGATCGTCGCCTCGGTGTTCATCCTCTACTCCCTGTTCGGTCCCTGGATGCCAGGCTTTCTCGCCCACCGAGGGGTGAGTCTCTACGGCCTGATCAACCACCAGTGGCTGACCACCCAGGGCGTGTTCGGCATCGCGCTCGGGGTATCGACGAGCTTCGTCTTCCTTTTCGTGCTCTTCGGGGCGCTCCTCGACAAGGCGGGCGCCGGCAACTACTTCATCAAGGTCGCCTTCTCGCTGCTCGGTCACTACAAGGGCGGACCGGCCAAGGCCGCCGTGGTGGCCTCGGGCATGACCGGCCTGATCTCCGGTTCGTCGATCGCCAATACCGTGACGACTGGCACCTTCACCATTCCCATGATGAAGCGCGTCGGCTTCCCGGCCGAGAAGGCCGGTGCCGTGGAGGTGGCCTCCTCGGTCAATGGCCAGATCATGCCGCCGGTGATGGGGGCGGCCGCCTTCCTGATGGTGGAGTATGTCGGCATCTCCTACGTGGAGGTGATCAAGCACGCCTTCCTGCCGGCGCTGATCTCCTACATCGCGCTGGTCTACATCGTCCACCTCGAGGCGCTCAAGGCCAACCTGGAGGGGCTGCCGTCCAGCAACCCGGTGCGCCCGCTGCTGGCCAAGGTGACCGGCTTCCTCGCCGGGTTGCTGCTGCTGATGGGGCTTGCGCTTGCCGTCTACTATGGCCTGGGCTGGCTCAAGCCGCTCCTCGGCGGCGCCACCCCCTGGGTGGTGGCCGCGGTGCTGGCCGTCGTCTACGTGGGGCTGCTCAGGGTCGGAAGCTACTATCCGGAACTGGAACTCGACGATCCGGCCTCGCCGGTCGTGAAGCTGCCCCAGACACGGCCCACCGTCATGGTGGGGCTTCACTACATCCTGCCGGTGATCGTGCTGGTCTGGTGCCTGATGGTGGAGCGCCTCTCGCCGGGGCTTTCCGCCTTCTGGGCCACTGTCTTCATGATCTTGATCATGATCACCCAGCGGCCGATCACGGCGCTTTTCCGCGGCCGCAGCCGGCTGGCCGCGGACCTCAAGGAGGGCTTGCTCGACCTGTGGAACGGTCTGGTGGGCGGCGCGCGCAACATGATCGGCATCGGCATCGCCACGGCCACCGCGGGGATCATCGTCGGCGCCGTTTCCCAGACCGGCGTGGGCCTGGTGCTCGCCGACCTGGTGGAAGTGCTCTCCATGGGCAACCTGCTGCTGATCCTGCTGCTCACCGCGGTGCTCAGCCTGATCCTCGGCATGGGGTTGCCCACCACCGCCAACTACATCGTGGTCTCGGCGCTGATGGCCCCGGTGATCGTCACCCTGGGGCAGCAGAACGGCCTGATCGTGCCGCTCATCGCCGTGCACCTCTTCGTCTTCTACTTCGGCATCATGGCCGACGTGACCCCGCCGGTGGGCTTGGCATCGTTCGCCGCCGCGGCGGTGTCCGGCGGCGACCCGCTGCGCACCGGCTTCCAGGCTTTCTACTACAGCCTGCGCACGGCGGCGCTGCCGTTCCTGTTCATCTTCAACACCGACCTGCTGTTGATCGATGTCTCCTTCCTGCAGGGACTGCTTGTCTTCGTGGTGGCGACCATCGCCATGCTGATCTTCGCCGCCGGCACCCAGGGCTACATGTTTGCCCGTAGCCGCTGGTACGAGAGCGTGCTCCTGCTGCTGGTGGCCTTCACCCTGTTCCGCCCCGGCTTCTGGATGGACATCGTCCACGACCCCTACCAGTCGGTGCCGCCCAGCGAGTTCGCCCAGGCGCTCGGCAGCGTGGAGGAGGGCAGCAACCTACGGGTTGAGATCCTCGACGAGGACGACTTCGGTGACCAGTTCACCCGCTTCCTGCTGGTGCCGGTGCCCGATGGCGACTCGGCCGAGGAGCGCATGGCGAACCTGGGCCTGACGCTGCGGACCGAGGAGGACGGAGCGACCTACGTCGACAGCGTGACCTTCGGTAGCCAGGCCGAGCAGATCGGCCTGGGCTCGATGTTCTTCGACCAGCAGATTCTTACCGTCAGGGCGCCGGTGGGGCGTTGGCCGAAGGAGCTGATGTGGATTCCGGGCCTGCTGGTATTCGGCCTGGTGGTGATGCTGCAGCGACGGCGTCGCGCGGCCCAGGCTTCGACCGCCGAAGCGGCCTAAGCCTTGTCTGAAAAGTCGACGAGCGCAGACAGTTTTCGGGCAGAGCTTAAGGAGATGATGACCATGTACCAAAAGATCGTGTTGCCGGTGGACCTCAACGAGGAGAGCTCCTGGCGCAAGGCGCTGCCGACCGCGGTGACGCTGTGCCGTACCTTCGGCGCCTCGCTGCACGTGGTCACGGTGCTGCCGGACTTCCACATGCCGCTGGTGGGCTCCTACTTCCCCAACGGCTTCGCCGAGAAGGCGCACCAGCGCCTTTCGGAGGCCCAGCACAAGTTCATCGAGGAACACGTGCCGGAGGACGTCCAGGTGCAGAGCGTGATCGTCGACGGCTCCCCCTGGGAGGCGATCATCCAGGCGGCCGTGAAGGTCGGGGCGGACCTGATCGTCATGGCCTCCCACAACAAGCGCAAGTTCGCCGACTACGTGCTTGGGCCCAACGCCGAACACGTCGTGCACCATACCAAGATCTCGGTGATGATCGTGCGCTGAGCATTCCCCCCTCGTTCGCCCCGGCCACGGGCCGGGGCCTCCCCGTCCGTGGCCGCCACCGTTGGTGCCGAGCGTGATGCCTTCACGGTTCGCACCGGCAACCTTGCGCCAGGTCAACTACATTATGGTTGTGTGAAGAGAACAAGACGCTGTCCTGGAAACAGCGCCCTCTCGTCCCCTCCCATGACGAAAAGACGGGGTAAGCCAATGAACGCAACGACACGCTCCAGACGGCAGACCGCGGTTCCCACGGTACGGATCACCATCAACCCGATCGGCATGGACAGGCCGCGTGCCTGGCTGTGGGCCGGCTTCGAGGATTTCCGTCAGGCCACGGCGGTGAGCCTCGCCTACGGCATGTTCTGGGTCGGGTTGAGCATCGCCGTCACGGCCGGCGCCATCGTGCTCGACCTGTGGCACTGGCTGCTGCCCATGGTGGCCGGCTTCATGTTCATCGGTCCGCTGGTGGCGGTGGGGTCCTACGGTATCAGCCGGGCCCTCGAGGCCAACCGCGCGCCCCACCTGGGCGATGCTTTCAGCGCCTGGCGTCCCCATGCCGGCCAGTTGGCCATGATGGGCGTGATGATGATGATCTTCTTTCTCGCCTGGATCCGTTTCGCGACCCTGCTGTTCGCGCTCTTCTTCGGCTTCGAGGCCCCCGACCCCGCCACGCTCTATGCCTCACTGCTCACCACCCCGCAGGGACTGGGCATGATCGCCGTGGGGACGGCGGTGGGCGCGGTGCTGGCGTTCGGCGCCTTCTCCATCAGCGTGGTGGCCATTCCCACCCTGATGGACCAGGAGCTCACCTTCATGGAGGGGATCGAGGCGAGCGTGCGCGCGGTGGCGCGCAACTTCCGCCCCATGCTGCTGTGGGCGGTCATCCTCACCGGCTGCGTGCTGGTAGGCATGCTGACCTTCTATATCGGCCTGGCGCTGGTCCTGCCGGTGCTGGGGCACGCCAGCTGGCATGCCTACGAGGACCTGGTGCGCTGCGAGCCGATCGAGCGCAGCGCCGCCTGATCTTTCTCCCGCAATCGCGTACCCTTGACGGCAGACTCCGCCACGCACCGGACTGCCGTCATGCCCCGTCACCACCGACGCCTTGTTTCCCTGCTCGCCGGCCTGGTCCTGCTCTGTGCCCTGCCGGTGGCCGTCCTGGCCGAAACGCCTTTGCCGCCCCCCGGCGGCGAGGTTCTGCTGCGCCTCGAGGGCGATATTGCTCGTCCCAACGTCGGTGACGCGCTCCACCTCGACCGTTCACAGTTGATGGCGTTGCCGTCGCGGGTGATCGAGACGCACATTCCCTGGGCAGAGGGCGTGTTTCGTTTCGAGGGGCCGCTGATGCGTGCCGTGCTGGCGGCCGCCGGGGTCGAGGCCGAGCACGTGCGGGTGCACGCGCTCAACGACTACGTCGCCGAGATCCCGGTGTCGGACTTCCAGGACTACGACGTCATCCTGGCGCTCGAGCGCGATGGCGAGCCCATCGCCGTACGCGACCTCGGCCCCCTGATAGTGCTCTACCCCTTCGACGAGCACCCGGAGCTGCGCAATGAGCGCATCCGCTTCCGTTCCGTCTGGCACGTGGCGCGCATCCATGTGCCCTGAGTTGCCCTGATACCGAGGCCGACGAGTCATGTTGCGTCATCCGTTGCGGCTCAAGGTGGTCGCCATCGTGGCCCTGCTCTTCTTCACCGCCGCGCTGGTGGTGGTCGGCCTGGTGGCCTGGCGTCAGGAGGGACTGCACCGCAGCGTGGGGGTCGATACCGTCTGGCACGCCTACAAGCTCGACCGCGACGTCGTCCAACTGCGCAGCGATCTGGCACAGGCCGCGGAGAGCGTCGGCACGCTGGAGGCGCTTCGGCTGCGCTTCGAGTTGCTCTACGGTCGCCTCAACCTGTTGCAGCGTGGGGAGACGGGTGAGCTGCTGGACCAGATCCCGACCGCCGATGGCGTGTTGCCCCGTCTGGTCGAGCGGTTCGACGCCCTCGACGCCCGCCTGGCGGAGCTGGACCAGTTCGGCCAGGCGGAGCTCAGGGAACTGGACGGATACCTGAAGCCCGTGGGGGCCCTGGCCGAGCGGCTGGTCATCGCCGTCAATGGCCACATGGCCGAGCAGGCGGCCCGCGACCGGGAAGCGCTCCAGGGGCTCTACGGGCTGCTGCTGGCGCTGATCCTGGCCATGAGCCTGACGGGCCTGCTGGTGGTGGTCTTCCTGACCCGCGAGGCGCGCGATGCCGCCTCGGCACGCCACTCGCTGGAGACCCTGAGCCAGGAACTGCAGGCTACCGCCCGGCGTGCCGAGTCGGCGAGCCGTGCCAAGTCCGACTTCCTCGCCACGGTGAGCCACGAGATCCGCACGCCCCTGAACGGCGTCATCGGCATGAGCGATCTGCTGCTCGAACAGTCGCTGGATCGCCAGTCGCAGGAGTACGCCCGCACCCTGCATGCCAGTGCCAAGCGGCTGCTGGAGCTGATCAACGACATCCTCGACTTCTCCAAGATCGAGTCGGGCCGGCTCGAGCTGGAGCGTCGTCCGGTACGCCTGGCGACCCTCGTCGAGGAGGCGTGTCAGCTGTTCGCGCCACGCGCCGAGACCAAGGGGCTGGCGCTCGTGACCCGGCTGTCGCCGGCGTTGCCGGCCCGCCTGATGGGGGATCCGGCGCGGTTGCGCCAGGTGCTGCTCAACCTCCTCGCCAACGCCATCAAGTTCACCGAGCGCGGCGAGGTGCGCATCGAGGCGGAGGAGACCGCGAAGGGACGGTTGTGCCTGGCGGTGTGCGACACCGGCCCCGGCATCGCTGCCGATCAGCGCGAGCGGCTGTTCGAGCCGTTCCGCCAGGGGGACGTGTCGATTGCGCGGCGCTACGGCGGCACGGGCCTGGGACTGGCGATCTGCCGGCGTCTGGTCGATGCCATGGGCGGGACCATCGGCGTCGACAGTCGGGCGGGGGAGGGCAGCCGGTTCTGGGTCGAGCTGCCCCTGGAGTCGGCCGAGGCGCCGCTCCTCGAGGCCGAGGAGGCGGTGCCGCCGTCACCGCCTGCCGTGTCTGGGGGCCGCGTCCTGGTGGTGGAAGACAACCCCGTCAACCGGCAGGTGGCCGCCGCGATGCTCGAGCGGCTGGGATGCCAGGTGCGGATGGTCGAGAGCGGTGAACAGGCGCTCGAGGCCGTACGTCAGGCCGTCTTCGATGTCGTGCTCATGGACGTGCAGATGCCGGACATGGACGGGCTGCAAACCGTGCGGCGGCTGCGTGAGGGGGGCGGCTGGCCGGCACGGATGCCGGTGGTGGCCATGACCGCCGGCGGGCCCGGGGCCGAGCAGGCGCGCTGCCTGGCCGCCGGCATGAGCGACTACCTCACCAAACCCCTCGACCGCCAGGCGCTGGCGGACTGCCTGCTGCGGGTCCTGCCGCGACCGGCCCCGGGAGCGACGAAGGGGGCGGTCCGTGCCGGGATGCCGCTCGACGAGGCCACCCTGACCGAGCTTGCAGAGAGCGTCGGGCAGGCGGGGCTGGCGGCGCTGATCGCCCTCTACCGTCGCCAGATCGCCGAGCGCCTCGTGGAGCTCGAGCGGGCGGTGATGGGCCGCGATGCCCAGCGGGTCGGTCAGGCAGCCCACCAGCTCAAGGGCGAGTCCTCCACCCTGGGGGCCGTCAGGGTCGCCGGCCTGGCCGAAGAGCTGGAGCGGATGGGCAAGGATGCCCGGCTCGACGGGGCCGCCGCCGTGCTGGCCGAGCTGCGCCGCTGCGAGGGACCCACCCTGGGCGCGCTGGGTGGCTGGCTCAATCCCCCGCCGGAGCGTTCCTGAGTATCGCTTGCGGGCTCTGGTTGCACGGGATGCCCGCGGCGCCGGGGGTCAAAATGACGAGCAAATCTCCTTCCAAAGTAGCGAATCGTCCAGGCAGCACGAATGCTTAACTGTGAGTGGCACTTGCCTAATGTCAAACCCACGCACAGGAGAACAACCATGTGGACCAAACCGGCCTATAACGACCTGCGCCTTGGCTTCGAGGTGACCCTCTATATCGCCAATCGCTGAGCGAGCGACGCTGGCGCTGCGGCTCGTCGCGCGCCAGCTCACTTCTTTCCGATCACCAGCGCTCGATGAGGATCGCGCATGCAGATTCTGATACTCGGGGCGGGGGCCGGTGGTGGTTTCCCGCAGTGGAACTGCAACTGCCCGAACTGCCAGGGCGTGAGAGAAGGCAGGCCGGGGCTGACCCCGCGCACCCAGTCGTCCATTGCCATCAGCAGTGACGGCGAGCGCTGGCTGCTGTGCAACGCCTCGCCGGACATTCGTGCCCAGATCGCCGCCAACCCCGAGCTACAGCCGCGGCGGGGCGTGCGCGACACCGGCATCGCCGAGGTGCTGCTGGTGGACGCCCAGATCGATCACACCACCGGGCTGCTGTCGCTGCGCGAGGGGTGTCCGCTGGACGTGTGGTGCACCCCCAGCGTGCATCGCGACCTGAGTACCGGTTTTCCGCTGTTCCCCATGCTGGAGCACTGGCAGGGCGGGCTGCGCTGGCAGCCGATCATGATGGACGCCGAGCATCGCCAGGTGGCGTTCAGCGTACCCAGCTGTCCCGGCCTGCGTTTCACCGCCGTGGCCCTGGACAGCAATGCGCCTCCCTATTCACCGCGCCGCGGCTCGCCCACACCGGGCGACAACCTGGGGCTGTTCATCGAGGACAGCGCCGGGGCGACCTCGCTGTTCTACGCCCCTGGGCTGGGAGAGCTGACCGACGAGGTGCGCGACTGCCTGGCGCGTGCCGACTGCGTTCTGGTCGACGGCACCCTGTGGCACGACGACGAGATGGCACGGCTGGGGATCACCCAGACGACCGGTGCACAGATGGGGCACCTGGCGCTGGCCGGCGAGCGGGGAATGATCGACGAACTCGATGCGTTGCCCGAGAGCACGCGCCGTGTTCTGATCCATATCAACAATACCAATCCGATTCTCGACGAGACCTCCGCCGAGCGGGCGGTACTCGAGGACCACGGCATCGAAGTGGCCTTCGACGGTATGCGCCTGACGCTGTGAGCCGCGGTGCTGTGAATCGAGCTCAAGGAGCCTGTCATGACTGTGACCGCTGCCGGATCATCCGGTGCCGTTCCCCTGACGCCCGAGGCCTTTCGCGCCGCACTGCTGGCCAAGGGTGACTACTACCATATTCACCACCCCTACCAGGTCGACATGGCCGAGGGGCGCGCCACCCCCGAGCAGATCCGCGGCTGGGTGGCCAATCGCTTCTATTACCAGGTGATGATCCCGCAGAAGGATGCCGCGTTGCTGGCCAACTGCCCGGATGCCGATACCCGCCGGCGCTGGATCCAGCGCATCCTCGACCACGACGGCCGCGACGACGACGCTGGCGGCATCGAGGCCTGGCTGGCGCTCGGCGAGGCGGTGGGGCTGACCCGCGACGAGCTGTGGTCCCAGGAGCACGTGCTGCCGGGCGTGCGCTTTGCGGTGGACGCCTACGTCAACTTCGTGCGTCGCGCCAGCTGGGAGGAGGGGGCGATCTCCTCTCTGACCGAGCTGTTCGCCCCCCTGGCCCACCAGAGCCGCCTCGACACCTGGCCGGGCCACTACCCGTGGATCGACGAGGCCGGCTACGCCTACTTCCGCAAGCGGCTCAAGGAGGCGCGTCGCGACGTCGAGCATGGCCTGGAGGTGGCGCTGGCGGTGTGCACCACCGTCGAGAGCCAGCAGCGCGCCCTCGACATCCTGCAGTTCAAGCTCGACGTGCTGTGGACGATGCTCGATGCCATGACCCTGGCCTACCAGCTCGACCGGCCGCCGTATCACACCGTCACCGACCAGCGCGTCTACCATCGGGGGCTGGCATGAACGACGCCAGCGTCTACACCCTGCGCCCCGGCTGGCGGCTGCAGTGGGAGCAGGCCCAGGAGCGTCACGTGCTGCTCTACCCGGAGGGCATGGTGCAGCTCAATGCCAGCGCCGGTGCGGTCCTCGAGCTCCTCGACGGCGAGCGCGACGTGGGGGCGGTCATTGCCGCGCTGCGCGAGCGCTTCCCCGAAGGCGAGGGGCTGGAAGACGACGTGCGCGAGTTCCTCGCCGAGGCCCTGGCCCAGGGCTGGATTCGCGAGCGGGAGGCGCCATGAGCGCGCCGCAGCCGACGCACCGTGATCTCTCGGCCGGCGCGCCGCTGTGGCTGCTCGCCGAGCTCACCTATCGCTGCCCGCTGCAGTGTCCCTACTGCTCCAATCCACTGGACTTCGCCGCCCATCGCAACGAGCTCACCACCGCGGAGTGGGTCGAGACGATGCGCCAGGCGCGCGCGATGGGCGCCGTGCAGCTCGGCTTCTCCGGCGGCGAGCCGCTGGTGCGCGACGACCTCGAGACGCTGGTCGCCGAGGCGCGCCAGCTGGGGTTCTACACCAACCTGATCACCTCGGCGCTGGGGCTCGACGAGGCGCGCATCACGGCCCTGCGCGACGCCGGGCTCGACCACATCCAGATCAGCCTGCAGGCCGGCGACGCCGAGGTCGCCGCGGCGGTGGCCGGTTCGCCCAAGGCGCACGCCAGGAAGCTGGCCATGGCGCGGGCGGTCAAGGCCGCCGGCTACCCCATGGTGCTCAACGTCGTCCTGCACCGCCACAACATCGATGACCTCGATGCCATCATCGCGCTGTGCGACGACCTCGGCGCTGACGCCGTCGAGCTGGCCAACTGCCAGATGTACGGCTGGGCGCAGCTCAACCGCGCGGGGCTGCTGCCCAGCCGCGCCCAGCTCGAGGCCGCCGAGGCCACCACCGCGCGCTGGCGCGAACGCCTCGCGGCGCGCGGCCGCGACATGCGCCTGCTGTTCGTGGTGCCGGACTACTACGCCGAGCGTCCCAAGGCGTGCATGGGCGGCTGGGGCGCCATCTTCATGACCGTGGCGCCGGACGGGGCGGTGCTGCCGTGCCACAGCGCTCGTGAGCTGCCCATGACCTTCCCCAACGTGCGCGACCAGTCGCTGGCGGCGATCTGGTACGACAGCGACGCCTTCAACCGCTTTCGCGGCGAGGCGTGGATGCCCCGGCCGTGCCGCGATTGCGACGAGCGTCACCAGGACTACGGCGGCTGCCGCTGCCAGGCCTACCTGCTGACCGGCGACCCCGCGGCCACGGACCCGGTGTGCGCGCTGTCGCCGCAGCATGCGCTGATCGAGGACGCCCGCGAGGAGGCCGAGCGCGCCGGCCGGGGCGGCGGTGAACTGGTGATGCGCAACCGCCGCGAGTCGCAGGTGTTCTGCCGCGAGTGAGGCGCGCGCGCGGCTGAGACGATGGATGTAAGGCAGGTAGGAGTACGATCACGTAATCTCACGGCATGACAACGACAAAAGTAGGGGGTGTCATGTCGCATAGCTGTGCCCAACTGCGCAAGTTCGTGGCGCCGGAGATCATCTTCGGCGACGGGTCCCGCCATAAGGTGGCCAACTACGCCCAGGCCTTCGGCGCGCACCGGATCCTGCTGGTCTCGGACCTGGGCGTGCTGGCCGCGGGCTGGGTCGCCGAGGTCGAGGCCGACCTGGCCGCCTGCGGCATTGCCTGCCAGCGCTTCCTGCAGGTGTCGCCCAACCCCCGCGCCGAGGAGGTCATGGCCGGGGCGCAGGTGTATCGCGACTACGGCTGCGACGCCATCGTCGCGGTCGGCGGCGGCAGCCCCATGGACTGTGCCAAGGGCATCGGCATCGTGGTGGCCCACGATGGGCACATCCTCGACTTCGAGGGCGTCGACACCATCCGCGTGCCGATCCCGCCGCTGATCTTCATTCCGTCCACCGCCGGGACCTCGGCCGATGTCTCGCAGTTCGCGATCATCTCCGATCGGCAGCGGCGCATGAAATTCTCCATCATCAGCAAGGCGGTGGTGCCCGACGTGTCGCTGATCGATCCTCAGGTCACCCTGACCATGGATCCGTTCCTCACCGCCTGCACCGGGGTCGATGCCCTGGTGCACGCCATCGAGGCGTTCGTCTCCACCGGCAGTGGCCCCTTGACCGATGCCCATGCGCTGGAGGCGATGCGCCTGATCAATGGCCATCTCGAGGCGCTGGTCGCCAACCCCCACGACGGCGAACTGCGTGCCCAGGTGATGCTAGGCAGCATGCAGGCCGGACTGGCTTTCTCCAACGCCATCCTCGGCGCGGTCCACGCCATGTCGCACAGCCTGGGCGGTTTCCTCGACCTGCCGCACGGGCTGTGCAACTCGATGCTGCTGGAGCACGTGGTGGCCTTCAACTTCGACGCCGCACCGGAGCGTTTCACGCGCGTGGCCGAGACCCTGGGCATCGACTGTCGGGGGCTCTCGCCGTCGCTGGTCAAGCAGCGCCTCGTCGAGCATCTGGCGGGGCTCAAGCGGACCGTGGGGCTCGATGGTACACTGGGCGCTGCCGGCGTGCGGGCCAGCGACGTGCCCTTCCTGTCCGAACACGCCCTGGAGGACCCCTGCATCCTGACCAACCCGCGCCGCTCCAGCAAGCGTGACGTGGCAGTGGTCTACGAAGAGGCACTGTAGCGCCTGAATAGCGACATGAAGAAACCCTCTGCCCCGGACACCCCTTCGGTCAGCGAGCTGCTCGGTCTGGGCCGCCAGTCGGCCCGCAAGAGCTATTATCCCGAACTCAGCGCCCGCATGGCCGAGCTCGAGACCGAGCGCAACCGCTACAAGTGGCTGTTCGAGAACGCCTTGCACGGTATCTTCCAGGCCTCGCTGACCGGTGGCCTGCGCGCCGCCAATCCGGCGCTGGCCCGCATGCTGGGCGACGACTCGGTCGCCGACACCCTGGCCCGCTGTACCACCCTGGCGACGCTGTTCGCCGACCCGCACGACGCCGCCGAGCTGCAGCGGCGCGTGGTTGCCGAGGGGCGGGTCGCGGGCTATACCACCCGGCTGCGCGGGCAGCGCGGCCGCGACGTACCGGTGGCCATCACCCTGGTGCAGAAACCGTCGACGGACGACGAGTCCCTGGTCGAGGCGTTCGTCGCCGACATCACCGAGCGTGAACAGGCGCGCCGCCGTCTGGAGCAGCTCAACGAGCAGCTCGAGTCGCGCGTGCAGGCGCGCACCCGGGAGCTGGAGCGGCTCAATGCCGAGCTGCGCGAGGCGCGCGATGCCGCCGAACGGGCCAATCGCAGCAAGGATCGCTACCTGGCGGCGGCCAGCCACGACCTGCTGCAGCCGATGAATGCCGCGCGCCTGCTCGTCGCGACCCTGCTCGATCGACCGCTGGAGCGCGAGGTGCGCGATCTTGCGGAGCGGATTCACCTGTCGCTGGAGGGCGCCGAGGAGCTGCTCACCGACCTGCTCGACATCGCCCGTCTCGACCAGGACCGCGTCCAGGTGCAGCGCGAGCCCTTCGCCCTGCGGGACCTGTGCACGAGCCTGGTGGCGGAGTTCTCGTCGCTCGCCGCCAGCCAGAGGCTGGCCTTTCGCCACTGCGTCGCCGACGCCTGGGTGGTCAGCGACTGCCGCCTGCTGGGGCGGGTGCTGCGCAACTTCCTCGCCAACGCCTGCCGCTATACCCGGCAGGGCAGGGTGCTGCTGGGCACCCGCCGGCGCGGCGATACGCTGTGGATCGAGGTGTGGGACAGCGGCCCGGGCATTCCCGCCGATCAGCGCCGGGCGATCTTCCGCGAGTTCCACCAGCTCGCCGCACCGCGCGCCAGGGATCGCCAGGGCGTGGGGCTGGGGCTGGCCATCGTCGAGCGCATCGTGTCGCGCCTGGGGCACGAGGTCGAGGTGCGCTCCTGGCCGGGGCAGGGCTCCTGCTTTGCGGTGCGCGTACCGCTGGGAGAGGTCGGCCAGACGACCCGCGAGCCGGTGACGCTTCCCCCGGCAGCGATGCCCTCCCTGGACGGACGACAGGCCCTGGTGATCGACAATGAGCCGAGCATTCTTGCCAGCATGCAGGGCCTGCTCGAAGGCTGGGGCATGCGCTGTGCGCTGGCCCTCGATGCCGAGGAGGCGCTGGCTGCGTTGCCGTCGCCGCCGGATGTCCTGCTGGTGGATCTGCACCTGGATGGTGGCCACACCGGTGACGAGTTGATCGCGCGACTGCGCGAGCGGTGGCGGCGTCCCCAACTGCCGGCGGTGGTCGTGACCGCCGAACGCGGTGACCCCTGGCTCCTGCGGCTGCGGCAGGCCGGTCTGCCGGTGCTCAACAAGCCGCTCAAGCCCGGCAAGCTGCGCGCCGTGCTCCATCAACTGTTGAGGTCGGAGCGTGGCGACTGAGGTCGATTCTGCGGCCGTTGTCCTGCTTTCGTACAAGGATGTAAGGCTTCGGTACCCCCACCAAGGCGTATCGTAACTGCCACCCACGAGGCATGGTGGCGCAGCGTCTCCCTTTTGATACTCCCTTCCTGGGCCGCGACCGACGGTCCGGTAACGTACAAGCAAGGGAGAACAATCACGATGCGTTTCAAGACTCCGCTGGGGATCAGCCTTGCGGCCATCCTGGCCGCCACCACCCATGCCGCCCAGGCCGAGATCACCCTTTACGACAAGGATGACACCAGCTTCAGTGCCGACGGCTACATCAATGCCTTCTACGTCAACTCCGACATCGACCGCCCCGGTTCCGACTTCGACCGCCGCCAGTCGCGGGTCAAGATGGGCTTCTTGCCCAACTGGATCGGCTTCAACGCCAAGCGCCAGGTCGGCAGCCTGGAGCTGGCGGCGCGCTCGTCGTTCTGGGTGACCATCAACGACAGCGACGAGAACAGCACCGAGACCGGCATCGACGTGCGTCAGTTCTATGGCACCATCGGCGGCGACTGGGGTGAGGTGCTGATCGGTAAGGACTTCGGCCTGTTCGCTCGCTCCAACATCTTCCTCGACCAGCTGCTGTCGGGCTACGGTCAGGTCAGCGACACCCTGGGCCTGGTGGACTTCGGGGGCGTCTCGTTCGGCAACATCGGCTCCGGCTACCCCTATCCGTTCCCCACCGCGCAGATCACCTACCGCACGCCCAAGGCCGGCGGCCTGCGCCTGGCCGCGGGTATCTTCGATCCGGTGCATACCACCGACGACAGCGCCCTGGGGAGTCGCTACGAGGAGGCGCCACGCTTCGAGTCCGAGTTGACCTGGGAGACCAGCCTGGGCGGCGTCGACCTCTACACCTGGGTGAACGGCCAGTACCAGACCTCCGAGAGCAGCGACTCCGACGTCGAGGAGGTGACCTCGCGCGGCCTGGGCTACGGGGTGCAGGCGACCATGGGGCCGGCGACCCTGACCGCCTCGGGCTTCACTGCCGAGGGCATCAACGCCTTCTTCACCAACAACGTGGGCAACGCCACGCTGCGTGAGGTGGACAGCGACGGCTACCTGCTGCAGGCGGGCTACAAGTTCGGGGCCAATCGTATCGCGCTCTCCTACGGCGAGACCGAGGACGAGCAGACCGACATGGAGCTGCGCACCCGCGGCGTGGCGCTCTTCCACAGCATCAATGACCACCTGACCCTGGTCGGCGAGGTCAACCGTCACGACATCGAGACGCTGAGCGGTGGCGGTGAGATCGAGCAGACCGATACCGTCGCCCTGGGCGTCACCATGTCCTGGTAAGCGCTTGCTACCTTAGTAGTGCCACTGGGGGCCAGGGACGGCACCCAAGTGGCATATCCAGCGAGTGGGGCGCTTCCTATACTGCGGGATAAGTTTAGTTGTCATCGAGAGTCTCCCCATGGACATCGACCTTCCGGTTCCTGCCGACAGCGCGGCCATCGCTCCCCACGATGCGGTGCTGATCGCCCACTCCTGCTCTCGCAACCCCGACATGGCCGCCCAGGACCTGGCGCGCCGCCTGCTGCACCCCTGGCTCGGGAGCGTGCTGTTCTTCTGTTCGGCGGAATACGACCTCGACGCCCTGGGGCTGGCGCTGGAGCAGCACTTCGGTGGCGTGACGCTGTGCGGGTGCACCACGGCGGGCGAGATCGCCGATACCGGCTACAGTCGCGGGGGGATCACCGCCATCGGCTTCGACCAGCGCGACTTCGCCCTCGACTATGCGGTGATCGAGGATCTCGACGACGTCTCGCTGCTGGCCGCCCAGCAGCTCACCGACCGCCTGCTCGACCACTGCCGCCAGGCCGGTATCGCGCCGATCAAGGACCACACCTTCGCCCTGACCCTGCTCGACGGCCTTTCGGCCAGCGAAGAGCAGGTATTGGCCACGCTGAATGCCGCCCTGGGCAGCATCCCCCACTTCGGTGGCAGCGCCGGTGACGACAACCGTCTGGCCGGTACCCACGTCTACGGCAACGGCGGTTTCCGCGCCGGCGCCGCGGTGGTGGTGATGGTCAACACGGTGCTCGACTTCGAGGTCTTCACCACCCACCACCTGCGCGCGCTGGACGACAAGCTGGTGGTCACCGCGGCGGACCGCGAGAACCGCCGGGTCCTCGAACTCAATGCCGAACCCGCCGCCGAGGAGTATGCGCGGTTGGTGGGACGGCGGGTCGACGAGCTCGACGACGAGGTCTTCGCCCGTCATCCGCTGGCGGTGCGCCTGCACGACCAGGCCTACGTGCGCTCGATCCAGCGCGTCAACGAGGATCTCAGCCTGAGTTTCTACTGTGCCGTGGAGAACGGCATCGTGCTGACCGCGATGCGGGCGGCGCCGATCCTCGACGACCTGCGTGACGTGCTCGATGAGATCATCGCCCGCCTGGGGCCGCCACGCCTGGTGATCGGCTGCGACTGCTTCCTGCGCCGCCTGGAGATCGAGGGCGATGGGGCGGTCGAGGCCGCCTCGGCGCTGCTGCGCGCCTACCGGGTGGTGGGGTTCAATACCTACGGGGAGCAGTGCAATGGAATGCATCTCAACCAGACCTTCACGGGAGTCGTCATTGGCCAGTCACGTCGCGGCGGTTGAGCCCAGCAAGCGCGAGCGGGAACTCGAGCGCGAGATCGCCAAGCTCAAGCGCATAAACGCCGCCCTGATCGAGCGCGTCGAGGCCAGCAACCTGCCGCGCAGTGGACCTTATGCCGCCTTCGAGCACTCGGTGCTGCTCGCCGAGCAGGTACGCGAGCGTACCCAGGCGCTCAACCAGACCACCCACGAGCTGCGCGCCAGCAATCGTCTGCTGGCGGAGGCCCGTGAGCGGGCGGAAACCGCCGGCCAGCACCTGGTCGATGCCATCGAGAGCATCACCGACGCCTTCGTGCTGTTCGATGCCGACCAGCGCATCCAGCGCTTCAACAGTCGCTTCGCCGAGTTCTGGCGACCGGCGGGCATTCGCATCCGCCAGGGCATGCGCCTGGAGGACCTGCGGCGCCTGGCCCTGAGCTCGGGGCTGGTGATCAGCGAACAGCTGGGGCGCCGCGACGGGCGCACCGTCTACCGCCTGCACGACGATCGTTGGGTCCAGGTGCATCAGCGCCCCACCCGCGGCGGAGGGCGGGTGATCCTGTACGTCGACATCACCGCGCTCAAGCGCCACGAACACGCCCAGCGCGAGCATGCGCTGGCCCAGAAGACCCGTCTACTGCAGGCCACCCTGGACAGCCTCTCCCAGGGGGTGGCGGTGATCACGGCCAACGGCATGCTGGAGATGTGCAACCAGCGTTTCCGCGCCCTGACCGGGCTCGCGACCCTCGAGGTGCCGCACGACCTGGCGGCGCTGTGCCAGAGCAGCGAGCTGATCGAGGCCGCGGACGCGCGAGGCGTGACGCCGGCCTGCGAGCGCTGCCTCGCCGACGGTCGGGTGGTGGAGGTGCGCGGCCATGCCATGCCCGGCGGTGGCCAGGTGCTGACCTTCACCGATGTCACCGAGCGTATCCGCCAGGCGGAGACCCTGCGTGAGCGCGAGCACTGGATCCGCACCATCACCGACGAGCTGCCGGCGATGATCGCCTACCTGGATCGTGACCTGCGCTACGTCTTCACCAACCGGGTCTACGACGAGTGGTATGGCTGGCCGCGCGGCCTGGTGCTGGGCGGCGAGCTGGACGCCCTGCACAGCGCCGAGCACTGCGCCCGGCTGCATCCCTACCTGACCCGCGCCCTGGCGGGCGAGAGCGTCTCCTTCGAGTTCCCGGAGCGCAGTGCCAGCGGCGAACAGCGGGTGCTGCTGCGTGCCTATGTGCCGCACTTCGACAGCGAGGGCGACGTCATCGGGCTGTTCGTGCTGATCCGCGACATCACCGAGCTGCGACGCACCGCCGAGGCGCTGCACCAGGCCTATCAGAACCTCGAGCAGCGGGTGCGCGAGCGCACCGCCGAGCTGACCCAGGTCAACGCCCAACTGCGCGACGAGATCGCCGAGCGGGCCGCCGCGGAACAGCGCCTGCGCGAGGCCAAGGCCGAGGCCGAGGCGGCCAACCTGTCGAAGACCAAGTTCCTGGCCGCCGTGAGTCACGACCTGCTGCAGCCGCTCAATGCCGCGCGCCTGTTCACCGGTGCGCTGTGCGAGCAGGAGGTGGCGCCCGGCGGTCGCGACCTGATCGACCAGATCGGCCGCTCGCTCAAGGACGTCGAGACCCTGCTCGGCACCCTGGTCGACATCTCCAAGCTCGATGCCGGGGTGGTCACCCCCGATGTCAGCGCCTTTCCGGTGTCCGAGCTGCTCGATGGTCTGGCCCGGGAGTATCGCCAGGTGGCGGGCTGCGAAGGGCTCGACTTCCACTATGTGCCGAGCAGCGCCGTGGTGCGCAGCGATATCCAGCTGTTGACCCGAGTGGTGCGCAACTTCCTCACCAATGCCGTGCGCTATACCACCGAAGGGCGCATCCTGCTGGGCTGTCGGCGCCGTGCCAACGGCCTGGAAATCCTGGTCGGCGATACCGGCATGGGCATCGAAGCCGAGGAACTGGGGGTGATCTTCCAGGAGTTTCGCCGCTCGCAGGCGGCCGGCAAGCGCCAGGATCGCGGTCTGGGGCTGGGCCTGGCGATCGCCGACAAGGTCGCGCGGATGCTCGATCACCCCCTCGGGGTCCGCTCCGTCGCCGGGCACGGCTCGGTGTTCAGCATCCTCCTGCCCTATGGTGAGCTGGCCCCGCGCACTGCGCCCGCGACGTCGGCCGCGACGCCGGCCGGCGAGCAGGTGCTGGAGGGCAAGCGGGTCTGGGTGGTCGATAATGATGCCGATATCTGCGAAGCCATGCGCCTGCTGCTGACGCGCTGGGGGTGCGAGGTCTGGGTCGCCGACAGCGAAGCGGCGCTGGCGGAACAGGTGGCGCTGGATGCGGATCCGGCCGACGTGCTGATCGTCGACTACCACCTCGACGAGGGCGATACCGGGCTGGCCGTCGCCGAGCGCATCAATGCCCGGCGCCGGGAGCCGCTGCCGGTGATGGCGATCACCGCCAACCACAGCTTGGAGCTCAAGCAGCGCATGCGTGAGCTGGGCTATTCCCTCCTGCTCAAGCCGGTCAAGCCGCTCAAGCTGCGCATGACGCTCAGTCGCCTGGTCGAGGGCCGCGCTTGAGATAGGTGCTGAAGTCGATGTCGCTGGCCGAGAGGATCGCCTGCACCCGGTTGTGGACGCCGAGCTTGCGCAGGATAGCCGAGACGTGGGCCTTGACCGTGGTTTCGGCGATATCGAGATGGTAGGCGATCATCTTGTTGGATTCGCCGCGGGTCATGTGCTCGAGGACCTGGAGCTGCTTGCGCGTCAGGGTCTCGAGCTGCTGGGTGGTGATGGTGGGCTCGTCGCGCGAGGCCGCGCGCGGGGCACTGCTGCTGGCGCGGATGATGTCCGAGGGCAGGTAGATGTTGCCCTCGAGGATCTGGGCGATGGCCTGGGTCATCTGCTCCCGGGGCGACGACTTGGTGATGAAGCCCACGGCGCCGTAGGTCACCGCCTGCAGGATGACCTGCTTGTCCTCCTCGGCGGAGATGATCACCACGGGAATGGTCGGCGCTTCGTTGCGCAGCTGGATCAGCCCGGACAGGCCGTGCACCCCCGGCATGTTGAGGTCCAGCAGGATCAGGTCGATATCCTCGTGCTCCCGTGCCAGCGACAGGGTCGACTCGAGGTCCTCCGTTTCCAGCACCTCCGCGCCTTCGAAACCGTCGCGAATCACGAGCCCAATGGCCTCGCGGAAGAGAGGATGATCGTCGGCGATCAGTAGCTTGTACATGGCAAGGCCCTGGTGGTCGTCGTTGTTATCGGAGTCGTCATTATCAGGAGTATGGGCCAGGTCATCCATCATGGCCGCTCCCGAGGTTGCGCAGCGCGGGGGTCGGCAAAGCGGGGTTCACCACCTCCAGAGCCCGGCCGGAGGCTTCCCAGCCGTCCACGCCCTCAGGATACCAGCCTACCCCGGTATAGCCATTGGCCAGGGCTCGGCGTGCGGCGTTCCACGACAGCCAGCAGTCGCTGCGGCACAGGAATGCCAGCGGCACCGTGCGGTCGCCGTCGGTGAGACGGGCCAGGTGATGAAGGAGGTACTCCTCCCACGCCGGTGCCAGCTTGCCGAGACCGGTATTGGGCAGCCAGTGGGCGCCGGGCAGCGAGGCGTGCGGCTCTGTCGCGAGGAAACGCCCCGCCTGCCAGCTGAGGTTGTAGACGTCGATCACCAGGGGAGCGGCGTCGCCTTCCAGTGCCGCGGCCAGGGTGTCGGTATCGAATACCCGGGCGCCCTCGAGGTGCGATGGTGTGGGGCTGCGATAGCGGTCGATCCGGTAACCCGCTTCGGAAAACAGCGTGCCATCGGCCGCAAAGGCCGTGACGGCCAAGGTGAAGAGTGCGCAGGGCAAGGAAATCAGGATGCTGAGGATGATCCGCGGCACCATGGATACACCTCAAGTCGTTGTTATGGTGCCGTCCATTGAACGACAGGTATCGCACTTTTGGAAATGACACCATTGTCTCAACGAACAGGGCACCAAAGTACTATTCTGACGGATAAATGCCCTCCGTATCGTGCAATACATGACTTCCTATGCTTGCCAGTCAGGACGCCACATGCGCCAATTCCTGCGTCGTCGGCTCCGGGGCGCTCTGTCGCTCGGGGCGTTCCTCGTCTGCCTGTGGAGTGCGCCCCTGTTCGGCGATGAACTCCCGCTCGTGAAGCTGAGTGTCCTGCAGTTCGGCACGGCCCACTGGGAACTGGAGCATATCCAGCGTGAGGGGCTGGATCGGCAGGCGGGCTTCGAACTGGAAGTGCGGCTGGTGCCCCACCTGCCAGCGTCACGCATCGCCGTTTCCAGCGGCGATGTCCACGGTGCCGTTGCCGATCTGCTGTGGGTCCAGGCCCGCTATGCGCAGGGCGAGCCCTACCTCTATCTGCCCTTTTCGTCGCAGATCGGCGATATCCTGGTGGCCGAGGATGCGCCCTTCGCGTCGCTGGGGGACTTGCGGGGCAAGCGGATCGGCGTGGCCGGCGGCCCGGACAGCAAGGGCTGGATCCTGTTGCGCAAGGTGGCCGCGGAGCAGGGCCTGGACCTGGAGCGCGAGGCCGACGTGCAGTACGCGGCGCCGCCGCTGCTCAATGAGGCGATGCGACGGGGCCGGATCGACGTGCTGGTCACCTACTGGCATTTTGCCGCCAAGCTCAAGGCGGCGGGCGTGGCACGCACCGCGCTCCAGATGGCGGACCTGCTCGATGCCCTGGCGCTGGATCGGGACCTGCCGGTGCTGGGCTATGTGTTCCATGAGGCCTGGGCACGCGAGCATCGCGACGTGCTGGCTCGCTTCGCCGCGGCACTGGCCGAGGCCAAGCGCCAGCTGGCCGCCGAACCGTCGCGCTGGGAGGCCATTCGCCCGTTGATGCGGGCGAAGAGCGAGGCTGACTTCGCGGCGCTGCGCCAGGGCTTCGTGGCCGGCATGCCGGCACCGCTGGACGATCGGCGCATCGCCGACCTGCAGCGGCTGCTCGTCCTGACCGGCGCCAAGGTGGACGAGGTGCTGCCCGAGCGGTTGTTCTATCGGGCCGATGCCTCCCGGGACTTCCCATGAAAACCGCGCCCTGGGCCTGCTGGGTCGCCCTGCCGGCCGCGCTGCTGACCTGGTGGGCGGTGGCCGGCGTGGTGGATTCCTCCCTGCTGCCCACGCCCCTGGCGGTACTCCAGACCCTGTGGGGGGAAGTGCAGGCCGGTGAGCTTCAGCACCACCTGGGGGTGACGCTGCGCCGGGTCATGCTCAGCTTCGTGCTGGCGATGACGCTGGGGACGCTGCTCGGCGTGTGGATGGGGCGCTCGCCGCTGGCCAACGCCCTGCTCGACCCGCTGCTGGTGTTGTTCCTCAACCTGCCCGCCCTGGTCACCATCATCCTGCTCTACGTCTGGCTCGGCCTGGTGGAGGCGGCGGCCGTGCTGGCGGTGGTGATCAACAAGGTGCCCAACGTGGCCGTCACCGTGCGCGAGGGCGCACGCAGCCTGGACCATCGCCTGGAGCAGATGGCCGAGGTGTACCGTTTCACCCGTTGGCAGCGCCTGGCTCATGTGTGGACCCCGCAGCTGTTTCCCTACCTGATGGCGGCGACCCGGGGGGGATTGGCGCTGATCTGGAAGATCGTCCTGGTGGTGGAGTTGCTGGGGCGCTCCGACGGCATCGGCTTCCAGCTGCACATGGCGTTTCAGGTGTTCGACGTGGCCAGCATCCTGGCCTACAGCCTGGCGTTCATTGCCGTGGTGCAGTTGATCGAACTGGCCGTGCTGCAGCCCCTGGAGCGGCGCGCCTCCCGCTGGCGGACGGCCGGGGTGCGCCATGCTTGAGCTGTGCATCGAGACGTCCCGGTCGCCTCAGCGCGTGCTGGGCGATATCGTCACCCAGGTGGCCGAGGGCGACCGAATCTGTCTGCTGGGACCGTCAGGGATCGGCAAGACCACCCTGCTCAATGCCATCGTCGGGTTGGAAACGCAGTTCCCGGCCGCGGCGGTGAAGAAGTCGGCCGACCTGAGGGTTGGCTACCTGTTCCAGGAGCACCGCCTGCTGCCGTGGCGTACGCTGCGCCAGAACCTGATGCTGGTGGGCGTGCGCTCGCGCGATGTCGAGCCGCTGCTGGCCCAGGTGGGGCTCGCCGGGTGCGCGGAGCACCTGCCGGATCAGCTGTCGCTGGGCATGGCACGGCGGGCGGCCCTGGCGCGCTGCCTGGCCATCGAGCCGGACCTGCTGTTGCTGGACGAACCCTTTGCGTCACTCGATCCCCCGCGCGCCCAGGCGCTGCGCCGCCTCCTCGGCAAGCTGCTGGAGGCGCGTCCGTGCATGGCGATGATCTGCGTCACCCACGATGTTCGCGATGCCGGGGAACTGGCCAACCGGATCTGGTACCTCGATGGTCAGCCGGCTCGCCTGCAGTGGGATGAGCGGCTGGCGAGCGACAGCGATGTGGCGTGCATGTCGCGCCGCTTGCGCAACCTGTCGGAAGACGAAGCCTGATATCACATAGCGGGTAGGCGGACGGGGTGCAGCCCGGCGATGACTGCGGTGATGTCGCTGCCATGAGAAGTCGAGCCAACGATCCGACATCCCTGTCAGCGGGTGCGATACCGTCCGTCATGGCGTAGCGCCGATGTGGCGGCGTGTTGGCTCTCAGGCGATGGTCGGCGGCTGGTGGCACCACAAGCGAGGCATCCGCGGGCGCGCGGGGGCATCGCGGGTTTCGTCGGCACCCGTGCCGTGCGTGTCGGCCGTTCCGAGGCTGTCTCCGTCCTCACGGGGGGCGTCGGTATCGGTGATGCTGCCGCCGAACAGGCAGCGTGCCAGCATGGCGGCCTGAGCGGGGGTGCGGGTGAGAGGGAATCGGGACATGACGGCGGCTCCTCATCGGCGTGGCTGTCGCGGGCGGTCCGTCAGTGCATCGGGGCGTGGCCTGCGACATGGATCGGTATCGCGATTCCCTTCCGGTTAGAGGTCCTTGCGTGAGCGACCGGGTGTCGGGTGGCTACCATGCACCTGGGCTCTCATGGATGAAGCTTAGGTGGTGCGGGGCGGGCCTCGACATATGCCGATGGTTGCGGTCAACTGGTACTTAGGGCCTATGCCAATGGTGGGATTTCGTCGGAGGTGAATGACATGGGGTATCAGCCCGGGATACTCACAGGACACTCGCGTCAGGCAGACCCTCGCCTGGCCGCGCGCGAGTTTCATGCGGCGGTGGCCCAGCCGGAGATGGGGCTGGTCATCTTCTTCTGCTCCAGCGCCTACGACCTCGACGCCCTGGCGGACGAACTCGAGGGGCTGTTCGACGGCGTGTCCGTGGTTGGCTGCACCACGGCCGGCGAGATCGGGCCGGCGGGCTATTGTGAGCACAGCCTGTCGGGAGCGAGCCTTCCCGCCGGGCTGTTCACCGCGGTGACCGGGCGCCTCGACCAGCTGCAGGAGTTCGACCTCAAGCAGACGCATGACTTCGCCCAAGGGTTGTTGCAGCGCCTCGAGGCCGAGGCGCCGAACGCCGAGGCGAGCAACAGCTTCGCCTTCCTGATGATCGACGGCCTGTCCGTGCGCGAAGAGCTGGTCGCGCATGCCCTGCACTCCTCCCTGGGCCCGATCGCGATGGTCGGCGGTTCGGCCGGCGACGACCTCGGCTTCAGCCGGACCCACGTGTACCACGACGGCCGCTTCCATACCGACAGCGCCGTGCTCGTCCTGGCCACCACCGAGCTGCCGTTCAGGGCTTTCAAGACCCAGCATTTCAGGCCCGGCGAGGAGCGCCTGGTCGTGACCGAGGCCGTCCCCGCCGAACGCCTGGTCCAGGAAATCAATGGGCTGCCGGCGGCCGAGGAATACGCGCGGCTGGTGCACGTGGATGGCGAGGACCTGGCCCCCGACCGCTTTGCTGCCTCGCCGGTGGTAGTGCTGATCGACGGTACCGACTACGTGCGCTCCATCCAGAAGGCCAACCCGGACGGCAGCCTGACCTTCTACTGCGCCATCGACGAAGGCCTGGTGCTGCGGGTGGCCCAGGGCATGGACCTGGTGGGGAACCTGGAACAGAGCCTCGCCGCGGTGAGCGCCGAGCTCGGCACCCCGCAACTGGTGCTCGCCTGCGACTGCGTGCTGCGTGCCCTGGAGGTGCGCCAGCAGGGACTCCAGGACCGGGTCGGGGAGCTCCTGGGCCGTCACCATGCCGTGGGGTTCAACACCTACGGCGAGCAGTACACGGGCGTGCACATCAATCAGACCCTGACGGGAATCGCCTTCGGCAGCGTCCCGGAGCCGGCCGATGGCTGAGCGGACGGGGCCCGAGTGTGGCGACGACCGTGCGGCCCTGTGCGCGGAAATCGCCCGGCTCAACAAGGTCATCCAGGCCCTGATGGACCGGGCCGAACGCACCAGCAGCGTCCAGGACTCCGCCTTCGGCCTGTTCGAGACGGCCGTCGTGCTCGAAGACCAGGTGCGTCGACGGACCCGGCAACTGGAGGCGGCGCTGCGGGAAAACGAGAAGATCACCCGAGCCCTGGAGCAGGCCAAGGCGCGCATGGAGGAGGAGATTCGCCAGCGCGTGCAGACCCAGGATGCGCTCGAGGTGGCCAACCGCCAGCTGGAGGCGTTGAGCGTCACCGAACCGCTGACCGGCCTGGCCAATCGGCGGGGCTTCGACACGGTCCTGGCGGCCGAATGGCAGCGGGCGATGCGCAGGGAGACCTCCATCGGGGTGGCCATGGCCGACATCGACACCTTCAAGCGCTACAACGATCGCTACGGCCACCTGGCCGGCGACGACTGCCTGCGAAAGGTGGCCGCAGCGCTGCGGCAGAGCGTTCGGCAACGGGACCTGGTGGCGCGCTACGGGGGCGAAGAGATTGTCCTGATCCTGCCGGGTGCCGATGAGGCCACCACACGGCAAGCCGCCGAGCGTGCCCGCGCCGCGGTGGCGGCGCTCGAGATTCGCCATGTGGACTCGGTCGCCGGGGTCGTCACCGTCAGCGTCGGGGTCGCCAGCATGATACCGGCCACGGGCCTGGGGCCCGATCGACTGCTGGCGCTTGCCGATGCCGCCCTCTACCGGGCCAAGGCCGAAGGGCGCAACCGTGTCTGCGTGGCGGAGGCGTCGGCGGGCTGAGAGCGCGGAGTCGCAGTCCATCCCTTCCCTGGGCGGACGTCACCGTCACGCCACGTTCACTGCCGGGATTCGGGCGCGGCGCTGCCGTTTCTTCCGGACCAGCGTGTCCACGCACTGGCCGTCGTCCCGCAGGATCACCACGCACTCCAGGCACTGGATGCACTCATTGTAATCGATCCGGCCATCGCTGCGGATGGCGTTGATCTCACAGCGGTTCTTGCAGACCTGGCAGGGCTGGCCGCAGAGCTTGACCCGCGTCAGCCAACTGAACAGACGGAATCGGCCCAGCACCGCCAGCCCTGCGCCCAGCGGGCACAGGTAACGGCAGAAGAACTTGTGCACGAACATGCCCACCACCAGCAGTCCCACTGCGTAGACCACGAATGGCCAGTAGCGCCAGAAGTAGAGGGTGAGACTGGTCTTGAAGGGCTCCACCTCCGCCAGTTGCTCGGCCAGGGTGAGGGAGTGGAAGGCGGTGCCGACCAGGCCGACGAGGATCAGGTACTTGAGGTGGATCAGGCGCCGGTGCCAGGCCTCGGGCACCTTGCGCTGGCGGACCTTCAGCCTCTTGCTCAGCCAGGATGCCATCTCCTGCATGGCCCCGAACGGGCACAGCCAGCCGCAGAAGAGCCCGCGGCCCCAGATGAACAGGGTAATGAAGGTGAAGCTCCAGAGGATGAAAATCACCGGATCCAGGAGGAAGGTGCTGATTTTGAAGCCGTCATGAAGGGACAGCAGCAGGGTGAAGATATTCACCACGGAGAGCTGCCCCTGGGCGTAGAAACCGATGAAGAACAAGGTGAAGAACAGGAACCCCCAGCGGAAGCGGTGCAGCCGTTCCGGGAAACGGCTGAAGTGACGCTGACGGGCGAAGAATACCGTCAACACCACCAGCCCGGTGACCAGGAGGGTCACCGGCAGCCAGCGCGCCTGCCACTGGCCCACCCAGGCCGGCCGGCGGTTCTGCTCCACCGGCGCGGCCACCGCTACCCGTTCGAAGAGCTCCTGGGGCAGCGTCATCGCGGTGCGGAAGCGGGCCCGATCCACGCTCAGGTGGTTCCTGGGCAGTGCCAGGTTCATCACCAGGTTGGCGTCAGCCCCGGGGTTGAAGCCGCCACTGCCGCCCATCGTGAACAGATGGGTCTGTTCGAACTCCGGCATGCCATCGGCCTGCAGACGGGTTGCCGCGTCCAGCCGGTTCAGGTCCCGCAGTTCCACCGCCAGGCCGCCCTGTTCCAGCGACAGGCGCCCGGGCGAGGTGCCGGGACGAAAATCATCCGGTACATGGGTGAATAGCCCGCTGGACATCACCGCCAGCACCTGTTCCCCGCGCTCGAGGTCCTCGGTCAGGCGGGCGAAGGCCTCGTCCCCCAGCAGGTTGCGTCCGATCATCGGTGAGCTGGCGTAGGCGTAGTAGAGCTCGGTGAAGGCCTCGCCCGGCGCCGGTTCGGGCACCTCGGGGTAGAGGTCCAGGGAGTGACCGATCATGGCCTCGGCCTCCTCGACCGAGAGGTGCCAGCGGCCGATGTAGCCCCGGTCCAGCATCTGCTGCCACGTCAGCGGCTCGTAGAGATCCGCCCTGGGTTGGGTGGGCGGAGCCTGGGCGAAGGACTCCAGCGTGTTGCGGGCCACCTTGAGCGCCGACGACAGCACCGTGTCGTTGATGATGACCACCGACACGGTGGCCGAGGTGATGCCGTCGAAATACGCCACGCCACCCTCGGCGTTGCCTCCGGCCCGCTGGCTGTCGACCACGATGTGCTCGGTCAGGGAACGGCCCCGGTACTGGTCGACGAAGCCGAACAGCGGGCCTTCCCCCAGGCCATGCAGGAACACCGGCTCGTGGTGGTCCATCACCTGCACGCCGGTGAAGTCACCGTCGACATCGATGCCGATCAGCAGGTTGATGGGTCTGCCGGAGTAGCCGGGCAGGTCGCTGATGTCTCGGGACTCGTAGGCGTACCCCAGCAGCTCGCTGAGCTGGTAGACCGGGTAGACCGGATAGTCCGCGCGCTTGTCCTCGATGCGGGTGGCCTTGGGAAAGAGCGCCTGGATGCGGGCCGCCATCTCGGGCGAGGGCTCCGCCTGAACTGTCGGGACCAGGCCCAAGAACAATACGATCAACAGGCCTAGCGCGCGAGCAGTTGCCATGACCATCCCCAGCCTCCGGACATTGACGTGATTGACCAGTCTCCCGGCGGTAACGGGCCGGCTCAACACGACTTCCGAGGGTGGTGTCTGGCACCTTGGTAGTAGGAGAGGCCCGCAGGAGAGGCTTGATCCTGACTCAGTTCAGTGGCGGGGCTGGCTAGGTGTTTCTTCCTTGAGGCTACGACCAAGGAATCGGGCCAAGCGCCTGAAAGTGGCATTCTCGCCAGGGAGCGGGATTCCTAGACTGGGGGCAAGCGCTGACCAACCCGCCACCGAGAGATTGGTCGGCACACAGAGCACAGAGACAGCGATCCAGTCGAGGTGATCCCATGACCCTGCCAGTTTCCCTTTCACTCAAGGCATGTGCGGCCGCCGGCCTGCTCGGGTGGGCGACGTTGGCCCTGAGCCATGGTGACGTGACGCCGCAGCCCGTCGATACCGGCAACCTGCCCGACCTGGGTACCGAACCGCTCTCGACGAACCCGTTCCGCGCCGGCAACGAGCACGGCGACTACAACGAAGAGGCCATCCGGGTCGGCGAGAGCGGCTACGCGGGCAACTGCGCCGTCTGCCACGGCATTCAGGCGATGTCGGGGGGGCTGACGCCGGATCTGCGCGAACTCGAGGAATGGGATGACGAGTACTTCATCGGTCGCGTCATGAACGGCACCGATCGTGGCATGCCCTCCTTCAAGGGCAACCTGGACCAGACGGCCATCTGGTCGATCAAGACCTACATCGAATCCGTCAAGGAGTAGCGCACTCCCTGACTGATTCTTGCCCGGGAAGGACCTGCATGTGCCATGCAGGTCCTTTCTCTGCATGGTGGGAGGCCGGCTCCGCCGGGCGAAGGCGCCGCAGGCGCCCTATTGGCAGCGCTGCGCGCTGCTTCGCGAGCTAAAGTCGGAGCGCCGAACCGTCCCTCCCACCAAGCCATTTCACACCAGTCTGCGATGCATATTTCTTTTTGCGTTTGTCCGTTCCTCTGCGCCATGGCGGCGATCATGGCTTCCTGGGCCCGCCCTGGCCGCGCTGCAGATTGAAGGTCAGTATCGCGACCAGCCCGAACGCGCCGGTCAAGCCCAGGCACCAGAGCAGGGGGGAGACGGCCAGTTGCTCGTAGAGGGCAAAGCGCACCAGCTCCACGCCGTGGGTGAAGGGGTTGTAGGAGCACAGCCAGTAGAGCCAGGGGCCGGCCTCCTGCATCTTCCACAGCGGATAGAGGGCCGAGGAGAGGAAGAACAGCGGGAAGATCACGAAGTTCATCACTCCGGCGAAGTTCTCCAACTGACGGATGGCATTGGCCAGCACCAGGCCCAGGGAGCTGAGCATCAGTGCCACCAGCAGCAGCGCCGGCATGGCCGTGACCAGCCCCATGACCGGCGGTCGGATGCCGTACCACCAGGCGATGGCGAGAAAGGCGTAGACCTGCACCAGCGACACCAGCGAGATCGCCAGTACCTTGGAGAGCAGCAGGAAGGGGCGTGACAGCGGACTCATCAGCAGCACCTTCATGCTGCCCATCTCGCGGTCGTAGACCATCGACAGCGAGCCCTGCATGCCGTTGAACAGCAGGATCATGCAGCACAGCCCGGGGGTGATGTAGACCTCGTAGGTGATATAGGTCTCGTAGGGCGCCATGATCGAGATGCCCAGCACGGCGCGAAAGCCGGCTGCAAAGACCACCAGCCACAGCAGCGGGCGGACCAGGGCGCTGAAGAAGCGCGTGCGCTGCTGGACGAAGCGGCGCCATTCGCGACCGCTGACGCCCAGGAAACAGTGGAGGTAGGCGGTGGTGCTCATGGCGGGCCCTCCGCGAGCGAGTGGTCGGCGGTCAGGCGGCCGAAGGCCTCCTGCAGCGTTCGGGTGCCGGTGTGGTGGCACAGCGCCTGGGCGCGACTGTCGGCGATCACCCGGCCGCCGCACAGCACCACCACGGGATCCTCCGGGGCGATCTCGTCGAGCAGGTGGGTCGTCCACAGGACCGTCACGCCGCGTTCGCGGCACAGGGTACGCACGTGTTCATTGAGCGCCTGGCGGCTGGCGGTATCGAGCCCCACGCTGGCCTCGTCGAGAATCAACAGGGCGGGGTCGTGGAGCAAGGCGCGGGCGATCTCCAGGCGTCGGCGGTGACCGCCGTTGAGCCGGCGTACCTTGTCGTCGGCGCGCGCCGTGAGGTGCTGGCGGGCCAGTTCGCGGTCGCTGCGCTCGCGGGCCTGGCGTCGCCCCAGGCCGTGCAGCGAGGCGTGATAGAGCAGGTTCTGGCGGACGCTGAGATCCAGGTCCAGGGTCGGCTGCTGGAAGACCACGCCCAGCCGCCGGCGCGCCTGCCGCGCGTGCCGCGACAGCGAGTGGCCGGCGATACGGATGTCACCGCTGCGACAGCGCAGCAGCCCGGTGATCAACGCGATCAGGGTGCTCTTGCCGGCGCCGTTGGGGCCGAGCAGCGCATGGAAGCCGCCCGGCGCCAGCGAGAAGCCCACCCGCTCGAGCGCCTGGAGGGCGCCGTAGCGATGACTGACGTCGTCGACCTCGAGCATGGGGGCGGGCCGCTCGGCGGGTGTGGTGACACTCATGGCTTGATGACCACCCCCCAGGGATAGCGGCCGACATCGATGGACTTGGTGACCTGGAGGCTGTCGACATCGATGACCGAGACGTCCCCGCTGACGCCGTTGGTGGTCAGCAGCTGGCTCTCGTCCTCGGTCAGCGCCAGCTGCCATACCCGCCGGCCGACCAGCAGGTAGTCGAGGACCTCGTAGCTCTGGGCGTCGACGACCGCCACGTGGTTGGCCGGCCCGAGCGCCACGAAGGCGTAGCGGCCGTCCGAGGTCAGCTCGATGCCCACCGGCTGCACCTTGTCCTGGTTGACGCCGCGGATCTGGAAGTCCAGCGTCTGGATCTCCTCGAGATTGTCCACGTCGATGACGTGCACCGTGCCGCCGATCTCCGCGGAGGCCCAGGCAATCTTGCCGTCCTGGCTGAACTCCACGTGGCGGGGACGCTGGCCGACCACCATGTTCTTCTTGATCTCGAAGCTCTCGGTGTCGATCCAGTGCAGCATGCTGGAGGTTTCGCTGGTGTTCACCGCCCACTTGCCGTCCGGGCTGACCGCCATCCCTTCCGGTTCGACACCGACGTCGATCTGGGCCAGCACGTCCTTGGTCGGGGCATCCACCACGGTCACGATGGCGTCGTCCTCGTTGGCGATGAACAGCCAGCGATCATTGGGGTGCAGGGCGAACTGTTCGGGGTCCTCGCCCGAGGGCAGGGTGTCGATGATCGCGTGGGTTTCCAGATCCAGGATCTGCACGGTGTCATCGTCGCTGGCGCAGATATACAGCTTGGAGTGGTCCTGGGAGAGCAGGATACCGCGGGGACGCTGGCCGACGGGGATCGTCTCGACCACCTCCAGGGAGGCGACATCGATCACGGAAATGCTGTTGTCCTTCTCATTGGAGACGTAGGCCAGGCTGGCGAGGGCCGGAGCCGACAGGCCGAACAGGGCGGCGAGGGCGGAGGCGCGGAGGACGTGCTTCATGGGGGAATCCTTCTTGTGCGGGTTTTGGGTGGGGTAGCGGACACGGCCTAGGAGTTGATCCGACACTCGCTCTCCGCCTCGTCGTAGCCCAGGGAATCGAGGTCGGTCACCGGATGCAGGAAGCCCTCGAAGGGGGCGGTGGCCACCAGCCCCCGCGGGTGGACCAGGGGGATCGGCTGGCGGAGCTGGCCGTTCCAGGGGCGATAGCTGAGCTTGCGCCCCTTGAAGGCGGCCAGCTGGAAGTCGTCGGAGAACAGGAAGTCGCGAATCGCGCCGGACTCCGCGGCCCCGAGCTGGGTCACGGCGGTGGCCACGGAGCGCACGCCGGCCCAGGCGGCATAGTCGTTGCCGTTCATGTCACGGCCAGCGAGCTCGCGGAAGCGGTTCTGCAGCTGGGCGGCTCCCCAGCTCTCCACGACCCGATGCCAGGCCACCGGCGACATGCCCTGCGTGCCCACCACCGGACGGGGCAGCCAGGTATTGAAGGGCACGTACTCGCCGAAGTCGCCGCGTACATCGGCCACCACCACGGCGTCGTAGTCGTCCGCCTGGGTGAAGAGGGGCAGCTCCTTCGATGCCGTACGTCGCAGGTCGGCGTCGAAGGTCCAGGGCTTGTCGGCCATGATCTCCACGCCGAAACGCCGCGCCGAGCGGCGGAAGGCCTCCGCCCAGGCCGTGTCGCTGTCGGTCGGACCGGTGATCAGGAAGACCCGCTGCCAACGCCGCAGGTTGAGCCACTGCACCAGGCCATCCGTGAGCATCGAGTAGCTCGGCTGGGTGTGCACGACATGCGGATGGCACGTCGTCGTGCGCAGTTCATCGTCCTTGGCGCCGGCGTTGAAGAGCAGTGCTTCACCCGCCGTTCTTTCCGCCATGTTGCCCAGTGTGTCGGCCGGAACGCGCAGCACGAAGAGGCTGATCCCCTCGTCGCGCATCTGCTCGAGTGCCTCCTGGGCCTGGGCCTCGGAGTCCACCACCCGGGACGTCAGGGCGTAGTGGTGATCCAGGAAGCGGCCGGTGGTGTTGTTGTCCTCGATGGCCAGCTCGGCACCCCGCAGGCCCGCGTCCTCCGGCTCCGGGATGACGTTGGACAGCACCGGGCCCTGGTCCGGAACCCATTGAATGTAGCCGATGGGGATGTCCAGGCCGAAAGCCGTCAGCGGCGCCGACAGCCACGACGCCAGTAGCATGGCCCGAAGGAAGTGCCGTGAAGTGCGCATGGGGAGCCTCGCTATTTGTCGTTATGTGTCGAGCTTAGGGAAGCGCAGAAGGCAGGGAAATATTCAGAAAGTCGCAAGGCGGCTGTACGAAAGTACCATTCCGGATGTTCGAGGCACCGCTAGCATGGGTGTCATCGCCGTTGGAGGAGCAGAAGATGAGCGCCTATCTGCGGGTCGCGCTGCTGATGCTGGCGGTGTTTACCGGGGTGTATGGCGCCGGCCTGGCGCTGTTCATCGAGCAGGGACGTCGCGATGTCGTGCGCGAGCAGCGGGCCGCAACGATCATCGCCGAAACCATTGGCCATCCCGACCGACTGGATGCGGAGGCGGTGGCAGCAGTTCGCCATCTGGTCCCGGAGCGCTCTTCCGACGGCTCCGCTCCGGAGCGTAATGTGCCGGCCGTTTTCCGTCGGCTGCTGGTGGAGGAAGGGCCGCTGCCGATGGTCGAGGGCTGGGTGATCGACCCCGGCGATGAGGTCGAGGAGATCTGGGAGGGCTTCGTGCTGATCACCTCCGCCTACGGCGTGGGGATGCTGCTGTGCTTCGCGGCCCTGTTCTGGGCGGTGCAGCGGGGTGTCAGGCCGCTGCGTTCGCTGGGCGAGGCGATGGAGGCCGTGGGCGCCGGCCGGCTGGCTTCGCGGCTGCCGCGCCAGCCCACGGCCGAGCTGGACCAGCTGGTGACGCGTTTCAACGCCATGGCGACGGCGCTCGAGAGCGAGCAGCAGACGGTGGCCCGCCTGCTCGAGGAACTGCTGCGCCTTCAGGACCAGGAGCGGGCGCGCATCGCACGGGCGCTGCACGATGACCTGGGCCAGTATCTGACCGGCATTCGCGCGCAGGCCAGGAGCTGGGTCTACGAACCGGACCTGAGCGAGGCGCAGCGTGAGCAGGCGCGTCAGCTGGCGGCGCACTGCGAAACCGTGCATGCGCACTTTCGCGGCCTGCTGAACGACCTCCATCCCCTGGTGATGGAGCAACTGGGACTGGCGTCCGCCATTCAGCACCTGGTGGAGCAGTGGCAACAGCTCGGCGGGCTGCGCTGTGTCCTGGTGCTGGACGAAAACCTGCCCACCTTGGCCGGCGAGCAGCAGACGCACCTCTATCGCTTCCTGCAGGAGGCGCTGACCAACATCGCGCGCCATGCCCGTGCCACCCGGGCGACGCTCGAGGTCGAGCGCATCACGCAGGGCCTGCAGGTGACCGTTGCCGACGATGGCTGCGGCGGGCTGGACCTGAGCGAGCGCATCGGGCTCGGCGTGCGCTCGATGCGCGAGCGGGCCCGCTGCCTGGGGGGGAAGGTGGCCTTCACCAGTACCCCGGGGCAGGGAGTGCGCGTCAGCCTGACCATACCGCTCTGATGAGCCGGAGGTGACCGTGAAAGTCCTGATCGTCGACGATCATCTGGTGGTCCGCCAAGGTATCGCCAACCTGCTGCGCAATCTGTTGCGGGGGCTGGCGGTGGTCGAGGCGGACAGCGGCCAGGCGGCGCTGTCCCGCTATGCCGAGACAATGCCCGACGTGCTGCTGCTGGACATGGGGTTGCCGGACATTTCCGGGCTGGAAGTGGCACGGCGCATTCGCGGCCGCTGGCGCGGTGCGCGCATCCTCTTCTTCACCATGCACGACGAGCTGCCGATGGTCCGCCAGGCCCTGGACATCGGTGGCCTGGGGTTCGTCTCCAAGAGCTGCGCCCCGGAAGAGCTGGCCGAGGCCGTCAGGCGGGTAGCGGCCGGCCAGCCGTATATCGAACACCGTATCGCCACCCGGCTCGCCATGAATCAGGAGCGTCCCGTGGACCAGCGTCTGCGCGACATGACCCAGCGCGAGATGGAGATCCTGCTGATGTATGCGCGCGGCGAGGCCATCCCGGGGATCGCACAGCGCCTGTGCATCAGCAACAAGACCGTCTCCAACCACCTGGCGCTGCTGAAGAGCAAGCTCCAGGTGAGTTCGGCCATCGAGCTCGTTCACCTCGCCGTCGATGCCGGGCTGGTGCGCTACGGCCAGCAGCCTGCCGGCCAGCCGGGCTGAGCGGTCTCGCCAGGCTCACCAGTCGAACGGACAGGCGGTACAGCCCTCCATGTAGGCATCGACGAAGATGGCGTAGTGAATCCGGGTGCCGCTCAGATCGGCATTCGCCAGGTTGGCGGCGCTCAGCTTGGCCTCCTGCAGGTTGGCATCGGTGAGGTCGGCCCCTTCCAGGTCCACCTTCGGCAGCCAGGCGATCTCCAGGTTGGCCACGCGGAGGTTGGCCCGCTTCAGGGTGGCGCCGGACAGGCGGGCGAACTCGAAGTTGGCGCCGGTCAGGTCCGCGTCGCTGAGGTCGGCGCCCTGGGCAAACAGGTAGCGGGCGTCCGCCCCGCTGAAGTTGGCACCCACGGCATTCGCGCCCTGGAGGGTGGCCCGGTAGAGGCGTACCCGTGCCCCTTCCACAGCCACCAGGGTGGCGCCCCTCAGATTGGCTTCACGCAGGTTGGCGTGGCGCAGGTTGGCGCCGCTCAGGTCGGCCTGGGAGAGGTTGATGCCGTGAAGGTCGCGGTTGGCGAGATCGGCCCCGCGCAGGTCCAGGCCCCGGCAGTCGGCCCCCGGCTCCAGGACGCAGCCGTTGAGGGTGTCGACGGGGGCGTCGCTGGCGGCGATGGCAGGAAGGGGGCCGATCGAGAGGGCCAGGAGGCCGGCATGGATGATGCGTTTCATGGTGGTTCTCCCACGAGGAAAGGGACCCGGCGAGGCCGGGTCCCGTGGTCGATCGACTCACTCCTTCGCCCAGTTCGGCAGCTTGAAGGCCCAGAACGAACCGCCCTGCGAGATGGGCTTGGTCAGCTCCGCCATGTCGCCGCCCCACAGGGGGACCGCGCCGCCGTAGCCGGAGGTCACGCCGATGTACTGCTCGCCATCCATTTCCCAGGTGATGGGAGGCGAGATGATCCCGGAGCCGGTCTGGAAGGACCAGAGCTCCTCGCCGGTCTCGGCGTCGAAGGCCTTGAAGTAGCCGTCACCGGTGCCGGTGAAGACCAGCCCGCCCTTGGTGGCCAGCACCCCGGCCCACAGCGGCAGCGGTTCCTGGTGCTCCCAGGCGATGTCGCCGCTCAGCGGATCCAGGGCGCGCAGCGTGCCGACGTGATCGTCGTACATGCGCTTGATCCGGAAGCCCTGGCCGAGGTAGGCAGCGCCCTTCTTGTAGGTGACCTCCTCGGTCCAGTAGTCCTCCTTCCAGTGGTTGGCCGGGATATAGAAGAGGCCGGTATCCTGGCTGTAGGCCATGGGGCTCCAGTTCTTGCCGCCCAGGAAGGGCGGGGAGACTTCGATGACCTCGCCCTTGGTCTCGCCGGGGGCGGGAGCCGGCGGGCGCTGGCCTTCGACCTCGATGGGACGGCCGGTCTCGGGATCGATGCCCTCGGCCCAGGTGATGTTGTCGACGAACGGGAAGCCCTTGAGGAATTCGCCGTTCTCGCGGTCGACCACGTAGAAGAAGCCGTTGCGGTCGGCGTGGGCGGTGGCCTTGATGGTCTCGCCGTTGTCACCGTACTCGAACAGCACCAGCTCGTTGTTGCCGGAGAAGTCCCAGGCATCGTTCGGGGTGTGCTGGTAGAACCACTTCACCTCGCCGGTGGTCGGGTCGACGCCGACCTGGCCGGAGGTGTAGAGGTTGTCGTAGTCGTGCGGATCGCCGCCCGGCGAGGTGCGCTTCCAGGTGTTCCAGGGGGCGGGGTTACCGGCGCCGATGATGATGGTGTTGGTTTCCACGTCGAAGCTGGCGCTCTGCCAGGGGGCGCCGCCACCGTGGCTCCAGGCTTCCACCTTGCCGGTCTCGCTGTCCGGGTCGTCCGGCCAGCTCGGGGCACTCGGGTCGCCGGTGGGCGTGCTCGCCTCGCCGTTCAGGCGGCCATAGTGGCCCTCCACGAAGGGGCGCATCCAGACCTCCTCGCCGGTGTCCGGATCGCGGGCAAAGAGCTTGCCGACCACGCCGAATTCGTCGCCGGAGGAGCCGTGGATCAGCAGCACCCTGCCGGTCTCCTGGTCCTTGATCAGGGTCGGTGCTCCGGTCATGGTGTAGCCCGCCTCATGATCGGCGAACTTCTCCCGCCACACGACGTCGCCGGTATCCTTGTTCAGCGCGACGATGCCGGCGTCCAGGGTGCCGAAGAAGATCTTGTCGCCGAAGATGGCGGCGCCGCGGTTCACCACGTCGCAGCACGGGCGGATGCCTTCCGGCAGGCGATGGCTGTACTCCCAGAGCCGCTTGCCGGTGCGCGCGTCCAGGGCGAACAGGCGCGAGTAGGAGCCCGTCACGTACACCACGCCATCGTGGACCAGCGCCTGGCTCTCCTGGCCGCGCTGCTTCTCGTCGCCGAACGAGAACGAGTAGGCAGGAACCAGGCGTTCGACGTTGTCCCGGTTGATGTGGGTCATCGGGCTGTAGCGCTGCGCCTTGGGACCGATGCCGTAGCCGAGCACGTCCTCGGTGGTCTGGGCATCGTTCTCGATGTCTTCCCAGGTAACGACCTTGGCATGCGCATTCGCGGCCAGGCCAGCGGCTGACCCCATGAGCAAGGCAAGAGCGATGCCCTGCACCAGGGGGCGCTGCGTTCTGTTTGTTTTCATGGTGTTTCCCCTTCATGTCGGAAGTGACAAGCGCAGCGCAGGGATGATCTGCGGTGCGCTGACGACGGAGTATTGACACGGGGGAAAGCGTGCGGCGACGGAATATCCCACTGTAGAAGCGGGAAAATTCCATCGAAACACGGGAAAGATTCCCGTCGGCACTCTTGTCGGCTGTATTTTTTCGACTTTTCCGGGATCGTCTGCTGCCGTCATGCTTTGGCGCCTCTTCCACGCGGCTACTACCAACGGACAGGGGCGGAGGCTCGAAAGTGGCATTCAGGGCGGGGGGAAGGATTCCTAAACTGAGTCCAGATTGCCGATCGACCCATCTGACACGGAGGATCGGCTTCCAGGTATCCAACAGAGGTATTCGGCATGACCGTTCCTTCTTCTCTCAAAGCATGCGTGGCTGTCGGCCTGTTTGGCTGGGCCGCACTGGCCATGGGGCATGGCAACGTGACGCCGCAGGGCGTCGACACCGGCAACCTTCCCGAGCTGGGCGCCGATCCCTTGTCGGAGAACCCCTTCCGGGCGAATAGCGAGCACGGTGACTACCATGAGGAAGCCGTCAAGGTCGGTGAAAGTGGCTATGCCGGTAACTGCGCTGTCTGTCATGGTATCCAGGCGCAGTCGGGCGGGCTGACGCCGGACCTGCGCGAGCTCGAGGAGTGGGACGACGAGTATTTCATCGGCCGCGTGATGAATGGCACCGACCGGGGCATGCCTTCCTTCAAGAGCAACCTGGACCAGAATGCCATGTGGGCCATCAAGACCTATGTCGAGTCCGTCAAGGAGTGATCAGGGATCCGTCACGGAGGGATCCTCGCAGTCACTGAACAAATAGGGGGCGTCATGTTGCTGACCCGGTGGTTCACTGCTCTGGCGCTGGCGCTGAGCGTATCGGCACATGCTGGCGAGGGGGTACTCGAGCGTCCTCCCGAGCGAACCTACGACATCATCATCGACTCGGGCTACCTGAACGTCGGGGTTTATCGTGACTTTCCTCCCTACTCCTACGAGGAGGAGGGGGAGGCGGTCGGCGTCGACATCGACGTCGGCAAGCGGATAGCGGAAGAGTTGGGTGTGGAATTCCAGGTGCACTGGATCACCCCTGACGAGACGCTGGAAGACGACCTGCGCAATAACGTCTGGAAGGGCCACTACCTGGCCAAGCGACGCATTGCCGATGTCATGCTGCGCGTGCCGTATGACAAGACGTATGCCTACATGCGGGACTCCACCGGCGAAGTGATCAATGATCAGGTCGTCATGTTCGGCCCCTACCAGCAGGAGCGGTGGCAGATCGCCTACGATGCCAACGAGATCGACTCGGTCGGCACGATGGCGGTGTTCCAGTACTACCCCATCGGGGTCGAGATCGACACCTTGCCGGCCACCTACCTGACCTCCGCCTTCGCCGGCCGGCTGCGCGACAACACCCACCATTTCACCAACGTGCACCAGGCCTTCCAGGCCATGGCCGATGGCGAGGTGAATGCGGTGATGGGCATGCGCGCCGAGATCGACCATGAGCTGGGTCGCTACGCGGACCAGGATTTCCGGGCCGCCAACAACGGCTTCCCGGGCATGGGCAAACAGGCCTGGGATGTCGGCATGGCGGTCAAGCACACGCACCGCCAGCTGGGCTATGCCATCGAAGCAATCGTGGATGACATGGTGCGTGAGGGGGAGATGGCCGAGATCTTCGAACGCCACGGGCTGCGCTACAGCATGCCGGCATTCTACGAGGAGATCCTGGTCGCCGATGACGAGGCTCCGCGGTCATGAGGGGCTGGATGGCGCTTGGCCTGGCGCTGCTGAGCGTGACGGTGCAGGCGGGATTTCCCGAGGATCCGTTCCACTCTCCCATGTGGGAGTACAACCTCGAGCGCTACCTCGGCGACGACAGCGAGGTCGTGCATGACGAGCGCGTCGAACTGCAGGTGCCGCCTTTCGCCGAGGACTCGGCCCAGGTGCCGCTCACCCTGGACCTGACGGCCTTCCCCGAGCCGGCGCAGCGGATCGTGACCTGGGTCGATCTCAACCCGATCCCCCATCTGTTCACTTACGAACCCGGCGCCGATCCGGTACGGCTGCTGTCGCTGAACTTCCGCGTGCAACAGGCCACCACGGTGCGCGCCGCCGTCCAGGATGCCGAGGGTGTCTGGCACCTGGGCAGCGCCTACGTCGATGCGGCCGGCGGCGGCTGTACGGCTCCCAGTCTGACCTCGGCGAATCCCGACTGGGAGAAGGTCTTCGGCACGGTTCGTGGGGGGGCTTTCTCGCGGGCGGAGCATACCCGCTACAAGCTGAACGTGATGCATCCCATGGACTCCGGGATGGTGGGCAACACGCCGGCCTTCTACATCGAGCAGGTCGCGCTGTATCGGGAGGGCGATCCCCACCCCCTGCTGCGTCTGGAGCTGTCGCAGTCCGCGGCCGAGAACCCCATGTTCGTCTTCGAGCTGGAGCAGGAGGCGCCGAGGTCCCGGCTGTGGATGCGCGACAACAATGGCAACGTCTTCGAACGCCATCTGGGGGGCACGTCATCATGAAGCGCTTCGCGCTCTCCCTGCTCATGCCCGTCTTGCTCCTGGTCGACGTCGGGTCGTCGCTGGCGCAGGATGGGCTGGAGTATCGGCTCGAGGCCACGGAAATCACGCCGGGGGTCTGGGTCGTCGAAGGCAGCACCGAGAGCTTCTCCCGCGAGAACGGCGGCAATATCGTCAACACGGCGTTCATCGAGACGGATGTCGGCGTGGTGGTCATCGACAGCGGTCCGTCCCGGCGCTATGGCGAGGCATTCCGGGCGCTGATCGAGACGACGACCGGCAAATCCATCACCCATGTGCTGATTACCCACCATCACCCCGACCATGCGTTCGGCAACCAGGCGTTCGAGCCGGAAACGCTCTACATGCTGCCCGCGTCGCGGGAGCTGCTGGCGAGGGATGGCGATGCCTTTTCCGACAACATGTACCGCCTGGTGGGGGACTGGATGCGCGGCACCGAGATCGTGCTTCCCCCGAATACGCTGGAACCGGGAGAGTGGCAGGTAGGCAACCGGCGTTTCCGGCTTCTGGAGCTGACGGGGCACACCGGATCCGACCTGGTGGTGTTCGACGAGACCAGCGGTGTCCTCTTCACGGCCGACATGCTGTTCTACGACCGTGCGCTCACCACCCCGCAGAGCCCGGGGCTCGACGTCTGGGCGGCGGAACTCGAGGCGCTCGAGGCGCTTCCCTACCGCTGGGTCGTGCCTGGCCATGGCCCCGTCGTCGAGGGGGATGTGGCCTTCCGGCAGATGCAGGATTACCTGGCCTGGCTGGATCGTACCCTGTCGCAGGCAGCTACCGAGGGGCTGAGCATGATGGAGGTCATGAACCTGCCGATTCCGGAACGCTTCGAGGGGGTTGCCGAACGTCGCCATGAACTGATTCGCACGACGACACATCTCTATCCTCACTACGAGAAAGCGGCCCTGGCCCTGCTGCCTGAATGATGACGGGAAGGATCGAGCGATAGAACGCATTGCATGATAGAAATCACTGAATGATGGAAATCTTTGAATGATGGAAAGTATTTGGCGATCAACGGTATTGACGTGCTGGCGCGCAGTAACCGCAGGATATTCCTGCGGTTTTTTTTGTCGTTTTTGGAGTATTACTACCAAGTGATGAACGATGTTGTGCGAGAGTTCGATTGTGGCAATAGCGGTTGCTGCCAAGAATTACCCGAGAGGCGGGAAGAGTTCCCGGTTCGTTGCGGAAACTTGAAAACAAGAGACGTGGGAGCGCAACAATGCGATTGAACTCAATCGGAAAACCGTTTGCCGTCAGTGCCCTGGCGCTGGCCGTTTCCTCCGGTGCCTATGCGGTCACCGATGAAGACATCCTGAACGATCACACCACGGCCGACGACGTGGTGAGCTATGGCATGGGCCTGCAGGGGCAGCGCTACAGTGCTCTCGATACTCTGAATGCCGACAACGTCAAGTCCCTGCAGCCGGTCTGGGCCTTCTCGTTCGGTAGTGAGAAGATGCGCGGCCAGGAGTCCCAACCGCTGATCAAGGATGGAGTGATGTACATCACTGCCTCCTATTCGCGTGCCTATGCCATCGATGCCAAGACCGGCGAGGAGATCTGGCAGTACGATGCCCGCCTGCCCGATGGCATCATGCCGTGCTGTGACGTGATCAACCGTGGCGGCGCACTGTATGGCGACCTGTTCTTCTTCGCGACGCTCGATGCCAAGCTGGTGGCCCTCAACAAGGACACCGGTAAGGTGGTGTGGATCAAGCCGGTGGCGGACTACAAGGAAGGCTATGCCATCACCGCCGCCCCGATGATCGTCAAGGGCAAGCTGATCACCGGCGTGTCCGGCGGCGAGTTCGGCATCGTCGGCAAGGTCGAGGCGTACGACCCGGAAACCGGTGACAAGCTCTGGACCCGCCCGACCGTCGAAGGGCACATGGGCTATGTCTACGAAGATGGCAAGGCCATCGAGAACGGCATCTCCGGCGGCGAGGCCGGCAAGACCTGGCCGGGCGACATGTGGAAGACCGGCGGGGCGGCGACCTGGCTTGGTGGCACCTACGACGCGGACACCGACACGCTCTTCTTCGGTACCGGTAACCCGGCGCCCTGGAACTCGCACCTGCGCCCGGGCGACAACCTCTTCTCCTCCTCGCGGGTAGCGCTCGACCCCGATGACGGCAGCATCAAGTGGCACTTCCAGACCACGCCCAACGACGGCTGGGACTACGATGGCGTCAACGAGCTGATCTCCTTCGATTACGAGGAGAACGGTGGGGTCGTCAAGGCGGCCGCCACCGCCGACCGCAACGGCTTCTTCTACGTCCTCGACCGCACCGACGGCAGCTTCATCCGCGGCTTCCCGTTCGTCGACGAGGTCTCCTGGGCCGAGGGACTCGACGAGAATGGGCGGCCCATCTACACCGACGGCGGTCGCCCCGGCAACCCGGCTGACGCAGAGGGCGAGAAGGGCGAGCCCGTGCTGGCCCGGCCGGCGTTCCTGGGCGGCAAGAACTGGATGCCCATGGCCTACAGCCAGGACACCGGCCTGTTCTACGTGCCCTCCAACGAGTGGGCCATGGATATCTGGAACGAGCCCGTCTCCTACAAGAAGGGCGCCGCCTACCTGGGCGCCGGCTTCACCATCAAGCCGGCCAACGAGGACTTCATCGGCGTCCTGCGCGCCATCGATCCCAAGACCGGCGAAGAGGTCTGGCGGCACGAGAACCGTGCGCCCCTGTGGGGTGGCGTGATGACGACCGCCGGCAATCTGGTCTTCACCGGGACTCCTGAGGGCTACCTCAAGGCGTTCGATGCCCAGACCGGCGAGGAGCTGTATCGCTTCAATACCGGCTCCGGTGTAGTCGGCACGCCCATCACCTGGGAAATGGATGGCGAGCAGTATGTCTCCGTGGCTTCGGGCTGGGGCGGCGCGGTACCGCTGTGGGGCGGCGAGGTCGCCAAGGTCGTCAAGGAGTTCAACCAGGGTGGCATGCTGTGGACCTTCAAGCTGCCGAAGGAGGATTCCTGAGGCAAGCTGGCTAGTCGCTGAGTGAAGAAGCAGGGCCCGGGCAGTGCCCGGGCCTGCATCCATCCTTCAGCGTTGGTTGTAGCGCCCGCCATGCCCCATGGTGGGCGCTTTCGTGGGTGGGGTTGCCACCCACCCCTTCGATCGTTTTCGGCGCACGACCGCGAGACTACGACCAAAGGCCCCTTTCGATAGCGCCATAGCAGCATGGGACAGCGGGCGGATTCCGCTAGGCTCTAACTACAGGCCCGGTCAGCGACCATGGTGCGCGGCCATCGCCGAACCCGATAGTCCTCCCTACCGTCAGGAGAGCAAGTCATGATCTACGCCAATCCCGGCCAACCCGGTTCCGTCGTTTCCTTCGACCAGCGCTATGGCAACTACATCGGTGGTGAATTCGTGGCGCCGGTGAAGGGCCAGTACTTCGATAACGTCAGCCCCGTCAACGGCGAGGCATTCTGCCAGATTCCGCGTTCCACGGCGGAAGACATCGAGCTGGCGCTGGATGCCG
>SBLD01000009.1:0-112013 GCA_004551485.1 Billgrantia azerbaijanica | reverse complement strand
ACCAGGGCGAGGTGTGCACCTGCCCGTCGCGGGCGCTGATCCAGGAGAGCATCTACGAGCCCTTCATGGCGCGGGTCATGGAGCGGGTGAAGACCATCAAGCGCGGCAACCCGCTGGATACCGACGTCCAGGTCGGCGCCCAGGCCTCCCAGGAGCAGTTCGACAAGATCATGTCCTACATGGAGGTCGCCCGCGAGGAGGGGGCGGAATTCCTGACCGGCGGCGACAAGGAAAGCTTCGACCCGGCCTACGACAAGGGCTACTACATCCAGCCGACCCTGCTCAAGGGTCACAACAAGATGCGCGTCTTCCAGGAGGAGATCTTCGGTCCGGTGGTGGCGGTGACCACCTTCAAGGACGAGGCGGAGGCCCTGGCGATCGCCAACGACACCGAGTTCGGCCTCGGCGCCGGGGTGTGGAGCCGCGACATCAACCGTTCCTTCCGCATGGGTCGTGGCATTCAGGCCGGCCGCGTCTGGACCAACTGCTACCACCAGTACCCGGCGCACGCCGCGTTCGGTGGCTACAAGAAGTCCGGCATCGGCCGCGAGACCCACAAGGTGGCGCTGGAGCACTACCAGCAGACCAAGAACCTGCTGGTGAGCTATGACACCAACCCGCTGGGCTTCTTCTGATCCCGCCGGGTAGTGTGCAGTACGGTGGTTTTCATGCGATGAGCTCTCCCGAAAGGCAAGCAGTGGTGTGAGCCGTGAGGGTTGGGGGCGTGACGGTGGTCACGCCCCTTTTTTTGCGAGCTGGTTCAACCCCAGCAACCGCGCCTCCTGGTGCCGTCGCTGGCGCAGGTCCCACAGCGCGGCAGCGGTCAGCAGCACGAAGCCGGCCAGTTCCACCAGGGCGTGGTAGTCGACGAACAGCGCGTAGAGCACCGTGGCCGCGCCGGCTGCGGCCAGCAGGGGCGGACCGGTGGCGCGGTGGCGGCGGAAGCCGGCCGCTAGCACGCCCAGCGTCAGCAGCACGAAGGCGGCGATGATGGTGGCCCAGGCGCCGTCGTTCACGGCGAGACCGATGCCGAGCAGCGGCAGCAGGGCGACCAGTGTCAGGGTGCCGTAGCAGCTCACGAGCGCCAGCACGAGGGCGGCCACGCCGAGCAGGCCGCGGCGCTTGAGCCGGCGCCAGGCGCGGCGCGGATCGAGGCGATGGCGCCAGCGGCTGAGCGGAGAGGGTGGCTCGGCCGCACGACGCATGCCTAGCTCGATGGTGTGGGCGCCGAAGCTCGCCGCGATCTCGCGAGTCTGGGCGCTGGGGCTCATGGCGAAGTAGTCATGACGCCCCACCACCTCGATATTCTCGAAACCCGCCTCGGCGAACAGCGCCAACAGGTCCTCCTTCACCGTGGCCCCCACCACGCATTCCACCCATAGCCGCGGGTCCTCGTGGCAGTCCACCGAGACCGGGCGGTGAATCACCACGTCGGCAAGTTGCAGCCGCCCGCCGGGCCTCAGTACGCGAAACAGCTCGGCGATGGCTCGGCGCTTGTCCGGCACCAGGTTGAGCGCACCGTTGCTGGTGATGCTGTCGACGCTGGCGTCGGGCAGTGGCAGCCGCTCGGCCGAGGCCTGGATCACGCCAAGGTTGCCGATGCCCTGCTCGACGGCCATCTCCTTGAGCTTGCGTGTCATGGCGGCGGTGAGGTCGAGAGCGAAGACCCGCCCGTCGGGCCCGACGAGGCGGCTGGCGATCAGCGAATCGACGCCCGCCCCGGCACCGAGGTCGAGCACCCGGTCACCGGGCTGGATCGCCCCGGCGCGAAAGGGGTAGCCGACCCCGGCAAAAGAGGCCAACAGTGACGGCGGCACGGTGTCCGTCTGCGCCGGCGGGTAGCCCAGCCGCTGGCTGGTGCCGCCGCCGACGGGAAAGTGGAAGGGCGAGTCCGGCATGTCGGCCACGGCAGTGTACATGGCCTGCACCGCGGCGACGATCTGCTCACGGGAATAGCCGAGGATGGCCACCATAAAGGATGCTCCTTAGCGGTCAGGGCGTATCATCGGGATCGCCTTCGTCGAAGCGGTCGAGCAGCCGCCGTACTCGCCGCCGCAGCCGCGGCGGCGCCGTCACCGTGCCGGACGCCTCCACCCTGTCCCGAAGTCGTTGCTCGAATTCGGCGCGCGAGTAGCAGTCGCGGCACTTTGCCAGGTGGCGTTCGATCTCCGCGGCCTGCCGGTCATCCAGCTCGCGGTCGAGGTAGTCGAAGAGTCGCTCGATCACGTCCTCGCAGCTCAGCTCTCTCGGGCTCATGGTTGCGTTCCTCCCTGTCCCGGTGAGGCGAGGCCCGCTTCCCTGGCCTGTTCCCACAGCCGCTTCTGCAGCAGGGCGCGGGCACGGCTCAGCCGTGAGCGTACGGTGCCCAACGGAATCCCCAGCAGGCGGGACACCTCCTCATACGTATAACCCTGCACCTCCACCAGCACGATCGCCACCCGGAAGGGGTCGGGCAGGGCGTCCAGGGCGCGCGCCAGGTCCTCCTGCAGCAGCTGGTTGAAGAACTGCTCCTCGAGGCTGCCCCACCACAGCAGGAAGGGCTGGTGGAGCTGCTGGAACAGCGTGAAGTCCCCGCCCTCCAGATGCTCCACCGCGTCGGGGTCGCAGGCCGGCTGGGGGCGGCACTGGCGGCGGCGCCACTCGCTGATGAAGGTGTTGGAGAGGATGTGGAACAGCCAGGCGTCGAAGCGCGACGGGTCGCGCAGCTCGTCGAGGCGCCGCCACGCCTTGCTCACCGCCTCGGCGACGATGTCTTCGGCATCGTCGGGGTTGCGGGTCAGGCGCAGGGCCGTGCCATAGAGCCGGTCGAGGAGCGGCTCCAGGCGCGCCTCGAACCATTGGCGCGGATCGGCATGGCGATCGCTCATGGTCGGCCTCGTCTCCTCCGCGGCCTGGCTGGGGGGCCACGACAGCGGGGGCGGAGTGAGTGGATGGGCGAGGGGCATGAGAGGGGCTCCTTCGAGCATGGGCCGCCCGGCTGGCGTGGGCAAGCGGTAGCCCAGGGACGCAGCACGAGGCCTTCAGGTTCCCGGGAAAAAGCGGGAACACTTGTCTGTCCTGCTGCGTCATGGGGCAACACGGCGATCGAGCCGTGCCCCTGACAGCCGTACGAGGAACAGAACCATGATTCACGACAAGACGCTCACTACCACCGCCATCACCCTGGCACTTGCCCTGGCCGCCGGCGGCAGTACCTTGCAGGCCGATACCTATCACGGCAATGGCCATCTGATCGGTACCGCCGACGCGCTCGAGTGGGGGCCGGTGGGCTCCATGGGTGAAGGCGCGGAGATCGCCATCATCGAAGGCAACCTGGCCGAGGAGGAGCCCTTCACCCTGCGCATCCGTCTCGATGACGGTTACGAGATCCGCCCGCACGTCCACCCCGCCTACGAGCGGGTCACGGTGCTCGAAGGTACCCTGCACTTTGCCCACGGCGAGACCTTCGACCGCGAGGCGACCCAGGCCCTGCCGGTGGGCGGCTACGCCATCATGTCGCCCGGCGACCCCATGTTCGGCTACGCCGAGGGCGAGACCACCATCCAGCTCCACGGCACCGGCCCCTGGGGTATCGAGTACCTCGATCCGCAGGACGATCCGCGGAACTGAGGCGCGCCGGCCGCCCCCGCCAGGCGCAGGGGTTGGTGCAGTTATTCCGTGGGAGGGACGGTTCGACGCCTCGACTTTAGCTCGCGAAGCAGCGCGTAGCGCTGCCCAAACCGGGCGCCTGGTGGCGCCTTCGTCGAAGCGTCGAACCGCCGGAGAGCCGGCCTCCCACCTTGGCCTGCTACCCAAGGCTGAAGCGATAGCTCTGCCGGGGGCGGCCCTTGAGCTGGTGGTCCAGCGCGTTAGCATGGCGGGAACATCCCTTCCAAGAGGAGCCCGACCATGTGGCGACAGCAGGAGCTGCGACTGACACCGCGCCCGCGCGGCTTTCACCTGATCACCGACGAGGTGGTCGAGGGCCTGCCCTGGCTGCGCGAGGTGTCGACGGGGCTCTTGCACCTGCAGTTGCTGCACACCTCGGCGTCGCTGACCCTCAACGAGAACGCCGACCCGGACGTGCGCCACGACCTCGACGCCTTCCTGCGCAAGCTGGTGCCGGGCGACCTGCCCTACTTCCGCCACACCCTGGAGGGGCCGGACGATATGCCGGCCCACGTCTGTGCCAGCCTGCTCGGCACCCAGCTCAGCCTGGCGGTGCGGGGCGGCGGCCTGGCGCTCGGTACCTGGCAGGGCATCTGGCTCGGCGAGCATCGCGAGCATGGCGGGGCCCGCCGGCTGATTGCCACCCTGCACGGCGAGTGAGGCCGGTGCTCAGCGGGCCAGCCAGCGCTCGGCGAGGCGCCGACCCTGGGGCAGGTCGCGCACCACGGCGAGGCGGCCCGCCTCGCGGCGGAGCCCGGCGCGCTTGAGCTTGACCACCTGGCGCGGCGCCATGCCGACGAAGATCAGCCCCACCTGTTGCGAGTGAAGCTCCTCGGCCAGCGTCTGCAGGGCGACGATGGCGGTGGCGTCGAGGCTCGGCACGTCGTGCATGTCGAGCAGCACCACCTTCACCTCCGGGTCGACCACGCGCAGCGTCGCCATGGCCTTCTCGGCGGCACCGAAGAACAGCGGACCGTTGACGTCGTAGAGGGCCACCTGGCGTGGCAGCTGCCGCGCTATCTCATCGTCGCTGCCCAGCCGGCGGGCATGGGTGACCTCCGCCATGCGGCGGATGAACAGCGCCGCGGCGAGCCCCATGCCCACCGCCACGGCCAGCACCATGTCGAACACCACGGTGAGGCCGAAGCAGATCACCAGGATCGCCACGTCGCTGCCCGGCGCCCCCTTCAGGGTGTGCACGAAGTGGCGCGCCTCGCTCATGTTCCAGGCGATGATGAACAGCAGCGCCGCGAGCGCCGCCATGGGCACCAGCCCCAGCACCCCGGCCAGCGCCACCACCGCAAGCAGCACCACCAGGGCGTGGATCACCGCGGCCAGGGGCGAGGCCGCCCCGCTACGGATGTTGGTGGCGGTACGCGCCAGCGCGGCGGTGGCGGTAATGCCGCCGAAGAAGGGCACGGCGATGTTGCCGAGCCCCTGGCCGATCAGCTCGGCATTGGGGTCGTGGCGGGTGCGGGTGAGGCCGTCGGCCACCACGGCACAGAGCAGCGACTCGATGGCCGCCAGCATGGCGATGGCCAGCGCCGGGCCGAGCAGCTCACGGATCAGCGCGAAATCCACGCTGAGCGGCGTGCCGTCCGGCCCCGGCAGCTGCCAGGGCAGCACCGGAGCCGGGGCGAAGGGTGGGATGCCGCTGCCGCTCTGCCCATGGAACGCCCAGTGGAAGCGCGAGGCGATGGTATCGATCTCCACGCCCAGCGCGCCGACCGCTAGCGCAGCCAGGGTGCCGACCACCAGGCCGACCAGCGGGGCCGGTACCGGCAGCTTCAGCCGTGGCCAGAGGATCAGGGTGGCGAGCGTCACCAGCCCCACGCCGAGTTCGGCCGGCGCCACGCTTGGCAGGGCGCGCACGATGGCGGCCAGGTTGTGCAGGGTGCTGTCGCCGAGCTCGACGCCGGTGAGGCCGAGGAAGTCGGGCAGCTGCAGCAGGGCGATCACCACGGCGATGCCGGCCGTGAAGCCCAACACCACCGGGTAGGGCACGAACTGGATCAGGCTGCCGAGACGCGCCAGGCCCAGTGCCACCAGGATCAGCCCCGCCATCAGGGTAGCGATCAAGAGCCCGCCCACGCCGTGGCTGCCGACGATGGGGAAGAGGATCACCACGAAGGCCGCCGTGGGGCCGGAGATGTTGAAGCGCGAGCCGCCGGTGAGCGCGATGATGGCGCCGGCGATGATGGCGGTGTAGAGGCCGTGCTGGGGCGGCACCCCGGTGGCGATGGCCAGCGCCATGGAGAGCGGCACGGCGACGATGCCGATGGTGAGCCCGGCGAGCAGGTCGCGGCGCAGCTCGGCGAGGCCATAGCCCTGGCGCCAGGCGGTGAGCAGGGCGTGGCCGGGGAGGGGGAGGCGATAACCGGATCCGTCGCGGACGCGGGACATGGCGGTTCCTTTGCAGGCTAAACAAGCAGGCCCATAACGTTACTCCTCGCTGTTGCATAGCCGCAAGATCGGCTGTAGCCGAGGGCGCTTCCGACACGAGAACGCCCGGCCAGGGCCGGGCGTGATATCAGTGACGGTGTGGTCGGGAGCGGCAGACGAATCAGCCGTGGCGATAGTCGCCCTTGCCGAAGTGGTGGGGGTGGCCGTGGTGCCTGCCGTGGCCGTGCCTGCCGCGCGGCGCCATGGCGGCCTTGAGCTCGGCGATCTGCTCGTCGGACAGCAGCTCGCCGAGCGCCGCATGGTGCTCCTCGCGCAGCGCCTGCCAGGCGTCGCGGCGGTCCTTGCGGGAGTCGAACTCCCGGTCGCGCAGGGCCCGCATCCCGGCATAGAAGGATTCCCGCACCTCCGTGAGCTGCGCGCGCTCCGCGTCGCTGAGTCCCCAGCCGTCGACCAGCTCGGTCAGCCGCTGCTGCCTGGCCTCGCGGCGCTCGGCACGATACTCCTCGCGCAGCTCGCGGCGGGCCACCTGCAGGGCCTCGCGCTGCTGCTCATCGAGAATCGCGCCAAGGCGTTCGCGGTGCTGTTCATGCAGTTCGCGCAGCGCCTGGTGGTGCTCGTCGCGGGCCTCGGCCAGCGCCTCGCGGGTGGCTTCATCGATACCGGCGCGCTCGAACAGGGCCTCGCGGTGCTCCTCCATTCGCTCCTGGCGTTCCTCGGACCAGTCGCCGGCCTTGTCGGGGAAGGCGGTAGCGGTCAGCGCCAGCGGGGCAACGGCCACGGCGAGCAGGGCGGGCATCAGCAGTCGACGTGAGAGTGAGGGCTTGAGAGGGGGCGTCATGTCGGCAGCTCCTTGGCGGGTGGGTGACACTGTCAGTCTCTCTCCTCGCCGTGCAACGGCCATGCAGGAAGCGTGCAAAAGCCGTGCATCCCTATTTGTTCAGCATTTCCTTTACTCCCCGGGCTGGTACTTGTAGCCGACGCCGTACACCGAGCGGATCACCTCGCGCTCCGGCCATGCCTCGGCGATCTTGCGGCGCAGCTTCTTGACGTGGCTGTCCACGGTGCGCTCGGAGACGATGCGGTGATCGCGGTACATGTGGTCCATCAACTGGTCGCGGGAGAAGATGCGCCCCGGGGCGTGCATCATCACCTTGAGCAGCTGGAACTCCACGGCGGTCAGCTCCAGGTCGCGGCCGTCGGCGAGCGCCCGCCAACCCTCCTCGTCGAGCACCAGGCCGTCGTCGGCCTCGGCGTGGGGCGCCGCCTGGCTGCGGCGCAGCACGGCCTTGACCCGCGCCACCACCTCGCGGGGGCTGAACGGCTTGCAGATGTAGTCGTCGGCGCCGAGTTCGAGGCCGAGCAGGCGGTCCACCTCCTCGACGCGGGCGGTGAGCATGATGATGGCCACCCCCGGCCAGCGCCGGCGGATCTCGCGGCACAGCGTCAGGCCGTCGGTGCCCGGCAGCATCAGGTCGAGCAGCACCAGGGCGGGCGGCTGTCCCTCGGCGCTGTGCGTCTCGAGCCAGGGCAGCACGGCATCGCCGTGATCCAGGTGGTCGGCAGTGAAACCGCTGCCTTCGAGGTAGTCGGCGACCAGACGGGCGATCTTGGGCTCGTCCTCGACGATCAGCACGCGGTCGTGGACGGTGTCGGCGTCGTGCATGGGCTCTTCCTTGTCAGTCGGCCGTGGCGAGCCGGGGAAACTCGAGGGTCCAGCATAGCCCACCGAGCGGCGAGGCGGAGGCCTCGAAGGTGCCGCCGTGCGTCTTGACCAGGGCGCTGGCAATGGACAGGCCCAGGCCGCTGCCGCCGCTGGCCCGGCTGCGCGAGCCCTCGACGCGATAGAGCCGCTCGGTGAGTCGGCCCATGGCCTCGGGAGGCACACCGGGTGCGCTGTCCTGCCAGGTGACGCGCACCCGGTCGTCGACCACCGCGAGGCGCACCTCGAGCCGGCCCGGCGCGCGGGTGTAGGCGCAGCTGTTATCGAGCAGGTTGGTCCACAGCTGGCGCAGGCGCCGGCCATCGCCGCGGATCCACGCCGGGCCCCGGATGGCGGTGGTGAGCGACAGGTCGCTGTCGTCGAGCCAGCCGCGGGCCTCCGCGAGACGCGTGCCCAGGTTCTCGGCCAGGTCGAGCGGGGCGAGCTGGACCTCGAGGGCGCCGGCGTCGCTCTGCGAGAGCAGGCGCAGGTCGGCGACCAGGCGCTCGAGCTGGCCCACCTCCTGGCCGAGGGAGCGCAGGCCGTCGGCATCCAGCGTGCGGATGCCGTCCTGCATCGCCTCGATCTCGCCGCGCAGCACGGCAAGCGGGGTGCGCAGCTCGTGGGCGATGTCCGAGACCCAGCGGCTGCGCGCCTCGCGGCTCGCCTCGAGCGTTGCCGCCAGGACGTTGAAGTGGTGGGCGAGGCGCGAGAGCTCGTCGCGGCCGCGCTCGGGCAGGCGGATGCCGTAGTCGCCCTCGGTGAGGCGGCGGGTGGCCACGGCCATGCCGTGGGTGCGCCGCCCCAGCCACCAGGCCAGGGCGCCGGCGAGCAGCAGCGAGGCGAGCCCCAGGGCGGCGACGATGATGCCCAGGTTGCGCTGCTGGCGCTTCAGGAAGACGCGCTCCATGCGCGCCACCAGCTGGCGGGGCGGGCGATAGCCGAGAGTGCCGACCCGTTCACCATCGTGGAGGATGGGCAGCCACTCCAGTTCGGCGGCATTGCCTCGCTTGTCGGGCGGCAGCCCGATCACTGGCAGGCCGTCGGCATCGTGCAGCACGAAGTCGCGGGCGTCGCCCAGGCGGCGCTCGATGCCGCGTGGCGGGTGACGTTCGCCGGGCCACAGCTGCTGGCGTACCAGGCGCTGCCAGGCCGGCGGGGAGTCGCGCAGCCACTGCCAGCCGCCGCGGCGCGCCCACTCCGCGCCGAGCCCCTCGGCGAGGGTCTCGGCGCGGTTGGCCTGGGTGGTCTCCAGATACTCGATGAAGCCACGGTCGAGGCTGCGCGACACGGCGAGAAACACCAGGCCGGCGATCACCACGTTGACCAGCAGGATGATCAGGAACAGCTTGACGCCCAGGCGCGACACGGCGGGGCGGGGCAGGCGTAGGGCCATGGGCAGTGCTCGGCAGCGGAACGGTCGCGCCGCAGTATCGGCGACGGTGATGCAGCCAATGGTCAGGAAAGGTGCACGCAGTTTGCAAGCCTTTGCTTCGGGCCGCGGAGGGCTATCGCTATGAGCCTTGTCGCTCGGGGTGAATCCGTCGACAGGTCCCGGGGCGCCGGACTGTCGATGAGGCGCTATGAATCCTTCCCTGGACGCTACATTTGCCATCCATGGCAAATGACCTGCTCTTCGACCTGTCCCCGTCTCCCTTTGTCCCACGGCGACCCCTGCCCGGGGCGCTCCTACAGCGACAGGAAGAACAGGATCAGCGGCGGTGACAGCAGCGACAGCAGGAAGCCTGAGACCACGGCCACGGGCACGCAGGCCACGCCGCCGTGCTGCTGGATCACCGGCAGTGTGAAGTCCATGGCCGTCGCCCCGCCGTAGCCGATGGCGAGCGGTGTCCGGCGGTGGATCGTCAGCGGGATCAGCACGAAGGCCGCGAGCTCGCGCAGCAGGTCGTTGAAGAAGGCCACCCCACCCAGCTGCGCGCCGAGACCGTCGCCGATCAGGATACCGGAGAGCGAGTACCAGCCGAAGCCGGCGGCGAGCGCCAGCCCCTCGTTCCAGGGCAGCGCCAGCAGCGGCGCGGCAAGCAGGCCGCCCACCAGCGAGCTGGCCGCCAGGGTGGCGGCGATGGCCAGGCCATGGCGGTTGAGCAGGATCTGGCGCAGCGGCATGCCGGAATTGCGCAGCTGGCAGCCGATCAGCGCCAGCAGCAGGTAGAGCACCCACTCGGCAAGACGCTCGGCGGCGGCGAACAATCCCTCGTCGCCGCCCAGGGCGCCGGCGGCGAGTCCCATCAGGACCCCGGCGACCACCACGCCCACCAGCGCAAAGGAGCCGGCCAGGGCGGCGACCTTGCTGGTCGGGGCGCCGGTCACCGCGCGGGACGGATCGACGCTGAGCCGGAGATGCCGCGACAGCCAGGCCAGGGCCGCCAGGTTGCAGGCGGAGAGCAGGGCGAAGAGCAGCAGTGCCTGGCCTCCCATGCGCGACAGCTGGCGAGCCAGGTCGTCGAGGCCGGCCAGGCTCACCCCCATCAGCAGCAGGATGAGGTAGATGGTGGCGCTGACGGCGCGGTTGATCACGCCCATCACCCCGGCATGGCGCACCGGCACCAGATAGCCCAGCAGCAGCGGCAGCAGCACGAGCAGAAGCCCGCTCAGCATCGTGATTCCCTTCTCCTCAGGTTTGTCCGAAAAGGCGTGACGGCCCGCCGGCGAGCGGACCGAAACGGCACACTCTAGCCGAACCCGCCGGCCCGGCCAATCGTGGGCGAGAGATACCCGATGGGGGCGCGGTGCGCTTGGGGATGTGCGTTGTGGGCCCGACCACGGCACCAGGGGAGACAATGGCGATAGTGCCTGTGCGATAAGAGCGCGCAGCGCTGTGCGCAGCGTGAAAGCGGTACTTTACAGGTATCTGTAATGTTACTTTTGGAGTAGGCATGGAACACAAGGTTTTCGTGTGTTTTGAAATTGTTATCAGCAAGGAGGCTGAATGCATCGCTTCAGAATTTCCGATCTCTCCGTGGGCAGAAAGATCGCCGTCATGATCGGCATCCCCTTGACTGCCATGGTGATCGCCATGGGCAACGAGTCGCTTGGCCGCTTCCAGGAAGCACAGGAGGCGGAAACGGTCAAGATGCTGGCGGAAATGGCCGAGCTGTCGGGGCAGGTCGTGTATGAATCGCAGCGTGAGCGAGGGCGGACGGCGGTCTATGTCTCCACCGGCGGCGAGCTGTTCGAGCGTGAGCTTGACCAGCAGCGTGAAAACACTGGCCAAGCCGTCGAGCAGATGCTGTCTCGGCTGGATGCGGTGGTGAACGAGCTCGACGACCCGGCGTTTTCAAGTCTCGTTCGGGATGCCGGGCAACGCCTTGAGGACATGGGCCCGCTGCGTGATCGCGTGGACGGCTTGCAGGTGTCGAGCAGCGAGGGGGCGCGCTTCTACACCGAGCTCAATGCCGTGCTGATCGAGTCCATCGGCAGGCTCTCGCACCTGGCCAGTGACGCGGACGTGGCCCGTGACCTGAGCGGCTACTACAGCCTGATGCGCGCGCAGGAACTTTCCGGTATCGAACGGGCGATTCTGGCGGGCGCTTTCGGCAACGATGCCATCGACCAGGCGGGTTACAGCCAATACCTGGAAGTGGCCGGGGAGATCAAGGGGGCGATCAGCAATGCGCGGGCCTTTTTCAATGCCGACATTCGTGAGCTGTTGGATGAGCAACTGAGTGGCCCTGAAATCGACCGGGTGGAGACGCTTCGCCAACGCTTCATGAATGCCGGTGTCGACGGCGGCTATGGGGTCGACCCTCGCCAATGGTTCGATTGGCAGACGGTCAAGATCGATCGCCTGATGGAAGTGGAAGAGGCCGTGGTCCGGGAGAAGATTGCCAAGGCGGAGGCATTGAGAAGCAGCGCCTGGGGCTCTCTCGTGGGCTACCTGTCGGCAATGGCGGTGGCCGTGCTGGTGACCATCGTGCTGGCGAGCGTCATCTCCCGGCGCATCACCCGTCCGCTGCGCTCGACTGCTGGTGCCATGCGTGACATCGCACAGGGTGAGGGCGACCTGACCAAGCGGATTCCGGTGATGTCACGCGATGAGATCGGTGACGTGGCCGAGCAGTTCAATGCCTTTGCCGAGCGGATGCAGGAGACGTTGAAGCGGGTGCGTGATAGCGCCTACTCGGTGAACTTCGCCTCGGGAGAGGTTTCGCAGGGCAGCGAGGACCTGGCGTCGAGAACCGAGCAGGCGGCGGCCAGCCTGCAGGAAACGGCGTCAGCCATGGAGGAGATCGCGACCACGTCGAAACACTGTCAGGAGTCCACCGTTCAGGCCAGCCAGCTGACGACGACCACCAGGACCACGGTCGAACGCGGTGCCGAATCCATGGAGACCATGGAAGCCACCATGGGGAGGATAAGCCGGTCGGCCAAGGAGATCGAGGACATCATTTCACTGATCGACGCCATTGCCTTCCAGACGAACATCCTGGCGCTGAATGCCTCGGTCGAGGCGGCAAGGGCCGGCGAACACGGCCGCGGGTTCGCCGTGGTGGCCCAGGAGGTGCGCTCGCTGGCAAATAAGTCGGCCGAGGCCTCGCAGCAGATTGCTGCCTTGATCCAGCAGTCGGTCAGTCAGGTCGATGAAGGCAGTGAGATCGTCAAGCGGGCGGGCCACGCCATGCAGGAGATCCTGCATGACGTCACCCGGGTGACGGATGTCATGATGGAGATCGATTCGGGCATCAATGAACAGACCGGCGGTATCGAGGAGGTGAACCGGGCCGTTGCCGAGATGGACTCCATGACGCAGCAGAATGCGGCGCTGGTCGAGCAGAATCGGTCGGCGGCGTCTGAAATGAAGCGTCAGGCCTCGCAGCTCAGCGAACTGGTCGACACCTTCGTGCTGGGCGAGTCGCACGCCGGCGCATGGCGGTCGAACGCATCGGCAGCGTCGGTGCCGCGCCTGCCGACCCCGGCACAGCCGCGTCGGCCGCGACGCGACGCAGAGGAGAGTGGCGCCGAGGTCACCGACGAGTGGACGGAGTTCTGAGCGTCGTCGCGACAGCCCATGAGGGTACGGCATGGCCCTGGGGGCGTCAGGGTGGGCCCGTGTCGAGGGCGATCAGCGTGAGGCGGCTGCGGCGTTCGCCCTTGCGGTAATAGTCGGCGGCCAGCAGCAGGCCGGGCAGCTCCGGGTGGAAGTGCAGCACCAGGCGCCGGTCGGGCTTGTCGGGATGGGTGGCCTCCACCGGCACGGTCTCGAAGTCGCCGGCCGGCAGGCTCAGCCGCTCGCGGGCCAGTATGCGGTACTCGAGCGTCTCCTCGTCGCCGCGGTGGTCCTGATAGGCGAGGCGGCAGGTGTCGGTGCAGGCGCCGGCGGCTGCCCGTCGAGAGAGGGTGAACAGCGCCGTCAGCCGGTCGGGCCGCTCACGCAGCGCGTCGGGCGTGAGCCGGTAGCGCTGGCCCATGCCCAGCAGCGAGTAGCCGCTGGCGTAGTAGAGCGGCTGCACGTCGTCGCCGGCGATCACGAAGCGGCTGCGCTCCTCGCCGCGGGCCAAGGCCGCGGTTCCGCGCATTGCGCTGAGCCAGTGATGCCCCTCGCGGGCCAGGCGGTGGTCGATGGTGGCATCGGGCCCGCCGCGCACTTCCAGCCGGTAGCGGGCAGCAAAGGGCACGGGCTCGCTGGCGAACGCCGGCCCGGTTGGCAGCAGCACCAGCAGCATGGCGAGCAGGGCAAGGCGAGCGGAGACGTGAAGCGTCGGCATACGAGGTTCCCGGCGGGGGACGAGCGGGCGTCAGGGATGGGAACGCTACGCCGTCAGCGGGTTCCGCCATGCACGGAATTTGCGCTGTCGGCCGGCTCGACTAGGCTTGCGATTGCATGCCGTCACATTCCCCAGGCGCCTTTCGCACGAGGAGATTCCCATGGCCAGACTGCTGCTGATCGCCGGTGACTACGTCGAGGACTACGAGATCATGGTGCCCTTCCAGGCCCTCCAGGCCATGGGCCACGGCGTGGATGCCGTCTGTCCCGACAAGCGCGAGGGCGACAAGGTGCGCACCGCCGTGCACGATTTCGAGGGCGACCAGACCTATTCCGAGAAGCCGGGGCACGACTTCACCCTCAATGCCACCTTCGCCGAGGTCGAGCTGGCCGACTACGACGGCCTGGTGATTCCCGGCGGCCGGGCGCCGGAGTACCTGCGTCTCGACGAGCGAGTGCTCGAGCAGGTGCGCCACTTCATCGAGCACGACAAGCCGATCGCTGCCATCTGCCACGGGGCGCAGCTGCTGGCGGCGGCGGTGTCGCTCGAGGGGCATCGCGTCTCGGCCTATCCGGCCTGCGCCCCGGAAGTGCGCCTGGCCGGCGGCGACTATGCGGAAATCGGCATCGACCAGGCGGTGACCTCGGGACGGCTGGTCACCGCGCCGGCCTGGCCGGCCCACCCCGAGTGGCTTCGGCAGTTCCACGCCCTGCTGAGCTGACGGGTGGCCGTGGCGGCCGGCACCACCGCCGGCACCGCCGGCCGCCACGGCCTCGCGTCAGGTACGGGAGCGCAGCTGCGCGAGTTCCGGGCCGAGTTCGATCGGGTAGTCGGCCTGGCCTGACGCGAGCCGCTTGAGCGTCTCGGGCATGGCATCGAGTGAGCGTCTGACGCGCTCACGGGCGTCGCTGGCAAGCGCCATGGCCGCGGTGTCCAGTCGCCCCTGCCGCACCAGTGGTACCAGCAGCGGCTCGGCGTCCTCGATGGTCTCGTCGCGCCGGGCAATGACATCCCCGGCAAGACGGCCCGCGGCGTCGCGGCGCCGATAGAGCTGCTTGCGGCCGGGCAGGTTGATCTTGCCCGTGGAGTGCTTGACTCGCGGGGTGCCGGCGTATTCGACGAGCTTGTAGGAGAGGTCGATCACCGGGGCGTCGGCGGACACCCCCATCTCGGTGCCCACGCCGAAGGCGTCGATGGGGGCGTTGTCGTCGAGCAGGGCGGCGATCTTGTGCTCGTCGAGGCCGCTGCTGGCGATGATCTTCACGTCCGTATGGCCGGCCGCGTCGAGCCGCTCCCGGGAGCGGTGGGCGAGCTCGCCGAGGTCGCCGGAGTCCAGCCGGATGGCGGCGACGCGCAGTTCGGGCTCCTCGGCCATCAGCTCGATCACCTTGTCCACGCCCGCCAGGGTATCGTGGGTGTCCACCAGCAGGGTGGTACCGGGGTAGTGGCGGGCAAAGGCGCGAAACGCCTCGCGCTCGTTGTCATGGGCGAGGATGTAGCTGTGCGCCATGGTGCCGCGCAGCGGCAGGTCGTGGCGCAGCCCGCCGAGCACGTTGCTGGTGCCGGCGAGCCCCGCCGTGCGATAGGCACGCACCCCGCGCACCGCCGCGTCCACGCCGTGCATGCGACGCAGGCCGAAGTCGACCACCGGCCGCCCGCGGGCGGCCATGACGATGCGCACCGCCTTGGAGGCGAGTACGGTCTCCAGCTGCACCAGGTTCATGACCAGACTCTCCAGCAGCTGCGCCTCGGCGATGGGGGCGTCCACCTCCATGAAGGGCTCGTTCTCGAACACCGGCGTGCCCTCCGGAAGCGTCCAGATATCGCCCGAGAAGCGGAAGCCGCCCAGCCAGTCGAGGAAGGCGTCGTCGAAGGTGCCGGTCTCGGCGAGCCGGGCGCGATGCGCCTCGCTGAAGCGCAGCCGCGTGGCCAGCTCGGCGGCATATTGCTGGCCGCAGGCGAGCATGAAGCGCCGTGTCGGTGGCAGCTTGCGGAAGTAGAGGCTGAAAGTGGCGCGCTCGGCCATGCCCTCCTTCCAGTAGGCCTGCAGCATGGTCAACTGGTAGAGGTCGGTGAGCAGCGCCAGGTCGCCGTCATCGACGTGGAAGGCGCTTTTCTCGGTCATGTCGTTCATGCGCGGACCTCGATGCCCGCCTGTTCCAGCTCCTCGCGGCAGCGCCCGCGCGCTTCGGGGTCGACCGGTTCGGTCAGCCGCTCGAGCAACACGACATCGAACCCTTCCTGGCGTGCATCCCGGGCGGTGGCCTGCACGCAGACGTCCATCGCCAGGCCGCATACCACCACGCGTGTCACGCCGCGGTCGCGCAGGTAGCCGCCCAGGCCCGTGCCGTCGAAGGCGGAGTAGGCGTCGGCATCGAAGGCGGTGGCCTTGCTGACGCGAATGGTTTCATCGGGCAGGGCGAGCCCCGGGTGGAAGGCCGCGCCGGGGGTGTCCTGCACGCAGTGCACCGGCCAGGGGCCGCCGCGGTGCTGGAAGCTCACATGGTCGACGGGATGCCAGTCGCGGGAGGCGAGCACCAGGGCGCCGGCCTCGCGTGCGGCCTGGATTTCCGCATTGATGCCTGGCACCAGCGCGGTGCCGCCCGTCACGGCCAGGGCACCGCCTTCGCAGAAGTCGTTCTGCATGTCCACGACCAGCAGGGCATCGCGGGTGCCGTAATCGACGTGCCTCGTCATGGCATAACCTCCGTGGAGGGCGATGAATGAGTACCTACCAGCCTACTCGCTGATGTGCGGTTCGTGTAGCGGTCGCACAACCCCTCGCGGCCCGGGCGTCGGCGGCGCTCGCGACTGATGCCGGTCAATTTTTCGGTGGTTTCCTGACGGCAATGCTCAAGCCTGGCGTCCGGCGGCCGAAAGGAAGTGAGACTGCGCAGCCCCTGCGCCCGACCGCGCCGCCCGGCGGCGCGGTCCCGTGGAACAGCCGGCTGATATCACAACAACTATCGCGCACGCCCAGACTCACGACGCCGTCATTGTTGATATCACCCAGCTTCGGCAGGTACCCCCATGACCCAGTTCCTACATCGCATCCCCATGTCGCGCAAGTTCCTGCTTGCGCTGGCCCTTCCCATTCTCGTCATCGCCTGGCTGGCGGGCAGCGGCATCCTCGAGCGCCAGCAACTGGCCGCCGACATGGCCGCGGTCGAAAGGATGACCCGCTTGACCAACGGCACGGGCGACCTGGTACACGAGCTCCAGGTCGAACGTGGCCTGTCGTCGGGCTATCTGAACAGCCGCGGCGAGGCTTTCGGCCAGCGCCTCGCCGCGCAGCGCGTCCGGGTGGACGAGCAGTTGGCGGCCTTCCGCACCATTCGCTCGGCGGTGGACACGAGCGGCGATGCCCGCGTGGCCGAGCTCTCCAGTCGGGTCGACGGCTGGCTCGACGAACTCGCCGCCATGCGGGCCCGCATCGACGCGGTGGACATCAAGCCGATGGCCTCCCTCGACTACTACAGCAACATCAACGGTACGCTGCTGGAGGTCGCCAGCCGCCTGACCTCCGGTGTCGATGCCGGGCGGTTGTCGCGCGACCTCGGTGCCTATACGGCACTGATGGAGCTCAAGGAGACGGCGGGGATCGAGCGGGCGTTGCTCGCCGGCGCCTTCGCCGCCAACCGTATGCCGCCGCAGACCTACTACCGCTTCCTGCAGCTGCTCGGAGAGGCCTCGGCCTTCGAGGAGAGCTTCCTGAACCTGGCCAGCGCGGCGATGAGCGAACGCTATCGCGACGCCACCGAGGCGCATGAGGATGCCACCCGTCTGACCACGATGCGCCAGATCGCCATTAGCCAGGGCATCAATGGTGGCTACGGTCTCGACGCCGCGCGCTGGTTCGAGCTGCAGACCGGCAAGATCGAACGCCTCAAGGCGGTGGAGCAGGCCATGGCGGCCGGCGTGCGGAGCGAGGCCGATGCGCTGGCTGCCGACGCCCGGGGCGAGCTGTGGCGCTTCGCGCTGTTCGCCGGCCTCGCCATCGGCAGTGCCCTGCTGCTCGCTACCCTGCTGGTGCGCAGCATCGTGGGGCCGCTGCGCCAGGCCCTCACCCTGATCGCCGAGCGCGGCGGCGACCTGACCCAGCGACTGCCGGTGCCGGGCAGCGACGAGCTCTCCCGCCTCTATGCGGCGTTCAACACCTCCACGGCGAGCATGGAGGCGCTGGTGGCGAGCATTCAGCGCGGCGCTGGCGGGGTCACCTCGGCGAGCGGCGAGATCGCCCAGGGCAACCAGGACCTGGCGGGCCGCACCGAGGAGCAGTCCGCGTCGCTGGTGGAGACTGCCACCAGCATGGAGCAGATCACCTCCACGGTGCGCCAGTCCGCCGACAACGCCCGCGAGGCCCAGCGCATGAGCGAACGGTCGGTCGCGCGGGCCGAGCAGGCGAGCCAGGTGGCCGCCGAGGCGCGTGACGCCATGGGCCGGATCCACGAGGCCAACCGACAGATCACCGCCATCGTCGAGGCGATCGACAGCATCGCCTTCCAGACCAACCTGCTGGCGCTCAACGCCTCGGTGGAGGCGGCGCGGGCCGGCGAGCACGGTCGCGGCTTCGCGGTGGTGGCCAGCGAAGTGCGCAAGCTGGCGAGCCGCAGCGCCGAGGAGGCCGAGCGGATCCGCCGGCTGGTCGACAACAGCACCCAGCGCGTGGCCAAGGGCGACGGCCTGGTCACCCAGACTCACGAGGCGCTGGCGGAGATCAGCCGCGAGGTGCGTCAGGTCGCCGACCTGGTCACCGACATGTCGGCCGCCACCGTCGAGCAGTCGACGGGCATCGAGCAGATCAACCAGGCGGTCGCCCAGCTCGAGGAGACCACCCAGCAGAACGCCGCCCTGGTCGAGCAGGTGGCCGCGGCGAGCCGTTCCCTGGATGACCAGGCGGGGGAGATGTCGGGACTGATTGGGCGCTTCAAGGTCGCCGCCGAGCTCTGCGGTGTGACGAACCTGCTGCCGTCGCGCTGAGGGCCTGGCAGTCGGAGGCAAGCGGCCGGGCCCGGTGCCCGGCCGCTTGCCGTTGGGGCGGTGGCGTCAGTAGCCGGCGTCGGGGTCGACGATGTCGAGCGGCTCGCCGGCTTCGAAGGCGCGCAGGGCGTCGGTTACCTGGTCGAGGGCCGCGCCGAGCAGCGTGGGGCCGGCCATGTGCGGCGTGATCCACACCCGCGGATGCGACCACAGCGGGCTTTCCGCCGGCAGCGGCTCCTCCGGAAAGGCGTCGAGGATGGCGCCGCGCAGCCGGCCTTCCGTCTCGCCCTCGCTAGCTGGACCCAGCGCGTTGAGCAGGGCCGCCTCGTCGATCAGGCTGCCGCGCCCGGGGTTGATCAGGCTGGCCCCCGCCGGCAGCGCGGCCAGGGTCTCGGCGTTGATGACGTGGCGCGTGGCGGGGGTGTCGGGCAGCAGCAGCACCAGGGTGCGCACCCTGGTGAGCAGCGCCAGCAGCCCGTCGTCGCCATGGTGGCAGGTGATCGCCTCGAGCGTCTTGGGCGAGCGGCTCCAGCCGTGCACCGGGAAGCCGTCGGCGGCCACCATGGCGGCGACCTTGGTGCCGATGGCACCGAGCCCCAGCACGCCCACCGGCCAGTTTCCCTTGTCGTCCACGGCGTGCTCACGCCACTCGGCGCGTGCCTGCTGGCGGCGGTAGCGGTCGAAGTCGCGCTGGAAGTGCAGCACGCCGTAGCGCACGTAGTCGCCGATCAGCTCGCTCATGCCGGCATCGCGCAGCTTGACGATGGGCACCTCGACGGGCAGGTCGGGGTTGCTCAGCAGCGCCTCGACGCCGGCGCCCAGGTTGACGATGCCCTTGAGGCGGGTCGGCTCGCGCAGCAGCCATCCCGGGGGTTTCCAGACGGCCAGGTAGTCGGCCGCGCGGCGCTCGCTTGCCGGGGCGTCGCTGGTGATCACCTCGGCCTCGGGCAGGCGGCGTGCCAGGGCGTCGCGCCACTGTTCGGCGTCGTCGATATGGATCAGTACGCGCATCATCTCCTCCTCAGTAGACGATCTGCATCATCGGGGGGGGCGCCTCGTCGAGCAGCAGTGTCAGGCGCTTGAGACCCTCCGCGAGCCGTTCGGGATCCTGTTCGGCGCCCAGGCTGACCCGGATGCAGCGCGGCGGCGGAGTCTGCTCCACCATGAAGGGGACCGCCGTGGTGATGGCGATGCCCTCCTGTTCGGCGTGCTGCTGCAGCTCCTCGGCGCGCCAGGCGTCCGGCAGCGTCACCCAGACGTGCAGGCTGGTGGGGCGCGAGGCGAGGCCGTGGTGGGCAAGCAGGCGGCCCGCCAGGCGCTGGCGGACGGCGAGCAGTTCCCGCTGCTCCGCGGCGAGGGCCTCCACCGTGCCGTCGGCGAGCCACTGGTCGGCGAGCTCGAAGATCAGCGGCGTGGCCATCCAGCTGGTGGCGCGCATGCGCGGCAGCGCGTGGTGCAACTGGCCGCGCGGCACGGTGAGGTAGCCGGCGCGAAGGCCCGGTACCGTGACCTTGGTGAGACTGGTCACGTGGAACCCGGAGTCGGGGATCCGAGCGGCGAGCGGTGTGAGGCCCGGTGCCTCGAGCAGGGCGTGGACGTCGTCTTCGATCAGCCATACCCGGTGACGGGCCAGTACCTCGGCCACGGCGTCACGCCGCGCCTCGCTCATGGTGGCGCCGGTGGGGTTGAGCTGGGTGGGCGTCAGGCACACGGCGCGCGGCTTGAAGCGGCGGCAAGCACTGTCCAGTGCCTCGGGGATCACCCCCTCGCCGTCCACGGCCACGCCGCGCAGCTGGAAGCCGAGGGTGCGCGACAGGGCGATCAGGCCGTGGTCGGTGAGCGCCTCGGTGAGCACCAGGTCGCCGTGCTGGACCACGCTGGAGATGGCCAGCATCAGGGCGTGGGCGGCGCCGTTGCACAGGATGCGGTCGTCGGGGTCGCCGGGTACATGGAGGCGGGCGGCTAGCCAGGCGCTGGCGCGTTCGCGCTGGTGGGCGAGACCGGCGATCGGCCGGCAGGCGGTGATCACCTCGGGAGGCGCGTGGTCGGCGAGCGTCGCCAGCGCCTGGCGAAAGCGCAGGTGGTGCCCCGGCGGGCATACCGGGTGGGCGATGGAGAGGTCGATCAGCGGGCTCTCGTGGCGCGGTTCGTGACCGCGCAGGTAGGCGGACTCGCGGGCGTCGTCGAGGGCGTTGATCCAGGTACCGCTGCCCACCCGGGCCTGCACCAGGCCCATCTTTTCGGCCTGGGCATAGGCGCGCGACACGGTCTGCACGCTGACGCCGAGGCTCTCGGCCAGCTGTCGATGGGGCGGCAGCCGTGTCCCCGGCGTGAGTTCCCCCTGGCGGATCGCCTCGGAGAGGGCCCGGGCGATGGCCAGGTACTTGGGGCCGGCATCGCTGAGATACGGGGTCAGATCAATTGTCATGATTCAATAAAGGCTTTGACCGCCAGCCAAGGAGGGGTGCTACTATCAGCTTAGCGGTATTGACGGGCAATTGTCATGCTTTCTGGCGAAATGAGTCATGACAATGTGCGGTGCAGCGTGGCACCGGTGCCCGCCACTACTTCCCCTTGGCCCGGCCCCCTCTCTGGAGGCGGCCGGTTATTGGTGATGCGATGGCGAACGGCTCCATGATCGAGGTAAAACTGCCCTTCACGCGAGAAGAATATGCCAGCCGGCTGTGGAAGGTGCGTGCCGAGATGGCCGGCCGTGGCATCGACGTGCTGGTCATCAGCGACCCCTCCAACATGGCCTGGCTGACCGGCTACGACGGCTGGTCCTTCTACGTCCACCAGTGCGTGCTGCTCGGGCTGGAGGGCGAGCCGGTGTGGTACGGGCGGCGCATGGACGCCAACGGGGCGCTGCGCACCTGCTGGATGGATCCGGACAACATCACCTACTACCCGGATCACTACGTGCAGAACCCGGACATGCACCCCATGGACTACCTGGCCCAGTCGATCATGCCCGACCGCGGCTGGCACGAGGGGGTGGTGGGCCTGGAGATGGACAACTACTACTTTTCGGCCAAGGCCTACCAGAGCCTGCTGCGCGAATTGCCCCACGCGCGCTTCCTGGATGCCAACTCGCTGGTCAACTGGTGCCGCGCCATCAAGTCGCCCCAGGAGATCGAGTACATGCGCGTGGCGGCGCGCATCGTCGAGGGCATGCACTCGCGCATCCTCGAGGTGATCGAGCCGGGCCTGCCCAAGAGCAAGCTGGTCTCGGAGATCTATCGCGTGGGCATCGAGGGCTGGAGCGACGAGAACGGCAAGGTCTACGGTGGCGACTACCCGGCCATCGTGCCGATGCTGCCCACCGGCAAGGACGCCGCCGCGCCGCACCTCACCTGGGACGACACGCCGTTTCGCCGGGGCGAGGGCACCTTCTTCGAGATCGCCGGGGTGTTCAAGCGCTACCACGCGCCGATGTCGCGCACTGTCTTCCTCGGCAAGCCGCCGACCGAGTTCATCCGCGCCGAATCGGCGCTGCTCGAGGGCATCGAGAACGGCCTCGAGGTCGCCCGGCCCGGCAACCGGACCGCCGACATCGCCATGGCGCTGGGCGCGGCGATGGACAAGTACGGCTTCGACCGCGGCGGGGCGCGCTGCGGCTACCCCATCGGCATCTCCTATCCGCCGGACTGGGGCGAGCGCACCATGAGCCTGCGCCCCTCCGACGAGACCATCCTCGAGCCGGGCATGACCTTCCACTTCATGCCCGGCCTGTGGGAGGAGGAGTGGGGCCTCGAGATCACCGAGAGCATCCTGATCACCGAGACCGGCTGCGAGACGCTGGCGAACTTTCCGCGTCAGCTGTTCGTGCGCTAAAGGAGACCCTGACATGACCAAGCGAACCAGCCCCCTGCGGCCAAGCCCGATTAGCGCCACCGTCGACTTCGACGCCGACGGCGTGCAGCACGGCTTTCTCAAGCTGCCTATCTCCACCGACGAATCCGCCTGGGGGGCGGTGATGATCCCCATCACCGTGGTCAAGCGTGGCGAGGGCCCCACGGCGCTGCTTACCGGCGGCAACCACGGCGACGAGTACGAGGGCATCACGGCGCTGATGAAGCTCGCCGCGACCCTGCGTGCCGAGGACGTGCAGGGCCGGGTGATCATCGTGCCGTGCATGAACCAGCCGGCGGTGCTGGCGGGCAAGCGCACCTCGGGGCTCGACGGCGGCAACCTCAATCGCAGCTTCCCCGGGGACCCGGACGGCAGCGTGACCGAGAAGATCGCCGACTACTTCACCCGGGTGATGGTGCCGATGTGCGACGTGGTGCTCGACCTGCATTCCGGCGGGCGTACGCTGGACATCATTCCCTTCGGTGCCTCCCACGTGCTGGAGGATGCCGACCAGCAGCGCCGGGCGCTGGAGGGCGCCAAGGCCTTCGGCGCCCCCTATGCGATGATGATGTTCGAACTCGATGCGGCGGCGCTCTTCGATACCGCGGTGGAGAGCCAGGGCAAGATCTTCGTCGCCACCGAACTGGGCGGCGGCGGCACCTCCACCCCGCAGAGCCTGGCCATCACCGAGCGCGGCGTGCGCAACTTCCTGATCCACTATGGTTTGGTGGAGGGAGAGGTCGAGATGCCCGCCGAGTCCCAGGTCTACCTCGACATGCCGGATGCCGGCTGCTATGTGCAGAGCGAGCACTCGGGGCTGCTGGAGCTGGCCTACGCCCTGGGCGATCGCGTCGAGAAGGGCGAGGTGATCGCCCGCGTCTACGACCTGACGCGCAGCGGCACGCCGCCGGTGGAGTACCGTGCCGGGCGCAGTGGGGTGCTGGCGGCACGCCGCCATCCGGCGCTGGTCAACATGGGTGACACCATCGCGGTGATCGCCGATATCGTCGACTCCCTGGGCTGAGAGGGACACCCCATCGCATGAAGCTCGATCGCTATGACCTGAAGATTCTCGAGATCCTGTCGCGGGACGGTCGCATCACCAAGTCCAAGCTGGCCGAGGCGATCAACCTCTCGGTCAGTCCTTGCTGGGAGCGGGTTCGCCGCCTCGAGAAGGCCGGCATCATCGAGGGCTACAGCGCCCGGATCAATTCCGAGGCGCTGGTCAAGCGCACCCCGGTGTGGGTGCAGATCGAGCTGCAACAGCACAACGCCTCGAGCTTCGCCCGCTTCGAGGCGCTGGTGCACGACACCCCCGAGGTCACCGAGTGCGTGGCCGTCGGGGGTGGCGTGGACTACCTGATCAAGGTGGAGGCCGACTCCATCGATGCCTACCAGCGCTTGATCGACGCCTGGCTGATGTCGGACGCCGGTATCGAGCGCTACTTCACCTACATCGTCACCAAGACCGTCAAGCGGCCGCCGGCCGGCTTCTCGCCCCACGACTTTGCCCGCTGAGGCGGTGTCGCCGGGTGCGAGATCACAGCGTTGATGTTCTGTGAGTGTGAATTGGCGTAAGCTCAAGTGAGTAGTGAGTCGTCACTGACGACTGCCGGGTGATCCCCGCAAGTGCCCCCGAGCGGCGCCGAGCCGTCTCGAGCCGGGCCGGACCGACCGAGATCGCCTGACGGAGAGACGCGCGACGATGGCCTATTTCACGATTGCCGGCGTGCAGATGCACGCCCTGCACCACGGCGACAATACCGAGGCGATGCGCCATCGGGTCGATGTGCTGATGCACCGTTTCCCCCAGGTGCAGATGGTGCTGTTCAGCGAGCTGATGCCCCTGGGGGCTTCGCCGCACCACGCCCAGCCGTTGCCCAGCCATGCCGAGGCGCTGTTCTGCCAACTGGCCGAACAGCACCGCATCTGGCTGATTCCCGGCTCGATGTTCGAGCAGAGTGACGAGGGGGTCTTCAATACCCTTTCGGTGATCAATCCCCACGGCCAGGTGGTGGCCCGCTACCGCAAGCTGTTCCCGTTCCGGCCCTACGAGGCGGGGGTGGAGAGCGGCAGCGAGTTCGTGGTGTTCGATGTGCCCAACGTGGGCCGCTTCGGGGTGTCGATCTGCTACGACATGTGGTTCCCCGAGACCACGCGTACCCTGGCGGCCATGGGCGCCGAGGTGATCCTGCATCCCACCATGACCGACACCATCGACCGTGACATCGAGCTGGCCATCGCGCGTACCAATGCCGCGGTCAACCAGTGCTACTTCTTCGACATCAACGGCGCCGGCGCCATCGGCAACGGCCGCTCCATCGTGGTCGGCCCTTCCGGCGATGTCATTCACCAGGCGGGTACCGGCGAGGAGATCATGCCCATCGAGGTGGACATGAACCGGGTGCGCCGCGAGCGCGAGACCGGGCTGCGCGGGCTCGGCCAGCCGCTGAAGAGCTTCCGCGACCGGCGCGTCGACTTCTCGCTCTACCGCAGCGAGGGCGGCTCGACGCCCTTCCTCGACACCCTGGGGCCGCTGGCCAAGCCGCAGCGTGCCGACATCGAGGAGTATTGATCCACCGTGCCCCGCCCTGCGGGGCCGACGTCCCCCGACCAGATGCAGCCAACGCTGGAGCGCCCCCGATGAACAAAATAACAAGCATTGCCGACGTTCGCCGCCACTTCCGCAACAACCGGGAGCCGATCTACTTCATCTCGGCCACCAACTTCAACCTGCTCGGGATCGGCGACTGGGTGAGCAACTTCCGCCACATCAACTATATCGACTGCTTCGAAGGCCAGCAGCGCAATGTCTTCGTGCCCAAGGAGAAGTTCCCCCGCGACTTCGAGAGCATCGAGGACATCAACAACTACCTGCTCGAGCACAAGGAGGTGATTGACTTCATCCAGTCCCGGGCCTCCGGCGAGAACGCCGGGGTGGCCGCCTTCCTGATGTTCGACGAGCACACCGAGGAGGTGTGCCGGCAGCTTGGCCTCAGGATCGCCTTCCCGCCGGCGGCGCTGCGCAACCGCATGGACAACAAGATCGAGACGGTACGCATCGGCAACAAGGTGGGGGTGCCGAGCGTGCCCAACGTGCTGGCGAAGGTGGGCAGTTACCAGGAACTGTGCGCGGTGAGCCAGGAGCTGGGCAGCGACCTGGTGGTGCAGACCGCCTTCGGTGACTCCGGCCACACCACCTTCTTCATCGCCAGCGAAGACGACTACTACAAGCACGCCGAGGAGATCGAGGCCGAGCCCGAGGTCAAGATCATGAAGCGCATCAACTGCCGCGGCTCGGCCATCGAGGCCTGCACCACCCGCTGCGGCACCGTGGTGGGCCCGCTGATGACCGAGCTGGTCGGCTTCAAGACGCTGACCCCCTACAAGGGCGGCTGGTGCGGCAACGAGATGTTTGCCGGGGCCTTCAGCCAGACGATCCGCGACAAGGCGCGGGAGTACACCTTCCAGTTCGGCGAGGCGCTGCGCGACGAGGGCTATCGCGGCTATTTCGAGCTCGACTTCCTGATCGACATGGACAGCGACGAGATTTATCTCGGCGAGCTCAACCCGCGGGTCACCGGGGCGAGCTCGCTGACCAACGTGGCGGCCTTCGCCCACTCCGACATCCCGCTGTTCCTCTTTCACCTGCTGGAGTTCTCCGAGCTGGACTTCGACCTCGACATCGATGAGATCAACGAGCGCTGGTCGCACCCCGACAGCGTCGACAGCTGGAGCCAACTGGTCATCAAGCACACCGAGGAGAGCGTCGACCTGCTCACGCGCGCGCCGCGCACCGGTGTGTGGGCGATGGCGGCCGACGGCACCATCGCCTACGACCACTACAGCTACCACCCCCATGCCGCCGAGAACGAGCAGGAGGGCTTCTTCCTGCGCATCAGCGGCCCGGGGGATTTCCGCTACGAAGGGGCGGACCTGGGCATCCTGATCACCCGCGGGCGGCTGATGGACGACGACTTCCAGCTCACCGAGCGTGCCAAGGCGTGGATCGTCGGCATTCGGGGGCAGTACGCCGGCCAGCAGCTCCAGGATCCGGTGGTGGAGGAGGTTGCCGTGAGCCACGCCGTCGGCGGCGGCAACTTCAAGATCCTGTGAGCGGAGAGGGCGGCACCTCGCCGGGGGCACCGCCGGTCGCCATGCACCAGACGCTGCTCTTTCGCACCGTGAAGGAGGCCCTGCCGGGCCCCTCATGGCGCGCGCTCTTCGACCTGCACTGGCCGGCCTACCGGGCGTGGTACCTGGCCGAGGGCGAGCGCGAACGGCCCGGGTACCTGACCTGCTTCAACGCCTTGCGCCGTCACATGCCGGAACTGTTGCCGACCTACCGGGCGCTGTGCGCGCTGGCCGGTGGCGGCGACCTGGCAGCGCGCTTCCTGAGCCTCTACCAGCCGCCGCCCTACATCACCGGCTGCTCCCAGGCGGTGCTGGCACGCCCGGGTGCCACGGTGCTGGCCCGCAATTACGACTACCCGCCGGAACTGTGCGAGGGCACGATCCTCTACTCGTGCTGGAACGGCCGTGGCGTGATCGCCGTGTCCGACTGCCTGTGGGGCGTGCTCGACGGCATGAACGACAGCGGGCTCGCCGTGTCCCTCGCCTTCGGCGGGCGCAAGGCGGTGGGCGACGGCTTCGGCGCACCGGTCATCCTGCGCTACCTGCTGGAGTGCTGCGACAGCGTGCCCCAGGCCGCCGAGGTGCTGGCCCGGGTGCCGACCCACATGGCCTACAACATCACCCTGGCCGATGCCGCCGGGCGCTACGTCACGGCGATGATCGCCCCCGATCGTCGCGCCAGCATCCGCCGCGTGCCGGTGGCGACCAACCACCAGAAGAAGATCGAGTGGTATGCCCATGCGCTGGCCTCGGAGACGCTGATTCGCGAGCGCCAGCTCTCCATCCTGGTGGACGACGCAGCGACCGACGAGGCGCGGCTGGTCTCGGCCCTGCTCGCGCCGCCGCTGTTCCGCCACGATTACCCGCGCGGCCTGGGCACCGTCTACACCGCGGTCTATCGCCCCGGCCGGGGCGAGGTCAGCTTCCACTGGCCCGATGCCAGCCTCGAGCTCTCCTTTGCCCGCTTTCCCGAGGAGCGGCTGGCCGTGCGCTACGGTGCGGGTGGCCTGGCCGCCCGCTGAGGCGGCCACGAGCCGCCGCGACAACAATGAACACGGAAGGTGTCGCCATGCAGCAAGAAATCATCCACCCCGAAGCGTCCTATACCGCCCTGGGTTTCTATCACAAGATTTCCCAACTGCGCGCCGACACCTGGAATGCGCTCAAGCGCGACCTCGGTCTGCTGGTCCGCGGGGGTGACGAGAGCCGCGCCCGGCACCTGGTCAAGGCGATCGACGTCAAGCTGACGCGCCTCGAGATCATCGAGGACTACCACGCCTTCCCCTCCAAGGAGGACTTCCGCCACCTCTGGGCGCTGTTCGATCGCGAGGAGTACGTGCTGCTGGAGAAGGTGGTCAGGCGCCTGGTGCGGGCGCTGATCAGCGAATCCTACCGGCGCCGCCACGTCGATCTCAGCGAGACCGATGCCGACGCCGAGGACCTCGAGACCCTCGATGCCCTGGCCCAGCTGCGGCGCGGCCACCCGGCGTCCAACAGTGCCGCCCAGCCCTACTTCGAACTGCTGATCGTCGACAACCTCTCGGCCCAGGAGGAGGAGGTCGTGCGCGAGGCCTTCCACAACCTGCGCCGCCCCGAGGATCGCTTCGTCTACGACGTGGTCACGGTGCGCAGCTTCGAGGATGCGCTGATCGCCGTGCTGGTCAATCCCAACATCCAGGCCTGCCTGATCCGCTACGAGTTCCCCTACAAGTCGAAGTACAACCTCAGCGCGCTGCGCAACTACCTCGAGGGGCTCTCCGAGAAGGTGCTGGAGAACCAGACCGAGGCCGAGCGCAGCATCCTGCTCAGCACGATGATCCACGAGCTGCGCCCGGAGATCGACCAGTTCCTGGTCACCAGCGGCGACGTCGAGGCCACGGCGAGCCGCGACATCCGCTACTTCAACCGCATCTTCTACCGCGAGACGGACTACATCGAGCAGCACCACACCATCCTGCGGGCCATCGACAGCCGCTACCGCACCCCCTTCTTCGACGCTCTGCGCGAATACAGCAGGAAGCCCACCGGCGTCTTCCACGCCATGCCCATCTCGCGGGGCAAGTCGGTGACCCGCTCGCACTGGGCGGGGCAGATGATCGACTTCTACGGCATCAACATCTTCCTCGCCGAGACCTCGGCCACCTCCGGCGGGCTCGACTCGCTGCTGCAGCCCTACGGTCCCATCAAGAAGGCCCAGGAGTACGCCGCCCGCGCCTTCGGTGCGCGCCAGAGCTTCTTCGTCACCAACGGCACCTCGACGGCCAACAAGATCGTGGTGCAGGCGCTGGTCAAGCCGCGCGACATCGTGCTGATCGACCGCGACTGCCACAAGTCGCACCACTATGGCATGGTGCTGGCCGGCGCCCATGTCAGCTACCTGGACTCCTACCCGCTCGACGACTATTCCATGTATGGGGCGGTGCCGCTGCGCGAGATCAAGAAGACGCTGCTGGCCTACCAGCGTTCGGGGCAGCTCGACAAGGTGAAGATGCTGCTGCTCACCAACTGCACCTTCGATGGCATCGTCTACAACGTGCGCCGGGTGATGGAGGAGTGCCTGGCGATCAAGCCCGACCTGGTGTTCCTGTGGGACGAGGCGTGGTTCGCCTTCGCTTCCTTCAACCCCACCTACCGGCCGCGCACCGCCATGCACGCGGCGCGCACCCTGCGCGACCGCTACCGCAGCGAGAGCTACCGCGAGGAGTACGCCGCCTGGAAGGCCGAGTTCGAGGCCCTCGACCCCGACGACGACGCCACCTGGCTCGATCGCCGCCTGCTGCCCGATCCGGACGTGGTGCGCATCCGCACCTACGCCACCCACTCGACCCACAAGACGCTCACCTCGCTGCGCCAGGGCTCGATGATCCACGTCTGGGACCAGGACTTCCGCCAGCGCGCGGAGGCGCCGTTCCACGAGGCCTACATGACCCACACCTCGACCTCGCCCAACTACCAGATCCTCGCCTCGCTGGACGTGGGGCGCATGCAGGCGGAGATGGAGGGCTTCGAGCTGGTGCACGCCCAGGTGGAGGCGGCGCTGTCGCTGCGCGAGCAGCTCTACACCCACCCATTGCTGCAGAAGTACTTCCGGGTGCTCAAGAACAGCGACATGGTGCCCGCCGAGTTCCGCGAGTCGGGCGTCGAGTCCTACTACGACCCGGTGACCGGCTGGAACCAGATGGAGGAGGCTTGGGCGCGCGACGAGTTCGTGGTCGACCCGACCCGGGTGACCATCGCCATCGGCAACACCGGGGTCGATGGCGACGCCTTCAAGAACGAGTACCTGATGAACAAGTACGGCATCCAGATCAACAAGACCTCGCGCAACACCGTGCTGTTCATGACCAATATCGGCACCTCCCGCGGCGCCATCGCCTACCTGCTCGACGTGCTGATCAAGCTGGCCAAGGAGTTCGAATACCGCTGGGAGGAGAGCAGCCGCCCCGAGCGCAGGATCATCGAGAACCGCGTGCGCTCGCTGACCCGGGAGCTGCCGCCGTTGCCCGACTTCAGCCGCTTCCACGATGCCTTCCGTCCCGAGCCCACCGGCGAGACGCAGGAGGGTGACATTCGCCGCGCCTATTTCCTCAGCTATGACGAGGAGAACACCGAGTACCTGCGCTTCGACAACGGCGAGCTGCAGGCCGAGATGCGCCACGGCCGCGACGTGGTCTCGGCGAGCTTCGTGATTCCCTACCCGCCGGGCTTTCCGGTCCTGGTGCCGGGCCAGGTGATCAGCGATGACATCCTGCACTTCCTGCAGGCCCTCGACGTCAAGGAGATCCACGGCTATCGCCCGGAACTGGGCCTCGTAGTGTTTACCGAGGCGGCGCTGGCCGCGCCGCCGCCCGGCTGAGAGGGCGTGAGCGCGCGGCGCAGAAAAAACCGTGTTCCTGTCGCACACGACAAAAAATCCCGCATCGCGAGCGCTGCCTTTCAAAAACTCCCGACCCCGCCAAGCCCTTACCCTGTAGGCATCGAGCGGTGAGAACCGCTCGGCCATGTTTGCCATCGCCGGTCCACCGATTCCGCCGGCGTGTCAGGGGAGGTGCCAGATGAAACTGTCCAAGACGCTGACCAACGCGCTGAGCGATCCGCGCCTGTTCCGTCAGTACGCCTACGTCGACGGCAAGTGGACCCACGGCGACGGGGGCCGCGAGGAGGCCGTGTTCGACCCGGCCACCGGCGAGGCCCTGGGGCATATCCCCTGGCTGGAGGCCGACCAGATCCGCAGCGCCGTGGACGCCGCCGAGGCAGCCTTCGTGCACTGGCGTGCGCTGCGTGCCGACGAGCGCTGCGAGCGCCTGCTCGCCTGGTACGACCTGCTGCAGGCCAACCGCGAGGACCTCGCCACCCTCATGACCCTGGAGCAGGGCAAGCCGCTGCCCGACGCGCGCGGCGAGGTGGAGTACGGGGCCAGCTTCGTGCGCTGGTTCGCCGAGGAGGGCAAGCGCACCTACGGCGAGACCATCCCCAGCCACATTCCCAACGCCGCGCTCGGCACCCTCAAGGAGCCGGTGGGCATCGCCGCGCTGATCACGCCGTGGAACTTCCCGCTGGCGATGATCACCCGCAAGGCCGCCGCTGCCATGGCCGCCGGCTGCCCGGTGATCGTCAAGCCGGCCGGGGAGACGCCCTTCTCGGCGCTGGCGCTGGCCGAGCTCGCCGAGCGCGCCGGCATTCCCGCCGGGGTGTTCAACGTGGTGCTGGGCGAGGCCGCCGAAGTGTCGAAGATCCTGTGTGCCGAGGAGCGCATCAAGGCGCTGTCGTTCACCGGCTCCACGCGGGTCGGGCGGCTGCTGCTCGAGCAGTCCGCCAACACCGTGAAGCGGGTGTCGCTGGAGCTGGGCGGCAATGCGCCCTTCATCGTCGGCCCGGACATGGACCCCAAGGAGGCGGCCTACGCCGCCGTGGCGGCCAAGTTCCAGACCGCCGGCCAGGACTGCCTGGCGGCCAACCGCATCCTGGTGCATGAGTCGATTCACGACGCCTTCGTCGAGCAGTTCGCCGAGCGCATGGCGGCGCTCACCGTGGGCAACGGTCTTGCGAGCGAGGTGGACCTCGGCCCGCTGATCCACCGCCAGGCGGTGGAAAAGGCCTCCGCCATCGTCGACGACGCCATCTCCCGCGGGGCGACCCTGGTGGCCGGCGACCAGAGCGAGGCGCCCGGACCCAACTTCTTCATGCCGGTGCTGCTTACCGGGGTCACTCCGGAGATGAAGGTGTGGCGCGAGGAGAACTTCGCGCCGGTGGCTGGCATCACCGCCTACTCGGACGACGACCAGGTGATCGAGATGGCCAACGACACCGAATACGGCCTGGCCGCCTACGTCTACACCCACGACATCCGCCGCATCTGGAAGCTGCTGCGGGCGCTGGAGTACGGCATGGTCAGCGTCAACTCGGTGAAGATGACCGGCCCGCCCATTCCCTTTGGCGGCGTCAAGCAGTCCGGCCTGGGCCGCGAGGGCGGGGCCACCGGCATCGACGAGTATCTGGAGACGAAGTACTACTGCCTGGGGGCGCTGGGCTCTGTTTCGGGTAGCTAAGGGCGCTCACTGACATGGTGGGAGGGAGCTTCAGCTCGCGAAGCAGTGCGCAGCACTGCCAAAGGGGCGCCTGACGGCGCCTTCGCCCGGCAGAGCCGGCCTCCCACAATACGCTTCAGTTCCCGACAAGACACCGAATCGATGAACATCCTCCCCGGCGGAGCCGGGGAACTGACAGGAGAGAGAGATGACGACCCACAAGGACCTGATCGAGCGCGACCGCAAGGTCACCTTCCACGCCTCTACCCACCTGCGCGACTTCGCCCATGGCGACGCGCCGGGGCGCGTGATCACCGGCGGCAAGGGGATTCACATCCGTGACAAGGATGGCCGCGAGTTCATCGACGGCTTCGCCGGCCTGTATTGCGTCAACATCGGCTACGGCCGCACCGAGGTGGCCGAGGCGATCTACCAGCAGGCGCTCGAGCTCTCCTACTACCACACCTACGTGGGGCACTCCAATGAGCCGCAGATCGCGCTCTCCGAGCAGATCCTCAAGCTCGCCGGCCCCGGCATGTCCAAGATCTACTACGGCCTGGGCGGCAGCGATGCCAACGAGACCCAGCTCAAGATCGTGCGCTACTACAACAACGTGCTGGGGCGCCCGCAGAAGAAGAAGGTGATCTCGCGCCAGCGCGGCTACCACGGCTCCGGCCTGGCCACCGGGTCGCTGACCGGGCTCAAGGCGTTCCACGACCAGTTCGACCTGCCCGTGGCCGGCATCCTGCACACCGAGGCACCGTTCTACTACCAGCGCGCCGCCGAGCTCGAGGGCCTGAGCGAGCGCGAGTTCTCCCAGCACTGCGCGCAGAAGCTCGAGGAGATGATCCTCGCCGAGGGCCCGGAGACCGTCGCCGCCTTCATCGGCGAGCCGGTGCTCGGCACCGGCGGCATCGTGCCGCCGCCCGAGGGCTACTGGGAGGCGATCCAGCCGGTGCTCGCCAAGTACGACGTGCTGCTGATCGCCGACGAGGTGGTGTGCGGCTTCGGCCGGATCGGTGCCGACTTCGGCAGCCACTACTACGGCATCAAGCCCGACCTGATCACCGTGGCCAAGGGCCTGACCAGCGCCTACCAGCCGCTCTCCGGCGTCATCGTCGGCGACCGCGTGTGGCAGGTGCTCGAGCAGGGCACCGGCGAGTACGGCCCCATCGGCCACGGCTGGACCTATTCCGGGCACGCCCTGGGCTGCGCCGCGGCGCTGGCCAACCTGGCGATCATCGAGCGCGAGGGGCTCACCGCCAATGCCGCCGAGACCGGCACCTACCTGCAGCAGCAGATGCAGGCCGCCTTCGGCGACCACCCGCTCGTCGGCAACGTGCGCGGCGTCGGTATGCTGGCGGCGCTGGAGTTCGCCGCCGACCCGGCCAGGCGCCAGGCCTTCGATCCGAGCCTCAAGGTCGGGGCGCGCATCGCCGCGGCTGCGCTGGAGCAGAACCTGATCGCCCGCGCCATGCCCCAGGGCGACATTCTCGGCTTCGCGCCGCCGCTGGTCACCAGCCGCGCCGAGGTCGACGAGATCGTCGCCCGCGCCAAGCGCGCCGTCGACCAGGTGGCGGACGAACTGGTGCGCAGCGGCGAAGCCCAGCTCGCCTGATCGCGCCGCTACCCCGTCTCGACCTCGCCGCGGCTGCCCGCGGCGAGGTTCGTCGTATGAGGGAAGATGACATGACCGAACCCACCCATGGCGTGACGCTGGAGGCGATCTACCGGGCCCGCCACCGCCTTGCCGGCCAGGCGGTGCGCACGCCGCTGGTGCGCTCGGCGGCGCTTTCCGAGCGCTTCGGCGCCGACATCCGACTCAAGCTCGAGACCTGCCAGCCCACCGGCGCCTTCAAGCTGCGCGGCGCCAGCAACATGATCGCGGCGTTGATCGAGCGCTATGGGCGCGACGCCCTGGCGGCCGGGGTGACCACCGCTTCGACCGGCAACCACGGCCGCGCCGTGGCTTTCGCGGCGGCGCGGCTCGGCGTGCCGGCGGTGATCTGCGTGTCCCAACTGGTGCCGGCCAACAAGGTGGCCGCCATCGAGGCGCTGGGTGCCGAGGTGAAGCGGGTGGGCCGCAGTCAGGACGAGGCCTTCGCCGAGGTCGAGCGGCTGGTGCGCGACCAGGGCATGACGCTGATCCCGCCCTTCGACGACCCGCTGATCGCCGCCGGGCAGGGCACCATCGGACTCGAGCTCATGGAGGACGCGCCCGACCTTGACCGTGTCATTGTCGGGCTCTCCGGTGGAGGGCTGCTCGGTGGCATCGGCGCGGCCGTGAAGGCGATCCGCCCGGCGTGCCGGATCACCGGGGTGAGCCTGTCGCAGGGTGCCGCCATGTGGGAGAGCCTGCAGGCCGGTCGCCCCGTCGCCGTGGCGGAGGTCGAGAGCCTGGCCGACTCGCTGGGCGGCGGCATCGGCCTCGCCAACCGCTGCACCTTCGAACTGGTGCGCGCGGTGATGGACGATCACTACCAGGTCTCCGAGACGGCCATCGCCCGCGCCATGGTCGACATCCTCGCCGAGGAGAAACTGCTGGTGGAAGGCGCCGCCGCGGTGGGCCTGGCGGCGCTCGCCGAGCACGGTATCGACGTACGCGGCGAGACGGTAGCGCTGATCCTCTCCGGCAACGGCGTGGCGCTTGAAACGCTCGATCGGGCGCGGACAATCGCTGAAGCAAGCGGATGACCGGGAGGCAACCATGCAGCTCTACTCACGCGATGCCATTGCCGAGGCCGTGACCCTCGACCAGGACGCCCTGGCGGCGGTGGAGGCGGGCTTCGCTGCGCTCGGCCGCGGCGAGGTGGTCCAGCCGCCCATTCTCTCCATGGCCATGGAGGAGTTCGGCAGCGAAGTGGACGTCAAGACGGCGCACATCCGCGACGCCCCGCGTTTCGCCATCAAGGTCAGCACCGGCGCCTTCGACAACCCCAAGCGTGGCCTGCCGAGCCTCAACGGCCTGATGATGGTCTTCTCGGCCGAGACGGGGCTCGTCGAGGCGGTGCTCTTCGACGAGGGCTACCTCACCCGGGTGCGCACGGCGCTGGCCGGGGCCATCGCCGCCAGGCACCTGGCGCGGCCGGACAGCCGTCGGGTGGCGGTGCTGGGCGCCGGCGAGCAGGCCGAGCAGCAGGTGGAGGCGCTGCGCCTGGTGCGCGACATCGACACCCTCGACGTCTGGGCACGGCGCCGCGAGGCCGCCGAGGCCTACGCCGCGCGGATGCGCGCGACGGGGCTTTCCGTCAATGTGCACGACAGCGTACACGGCGCCTGCCAACGGGCCGACATCATCGTCACCACCACGCCGGCTCGCGAGCCGCTGCTGCGCGCCCAGGACCTGCCCGAGGGCGTGCACGTCACCGCCATGGGCTCCGACAGCCCCGACAAGCGCGAGCTCGACGACGAGGTGATGATCCGCGCCGACGCCTTCGTCTGCGACACCCGCGCCCAGAGCGAGACCAACGGCGAGCTCAAGGTCTTCGCCGGCCGGGAGGTACCCTTCAAGGTGCACGAGCTGGGCCGGGTGATCGCCGAGGGGCAGCGCCTGCGCCTGACGGACGCCACCATCACGGTGTGCGACCTGACCGGCACCGGCGTGCAGGACACGGCCATCGCGGCCTTCGCCCTCGAGCGGCTCGCCGCCGGCCGAGCGGATGGGCCGTAGGTCGACTTGCTGACGTGCCGCGACTGTCGCAGGCTGGGCAGCGAGCTCACCCAACTGCTTGGACCCAACAGAGGAAGGATGGCAATGTCAGCCAAGGTACTGGCCTTCGATGTCTACGGCACCCTGATCGACACCCATGGCGTGGTCACCGAACTGGAGGCGCGCCTGTCTGCCTCCGGCAGGGCGGAGATTGCCGCGGACTTTTCGCGGCGCTGGCGCGACAAGCAGCTCGAGTACAGCTTCCGGCGCGGCCTGATGGGCGCCTACGTGCCCTTCTCGCAGTGCACCCGCGAGGCCCTCGACTTCACCGACCGCGCGCTGCAGACCGGGCTCTCCGACGTCGACAAGGAGCACCTGATGGAGGTCTACGCCCGGCTGCCGGCCTTTCCCGAGGCGGCCGATGCGCTCGCCCGCCTCGACCGCGCAGGGGTGCGCTGCGTGGCCTTCTCCAACGGCACGGCCGAGGCGGTGGAAGGGCTGCTCGACGAGGCCGGCATTCGCCGCCACTTCGAGGCGGTGGTCAGCGTCGACGAGGTCAAGCGCTTCAAGCCTGACCCGGCGGTCTACGCCCACCTCCGCCAGCGCCTCGAGGTGGCGCCCGGCGACACCTGGCTGATCTCCAGCAACCCCTTCGACGTCATCGGTGCGCGCCACGCCGGGCTGCACGCCGCCTGGGTGCGGCGCAGCCCGGAGGCGCCCTTCGACCCCTGGGGCATCGAGCCCGACATGACCGTCGCCGACCTCGACGCCCTGGCCGAGCGGCTGGGCTAGGCCGAATGGACGGTACCTCGTGCAGAGGGCGATACATCGTTCCTGGCGCGCTGGCGGAGCGGACGGTTCCAAACGACCGAGATGAATGAAGCAGGAGGATATTGGCGCCGACGTTGTCGGCGCCCCCTCCCTGAGTCTGGTCTTAGGACATGACCGGCAACATTACGGCTCGCCTTGTTCCGGAAATGGGGCTCCCTCGCTTTCTACCGCCTGATGACGCCGTTGTTCCGGTGTCCATAATGTCTTGAGGTAATTCACCACGGCGCGGATCTCGTCTGGGGACAGGATATCCTTGAAGGCCGGCATCGTCAGTCGCTCGGTCTTGTTCCAGGGGTCGCGCCACCCTTCGGCGACGATCCGGTAGAGCATGGCATCGGAATGCTTCCAGGTATGGCCCTCCGGCCCGTGAGGGGGAGCCGGCAGTTCGCCCTGAGCATTCTGACGCTCCCAGTTCGGCATGCCCTCGCCTTCGAGGCCGTGGCAGCTGGCACAGTATTGCCGGTAGATGCTTTCCCCCTCTTCCAGCCGAGAGGTGTCGCGCGAAGAGGGGCCTACATCGGCCATTGCCTGCCCTGCAGCACTGAGCAGCAGCCAGGTTGAGGTGAGGAACCAGCGTCTACGCATCGGGAAGAGTCTTCCAGGTCTGGCCCTGATCTTCGCTGCGCATGAGCTCCCCCTCGCGATCCAGGCCATAGAGCGTTTCCTCAGAAGAAAGAGTGAGCGCGACGAGCTCCGGGCCATCACCCTTCACCCGCTGCCACTCTTGGCCGCCATTGTCGCTGCGCCATAGGCCTTGCTCCGTGGCCACATAGACGCGTTCGGGATCGTCGAGATCGTAGGCCACATCGTAGACCCTGCCGGCATCGAGCTCTCCGGTCGGTCGCCACCCGCAGAAGCAGTCCATCGACAGGCGTACCGCATCGTCGGACACCGCATAAAGCCAGCCGGTCTGCATGCTGCCCTCCATATCGGAGTGGACCAGCCGGTGAATGGGCTGGCCAGGGCCGCTATCCATCTTCTTCCAGGTCGCGCCGGCATCCTCGCTTCGGTAGAGGCCTTCGTCGGCAATCACCGCATAGAGTGTCTCGGCCTGATGGCGGTGCACGGCCAAGGCGGTAATGGCCTGTCTAGGTAGGTCCTCGTTGAGATTCTGCCAGGTTCCCCCGTTATCGGTGCTGCGCTGCACCCCGATCGACGAGCCCGCAATATAGAGCGCCTGTTCAGCTGTTGCCGGTACCGATATCGTGACGAGCTGTCCATCCTTCATCCCCTCGGGCAAGGGAATCTCCTGCCAGGCCTCGCCGCCATTCGTGGTTTGGTAAAGCTGATTCGAATCCACCTTGAGAAGCCGCTTTCCCGTCTGGTCATAACTCAGTGACGGCAAGGCCCCCTCGGCAGCCCCGGCCACAGCAGCGATGCCCAGACTGGCCGTGAGCAAGCTCGCTAGGGACAGAGCGCGGAAGAAGCGCCTTGAAATATTTTTCATATCATCGATTCCTTGAATAAATGGCTAGCCGATGCGGCCTAGCGCAGGGAAGGCGCTCAATAACCAATAAGACAGACTGGCCAGTTTGCCGGTGATCATCAAGATGCCCGTCAGGATCATGATCAGCCCAGCCGCCAGATGCATGATCCGACCCCAGGGCGCAGAAACTTCTGGTGGTGCAGAAAGTGATCGAGCGACACCGCGCTCAGCAGAAAGGGCGTTGCCAGGCCGATATTGGCAACTTCCAACATCACCCTTTACCCTGCGGCTAGGCTTGGAGTTTGGAGGTAGGCCGTTCTGACGGCATCTGGTGATCCGCCATTTTGCGATTGGCAGATGATATCTCCGTGGATAACTCGGAAGAGGCTTCCACCCCGGCTTGCGCGTCGGTGGCTTCCCCCTGGTTGGTAGCCTTACCTGTCTTTTCCTTGCCTTTCATCATGCACAGTCCTAATCCGCACATGATGAGGCAAGGCAATAGGCTTACCAGGATAGGCGCGATGCCCAGCAGGACCAGTTGATCCCAGCCCATGGCAAGGCCACCAGCCACCGCCACAGCGTCCAACAGTATCCAGCGGCGTGGGCCTGTTACCAGGCCTTTCAGTCCGGTTTTCTCTTGGCCCTTTTGGGGCTTGTCGTCACAGCAACTCATGGCGCTTCCTCCTGGGTGGCTTCTATGGTGTCGGCAAGAAACCCGATCATCTCGGGGGTATCCCATTCGGCCTCCCCGACCAGGCGCCCGATCTCTCTGCCCTGGCGGTCAAGCAGAAACGTCGTGGGAATACCCACCGCACCCAGGTCCGCGCTGGCCATGCCGGTTTTATCGACATATCGAGCAAGGTGCTCGATTCCTACCTCCTGATAGAACTCATTGACGACTTCGATGCCCTTGCGGTCGATCGAGAGCACGACGACAGCGAAATCTTCCCCACCCAATTCGGCCTGGAGGGCATCCAAAGTGGGCATTTCCTCGCGGCATGGGCCGCACCATGTCGCCCAAACATTGAGCAGGATCAGCTTGCCTTCAAAGGCGGACAGCGTCAGCGAATTGCCATCACCGTCTTCGAAGTCGACATCGGGAACATTGCGCGGGTCTTCCCAGAGAAGAAAGCTCTGAGGCCCTGCGCGCTCAGGGGGAGCGGCGGCGACGACAGTTGTCATGACCATCAGAAGCGTTGCAACTAGGCATGTTGTTACGGTCGGTTTTCCAATCACCTACGATCACCTTGGTTCAGTGGGTAGCGTAGATTGTGGGTGTGTCGGTTGGTTGGAATGCCAAGGTGTAGACCTCAAGAGGGCCGCGCTTATCGCCCGACATCCCCGGGGAGCCAAGCGGCATGCCGGGCACGCTTAGGCCTTTGATGAAAGGCTTCTCTTCGAGCACTTGGGTGACGCTTTCCACGGGCACATGACCCTCAAAGACATAGTTATCAATGAGTGTGGTATGGCAGCCATACAGTTTCTCTGGGACATTGTGATTGGCTTTCATCTCTGCGAGATCATGGGTATCGATTGTCTCAACATCGAACCCGTTCTTCTCCAGATACTTGGCGTATTCGGCACAGCAGCCGCAGTTCGGGTTCTTGTAGAGGATCGCTGATGTCTCGGCTGCCACTCCCGTCAGTGGGAAGGTCAGCAGTGCAGCCATGGTGAGTGTCTTCAGTTGCTTCATATGCGAAGTCTCCAGGGAATCCATGTGAGCTATCGATAATTCGATTGGCTTCACTCTCGTGGTGTTAGTTGAAGATATTGGTAACCGTATGGCGAATGCGATCCCACACACCGGTGGATAATGTCTCAGGCCCTTCTGCCAGCACCTTTACATAGGAGACCAGGTGCTCTGGCGCGAATTCCAAACCATGAAAGCGGGCGCGCATACGTCCCGACTGATCGATGACATGGGTCACGACCGCGTGGTTCTGCACACCCTCGGCCGTAGTGTCGAACCGGAGGCCATAGGCTTCCGCGATCTGGCGGGTGGTTTCGGCAGATTCGTTTTCGCTCCGATACAGAAAGCGCCAATTGGTGGGATCGAAGTCAAAATTCCGGCCGTAGGCCCGCATGTTGTCGCGCGTGCCAGCGATGTCCTCGCTGTCGGTGGCGATGGTAATGAACTCGACCTTATCACGCAGCCCCGCGTCGTTGACTCGTTCCTGCACCTCGGCAATCAGGTTCATATGCACTGGGCAGGCCTCCTGGCAGCGCGTGTAGATGAAATTGAGCACCACGACGTTCTCTTCAAGGTCGGAGGAGGAGACGATGTTGCCGTCAACATCGGTCAACGAAAATGCCGGGGCAGGTTGATCGACGAACTGGGCGTAGCGTTCCCGCTCTTGCAACTCTGCTTCGGCATCCTCAAGGGAATGAGCAAAGGAAGAAGAGCTGGTCATCAGCGATAGGATAAGTAGTGGCGTATAGAGTTTTTTCTTCACGCACCATCCTCCACTCGCCTTACCAAAATTGTAAAGCGGCTGCTCCCGTAGGGAGCAGCCCCGGCCAATGCCCCGTCAGGCGTTGCTATCGGTTCCATGGCCCTGTTGCATGCTTTCCATCATGGCATTGCATTTTTCCATCATGGAATTCATTTCGCCCATCATTCCCATCATGCCGTGCATGCCACCCTCATGCATCATGTTGCCATGCATGCCCTTGCCTTCCATTGGCTCCTGCTGTGCCTCGTCTTGGGCAAGGAGCGAGCTGGCTCCGAAGCTACTGACAGCGATGATGGCGGCAGTCAGGATCGCAGTATGATGTTTCCGCATGACACTCTCCTCTCTTTCTATGTGTCACTCTGCCAATCGGCTGGGTGACAAGGCTTGATTATGATTTCCACTCTGCAGCAGAGTTGCCTTTTAGCAAGGTATCCTTGAAGCCCACTTTAAGGTCAAGCGTTGTTTGTGGGCTTCCGTGTCGGTATGGGGTGCATGTCGGCAAAGGTCTTGCGGTATCTTGACCCTTGGGTAGCCTCATGGAAGTAGGCACTTATTAACCGGTCATGACATGATCGGTTGCCCAAGCGTAGCCATCAGTGATGCGATGACGTCATGCTGCTGTCCATATCGTCCATGCCGGTCATGGTTTGCAGGTGCCAGAGCTGCCAGACGGCAAATGCAATGATCAGCAACGCTGCCAGCGTGCGGGTCGCCGGATGACGAATCCATAGCGAGACGCGGCGCGCTGCCACGCCGGTCGCCAGGACGACGGGCAGGGTGCCGAGCCCGAAGGCGCCCATCATCGCCGCAGCGCGTAACGGCTCGGCCACAGCCAGACTCCAGGCCAGCATCGAGTAGATCAGTCCGCAGGGCATCCAGCCCCATAGCGACCCCAGGGCAACGGCCTGGGGCACCTTCACGACGGGCATCAAGCGTCGGCCGACCGGCTCGATACGGCGCCACAGCGAGCGACCCAGGGCCTCGACATGAAGCAAGCCCTTCCACCAGTTGGCGATGTACAGCGCCATCAGAATCAGCATGACCGCCGCCAGGATACGCAGTGCCAGGGCGATGCCGTCCAGGGCATGGTTGAGCACGGAACCGAGCAGTGCCACCAGTGCGCCGGCGAGCATATAGCTGGTGATGCGGCCCAGGTTATAGCCGAGCAACAGGCCAGCCAGGCGGCTCGGCTGCCGCATGCTGGGGGGCACGGCAAAGGTCAGGGCACTCATGATGCCGCCGCACATGCCGATGCAGTGTGCGCCTCCCAGCAGGCCGAAGACGAAGGCCGCCGCCAACGGCGGCAGGCTCAGATCAGTGGGATCCATTCAAGGTGCACCTTTAGGATTATCCGCCGTATCACGAGGGGAGGTAGTGGCAAAAAACGCTGGAGGCGAATCGTAAGGTGCTTCACGCTCGATCTATTCGAGCAGCTAGCGTTGCGATCCATTGGTCGGATTATCGCTGCCATTTTTCTACCTTATGAATGACCTTACCAACATCCGCGGGAGTGATATAGCCCGTGTGCTTATAGCGAATGATGCCCTCGGCATCGACGAGGAAAGTCTCCGGCACGCCATAGACACCGAGCTCGAATCCGAGATCGCCATCCGGATCGAAAATATTGCCTTCGAAAGGCTGTCCAAATTCATCAAGAAATTCCAGCCCCTTGGCACGGGTGTCCTTGTAGTTGATGCCAACCAAACGCACGCCACGTTCGGCCAGTGTCAGCAACTGAGGTATCTCTTCCTTACAGGTTGGGCACCACTCCGCCCAGACATTGACCAGCGTGACCTCACCCTTGAGGAGGGACTCGTCGACACGGCGTGAGGGATCTTCCAGAGTCGTCAGGGTAAAGGGTGGGAAATGCTTGGCCAGCAGAGCCGAATCGCGGGCGAAAGGATTCATTTCCAAGCCACGATAGAGGAAGAACCCCAGAACCAGGAAAACCAACAGAGGGAAGAGCAGTAACAGTCGTCGTTTCACGTGTGTGTCTCACAGGTTGTCAGCTGTCATGGTTCATGTATTCCGAGCCCAGACGAGTTTCGCCAGCATCGGCAGGAGCGTTGAGGAATCCTGCTCAATGCTGGTGGGTTACTTGTCGTGTATCCTGCTGAAAACAAGTGGTTGACAAGTGGGCGATTGCCTGGTGTCACATTGCTCGAGGCCATGCGCTCGTTCACGCGTCTTTTCCCGCGATGGCCTCGACGATCGGGCAGCCTTCTTGCATCGGCCCTTCGCCCGTGCACTCGTCAAGGGTTTTCGACAGCACGGCCTCGACCCGCGAGAGATGCCGAATTTGCTCACGAATCTTGTGCAGCTTCTCTGCGGCGATGCGCTTGGCCTGGGCGCGATCCCCGTTGGCATCCTGGAGGATCAGTAATTCGCGGATCTCGTCGAGCGTGAAGCCCCACTGCTTGGCGTGCACGATGAATTCAAGCCTGGCCACGGCATCCAGGGGGTAACGCCGATAGTTGGCCTCCGTCCGCTGGGGAGCGGGCATGAGCTTTTCTTTTTCGTAGTAGCGAATCGCCTGGCTGGCGACTCCGCTCAGTTCGGAGAGCTCGCCGATGCTGAGTGTTTGCATACATTCACCTCGTGAAGCCATGAATCGGAGCTGACGATACGCTGCTGGTCGGACAGCCATGACTTGAGTAGCAACTCCTGCTCGCCCCAGTGGGATACTGTGCAGCATCCCAATCCTCGGGAGGTGGGCACTGCACTCCTCAAGGGGGACAGTGAGACAGTGGGCCGACGATGTAGGGTGCACGTTAACCTTAAAGTAGACTTCAAGGTCAAGCGCCGTTGAGGGGGGGGGGTTATTCGCTTTGCGTATAGATATATCTCTGTTTCTCGGGGTTGACCTTGAGGCAAGAACAGCCTGTAGAGTTTTTTCTACTGAATGCACGGCAGCCAGCTCGGCATAGGCCGGTTCGTACCTCATATATTGACACCCCCAGGAAGCTAACGCCTTGGAATCTCTCTCTTCTATCGGCTTGCTCGGCGCCTTTGCCGGTGGTCTGGTGTCGTTTTTCTCACCCTGCACGCTGCCGCTGCTTCCTGCCTACCTATCGGTGGTGACGGGAGGGAGCGCCGGCAAGGCCGACAAGCGGCTCGAGGCGATGATTCTCAGTGCCTTCTTCGTCTTCGGCTTCAGTGTCGTGTTCATCCTGCTGGGCCTCGGTGCCAGCAGCGTTGGCCAACTGCTGCGGGGGTATCGCCAGGAATTCAACTGGGTTGCCGGCTCGGTGGTGATCGTGCTGGGCCTGTTCATGGCCGGTGTGTTCCGCCTGCCGCTTTTCCAGCGCACGCTTCAGTTCACGCCGAGTGTTCAGGGAGGTTCCCCGCTGTCAGCGACAGTGTTCGGTGTATCCTTCGCTATCAGCTGGACACCCTGCATCGGTCCTGTACTGGGCGCCATCTTGATGGCCACCTCCAGTGCCGCCAGTGTCCAGGCCGGTATGGTCTATCTCAGCAGCTATTCGATGGGGATGGCCTTGCCGTTTCTGGCCAGCACCCTGTTCCTCAATACCCTGACCCGCCATACCCGACGGCTTGGCAAGTGGAGCGCCTATACCCGACCGGTTGCCGGTACGATCGTGATTCTCATGGGCATCGCTATTGTCTCGGGCACCATGACGCGGTTCTCCAGCATCATGGTCGATCTGTTCCCCGCCTTGGCGACGCTGGGGTAGTCGGTTTTGGGACTATACGGTGGTGATATCCAATGTCCTTCTACGAGAATCGCGTTCTGCCACACCTCATCCACTGGTCGTGCGGCAACAAGGTGGTCGATCGTCAGCGGACGGCGGTGGTGCCGGCGGCGCGGGGCCGCGTCCTGGAGGTGGGCATGGGCTCCGGGCTCAACCTTCCCCACTACGATCCGCGCCAGGTCGAGCTGGTGTGGGGCCTCGAGCCCTCCGAGGGCATGCGCCGCAAGGCTCGCCACCACGTCGCCCGCGCGCCGTTCGAGGTGCGCTGGCTGGATTTGCCGGGCGAAGAGATCCCTCTGGAGAACGACAGCGTGGATACCGTCGTGCTCACCTACACCCTGTGCACGATCCCGGACTGGCACCGGGCGCTCGAGCAGATGCGGCGCGTGCTCAAGCCGGGTGGCCAGCTGTTGTTCTGCGAACACGGCAGGGCACCCGATGCAGCCGTACGCCAGTGGCAGGAGCGCCTCGATCCCCTGTGGTGCCGGGTGGCGGGTGGCTGCCATCTCAACCGCGCCATCCCCGAGCTCATCGAGCAGTCCGGCTTCGGTATCCAGCGAATGACGACGGGCTATCTGCCCAAGGTGCCGAGGTTTGCTGGATTCAACTTCTGGGGGGCGGCGACGCCCCGCTGAGCCGAGCGCCAGAGCCACGCCCCCTTTCCGACCCTCGTGCGAGCGTCTCGTGGCGGGAGCCCTGTAAGGCTCATGCCCATGGCCTGACCAAGATCCAAGATCCGTACCGGGTCTTGAGTCAGCCGAGACGACGAGGTGATCCCATGAACATCAGAGTGTTGACGGTAGCGCTTCTGGTTGCGCTGCTGGGTGCCGGCCAGGCGCTGGCGATGGACTCCGAGTATCTGGAGCAACGCCGGAAGGCGCTCGAGCAGGAGGCGACACCGCAGAGCGAAATGGCCACTCAGCAGCTCATGTCGAAACGCCGGGCCGAGGAGGCAGCCCCGGCATCCCCTCAGGGGCATGGCGAACAGACCCGGGAAGCGCTGGATCCCTGGTGGCGTTAGTCTCTCAGGAGCGTGAAAAAGGCCCGGTCCCGCACCGCGGGGCCGGGCCTGTGTCTTTGCTCACGAAGATGGGGGCGGGCAGGAGCGAGAGAGCACACCTGGGCGTGTAAGGAAGCCGACGTCCCTCCGACAGAGCGCCACAACGCACAACAAGGGTGGCTCGACAGGAGGTTTCGGCAATGAGCCAAGCTCGCTCCCCCGCGCGTCGCTTCTGGCTGGCAGGCCGGCGCGACGCCGAACAGGATCGCTTCTTTCGCGAGGCCCTCGAGCCTCTGGGCTGGCAGGCCGGCGACGACAACGACTGGGATACCGCCTGGGTGACCGGCATGCCCGATCCCGCCCAGTTTCGCCGCGTCTCGCCGCACCGCAAGCTCAACCACTTTCCCGGCAACGCCGCGCTCACCGTCAAGAGCCGGCTGCACGACAGCCTGGCGACGCTGCGTGAGCGCATTCAGGATGCCTGGGGTGCCGACAGCGAACTGGCGCGACGCCTGGATTTCTTTCCGCGCGCCTACGTGATGCCCCACGCGTATCACGACCTGCAGGCGGCGGCCGAGGCCGCCCCCGAGCGACGCTGGATCCTCAAGCCCACCAATGCCTCCAAGGGCAAGGGCGTGCGGGTGCTGCGCGATGTGGCCGAGGCGCCGCTGGCCCCCGACTGGCTGGTGCAGGAGTACCTGGCCAATCCCCACACCATCCGCGGCCACAAGTACGTGCTGCGCCTCTACGTGCTGATTGCCTCCATCGACCCGCTGCGCGTCTATCTCTACCACCAGGGCTTCGCCAAGCTCGCCTCGGACCCCTGGGACCCGGACGATGCCGACAACCCCTACAGCCAACTGACCAACCCCGACATCAATGCCTTGAACGACCGGGCGGAAGTGCCGGTGGAATTCATCGACCTCGAGCGCTATCGCCGGTGGCTGCGCGACCAGGGGCACGACGACGTGCGCCTGGTCGAGCGCATCCACGACCTGGTGGCGCTCACCGCCATCGCCGGCGTGGACGCCCTGCGAAGCCGCACGGCCCAGGTCGGTGCCGACCCGCGCGGCTGCTACGAGCTGTTGGGGCTCGACTGCCTGGTGGACGACACCCTCAAACCGTGGATTCTCGAGTGCAACCTCAGCCCCTCGATGGGCATCTGCGCCGGGCCGGAGAGCGGCGGACGGGTCGAGGAGGCCGTCAAGGGCGGCCTGGTGCGCGACCTGGTGGCGCTGGTCGACATCGATGGCGCCGCCTTGGCCGCCGAGGCGAGCCAACCCCTGGATGCCGACCGGCTGCTCGCCGAGGCCGAAGCGGAAAACGCCCGCGCCGGGGGCTTCCAGCGCCTGCTGCCGGCGGCCGACCCCGAACGCTACCTGCCGTTCTTCTCGCTGCCCACGCTCGCCGACTGCCGGCTCGCCGATGGCGTGGCGGGCCGGACAGTGCCGCGGCCGCGGCTCGAACGTGGTGAGGTGGCGGAGCTGCTCGAGGACGACCAACTGGCGCTCTATGCCGCCCGCAGCGGGCGCTACTACCGCCCCAATGACAGCGCGGCGCTGATCTGGCTGCTGGCCACCGAAGGCCTCGACCCCGATGCCATCGCGGCGGCTCTCGCCGAGGCCACGGCCGGCGAGGTGGACTCGCCGCCCGACCGCGAGGGGTTGCGCCGAGAGGTGTGGGCCACGCTGGGCGACTGGTGTCGCGATGGTCTGCTGGGTCAGCAAGGGCACGGCGAGCCACCCGTCGCCTCGACGCCGGAGCCCGCGCCGGATGCGGTGGACGAGACCGCGGCGGTCGCGCTTCGGGCCCGGCAGCTCGCCTTCGACGGCCGGCGCTGGGCGCTGCAGGTCGGCAGCCAGCCGGCCTTGGCGCGACTCGCGGCGCTGTTCGGCGACCGGCTGACGCCGATCGACGAAGCCGCGGCAGCGGCATTGCCACGTCTGATGGTGCTGCGTGACCCGGCCGGCTACACCCTGGCCGCCGGTGATGCGGTGGTGGCGGCCCGCCTGTCGCTGGCCCGGCTGGGGTCGGCTCTGGTGGCTTACCTGCTGCGCCAGGCCGCCAGTGCGGATCAACTGGTGATCGATGGGGCGTTGTGGAGCACGCCAGACGGGACAGGCGTGCTCTGCCTCTTCGCTGACGCCGGGCCGCGGCACCAGACGCTGCAGCCGCCGGCCGCCGGAGGCACCCTGACTCGGGGGATACGCCTGAGACTCACCGAGCTGCCCCGCATCGAGCCGTTGGGGCTGCCGCTGGAAGAGGGCGCCGGCGTGCGGCCGGCCGAGCTGCCGCCAAGCGTGGCGCTTCGGGGCGTGCTTTGGGAAAGCGCGGCGGCCGGTGGGACACCGCAGCCCGTCGCGGCGCTGGATGTGCTGGGGGCTCTGCTGCCCCGTGTCATCTCGGCGACGGGGGGACCCCTGTCGGCGGAGACGGTCATGGTGCTGAACGAGTGGCTCGCGGGATGCGAGTGTCGCTCGGTGGGCCCGCTCGACGTCGAAGACACGGCGACGGCGGTCACCACCTGGCTGGCAGCGTTCGGCGAGCCGACTCACGAGCAGCGGACAGCGTCGTTGCCTTGACGGTGCTGCCGGGTGGCGTCGGCGTGAGGCCGATGTCACTGCGAGACGACATGCCCCGGCATGTCACCCATTCGTCATTACGGAGATCGTGCTTATGACACTGCAAGACGAGAAACGCCGCAGCCTGCTGAGTCGCCTCAGCCGTGGGCTGGGGTACACGGCACCGGCCCTGCTGTTGGTCGCCAGCGGTGCGGCCTTCCAGGCCGTGGCCGGCGAGACGCCGGCCGAGCCAACCTACACCAGCGGCCAGGAGGCGCCCCTGATGCTGGCCGAAGCCGAGGCAGAAGCCGAAGCAGAAGCTGAAGCGGAAGCAGAAGGCGAGGCCGAAGGGGAAGCAGAAGGCGAGGGCGAAGCGGAAGGCGAGGCTGAAAGCGAGGGCTGAACCCTCGGTCACTCCCTCGAGCGGGGCCGGGTCACCGCCGGTGCGGCGGCTCGGCTTCCCGCCTGGCACGGACCACTGCGGTGGAAAGGAATCGCGAACCTACAGGTAACCAGCCATGTCATCCAACACCGCCTGCCACGCTACCGACCTGGACCGCCTCATCGACGAAAACCGCCAGGCGCTGGCCCAGCTCCGGGCGCTTGTCGAGCGTCTGTCACCGGGCGACTACGGCCGCCCCTTCGGTGCCGATGGGCGCCATACGCTGGGCAAGCACGTGCGCCACATCATCGACCACTATGACGCCCTGCTGGGCGAGCGCGTGACCGACAGCGCCGTCGACTACGAGCATCGCCGCCGCGAGGCAGCCCTCGAGCAGGAGCCGACGCTCGCGGCCCATCGACTCGCCGCGATCGAGCGCGCCCTGCCTCGGTTCGGTGATGCCGGGGCTTCCCGCCCCCTGGCACTGCGCTATCCGCTCGATGCGTCCGGCGACGACCTGATGCTGGCCACCAGCCTCGAACGCGAGCTGGCCTTCCTGACCAGCCATACCATTCACCACATGGCGGTCATCGGCCTGCTGGCCGAGCAGTGCGGCCACGACCTGCCCACGGCGTTCGGCGTCCACCCCTCCACGTGGCGCCACTGGCAGCGTGAGGCGAGGTCATCCCGATACGCTGCGGGAGCTCGGTGAGCCGCTCGACGCGCTCTTCGCGAACATCGCCAAGCGGGCGATTCGCGACTAGGGGAGCACGGTATCCCCCACGGTCGTGCGATGGTTGCCAGGGCGATCTGGGGGATGAACCAGTGCTTGAAGAGACATCATGCCGCGCAGCAGGACAGCTGCTTGACGTCCTTGGCAAAGCTCTGGGCACACAGCTTGAGTCCTTCGACCAGGGTCAGGTAGGGAAACAGTTCATCGGCGATGTCTTGCACACGCATCCGCGCGCGCAGCGCCATCACCGCCGTCTGGATGAGCTCGCCGGCCTCGCCGGCGACCGCCTGTACGCCGAGCAGGCGCCCTGACTCGCGCTCAACCACCATCTTGATGAAACCGTTGGTGTCGAAATTGACCAGTGCCCGTGGCACGTGGTCCAGCGTCAGGGTGCGGCTCTCGGCATCGATGCCGCGAGCCCTGGCCTCGGCCCCCGTCAATCCCACAGTGGCGACCTGCGGGTCGCTGAAGATCACCGCCGGCATGGCGGCGAGATCCAGTCTTTCATCTCCGCCGGTCATGTTGATCGCCGCCCGGCTACCGCCGGCGGCGGCGACGTAGACGTACCGCGGCTGGTCGGTGCAGTCCCCCGCGGCATAGATCCCCGGTATGGTGGTTTGCAGATGGTCATCCACCAGAATAGCGCCACGCGTGGTTTCGACGCTGATGCTCGCCAGGTTCAGGGCCTCAGTATTCGGTGTTCGTCCGGTGGCCACCAGCAGTTGAGTCGCCCGCAATGTCCCGGCGTTGGTCTCCAGCACGAATTCATCGTCGGTGTAGTCCACGCGGCTTGCCTGGGTCTCCTTGAGTAGCTTGATGCCCTCGCGGTGAAATGCCGCTTCCACTGCGTCGCTCACCGCCGGGTCTTCCCGGGAGAGCAGCCGGCTGCGGGCGAGGATCGTGACCTGGCTGCCCAGCCGGGCAAAGGCCTGGGCCAGCTCCACCGCCACCGCCGAGGCGCCGATCACCGCCAAGTGTTGCGGTATCGTCTCGCTCGCCAGCGCGCTGGTGGAGGTCCAGTAGGGTGTCTCGGCCAGCCCCGGCACGGGCGGAATGGCAGGGCGGGCGCCGGTGCCAATAAAGGCGCGATCGAAGACGATGTTTCGCACTTCGCCCTCCTCGGTGAGAACGCTCAGGGCATGCGTATCGACAAAGCTCGCCTCACCGCGCAGCACGCGGATGGCCGGATTGTCAGCCAGAATGGCCTGGTACTTGGTTCGGCGCAGTTCCTCCACCCTGGCCTGCTGCTGGGCCAACAATGCGGGACGGTCCACTCCCAGGACCTGGGGGGGCAGGCCAGCGTCGAAGGGGCTTTCCGAGCGGTGGTGGGCGATGTGCGCCGCCCGGATCATGATCTTGGACGGCACACAACCGACATTGACGCAGGTGCCGCCGAGGGTGCCGCGTTCGATCAAGGTGACGCGGGCGCCGCGCTCGGCGGCCTTCAGGGCGGCTGCCATGGCGGCACCACCACTGCCGATCACGGCGATATGCAGGGCCTCGTCTCTGCTCATGTCTATCGCTCCTTATGGGCGTCATCGGTGCTGCAGGCAGCCTGCAGGCGCTTGCGGTACAGGGCGTAGCCGGTCAGGCCGATAAAGGCGGCCAGGGCGGGAAAGAGCACGTAGTCGAGATAGCCCGTCAGCGCCGCCAGGCCCAGCGTGCCCAGCAGGATGACCAGGACGGGGGTGAAGCAGCACAGCGCGACCAGCACCGTGCCGATCACGCCGATACGCAGCAGCGTCTTGGGGTTTTTCATGGTGCCTCCTCACCGACGACCTGGATTGCCGGACGTTGTGCGGCCTCTGGCCCTGTGGCGTCTGTTTTCGCGAGCGGGTGACTGAGAGTAAGGTTACTTCCGTACCCAGCTACGGAAGCAAGCGCCATGCACGATGACACGCCAGGCATGACCATCGGCGGCTTGGCCAGGGCCGCCGGCGTCAATGTGGAGACCATTCGGTACTACCAGCGCCGGGGGCTGCTGCGGGAGCCGGAGCGGCCCTACGGCGGCATTCGTCGCTACGGCAATGCGGATGCCGAGCGACTTCGCTTCATCAGGACCGCCCAGCGGCTGGGCTTCAGCCTGGACGAAATCGCCGAGTTATTGCGCCTGGAGGATGGCACCCACTGCGAGGAGGCCAGCTCCCTGGCCGAGCACAAGCTGGAGAATGTCCGTGAGAAGTTGGCCGATCTGCAGCGTATCGAGCATGTCCTGGCGGAACTGGTCCATGCCTGCCATGAACGGGAAGGGCGTGTCGCCTGTCCGCTGATCGCAGCATTGCACGATGAGCTGAGAGGAGACCCCGGGGAGTGAGGCAGAGTGCCAGCGAGGAGTCCGACTTTGCGTCGTCCGAGCTGGACGAGGTCTTCGCCGGACACGCCTGGCAAGGCTGAGCCAGCGCTGGGCTTGCTACCGCCGGTCCTGCAGTTCGCGCCCCGTCGATGGCGTGGGGGGCCGCATGCGCATTGCCCGGGATCAGGCGGGGGCGACACGGCGTTCGTTCGAGCGCACGCTGGCTACGGCATCGAACAGCAGCGCCGGCCGCTGCCATAGCGAGTTGATGAAGATGGTCGTCACGCTGGCGGCCATGGCCACCATGGCCCACACCGGGTAGATCAGGCCGGTGGCGGCCAGCGGAATGCCGATGCCGTTGAACAGGAAGGCCAGCGAGACGTTCTGCAGCATCTTGCGATACCCTCGGCGGCTGATTTGCCAGGCGGTCACCACGCTCGCCACGCGTGAGTTGAGAATGATGATATCGGCGGCGTCGATGGCAATGTCGGTGCCGCTGCCCATGGCGATGCCGACGTCCGCCTGCATCAGCGCCGGGGCATCGTTGATCCCGTCGCCGACCATGGCGACCCGCGACTGGCGTTGCAGGTCGCGCAACAGCTCGGCCTTGCGTTCCGGCAGCACGCCGGCATGTACCGTCGCGATACCCACCAGCTTGGCGGTATGCCGGGCGGTGCGTTCGTTGTCGCCCGTGATCAGCACGCTGTGAATGCCGAGCTCATGCAGGCGCCGTACGGTCTCCGCAGCGTCGGCACGCAGACCGTCGCCCAGGGCGATGGTGCCCAGCAGGCGCTCGCCGCGGGCGGCGACGATGACCGTCTGGCCCTGGCGTTCGGCACGCTCGATGGCCGCGCTCACCGGCGCCAGATCGATGCCCTGGTCGGCAACGAAGGCCGGGCTGCCGACGTGCACCGCCTCGCCGTCGAGCCGTGCCGTGACACCGCGCCCCGAGTGCGCCCGAAACTCGCTGACGTCGGGGATCGCCAGGTCGCGTGCCAGGGCCGCTTCGACCACGGCGCGTCCCAGTGGATGCTCCGAGGCGGCTTCGACCGCGGCTGCCAGTGACAGCAGTGTGCCTTCGTCATCATCGATACCCATGACGCCACGCACCGCCGGACGTCCTTCGGTCAGGGTGCCGGTCTTGTCGAACACCACGGTGGCCACGCGCCGCAGGGCCTGGAAGGCTTCGCCGGTGCGCATCAACACGCCGTGCTCGGCCGCTTCGCCGGCACCGCGCACGATGGACAGCGGCGCGGAGATGCCCACGGCACAGGGATACCCCATCACCAGCACCGTCAGGGCGGCAAACACGGCGCGCTCCAGGTCGGGGGCGGCCCCCCACAACAGTGGCGCGCTCATCCAGAACACCAGGGCCAATGCGGAGACGATCAGCACCGTGGGGGTATAGATCCGCAGCACGCGATCCACCAGGTGCAGCAGGCCGGGCTTGAGCGCACGTGCATCTTCCAGGCTGCGGACCACCTGCTGCAGGAAACTCGCCTCGCCGGTGGTCGTCACCCGCACCAGCAGGGTGCCGCTGCCATTGATGGCGCCGCCGACCACCGCGTCGCCCGGGGCCTTCTCGATCGGCAGCGGTTCGCCGGTGACCAGCGACTGGTCCACGGTCGAGTCGCCGGCGAGGACCTCGCCATCGACCGGGATACGCTCGCCGGGGCGGATACGCACCCGCATGCCGCTTTCCACCCGTGCCACCGGCAGGTCCCGTTCGCCGCGCTCGGTAACCACGTGGGCCGTTTCCGGCTGCAGGTCCAGCAGGCGGCGCACCGACTGGGAGCTGCGGGTCTTGACGATCAACGACAGCCACTCGGAGAACAGGTGGTAGGTCAGCACCATGACCGAGACGGCGAAGAAGGCGGCGGTGGGGTAGCCGTCGGGGCGCAGTGTCAGGCCGATGCCGCCGCCGATCAGTCCCGCGAAGGCGCCGACTTCCACCAGCACATGCTGATTGAGAATGCCCCGGCGCAGGGCCTGATAGGCCATGACCAGCATCTGCCGGGCGACGGCAAACACCATCGTGACCGCCAGCAGCGCCACCAGCTCCGCCTCATGACCTGCCAGTATGCCGCCGGCACGCAGCGCGAACAGGCCCAGGCCACCCACGGCCAATAGGGCGCTGCCGCCCAGGGCGGTGGCCACGCCCTGGCCGCGCAGCACGGCATAGCCGAACAGCACCAGGCTGACATAGACCAGGGTGGAGAGCCCCAGCGTCCAGACCGAACCGCCGTCCACGATCAGGCCGATCGCCGCCAGGCTGGTTGTCAGTGCCACCAGGAAGCGGTTGCGCTCACGGACCAGCTCGCGCTCCTGGCGTTCATAAGGCGCCACCTTGCGCGGATCGCTGAGGGTATAGCCGATGCTCTGCAACGTGCCCATCAGCGCCTCGGCAGACGTCTCGCGCGTATCGTATTCGACCAGCGCCTGCTCGTGGGTGAGGCTGACCGCCACCCGGCGCACGCCGGGCTTCTGCCCCAGGGCGCGCTCGATGGTGCCGGTACACAGCGAGCAGTGCAGCCCTCCGATATGGGCGCGTACCCGCCGGACATGCGGCTGTGCGGTCGCTTCCTGGCTCCAGGGCTGGATGCTTTCTTCCAGTGTCGCGGTGGATAGCGTGGGCATGGCCGCTCTCCCGAGGCGTGTGAGGACATGCTTTGAGCCTAGGGGCCGTAGCACGCTACGGAGTCAAGGAAATGGACCACGTCATGAGGTGGCTATGACAAGGCCAGCAGGATCGACCAGACCCCCAGGGCCACCAGCAGGACACCCGTCCAGCGCGGCAGGCGTCCGGCCAGGCCGGTGATGGCATCCAGCAGGCGCCGACCGCGTCGGGTGAACACGGCGAGCAGCAGCGGGCTGGAGAGCGCCAGGCCGAAGATCAGCAGGGTCAGGGCGCCGTAGGCAAGCGGCGCGCCCGTCGCGGCGCGGGCCGCGGCATCGCCCAGCAGCACCGCCAACAGCGGTGCGGCGCAGGCCGGCACGTTCAAGCCGAACAGCGCACCGAGTCCCACGCTTCCCGATGCTGCGGAAAGGCGCGGCAGCAGGCGGTTCACTGCCGCGATGACCTGTGGTGCGCCACCCCCCAGGTAGATCAGCCCCACCAGCACGTAGAGCCCGCCCAGGATTGCCCACAGGCCCTGCTGGAGCCCCGTGAACGCCGTGCCGATCAGCGCGGCGATCATGCCCAGGCCGGCCATCAAGGTGGCACGGGTCAGGGTGAACGCCAGGGTCTGGACTATCCGCTGGCGAGGAGAGCGGCGCTCCAGGTATTTGATGAACAGCAGGTGACCGCCCACCGAGCAGGGTTCCACGAAGCCCAGCAGGCCCAGTCCCAAGGCGAGCAGCGAAGCGGCGGCGATATCCAAGGGGCTAGGCTTCCTCTACGCCTGCCCGGTAGCCGGCCGCGTCGACCACCTCGACCAGTCGCTCGACGCTGACCCGCGTGGTGTCGATGGCCACCCGGGCTTCGCCGTCCGCGTGCGACACCGAGACCCCCGCCACACCGGCCTGTCGTTCCAGTACCCGGCGTACGATTTCCGCGCAGCCGTCGCAATGCATGCCGTCGATGTGGAGCTTGACCGTTTGCATGGCGCTCTCCTGATCATCCTCGCGAAGTGACGGGGTGGCCGCGGGCGCGGGGGAGGACGTGCGGAGGGGCGAGTCCCCCGCCTGCTCCAGGGCGCCCAGGATGGAGCAGCCGCGCAGCGCGCCTTCGCCGGGGCAGCCGGCGAGCAGGTCGGTCAATGCCGCGCGCATGCGCTGCAGGTGGGCGATCTTCGCGTCCACGTCCCGCAGCTTGGCCAGGGCTCGGTGCTGCACGTCGCCGGCATCGGCTCGCGAGGCCTGACGCAGCGCCAGCAAGTCGGCGACTTCGCGCAGCGAGAAACCGAGTTCCTGGGCGCGGCGAATGAACCGTACCCGGTGCACCGTGTCGTCGGGATAGACTCGATAACCGCCGTCGCGAGGCCTGGGAGGCTGTTCGATCAGGCCCTTTCGTTCGTAGAAACGGAGGGTCTCGACGCTGACACCGGCGGCCCGGGCGGCCTTGCTGATGGTCATGGCGCACACGGCGATCGTCTCTCGATGCCTTATTCCCATCAGCATAGGGGCCGTACCGTGCTACGGAGTCAAGCGAGCTGGGCGCCTGGGCATGGCTAGGTACCTTGGCGCCGAGGAGGGGTCATCGGCTGTCGTCGTCCTCGTGCCGGGATCCCGACATGAAACGCTTGCCCGCCTCGTGAAGCAGGCCGAATTGCCGGTTGCACTGGCGGCAAGCACCGCACATCGACAGGTGAAAGCGCAGCGACAGGCGTTCCTGCCAGGTGAGCGGGCGGTCGAGCCGCTGCGACATCAGTTCGGTGGCGCGGCGACACATCATCATGACGCTTCCTCCTCGAGCCAGCCGCGCTCGAGGCAGGCGCGCAGGCGCAGCCGGGCGCGATGCAGGATGACCCAGCAGTTGTTCTCCTTGATGTCGAGCTCGCGGCAGATCTCCGCCGTCGACAGCCCCATCAGCTCGCGCAGCGAGAAGACCCGCGCGATGGTGTCCGGGAGGGCGATCATGCAGGCGTCGAACACCCGCCAGAAGTGCTCGTTCTCGAACACGGCTTCTGGCTCGCCCCAGCTCACCGGGCGGGCCTCTTCGCGCCAGCGGCCGCTCTGCTGGAACAGCCGGTCTAGCGTCTCGTCGTCGGTCTCGTCCTCCAGGGGCTGCCACTGGCCCTGGCGCTTCTGGGCCCGCAGCAGGTCGAGGATCTTGTACTTGAGGATGCCGAACACCCAGGTCTCGTAGCCGGAGCGTCCTTCGAAGCTGTCGTTCTTGGCGATGGCGGCTTCCAGGGCGTCCTGCACCGCGTCCTCGGCCAGGGCGTTGTCGCGCAGGTGCAGGCGCGCGAAGGAGAGCAGGCGCGGGCGGACGGCGGCCAGGCGCTGCATGCGGTCGTCCAGCGGTTCCTCGGTCACGTCGTAAGTCCCTGCGCTGGGGGCGGTAAGACTCAGCATGCCGGACCTCCCGTCCGTTGGGCAAGGCGTTCGCACTCTTGCCAGCGGACCACGTCCTCGGGGCGATCGACGTCCCAGACGGTGGCCGGGCAGGCGAGCCGCCAGCCCAGCGCGCGCAGGCGCTCACGGGTCTGCGCCATGACCCGCTCCGTGCCCCAGTCGATGTCTTCGAAGAGCCGCGCCTCGGCGCGGCGTGCGCCGATCAGGCCGTAGCCGCCGTCCTCGGCGGGCAGGCAGACCGCCTCGTGGGTGGCCAGGGCCTGCCAGCACCGTGCGAGTAGCCTCGGCGTCAGCGCCGGGCAGTCGCTGCCGATCAGCAGGCCCGGTCCGTCCAGGGCCGCCAGGGCGGTGTGCATGCGCCGGCCCAGATCACCCTCGGGTTGCGCCTTGAGGGTGATGCCGTGGCGCTCGACGAGCGTGAGGAAGAGCGGGTGGGCGTGATCCAGCGCCGTCCACAGGGTGACGTGCCGGGCGGCGGTGGCCCGGGTGGCCACCGCCAGGGTGTGGCGCAGCAACTGCGCGTGGAGGCGGGCCGCGGCCTCGGCGCCCAGCGCTGGCACCAGCCGTGTCTTGACGCGCCCGGGAAGCGGCGCCTTGGCGAGGATCGCCAAGGGGAAGTCGCCCAAGGGCTCAACGCACATCGTGGTACTCCCGGGCCAGGCGCTCGGCTGATTCGCCGCGCCAGTAGCGCCAGCGCAGGCGCCACATCAAGCGGATCGTCGCCCAGGCGCCGTGTTGCTCCCAGCGGCGGCCCGATGTCGTCACCCGGGCGCGCAGGCAGGCCGGCGGCGAGAGGCACTTGAGCCGCCGCGACAGGGCGATATCCTCCATCAGTGGCTGGTCGGGAAAGCCGCCCACGGCCTCGAAGGCGTCGCGGGTCATGAACAGCGCCTGGTCGCCGGTGGCGATGCCGGTGAGCCGCGAGCGCCGGTTCATGGCGAAGGCGATCAGCGGCAACAGCGGGTGGCGGCCGGCCAGGCGCACGTCGAAGCGCCCCCAGCAGTGCGGCCCCGACAGCGCCTGCTCGACCCGCCGGTCGGCGCGCTCGGGCAGCCGCGTGTCAGCGTGCAGGAACAGCAGCCTGTCGCCGTGGCTCGCCCGGGCGCCGGCGTTCATCTGCCGTGCCCGTCCGGGCGGGCACTCGATCACCTGCGCGGCGAAGGGGCGCGCCAGGGCCACCGTGGCATCGCGGCTGCCGCCGTCGGCAATGACGACTTCCACCCCGCAGCGCACCAGGTCGCGCAGGCCGGCGAGGGTTGCCTCGATGCCTTCGGCCTCATTGAGGGTGGGAATGATCACGCTGAGTCGCGGCTCGTCCATCACTGTCTTCCGCTTTCCGTTCGCGAGGGCGTCGTGCGTTGGAGGTGTGGTCGCCGCGGGCCGCGTCGCCTTACAGCCGGCTTGGCGGACGTAAGGCGATACTCTCCATCACGACTCAAGGAGAGCATACCTCACGACGTCGCCATCGCGGTCAGGCACCGCGATGCGAAGGAGGCGTCACCATGCGCGTACCCGGCTCACTCTTCCTGGCGATGGCCAGTCTGGTCATGTCTCTGACCGTAGCCGTGGCGGTACTCCCGACACAGCCGTCACCGCCGGTTCCCGTCGCCGATTCGCTGGAGGCGCTGCGCGCCGCGGTGCGCGCCGGCGGGCCCCCCAAGGACGGCATCCCGGCCATCGATGCGCCGCGCTTCCAGGCGGCGAGCGAGGCGGGGCTGGCGCCGGACGAGCGGGTCATCGGCGTGCATCACAATGGCGTGACCCGCGCCTATCCCCAGCGCATCCTGGTGTGGCACGAGATCGTCAACGACGAACTGGGTGGAGAGCCGGTCAGCATCAGCTACTGCCCGCTGACCGGCACGGCGCTGGGCTTCCGGCGCGGCGACACGACGCTCGGGGTCTCCGGCCGGCTGCTCAACAGCAACCTGGTGATGTACGACCGAGCCACCGACAGCGAGTGGCCGCAGATGCTCGGCGTGGCCATCGCCGGCCCCCTGGTCGGGCACGGGCTGGATGAGCTGCGCGTGGTGTGGACCACCTGGCAGCGCTGGCAGGCGCGCTACCCCGAGACCCAGGTCCTGACGACGGAAACGGGCTATGTGCGCAACTACCGGCGCGATCCCTACGGCAGCTATGACCCGCTCGGCGGCTACTACCGCCCCGAGAGCCGACCGCTCTTCCCGGTGATGCACGAAGACGATCGCCTGCCACCCAAGGCGGAGGTCCTGGGGTTCCGTTCCCCGCACGGTGCCGCGGCGGTGACGCAGTCGGCGCTGGCGGCGCAGGGGGTGGTGGAGCTCGCCGTGGGCGAGAGCCACTACACGGTGGTGCACGACCCCGGCCTCGACACCGGCTGGGTGTTCCACAATCCCGACCAGCAACCCATTGATCCCGAGGCGCTGCGCTTCGGGGCCGAGGGCGTCAGCGGTAGCGGTATCGAGGGCCTGGCGCCGGTCAACGCCTTCGAGGCGATGTGGTTCGCCTGGGCGGCCTTCTATCCCGATACCTTGCTGGTCGACGGAGCGTCACCATGACGGCACGCCATCTTCGGCTCGCGACGCTGGTCCGTACCCGGCATCAGTGGGGGGCGCTGGCGGGCATCGCTCTCGGCTACACGCTGCTCTACCTGTGGCTGAGCGGGGACCTGGCCGGCGGCGGCCAGGGCGGGGTGTGGGCGATCTTTCCGGCATGGGCTCGTATCCTGGAGGCCCGCGCCCCCTTTCGGTTCGAGCCGGTGGGGCTGATCGAGCTGGGGCCGCTGGTGTGGACCTTCAGCCCGCTCAACCTGCTGCTGGCGCTGCTCCTGGGGCTGCTGGTGGGGCTCAATGGCTTGGCCGCCTGGCGGCTGTGGCGTGCGCCACGCACCTGCGGCCTGCGTGGGTCGGGCCTGGGCCTGCTGGGCAGCCTGCCGGCACTGCTGGCGGGCGGCGCCTGCTGTGCGCCGCTGCTACTGGTCTGGCTGGGCCTGCCGCTGGCCGGGGCGCTCGCCGGCCTGTCGTCCTGGCTGCTGCCGCTCGCCTTGCTGCTGCTGTCGCTCGGTCTGTGGGTCATGACACGTCGGCTGCCCCGACAAGGATGATGCCCCGACGGCGCCCCGGGCCCTGCAGGACGCGCCGGACGTAAGGTTGGTGGCGGTGCGCCGACAAGAGACTATGTCGGCACGTGCAGGAGGGCGGCGCCATGAACACGCTGCGCGAGCGCCTCGGTTATTGGCTCAGCTGTTGGCTTTCCTGTCCGCGGCCCTGGCACCGGGCGGAGAATCGCATCGAAAGCGGGGTGTTGGCCTGCCTGCGCCCCGGTGACGTGCTGCTGGTGGAGGGCTCCTCGCGCCTCGGCACGGTGATCAAGTACCTCACCCAGTCCTCTTGGTCCCATGCCGCCCTGTTCGTTGGTGAGGACGTGGCCAGGCGATTCGGGGGACGCGACGGCGACTGTTTCATCGAGGCGGACCTGGCCGAAGGCGTGCGCCTGACCGGCTTTGCGGCGTTCGCCGGCAGCCCGCTGCGGATCTGCCGTCCCGTGGGGCTGACCGCCGAGGAGCTGGCAGCGGTGGTTGAGTTTGCCTGTGCGCGCTTGGGGTATCGCTATGACCTGCGCAACATCCTCGACCTGGCCCGCTACCTGCTGCCGTTGCCACCGGTGCCGTCGCGCTGGCGACGGCACATGCTGATCCTGGGCAGCGGCGATCCGACGCGAGCCATCTGCTCGACGCTGATTGCCGAGGCGTTCCAGTCGGTGCGCTACCCGATCCTGCCCCTCGAGGAGCGGGCTGGTGATGGCCAGCGAGCCCCGCGCCTGCGCCGCCGCCACTATTCGTTGTTCACGCCGCGGGCCTTCGACCTGTCGCCCTATTTCGCCGTGATCAAGCCGAAGCTGGTCGACGGCTTCGACCCGCATGAGCTGCGCTGGGCGGCGTTGCCGGCCGCCCTGCCCGAACCATGACGTGCCTCAGTGGCCGAGCTCGATCACCCGCCCGCCGGCGGCATCGGCGTCCTCGCGGTCGTGGGTGACCAGCAGGCTTGGCAGGCCGGCGTCGCGCAGCCGGGAGAAGACGAGCTGGCGCATCTCCTGGCGCAGGTGGGTGTCGAGCTTGGAGAAGGGCTCATCGAGCAGCGCGGCACAGGGCGCCGAGAGCAGCAGGCGCATCAGGGCGATGCGCGCCTTCTGGCCGCCGGAGAGCGTCGCCGGGTCGCGCTCGCCGTAGCCCGCCAGGCCCACCTCGGCCAGGGCCTGGTCGATGCGGGCCGCCTTGTCGGGGGTGCGACGCGGCAGGGCGAAGCGCAGGTTGCCGGCCACCGAGAGGTGGGGAAAGAGCAGCGGGTCCTGGAAGAGCAGCCCGATGGCACGCCGCTCGGCGGGCAGGGCCGGGATGTCGCGGCCATCGAGGAGGACGCGCCCGCGTGCCGTGAAGGTCGGGGGCAGGAAGCCCGCCAGGAAGGCGAGCAGGGTCGACTTGCCCGAGCCGGAAGGGCCCATCACGGTGAGCACCTCACCGGGGCCGATATAGGCATCGAGTGTGACCAGCGAGACGCTGTCGAGACGGACCTCGATGCCCCGCAGGTCCAAGTGGTGCTGTGCGTTCATGGCGTTCCTCGCAGTCCGCGGCGGTGGCGCCACAGCAGGCGCGGCACGCCGATGGCAATGACGAACCCCAGCAGCGGCAGGCTCGCCTGCACCAGCGCCCAGACGCCGATCACGCGGCGGTTGGCGCCGGCGGCGAGCGCCACCGCCTCGGTGGTCACGGTGGCGATGCGCCCGGCGCCCAGCAGCTGGGTGGGCAGGTATTGGCCGATGCTCACCGCCAGGCCCACGGCCGCGGCGGTGAGCACCGGGGCGAGCAGCATCGGCAGGCGCACCCGCCAGAAGGCGCCGTTGCGCGAGCTGCCCAGGGTGAGGGCGAGCTGCGACCAGCGCGGGTCGAAGCGGCGGTAGGCCTCGGACAGCGACAGGAAGACGTAGGGCAGCACGAAGAGCAGATGGCCAAAGATCACCAGTGCCAGGCGGGCGCGCAGGCCCAGCGACTCGAGCAGTATCACCAGGCCGAACAGGAAGGCGATCTGCGGCACGATCAGCGGCAGGTAGAGCAGCGTCAGGGCCGAGGCGAGCCGGCCCTCGGCGGGGTGGCGGCCGGTGCGCTGCTCGTTCTCCAGCGCCGCCAGGGCCAGGAGCAGGGCGAGCAGGGTGGCGCTCACCGCGATGATCAGGGTGGTGGCGATCGGACTGCCCAGCGCCGGCAGCGCTCGTGCCCAGTGCGTGAGGGTGAGAGTGGCCGGCAGGGCGTCGGGAAAACGCCAGAAGCCGGCCAGCGAATGGAGCGCCAACCCGCCGAGCCCGGCGAAGGCGATGAGCGTGGCGGCGAGCAGCGCGCCCTTGCCCGTGGTGCGCAGCAGGCTATCGCCGCGCCGGCGCTGGCCACCATCGACCCAGCGCCGGCCCAGTCGCCGGACCAGGCACTCGAGTCCCCACCAGCCGGCCAGTGCCGCCAGGGTCACGCCGAGCTGCAGCACGGCGCCTGCCGCGGCGAGGAAGCGCTGCGTGAGGTCGGGGTCGTGGGACCAGGTGAGGATCGACACGGCGAGCGTCGGCGGCAGGGTGGGACCGAGAATCATCGCCACGTCGACCACCGAGGAGGCGTAGGCGATCACCGCATAGACCGGCAGGCGGATCAGCGGGTAGAGCGCCGGGGCGACCACCTTGAGCCAGGCCAGGGTGGGCCGATAGCCCAGCGAACGGGCCATGGCGACGCGGCGCGGCGCCTCCAGTTGGGGCAGGGCGGCCAGACTCATCAGCAGCAGGAAGGGGATCTCCTTGAGGATCAGCCCGGCCATCAGCGAGAGCCCCCAGGGGTCCTGGACGATCAGCAGATCCGGGGGGCGCTCCCAGCCGGTGAGACCGGGGGAGAGCAGACGCGCCACCTGCCCGGAGGGGGCGATCAGGAAGGCCAGGCCGAAGGCCGCGGCGGCATGGGGCAGCGACAGCAGCGGCGAGACCAGCCGGCGCAGCCAGCGATCCAGCCGCGAACCCGTGGCATCGGCGAGGAACAGCAGCACCACGCCGAGCGACACGGCCGTGGTGACCAGGCCGCTGGCGAAGCTCACGCCCACCGAGCGCGCCAGGCCCGGCTGGGCCAGCAGCTCCCGCCACGGCGCCAGCGTCAGGGCCTCGCCGCCCAGCGCCGGCAGGTAGCCGAAGGCGGGCAGCAGCGCCATGGCCACACCGGCCAGGATGGGGCTCACCAACAGGGCGACGATCAGGGCGGGGGTCAGGCGCAGCAGCATGGCGTCACCCCTTCACCGGGATCGGGTGGCGCCTCATTCGCCGACGTAGCGCGCCTGCCAGGCCGCTTCCAGGGCATCCATCCAGCTCGGGTGCGGCTCGGCGAGCGTCTTGCCCAGCGCCGTGGCCGGCAGCATGGCCGGGTTGCTCTCGTCCAGGTCGAACAGCGCCCGGGTATCGGCGGGCAGGTGGGCGACGTCGAGCACGGTGCGGTCGCCCCACACGGCGAGGTCCTGCTTGTGCGCCTGGGCCTCCGGCGAGAGCAGGAAGTTGGCGAGCACCAGGGCGCCCGCCTTGTGCGGCGAGTTGAAGGGGATCGCCACGAAGTGCACGTTGCCCAGGGTCCCTTCGTCCAGCACGTAGCTGCGAGTGCTCGGCGGCAGCTCGTGGTCGGCCACGGCGGCGGCCGGCTCCGAGGGGTAGAAGGTGAAGGCGAGCGACAGCTCGCCGTTGCCCATCAGGCTGCGCAGCTCCGGCCCGGAGGCGGGAAACTGGCGGCCGCTGCGCCACAGGTGGGGGTGCAGGGCGTCCAGGTAGTCCCACAGTGGGGCCGTCACCGCGGTGAAGTCGCTCGCCTCGACCGGCGCATAGAGGGCCTCGCGCTCGTCGGTCAGGGCGATCAGCGCCTGCTTGAGGAAGGTGCTGCCGGTGAAGTCGGGGACGCGCGGGTAGGTGAAGCGCCCGGGGTTGGCCTCGGCCCAGTCGAGCAGCGCCTCGATGCTCGCCGGCGGTGTCTCGATTTCGGCGCTGTCCCCGCCGATTTCTTCACTGTCATAGTAGAAGGTGATCTGCGCCTTGCCCCAGGGCGACTCGTAGCCCTCGGTGGGCAGGGTGAAGTCGGTGACCACCTCGGGATTGGCCTGCGGGCGGGTGAGGGCGAAGTGGGGCAGCGCCTCGGCGAAGGGGCCATACAGCAGGTCGCGCTGCTTCATGGCGGCGAAGTTCTCGCCGTTGATCCAGATGAGGTCGATGCTGCCGTCGCTGTCGTTACCCGCGGCCTTTTCGGCCACCACCCGCGAGACGGCGGAGCTGGTGTCGTCGAGCTTGACGTGGACCACCTCCACGTCGTGCTTGGCCGCCAGGCGCTCGGCCACCCAGGCGATGTAGTCGTTGGTACGGGTGTCGCCGCCCCAGGCATTCCAGTAGACCGTCTGGCCGCGTGCCGCCTCGCGCACGGCCTCCCAGTCGGCCGGATCGGGGGCCGCCGCCAGCGGGGCGGCCAGCGACAGGGTGACCAGTGCGGCGGAGGCCGTTGCAGCGAAGCGGGAAGGGTGGGGCATGGTCAGGCATCCTTTTCCAGGGCAGTGGCCAGCGCGTCGAACTCGCGCTGGACGTGGTCGATGGCGGGCAGCGACAGGTAGTGGTCGACGCGGTCGCGCACGTGGGCGACCAGCGCCGGGTCGCTGAGCTCGGCGGACCAGTCCTCGCCGCGTGACTCGGCGTCGCGGGTACGGCGGTAGCTGGCCCGCCACTTGGCGCACCAGGTGAGCGACCAGAGCCACATGGCGCGCCGGCAGGTCAGCAGGGGCGCGGTGTCGGCGAGGCCGGTGAGGGCCATCCAGCGGCGATGGAAGTCGGCCACCTGCGCTACGCTCAGCTCGGCGCGGCTGGCGATGTCCCAGGTGGTGGAGGTGTAGAGGCTGGTGTGGGCCAGGTCGAAGCCGGGCAGCCCGTAGCGGCACTTCTCCAGGTCGACCAGCACGGCGCTGCCGTCGTCGCGGATGAGGAAGTTGCCCGGGTGGGCATCGAAGCTGATCAGCCGAGGCCGGGCCGTGGTGCTGTCCGGCAGCGCTTTCGGCAGGGCGGCCAGCTCGCGCTCCAGCTGCCGGTGCACGGCCGTGGTGAGCCGTGCCTCCTCGAGGTAGTCGGCCTGGCCGGCGACCTCCTCGCGCATGGCCGCCCAGGGATCGCTCGGGGCGAGCAGTGGCTTGCGCTGCTCGGGCGGCGGCAGCGGCAGGCCATGCAGGCCGGCCAGGGCCTCGGCGAGCGCCGGCAGGTCGTCGGGCAGCCGGGCGACGCGCCCGCGCACGGCGCTGACCAGCAGTCCGCCGCGCGGCAGGTCTGCCGAGGGGGAGAGGATGCCGTGCAGGGCGGGAGCGTGGCCGCAGCGCCCCGCGCGCTCGAAGCAGGCGGCCTGGTAGTCGAGGTTGGTGTGGGCATCCAGCCCTAGCTGGCTCTGCTTGGGGAGCCGCGCCACCCAGTCGGTGCCGTCACGGGTCAGCCACACGTGGTGGTGGGCCAGACCGGTGTCGGCCATGGGCGTCAGGCGGTGCACGCCATGGCGATGCCCGGCCTGCGTCAGTGCCCGCTCCAGGCGGTTGCATAGTTCGCCGATGTCCAGCGGGGCCGGGCGGGTGGCGGCATCCGTCATGGGCTCCTCCTGATGGGGCGGATTCCTCGGTCAGTGCGTGGTCGCACCGCATCCACTTTCCTTACAGCGCCTGCCGGCCTGTTACAGGCCACGGCCAAGCACCGCGCTGTAAGTCTTGCTGGCCTTGGCCTACCAAGTGACACCGCTGAGCCGAAGCGGTGTTGGCTGTCGTCGACAACGATTCCAACAACTATCTCAGCATCATCGGGAACCAAGGAGAGAAACCACTATGTCATATCATGACGATAGACGTCGCAAGCTGCTGAGTCGCCTGAGCCGGCAGGTCGCCTATACGGCACCGGCCCTGGCACTGGTGGCGGGCGGTATTGCCTTGCAGGTCTCGGCGGACGGCACGACGGCCCCTCTGGATCCGATCGCCGAGGAGACGCTGTGGCTTGCCAGCAACCGGGCCGAGGCGGAAGGGGAAGCCGAGGGCGAGGCCGAAGCTGAAGGCGAGGCGGAAGGAGAAGCCGAAGGAGAAGCGGAAGGCGAGACCGAAGCTGAAGGCGGGGCGGAAGGAGAAGCCGAGGCGGAGGGGGGCGCAAGCGCCGCCGTGACCCGCCCGGCCGACTATTCGCCCGGCTACAGCGAAGAGGGCGGGAATGCCGCGGAGCTGCTGGCCCGCGGTGAGGCGCTCTACTCTGACACCTCGCTGAGCACCAACGGCCTCTCCTGCGCCTCCTGCCACGGCAGCGACGGCAACGACATGGGCTACAAGGCGACCTTCGAGCAGCCGTTCCCTCATCGGGTGGCGATGGCCAACAGCCAGTTCGGCATGGCCGAGGTTCACGCCGACGAGATGGTCCAGGTCTGTATGGTGGCGCCGATGGAGGCGGAGCCGCTGGCCTGGGGCAGCGAGGAGCTGAATTCCCTGGCCGCCTACATGGTCGAGGTGCAGAAGCGCTTCGCCGGTGAGCCGCACGACTTGTAGGCCACTTGACCGACACCTGCAGTGCCCCGCGGCGGGAAGGCCGCGGGGCGCTAAGCCTGCCTGCCGACTACCCCGTTCTCCCCGGCGCGGCAACTCATCAGCGCCAAATCCAACAGGCTGCTAGTCTGGAATCAGAAGAAGCTGAACCAACCCGGGCCGGCCGCTGTCTGGTCGGCAACTGGCTGGCGCGAGGCGCCGCGACTGGAGGGTAGGGGCAACATGAGTGCACGCCGAGGCAGCGTCTTTCATCGCCTGCTGCTGCTTCTCAGCCTGGTCGGCCTGGCGCTGGGCGGCCTGCTGGCGTGGCAGGGTCACGCCCAGGAGAATGCACGGATCGCCGTGGTGATGACCGTCGAGGGGGCCATCGGCCCGGCCACCAGCGACTACTTCAAGCGCGGCCTGGCGCGGGCGACCGAGCGCGATGCCGAACTGGTGGTGGTGCAGATGGACACGCCCGGCGGCCTGGATGCCTCCATGCGCGACATGATCACCACCATGCTCAACGCCACCGTCCCGGTGGCGATTTACGTCTCGCCGAGCGGTGCACGGGCCGCCAGCGCCGGCACCTACCTCCTCTATGGCAGCCACGTGGCGGCCATGGCGCCGGCCACCCACCTGGGCTCGGCGACCCCGGTGCAGATCGGCGGCGGTGGCCTGCCGACGCCGGGCGGCGACGAGGAGCCCGAGGGGGACGACGGCGGCGGCGAGGCGGATAACGAGGCTGACACCGCCGAGGACGAGGCGGCCACGGATGACGAGGCGACGGATGAGCAGGCCGACGAGCCGCGCCGTGGCGAGACGGCCATGGAGCGCAAGGTGCTGGAGGATGCCGTCTCCTACATCCGCTCGCTGGCCGAGCGGCACGGCCGCAACGCCGACTGGGCCGAGGAGGCGGTGCGCGAGGCGGTCAACCTCACCGCCTCGCAGGCCTTGGAGCAGAACGTGATCGACGTGGTGGCCCGCGACATCGACGACCTGCTCGCACAGATCGACGGCCGTACGGTGGTGATGGACGACGGCGAGCGGGTCCTCGACACGGCAGGGCTCACGCTGGAGCGCTTCGACCCGGACTGGCGCACCCAACTGCTCCAGGTCATCACCAACCCCAACGTGGCCTATTTCCTGATGATCATCGGCTTCTACGGGCTGATCTTCGAGCTCTCCAACCCGGGCAGCCTGGTGCCGGGCACCATCGGCGTCATCTGCCTGCTGCTGGCGTTGTTCGCCTTCCAGGTGCTGCCGGTCAACTACGCGGGGCTGGCGCTGATCCTGGTGGGGCTGGGGCTGATCGTGGGCGAGGCGCTGATGCCCAGCTTCGGCATTCTGGGGATAGGCGGCATCGTCGCCTTCGTGATCGGATCGGTGATACTGATGGATGCAGACAACTTGAGTATCTCGCTGCCGATGATCGGCGGCATTGCCCTGCTGGCGGCGGTCCTGATGCTGTGGGTCATGACGCGCTTCCTGGGGCTCAGGCGCCGCCCGGCGAGGACCGGCCAGGAAGAGCTCCGGGGCAGCGAGGCCACGGTGCTGGAAGATTTCGAGACGCGGGGCCACGTGCGACTGCACGGCGAACGCTGGCATGCCCGCAGCGACCGGCCGCTGCGCAAGGGGCAGGTCGTGAGGGTGGTGGCGATCGACGGGCTCACCGTCGATGTCGAGCCCCTCGACGAACCGGCTCGGGATGCCCCCGATTGAGCCCTTGCTCCACCACGTTCACGTCGGACCGTCCATGACTCACAGGGAGACGCAGCCATGCTGATTACCTATCTCGTACCGCTTGTCCTGCTGTTCATGCTGATCGCGGCCTCGATCCGCATCCTGCCCGAGTACAAGCGTGGCGTGGTGTTCTTTCTCGGCCGCTTCCAGGCGGTCAAGGGACCGGGGCTGATCATCGTCATCCCCGCCATCCAGAAGATGGAGGTGGTGGACCTGCGGGTGATCACCATGGACGTGCCGGAACAGGACGTCATCTCCCAGGACAACGTCACCGTCAAGGTCAACGCGGTGCTCTACTTCCGGGTGGTGGACCCGGAGAAGGCGATCATCCAGGTGGAGCACTTCGTCAACGCCACCAGCCAGCTCGCCCAGACCACGCTGCGCTCGGTGCTCGGCAAGCACGATCTCGACGAGATGCTCTCCGAGCGCGACAAGCTCAACGACGATATCCAGGAGATCATCGACGCCTCGGCGGAGGGCTGGGGCATCAAGGTGGCCAACGTCGAGATCAAGCACGTCGACCTCGACGAGAGCATGATTCGCGCCATCGCCCGCCAGGCCGAGGCCGAACGCGAGCGGCGCGCCAAGGTGATCCACGCCGAGGGCGAGCTGCAGGCCTCGCAGAAGCTGGTCGAGGCGGCCCATGTCCTCTCCGCCAACCCGGCCGCGCTGCAGCTGCGCTACCTGCAGACCATGGCCGACATGGGCAGCAAGAGCTCCACGGTGGTCTTTCCGATGCCCATGGACCTGCTCAAGGCGTTCCGCGAAATGGGCGGTGGCAAGGACGGTGGCACGACACCGGCCTCCGGCGAAGGCGCCTGATTGGGCGCGATGCCTTCGCTGTGGCACCCTGGGGCGATCTTGCGGAACGTGAGGTCGCCTTGAGCCTTTGGCTGTCGTACCGCCAGCGGGGGCTGTTGATGACCGGCGGCGGTGCCCTGATCATCTCCCCCGATGCCCTGCTGATCAAGGTGATCGGCCTGCCCGATGCCGAGATCCTGGTGTGGCGCGGCCTGTTCACCACCCTCGGCTTCATCGCCATCGTGGTGATTCGCAACGGAACGCAGACCCTGGCCGCCTACCGGCGCTGCGGTTGGACCGGCGTCGGCGTGGCACTGCTGTTCAGCTGTTCCACCTTCGGCTTCGTGCTGGGCAACCAGTACACCAAGGGCGGCAACGTGCTGATGATCCTGGCCGGGGCGCCGTTGATCGCGGCACTGCTGTCGCGGCTCTTTCTTCACGAGCGCCTGCCCCGACGTACCTGGCTGGCCATCGGGCTGTGCCTGCTCGGCACCTCGCTGATCGTGCTCGACGATGCCGGCGCCGGCTCCTGGATCGGCAACGGCTTCGCGCTGCTTGCGGCCACCGGCCTGGCCAGCAACTTCACGCTGTGCCGGACCCGCCCCGCCATCGACATGAGTCCCATGCTGACGCTCTCCGGGCTGATCGTGGCCGGGGTGGCGGCGGTGGCCGGCAGCCTGACGGGGGGGCTGACATTGCCGCCGAGCGAGAGCCTGGTATGGCTGGTGCTGCTGTGCCTGGTCCTGCTGCCGCTCGGCTTCACCCTGATCCAGCGTGGCCCGCTCTACCTGCCGGCGGCCGAGGTGGGGCTGCTGATGCTGCTCGAGGTCGTGGTCGGCACGCTCTGGGTGTGGTGGCTGCTCGGCGAGCGTCCGGCGCCCATCGCCTTTCTGGGCGGGGCCCTGGTGCTCGGCACCCTGCTCGCCAAGGGGCTCTATGAGCGTCGCCTGGAGCGGCGGCTGCGTCAGGGTGCGCCGCAGCATGATCTCTGCTAGACTCCCGCGCTCTCGCGGGCCCCTCTCCGACCAGGATCACGGGGCGGCCCCGGTATCAGTAGCCAGGGAACGACAGCACGTGATGACAGCCTCGACCGGGACGGCCACGCCGCCCTAGCGCACGACTCCCGCCTTTCTCCCACGATGGTGGCGCCATGACGCCGCCATCGCGTCGATGTCTTCGGCGCCTTCGCGCCACCCCGGGTATCTCGAAAGCAACCAGACGACCACGGACGCACGCCCGCCGGGCGCGGCTCGACCGACGTTGGTCGGTGCGCGGCCATCCGTGGCCCGATAACCCCCTGACTGGACCGCAGTATGTACGAAAAGATGAAACTGAGTTGGTTCTCCAACCTCAAGGGCGACACCCTCTCGGGCCTCGTCGTGGCGCTGGCACTGATTCCCGAGGCGATTGCCTTCTCCATCATCGCCGGCGTCGACCCCAAGGTGGGGCTCTACGCTTCTTTCTCCATGGCGGTGATCATCGCCTTCGCCGGCGGTCGGCCGGGCATGATCTCGGCGGCCACCGGCGCCATGGCGCTGCTGATGGTCACCCTGGTCAAGGAGCACGGCCTGGAGTACCTGCTGGCGGCGACGCTGCTCACCGGCATGCTGCAGATCGGCGCCGGCTACCTGCGCCTGGCCGACCTGATGCGCTTCGTGTCACGCTCGGTGGTCACCGGTTTCGTCAACGCCCTGGCGATCCTCATCTTTATGGCCCAGCTTCCTGAATTAACAGGCGTCACATGGCATGTGTACGCCATGACCGCGGCGGGGCTCGGCATCATCTACCTCTTCCCGCTGGTGCCGGTGATCGGCAAGAGCCTGCCCTCGCCACTGGTGTGCATCCTGGTGCTCACCGCCGTCTACCTGGCCACCGGCATCGATATCCGCACCGTGGGCGACATGGGCGAGCTGCCCGACACCCTGCCGGTGTTCCTGTGGCCTGACGTGCCGCTCAACCTCGAGACCCTGGCGATCATCTTCCCCTATGCAGTGATGCTCACCGTGGTGGGCCTGCTCGAGTCGATGATGACCGCCACCATCGTCGACGACCTCACCGACACCCCGAGTGACAAGAACCGCGAGTGCAAGGGGCAGGGCCTGGCCAACCTTGGCACCGGCCTGCTCGGCGGCATGGCGGGCTGCGCGATGATCGGTCAGTCGGTGATCAACATCAAATCCGGCGGCCGCAGCCGGCTCTCCACCCTGGTCGCCGGCGTGATGCTGCTGCTGCTGGTGGTCTTCCTGGCCGACTGGGTGTCGCGGATTCCCATGGCCGCGCTGGTGGCAGTGATGATCATGGTCTCCATCGGCACCTTCAGCTGGACCTCGATCCGCGACCTCAGGAAGCACCCGCTGTCCACCAACCTGGTGATGCTGGCCACCGTGGCCGTCACCGTGAGCACCCATAACCTGGCGCTCGGGGTCTTCGTCGGCGTGCTGCTGGCCGCGCTGTTCTTCGCCAACAAGGTCGGCAATATCCTCTACATCGGCGCCGAGGAGGCCGACGCGGGCAGCCGCCGCATCTACACGGTGGTGGGGCAGGTGTTCTTCGCCTCCTCCGAACGCTTCATGGCGGCCTTCGACTTCAAGGAGTCCGTGGCGCGCGTCACCATTGATCTGTCGCGGGCCCACTTCTGGGACATCACTGCCGTCCAGGCGCTCGACCGCGTGGTGATCAAGTTCCGCCGCGAGGGCACCGAGGTCGAGCTGATCGGCCTCAACGAGGCGAGCGCCACCATCGTCGACCGCTACGCCGTGCACGACGACCCGGAAGCGGTCGAGAAGCTGATGGGTGGCCATTGAGGGGGCGCTGTTCGTCGTAGGGAGCCGGACCGTCGTTCGCGCTATCATCGGGGGCATGGAGCAACCCAACCATCGCGAGGAATCATGGTGACTCAGACGATAGCGGTAATGAAAGGCGACGGTATCGGCCCCGAGATCATGGACGCCACCCTGCGTGTCCTGGACGCCCTGGATTGCGGCCTGGCGTACGAGTTCTTTGACGCTGGCCTCACCGCCCTGGACCAGCACGGCACCCTGATCCCGCCCGAGACCCTGGAGGCGATCGAGACGCACCGCGTGGCCCTGAAGGGCCCGCTGACCACGCCGGTGGGCAAGGGCTTCTCCTCCATCAACGTGCAGTTGCGCCGCCACTTCGACCTCTATGCCAACGTGCGCCCGGCGATCAGCTTCCCGGGGACGCGCTCGCGCTACGACGACATCGACCTGATCACGGTGCGCGAGAACACCGAGGGCGCCTACCTCTCGGAGGGGCAGAGCCTGTCCGAGGACGGCGAGACCGCGCTCGCCACCATCCGGGTGACCCGCACGGGCTCCGAGCGCGTCGTCCGCTACGCCTTCGAGCTGGCCCGCCAGCGGGGCCGCCGCAAGGTCACCGCCGTGCACAAGGCCAACATCATCAAGACCAGCTCGGGGCTGTTCCTGGACGTGGCGCGCGAGGTGGCCAGGGAGTATCCCGAGATCGAGTTCCAGGAGATGATCGTCGACAACGCCTGCATGCAGCTGGTGATGAACCCCCACCAGTTCGACGTCATCGTCACCACCAATCTGTTCGGCGATATCCTCTCGGATCTCTGCGCCGGGCTGGTCGGCGGCCTGGGGCTGGCGCCGGGCGCCAATATCGGCGCGAACGTCGCCATCTTCGAGGCGGTGCACGGCTCGGCGCCGGACATCGCCGGCAAGAAGATCGCCAACCCCTGTGCCCTGCTGCTGGCGGCCGCCGACATGCTCGACCACCTGGGCATGGTGGACAAGGGCGCGCGTATCCGCGGTGCCATCCGCACGGTGCTGGAAACGGCCCGCGATCAGGTGACCCCCGACATGGGCGGCAGCGGCACCACCGATACCTTCGCCGATGCCCTGGTGGCGCACCTGACGGCACAGGGCTGACCTGCCTAGGCAAGGGGCTGCCGATCAGGTAGAAACGGGGGTATACCCAACGCCAGCCAGGAAGGATCGGAGACGATGACAGAACAGGTGATGGCCGCCATCGACGGCTCGCAGTTTTCCGAAGCGGTATGCGACGCCGCCGCCTGGGCCAGCCTGGCGCTCTCCGCGCCGCTGACCTTCCTGCACGTGGTGGACAACCATCCCCAGACCGCCGAGGCGGACCTCACCGGCAACATCGGCCTGGGCTCGCGCGAGCACCTGCTCGAGGAGCTCTCGCACCTCGACGAGCAGCGTGCCAAGGTGGCCCAGGAACAGGGGCGGCTGATGCTCAAGGCGGCCCGGGAGCGCGCCGTCGCCGATGGCGCGGCGGAGCCCGCCACGCGCCAGCGCAACGGCACCCTGGTGGAGACCCTCGAGGAACTGGAGGAGGAGATCCGCCTGCTGGTGGTGGGCAAGCGTGGCGAAACGGCGCACCAGGCCCGCGAGCACCTGGGCTCCAACCTGGAGCGGGTGGTGCGCACCCTGCACCGGCCGATCCTGATGGTGCCCGAGGCCTTCACGGCGCCGCAACGGGTGATGCTCGCCTTCGACGGCAGCCAGACCACCCGCAAGGGGGTGGAGATGCTGGCGAGAAGCCCGCTGTTCGACGGCGTGCCGGTGCACGTGGTGATCGTCGGCGCCGAGACCGGCGACAACCGCTCGCAGCTCGACTGGGCGCTCGCGACCCTGCGCGACGCCGGCCACGAGGCCGAGGGCGCGATCCGCGCCGGCGAGGTGGAGGCGACGCTGCGCAACTACCAGCAGGAGCACGGCATCGAGTTGCTGGTGATGGGCGCCTACGGCCACTCGCGCATCCGCCACCTGCTGGTGGGCAGCAGCACCACCGCCATGCTGCGCAAGACAACCATCCCGGTGCTGCTGCTGCGCTGATCGGCGCTTGCTACCTCCATAAAGACCACCGTCAGCCCTGGAGCTGGCGGTGGCGTTTTTTGTTTACACGATAGCGGCGTTCCTCGTCCGGTGGGGTGCCTGGTGCCGCCCCAGTCGCGACCAGACCAGCAGCAGCAGGAGCGCGGCCAGCAGATAGGTCAGGCTGGCCCCGACGAAGCCCGCCCCATGCCCCCACATGGCCATCAAGCCGGCACCGCCGGCGATGCCGAACAGGTTGCCGAAGCGAATGGTGCCTTGGGCGATGCCGATCAGCCGCCCGGTGCGCGGCGTAGCGGCGAGGCGGATCAGCGACGCCTGCACCATCGGCAGCATGGCGCCCAGACACAGTCCCCAGGCGAAGCGAATCAGCAACAGCAGCAGCCAGTCGCCGTAGAGATGGGCCAGGTAGCAGCCGGCGGCGGCCAGGGTAATGACGCTCAACAGCGGCAGGCCCTCGCTCGGCGAGCGCCGGTCGAACAGCCGCCCCCAGCGCGAGGCGCTGAGCAGCATGCCGACGCCGGCCGCGCTGAACAGCAGGCCGGTGAGCAGCGGGGTGGCGCCGAGCCGCTGCTCGGCGTACAGCGCGAAGAAGGAGCTGGGCATCGCCTTGGCGACCTGCAGCAGCAGGATCACCGCCAGCAGCAGGCCCAGCACCGGCAGCGGCCCCGTTGCGGCGGGCGCCGCCGGTTCGCCCGCCGTGGCGCCGGCCTCGCCGCTTGTGGCGTTACCATCCCGCGGCAGCCGCCAGGCCACCAGCAGCGCCAGCCCCAGGCAGGTCGCCGCGGCGGTGAGGAAGAGCCCCCGGAAGTCCAGCCACTGCACCAGGGCGCCGCCGACCGCCGGGCCGAGGATGGCCCCGGCGGCGGTGGCCGAGGTGAGCCGGCCGACCACCGAGGCGCGCCGCTCGGCCGGGGCGATGGTGGTGGCGAAGCACAGCGTGGCGGTGATGATGCCGGCCAGGCCGCCCTGCAGCAGACGATAGCCCAGCACCTCCCAGAGGCTGTCGCTGAAGACCAGCAGGGTCTGGGTCAGCGCCAGGCCGAGCAGGGCCCGCAGCACCATCGGCTTGTGGCCGAAGCGGTCGCCGAACCGGCCCCAGAGCGGTGCGGTCAGGCCGGACACCACCAGCGGCGCCCCGTAGGTCAGGGCGTTCCACAGGGCGGGTGACGCGAGGGCCGGCGGCGCGGCCGTGTTGCCCTGCAGCTCGCGCAGGTACAGCGGCCAGAAGGGTTCGCTCATCTCCATGGCCGTGATGGCGAGCAACTGGCTCCACCACAGCAGGCGGACGTGTCGTTGCCAGTCATGCATGTCGGGATGCCAGGACCTCGTTCAAGGGATTGGGGATCGGATGGCAGACCGCCTGGGTGGACTGGTCCTGCAGGCGCATGCGGATGAACGCCGTGCCCGGCCAGGGCGCCGCGAAGAAGGCGCGGTGTTCGGCGCGCCGGGCCGCCTCGCCTTGGCGCTCGCCGAAGCGCTCCAGGTGCCGCTCGAGCAGTCCGGCGACGTCGCGCCACAGCGCCGCGACGCTCAGGCCGAAGTGGCCGTCCAGCCGCTCGATCAGCTCGCCGACATGGCTCTGCATCACCGCATGGGAGACGGTTACCCGGGCGACATCCCGATGCGCGACCAGGGTGTCGGCCGGGGCGAAGTCGATCGGCCAGCCGCGGCTCGCCAGGGTCGGGCAGTGCAGGCTGACTCCGCCCACGTCGCGATTGATGAAGCCGCGTGGCTGGCCGCCCTCGTCGATGACCGCCATCAGGTTCTGCTGGTGGGCCTCCAGTGCGATGCCGTAGTCCAGGTAGAGGCTCAGCACGCCGTCGAACAGCCGGTCGCAGTAGCAGCGGAACCAGTCGCGCGCCTGATCGGTGGAGGAGATCCCGGCGCGGCGCATCACCTCGACCACCAGCGGCAGGCCGGACAGCGGCGAGGTCACGAACAGCGCCGCGACCACCACGGCCTGCTCCCGCGCCGCCAGCAGCCGGCCGGGATGGCGACGGAACAGCACCGCCAGGTAGCGGGCGTCGTCGCGGGTGGCGTCGTCGACGTCGAGGTGCAGCCCCGCTTCGTCCCACTGGCAGCGCAGCGCCGCGGCGATGTCCGGGCGCTGGCCGAGGATGTCCTGGAGCAGCGCCGAGAGGCGCGTGGCGTTCACCACCGAGGAACGGCTCAGGTTGCGCAGCGAGCTGGTCATCTGGGCGGCGACCGGCAGCTTGATGTAGGGCGCCAGCCCCTCCTCGGCGGGGGCCAGGGTGCGGCACGACAGGGTCGGGGTGGCCGCGAAGCGGGCGTCGGTCAGGCGGAGCCGGCCCTCGGCCAGTTCGGCGGCGAAGCGCTGCGGCAGATCGTGCTCGAGCTGCCAGGGGTGAACCGGCAGGGGCAGGTAGTCGGCGTCATTCGGAACCTGGGCCTGCCATGCCTCGTACCAATCGGGGTAGTGACCGGCGAACCAGCGCCGGTAGTCGAGGCCGTCGATCATGGCGTGGGTGCGCGCCAGCGAGCGGTGCACGGCGACCAGGGCGAGCGGCACCCGGGGCGCGAACTCGGGGGCGTAGCGCCACACCTCCTCCTCGCTCAGCCCGAGCTTGGTCTTGCTGCCGGGATGGTAGGGATGGCCGACCGCCGCCCACTGTTCCAGGCGGATGCCCGCGCCGCCCTCCCGGCGGGCCCAGGTCAGCAGGTCGTCGAGACCCTCGCGCCGGCAGCGTCGGCGAATCTCGCGGTCCTGCTCGCGGCGCCAGGCCAGGGTCAGCGCCTCGTTGCGCAGGCCGTTGTCGAGCTCCTCGGCGATCCGTCGCCAGGCCGGGTTGTCGCCGTCGCCGCGCAGGGCGAGGATGCGCTGCAGGGCGGTGAGCGGGTCGTCGAGGGGTTCGGCGGGGCCCGCGTCGGGCTGCCACAGCAGCGCCGCGAAGTCGCTCAGCGCGCCCAGGCGGTTGAAGCGGGCCGCGCGGAGCTCAAGCCGGCCGCCGGGGGCAGCCAGGCGATAGTCCTCCGGGACCTCGGTAGCGCGCTCCAGGGGCAGCAGTCCCTCGCGCAGCAGGCTACGCAGCAGCCGGAACAGGCCGTTACGGGCAGCGTCTCGCTGCTCCGTGGCGCCGACCTCGGGGCGGGCCGTCGTCTTGGGCAGGATGGCGTTCATGGGCGCTCCTCCAGGTAGTGAAAGCGGGGCGCCGGATGGCACAGGAAGGCCTGGTGCGAGATGTTCCAGGCGTAGGCGCCGGCCAGCGGGAACAGCAGCAGGTCGCCGACCGCCAGCGTCTCGACCGGGCAGTCGCGGGCCAGGATGTCCTTGGGCGTGCAGAGCTGGCCGGCCACGGTGACCTCGGCCTGGCGCAGCGCCGGGGTGCCGGGAAGCGTGCGACAGCCGGCCAGGCGGATGCAGGGGTGGCTGTGTCCCTGGGCCGGCGGCAGCCGGAACTGGTGGGTGCCGCCGCGGCAGATGGCGAACCACTGGCCGTGGTTGCGCTTCAGGTCCATCACCTCCATCAGGTAGTAGCCGCAGAAGGCGGTCAGGTAGCGCCCCAGCTCGAAGCGCAGTTGCCCCTCCCGGAGGGCCGGGTGGTGCAGGCGCTCATGGAGGCCGGCGGCGAAGCGCGCCCAGTCGTACTGCCGGGCCGGCTCGCGGTAGTTGACGCCGATGCCGCCGCCGAGGTTGAGCGTGCGCAGCGTCACGCCGTGGTGCTGGGCGAGGGCATGGCAGGTGTCCAGCAGGTGGTCGAGCATCGCCAGGTGGCGCTCGGCGTCCAGCTGGTGCGAGAGCGCGTGGACATGGAAGCCCTGCAGGTCGATCCAGCGGCTGGCCTTGGCGCGTTCGATCACCGTCGGCAGCGTCTCGGGGTCGATGCCGAAGGCGGTGGCCTGGCCCGCCATGGTCAGGCGGGTGCGCATCGCCGCCGGCAGGCGCGGGTTGAGGCGCAGCAGCACCGGTGCCGCCTGCCGGCGGGCTTCGGCCTGGGCGATCACCCGCTCGAGCTCGCCGGCGCTCTCCACATGCAGCGCCGCGACCCCCTGCGTCAGGGCGGCGGCAATCTCCTCGTCGAGCTTGCCCGGCCCGCCGAAGAGAAAGGGCTTCTCGCCGCGCCAGGGGGCGATCAAGTCCAGCTCGCCGCCGGAGGCGACCTCCAGGCCGTCGACGACGGCGGCGACCCGTCCCAGGAGGCGCGGGTCGGGATTGGCCTTGACCGCGTAGTACAGCTCCACCCGTTCGGGCAGGTCGGCACGCAGCCGCTCGAGGTGCGCGTCGAGGGCGGGCAGGTCGTACAGGTAGGCGGCCAGCGGGGCCTCGGTATCCCGTTGCAGTGCGAGGGCCGCCTGGCGGATGGCGTGGGGAATCTCGATCACGTTTAGGCTCCGGCGGGGTATGTGAAGGGGCTGTCGACCGGCACATAGCCGGCCTGGCGGTCGGCATGCTTGTGGAAGCGCACCAGCAGGTTGGTCTTGCTGGGCAGCGGCTCGCCGGCCAGCAGCCGGTCCAGGCTGGCTCGGGCCGAGGGCAGCGGGCAGCGGTCGCGATAGTCACGCACCACCGCGGCGACGCGGCGCCAGAGTGCCGCCTCCAGGCGAGGGTCGTCGTCGGCCAGGTAGTGCACGGCCTCGGCCAGGTTGTTGACGAACAGGCAGTAGCGCACGCGGTTCCAGCCCTGGGCCTCGCTGTAGAGCACCGACTGCCGGGCGCGCGGCGTCAGGTCGGCGGTGCACTCGGCGGGCCACTGCCGGTCGACCAGCTTGACGCCCTCGAAGTCGCGTACCACCACTCCGCTCGGCAGGCCCTCGCGCAGGCAGATCAGGGTGTTCTGCAGGTGGGGCTCGAAGACCAGGCCGTGACGGAAGAAGGCCTCCAGCATCGGCGGGATCAGCGCCTCGGCGTAGGCGTGCAGCCAGCGCTGCGGGTCGGCGACGGGCACTTGGCGGGCCAGCGGCGCGCCTTCCTGGAACAGGGCGCCGGCGAGGATCGCCTGCTCGTCGTCGGCCAGCACACCGTGGATGTTCTGGCGCACGATCATGCCGAAGCCCTCCTGCACCGCCTTGTCGTCGGCCGGGGCGCAGCCTGGCAGGGTGACGGTGAGAAAGCCGGGCTCGCCGAGCAGCCGGAAGCCGGGGAAAGCGTGCTCCAGTTCCGCCTGCAGCGGCTGCAGGCGGCGCTGGATGGCCAGGGCGCTCTCCAGCTCGTAGATGGCGTTCTTGCGCACGCAGTTGGTGATGCGGATGTTCAGCGATCCCTTGAGGAACCAGGGCCGCTCGGGGTGATACAGGGTGCGCACCGAGGCGGTCGGGGCGTAGCGCACGCCGGCCGGTCCCAGGTCGCTGATCTGGCCGGCATCGAGGGCCCGGCGGATCACCGGCAGGTCGCGCAGGTAGCGCGCCTGCATCGGATGGACCGGCACCGCCACCCGTGCGCTGGCCGGGGCGTCCACGGCGAGATCCGCGAGTAGCCGCTCCGGGGTCAGCGGCGCCACGGTATCCACGCGCAGGTGCTCGGCGGCCACGGCGAACCAGTGCAGCTGCAGCGTCGTGCGGTATTCCGGGGCATAGTCCGCCTCCCGGACGTGCTGCGCCCAGCGCCGGCATTTGGGGGTCGGGTGGAAGGGGTGGCCGAAGGCCAGCGACTGTTCGGAATGGCGGTAGAGGTCGTCTGCTCGGTGCGGCTCGGGGTGGCGTTCCCGGTCGGCGAGGATGTCGGCGGTGCATGCCAGGCTGAGCTCGACCTGCTGCAGCAGTTCCAGGTTGAAGGGCAGGCCCTCCTCCTGGCTGAGGTCGTCGATCAGCAGGCGCGCCAGGCGCCGGGCGCCGACCGGCTGCCAGGCCGCCGGGCCGTCGGCGACATGGCGTGCCAGCACCGGCAGCGCATACCGGTAGTTGCCGGTGCGCGAGGGGCGGGTGACGGCGATCAGCAGTTGCACCTCGACCCTCGCGAGCGGCAGCAGCAGCCAGTGGGCGTCGCGTTGGGCGTGACGCCAGCCCAGCGGCAGCGACTGGCGGAGTGCGGGCGTCGGCCGCTCGCCCAGCCGGCCGCGGGGGTGGGCGACCTCGCGCAGGTAGCAGTTGAGCAGGTTGCGGATGCCGCTCCGCTCGGCGGCATGACGCGGGGCATCGAAGACGGGGGACGCGGGGGCGCCGTCGGCCAGGAGCGTCGGGAGGCGCAGGGGGGCGTTCATGCGATGGCCTCCTCGTCGCGGGTCAGAGGGGCCACGCCGATCGCCAGGTCGGCCGCCAGGCTGTCCATCAGCTCACTCAACGTGGCCTCGCAGGGGCCGGTGCCGTAGAGGAGGGCGAGGTAATCGCGGTTGGAGTGCTGCGGCTCGATGCGCTCCCCCGCCCGGCACAGGGGCCTGAATTCGACGGCGCAGCCGTCCCGCTCGATGCGGCAGGCGTCCGGCACCTGCACGACGGTGCCGCCTGCGTTGGCGGTCTGGCAGTGGATCCGGGCGCTGTGGGCGGCGTCGGGCAGGGCCGGCAGCGGTTCTCCCAGGAACAGGCCGATCACCGCCTGGAAGAGGTCGAGGCACAGCGCCTGGGCCAGCAGGAAGTCGGAGCGGTCGCCGATGTTGCGGTAGTTGACCTCGATCAGCCGCGGGCCCTGCTTGGTGAGCACGAACTCGCTGTGACAGCTGCCGAACCCCACCCCCAGCGCCGCCAGTTGGGCCCGTAGGTGGCCCTCGACCTCCGGGGCGGCGCGGCGGCGCAGGCGTTGCCCCAGCTCGACGAAGGCCGGCGGCGCGGAGAGGAAGGTCTCGAAGCTGCCCATGACCTCGAGGCGCTCGCCGTCGCCGAGGGTCTCCAGGGTGTACAGCGGTCCCGGCAGGTACTCCTCCAGCAGCAGCGCCTGGTCGGGGTGGTGGTGCCAGTAGCGGCGGCAGGCGTGGTCGAGCTCTTCGCGGGTCCGCGCCAGGCTGACGTGCTCGCTGGCGACGCCCTCCACCGGCTTGACGACGCAGGGCAGCGGTACCGTGGTCAGCTCCTGGGGGTGGATGACGCACCGGAACCAGGGCGATTCCAGGCCGGCCGCGCGGAGCGTCTCGCGCATCATCAGCTTGTTCTTGGCCCGCAGGCAGGCGCGCCAGTCCTTGCCGGGCAGTCCGTGGAAGTCGGCCACGATGCTGGTGGCGGTCTGCAGGTGATCGCTGTTGCTGAACACCGCCAGCGGCGTGACCCGGTACTGGGCCAGGGCATTGAGCACCGCCAGCGGGTTGAAGACGTCGACCGGGAGCAGCTCGTCGGGCGCCAGGTGCTGCTGGTCGATCAGCGTCTGGTGACGTTCCGGCTGGTCGGTCATCACCAGCAGCGGCAGGCCGCGCCGCCGGATGGCCGGGATGAAGCCGTCCGTGACCGAGTCGGTGGGGACATGGGCAAGGATGATGAAGCATTCTCTCATGGAGACCCTCCTGGGCAGCATGCGTATGATGATCAGTCTCCCTGGTAATTGAAAATCATTATTGTTTGTTTAGAATGTGACGCCTCTCGAGATCAGTCACCCAACCCGAGTCGTGGAACATGGAGAGCAGTGTTGCCAAGGAGGTGCTGGCTGCTGGCGGCCGGACAGGCGCAGGTGTGCCCGGTGACGTCCAGGCATCACGGGCGTTCTCGCCGGAGACCCTGTATCGCCGCTACCGCCAGGAGCTGCTGGCGCATCTGCAGGGGATCGTGAGGGATGCCGAGATCGCCGAAGACCTCTTGCAGGAGAGCTTCGTGCGCCTGTTGCGCCTGCCCGACGCGGAGGCCGTCCGCCAGCCTCGGCCCTTCCTGTACCGGGTCGCCAGCAACCTGGCGCTGGACCACCTGCGCCGATGTCGGCGCCTGCCCGAGCACGAGTCCGAGGCAGCGCTGATGGAGTTGATCTCGCCCGCCCCCGAGCCATGGGACGAGCTGGTTCAGGAACGGCAGCGGAGTGCGCTCGGGGAAACACTCGGCCGGCTATCACCGCGGGCGCGGGAAGCGCTGGTGCTGGTCCGCTATCGGGAGATGACCGGGCGCGAGGCCGCCCGTGAGATGGGCATTTCCCAGACCATGGTGGAAAAGCACCTCGGCAGGGCTCTTCGGCAGTGTCGCGAGATGCTGGTGGCAGGAAAGCCTTGACGGCTTGCTGTGCTTCGGCGGTGACCCGCCCCCACCGCTTGGCGTGCGAAGCGGCGCGCTCCTCTGGAGAAGGGCGTCAGACGGTCGTGGAGTGTGGGGGTTCCGCTGACAAGGACGCCGCCGGGCCCCGCCGCGACGTCACCCGTGGCACGATAAGCGGCGCCCCGCTCTCCGGGTCCGGCAGGATCCGGGCATCCAGGCCGAACACCTCGGCCAGCAGGGTTTCGCTCATCACCGCCCGCGGTGCCTCCTGGGCCACCACCCGGCCGGCCTGCATCACCACCAGTTCGTCGGCGAAGCGGCAGGCCTGGTTCAGGTCGTGCAGCACCGTGACCACGCTGCGGCCCTCGTCGATCAGTTCCTCCACCAGGGCCAGCAGGTCGTACTGATGGGCCAGGTCCAGGTAGGTGGTCGGCTCGTCGAGCAGCACGATCTCCGTCTCCTGGGCGAGGATCATCGCCATCCACACCCGCTGGCGCTGGCCCCCGGAGAGCGCCTCCACCGGGTGCTCGGCCAGGGCCTCCACCGCGACCCGCCGCATGGCCCGCTGCACCTTGTCGCGATCGGCGTCGCTCAGCCGCCCGAAGGCGTTCAGGTGGGGCGAACGGCCGTAGGCCACCAGATCGACGACCCGGATGCCTTCCGGGACCAGCGGGCTCTGTGGCAGCAGGGCGATGCGCCGGGCGATGGCCTTGGCGCTCAGGCGCTCGAGCCGGGTACCGTCGCCGAGCTCGATCCGGCCACGCCGGGGACGGATCAGGCGCGCCAGGCTCTTCAGCAGGGTCGACTTGCCGCAGCCGTTGGGACCGATCAGCGCCGTCAGCCGGCCCCGGGCGAGGGTCAGGTCCAGGTCCTCGAGAATGGTCCGGTCGGCGTAACCGGCCGTCAGGTGGCGAACGGCGAAGGCGGCTCGATCAGGCATGAGGCGGTCACCAGTGTCGGTAGCGGGTGATCAGGAAAATGAAGTAGGGCGCGCCGAGGAAAGCGATGACGATGCCGGCCGGGAGTTCGAGCGGCGGCATCAGGATGCGCGCGAACAGGTCGGCGGCGACCAGCAGGAGGGCACCCAGCAGCAGGCACACCGGGATCAGCGGCAGGTGGCGGTGGCCCGCCAGGAAGCGCGCCATGTGCGGCGCCACCAGGCCGACGAAGCCGATGGCGCCGCACACCGCCACGGCGGCGCCGGTCAGGGCCACGGCGGTCAGCAGGGCAACCAAGCGCAGGCGATCGACCCGGGTGCCCAGGCTGGTGGCCGTGTCGTCGCCCAGGGTCAGCAGGTCCAGTTGGTAGGCCAGGTAACAGGCCACCGGCAGCAGAGCCAGCAGCCAGGGCAGGATCAGCGGCAGGTGCGACCAGTTGCGCCCCCACACCGAGCCGGTCAGCCACAGCAGCGCCGCGTTGATCTCCAGCGGGTAGAGGGTGAGCAGGAAGTCGATGGCGGCCGCGAACAGCGCCGACAGGGCGATGCCGATCAGCGCCAGGGCGGCCGGCCGGTGCCAGACCGCCCTGGCCAGCCACAGCAGCAGGCCCAGGCTGGCGAAGCCGCCGGCCAGGGCCACCGGCGGGATCAGTGCCACGGGGGCCTGGCGCCAGCCGATCGACAGCGCCACCACGGCCAGGCTGGCGCCGCCGGAGACGCCGAGGATGTCCGGCGAGGCCAGGGGGTTGCGCACCACGCCCTGCACCAGCAGGCCGGCCAGGGCCAGGGCGGCACCGACCAGGGCGGCGATGAGCAGGCGCGGCAGCCGATAGTTCCAGAGAATGAAGTCGTAGTCCGCGTGGCCGCGGGTGAGCGTCTGCCACAGCTCCGTCAGGGGAATGGATACGGCGCCGGCACTCAGATGCCAGGCGGCCAGGGCCAGCAGCGCCAATCCCAGGGCCGCGGTGATGGTCAGCCGGCGGGTCATGGTGCCTCCGCGAGCTGGCGTCGAGCCAGGAACAGGAAGAAGCCGGCGCCGAGCAGGGTGGTGACGACGCCCACCGGACTCTCGTCGGGGAAGCGCAGGCCGCGGGCCAGGGTATCGGCCAGCAGTATGAGGATGGCGCCCGCCAGCGCGCAGGCCGGTACCAGGTGGCGGTAGTCCTGGCCGACCAGCGCCCGGCCGATGTGCGGCACGATCAGGCCGACGAAGCCGATGGGGCCGGCCACGCTCACCGCCGCCGCCACCAGCAGGATCACCACCAGGCTGCCCAGCCAGCGCACCCGGGCCAGGCCGCCGCCGAGGTTGTGCATGCGCTCCTCGCCAAGCCGCAGCAGGTTGAGGTCATGGCCGAGCCACGCCGCCAGGGCCAGGCCGAGGACGGTCCAGGGGGCGGCCAGGCGGACCTCCGCGTAGGTGACGTTGCCGATGCTGCCGGTCAGCCAGTGAAAGACGCCGAAGGCGTTCTCGTCGGCAAGGATGACGGCGCCGCGGGTCATCGACAGGAACAGGAAGTTGAGGGCCACCCCGGCCAGCACGATCCGCACCGGGTTGATGGGCGCGCGATGCAGACCGCCGAGGAAGAATACCAGCAGCCCGGCCAGGCCCGCGCCGCAGAAGGTGACCAGCATCAGGGGAAGGGCCGATACCCAGGCCACCAGGCCCGTAGCCGAGACAGCGAAGGCCAGGGCGGCGCCGCTACTGACACCGAACACCGTGGGCGAGGCCAGGGGGTTGCGGGTCATGCCCTGCATCACCAGGCCGGCCACCGCCAGCCCCGCGCCGACGCACATCGCGACCATGGCGCGCGGCAGGCGCAGCGTCAGCAGGACCTGGTGGCTCAGGTTGTCGGCATCGAAGGCCACCAGCAGGGTCCAGAGATCGTGCCAGCCCAGGTCGAAGGACGAGAAGCCGACCAGCGACAGGCCGAAGGTCAGGACCAGCAGTGCCGGCAGGGCCGCGAACCACCAACCCGCAGTGGGCCCGAGGCGGGGCGAGGGCCAGGCGAACGTGGCCATCAGTGCTGGGTCGCCGTGCCGGCCAGCCGCGTATCCAGCAGGGCGGCCAGCTCCTCGGCCATGCGCTCGGCCGGCAGCAGGCCCCGGTTCTGGGCCCACAGGTGGGGATCGCGCTGTGCATAGTGGCCGTGGCGGATGGCCGTCATGAGCGGCCAGAGGGGGCTCTGCGCGAAGGTGTCGATGACGCTCTCGTCGTCGTATTCACCGACGATCAGGTAGTCCGGGTCGGCCTGAGCGAGGCGCTCCAGGGTCGCGGGGATATAGGCCTGTTCGGTGGCATCGGGGATGGGGCTGTCGAGGCCCAGGCGGGCGATCACCCCGCCGGCATAGGAGTGCGGGCCGTGCAGGTAGATGCCCTTGGCGCTGGAAATGGCGAACAGCACCGTGTCCCCCTCCGCGAGGGCGCCGGCGAAACGGGCGGCGTAGTCATCCATCAGCGCCTCGTGGGCCGCGAGGCGCTCGGCCATCTCGGCTTCCCGGCCCAGGGCCGCGGCGATCGTCAGGTGGCTCTGCAGGCTGTCGGCGTAGGTCGCCCCGTAGCTCTCCAGCAGCAGGGTCGGGGCGATCTGCCGCAGGTCCTCCACCACCGTGGCGTGGCGCTTGGCGTCGGCGATGATCAGCTCGGGCTTCAGCGAGGCGATGACCTCCAGGCTGGGCTGGGAGCGGGCCCCCACCGAGGTCCAGGCGTCCAGGTCGGCGCGGATCGGCGCTATCAGCCGCTCGGCATCGCCATCGTCGGCGACTCCCACCGGGGAGAGGCCCAGCGTGGCCAGGGCGTCGGCGAAGGAGAACTCCAGGGCGACCACCCGGCTGGGCGGGGCATCCAGCACCACCTCGCCCCGGGTGTCGGACACGCGGATCTCCGCCTGGGACAGGGCGGGAAGCAGGGCGACACAGCAGAGACACAACAGGCGCAGCATCCGGGCACTCCTCGACTCGCAGGGCGCCGATGATAGGGGACGCTGCATCGACCTGCAAATCGTTCTCATTTTCCTTCCTTGAGAGGGTTGGGTAATCGCGACCATCCAGCGTCTCATCTCACTGATGCAAATAATAACAATCATCATTCAATTTGTTGAGCAAGGTTTTGAGCAACGGGATCATCAGGAGATAACGCTATGAGAGAGAGTCGATCTCTCGCCACTTTTGGAATCACCCCGCGAGCGTGGCGACCGTTCCGCCGTAGTGCGCTCGGCGTCGCCGTACTGGGCGCCATGCTGGGCCAGACCTGGGCGCAGGAGACCGCCCCGTCGAGCGAGGCGGGAGGGCAGGAGAAGCTGGACACCTTGGTGGTGAGCGGCAACTGGCTGGAACGGATCGGCGAGCGCACCCTGCATGAGTTCCCCGGCGCCCGCCACCGGGTCGATCGGGAGACCTTCTCGCAGGCGGGTGCCTTCAGCCTCACCGAGGCGTTTCGCAAGATCCCCGGCATGCAGGTGCGGGTGCAGTCGGAGAGCTACGGCGCCAACCACGCCCTGAGCGTCGGGGTGCGCGGCCTGAAGTCCCGCTTCTCCGAGAAGTCCACCATCCTGCTGGATGGCATGCCGCTCTCCTTCGCCCCCTACGGCCAGCCGCAGCTCTCCATCGCGCCGATCTCGCTGGGCAACCTGGAGGCCATCGACGTGGTCAAGGGGGGCGGCTCGGTGCGCTACGGGCCGCAGAACGTCGGCGGGGTGATCAACTTCGTGACGCCGCCGATCCCCGAGGAGACCACGCGCCGGATCACCGTGCGCGGCGAGCGGGCCACCGGCGATGGGGAAGACAACCTGCGCGGCCAGGTCAACGCCTCGGTCGGTGGCTGGGTCACGCCCGATACCGGCCTGATGCTGCTCTACTCCGGCAGCCACGGCGGCAACTTCCGCGAGCACTCCGACGAGGACATCGACGATCTGATGCTCAAGGGCGAGACCTGGCTGAGCGACAGCCAGAAGCTGGACGGTCACCTGCGCTACTTCGAGGCCGAGACGGAGCTTCCCGGCGGCCTCAATCCCGAGCAGTTCGCCGAGGACCCTTTCCAGTCGCGCTTTCCGTTCAACCGCTTCGAAGGCGATCGCAGCGAGGCGCGGCTGCGCTACACCCACTTCCTCGGCGACGACCAGGAGTTCGAGGTGCAGGGGTTCTACGCCAACACCTTCCGGCTCTACGGCCTGCAAGTCGCTCCCGATAACAACTTTGGCCTGCAGCGCTTCGACGAATGGGGACGTGAATACGACGTCTACGGCATCGAGCCGCGCTACAGCCGACTGTTCGCGGCGGGCGACACCACGCACGAGGTCTCGGTGGGCTATCGCTTCGTCAAGGAGGAGGCCGACCTGGACCGGGTGCGCTGGAACGGTTTCGAGGCGGGCAGCTCGCCGAAGTCCATCGAGGGGGTGCTGCGCACCCGGGACGAGACCGGTACCACCGCCCATGCCCTCTACGTGGACGACCAGGTCAGGTTCGGCCGCTGGACCGTCACGCCGGGCGTGCGTTTCGAGAATGTGGAAGTCTTCCGCCACAGCCGGGTCAGGAAGAACCAGCCGAACGACTTCCGCAACGAGCAGGACTACACCAAGGCGCTGCCCTCGCTGAGCGTCGGCTACCGCCTGTCACCGCGCACCCAGCTGTTCGCCAACTACAACACCTCCTTCGGCACCCTGCAGCACCTGCAACTCGCCGACTCCACCGAGAACCCGCTGGAGCCGGAGATCGCGCGCACCGTGGAACTGGGGGGGCGCTATCGTGACGGCGGCCTGAGCGCCGAGGCGACCCTGTTCAACATCAACTTCAGCAACAAGCTGCAGTGGAACGACGATCTGGGGCACCACGTCAACCGCGGCAAGACCCGCCACTACGGCGTGGAACTGGGCGCGGCCTATGACTTCGGCAACGGCCTCAACGTGCACGGTAACCTGGCCTACACCCAGGCCGAGTTCCGGGAAGATGAGCTGGACGGCAACGACCTGCCCTACTACTCCCACTGGGTCGGCAACCTGGGCGCGCAATACCAGCGCAGCGCCTGGACCTACAGCCTGGAGGGCTATGCCCAGTCGAGTCAGTACACCGACAACCACGAAACCGAGGAGTTGACCCGCGACGACTTCGGCCGCCGCTGGGGCCGCATGCCCGGCTACATGGTCTGGAACCTGCGCGCCGACTACCAGCTGGCAGGCCTGGGGGACAGCACGACGCTGGGCTTCGGCGTGAAGAACCTGTTCGACCAGGACTACTTCAGCCTGAGCGGCCCGGATCAGCCCTACGGGGCCGGTCTCAGCGTCGGCGCGCCGCGCACCGCCTTCGTCGAGCTGTCGACGGCGTTCTGATCGCCCACGCCTCGAGGCAGCGAATGATCGCCGTCGCCACCCCTCCGGGTGGCGGCGGCGAGGCGTTCAGGGGCAGGTTTCGCCGAGCACCAGCCGGGTGTGCAGCAGCTGCGATTCGGCGGGAGCCAGGCCGAGGATCATGCGCGCGGCGAGGCGCCCCTTCTCGACGCTGTCCTGGCGCACGGTGGTCAGCCGCGGGGCGCGGTACTGGCCCTCGGCGATGCCGTCGAAGCCGGTGATGCGCAACTCCTCGGGCACGCGGATGCCACGCTGTTCGGCGAGCGTCAGCGCGGTCAGGGCGATGCGGTCGGACATGCACAGCAGCAGGTCCGGCCGCTGGTCGTCGGGCAGGTCGAGGAGGTCGGCGATCACCGGTTCACACACCGCGAAGGTGTTCTCCTCGACGTTCCACATCGGCACCGTGACCGGGTCGATGCCGGCCTCGACGAAGGCGCGCTGGAAGCCGGCGAGACGCGCCCGGGTGATGGTGCGGTCGGACGACAGCAGTGCCTGGTCGGCGGTGATGCGACCGTTGCAGGGCTGCTCGGTGAGGCGCAGGTTGACCACCGCCGGGCGCTTCGGCGGCGTGCGCAGGGCATGGCGGGCAATGGCATAGCTCGCCGGCTCGTTGTCGACATGCACCACCGCATGGCCCTCGATGCTGAAGTCCACGGCCACCAGTGGGCGCTCGGCGGGCAGGTCGGCGAACAGCTTCAGGCTCGGCATCAGGCCGTAGATGATGAAGCCGTCGGCGATGCTCGACGAGCCGGGGACCGCCGTGTTCTGGCGGCCCGACAGCAGCAGCAGGGTGTGGCCCTGGGCGTCGAGCACCTCGGCAATCCCCGCGAGCAGCTCGCTGGCCACGGCATCGTTGAGGCTGTAGGTGAGGGTTTCGGCGAGGATCACCGCGATGATCCGCGAGCGGCCGGTGCGCAGGCTACGTGCCTTGGCGTCCGGGCCGCTGTAGCCCAGGCGCCGCGCCTCGGTGAGGATGTGCTCGCGCAGCTTGGGCGAGAGCTGGTCCGGACGGTTGAAGGCGTTGGAGATGGTCGCCGTGGAGACGCCCAGCTCGCGGGCCAGGTCCTTGAGGGTGATGCGACGCGGCGATGAAGGCACGTTCGTTTCCAGCTAAATACTTCGTCGTCTAGGAGCCTGTCGGATTTGACCGATCGTCGCGAGAAACACGGATTTCGAGACAAGTTTATCGATCGGATGAGGCGAATAGCGGGCTATTTAACGAATCCGATCGAATGAAATTGGCCGAAAGACCGGGTTTTGTAGCAGATCAGTGTTAAGTCCGACAGGCTCCTAGGATACCCCGCCGCGGCCGGCCGGGACAGGCCGGGCCGCGGCGGCACTCCACTGGCTTACCAGCCGCGCCGGCCGAGACGCTTGAGTTCGCGGTCCAGTTGGTGGACCGCGGTGGCGCCGTCCAGCTCGCCGGAGAGCACCTGGTGGGTGCGGTTGAAGAAGGCGTTGGAGACGCGGGAATAGGCATCGCCGGTCACCGAGGCGGGACGGGGCACGCCATTACGCAGCGTCTCGTAGAGCTCGCCCATGGCGGGGTTGCTGGCCAGTACCTCCGCGTCCTGGTAGAGCGCCTCGATGGTCGGGTTCATGCCCATCCGGATGGCATGGGCCTTCTGCTGCTCCCGGGAGGTGATGAAGGCGACCAGGTCGGCGGCGAGCGCGGGGTGCTCGGAGTGGCGCGACACGGCGAAGTTCCAGCCGCCCAGGGTGGCCCGAGGCTCGCCCTCCGGGCCGTGGGGCAGCGGAGCGATACCGATCTTGCCGGCCACCGCGCTGCCCTCGCCGTTGGCCAGCGACCAGACATAGGGCCAGTTGCGCAGGAACAGGGCGTTGCCGGACTGGAAGATGCCGCGGGTCTCCTCCTCGGTGTGGTTCAGCGCCCCCTCCGGCGAGATGGTGCCGATCCAGGAGGCGGCCAGGTCGAGCGCCGCGGCGGCGCGGGGGTTGTCGATGGTCACCTTGCCCTCGCCATCGACGAGGGTACCGCCGCCGTGGCTCGCCACCCATTCCAGGGCATTGCAGGTCAGCCCCTCGTAGGCGCGGCCCTGGAAGGAGAAGCCCCAGAAGTCGTCGTTGCCGGCCTCGCGCTCGGCGGCCTGGATCGCCTCGGCGGTCGCGGTCAGTTCCTGCCAGGTCTCGGGCACCTCATGGCCGTACTTCTCCAGCAGGTCCTTGCGGTAGTAGAGCAGCCCGGCGTCGGTGTACCAGGGCATCGCCAGCAGGCGGCCGTCGACGGTGTTGTTGTCGATCAGCGCCGGGAAGAAGCCGTGGGTGGCGTCCGCGGGCAGGTACTCGCCGAGGTCCGCGAGGTGGTTGTCGAGCATGCCGGGCCAGACGATGTCGACCATCAGCACGTCGATATCGCTGGAGCCGCTGCCGAGCAACTGCTGGTAGAGCGACAGCTTCTCGGTGGTGTCGTTGGGGGTGGAGACCACCTTCACGCTGTGCCCGGTCCGTTCGGCCCACTGCCGGGCGGCGATGGGGCAGTAGTCGGCGGCGTCGCCGGCGCCGCAGGCGATGGCGATTTCCTCCGCCAGCACCTGGGGCGCCGCCAGGAACGCGCCGCCGAGCAGCAGGGCGCCGGCGCTGCCTTTGAGCAGGCACATGGCGGGACGCGGTGAGAATGTGACGAGGCTAGGCATTTCAGGAGTCTCCAGGGTTGTGGTTGTGATGTCGCAAGGGGAAGGAGGCTGTTGTGGTTGGCATGGCATCCTCCCCAGGTGACTCAGCGCAGCTCCAGCCAGGCGGCGGTGCCCGGCGCGAGCGTCAGGGCGCGGCCCTCCATGGCGGGGGCCGGCATGCCCGGCAGCGCGAGGCTGTGCCAGCCGTGGATGCCGTCGACCAGGGCATCGGGGGCGACCGTGGCCGGCCGCTCGCCGCGGCCCAGGTGGGCCAGGCACAGCAGGCGTTTGTCGCCGTCATGACGCAGCACGGCGAAGACGTCCTCGGGCAGTTCGCTGGGGGCGATCAATTGTTGCTCGCCCTGGCGCAGCACCTCGCTCGCCCCGCGCAGCCGCAGCAGCCGGCGCACCCGGGCCAGCAGGCTGTCGGCGGAGGAGTTCTGGCGAGTGACGGCCAGCGGCAGGTGGCGCTCGAACACCGGCAGCCAGGGGGCGGCGCCCGCGGGGCAGAAGCCGCCGTTGGTGGTCTCGTCCCAGACCATCGGCGTGCGGCAGCCGTCGCGACCCTTGACCTCGGGCCAGAGGTTGATGCCGAAGGGGTCCTGCAGGTCCTCATAGGCCAGCTCGGCCTCGGGCAGGCCGAGCTCCTCGCCCTGATAGAGGCACAGGCTGCCGCGCAGCGAGCAGAGCACGGTCAGCGCCAGCAGCGCGCGGGCCTCGCCCCAGCTGGTGGCGCTGCGCTCGACGTCGTGGTTGGAGAGCGCCCAGCACGGCCAGGTGTCGTCGCCCAGTTCGCCGAAGCGCACCAGCACGTCGTATAACTGGCGGGCGTCGCCGGTGGAGTCGAGCAGGTCGAAGGTGTAGGCCATATGCAGGCGGGTGTTGCCGGCAGTGTAGGCGGCCATGGTCGGCAGCTGGTCGCTGCCGGCGATCTCGCCCACGCTGGTGGCGCCCGGGTACTCGTCGAGCAGGGCGCGGATGCGCTCGAGATAGCCCAGGTTCTCGGGCTGCTCGATGTTGTGGCGCTGGAACTGGTAGCTCTGCGGGTTGCCGGGGTGGACCCGCTCGCGGGGCATGGGCGGGTTGTCGGTCAGCGCCGGGTCGTGGAAGTAGTAGTTGACCACGTCGAAGCGGAAGCCATCGACGCCGAGCTCCAGCCAGAAGCGCAGGTTGTCGAGCTGGGCCTCGCGCACCTCGGGATGGTGGAAGTTGAGGTCCGGCTGGGTGGGCAGGAAATTGTGCAGGTAGTACTGCCGGCGCCGGGCATCGAAGGTCCAGGCGCGGCCGCTGAAGGCCGCCATCCAGTTGTTGGGCGGCGTGCCGTCGGGCCTGGGGTCGGCCCAGACGTACCAGTCGGCCCTGGGGTTGGTGCGGTCGGCACGACTCTCGGCGAACCAGGGGTGGCGGTCGGAGCTGTGCGACAGCACCTGGTCGATGATCACCCGCAGGCCCAGGTCGTGGGCCCGCGCGATCAGCGTACGGAAGTCGTCGAGGGTGCCGAACATGGGGTCGACGTCGCGGTAGTCGCTGACGTCGTAGCCGAAGTCGTCCATCGGCGAGGTGAAGAAGGGCGACAGCCAGATGGCGTCGACGCCGAGGCTCGCTACGTGGTCGAGCTTCTCGGTGATCCCGGCCAGGTCGCCGATGCCGTCGCCGTTGGCGTCCATGAAGCTGCGCGGGTAGATCTGGTAGATCGTGGCGCCGCGCCACCAGTCGTGCCGGGCATCCTGGCGTCGTTGGGAAAGCGTCATAGGGGGCTCCTGGGACGGGCGCCGCGGCGCCCGTCCGGGGATGGATGGAGGAGGGAAGGCCGATGGGCCGGCTGGCGCGCTCAGGCGGCCCGGGAGCGTTTGGCGACGCCCAGTGCCCGGTCGTGCGCGTCGAACAGGTGGACGTGCGCGAGGTCGGGCACCAGCGCCACCCGCTGGCCGAGGGCCCAGCGGCTCGGCGCCTCGCTGCGATGGATCAGCAGGGTGTCGCCGGCCTTGGGCTCGAGGTAGACGTAGACCTCGTTGCCGAGGTACTCGACGTTGACGATCTCGAAGGCGTTGTCGCCCCGCGCCTCGGCCAGGCGCAGGTGCTCGGGGCGCACGCCCAGGGTCAGGGCGCCGCCGGGGGCCTCGCCACCGGCGTCCTGGGGCAGGGCCAGCTCGCCCAGCCCCGGGGCCTTGACCTTACACCCGTCATTGCCGCTGCTCACCAGCTCCGCCGGCATGAAGTTCATGGTCGGCGAGCCGATGAAGCCGGCGACGAACTTGGTCGACGGCTGCTGATAGAGGGTCTGCGGGCTGCCCACCTGCTCGATGCGCCCGTCGCGCAGCACCACGATCTTGTCGGCGAGCGTCATGGCCTCGACCTGGTCGTGGGTGACGTAGACCATGGTCGAGCCCAGGCGGTGGTGCAGGCGGGCGATCTCGTTGCGCATCTGCACGCGCAGCGAGGCGTCGAGGTTGGAGAGCGGCTCGTCGAACAGCAGGATGCGCGGCTCGCGGGCCATGGCGCGGCCCATGGCCACGCGCTGACGCTGGCCCCCGGAGAGCGCCTTGGGCTTGCGGTGGAGCAGCTCCTCGAGCTGCAGGATGCGCGCCGTGGCCATCACCCGCTCCTCGATGGTCTCGCGGGCGGTCTTGGCCAGCTTGAGGCCGAAGGCCATGTTCTCGTAGACCGTCATGTGCGGGTAGAGGGCGTAGGACTGGAAGACCATGCCCACGCCGCGCTCGCGGGGCGGCAGGTCGTTGACCACCTCGCCGGCGATGCACAGCTCGCCGGCGCTGATCGATTCCAGGCCGGCGATCAGGCGCAGCAGGGTCGACTTGCCGCAGCCCGAGGGGCCGACGAAGACCACGAACTCGCCGTCGCCGACCTGCAGGTCGACGTCCTTGATGATATGGGTATGGCCGAAGACCTTGTTGAGCTTTTTCAGGGTCACGCTTGCCATCTGGCGACTCCTTGCCGGCCCCTCGGGGCCGGCCTGCTTGTGTGGTGTTATCGATCGAGCTGGATGAAGGCGGCCTGGTAGGGCGGCAGGGTCAGGCCGTCGCCGTCGAGTGCGGCCGTGAAGCCGTGGCCGTCGAGCGCTGTCCCGCCCTGCGGCAGCGCGGTGCGGCGGGTCTCGCCGCCGAGGTTGAACACACAGAGGAGCTTTTCCTCGCCCTTCTCGCGGACAAAGCCGAGCAGCTCCGTGCCGACGTCGACCAGCTCGAGATCGCCGTCGACCAGCGCCGGGTGGGCGTGGCGGAAGGCGAGCAGCCGACGGGTGGCGTTGAGCACCGAGGCGCCATCGTCCTGCTGGCGGGCGACCGCCAGCGGCAACTGGCGCGGCTCCACCGGCAGCCAGGGCTCGGCGCCGCCGGCCGGCGAAAAGCCGCCGTCGCGGGCGTCGGTCCAGGGCATGGGCGTGCGGCAGCCGTCGCGGCCCTTGAATTCCGGCCACAACACCTTGCCGTAGGGGTCCTGGATCCGCTCGTAGGGCACCTCGGCCTCGGGCAGCCCCAGCTCCTCGCCCTGGTAGAGGCAGACGCTGCCGCGCAGCGAGAAGAGCATCGCCAGGGCCACCTTGGGATAGGCGAGCGGGTCCTCGGCCGCGCCCCAGCGGGTGGCGCTTCTCACCACGTCATGGTTGGACAGCGCCCAGCACGGCCAGGCGTCGCCGGCCAGGCGCTGGAAGCGTTCGATCACCTCGCGGACGTAGGCGGGCGAGTGCGGGGCGTTGAGCAGGTCGAAGCCATAGGCCATGTGCAGCTTGTCGCCGCCGGCCGTGTACTCGGCCATGCGTTCGAGGGGCTTGTCGTCGCCGATCTCGCCCACGGTGGTGGTGCCGGGGTACTCGTCCATCAGCGCACGCAGCTCGCGCAGGAAGTCGAGATTCTCCGGGCGGCTGATGTCGTGGACGTGGCGCTGCCAGGCGTAGGGGTTGGCGTCCGGGGCGCCCAGCGTCCGCGTCGCGTCCGCCGGCACCGGCGGGTTGTCGGTCAGCGCCGGGTCGTGGAAGTAGAAGTTGACCGTGTCCAGGCGGAAGCCATCGACCCCCAGCTCCAGCCAGAAGCGCAGGTTGTCCAGTTGCGCCTGACGCACCTCGGGATGGTGGAAGTTGAGGTCCGGCTGGCTGGCCAGGAAGTTGTGCAGGTAGTACTGGCGGCGCCGGGCGTCGAAGGTCCAGGCCGGGCCGCCGAAGACCGACAGCCAGTTGTTGGGCGGCGTGCCGTCGGGCTTGGGGTCGGCCCACACGTACCAGTCGGCCTTGTCGTTGGAACGGTCGGCACGGCTCGCCTGGAACCAGGGGTGCGCTTCCGCGGTGTGGCTGATCACCTGGTCGATGATCACCTTGAGGCCCAGCGTATGGGCCCGCGCCAGCAGCGCCTTGAAGTCCTCGAGGGTGCCGAACATCGGGTCGACGTCGCGGTAGTCGCTGACATCGTAGCCGAAGTCGGCCATCGGCGAGGTGAAGAAGGGCGACAGCCAGATGCCGTCGACGCCGAGGCTCGCCACGTAGTCGAGCTTCTCGGTGATGCCGGCCAGGTCGCCGATGCCGTCACCGTTGGCGTCCATGAAGCTGCGCGGGTAGATCTGGTAGATGACGCCGCCGCGCCACCAGGTCAGGGAATCGTGCATCGAGAGATCCTTGCGGGTCATTTGAGATCAGCCCTTCACCGCGCCGGCCGTCAGCCCGGAGACGATGCGCCGCTGGAAGATCATCACCAGCACCACCAGCGGCACGGTGACGGTGACCGAGGCGGCCATGATCGGCCCCCAGGGCAGCTCGTGCTGACTGCCGCCGGAGATCAGGGCGATGGCCACCGGCACGGTGCGCTGGTCGTCGGAGAGGGTGAAGGTCAGGGCGAACAGGAACTCGTTCCAGGCGGCGATGAAGGCCAGCAGCCCGGTGGTCGCCATGGCCGGCCACATCAGCGGCAAGAACACCTTGGTGATGGTGACCCAGGGCGTGGCGCCGTCCATGATCGCCGCCTCCTCCAGCTCCTGGGGCAGCTGGCGCATGAAGGTGGTCAGCACCCAGACGGTGAAGGGCAGGGTGAAGATGGTGTAGCTCAGTATCAGGCCGCCCGGGTTGTTGTAGAGGTTCAGCGTGCGGATCACCTCGAACAGCCCGGAGAGCACGGCCACCTGGGGAAACATGGAGACCCCGAGGATCGTCAGCATCACCGTGGTGCGGCCGCGGAAGCGCACCCGGCCCAGGGCATAGGAGGCGGTGATGCCCAGCAGCAGGGCGATGGCCACCACCGACAGCGAGACGACGACGGAGTTGACGATGGCGCGTACGAAGCTCTTCTGGGTGAAGATCTGCACGTAGTTGCCGAAATCCAGCGACGACAGCCAGAAGTCGACCCGGAACAGCTCGCTGGAGGGCTTCAGCGAGGTGATCACGGCGTAGTAGAAGGGAAAGACGGCGTAGACCACCACCACGGCGATCAGGGCATAGAGGCCGACGCGCTTGGCGAGCTTGATGAGCTGATAGCGGTTCATTGGTCGACTCCCAGTTGGCGGCGGCCCAGGTAGAGGTAGATCACCACGGCCAGGGCGATGATCAGGAACAGCAGGGTCGAGGCGGCGCTGCCGTAGCCCACGTCCTGGAACTCGACCAGCTGCTGGCGGGCGTAGATCGACATGGTCATGGTGCTGGTGGAATTGGAGGTCAGCACGTAGATGACGTCGAACACGCGCAGCGCGTCGAGCAGGCGGAAGATCACCGCCACCAGCAGCGCCGGGGTGATCAGCGGCAGGGTGACACGGAAGAACACCTTGACCGGGTGGATGCCGTCGACCTCGGCGGCTTCAAAGCAGTCCCTGGGCAGCATCTGCAGGGCGGCCAGCACCAGCAGGGCGACGAAGGGGATGGTCTTCCACACGTCGACCATGATCACCGCCCACATGGAGAGCGAGGCGTCGGCGGTCCAGGCCAGGGGGGCGTCGATGATCCCCAGCGCCATCAGCAGGTGGTTGAGGATCCCGAACTGGTCGTTGAGCATCCAGGCCCACATCTTGGCCGAGACGATGGTCGGGATGGCCCAGGGAATCAGCACCGCGGCGCGCACCAGCATGCGCCCCTTGAACTCGGCGTTGAGCAGCAGGGCGACGATGATGCCGAAGACCACCTCCAGCGACACCGACACTACGCTGAAGAACAGGGTGTTCCACACCGAGCGCCACCACACCGGATCGGTGAGCAGGCCGTACCAGGCGCCGTCGTCATAGACCAGGTAGTTCTCCAGGCCGATGAAGGCCGCCCCGGCGGTATCGGACAGCGAGGCGTCGGTGAGGCTGAAGTAGAAGGTGCGCAGCAGCGGCCAGCCGGCCACCAGGGCCAGGGCCACCAACATCGGGGCCAGGAACAGCCAGGCCGCGCGGACCCGCTGGCGGCGCACCTTGGTGCCGCGGTAGCCGGCTGGGGAGGGGCGCACCGCCTGGGGTGCGCGCTCGGTGACGGGGGTCGACATGGAGGTCTCCTGAGTTACCAGCGACGACGCTTGATCCTCGACAGTTCGCTATCGAGTTGGCTGACGGCCTCGGCACCGCTCTGGTTGCCGGACAGCACATTGTGCACGGCGTTGAAGAAGCCGTTGCTCACCCGGCCGTAGTTGTCGCCGGTGGGGGCCGACGGGCGGGCCACGGCGTTGGTGAAGGTGGCGTAGAGGGTGCCGAAGAAGGGCACGGCCGCAAGGACCTCTTCGTCCTCGTAAAGGGCGGCGAGGGTCGGGTTGTAGGCGCCCTCGATGGCGCGGCGCTTCTGTTCGGCCTCGCCGGTCAGGAAGGCCACCAGGTCCGCGGCGAGCTCGGGGTTTTCGCTGTACTTCGAGACCGCCAGGTTCCAGCCGCCCAGGGTCGCGGCACTTTCCCCGTCGGGACCGTGCGGCAGCTTGACCACGCCCACCTTGCCGGCCACTTCGCTCTCTTCGCTCTGGGCCAGCGACCAGGCGTAGGGCCAATTGCGCATGAACACCGCGTTGCCGGTCTGGAAGACGCCGCGGGCCTCCTCCTCGGTGTAGTTGAGCACGCCGTTCGGCGAGATGTCGCCGATCCAGGTGGCGGCCAGGTCCAGCGCCGCGGCGGCGCGCTCGTTGTCGATGGTGATCTCGCCTTCGGCGTCGACGATGGTGCCGCCACCGTGGCTGGCGACCCACTCCAGGGCGTTGCAGGTCAGCCCCTCGTAGGCACGGCCCTGGAAGACATAGCCCCACATCTTGTCCCCGGCCTCACGCTCGGCGGCCTGGATCGCGGCGGCGATGTCGGTCATCTCCTGCCAGGTCTCGGGCGGGGCGAAGCCATGCTTCTCGAGCAAGTCCTTGCGGTAGTAGAGCACCCCGGCATCGGTGAACCACGGCATGGCCACCAGCCGACCGTCGACGGTGTTGTTGGAGATGATGGCATCGAAGTGGCCCGCGGCGGCCTCCTCGCCCAGCGTCTCGTTCAGGTCGAGCAGGTGGTTGCCCAGCAGCCCCGGCCACACCACGTCGATCTGCATCACGTCGATGTCGCTGGACTGGGCGGAGAGGATCTGCTGGTAGAGCGACAGGCGCTCGGTGGAGGAGTTGGGTGTCGAGACGATGTCGACCTCATGGCCGGTCTTCGCTTCCCAGGCGGCGACCCCCTCCTGGCAGAGCTGCAGCTCGGCGCCCACGGCGCCGCAGGAGATGGTCAGGTCGGCGGCCTGGGCCTGGCCGGTGAAGGCGGCGGTCCCGCCGGCCAGGGCGATGGCGGAAATCAGCGTCTTCTTGAGCATCGTGAATCCTCGCGGTTGTTGTTGTGACGATTGTCGTCGTGCCTGCGATGTTGCGCATGGCTTGGCGTGATCGTGGATCCGACAGCCGCTCGCTGCACTCGGCAAGGCGAATGTCGTAGGCTGTTGCCGCTGTAGTCTTAAACGATTAAGAGCGGCGTTGGCGTACAGTTAGCCGCTGGTCGCCGGCGAGTTCAACCGAGACTTTCGTCTAAGCATGCCGGGTCATGACGTTGGTAACTTACATAAGTTAATGCCTGTGGTGGCGGTGTCGTTAGACATTGGTAGTAATATTACGAATTTATTTTTGTGTTGGTCGTCTTTAACGTTTAAGTTTTCCCGGGTGCTTGCCGCCGCGGAGCGCTCGGCACCGTCGACTGCCGATGCGCCCGTGCCGAGACCACGACTTACGAGACAACACCTTTCGAGACAACAACAAGGGGACCCAGAGATCATGCACACTGCGAGAATCAAGACGCCGCTTGCCGCCGCCATTGCCGTTGCCAGCCTCGCCTGGGGGGGCCTGGCCGCGGCCGACAGTCCTTCGCTCGAACAGCGCCTGGCCGACCTCGAGGCACGCATCGCGGCGGCCGAGGCGCGCGCCAATGCCGCCGAGCGACGGGCCGAGGTGGCCGAGCAGCAGGCGCAGGAAAACCTGTCGGACGAGGAGATCGAGGCGCGACTGGCCAAGGTCGAGCGCCAGGCCAGCGGCGAGGAGGGCTTCTCCTTCAATGCCTATGCGCGCTCGGGATTGCTGCTCGACGAGGAGGGCAAGAGCACACAGGGCGGTCCCTACCTCACGCCGGCCGGCGGGCTTGGCGGTGCCGTGGGGCGCCTGGGCAACGAGCCCGACACCTATGCCGAGGCGATCCTCAACTACCGTATGCGCTTCGACAATGGCGCCAAGGCGCTCTACCGCACCATGATTGCCGACGGCGTGACCACCAGCAACGACTGGACCGCCGCGGAATCCAACCTCAACGTGCGCCAGGTTTTCGCCGAGTTCAGCGACCTGCCGAGCTTCACCGGCGCCTTCGAGAACGCCTCCATCTGGGCCGGCAAGCGCTTCGACCGCGACAACTTCGACATCCACTGGCTCGACAGCGACGTGATCTTCCTGGCCGGGACCGGGGCGGGGATCTACGACGTGCAGCTCGCCGACAGTTGGAAGGCCAACTTCTCGCTCTACGGGCGCACCTTCAGCGACTTCGATCTCATCACCGAAGAAGAGGATACCGGCAGCGGCGAGACCGATAGCCTGACTCTCACCGCCAACAACTATTTCGGCAACTGGCAGTGGATGGTCAACGCCCTGTCGGCCACCGACAACGACGAACGCGCGCTGGACAGCGGCGACACGGCGGCCGACAACGGCTTCCACACCATGGTGGCCTACCACGGCGACAGCTTCTTCGGCCTCGCCGAGGGCAGCTTCAAGGCCGCGCTGATCCACGGCCGGGGGCTGGGGGCCGAAGCCAAGGTGCTCGGCGCCGACGGCAACCTGACCGAGGATGCCCAGGCGACACGCGTCGGCCTCTACGGCACCACCTACCTGGCCCCCCGTTGGCGCATCGCGCCGTCGATTCTCGCCGAGACGAGCAAGGATCGTTACGCCGAGGGGGACGAGTTCCAGTGGGCCACCCTCAACGTGCGCCTGGCCAACGAGCTCACCGAGAACTTCGAGATGCAGTACGAGGGCAGCTACCAGTACATGGACCTCGATCAAGGCGAGGGCGGCAACAGCGCCGAAGGCGACTACACCAAGTTCACCATCGCCCCGACCTTCAAGCCCGAGGTGGGCGGCTTCTGGAAGCGTCCGGAGATCCGCCTGTTCGCCTCCTGGAGCGACTGGGACGAAGAGCTCAACGGCTACAGCGCCGACGACGCCTTCGGCAGCGAGGGCTTCACCGGCGGCGAATGGAGCTTCGGCGTGCAGACCGAAGTGTGGTTCTGAGGCCGGCGGCTCGGTAATTGCCGGGCCGCGCTTACCGTTTCGATCCTTGCCCGCGGCGTGCCGCGGGCTTCTTGATGGTGCCTGCGACCCTCTTGGCTCAGCGGCGCGCCGCCTCGCCCAACACCCCCTGGGCCAGCCACCAGCCGGCGACCAGGAAGGCCAGCATGCCGGCGAGTACGGCCTCGAAGGGGGCCCCGAGGTCGAGCGCCAGGCCGAGCACCGCCGGGGCGAGCCCGGTGGAGAAGACCATGGCCGCGCTCAGGGTGGCGCGCACCGTGCCCAGGTGCTCGGCGCCCCACAGGCGCACGAGCAGGCTGGTGGCGATGGACTCCTGGGCCCCCATGGCGAGCCCGCCGCCGACCATGAGTAGCCATACCCCCGCATGGCCCCCCAGCGTGAGGGCCACGGCCAGCGCCAGGGCATAGGGCAAGAGGTAGAGCCGCGCCAGACGCACCGGCCCCAGGCGGTCGACCCAGCGCCCACCCAGCAGGGCCCCGGGGAGCTTGGCGAGCCCCATGCCGGTGAGTGCCAGGGCATAGACGGCGAGGCTGCTGCCGAGGTCCTCGGTCAGGCGCGCCTGGTAGATGAACAGCCCCGTCATGGTGATCGGCAGCGTCATCAGCAGCGGCAGCAGCTGCCAGAAGCGCCGTTCGCGGAAGGGACGCGGGCCGTCGTGGCGCTGGCCGCGGCGCGGGCGCGTCCCCGGCGCCGGCGGCCAGGGGCCGTACCGCAGCAGTGGCAGCCAGAGGCCCGCCAGCACCAGGCCGAACAGCCACCACAGTTCTCGCCAGCCGAACCACACCAGCAGCGCCGCCATCAGCGGCGGCAGCGCCGTCTCGCCGAGCATGATGCCCATGCCGACCAGCCCCAGGGCGCGTCCACGCAGCGTGGTGAACTCGCGCCCCGCCAGCGTGTTGCCCAGATGGCTCATCATGCCCTGGCCGCACAGGCGCACCAGGCCCAGGCCGAGCAGCCCCAGGCCCCACCAGGGCGCAAGCGTCAGCAGCCCCACGCCGGTGGCCAGGGCGGCGAGCACGAGCAGCGCGAAGCGTCGCGGGGCGACCCAGTCGATGGCCGGCCCCAGGCGCAACATGACGAAGCCGGCGACCAGCGTGACCAGGGCGTAGGCGGTGCCGAACTGGCCGGCGGAGAGCCCCAGCCGTTCGCTGATCGGCGCCTGGAAGAGCCCGACGAAGAAGCTCTGGCCCAGGCTGGAGGAGAACATGGCCAGAAAGGCGATGCCGAGCAGTCCGCGATGATTCCGCAGCAGGGTGCGGTAACCCATGACGACCTCCGTGTGTGCTGGCAAGATGGGCGCCCTAAGGCGATCGCACGACAAGAATGGCTCTCGGCGATGGGCGATTCCTGCTGTGGGAGGGCCGTTCGATGAGAAAGCATTGCATCATGCGATTGCCCTGGATGGGCGCCCATGGCGGCCCGAGGGCAAAGCCCTCTATGATAGCAGCTGTCTCTCAAGGAGCCTCGACATGACGATTACCCGGCACGACACCAAGGCGCGCATGAGCCGCGCCGTGATCCACAACGGCGTGGCCTGGCTGTGCGGCCAGGTCGCCGGCCCCGAAGCGCGCCACGGCGACATCACCGCCCAGACCAAGAGCATGCTGGAGCGCCTGGATGCCCTGCTCGCCGAGATCGGCTCCGACCGTGAGCACCTGCTCTCGGCGACCATCTACCTCAAGGACGGACACGACTTCGCCGCCATGAACGCGGTGTGGGACGCCTGGGTGCCCACCGGCCACGCCCCGGCGCGCACCTGCGTCTGCGCGCCCATGCCCGCCGACGAACTGAGGGTCGAGATCACCGTCACCGCGCTGGTGCCGGGGGAGTGACTCCGGGAGGATGAGGCCGAGAGTGACTACCGGACGCAGGCGTCCTCGATGGGCGCTTCGCCCGGCCGCAGCCGCCGCGACAGGGCGTCCACGGCGATGTTCAGCGCGGCGGTGATCAGCAGCAGAGCGAAGGCGACGTCGAACATCAGGTAGTCGAAGCCCTCCTCGATGTAGAAGCCAAGCGTCGCCACCCCCAGCATGCCGAGGATCGCCGTCTCGCGCAGGATCACCTCGGCGCGATAGTAGAGCAGCGCCAGCAGCCCCGGGTAGACGCGCGGCAGGAGCTCGTAGGCGAGCCGTCCCGACGCCGGCAGCCCCGCCATGCCAGGGGTGAGGGCGTCGGCGTGGCGCGCCACCAGGAAGGCGATCAGCGCGCCGTTGTGCAGGGCCAGTGCCAGCCAGGCCGGCAGCAGTGAGGGCCCGAGCAGCAGCAGGAAGACGAACGCGAGCATCAGCTCCGGGGTGGAGCGCAGGAAGACCAGCAGGCCGTGGCCGGCGAGCCGCGTAGCGCGATTGCCGAAGTGGCGGCAGGCCAGCGGCCACAGCGCCAGCGCGACGCCGAGTGCGCCCACGGTGCCGAGCAGGCCCAGCAGCAGGGTGTTGCCGATCGCCGGCCCCAGGGCGGGCAGGCGCGTGGCCCAGTCGACGAGCCCCGCCCAGTCGCCGGCGAGCAGCGCAGCCGGCCAGATGTCCACCGCCACGAAGCGCCACAGCAGGGCGCCGTCGACGCTCGGCCAGGGGCCGAGCAGCCAGACCCCGCCGACGAGCAGCAGCGGCAGCAGCCGGCGCTGCCCCCACCACGGCAGGGTGGCGATCAGCAGGTAGAAGAGCCATAGCAGGGCGCCCGCCTCGGCATAGCGCCCCTCGCGGAAGGCCGTCTCCAGGTGGAAGCCGAGCGTCGGCAGGCCGACGAAACCGAGCAGCACGCTGGCGCGCAGCGCGCACTCGAAGCGGTAGCGGGTATAGGCGGCCAGTCGCGCCCGGGCGAGCGGCAGCTCGGCATAGACGAAGCGCGACAGCCGGCCGACGCCGGGCGCCAGCGCCTCGCGGGGGGCGCGCGGCGCCTGCTCGAGGATCTCCGCATAGACCTTGGCGAAGATACCGGCGTAGGGCACCGCCAGCGCCAGCAGGGCGGTGGTTGCCGTGAGGCCGAACACCTGCACGAAGAGCAGCGCCCAGAACAGCTCGTGGATGGCGCGCACGAAGGCGCAACCGGCGCGCACCAGGCGCGAGCGGGTGAACAGCAGCGCCAGGGGAAAGCCCAGCACGAGGCCGCCGAGCGTGCCCCACAGCGCCACGGCGACGGTGAGGCCGAGCGCCGAGGCGGGCGACTCCAGCGAGCCCCAGGCGGGCCAGGCCAGGCCGCGCGCCAGGCGGCTCAGTTCGGCCCAGGGATCGCGGGTGAGGATCGCCAGGTCGGCGAAGGGGAGCAGCACCACGGCCAGCGCCACCAGCGTCAGCGTATGGCGTGCCAGGCGCAGGCCGGGCGTGGCGCCGGCCAGCCAGCCGGGTCGCGCGTCGCGGGCGGCGATCGCGCTCACGCCCGCCCCCGGCCGCAGGGCAGGGCGTCGAGGTCGGGCAGCGACGGGGCGGCCGCGGGCGGTGGCGTGGCAGCCCCGGCATCCGGGTAGAGGGCGTCGAGGTCGGCGAGCGTCAGCTCACCGGTCGGGGCGTCGATGGCCAGCCGCCCGTCGCGCACGCCCCACACCCGGTCGAAGTGCTCGAGCGCCAGCTCGCGCTGGTGCAGGGCGATCACCGTGGTGGTGTGGCGGGCCTCGATTAGTCCCAGCAGGCGCAGCGCCTGGTGGGGGTCGACACTGGCCACCGGCTCGTCGCCGAGAAACAGCGCGCGGCGCTGGTAGAGCGCCCGGGCGATGGCCACGCGCTGGCGCTGGCCGCCCGAGAGCTCGCCCACCGGGCGGCGCAGCAGGCCCTCGAGGCCCAGTTCCTCGGCCAGTACGGCGATGTCCCGCCAGGGCCCTTTCAACGGGCGCACCAGGTTCCACAGGTTGGCCAGCGCCGAGCGCTCGGCCAGCCGGCCCATGTAGACGTTGTGGTAGACGGCGAGCTGCGGCACCAGGCCGTGGTGCTGCGGGCACCAGGCGGCGGTCGCGCCGAGCCGCGCCCGCAGGGCGGCGAGCAGCGTCGACTTGCCGGCGCCGCTCTGGCCGAGCAGGGCCACGCGCTCGCCCTCGTGCAGGGTGAGGCTCAGGCCCGCGATCACCACTCGCGTGCCCCGGCCTTGGGGATGGCCGATGTTCTCGTCGGCGAAGGTGGCCAGGGGGCGGCGTTGCTCGCTCTCCATCAGCGCAGCAGCCCGAGCGCTTCCGCCACCTCCTCGACGGGCGCGTACATGGCGTTGTCGGCGGGGATGAACCCCTCGCGGGGGAAGGCGCCGAGCAGTTCCGGGTCGTCCATCGCCAGGAAGGCGGCCTGGACCTCGTCGGTGAAACCCTCGCCGAAGCGCTCGTCGGCATCGCCGCGCAGCGTCCAGTTGTAGTCGGGGTAGGGCGGCGTCTCCCAGATCACGCTCACCTTGTCGGTATCCACGCGCCCGGCCTCCACGGCGGCCTCCCATACGCTGTAGTTCACCGCGCCCAGTTCATAGGTGCCGGCCTCGACCAGGGCGATGGTGCGCGAGTGGTCGCCGGAGTAGCCCACCCGGGAGAAGAGCTCGTCCGGGGCGGTGTCGTCGAAGCGCTGGCGCAGGAAGTGTTCTGGCATCAGCCGCCCGGAGGTGGAGGTGCGCGAGCCGAAGGTGAAGGTCATGCCCTCGACGGCCTCGGGCAGCGCGTCGGCGTGGTCCAGCCCTGTGGACGAGTGAGCGATGAAATAGCTCTGGAACTCGGCGTCCTCGCTGCCCTGGGCCAGCGCCACCGAGCCCGGCACCAGGCGCCGGGCCTGGACGCCGGAGAGGCCGCCGAACCAGGCCAGCTGCACCTGGTCGTTGCGAAAGGCGGTCACCGCCGCGCCGTAGGACTTCACCGGCACGTACTCCACCGCGACGCCGAGGCGCGCCTCCAGGTAGTCGGCGACCTGGGTAAAGCGCTCGATGAGCCGCGACTGGTCCTCGTCCGGGATAGCGGTGAAGCGGAAGGTCTCGGCCGCGCTGGCCGGGGCGACGAGCGCGAGGACGAGGGCGCAGAGGACGAGGCGGCGCATGAAGGGCTCCTTGACGGTGGGAAAGCCGCTATTGTTGTGGCAGGCCGCCGTCATGGCAAGTCCGCCGCCCCTCCTGGATCAGCCGCGGGGCGTGGCGGGGTAGCGCGTCTCCTTGAGACTGTCCTTGATCTTCTTCAGGTGGGGCAGGAAGTCCTCGCCGCGGCGCAGCGTCACCCCGGTGGCGAGCACGTCGATCAGCGTCAGCTGGATCATCCGCGATGTCATCGGCATATAGTAGTCGGTGTCCTCGGGGGTGGGGACCTCGAGGGCCACGGTACACTCCCGGGTGAGCGGCGAGTCGGGGGCGGTGATGCCCAGCACCACCGCACCGGATTCGCGTGCCAGGCGGGCGATGTCGACGAGCTCGCGGGTGCGTCCCGTCCAGGAGATCACCACCACCACATCGCCGGTGTGGCAGGCGGCGGCGATCATGCGCTGCATCAGCACGTCGACGTAGGAGGTGACGGGCAGATTGAAGCGGAAGAACTTGTGCTGGGCATCCTGGGCCACCGCGCCCGAGGCGCCGAGGCCGAAGAAGTGGATCTGCTTGGCCTGGGTGAGGTAGTCCACCACGCGTTCGACGCGCGCCGGGTCGATGTCGCGGCTCGCCTCGTCGAGGGCGGCGATGGTGGCGCCGAAGATCTTGCGGGTGTAGTCGGCGGCACTGTCGCTGGGCTCCACCGACTGGCTGACATAGGGGGTGCCGCCGGCCAGGCTCTGGGCCAGCTTGATCTTGAAGTCCGGGTACCCCTTGGCGTCGAAGCTGCGGCAGAAGCGGTTGACCGTGGGCTCGCTCACCGAGGCGGCCTGGGCCAGACTGGCGATGCTCAGGCCCGTGGCGCGAGCCGGGTCGGCGAGAATCACGTCGGCCACCTTGCGCTCGGAACGGTTGAGCTCGTCGAGTCGCCGGCGAATGCGCTGAAGCAGGTCGTGATTGGCCATGATGGGGGAGTGTCTCCGTACGGCGGTAAGGGGCGGTAGGGTGCGGTCCTTGGGGAGGCCCTCGATGTGGTGATTTAACGACATCGTTGCCGCTATGCTAGCGCGAGGCAGGGGGCGAGCGCGACCGGGGTTCGCTGTAGCGAGCTATTTTGGAGTAAGATTACAAAAAACATTGCATGAAAGCCCTCTGATGGCGTATTTTTTTAGTAAGTTAACCAGATGGGAGTCGACATGAACGCAGCCACGCGGTCTGACGAGGAGACCCGCCCCGTTATCGACCTGGCCCTCTTCGGGGCCCTGGGCGACCTGTCACAGCGCAAGCTCTACCCCGCCCTCTACCATCTGGATCGCGAGGGGCTGCTGCACGAGGCGACGCGCCTGCTCGGCCTGGCCCGCCAGGAACTCGACGACGACGGCTTCCGGGCGCGGGTCAAGGCGGCACTGACCACCTACGTCAAGGCGGCGGAACTCGACCGCGAGGTCCTCGAGCGCTTTCTCGCCCGCCTCGAGTATCGCCAGCTCGATTTCACCACCGAGGAGGGCTACGCGGCGATCCGCGAGTGGCGCCGCGAGAGCGCCGACTGCCCGCTGGTGATCTACCTGGCGGTAGGGGCGAGCCTGTATGGCGACATCTGCCGCCATCTCGAGGCGAGCGGCAGCCTCGACGAGCAGAGCCGGGTGGTGGTCGAGAAACCCATCGGCTACGACCTGGACTCCTCCGCCGAGATCAACGACGCCATCGGCGCCGTCTTCCCCGAGTCGCGCGTCTACCGCATCGATCACTACCTGGGCAAGGAGACCGTCCAGAACCTGATCGCGCTGCGCTTCGCCAACCCGCTGTTCGGTACCCAGTGGAACCAGAACCACGTCTCCCACGTGGAGATCACCGTGGCCGAGAAGGTGGGCATCGAGGGGCGCTGGGGCTACTTCGACGAGGCCGGCCAGCTGCGCGACATGGTGCAGAACCACCTGCTGCAGCTGGTCTGCCTGATCGCCATGGACCCGCCGGCCAACCTCGACGCCGACGCCATCCGCGACGAAAAGGTCAAGGTACTCAAGGCGCTGCAGCCGTTCAGCGAGGCGGCCCTGGGGCGCGACGTGGTGCGCGGCCAGTACATCGCCGGCACCAGTGACGGCAAGAGCGTGCCCGGCTACCTGGAGGAGGAGGGCGCCAACCGCGACAGCGCCACCGAGACCTTCGTGGCGATGAAGACCGGCGTGGCCAACTGGCGCTGGGCCGGGGTGCCGTTCTACATCCGCACCGGCAAGCGCATGCCGGAGAAGCTGTCGCAGATCGTGATCCACTTCCGCCAGCAGCCGCACTACATCTTCGACCCGGACCAGCGCAACCTGGCCGCCAACAAGCTGGTGATCCGCCTGCAGCCCGACGAGGGCATCGCCCTCGAGGTGCTGACCAAGGACAGCGGCCTGGACAAGGGCATGCGCCTGCGCCGCGGTCCGCTGCACCTCGACTTCAACAGCGCCTTCCCCAAGACGCGGATTCCCGACGCCTACGAGCGACTGTTGCTCGAGGTGATGAAAGGGCGTCAGTATCTGTTCGTACGCCGCGACGAGGTGGAGCACGCCTGGCGCTGGTGCGACAGCCTGATCGCCGCCTGGAAGGACCTGGGCGAAGCGCCGCGCCGCTACCCGGCCGGCTCCTGGGGCCCGGTGGCCTCCATCGCCATGATCACCCAGGACGGCCGCAGCTGGTATGAGGACTATTGAAAAGCGCGGCCGGCCCCCTGGTGCCGGTGGCGGCTCTCGAGACCGCCATGATCACCCAGGACGGCCGCAGCAGGTACGAGGACGACTGAGATGAGAGCAAGCGACGTCACACCACGCGAGCGCCTGGCCCAGCAGCTCGCCGAGGCCGCCGCCGAGGCGCTGCGCAGCGACCTGGCCGAACGCGAGCGCGCCCTGCTGGTGGTCTCCGGGGGCTCCACCCCGGTGCCCTTCTTCCAGGCGCTCGCGGCCGTCGACCTGCCCTGGGCGCGCGTCGACGTGACGCTCGCCGATGAGCGCTGGGTGCCCGAGGACGCCGCCGACAGCAACGCCCGCCTGGTGCGCGAGCACCTGCTCACCGGCCCGGCCGCGGCGGCAAACTTCGTGCCCCTGACCACCGACGCCGCCGAGCCCGAGCAGGGCGTGGCGGAAGTGGCGCGCCGCCTCGAGGCGCTGCCCTGGCCGGCCAGCCTGGTGGTGCTGGGCATGGGCGGAGACGGCCATACCGCCTCGCTGTTCCCCGACAGCCGTGAACTGGAGCTGGCGCTCTCCACCGCCGAGGCGGCGGTGGCGGTGCGCACCCCGAGCCAGCCCCAGCCACGCCTCACGCTGAGCGCCGACCGCCTGCACCAGGCGCGGCGCCACGTGCTGCACATCACCGGCGGCGACAAGCGCAGCGTGCTGGCGCGGGCGCTCGCCGGTGACGACATCCGCGAACTGCCGATTCGCGCCTTTCTCTCCTGCCCGCTGGCCGTCTACTGGGCCCCCTGACCGATCACCGCCGACCGTTTCTGGAGTGCTTGCCAATGACCATCGACAAACAGCTGCCGTCCACGCGTACCACCGAGCTCGACAGCATCTGCCTCAAGGCCGAGGTGATCCCGGTGCTCGCCATCGAGCGGGTGGAGGACGCCGTGCCGCTGGGGCGTGCCCTGGTGGAAGGGGGGCTGACGGTCCTCGAGGTGACCCTGCGCACCGACTGCGCGCTGGAGGCGATTCGTCGCCTGCGCGACGAGCTGCCCCAGGCGAGCATCGGCGTGGGCACCGTGCTCACCCCGGCGCAGTACCGCCAGGCCGAGCAGGTGGGCGCCGACTTCGTGGTCACCCCCGGCACCACCGAAGCGCTCTACCGCCATGGCGTGGGCAGCCCCGTGCCGATGCTGCCCGGCGTAGCCACCGTCTCCGAGCTGATGACCGGCTGGCAGTACGGCTACCGGCGCTTCAAGTTCTTCCCCGCCGAGGCGAGCGGCGGCGTCAAGGCGCTCAAGGCCTTCGCCGGGCCGATCCCCGAAGCGCGCTTCTGCCCCACCGGCGGCATCAACCTCGACAACGCCGAGGACTACCTGGCGCTCAAGAACGTGATGTGCGTGGGCGGCTCCTGGCTCACCCCCAAGTCGCTGGTCGCCGCCGAGGACTGGAACGGCATCCGCCAGCTCGCCAAGGAGGCGGCGGAGCGCTTCCACCACTGAGGTTTTCTGCAAAGCGTTTCCCCTGAGCTCTCTCGACAGCCAGTCGCTGTCCTTGCCACCCGGCCCTTGCGGCCGGGTTTTTTTGCGCGTTGCTGCGCTTGATCTCATCGCCACGCCTGGCGAGGTCGCCGCTCAATAGAGCCTCTCGCGTTCGTCGTCTGCCACGATGCGGTGCATCTCGTCTTCCGTGAGTGCGAGATTGCCGGCATCGACCATCGTCTGTGCCAGGCGCGGCAATCCCTCGAGGTCCGGCCAATGCTCGGGTTGCCACAGCTTCGAGCGAAGCATGCACTTCGAGCAATGAAAGAAGGCTTCCTCCACCCGGACCAGGATCGCCAGCTTCGGGCTTCTTCCGGCGATCGCCAGCGAGTCGAGCAGCACCGGGCTCCGGGTGATGGTGGCCGTGCCGCTGACGCGTAGGGTTTCGGTCTTGCCGGGGATCAGGAAGATCAAGCCGACCTTGGGGTTCGTCAGGATGTTCTCCATCGAATCGGCCCGATGATTTCCCGGCCGGTCGGGAATGGCGAGGGTCCGGGCATCGAGTATCTTGACGAAGCCCTCGGGGTCCCCCTTGGGCGAGATGTCGACATTGCCCTGGGCATCGGCCGAGGCGAGCAGCAGGAAGGGCGAGCGCCCGATGAACAGGCCGCAGTGCCTGTCCAGCGCGGACAGGCACTTGCGGGTCACGAGCTCACTGGGTTCCGGCAGCTCGGCACGCAACTGCCGGCGGGTTTCGATGCGGTCGTCGAAGCGGGTCATGGACGCGCCTCCAGCACCATGTTCACCTGCGTCTGCGTGGCCCGCCGCACCTGGCGAAATCCCGCTTCCGTCAGGACCTCGGACAGCCTGCGCTCGCCCGCCTGCGCGCCCAGCGCCAGCCCGACCTCCTGCGCCCGCGAGGCCGGTGTGCAGATGAGGGTCGACGCGGCGTAGAAGATCTGCCCGAGCAGATGCAGGTTGTCGGTGAGGTGATCGCCGGCAAGGGGCTCGACCAACATCAGGGTGCCATCGGGCTTCAGACTCTCGCGCAGGTGCCGCGCCGCGCCGACAGGGTCGCCCATGTCGTGCAGGGCGTCGAACATACAGATCAGGTCGAAGCCGTCATCGGTGATCCCCTTGGCCGTCGAGGTGATGAAGCGTGTGTTTGCCGCCACGCCCGCCGTGGCGGCGTTTTGCGTGGCGATGTCGATCGAGGGGGCGTGAAAGTCATAGCCGTAGAAGGTGGCGTCCGGAAAGGCCTGTGCCATCAACACCGTGGAGGAACCGTGTCCACAGCCCACATCGGCGACCTTGCCGCCCATGGCGAGTTTTTCGATCACGCCCTCGAGCGCTGGCAGCCAGGCGTCGACGAGATTCGCGGCATAGCCCGGCCGGAAGAAGCGGTCGGTGCCGCAGAAGCAGCAACCGTGGTGCTCTCCCCAGGCCCGGCCGGCGCCGGAGCGCAAGGTGGCCACCGCCTTGTCGTGGGTGGTGAATTGCGAGACCAGCAGTTGGAAGAAGCCCTGCAGGCAGGCGGGGTGGCCTTCCTGCGCGAGTACGATGGTCTGTTCCGGCGTGAGGGAGAAGGTGTCGTCTTGCGGGTGATAGACCACGTAGCCCGCCGCCGCTTGGGCGCTGAGCCATTCCCGTAGATAGCGTTCATCGACCTGGCCCAGCCGGGCGAGCTGCCTCGTGCTGCAGGGGCCGATGTCGCGCAAGGTGCGGTAGACGCCGGTTTGATCGCCCAGGAAGGAGAGCAGGACGGCCAGCGAGCCGCCGATGTCGTCCATCACCTTGCCGACGAAGGCATCGAGGCGCTCTTCGTTGACCTGTACAGATACCGTTGCGCTGTCCATAGTGAATCCTCTGTCGTGTGAGGCCGACGCGGGCGCCTGCCGTCAGCCGGGTTGGGGCGCTCGAGAGCGGTGAGCGTGAGAGACAGCTTGGCTGGCCGGGACGACTCTGGACATGACCGGACGGCCGGGCTTCTTGCTCGATCGTCCGGATCTGGCGCGCGGCGCGTGTCGCCGTAGGGAACATGCCCGCGGGGGGCATCATGAAAAGGGACATCCTGTCCGAGGTGCTGCGCTCCGTGAGCCTGTCGGGGGCGGTATTCTTCGATGTCGCTGCGTCGTCACCCTGGGTTGCCGAAGCGCCGGCCTCCGCCGCGCTTCTGCCCCTGGTGATGCCGAATGCGCAACACCTCATCGAATATCACGTGGTGACCAGCGGTTTCGGTTGGGCGACGCTGATCGATGCGCAGGAGGAGCCGATACGGCTGGCGCCCGGCAGCGTGATCATGTTTCCCCGGGGTGACCCGCACGCGCTGTCCAGCCGCCCGCACATGCGGGCGGCGCCCGACATCGGCCTCTTCGACCAACCCGCGGAACGGTCACCCCCCTTCTACATCGAGCAATTCGGTGGCGGCCCCGAGACGACGCGACTCATCTGCGGCTTCCTTGGCTGCGACCTGCTGCCGTTCAATCCCGTGATCCAGGCGCTGCCGCGCATGGTGCACGTCCCCGAGGGCTACACGGTCGGCGATGGCTGGCTGGGTAGTCTGATCCAGGCCATCATGAAGGAGAGTCGCCGGCAACGCCCCGGGGTCGACAACGTACTGGCACGGCTCAGCGAGCTGCTCTTCATCGAGGTGGTGCGCAGCCACATGGAGGCGCTGCCCGACGATGCCAGCGGCTGGTTGGCGGCGCTGGCGGATCCTCTCGTCGGGCGCATCATTCGCCTGCTGCACGAGAATCCGCAACGTCCCTGGACGCTGGATACCCTCGCCAGGGAAGCGGCCGTTTCCCGAACCGTGCTGGTGAGCCGCTTCACGGCACGCGTTGGCGTCGCGCCCATGACCTATCTCTGCCACTGGCGCATGCAGATGGCGGCAGGCAGGCTGACCCGTGGCGGTGCCGGCATCGCGCAGATCGCCGCCGACGTCGGCTACGAACCCGAAGCGGCCTTCAGCCGCGCCTTCAAACGCAGCACCGGCCTGGCCCCCGGCGCCTGGCGGTCGCGCCAGGCGGCCGGGAGGGATAAGGGATGAGGCCGCCCGGCTCCTGGGCCTTGGCCAGGAGCCGCTGCAGCTACGCGGTGTGCTGTGCCTTGGCCTGGCGTTTCCGCCCCTTGGCCGGCTTGGCGGCCGTGACCTCGCCCTCGCCCGTGTCGCTCGCCTGGGCTGGGTCGTCCTGGGCCGCGTCGTCGCGGAAGTGCTCGCGCACGATGGCCAGCAACCCCTGGGTGGAGGCGTCGAAGTCCTGGCTGTGG
>SBLD01000085.1 GCA_004551485.1 Billgrantia azerbaijanica | reverse complement strand
GTTAATAGGGGGTTTGAAGGGCACCTGTAACCCCACTTTATGGGGTCCAGGGCAGCACTCTAGAAAATTTTGGTTTTGGACCCTATGTTGGGTTGTGCGAACCCACCTATGGTTCTGTGCATGATTTTCGCACATGTTTGCTCGACGCGATGGTTTTTTGTCCATGGTATTGGACGCGATGGATTTCGATCCATGGTATTGGATGTGATGGATTTCGGTCCATGGTATTAGATGCTTCGGCATGTATAAATATGTATTGTAACATTGAAAGGAACATAATGAAAAATCAAGCTGGTAGTCCCGGTTTTGGGATCCAGGGGAAAATCTCTGTGCATATGTGTTTTATGTGTTCTGCTCTCGCATTGTTTATTTTCTTTGTTTAAGAATTCGTATGCAGGTAATTTCTGTACAGGGTTAAAACCTACATTTGGTATCAGAGCTGTTTTGGCTTCAAGGGGACGCCTTTGTTGCTGAGGGGTTTCGCTCGGGCCTGTGGTAGACCCTGTTCAGTGGGAGATCTACGAGATCGATCTTGGTGGTGAAAGAAGATGGTGAGCAGTGGAAAAATAGAGATTGAGAAGTTCAATGGTCAGAGTTTTGAGTTGTGGAAA
>SBLD01000084.1 GCA_004551485.1 Billgrantia azerbaijanica | reverse complement strand
ATTTATTTGATTCATTCTTGAACTCATCCTCAAAAGTTTTTATTGACACAACATTCGAGCGATTGCAACAACATTTTCAACTCTAGATAGAGATGCTGTACGGAACTCCTTTTCCTGTAACACCAGGTTCCGAAAATGGCTTCAAGAGCTCATATGGCACCATCCCAGCTCCATTTCTATTCCTCAACTTGGGATCTGCATTCCTTGCATCAATAATCCCTTCAAGCTCCATTAACTTGCCTCTAAACTTTTCAAATGCTGCATTTATAACCGGATCCTCACGCCATGCTGGCTCTATTTCTTTTCCTAAATACTCCTCATCAGGAGAATGAGTCGATAAAACATCAAGAATAGCCATAACTTTAGTAGCTTGAATCTGGGAAGGGAAGGTATTCAAAAGTGCATTTTCAGGTTTTTCAAGGAAGAATTTCCATTGTTCATCAGATGGATCTTCAGTGGCAATGTTGCATCTTGCAGTGGTTGGCCTATTGGGGAAATAGCCTCCGTAAATGTATTGGCCGAAGTTAACAGCTGCGTGGTGACCAGATGTTACCCAAACAATAGTTGTGATGATTTCAATTAAATCCTTAGGGGTTTTCAAGACAGGCCACCAAGGTTCA
>SBLD01000083.1 GCA_004551485.1 Billgrantia azerbaijanica | reverse complement strand
TGTGCAGTACGGTGGTTTTCATGCGATGAGCTCTCCCGAAAGGCAAGCAGTGGTGTGAGCCGTGAGGGTTGGGGGCGTGACAGTGGTCACGCCCCCTTTTTTTATGTGCCCTGAGTACTTCCGCCTACTACCAAAAGCCCCCCGCGCAGCTTCCAAGGGAGCATAGGCACCGAACAGGGCATATCTACACTGGAAAGTGTTCCGAATCATCAACAGTCAGTACAACGCCAGGGGGATGCATGGGGTTTTCACTGAAAGAGCTGACGCAATTCTTTGCCAATCTGCGTTCCGCTAACGCGGCCACCGCCACGAGTTCGGCTTCAGTGGAGGCGCCATCAGCCTCATCCGAGCTCTCGGGAGGGACTCGACAGGGGCACACCACTCAGTCCGGCAGCACGCAGCAACAAGGCGAACAAGGAGCTGCAACCATGATCTACGCCAATCCCGGCCAGCCCGGCTCGGTCGTCTCCTTCGACAAGCGCTATGGCAACTACATCGGTGGCGAATTCGTGGCGCCGGTGAAGGGCCAGTACTTCGACAACGTCAGCCCCGTCAACGGCGAGGCATTCTGCCAGATTCCGCGTTCCACGGCGGAAGACATCGAGCTGGCGCTGGATGCC
>SBLD01000082.1 GCA_004551485.1 Billgrantia azerbaijanica | reverse complement strand
TGTGCATCGAGCGCTACCTGAACTACGGCATCACGCTCGAGGAGCTGACCAGCGGCCAGCCGATCATCGGCATCGCCCAGTCGGGCTCCGACCTGACGCCGTGCAACCGTCATCACATCGAACTGGTCAAGCGGGTCAAGGACGGCATCCGCGCCGCCGGCGGGGTGCCCTTCGAGTTCCCCATGCACCCCATCCACGAGAACGTGCGCCGGCCCACCGCGGCGCTGGATCGCAACCTCGCCTACCTGGCCCTGGTGGAGGTGCTGCACGGCTATCCGCTCGACGGCGTGGTGCTGACCACCGGCTGCGACAAGACCACCCCGGCCGCGCTGATGGCCGCGACCACGGTCAACATCCCGGCCATCGTGCTCTCCGGCGGGCCGATGCTCAACGGCTGGCGCGAGGGGGAGCGGGTGGGCTCGGGTACCGTCGTCTGGGAGCTGCGCAAGCGCCTGGCCGCCGGCGACATCGACTACGCCGAGTTCCTGTCCCGGGCCACCGACTCGGCGCCCTCCATCGGTCACTGCAACACCATGGGCACCGCCTCGACCATGAACTCGCTGGCCGAGGCGCTGGGCATGAGCCTGCCCGGCTCGGCGATGATCCCGGCACCCTACAAG
>SBLD01000081.1 GCA_004551485.1 Billgrantia azerbaijanica | reverse complement strand
GTGCTCGTGTAGTGCTAGTAGGTGCATAATTACTAGTGCTGCTAGTACAAATGGTAGAAGGTAGTGTAGAGAGAAGAATCGGTTTAGTGTGGCATTATTAACAGAGAATCCACCCCAAACAACAGGTTTATTATCTATACAACATTTAATTGTATATTCTTATTATTTCTCATAAGCTTAGACTATGTCATCAACTATAAATAATTCACAGACTTTATAGATGTCGGGCGCTCGTGTCCGGATTATTGCTAGCACAGCTCACCGATTAGTCGTTGAACGTTCTATTATCTACTAATTAACGGAAATAAGGTGCTGATAATAGCTTCGCTGCAAATTGTCTTTTGTATTCCGCGCTTTATAAATTAGCGCATAGAAGCTGATAATAAAAAGAAACAAAGAATAATAAAGAATAATAAAGAATAAAATAGTAGGGGATAGAATATGAGCATCCGGGGGCGGGGGTGCTTCGCGCGGAATAAATAGAACATTTAATAGAATGCACAGGCGCTGCGCTGGCGCTGGCGCAACAAAAAGAATAAAATAGAATGCGCAGCTATAATTTATAGAGCAGAGCAGCTAGAATTTATGGGAGCAGCGCAGCGCGGATGTATAAGTTAAAAGGATATTCTTATAGG
>SBLD01000080.1 GCA_004551485.1 Billgrantia azerbaijanica | reverse complement strand
CGCGAGGACGACCTCTACCAGCAGGGGGACACGCCGCTGACCTTCAGCGTCAGCGACACCAGCGGCGGCAACTACGAGGACTTGGACACCAGCGCCGAGGCCAGCACTACGGTGGTGGACGACAACGACACCGTATTTGCGGTGATCAGCGTCGACAACAGCCAGATCGAAGAAGGGGAGTCCACCGACTTCACCATCAGCATGGTGGACGAGAACGGCAATGCCGTGACGGTCCCCAGTGGCTCCAGCGTCGACGTAGCGCTGGCGTGGAGCGGTGATGCCGCCAACCCGGGTGATGCCACGTCGCTGCAGAACAGTGTCACGATCAGTGGTGGTAGCAGTTCCATCACCGTGAGCGCGGTGGACGACTTCATTGCCGAGTCGGCGGAAGATCTGACTGCCACGATCACCGGCGTGACCGACACGGATGGCAGCTTCGAAGCCGTAGCACCCGGCACCATCGCCAACGGTTACGGCAGCGATGCAGCCTCGGCTACCACAATGATCGTCGACAACGACGAGCCGGGTGTCACGGTTGACGAAAGCGCCGTCGACGCCGCCGGCGAGGTGGTCAACGAAGGGGATCAGGCCTTCTTCACCGTGAACGTCACCCAGGCGGCGGAAGGCAGCACGCTGACGCTCGCCCTGAA
>SBLD01000079.1 GCA_004551485.1 Billgrantia azerbaijanica | reverse complement strand
CCCTGGGCGCTGTGCAGCGCGAAGAGGTTGCGCGCCTGGGAGCCCATGGGCACCGTGGCCTTGCTGCCCAGCGCCAGCTCCCAGGCGAGCCCCAGGTCCTTGGCCATGAGGTCGGTGAGGAAGCCGCCCTGGTAGTCGCGGGAGGCCGCCGAGCCCTCCATGACGCCCGGCCAGGGGTTGTAGACGTTGAGCGCCCAGTTGCCGCCGCTGCTCTGCTTCATGATCTCGGAGAGCACGGCCGGGTCGAGGCCGTTCTTCACGCCCAGCGCCAGCGCCTCGGCGGTGCCGCTCATGAGGATGCCGAGCAGCATGTTGTTGCAGATCTTGGCCACCTGCCCGGCCCCCACCTCACCGGCATGGAAGATGTTCTTGCCCATGCCCTCGAGCACCGGCTTGGCCTGCGCGAAGCCCGCCTCGGCGCCGCCGACGATGAAGGTCAGGGTGCCGGCCTTGGCGCCGCCCACGCCGCCGGAGACCGGCGCGTCCAGGTAGGTGAGGCCGCGCTCGGCCGCGGCCTCGCCGACGACGCGCGCATCGTCCGGCGAGATGGTCGAGGCATCGATGAGCAGCGGCTTGCCGTCGAGGGCGTCGAGCAGCCCCGCTTGCCCGTCGCGACCGAGGTAGAGGCCGCGCACGTGCACGCCGGCCGGCAGCATGGAGA
>SBLD01000008.1:31891-177824 GCA_004551485.1 Billgrantia azerbaijanica | reverse complement strand
GTTTCAGGACGGAGAGCAGGTAACCGATCAGTCAGACAGGAATGCGGCCTGACCGCCATCCACCAGATTTGACGATAACTCGTGCGACCGCGGACAGCCGATGCAAGAGTGGCCGTGGCCCGATATGATAGCCACCACCTTTCCTGGGACCCCGTCGATGGGCCGACGGGTATTGCAAGAGGCAAACAAGATGGACACCCCTGTGATGAAGGTGGAACGACGTGGCGAGCGGCATGCCGACCGGCTGCTCCCGATCCTGGGCAGCCTGCTGCTTCTCGTCGGAACCCTGCTGTTCCCGGCCTTGGCACTGGCCGAGGCGGCCTCCGACTGGCCCAAGGGCCACTACCCCCTGCCCGAGCGGGGCGACCTGATCGGTGAGGACTACACCGTCGAGGCGCGTGCCGAGGAGACGTTGCTCGACATCGCTCGCGAGCACAACGTGGGCTACGAGGAAATCCGCCGCGCCAACCCCGATGTCAGCGTCTGGGTGCCCGGCGAGGGCACCGAGGTGGTGATCCCGGCGCAGCGCCTGCTGCCGCCGGTGCCCCGCGAGGGCATCGTGATCAACGTCGCCGAACTGCGCCTCTATTACTACCCGGAGGTGGAGGAAGGCGAGACGCCGCGAGTCGAGACCTATCCCATCGGCATCGGCCGTGAAGGCTTCAGCACGCCGCTCGGCAAGACCGAGACCGTCATGCGTATCGAGAACCCGGCCTGGTACCCGCCGGAGTCCGTGCAACAGGAAGCGGCGGCGCGCGGCGAGGAGGCCCCCGCGGTGGTCCCCCCGGGACCGGACAATCCCCTTGGCGAACACGCGATCCTGCTCGGCTTCGACGGCTACCTGATCCACGGCACCAACCGGCCGGACGGCATCGGCATGCGCGCCAGCCGGGGCTGCATCCGCATGTTCCCCGAAGACATCGAATCGATCTTCGCGCGCGTGCCCAAGGGCACTCCGGTCAACATCATCAACCAGCCGATCAAGGCCGGCTGGCATGCGGGCACGCCCTACGTGCAGGCCTACGAGCCGCTGGAAGCGCAGGAGAACGGCATGGCGCAACTGCTGGAGGCGCTGACACTGCTGGGACAGTCAGCCGAGGGGAAATCCATGGCTCTCGACTACCAGCAGCTGCGCGGCGTGGTAGATGCCCCCGATGGCCAGGCCGTCGCCATCCGCCCGGCACCGGAGCCCGAACCGGAACCGGTGGTTGCCAAGACCAAGAGCGACGCCGGTGGCATCTACGAGCACCTGGGGCTCAAGCAGGGCTTTCTCGATGCCCTTGAAGTGTGATGCCCTGGCGAGTTCCGGGCATTACCTGGTATGCATCCTGACTGGGGCCGACGCCCCCAGCCGGTATGGCCATTCAGCCTGGATTCAGGCAGATGGCCTACAACGGCAACGTCCCTGACGCTCATGAGAGAGGAATGCAATGCGCAAGAGCCTAGTCCCCATTCTGATGATCGGCCTGATGCCCACGGTGGTTGCCTTCGCGGGTGGCAAGCACGACGGTGGCCATCAAGCCACAAGCGATGCGACGGTCGACCGCACCATCCGTTTCGAGGCCGGCGACATGTGGTTCGTCCCCGGGAGTCTCGATGTCGCCCCGGGCGAGACGGTTCGCTTCGAGATCCAGAACTCCGGCGATCTCGAGCACGAGTTCGTCATTGGCGACGTCGAGGCACAGGAAGCGCATCGCCAGATGATGCGGGACATGGCCGCTGGTGGGCATGGTGGTCATGGCGGGCACGGAAGCCATGACAGCGGCCAGCATGGGGAGGCGGCTGGCGCCGACATGGCTGCCGTGACGATTGCGCCGGGGAAGACTGCCAGCCTCGTCTGGACGGCACCCGAAAACGTGCGCGACCTGGAGTTCGCCTGCAACATCCCGGGCCACTACGAAGCCGGCATGTCCGGGGACATCGACGTCGAGGGCTGATGGGATGAAGCTGCTGCTGCTCGAGGACGACGATCTGCTGGCCGAGAGCCTCGAGGAGTCGCTCGATGACGAAGGCTATGCCGTCGATTGGGCGAGCAGCATCAGCGATGCCGAGTCGTTGATGGCAACCGAGGCCTATGCGCTGGCCATCATCGACCTGGGGTTGCCCGACGGTTCCGGGCTCGAGCTGCTCGAGCGCTGGCGGAAGCAGGGGCAGCAGCTTCCCATCCTGATTCTCACGGCGCGTGATACCTGGGAAGACAAGGTCATCGGGCTGCGCCGTGGTGCCGACGACTACCTGACCAAGCCCTTTCACAAGTCTGAGTTGTTGGCCCGGCTGCATGCCCTGCTGCGACGTCACTCCGGTGGGCTGGCCAGTACCCTGGCCGTCAACGGCATTCAGCTCGATGAGCATACCCGGCAGGTGTCGGCGGATGGGACACTCTGGCAGGACTTGACCTCGACCGAATTCCGCTTGCTGCGCTACCTCATGCGTCATCCGGATCGGGTGCACTCCAAGATGCAGCTGCTCGACCAACTCTACTCGCTGGAGCAGGATGCCGCTGACCCTAACCTGGTGGAGGTGTATATCAGTCGGCTGCGTCGCCGGCTGGGTAAGCAGATAATCCAGACACGCCGCGGCCAAGGGTATCTGTTTGCCTCGCGTTGATTGGCGCAGCCTGCGTGTCCGCCTGTTTGCCTGGCTCTGCGGCGTGGCGCTGGCCGTGGTCGGCACGACCTGGTTTCTGCACGGCTCGTTGCTCAATGAGCTCGCGCGTGACTTCTTGGGCGACCGGCTTCGCCAGGAGGCCGAGCACACGTTGCGGCGACTGAGCCAGGAAGGCTCGTCGGCACTCTCGTGGCTGGAGACGACCAGCGAGTCCTACCAGCTCTTCCACCACCTTTATGCATTACGGTTGGATGACACGATCACTCTCTCCGACCCACGCTGGCGCGACAAGCTGGAACCCCATCTGGAGGGTGGGATGGAGGGCCTCTTCGATGTCGAATGGCAAGAGCGCCATCTATTGGTCTATCGCAAGACCTTCACTGTTGACGGGCAGCGGGGCGTGCTCTTGATCGGCGAAGACTTCTCCCAGGTGGAGAAGGGCCTGGCGACGCTGCACTGGTGGGTGGCGAGCATCGCTGGTTTCGTGTTGCTGATGCTGGTCCTGCTCAATCTCATCGCCGTGAATCGCGGGCTGCGCCCCTTGACCCAACTCCATCACCAGTTGCACGAACTGCAGTGGGGGCGACGCGCCCGGCTTCATCTGGATGCTCCCTCGGAGTTGGATGACCTGGTCGGACAGCTCAACCAGTTTCTGGACGATCAGGACAGGCGGCTCAAGCGCTCCCGAGAATCGGTGGCAAACCTCTCGCATGCGCTCAAGACGCCGCTGGCGGCCGTTACACAGGTGCTGCGCGGCTCACGGCCCATTGACGATAGGCGTCGCCATAAAATGTTGAAGCGCCTGGAAGACATCCATGCGCAGCTCGATGCCGAGCTTCGGCGTGCACGCTTCGCAGCGGGGGCTTATGCCGGTCAGATATCCGTAGTTCGCCGCGAGACCGAGCAGCTGATCGACATGTTTGCCACACTTTACCCAGAAATGCACTTTCACCTCGATATCGAGTTGGGGACGGCAGTCAGCGTGCCGGTGGAGCGCCAGGATTTCATGGAGATGCTGGGCATCGTTCTCGACAATGCGGGAAAGTGGGCCACTCACGAGGTGGTTTGCCGACTGGCGATGACAGGTACAGTATTGCACGTTGCCGTGGAAGATGATGGGCCGGGCGTTCAGATGGAAAAGCTGGAGCAGTTGGGCCAGCGGGGGGTGCGGCTGGATGAAGGGGTGCCAGGTCATGGACTGGGACTCTCCATCCTGCGGCAATTGGTCCAGCAGTATCACGGTGATGTGCAGTTCCAGGCTTCCACCCTGGGCGGGTTGAGAGTCGTCACCACGCTGCCTGCAGTGTGAATTGCTAGCTGTGTTCTGGCGTGCTGTCTGCGCCTCATTCAGGCTAGATCCGGATAAAGTTAGAAAATACCTTGAAGAAAGCTGGGCGGAGGCCTGGCTTTTTTCATGGGTTATTGACGGCATTGTGGGAGCAGAAGATGGCGATGGCAATGTTAGTACCATTAACGCTGTCCATTAAGGGAGGATTCAGGGTTCATGAGTAATCTAAAGGCGCCAACAGAGAGGAAGCTTTGATGGCGTGTTCCTTGGCCAGCAATAGCTGGCCCTTTTTGTGCGGTATGGCGTCATTCAGCCTGAATTCAGGATTTTCAGGTAGCGTGACGAGATCGACTCTGTCCATATTGTTAGGCTGCGAATTCCAGGAGAGGGACTGACAGTATAGAGATAGGGATCGCGCGTAGAGTGCAGGGTGGCCGCTTCGGCTAGTGGGATTCCTGGGCTTCAAATGAAGGTTGCATGGGGTAAATTCGGTGAAGAAGTCTGTATGTTTTCTGGTCGCTATTCTCGGTATGGCCTGGCCGCTACAGTCGGTTCTTGCTGATAGCATGGATATGACGTTGGACGCGGCAATCCAGGTGGCAATCGACAACGATCCTTGGCTCAGCAGTAGCGCGCATACCGAGGATGCCCTCGTCAGTGAATCCATTGCAGCAGCCCAGCTTCCGGATCCCCGAGTCTCATTGATGGCAGCGAACCTGCCGACCGATTCCTTCGATCTGAACCAGGAGGGCATGACCCAGTTCAGCATCGGGATCAGCCAGATGTTCCCCCGGGGGGACAGCCTGGCGCTTGTCAAACAGCAGAAGCAGCAGCTAGCCGCCCGGCAGCCGATGCTGCGCAAGGACCGGGAAGCCAGAGTGAAGGCCGTGGTCAGTCAGCTGTGGCTGGAAGCCACCCGGGCCCAGCAGAGCATCCGTCGGATTGAGCGTGACCGCAGCCTGTTCGAGCAGTTGGCGGATGTCGCCGAGGTAGGTTACGCCTCGGCCTTCGGCATGACCCGCCAAGAGGACGTGATTCGTGCGCAGTTGGAGTTGACGCGTCTGGAGGATCGTTTGACCGATCTCAGGCTGCAGGAGGAGGCGGCGGAGCGGCAGCTCTCCGAGTGGCTGGGCCACGCGGCGGTCATGCCGGCAGCGAGAGAGTTTCCCGAAATCGCCCTGGTGGCGCCCGAGCTCTTTGTGGGGCCTGAGCGGCCCAGTCGTCAAGCGTGGTATGAGCGGGTGAGGCAGCACCCGGTGGTGCTGGCGGTGGACCGGAAAATCGATGCCATGGCGACCGGTATCGACGCAGCGAAGCAGAAATACAAGCCGGAATGGGGCGTCTCGGCACAGTACGGCTACCGCGAGGACGACCCCATGGGCGGACGCCGCTCCGACCTGTTTTCCGTGGGGGTGACCTTCGACCTGCCTGTCTTCACAGAGCACCGCCAGGACAAGAGCGTGGCGGCAGCGGCATCACGCCATGAATCGGTCCGCTACGACCGAGAAACCTTGGTCCGTGAGCTGATTGCTCGACTCGAAACCAATTGGGCGAAGCTGTCACGCCTCGATGAACGGATTGCCCTGTATGAGCAACGATTATTGCCTGAGCTGAACGAGCAGGCCGAAGCCTCTCTGTCGGCTTACAACAACGACGATGGTGACTTCGCCGAGGCGGTTCGTGCGCGAATCGATGAAACCAATGCCAGCGTTGAACTGATCGCCTTGTCTGCCCATCGGCTCCAGGTGATGGCCGAGATCAACTACCTGCTGTCTCAGGCGTAGCCGCACGCCAGCTTACGGTCCTTCAATTCTGAAATGAGAAATCACGATGAATCCAATGGGAAAGTACCTGCTCGTAACGTCGCTGGGCGTGCTGCTGGGCGTGCTGCTGGGCGTGTCCGGGAGTGTGGTCCTGGATGGCAAGACGTTCATCCTGGGTAGGCTGGAAACCGTTATTGGCAATGGCGGTGGTCAGACAGGAGAAGAGGGAGAGAAAGAACCGCTTTACTGGGTGGCGCCGATGGATCCCAACTACAAACGGGACAAGCCAGGAAAGTCGCCGATGGGGATGGACCTGATCCCGGTCTACGAGGAACGGAGTGAGGGAGATAGCCCTGGAACGGTGACGATCTCCCCGGATGTGGTCAATAACCTGGGTGTCAGGACGGCGACGGTTGAAAGGGACACGTTCGATACCACCGTGCGAACGGTTGGCTATGTCCAGTATGACGAAGACAGCCTGGTGCATATTCACCCCCGGGTCGAGGGGTGGATAGAGCAGCTGTTCGTCAAGGCGGAAGGTGACCGCGTCACCCAGGGAGAACCCCTCTACTCGATTTATTCACCCACCTTGGTCAACGCGCAGGAGGAGCTGCTGCTGGCGATCAATCGGGACAACCCACGGCTCATATCCGCGGCCATGGAACGGCTCCGTGCCCTGCAGGTGCCGGATGCCGCCATCGAGCGCCTCAGGCAGACCCGCCAGGTCAGTCAGACGATTACCTTGCGTGCTCCACAGAGCGGCGTGCTGGACAACCTGGAGGTGCGCGAGGGGATGTTCGTGCGCCCGGGCATGAGCATGATGAGCATCGGCGTCCTGGATCGTGTGTGGGTTGTCGGAGAGGTTTTCGAGCGCCAGGCGGCCTTGATCGCCGAGGGGGATGCGGTACGCATGACCCTCGACTATTTGCCGGAGCGGCAGTGGGAGGGAACAGTCGATTACATCTACCCGAACATCGATGGCAAGACGCGAACGGCCCGTGTCAGGATACGGTTCGCCAACGAAGATCTGGCACTGAAGCCGGGCATGTTTGCGCAATTGACGATGTTGTCAGTTCCGAAGGAGAAGACGCTGCAGATTCCTCGCGAGGCCTTGATCCGTACGGGCAGCCAGTCGCGTGTCGTTCTCGCCCTGGGCGATGGAAAGTTCAAGTCCATCGCGGTACATGCAGGGCGCGTTGGCAGGGAAAGCGTCGAGATACTGTCGGGACTGGAAGAGGGGGAGCGTATCGTGACCTCGGCCCAGTTCCTGATCGACTCGGAGTCCAGCAAGACCTCCGACTTCCAGCGCATGGCCCATGACCGCGATGGCCCGGCAGACGAGCCCACCGAGCCCGCTTCGGCCTGGGTGGCGGCACGCATCGAAACCCTGATGCCGGGGCACCGCATGATCACGCTGGCCCATGAATCCATCGACGCCTGGCAGTGGCCGGCCATGACCATGGATTTCACCGTGGACCAGGCCGTGGACATGAACCCATTGAAACCGGGCATGAACCTTCATGTACAGATCCATCGGGGCGATGGCGAGAATTATTCCGTCGGCCAGGTACATATCCCCGACGGGGGAACGACGGTGGTCGAGCCGGAGCTCCCCAGGTCGATGGACCATGATGGTGCCCCGACAGACCCCAATCAGCATCAGGGAATGAACCATGATGCGATGGCAATGGACCATAGCCAGCATCAGGGAATGAACCATGATGCGATGGTAATGGACCACAGCCAGCATGGGCAGGAGGACGGACAATGATAGAAGCGATCATTCGCTGGTCCGTCCACAACCGCTTTCTTGTGCTGCTGGCAACCCTGGTCCTGGTGGGCGTGGGTGCCTGGTCGCTGAAAAAGACCCCGGTGGATGCCCTGCCAGACCTGTCCGACGTACAGGTGATCATCAAGACCAACTACCCTGGGCAGGCGCCGCAGGTCGTCGAGGACCAGGTGACCTATCCGCTCACCACCGCCATGCTGTCGGTCCCCGGGGCAACCACGGTGCGTGGCTACTCCTTCTTCGGCGATTCCTACGTCTATGTGATCTTCGACGAGGACACCGACCCCTACTGGGCACGCTCGCGGGTGCTGGAGTACCTCTCCCAGGTGGCGCCCACGCTGCCGGAAGGTGCTCGCCCGCAGCTTGGACCGGATGCCACCGGCGTGGGCTGGGTCTATCTCTACGCCCTGATCGACAGGACCGGTCAACACGACCTCAGCGAACTGCGCAGCCTGCAGGACTGGTTCCTGAAGTATGAGCTGCAGACCGTGCCGGGCGTTTCCGAAGTCGCGGCCCTGGGGGGCATGGTCAAGCAGTACCAGGTCGTGGTGGACCCGGAGAAGCTGCGCGCCTTCGACATCCCGCTGGCCCACATCCAGACGGCCATTCAGCGGGCCAATCAGGAGGTGGGCGCCTCCGTCGTCGAGATGGCCGAAGCCGAGTACATGGTGCGCGCCACCGGCTATATCCAGAGTCGCGAGGATCTCGCCAGTATCCCCTTGGGCCTCGATGGCAACGGCACGCCGCTGCTGCTCAAGGACGTGGCCGATATCGGGATGGGGCCCGAGATGCGGCGCGGTATCGCCGAACTGAACGGGGAGGGGGAAACCGTCGGTGGCATCGTGGTCATGCGGTTTGGCGAGAACGCGCAACAAACCATCGATGGCGTCAAGGCCAAGCTGGAGACCTTGAAGGCCGGCCTGCCCGAGGGTGTGGAAGTCGTCACCGTCTACGACCGCTCTGGCTTGATCGATCGCGCGGTGACCAACCTGTGGCACAAGTTGCTGGAAGAGTTCATCGTGGTCGCCCTGGTGTGCATGGTGTTCCTGTTCCATGTGCGCTCGAGCCTGGTCGCCATCTTCAGCCTGCCGGTGGGTATCCTTGTCGCCTTTATCGTCATGCATGCCCAGGGGCTGAATGCCAACATCATGTCGCTGGGCGGTATCGCCATCGCTATCGGCGCCATGATCGACGGTGCCATCGTCATGATCGAGAACATGCACAAGCATATGGAGCACACGCCGCTGACGCCGGAAAACCGCTGGAAGGTGGTGGCCGACTCGGCGGCGGAGGTGGGGCCTGCGCTCTTTTTCAGCCTGCTGATCATTACCGTCAGCTTCGTGCCGGTGTTCACCCTGGAGGCCCAGGAAGGCCGCATGTTCTCACCGCTGGCCTTCACCAAGACCTATGCCATGGCGGCGAGTGCGGCGCTGGCAGTGACGCTGGTACCGGTGCTGATGGGCTATTTCATCCGGGGCAAGGTGCTTCCGGAGCACAAGAACCCCATCAACCGTGTGTTGATTGGCATGTACATGCCGACGCTGTCGACGGTGTTGCGCTTTCCCAAGGTCACGCTGATGGTGACCGCGCTGATCACCGTGATCGGTTTTTGGCCGGCCGACAAGATCGGCAGCGAGTTCATTCCCAATCTGGATGAGGGAGACCTGATGTACATGCCGACGACCTATCCTGGCCTCTCCATCGGCAAGGCGCGTGAACTCCTGCAGCAGACCGACAAGCTGATCGCCACCGTGCCGGAGGTTGAGACGGTATTCGGCAAGATCGGTCGTGCCGACACGGCCACCGACCCGGCGCCTTTGACCATGATCGAGACCTTCATCCAACTCAAGCCTAAAGATCAATGGCGCCAGGGCATGACCACGGAGACGCTGAAAAAAGAGCTCGACGCCCTGGTGAAACTCCCGGGTCTGACCAATGCCTGGGTGATGCCCATCAAGACCCGTATCGACATGCTGGCGACCGGTATCAAGACGCCGGTGGGTATCAAGGTGGCCGGCCCCGACCTGAAGGAGATCGAAAAGGTCGGCAGGCGGCTGGAGCAGGTGCTCAAGGATGTACCGGGCACGGCCTCGGTCTACTCCGAGCGGGTCGCCGGTGGCCGCTACATCAAGACTGACATCGACCGCAACCGGGCCGCACGCTACGGGCTGAACATCGCCGACGTGCAGCAGGTGGTAGCCACCGCCATCGGCGGCCGGAACATCACCCAGACCATCGAGGGGTTGGAGCGCTATCCCGTCAACCTGCGCTACCCGCAGGATTATCGGGATTCTCCCGAGCGCCTGGCCGAACTGCCCATCGTCACTCCGAGTGGCCAGCGCATCGCCCTGGCCGATGTGGCGGATATCTATGTCGAGGATGGGCCGCCGGCCATCAAGAGCGAGAACGCGCGCCTGAACGGCTGGACCTTCGTCGATATCGACGGCGTGGATATCGGCAGCTACGTCGAGGAAGCCATGGCGGTCGTCGCTGAGCAAGTCGAACTGCCGCCTGGCTACTCACTCAACTGGTCCGGGCAGTATGAATACATGCTGCGGGCGAAGGAAAAGCTCACCTACGTGGTGCCGCTGACGCTGGCCATTATCATCGTGCTGCTGTACCTGAACTTCCGGCGCTTCAGCGAGGTGGCGATCATCATGGGCACGCTGCCGCTGGCCATGGTGGGCGCCATCTGGCTGATGTACCTGCTCGGTTACAACTTCTCGGTAGCCGTCGGCGTGGGCTTCATCGCCCTGGCCGGTGTGGCCGTCGAGATCGGGGTGATCATGCTCGTCTACCTCAACCAAGCCTATCGCCAGATGGTGGAGCGCTGTCACCGCAAGGGCGTGGAACCGCGCCGGGAGACGCTGCGCCACGCCGTGCTGCATGGCGCCGGCTTGCGGGTCCGTCCGGTGGTGATGACCGCAGCCGCCATCATTATCGGCCTGCTGCCCATCATGTACGGCTCAGGGACCGGTTCGGAGGTGATGCGGCGCATTGCCGCGCCCATGGTAGGCGGCATGTTGAGCGCAGTGATCCTCACGCTGCTGGTGCTGCCCTGCGTTTATTATTTGTGGAAAGCCAGGTTGGTCAATGCGTGAGGGCCGTGTCGTGAGAGGAGGGTGGCGAACAAAAAGTTGCAGAACAATCCTATTTTCATGACTGGTTGATGATGGTCAAGGACGATGTGGCGGGGGTGCTTAACACTGGTCCAGTGCGAGGGGATTTCGCACTGCGGGAGAGTCAAGTCCACGTCATGAATTGCGGGGGTCAGGATGAAGTCGAGGGTCAAGTTGTCTGCGGGAATTGTCGCGCTTTCCTTTTTTGCTTCTTCCGTTCAGGCGCAGAATGATTTTCTGGACGCCATCGGAAGTGGCAAGGTGAATCTCGACGTGCGCTACCGGTTTGAGCTGGTGGACCAGGACGGGTTCGATAAAGAGGCGGAGGCTTCCACCGTCCGTACTCGCCTTGGGTATCGTACGGGGGGGGTTCATGGGCTGGTGGGACATATCGAGTTCAGCGATACCCGGGCGGTGAAGTTCGATAATTACCAGGATGCCGATACCCCGGTGGTGGCCGATCCGGAAGTGACGGAACTCAACAGGGCGTATCTGGAGTATGGTGGACTCACCGACACCGTGGCCAAGCTCGGTCGGCAGCGTGTCATTCTGGACAATCATCGCTGGGTCGGTAACGTCGGCTGGCGCCAGCAGGAACAGACCTTTGATGCCGCAACCGTCGTGACGGAAGCGCTGCCGGGCCTGGTGGCCACGTATGGCTACCTCTGGCAGCGGAACATGATTACGGGGGCCCGGCAGGATCAGGATAGCCACCTGCTCAATGTCAGCTATGACGCCCTCCCTTGGCTCAAGGCCACGGGGTATGGTTACTGGCTCGATTTCGAAGAAGATGCACCGGGACTGTCTTCGGAAACCTTTGGCCTTCGGCTTACCGGGGCGGGCGCTATCAGTGCCGGAATGGCCCTGGGCTATGTCTTGGAATATGCCAGGCAGAGCGACGCTGCCGATAATCCCAGTGACTACGACCTCGACTACGGGCTCGCTGAGCTCAGCCTGACTGTCGCTGGGGTCAAGCTCTTGGGGGCTTACGAGCTGCTGGAAGGTGACGGAACCAATGCCGTGCAGACACCCTTGGCCACCTTGCACGGCAAGAATGGATGGGCGGACCAGTTCCTGAGGATTCCGGCCGATGGACTTGTCGACCGTTACGTCAGCGTGTCAGGAAGTCCGCTGGAAAGGGTGAATCTTGCCTTGGTCTACCATGACTATGAAGCCGACAATGGCAGCAGTTCTTATGGGAGCGAAATTGATTTCGTTGCCAACTGGAAGCTGACTCCGCAATTTTCGGTTGGCGCCAAATACGCTGATTATGATGCCGATGAGCATAGTGTAGACACGCAAAAGGCTTGGCTGTACATGGCCTATTCATTGTAACCCGTTGCTCAATAATAGGGCGCCAAGGGTGTATGCTGCCAATACACCCTTGGCGTGTTTTTGGAGTGGGCGTGGTGGGTAGCGGCCCTCGAGCGGCATCGCGATGGCCCCTGAGAGGGTGTTTACAAACTACTGCGCTAGGCCATGCGGCGTTGAAATCAGCCTCAAAATGCTCATTTACACGCTCGTAAACTCCGCTTTTTCAGCTGATTTCGCCTTGCCTGGCCGTCGCTCGTGACATTTGTAAACACCCTCTGAGGGCGGTGGCTCAGGGGGCATGGCCGCCACCGGGCAGGGCGTCCACCAGCCCCAGCGCCACGCACAGTCGCACCAGCTCGGCCAGGTTGGCGGCGCCCAGCGCTTTCATGGCGCGCAGGCGGTAGACCTCCACCGTCTTGGCGCTGATGCCGAGGTGCTCGGCGATCTCGCGGCTGGTCATGCCCTCGGCGACGTGTACCAGGATCTGCCGTTCCTTGGGACGCAGCGCGGCGTAGCGCTCGTGCAGCATCTCGAGCCGGCTGCGGGTCGCGCACAGGCGGCGGTGCTCGGCCAGCGCCTGCTGCACGGTGTCGATCAGCTGCTGGTGGTTGAAGGGCTTCTCGATGAAGTCGAAGGCGCCGGCCTTGAGCGCGGCCACCGCCATGGGCACGTCGCCGTGGCCGGTCATGAAGATCACCGGGGCACTGTCGCCTCGCTCGTTCAGGCGCTGCTGCACCTGCAGGCCGGAGAGGCCGGGCATGCGCACATCCAGCAACACGGCGGCGTGGCGTTCGGGCGCGGCGGCGAGGAAGGCGTCGCCGTCGGGGTAGGCGCAGGTGCTCAGGCCGACCGAGTCGAGCAGCCAGGCGAGCGATTCGCGCAGGGCATCGTCGTCGTCGACCACGGCGATGCAGGGCTGAGGATCAGTGGCGTGGGACACGCGAGGCTCCGGGGCGGCCAGTCATCGAGAAGATCAATCGGGGCGAGGCCGCGGCAGCGTGCCGGGCTCGGCCTGCAGTGTACCCGCAAAGGTGGCGCCGTCGGAACCATCGGGCGGCGCCAGAGCCAGGCTGCCGCCCATGGCCTCCATCAGCGAGTGGCTGATGGCAAGCCCCATGCCCAGGCCGTCGGGTCGCGTGGTGTGGAAGGGGGTGAAGAGGCGTTCGGCCTGAGCGGCGTCGATGCCGGGGCCCTGGTCGCTCACCGTGACGGTGACTTCGCGCGGGCCGGAGCGGTGGGCGCGGATCGCCACGCGCGTGGCGCCGGGCCACCCGCGGCTCGCCTCCAGGGCGTTGAGCAGCAGATTGACCAGCACCTGCTCGAGGGCCACCGGGTCGGCCAGCACCCGCGGCAGCGTCTCGGGCAGCTCGTGCTCGAGGGCGATGCCGCCCTGCTGGTATTGCCATTCGCAGAGCCGGCAGGCGGCGTCGACGACCTCGAGCAGGACCACGGGGCGCGGCCGGGTCTGGCCCTTGCGCACGAAATGGCGGATATGGCGCAGTCGCTCGGCGAGGCGCTGGACCTGGTCGTTGATGCGCGAGAGCGGCAGCTCCAGGTCGCCGGCCGGGCGGCCCGGGTCGGCGGCGAGCTGCATCAGGGCGCCGCTGGTGTAGTTGGCGATGGCGCCCAACGGTTGGTTGAGTTCGTGGGCGATGTTGGAGGCGAGCTCGCCGGTGGTGGCCAGGCGGTTGGCGTGGGCGATCTGCTCCTGGTGGCGACGCGCCTGGGCCTCGGCGGCCTGGCGCAGGCTGATGTCGCGATTGAGCAGCGACAGGTGATCCGGTTCGGCGCCGGGGCCGTGGTGGGCGAGCACCACGCTGAGCACCGGCACCGGCCCCTTGGGGCCGCGCATCGCCAGCTCGCCGCTCCAGGAGCCGTAGCGGGCCACGGCGGGCAGCACGATCTCGCGCAGCACGGCGAGTGATTCCGCCGTGTAGGCGCGCTCGAGACACACGCGCTGCCCGTCGCGGGGCAGGCCCAGCAGGCGGCGCGCGGCCTCGTTGGAGGTGAAGATCCGCTCGTCACCGTCGACGAAGAGCACGTAGTCGGTGGTCGACTCCACCACCCGGGCGAGGCGCTCGCGGTTGGCCTCGGCGCGGATGCGCCGGCTCACGTCGCGCGAGACGCAGAGGATGTCGAGCAGCTCGCCGCTGGCCGGGTCGCGTCGCGTGCGGCTGGTCGTCTCGAACCAGACGTAGTGGCCGGCCTTGGCACGGAAGCGGTAGGTCTGCTGGTAGAAGCCATCGTGGTAGTAGACCCGCGGCGACTTGTTGAGCAGGTCGGCGAGGTCCGACGGATGGAAGAGGTCGTAGGCGGAGACGCCGATCAGCTCCTCCGGTTCGTAGCCGAGCAGGTCGCGCGCCGCCTGGGAGGCGTAGAGGAAGGTGCCGTCGCGGGCGTGGCGCGAGATCAGGTCGGTGGTGCTCTCGGCCAGCCACCGGTAGTGGCGCTTCTCTTCATCGAGAGCGGCGATCCGGACCTCGAGCGTCGCCTTCTCGGCCGCAAGCGCGGCGCAGCGTGCCTCCAGCTCGGCCAGGCGCGCGCGGAGTGTGTCGTCGCCGCCCGCCATCAGTGCGCCGGGTCCACCCGGCCGCCCAGCGAGGCGTTGCGCCGGAACCAGCCGGCGATGCTGGCCCGCGGTCGGCGGGTCGGCAGCACCTCGTGGGGCACGCGGTCGGCGAGGAAGCAGGCGAAGGTGCCGGCCTGGGGGCGCACCCGTGCCACCTCGCGCTCGGGGGCGTCGGGGGCAAAGATCACCATCTCGCCGCCGGCGTCGGCGGGCCACTCGGGGTTGAGGTAGCCCACGGTGGAGACCACCCGGTTGGCGCGGCCGCGGAAGCTGTCGAGGTGCTTCTTGTAGAAGGCCCCGGGCGGGTAGTGGGCGAAGTGCGCCTCGTATTCGAAGAGCCCCAGGAACAGCGCCTGGTTGAGCGCCTGCTGGAGGGTTCCCATGGCCGCCAGAAAGCGGCGCTGGGCAAGGCTCTCGCGGTCGAGCCAGTGGATGGCGTCGCCGCGGATGTCGCGGCGCAGCACGTGCTCGGTGCCGCGGCCGATGCCGGCCGCCGCCAGGGCGTCGTGGTCGGCCAGGGTCGTCAGTTCGCGGTACAGCTCGTGGCACAGGGCGGCGTCGAGGACGTTCTCGCCGACGTACCAGCCGCGTGCCACCAGGGCGTCGACCAGGTCGGGAAGCGCCGCGGGGGCCAGGGCAGGGGGCGTGGACAGGGTTCCCATGTCAGGCTCGCGAGGGGCGCGACAGGTCCTGATGGACCATCGTCTCGCGGTTGGGGAAGTAGCACAGCCGACCCTCCGCGGGCTCGCGGAACAGGCTCACCGGGCGGCCGAAGCCCTCGGCCAGCAACTCCACCAGCATCATTGCCGAGAGCCCCCAGATCACCTGGCCGGCCGTGTGGTAGCTGGGCACGTAGTGGGGGCGGCCGTTGACCGGAATGACGTCGGTATGGTGACGTCGGTCGGCGAGGAAGAACGCCAGCGGCACCTCGAAGATGGCATCCAGTTCGGCCGGATCGGGGACGAGCGCCAGCTCCGGCGGGATCAGGCCCACGTAGGGGGTGACGCGGATACCGTGCAGCGACAGCACGTCGGACAGCCGGCCGAGCAGCTCGACGCGCTCCGACGGCAGGGCGATCTCCTCGGCGGATTCGCGCAGCGCCGTGGCCAGCAGGTCCGGGTCGGCCTCCTCGCGCTTACCGCCGGGGAAGGCCACCTGGCCGCTGTGGGTGGAGAGGTGGCCGGCGCGGCGGGTGAACAGCAGGGTCGGCTCGGGGCGCGCCACGATCGGCAGCAGTACCGCCGCCTGGGGGACGCCGTCGAGCGCGAGGCGGCGCGGGGCATGCGCTTGCAGGCGTTCGCGAAGATTCTCTAACATGGACATTCCATCGGGTTTGATTCCTTCTACCCGGCCGCCGTGAGCGGCGTCAAGCCCGACTCCGGGCGGTACCTGCACCGCCCGCCAGCCCGCCAGGGAGTTTCATGAACGGTGCTATGAACTTCTGCAGCCACTGCGGCAATCCCGTGCGTTTCGCCATCCCGGAGGGCGATGATCGCCCGCGCTACCTGTGCGATGCGTGCGGGACCATTCACTACCAGAACCCGCGCATCGTCGCGGGGACGCTGCCGGTCAGCGGCTCGCGGGTGCTGCTGTGTCGGCGCGCCATCGCCCCGCGCAAGGGCTTCTGGACGCTGCCGGCGGGGTTCATGGAGAACGCCGAGACCACCCTGGAGGCGGCGGCGCGCGAGACCCTGGAGGAGGCCTGCGCCGAGGTACATATCCACGGCCTCTACACCCTGATCAACCTGCCGCACATCAATCAGGTCTACATGATGTTTCGTGCCGACCTGACGGGTAGCTTCGCGGCCGGCCCCGAGAGCCTGGAAGTGGCCCTCTTCGAGGAGCACGAAGTGCCCTGGAACGCTCTTGCCTTTCCCACCATCGAACGCACGCTGCGCCACTTCTATGCCGACCGTGGCAGCAACCGTTTTCCGCTGCACATCAGTGACATCACCGCCGCGGATCGCGAGCGCTACTTTGGCTCGGCGTGACGGCCGACCCATGATTCGTTCGACAGATTGAAGAAGGGACACACCGACGTGGACAAGTTCGATCGCAAGCTCGACCAGGCCGCCCGGGCGGCCTGGCTCTCCTATGTGGGAGGGCGCACCCAGGACGAGATCGCCAGCCAGCTCGGCGTGTCGCGCCCCGGCGTGCAGCGGCTGCTCGCCCTGGCGCGCCAGGAGGGGCTGGTCAAGGTGCACATCGATCATCCGCTGGCCAACTGCATGGTGATGTCGGATGCCATCCTCAAGCGCTTCGGACTGGACTTCTGCGACGTGGTGCCGGCCGACCCCGAGGCGTCCAATGGCAGCGCCCACTACCTGGCGGTGGCCGCCGCCGAGCGGCTCGCCCGCTACCTGGACCGCTCCGAGCCGCTGACCCTGTCGCTGGGCACCGGCCGCTCGGTGCGCGCCATGGTCGAGGCGCTGAGCCGCCTCGACCGGCCCCAGCACCGCTTCGTGTCGCTGGTGGGCAACGTCGCCCGCGACGGTTCCGCGAACCGCTACGACGGGGTCATGGTGCTGGCCGACAAGACCGGCGGCGAGCGTTTCCTGCTGCCGGCGCCGGTGGTCGCCGGGTCGGTGGAGGAGAAGGAGGCGATGCTCAACCAGCGGCTGTTCCAGGCCATTGCCGAGGTCGCCAAGGAGGCCGAGGCCGCCTTCATCGGCGTGGGGCGCATCGACCGCCAGGCGACCCTGTTCCAGGATCACTTCATCAGCGAGGCGGAACTCGACGAGCTGCTCTCGCGCCAGGCGGTGGGGGAGCTGCTGGGCTGGCCGCTGAACCAGAACGGCGAGGTGATCGACTGCTCGATCACCCGCCGCGTCACCAGCCTGCCGCTGGAAATGTTCCGCGACCAGGCGCTGGTGGCGCTGGCCGGCGGCCGCGACAAGGGGCCGGCGATCCTCGCCGCGCTGCGCGGCGGCTGGCTCAAGGGCCTGATCACCGACGAGAACGCGGCGCGGTTCATCATCGAGGCCGAAAACCTCTGATCCCTTAGCCCAAAGTCTAACGCCAAGGCTTTGCGTTTCCTGCGCTCCTGTTCGATCATTTGATCGATAGCTGAGTTGATTGATCAAAAACGCGATCGCGGCTTTCCACAACAACGCCAAATCGCCCACTGGGCAAGCCACAGGAGCCAAGCCATGAAGGTCACACGCGCCTTACCCCTCGCCGGCATCGCGGCCGTCGGTGCCGCCGCGGCCCACGCCGAGACGATCACCGTGGCCACGGTGAACAACAACGACATGGTGATCATGCAGAGCCTGACCGACGCCTTCGAGCAGGCCCATCCGGGGATCGAGCTGGACTGGGTGGTCCTCGAGGAGAACGTGCTGCGCCAGCGCCTGACCACCGACATCGCCACCGGCGGCGGCCAGTTCGATGTCATGACCATCGGCACCTACGAGGTGCCCATCTGGGCCGAGCGCGACTGGCTGGCGCCGCTCGACGACCTGCCCGAGGCGTACCAGGTCGACGACCTGCTGCAGTCGGTCCGCGACGGCCTGAGCGAGAACGGCACCCTGCACGCGCTGCCGTTCTACGGCGAGAGCTCGATGATGTACTACCGCCAGGACCTGTTCGACGAGGCCGGCATCGAGGTGCCCGAGCAGCCGACCTGGGAGCAGGTGCGCGATTGGGCCATGCAGCTGCATCGCCCCGGGGAGGAGACCTACGGCATCTGCCTGCGCGGCAAGCCGGGCTGGGGCGAGAACATGGCCTTCGTCTCGACCCTGGTGAACACCTTCGGCGGGCGCTGGTTCGACATGGACTGGCAGCCGCAGATCGACTCCCCGGCCTGGCAGGAGGCGATCGCCTTCTACGTCGACCTGCTCGGCAACTACGGGCCTCCCGGCGCCAGCTCCAACGGTTTCAACGAGAACCTGGCGCTGTTCTCCCGCGGCAACTGTGCCATGTGGGTCGACGCCACCTCGGCGGCGGGCAAGCTCTACGACCCCGACGAGTCCGAGGTCGCCGACAAGCTGGGCTTCGCCCCGGCGCCGGTGGCCGAGACGCCCAAGGGCTCGCACTGGCTGTGGTCCTGGGCGCTGGCGATCCCCGCCTCCTCGGATGCCAAGGAGGCGGCGCGCGAGTTCATCACCTGGGCGACCTCCCAGGAGTACGTCGAGCTGGTCGGCGAGCGTGAGGGCTGGACCAGCGTGCCGCCGGGTACCCGGGTGTCCACCTACGAGAACCCCAACTATCAGGAGGCTGCGCCCTTCGCCGACTTCGTGCTGAGCGCCATCCAGGGCGCCGACCCCACCGACTCGACCCTGGAGCCCAACCCCTACGTCGGGGTGCAGTTCGTGGGCATTCCCGAGTTCCAGTCGGTCGGCACCCAGGTCGGCCAGATGATTGCCTCGGCGCTGTCCGGCCAGCGCCCGGTCGATCAGGCCCTGCAGGCCGCCCAGCGCGCCACCCAGCGCACCATGGAGCGCGCCGGCTACCTCGATTGAGCCCCCGGGCCGGCCGGGGCCTCGTCCCGGCCGGCCGACTTCTCACCTCCCATTCATCACGGGCCAGATCATGATCAAGACAAGATCTTCCGGACGCACGGTCGGGGGTTTGCGTACCCTCTCTCTCCAGGCGCCGGCCGTCTCCCTGCTGTTTCTGTGGATGATCGTGCCGCTGGCGATGACCGTCTGGTTCTCGCTGCAGCGCTACAACCTGCTGATGCCCGGCATGACCGGCTTCGCCGGGCTGGAAAACTACGAATACCTGTTCACCGACCCGGCGCTGTGGTCGGCCATGGGCACCACCCTGCTGCTGGTCGGCTGGGTGCTGGTGATCACCGTGGTCGGCGGCACCCTGCTGGCGGTGCTGTTCCAGCAGGAGTTCCTGGGGCGCGGCATCGCCCGGGTGCTGGCCATCTCGCCATTCTTCGTCATGCCCACCGTCAGCGCCCTGGTGTGGAAGAACATGATGATGCACCCGGCCAACGGCGTGCTCTCCTGGCTGGCCGAATCGCTCGGGCTGCCCGCCGTGGACTGGTTCTCGTCGCTGCCGCTGACCTCGATCATCATCATCGTCGCCTGGCAGTGGCTGCCCTTCGCCCTGTTGATCCTGCTCACCGCCATGCAGTCGCTGGATGACGACCAGGTGGAGGCGGCCCGCATGGACGGGGCGGGGCCGGTGGCGATCTTCTTCTTCATCACCCTGCCGCACCTGAAGCGGGCGATCAGCGTGGTAATCATGATCGAGATGATCTTCCTGCTGACCATCTTCGCCGAGATCTTCGTCACCACCTCCGGCGGGCCGGGGCTCGCGACCACCAACCTGGCCTACCTGATCTACATCCGCGCCCTGCTCGACTTCGACGTGGGCATGGCCTCCGCGGGCGGGGTGATCGCCATCGTGCTGGCCAACATCGTCGCCATCTTCCTGGTCCGCATGGTGGCCAAGAACCTGGAAAACTAACGTCGGGGAGCCACTCATGACGACTGCAAGAACGAAATCGCTGCCCTCGGCCGATGCCGGCCCCCTGGCGCAGCGCACGCCCGTGCTCAACGCCCTGCGCAGCCGCAAGCTGTGGCTGGCGGTGCTGGGCTGGTCGATCGCCGGGGTGATCTTCTTTCCCATCTTCTGGATGGTGCTGACCGGGTTCAAGACCGAGGCCGCGGCCATCGCCGAACCCAGCCTGATCTTCTCGCCGACGCTGGACAGCTACGCCGCCGTCCAGGGCCGCGCCGACTACTTCAAGTTCGCCATGAACAGCGTGGTGGTGGCGTTCGGCTCGACGCTCGCGGCGCTGCTCATCGCCATCCCCTCGGCCTACTCCATGGCCTTCCTGCCCACCAAGCGCACCAAGGGCACGCTGCTGTGGATGCTCTCCACCAAGATGCTGCCGCCGGTGGGCGTGCTGGTGCCGATCTACCTGCTGTTCCGCGACGTCGGCCTGCTCGACACCCGCACCGGGCTGACCATCGTCTACACGCTGATGAACCTGCCGATCGTGGTGTGGATGCTCTACACCTTCTTCAAGGACCTGCCCAAGGACATCCTCGAGGCAGGGCGCATGGACGGTGCCAGCACCTTCCAGGAAGTGCTCTTCCTGCTGCTGCCGCTGACCCTGCCGGGCATCGCCTCCACCGGCCTGCTGTCGGTGATCCTGAGCTGGAACGAGGCCTTCTGGAGCCTCAACCTGACCTCTTCCCAGGCGGCGCCCCTGACCGCCTACATCGCCTCCTTCTCGAGCCCCGAAGGCCTGTTCTGGGCCAAGCTCTCCGCGGCCTCGACCATGGCCATCGCCCCGATCCTGGTGTTCGGCTGGCTCACCCAGAAGCAGATGGTCCGCGGTCTCACCTTCGGCGCCGTCAAGTAACGAGGATTCCCCATGGCAACGCTACAACTTCGCAACATCGTCAAGCAGTTCGACGACACCCAGGTGATCAAGGGCGTCGATCTGGACGTCAACGACCGTGAGTTCGTGGTCTTCGTCGGGCCATCCGGCTGCGGCAAGTCGACCCTGCTGCGCATGATCGCCGGGCTCGAGAGCGCCTCCTCCGGCGACATCCTCATCGACGGGCAGCGCATGAACGAGGTGGGGCCGTCCGACCGCGGCCTGGCCATGGTGTTCCAGAGCTACGCGCTCTACCCGCACATGACCGTCGAGGACAACATGGGCTTCAGCCTGCGGCTGGCCGGCGTGCCCAAGGCCGAGCGCCGCGAGAAGGTGCGCGAGGCGGCGCGCATCCTGCAGCTCGACCCGCTGCTCGATCGCAAGCCCAAGGCGCTCTCCGGGGGCCAGCGTCAGCGCGTGGCGATCGGCCGCGCCATCGTGCGCAACCCGAGCATCTTCCTGTTCGACGAGCCGCTCTCCAACCTCGACGCGGCGCTGCGCGTGCAGATGCGCATCGAGCTGGCGCGGCTGCACGAGGAGCTCGACGCCACCATGATCTACGTCACCCACGACCAGATCGAGGCCATGACCATGGCCGACAAGATCGTGGTGCTGCAGGGCGGGGTGGTCGAGCAGGTCGGCTCGCCCATGGAGCTCTACCACCATCCGCGCAACCGCTTCGTGGCCGGCTTCATCGGCTCGCCGAAGATGAACTTCGTGCCCGTGGAGGTGACCGAGGCCGGCGCCGAGGGCGTCAGCGTGCGCCTGCCCGGTGGAGAGAGCCGCACGATTCCGGTCGACGGCAGCCAGCTGAGCGCGGGCACGACGCTGGAGCTGGGCATTCGCCCCGAACACCTCTCGCTCGACGACCAGGGGCCGATGGCCGGCGAGATCCAGGTCCTCGAGCGCCTGGGCGGCCAGACCTCGCTCTACGTGCGCATGGGCGAGCAGACGGTGACCCTCATGGCCGACGGCGATGTCGCCCATCGCGTGCACGACCGGGTGCGCTTCGGCTTCGCGCCGGACCGCGCGCACCTGTTCGACGGCGACGGCCTGGCCCTGCCCAGCCTCGAGCGCCATCCGCTGGCCGGCCTCGGCCGCCAGGACAACCGCGCCTCCAGCAGCACGTCCAGCATGGCGGGTGGCCAATGAGCAGCGCCGCCGTGACGCCCCTGATCTTCGACTGCGACGGCGTGCTGGTGGACAGCGAGGTCATTGCCGAGGCGACGCTGCTGCGCATCCTCGGCGAGTGGCTGCCGGACCTCCGCTCCGAGGAGGTGCTGCGCCACGCCCTGGGCATGACCACCGCCGACATTCTTGCCCATCTCGAGCAGCACAGCCGGCATGCGCTGCCCGACGATGCCCTGGCGCGCATCGATGACGCCATCGAGGCGCGCCTGGCCCGCGAGCTGCGCGCCATCGAAGGGGCCGCCGAGGCCATCGCCGGGCTCGACCTGCCGCTGGCGATCGTTTCCAACAGCCGCCGTCGCCGCGTACTCGCGTCGCTGGCCACCACCGGGCTGGATGCCCTGCTGCACCGGGCGCCGGTGTTCACCGCCGAGCAGGTGACGCGGCCCAAGCCCGACCCGGCGCTCTACCGGCTGGCCGCCGAGACCCTGGGCTGCCGCCCCGCCGACTGCCTGGTGGTGGAGGACAGCGTGTCGGGCGTGACGGCCGCCCACGGCGCGGGCATGACGGTGATTGGCTTCGTCGGCGCCAGCCATGTCCCGGCCGGCCACGCGCAGCGCCTCGCCGAGGCCGGGGCCTGGCGGATCCTGTCCCACATGCGCGGCCTGGGCGCGCTGGTCGAGGCGTGGCAGGCGCAGCGCTCCGGTGCCGCCCGGCCCAGCGTCGACAGCGGGCGCTTCGCTTGATTTCCCATTCTGCGAGGAGGCAATGACTCCATGAAACTCAACAACAAGGTGGCCGTGATCACCGGCGGCGCGCGCGGCATCGGCCTGGCCATCGCGCAGCGCTACCTGGCCGAGGGCGCGCGGGTGGCGCTCGCCGACATCGACGAGACGGCCATTGACGAGGCCCTGGCGACACTGCCGGAGGGCTCGGACGAGGTTCGCGAGCGGCTGATGGGCGTGCGCCTGGACGTCGGCGAGCGCGCCTCGATCGACGCCATGGTCACGGCGGTGAGCGAGCGCTTCGGCGGCATCGACATCCTCGTCAACAACGCCGCGGTGTTCGACATGGCCCCGGTGCTGGAGGTCAGCGAGGCGAGCTTCGACAGGCAGTTCGCCGTCAACGTCAAGGGGCTGTTCTTCACCCTGCAGGCGGTGGCCAAGGCGATGGTCGCGCGCGGCGAGGGCGGCACAATCATCAACATGGCCTCCCAGGCGGGGCGGCGCGGCGAGGCGCTGGTCAGCACCTACTGCGCCACCAAGGCGGCGGTGATCAGCCTGACCCAGTCGTGCGGCCTGGACCTGATCCGGCACGGCATCCGCGTCAACGGCATCTCGCCGGGGGTGGTCGACACGCCGATGTGGGACGAGGTCGATGCCCTGTTCGCGCGCTTTGAAAACCGCCCCCTCGGCGAGAAGAAGCGCCTGGTGGGCGAGGCGGTGCCCTGCGGGCGCATGGGGCGCCCCGAGGACCACGCCGGCGCGGCGGTCTTTCTCGCCTCCGACGACAGCGACTACGTCGTGGCGCAGACGCTGAACGTCGATGGCGGCAACTGGATGAGCTAGGCGTATTCGAAAACTGGCTGCGCTCGCTGCCTTTTCGACCACGCCTGATGCCGGCGTCCTGAAGTAGGAAAACAACAAATGAATCCGAACATTCATGACATGGCGGTGCGCCTGCTGGAGGCCGCCGAGAACCGGCGACGCTTCCTCGTCGCCCTGGCAGGGCCGCCGGGGGCCGGCAAGTCGTTCCTCTCCGAGTGGCTGTGCCGCGAACTCAACGAGCGCGCGCCGGGCATCGCGGCGGTGGTGCCGATGGACGGCTACCACCTCGACAACGCCATCCTCGAGCCGCTGGGCCAGGTGCCGATCAAGGGCGCGCCGGAGACCTTCGACCCCGACGGGCTCAAGCACGACCTGGCGCGCATCCGCCGCGCCGACCGCAGCGTGGCGGTCCCGGTGTTCGACCGCCCGCTGGACCTCGCCCGCGCCGGCGGCCGGCTGATCACCGTCGAGCACCGCATCGTCATCGTCGAGGGCAACTACCTGCTGCTCGACCGCGACCCCTGGCGCGAGCTGCACCCGCTGTTCGACATGACGCTGTTCCTCGAGGTGGCCGACGAGGTGCTCGAGGCGCGCCTGATCCAGCGCTGGCTGGGCATGGGTCAGGATCAGCACGGCGCCATCGCCAAGGCACGCCACAAGGACATGCTCAATGCGCGACTGATCAAGGCCGAATCGATCGAACCCGATCTTCGCTGGCGCTAGGGCCGGGCGGTCGCCGACCGCGCCGGCTCCAGCCCACCCGTTTACCCATTCTCGATTGCCGCTCGCGGCAAGGAGTGCCCCTATGCCCACTCTCAGCAATGCCACCCTCGGTCGCCTCGATCCGCAGGTTGCCGTGCCCGCCTACGACCGGCGCCAGGTGACGCCGGGCATCGTCCACTTCGGCGTCGGTGGCTTCCACCGTGCCCACCAGGCAATGTACCTGGACGCGCTGATGAACCGTGGCCAGGCGCTGGACTGGGGCATCGTCGGTGTCGGCGTGATGCCCGGCGACCGGCGCATGCAGGAGGTCCTGGCCGCTCAGGATCACCTCTATACCCTGGTGGTCAAGCACCCCGACGGCCACTACGCGCCGCGGGTGATCGGCTCGCTGGTCGACTACAGCTTCGCGCCCGACGACCCGGAGGGCGTGATCGAGACGATGGCCGATCCGGCGATCCGCATCGTTTCGCTGACCGTGACCGAGGGCGGCTACAATTTCCACCCGGTGACCGGCGAGTTCGACGTCGACAACCCCGACGTGCAGCACGATCTGGCCCACCCGGCGGCGTCGCGCACGCCCTTCGGCCTGGTCACCGAGGCCCTCCGGCGGCGTCGCGAGCGCGGGCTCGCGCCGTTCACGGTGATGTCCTGCGACAACATCCAGGGCAACGGCGAGGTCGCCCAGCGCATGTTCACGGCCTTCGCGCGGCGGCGCGATGCCGACCTGGCCGCCTGGATCGCAAGCGAGGTGCCCTTTCCCAACTCGATGGTCGATCGCATCACCCCGGTGACCGCCCCGGCCGACATCGCCGAGCTGGGCGAGCGCTTCGGCGTCGGCGACGCCTGGCCGGTGGTCTGCGAACCCTTCACCCAGTGGGTGCTGGAGGATCGCTTCGCCGCCGGGCGCCCGGCTTTCGAGGAGGTCGGCGTGCAGGTGGTCGAGGACGTCGAGCCCTACGAACTGATGAAACTGCGCCTGCTCAACGCCAGCCACCAGGCGTTGTGCTACTTCGGCTACCTGGCCGGTTATCGCTACGCCCACGAGGTGTGCCGGGATCCGCTGTTCGTCGACTTCCTGCTCGCCTACATGCGCCACGAGGGCCGCCCCACGCTGGCGCCGGTGCCGGGCGTCGATCTCGATGCCTACTGCCGGACGCTGATCGAGCGCTTCGCCAATCCCGAGATCAAGGACACCCTGGCGCGGCTGTGCGCCGAGAGCTCGGATCGGATTCCCAAGTGGCTGCTGCCGGTGATTCGCGAGCAGCTCGCCGCCGGCGGCGAGCTCCACCGCAGCGCGGCGGTGGTGGCGAGCTGGGCGCGCTATGCCGAAGGCGTCGACGAGCAGGGCGAACCCATTACGGTCGTCGACCGTCTCAAGGAGGAGCTGATGGCGCTGGCAAGGCGCAACCGCGAGCAGCCGACCGCCTTCATCGACAATCGCGAGCTGTTCGGCGACCTGGCCGAGCAGGAGCGCTTTCGCACGGCCTATCTCGAGGCCCTGGCTTCCCTTCACGAGCGCGGTGCGCGTGCCACACTGGAATCTCTGGTTGCGGGACGAGGACACGCGTGATGTACATCGGAGTGGATTGCGGTACCCAGAGCACCAAGGTGGTGGTGGTCGATACGCAGCGGGCGAGGATCCTCGGTGAGGCGAGCCGTCCGCACCGCTTGATCGAGGGGGAGGGCGGGCGCCGCGAACAGCGGCCCGAGGAGTGGGTCGCGGCGCTGCGCGGCGCCTTCTTTGATGCGGTGGACAGGGCCGGCATCGATGCCCGGGCGATCCGCGCCATCGGCGTCTCCGGCCAGCAGCACGGCCTGGTGGCGCTGGACGCCCGGGGCGAGCCGGTGCACGCCGCCAAGCTGTGGTGCGACACCGAGACGGCGGCTCACAACGCCGCCCTGGTCGAGCGCTTGGGCGGCGAGGCGGGCTGCCTGGACAGGCTGGGCCTGGTGCTGCAGACCGGCTACACCGCCTCCAAGCTGGCCTGGCTGCGCGACACCCAGCCCGACGCCTACCGGCGCATCGACGGCCTGCTGCTGCCCCACGACTACCTCAACTTCTGGCTCACCGGCGAGCGGGTCAGTGAGGCCGGCGACGCCTCGGGCACCGGCTACTTCGACACCCGCACGCGGCGCTGGCGGCATGACGTCCTGGCCGAGATCGCCCCGGAGCTCGACCCCGGCCGCGTGCTGCCGCGCCTGATCGCCTCCCACGAGCCCGCCGGTACGGTGCGCCCCGCGCTGGCCCGCGAGCTGGGGCTGGAAGACGGAGTCCTGGTGGCCAGTGGAGGGGGCGACAACATGCTGGGCGCCATCGGCACCGGCAACATCCGCCCGGGGCTGGTGACCCTGAGCCTGGGCACCTCGGGCACGGTGTGCGCCCATTCGCCCGAGCCCGTGGTGGCCGACAGCGCCATGGTGGCCAACTTCTGCTCGAGCCACGGCGGCTGGCTGCCGCTGATCTGCACCATGAACGTGACCTCGGCGACGACGCGCGTGCGCGAGCTGTTCGGCCTCGACCTGGCGGCCTTCGGCGAGCGCCTCGCCGGCGCCCCTATCGGTGCCGAGGGGGTGACCGTGCTGCCGTTCTTCAACGGCGAGCGCGTGCCGATGCTGCCCGAGGCCTCGGCGAGCTTCCTGGGCCTGACCAGCGTCAACGCCACCCAGGCGAACCTGTGCCGGGCGGTGGTCGAGGGGGCGACCTTCGGCCTGCGCTATGGCCTCGAGCTGCTCGGCGGGCTGGCCGAGGGGGCCAGCCAGATCCGCCTGATCGGCGGCGGCGCCAACAGCCCGCTATGGCGGCAGATGGTTGCCGACATCACCGGCACCCAGGTCATCTGCCCCGCCATCACCGACGCCGCCGCCCTGGGGGCGGCCCTGCAGGCCGCCTGGTGCCATCAAGGCGGCCAGGGCGAGGGGGAAGGCAGCCTGGAATCGCTCTGTGCCCGCCTGGTGCAGCTCGACGAAGGCTCGCGGGTCGACCCCGATCCGCACCATGTCGACGCCTACCAGGCGGTCTATGCCCGCTACCGTACGGCCCTCGCCGAGCGCCACGCCGTCCCGACCTGATTTCCGTCCTGCTTTCTGGAGCTTCCCATGACGACACGACTCGATGCCCTGAAGACCCATTCCCTGGTGGTCGCCGACACCGGCGACCTCGAGGCCATCCAGCGCTACCGCCCCCACGACGCCACCACCAACCCCTCGCTGCTGCTCAAGGCCTTCGACCTGCCCGGCTACCAGGCGCTGATTGCCGAGACCCTGGCGGCGGTCAAGGGGGAGGGCGGTGATCGCCAGCAGCAGGTCGAGCGCGCGGTGGACCGGCTCGCCGTGGCCAAGGGCGCAGAGATCACCAAGTGGGTGCCCGGCCGCGTCTCCACCGAGGTGGCGGCCCGGCTCTCCTTCGACGAGGACGCCAGCGTGCGCAAGGCCCACGAGCTCATCGAACGCTACGAGCGGCACGGCGTGGGCCGGGAGCGCGTGCTGATCAAGCTGGCCTCCACCTGGGAGGGCATTCGCGCCGCCGAGCGCCTCGAGAAGGAGGGCGTCCAGTGCAACCTGACCCTGTTGTTCAGCGACGCCCAGGCCCAGGCCTGCTTCGACGCCGGCGTCTTCCTGGTGTCGCCCTTCGTCGGCCGGGTCAGCGACTGGTACAAGAAAGAAACCGGGCGCGATTACGCGCCGGACGAGGACCCCGGCGTGCGGTTCGTGCGCGGGGTCTGCGAGCGAGTCGGCCGGGGCGGCTACGACACGGTGGTGATGGGGGCGAGCTTCCGCACCACCGGCCAGGTGCTGGCGCTGGCGGGCTGCCCGCGGCTGACTATCTCGCCGGCGCTGCTCGAGGAGCTGGCGGCGGCAGAGGGCGAAGTGGCCCGGCGCGTTGAATTCCCTTCCGCCGGCGAGCGTCCCCGCCCACTCAGCGAGGCGGAATTCCGCTGGGGGCATAACCAGGATGCCATGGCCAACGACAAGCTGGCCGAGGGCATTCGCCGCTTCGACGAGGACCAGCGCACCCTGGAGGCGCGGATCGCCGAGCGCCTGGGCGCCTGAGCGACAGCGTCCCGTTCACCCAATCACCGACCAGGGAGACATCGCCCATGCCGTCCCGCTTTGAACTGGCCAACGCCATTCGTGCCCTCTCCATGGATGCCGTGCAGAAAGCCAACTCCGGCCACCCCGGCGCCCCCATGGGCATGGCCGACATCGCCGAGGTGCTGTGGAACGACTACCTGTCCCACAACCCGGCCAACCCGCACTGGGCCAACCGCGACCGCTTCGTGCTCTCCAACGGCCACGGCTCCATGCTGCTCTATTCGCTGCTGCACCTGACCGGCTACGACCTCGGCCTCGAGGACCTGCAGCACTTTCGCCAGCTGCACTCGCGCACCCCGGGCCACCCGGAGCTGGGCTACACGCCGGGCGTCGAGACCACCACCGGCCCGCTCGGCCAGGGCCTGGCCAACGCCGTGGGCATGGCCATCGCCGAGCGCACCCTGGCGGCGCAGTTCAACCGTCCCGGCCACGCGATCATCGACCACCACACCTACTGCTTTGTCGGCGACGGCTGCCTGATGGAGGGCATCTCCCACGAGGTGTGCTCGCTGGCCGGCACCCAGCGGCTCGGCAAGCTGATCGTCTTCTACGACGACAACGGCATCTCCATCGACGGTGAGGTCGAGGGCTGGTTCACCGACGACACCGCGGGGCGCTTCGCGGCCTACGGCTGGCACGTGGTGCCCGCCGTCGACGGCCACGACCCAGCGGCGGTCAAGGCCGCCATCGAGCAGGCCCGGCAGCACGACGAGCGGCCGAGCCTGATCGTGTGCCGCACCATCATCGGCTTCGGCGCGCCCAACAAGCAGGGCAAGGAGGAGTGCCACGGCGCGGCGCTGGGCGAGGACGAGGTGGCCGCAGCGCGCGAACGGCTCGACTGGCCGCACGCGCCCTTCCATATTCCCGAGGCCATCTACCGGGGCTGGGACGCCCGCGAACGGGGCGCCCAGCGCGAGGCCGACTGGAACGCCCGACTGGCGCGCTATGCCGAGGCCTATCCGGCCGAGGCCAAGGAGCTGCAACGCCGTCTCAAGGGTGAACTGCCGGCCACGCTCAAGAGCGAGGCGCTGATCGAGGCCGCCCAGGCCAAGGGCGAGAGCGTCGCCAGCCGCAAGGCCTCGCTGGCGTGCCTCAACGCGCTCGGCCCGCAGCTGCCCGAGCTGCTCGGCGGCAGCGCCGACCTGGCGCCCTCCAACCTGACCTTCTGGAACGGCGCCCAGGCGATCAGCGCCGCCGAGCCCGGCGGCAACTACCTGCACTACGGGGTGCGCGAGTTCGGCATGGGCGCCATCATGAACGGCATCAGCGCCCACGGCGGCTTCATCCCCTACGGCGCCACCTTCCTCACCTTCATGGAGTACATGCACAACGCGGTACGCCTGACCGCGCTGATGAACCGCCAGGTGATCTACGTCTTCACCCACGACTCCATCGGCCTCGGCGAGGACGGCCCCACCCACCAGCCGGTGGAGCAGATGGGCGCGCTGCGTTCGACGCCCAACCTCTCCACCTGGCGTCCGGCCGACGCGGTGGAGACCGCCGCCGCCTGGGACGCCGCACTCAAGCGCCGCGGTGAGCCCACGGCGCTGGTGCTGTCGCGCCAGACCCTGCCGCACCAGGCGCGCACCAAGCAGCAGCTGGCCCAGATCGAGCGCGGCGGCTACATCCTCCGGGACTGCGAGGGCATGCCCGAGCTGATCCTGATCGCCACCGGCTCCGAGGTCGGCCTGGCGATGGACAGCGCCGCGGTGCTCGCCGAGCAAGGCCATGGGGTGCGCGTGGTGTCGATGCCCTCCACCGACATCTTCGACGCCCAGCCCGACAGCTACCGCGAGGCGGTGCTGCCGGCGGCCGTGACCCGGCGCCTGGCCATCGAGGCCAGCCACTTCGCCTTCTGGTACAAGTACGTGGGCCTGCAGGGGCGTATCGTGGGCATGGACAGCTTCGGCGAGTCGGCGCCGGGCGGCGACCTGTTCAAGCACTTCGGCTTCACCGTCGACAACGTGGTCAGCCAGGCGCGCGAGCTGCTCGATGCCTGATCCCGCTCTCCCTGCACGGCAGCGGTGCTGCAACGACGGGGCGCCACCGCTGGTCAATGGAGAGGAGCGACGCCAGCGGGCCCGGCCGATGAGCCGGGCCCGCTGGCGTCCACCGGGACGGAGAATTTTTCCATGATCTGGAACAAGGTTTTCGCCCGGCTGTTCCCGTTGCGACATGCCGTGCCTCGGTGCGACCTCCAGGCGTGCAGCGGCGACATGCGCGGGCTGCGATCGTGAGCGGGCCCATCCGGTAGATGGGCAGGATGTCGAATGGATGGTTTGCAAATGGACATGAATCAGGTTGAAAACACTGGTTAATGTTGTTTATGCGGTTATATTGAATGATTTGTGTCACTTGTAGCGTCGATTGACCGGTCTGGCGGGTGGGCGGTAAACAGTGCCTGCCAATCACAACAGTCCGCGAGACACCGCCATGACCGTTCAGCACAAGGGAACCCTTCTTCCCACCGTCACCGCTCTCTCCGCCGCTCTCTTCCTCGCCGGGGCCACCCTCGACGCCGAGGCCGCCACCCTGCGCCTGGCCACCGACTCCGGCACCCAGGGCTCGCCGGCCGGCGATACCCTCGACGAGTGGAGCCGACTGATCGAGGAGAAGTCGGGCGGCGAGCTCGAGGTCGAGGTCTACTACCAGAACGAGCTGGGCGGCCAGCAGGAGGTCTTCGACCTGCTGGTGGCCGGCGGCATCGACATGATGCTCAGCTGGCCGATGACCTCCTACGACAAGCGCATCGGGGTCATCTATACCCCCTACATGACGCTCTCCTGGGACGAGGCCATCGAGGCCTACAGCCCGGGTGGCTGGGTCAACGAGCTGCTCGGCGACGTCTTCGCCGACATCGGCCTGAAGTTCTTCGGCCCCTGGCCCGAGGGCTTCAACGGCGTGGCCTCGCGCGGCCAGTACGCGCTGGACGTGGAGAGCGCCGATGGCCTGACCGTGCGCACCATGACCGTCTTCCCGGCCCCGCAGACCATGCAGGCGCTGGGCTACCAGACCGCCGCCATCGACTGGGGCGAGGTCTACACCGCCCTGCAGACCGGCGTGGTGGACGGTGAGGCGGGCAACGTCATCTACTGGCCCTACGAGTACTTCCGCGACACCCTGGACTACTACGTCCACACCAAGCACTTCTTCATGACCGGCATCCTGACCATGAACATGGACTCCTACGAGCGCCTGAGCGAGGAGCACCAGCAGGTGGTCAGCGAGGCAGCCCGCGAGGTCATGCAGCAGCAGTTCGTCGATGCCCGCGAGCGCGACGAGCACTACATCGCCAAGGCGCAGGAAGACGGCATGGAGTACTTCGCCCTGCCCGAGGAGACCCTCGAGGACTTCGCCCGCCGCGCCCGCGAGCAGGTCTGGCCGCTCATGGAGGAGGAGCTGGGCAGCGAGATCATGGACACCATCCGCGCCAACGCCACCCCGCTGTGACGTTCTCCTCCTGAACCCTGGCGCCGGCCCGTCTCCCGGGCCGGCGTCCCCGTTGTGAGGGCCCTCTCATGCAACCCTTCCTCAAGGCCCTGGACGAGAAGGTCGGCTGGCTGCTCAACGCCGTCGCCTTCGTGACGAGCCTGCTCGTCGTCGGGCTGATGCTCTTCCTGATCCTGGCACGCTACGTCTTCGGCTGGTCGCTGGTCGGCACCCTGGAGCTGGTCATGCTCGCCGGCATGTGGCTCTACATGACCGGGGCGCTGATCGCCAGCCGGCGCCGCGAACACCTGGTGGTGGACTTCCTCGAACTGCAGTTGCGCGACGCGCGCCTCAAGGCGCTGCACAAGACCCTGGTGGCGGTGATCGTGACCATCATCAGCGCCTGCTTCGTCTACTGGGCCCAGCGCATGCTGGCCTGGGGCATCGAGCGGCCCCAACACACTCCGGAGCTGTCGATCCCGCTGTGGGTCTCCCAGGCGGCCATCATGCTCGCCAGCGTCGGCTGCTTCTGCTACGCATTGCGCGATGTCTGGCAGGGGATCGCGGAATTCCGCGGTGCCCGCCCGGGGTATGCGCTGGCCGGGGAGGAGTCGTGATGGAAGGCTTGTTCGCGATCCTGCTGCTGTTGCTCCTGATGGGACTGGGCGTCCCCGTCGCCTGGTCCTTCGCCGGGGTGCTGGCCTACCTGGCCATGGCCTACGACGCCAACCTCGACACCCTGATGATGCAGGGCTTCCGTTCGGTGGACTCGGTGATCCTGATCGCCCTGCCGCTGTTCGTGCTCACCGGCTACCTGATGCAGAGCGGCGGCATCGCCAGCCGCCTGGTCACCTTCATCGAGACCCTGGTCGGCAAGCGCCGCGGGGGCATGGGCGCCTCCATGGTGCTGGCCTCCGGGGTGTTCGGCGCCATCGCCGGCACCGCCACCGCGGCGGTGGCCTCCATCGGCACCATCATGATCGGCCCGCTGGAGCAGCGCGGCTATCCCCGCGGCTACTCCTCGGCGCTGCTCGGCATCTCCTCGCTGCTGGGCATCCTGATCCCGCCCTCCATCACCATGATCCTCTTCGCGGTGGTGACGCGGCAGTCGGTGGCGGCGCTGTTCGCGGCCACGGTGGGCCCGGCGTTGCTGCTGATTGCGGGGTTGATCCTCGCCAACCGCTTCGCCGCGGGCCGGCTCTTCCAGGAGGTCGCCAGCGAGGGACTGGCCAACGGCCAGGCGCCCTCCAAGGGGCGGGCCACCTGGCGGGCGCTGCCGGCGCTGAGCCTGCCGTTCATCATTCTGGGCGGCATCTACGGCGGCGTCTTCACGCCCACCGAGGCGGCGGCCGTGGCGGCCTTCGCGGCCATCGTCATCGGCTTTCTGGTCTACCGCGACCAGTCGCTCAAGCACTTCTCGCGCAGCGTGATCGCCGCCTCGGAGACCACCGGATCGATCATCCTGATCCTGCTGTTCTCCTTCATGATCGGCCGCATCCTGGCCTTCGAGCGCGTGCCGCAGGACCTTACCGAGCTGATCACCACCCTGATCGACAATCCCTTGCTTATCCTGATCGCGGTGAACGTCTTCCTGATCGTGGCCGGCGCCATTCTCGACGACGTCTCGGTGACGGTGGTGGTGGCCCCGCTGTTCCTGCCGCTGATGGTGGACACCGGGATCCATCCGGTGCATTTCGGCGCCATCGTGGCCTGCTCGGTGGTGATCGGTGCCAACAGCCCCCCGGTGGCGCCGATCCTCTACATGGCCTGCCGCATCGGCCGGGTATCGATCCACAAGACCTTCGCGCCGGCGCTGCAGCTGATCGCCTTCGTGGGCATCCCGGTGATGCTGGTCACCACCTTCGTGCCCGAGCTGTCGCTGTTCCTGCCGCGCCTGCTGGGCTTCATCTAGCGCGTACAGGCATACCACCCGCGAGGGTAGCGCCGGGGACAAGGCGAAGCGGGGGGCCTTTGCCAGGGATGGCAAAGGTAGCGTCCACGGAGGGATTCACAGCGCCCTCGCGCCGGTTTGTCGCTGGCCCCAGCCCACCACTTGCGTCCGTCGTTTACAGGTCGGCCAGGCGCCAGACGTCGTAGGCCGGCTCCTCGTAGGGATGGGCGCGCCTGAGGGCCGCCAGGGCGTCGTGGATCAGGGCGTCCTCGCACACCAGCTCCACCTTGAGTTCCTCCACCCGCTCCAGGTCGCCCACCGTGCCGATGTGCGGGTTGGCGCCGGCCAGCGGGCGGAACTGCCCCGTGCCCGGCGTCTGGAAACAGCACGCCTCGTAGTCGCCGATGCGCCCGGCGCCGGTGGCGAACACCGCCTCCTTGACCGCCTCGGCCGCGTCCACGGGGACGAAGAAGGCCAGCTTGTACATGGTCATCCTCCTTATATGCGTCGTGATGCTCCCGTTGTGCCACAGCGAGGCTGGCACGTCAGCCCTGCGAGGTCTTGTCGGCTTGCAGAAAATAATTGTCCAAAAGCTATACGTGTACTAACTTCTGTATAGGTTTGGTCCAGCGAGGCCGACCGACCCTGACAACGGGCTGCCGTGGGCGGCCCCCCAGAAGGAGAGCATCAACATGCGTGTCATCACCTCCGCAGCTTGCAAGTGGCTCGGTGCCGGCGTGGCCGGCATGATGCTGGCCGGCGCAGTGCAGGCCGATCATCACGGCATGAAAGCCGATATCGTCGACACCGCCGTGGCCGCCGGCCAGTTCGAGACCCTGGTGGCCGCCGTCAAGGCCGCCGATCTCGTCGATACCCTCAAGGGCGAAGGGCCCTTCACCGTCTTCGCCCCCACCGACGAGGCCTTCGCGGCGCTGCCGGCGGGCACGCTCGACGAGCTGCTGATGCCCGAGAACCGCGACAGGCTGCAGGCCATCCTCACCTACCACGTGGTGCCCGGCAAGGTGATGGCCGAGCAGGCCATGGGCCTGTCGAGCGCGACCACCGTGCAGGGCCAGGACCTCACCCTCACCACCGAGAATGGCAGCGTGCGGATCGACGACGCCACCGTGATCCAGGCCGATGTCGTGGCCAGCAACGGCGTCATCCACGTGATCGACGGCGTGCTCATGCCGGAGTGAGCGCGTTCTCGACCGGCATCCTTGCCGCGTGTGACCTTGCCGCCCCCCGGGGCGGCTTTTTCCGGCCCGTGCGGCCGGCGGCCACGACACGCTTTGACAGGGCGTCGTGCCGCAGCAAGGCTGGACGAGTGCCAGGCAGTCGAGAGGAGGGGAAGGATGCAGGGTGACTTGAGAGAGCTGCTCGCGGCGGCGGGCCTGCGCCCGCTGGACGAGCCGCGCCCGCTGGGCGGCGGCGACATCGCCGCCGTCTACCGGCTCGATACCGACCAGGGGGCGGTGGTGATCAAGCGCGACGCCGCCGAGCGACTCGCCGGTGAGGCCGACGGCCTGCGCGCCCTGCGGGAGGCGGGCAGCGGCCTGGTGGTGCCTGCCGTGCTGGCCGAGGGCGGCGGCTTTCTGGTGATGGAGGCGCTGGAGACGGGGGCCCGGGACGGCCGCGACGCTGCGGCGCTGGGCGAAGGACTGCGGCGGCTGCATACGGTGGTCGGCGAGAGCCACGGCTGGGCGCGCGACAATGCCTGCGGACGCACGCCGCAGCCCAATGCACCGCTCGCCGACGGGCGCGCCTTCCAGCGCGAGCGGCGGCTGTTGCCGCTGGCGGCGGCCTGTCACGCGCAGGGGCTGCTCGACGACCGGCTGCGCGGGCGAATCGAGGCCATTGCCGGCGACCTCGAGGCCTGGCTGCCGGACGCCCCGGCGTGCCTCGTCCACGGCGACCTCTGGTCGGGCAACGTGCTCCACACGCCGCGCGGGCCGGCGATCATCGACCCGGCGGTCTATCGCCACTATCCCGAGGTCGATCTCGCCATGCTGACGCTCTTCGGCGCGCCGGGCGAGGCCTTCTTCGAGGCCTACTGGAACGGCGCCGCCCCGGCCGACTGGCCGCGGCGCGAGACGCTCTTCCTGCTCTACCCGCTGCTCAACCACCTGCTGCTGTTCGGCAGCGGCTACCGCGGCGCCGTGGCGCAGACCGTCAGCCGCCTGGAGGCAGGGTAGCCACCCTCAATGACGCGCCAGGCCGCGCAGCCACTGCCAGCTGCGCTGCCACAGCGGCATCTCGGGCCGGGGCTTGCCGAGGTGGAGGCGCCAGCGACCCTGGGTGAGAAAGCGCGCCACCGGCTTGACCTGGCTGGCCCGGTCGAGCATGGGCGCGTGGCCGCAGCCGGGCACCTCCAGGGTGAGGAGACCCGGCTGCACCTCCGCCATGCGGGTCACGCTCTCGGCGGCGAGCAGCGGCGAATCGGCGCCGCGGATCACCATCAGTGGGCAGCGGATCGCCGCCCAGTCCGCCCAGGTGTCACGTGGCGTATCGTGGACGAATTGCTCGCCGATGCGGGGATCGAAGTGGTAGGTCCAACTGCCGTCGGGCAGGCGCCGCGCGCTCTCCAGGGCGAGCCGCCGCCAGGCGTCGTCGCCCTCGATGCCGAAGCCCGTGTAGTGGCGGCGCAGCTCCGCTTTCAGCTGGCCGAAGGTGGAGAAGCGGTGCGGCATGCCGAAGTAGAGCGCCAACTGGGCCAGGCCGTCGGGATCGAGCTCCGGCCCCACGTCGTTGAGCACCAGGCGCTCGATGCGTGGAGCGGTGTCGGCCTCGGCGGCCAGCAGCATGCCGAGCAGGCCACCCATGGAGGTGCCCACCCAGGGCACGGCGTCCAGGCCGAAGTGGTCGAGCACCGCGACTGCTACTTTCATGTAGTGGACGTAGAGGTACTCATGGGCTGGATAGAGCGACCAGCTCGACAGTCCGCGTCCCGGGGTGTCCGGGGCGAGCACGCGCCACCCCGGCCCCAGCTCGCGGGCGAGGCCGGCGAAGTCGCCGCCGTGACGGGCCAGGCCGTGCCAGGCGACCAGCGTGCGCGGCGCTGCGGGGTGCCAGATGCGGACGGCGACCTCCAGGCCTCGTACCCGGACCAGTTCCAGTGCGTCCATGGAATTCTCCTCGGCGGCTATGCTGCATGGCAGCATAGCCGATGCAGGGGCAGCGTGCGTTGCTGTTCCACATTTCTTGTCGCCCGCCAGGGTAGATTCGTCACCGGAACATGCGACAATGTATGTAAACTCACGTAGTCACTGATTGAGGTAGAGCTGATGATGCGCCCGCGCCGCACCGCCCGCCCTGTCCACCGCGCCCTGTTGCCGGCACTGCTGGTCTCGGCCCTGGCCGCCCCCGCCCAGGCGGCCGACCTGCTGACCATTGCCCGGGATGCGCTGGAGAACAACGCCGAACTGGCCTCCGCCCGTGCCCAGTCGGGGGGCGTCGCGGCCGGCCGCGACGTGGAGCGCGCCGACCTGTTGCCCCAGCTCAGTGCCTCGGGCAGCGTGACGCACGATCGCCAGTACGAGTCCCAGCAGGCCGATACCCAGTTCTCTGGCGGTGGCTTCTCGCAACAGGCGGTGGATAACGCCTTCAACAGTGCCAGCCTGGGCCTCGAGGCGACTCAGGCGCTCTATGACGCCCGCAATAGCCGCGAGGTGGAGCGCGCCGAGCGCGAGATCGACCAGCAGACCTACCGGTTGGCCGCCACCGAACAGCAGGTGCTGATCGATGTCGCCTCCGCCTACTTCGAGATCCTGCGCGCCTACGAGATCCTCGAGGCACGACGTGCCCAGGAGCGGGCCATCGGCCGCCAGCTCGAGCAGGCGCGCGAGCAGTTCGAGGTGGGGCTCATCGCCATCACCGAGGTGGAGGAGGCCAAGGCGGCGTTCGACCAGGCCCGCGCGGAGCGCATCACCGCGGAGAGCAGCCTGCAAGTCAGCTTCGAGGCGCTGGAGCGTCTTACCGGGGAGCGCTACGCGAGCATCGAGGCGCCGGGCGAGGCGATGCCCATTGAACTGCCGAGTCCCGCCGAGCGTGACCAGTGGGTGGCGCTGGCCATGGAGAACAATCCCCTGGTGCTGGCCAGCCAGGCCGGCGTCGAGGTGTCGCGCAGCGGTGTCGACATCGCCCGCGCCGGGCGCCTGCCCACCCTCGATGCCTTTGCCAATTACCAGTACGCCGACAGCGACAGCGAGGTGCTCACGGGGCACAGCTCCAATAGCCAGGTGGGGGTACGCCTCAGCGTGCCCCTCTACACCGGGGGACGTACCAGCGCCAGCATCCGCCAGAACACCTATCTGCTGGAGTCGAGCCAGTACGACTTCGAAGACCAGCGCCGCGACACCGTCCAGCAGGTGCGCTCCTTCTACACCCAAGTCAGCAACGACGTCTCCACCGTGGAGGCACGCGCCCAGGCGGTCGTCTCCAACCAGAGCGCCCTGGATGCCACCCGGGCCGGCTACGAGGTGGGCACGCGCAACATCGTCGACGTGCTCAACGCTGAGCAGAACCTCTACGACGCCGTCGCCGACCACGCCAGTGCGCGCTACGACTACGTGATCAACCTGCTCACCCTGCGCCAGCAGGCGGGCACCCTCGACGCCTCGGCCATCGAGGAGGTCAACGCCTGGCTGGATGGCGAGAGCGTCTCCTTCACCCTGCCCGAGGAGGGCGGCCGCTATGACGAGGTGATGGAGATCGGTGAGCCTCCGGCAACGCCCCAATGAGGCTTGTTAGCCGCCTAACATTTACATCCATACAGGAATGAATGTAAGCTGCGTTCACCCTGACGCACCCAACGGGAACGATTGACGCTCATGAAAACCCTGTTTCGACACGGCCGGGTCACCCTGCTGGGCCTGGCCGCCGGCCTGTTGCTGTCCGCCTGTGGCGAGGAGGAGCCGCCCGCCCAGGCGGCGGCAGCGCAGCAGCGCCCGCCCCATCCCGTGGCAGTCGCCGAGATGGCTCGCCAGGACATTCCGCTCGAGAGGTCCTACCCGTCGTTGCTGCGTAGCGACGACGAGGTCACCCTGGTGGCACGGGTCACCGGTTTCCTCGAGGCGCGTCACTTCGAGCCGGGTCAGCGGGTAGAGGCGGGGCAGAAGCTCTACACCATCGAACCGGACCTCTACCAGGCCACCGTCAACCAGCGCGAGGCCGACCTGCAGAGCGCGCGGGCCGAGTTGGCCCGCGCCGAGCGCGATGCCGAGCGCTTCGAGCGCCTGCTCAGCCAGAACTCGGTCAGTCAGCAGCAGGTCGATCAGGCGCGTGCCGAGCTGGGCATCGCCCGGGCCGCCGTCGCCCAGGCCGAGGCCGCCCTGGCCAGCGCGCGCATCGACCTGGGCTATGCCGAGGTGACCGCGCCGGTGTCGGGGCGGATCGGCCTCTCCGAGGTCAATGTCGGCAACCTGGTTGGCTCCGGCACCGAACTGGCCACCATCACCCCGCTGGACCCGCTGGAAGTGCGCTTCCAGCTGCCCCAGCGCGATGCCTTCGAGTTGCGTCGCCAGCTCGGGGATCAAGCCATCGGCGAGATCCGCGCGACCCTGCGACTGCCCGGCGAGAACGGAGTGTCGGCCGAGTCGCTGGCGGGGCGGCTCGATTTTCTCGGCTCGCGGGTCGACGAGGCGACCAGTACCGTCCAGGCCAGTGCGACCTTTGCCAATCCCGACGCGGCGGTGCTGCCCGGCCAGTTCGTGCGCGTGAGCCTGGAAGGGCTCACGCGCTTCGACGTGCTGGCGGTGCCGGAGATCGCCGTGACCCAGGGGCTGATGGGGCCGCAGGTCTTCGTGCTCGACGACGAGAACGTGGCGCGCGCGCGGACCGTGGAGCTCGGCGAGGTGGCCGGCCAGTGGCAGATCATCCGTGGTGGCCTCGAGCCCGGCGAGCGGGTGGTGGTCGGTGACCCTGCCGGCATCGAGCCGGGCACGCCCATCGAGCCGCAGCCCTTTGGCGGTGACGCCGGCGAGGTCGTCGAATGAGCTTCTCCAACTTCTTCATCAAGCGGCCGATCTTCGCCACGGTGCTGGCGATCATCCTCACGGTGATGGGGGTGGTGAGCATGCGGGTGCTGCCCATCGAGCAGTACCCCAGCGTGGTGCCGCCCACCGTTTCGGTGGAAGCGCGGTTCCCCGGCGCCGACGCCGAGACCGTGGCCCAGACGGTGGCCGCGCCGCTGGCCGAGGCGATCAACGGCGTCGAGGACATGCTCTACATGACCTCGACCAGCGCCGACAACGGCTCCATGAGCCTCGAGGTGGCCTTCGGCATCGGCACCGACGGCGACATCAACACCATCAACGTCAACAACCGGGTGCAGGGTGCACTGTCGCAGCTGCCCGAGGCGGTGCAGGCCCAGGGCGTGACCGTGGAGCTGCGCTCGAGTTCGATCCTGATGCTGGTGGCGCTGATCTCGCCGGAAGGGGACTACGGCCGCACCTACATGCAGAACTACGCCACCCTCAACGTCCTCGACGAGCTGCGCCAGGTGCCCGGCGTCGGCGAGGCCGAGGTGCTGGGGGGCGGCGAGTTCGCCATGCGCGTGTGGATGGACCCCGACAAGCTGGCGCAGTACGACCTGACCCCCACCGAGGTGGCGGGGGCCATTCGCGCCCAGAACACCGAGGTGCCGGCGGGCAGCCTGGCGGCCACGCCGCAGGGCGATCCGCGCGCCTTCACCTACACCATCACGGCCGGCGGGCGACTCAGCAGCGTCGACGCCTTCCGCGAGATCTTCCTGCGCACCAACCCCGACGGCTCCGCCCTGCGCCTGAAGGACGTGGCGCGGATCGAGCTGGGCGCCTCCTTCTATGGCGTCGACGCCAAGCTGAATGGCGCCACCATGACGCCGATCATCATCAACCAGCAGCCCGGCGCCAACGCCCTGGAGACCGCCGCGGCGGTGCGCGAGACGATGGTGGAGCTGTCGGGACGCTTCCCGCCGGGGCTGGAGTACGTGGTGCCCTACGACACCACGCAGTTCATCGACGCCTCCGTCGACACCGTGACCGAGGTGTTCATCGAGGCGTTCCTGATCGTCGGCGTCATCCTGTTCATCTTCCTGCAGAACTGGCGCTTCACGGTGATCGCCATGTCGGTGGTGCCGGTCTCGGTGCTGGCCACCTTCGCCGGCTTCTACGCGTTCGGCTTCTCGATCAACCTGCTGACGCTCTTCGCCCTGGTGCTCTCCATCGGCATCGTGGTCGACGACGCCATCCTGGTGGTGGAGAACGTCGAGCGGGTGCTCAGCGAGGACGAGGAGATCACCGTCGCCCAGGCCACCATCCGCGCCATGAAGGAGGTGGGGGGGCCGGTCATCGCCACCTCGCTGATCATGGCCGCGGTGTTCGTGCCGGTGGCCTTCCTGGGCGGCTTCACCGGGCAGATCTACCAGCAGTTCGCGCTGACCGTGGCCGTCTCGGTGGGCTTCTCGGCGCTGATGGCGCTGACCTTCACCCCGGCGCTGTCGGCGCTCTTCATCAAGCACAAGCCGGCCCTCGGCCAGTCGACGCTGATGCGCGCCGTGCATACGCCGCTGCGCCTGTTCGACCGCCTGTTCGCCGGCATCACGGCCGTCTACCTGTGGGTGGTCAAGTTGCTGGTGCGCTTCTGGGGCCTGGCGCTGCTGCTCACCGGCCTGGTGATCGGCGGCTCCTGGTGGCTCTACCAGATCGCCCCCGCGAGCCTGGTGCCGGAGACCGACCAGGGGATCGTGCTGGCCAGCGTGCAGTTGCCCGACTCCGCCTCGCTGGACCGCACCGAGCGCTACATGGCCCGCCTCAGCGAACAGATCGAGGCGATTCCCGGGGTGCGTTACTCCTCGGCGGTGGCCGGCTACGACATCCTCACCAGCTCCGTGAACACCGCGCGCGGGGTGATGTTCATCAACATGGATCCCTGGGACGAACGCGAGCTGACCGCCGACCAACTGGTGGGGCGGATCATGCAGCTGGGGGCGCAGACCGAGGGCGGCTCGGCGATGGCCTTCAACATGCCGCCGATCATGGGCCTCTCCACCACCGGCGGCTTCACCGGCTACCTGCAGTCCTTCGAGGGCGCCTCGCCCCAGGAGCTCTTCCAGGCCTCGATGCAGGTGATGCAGGCGGCCAACCAGCATCCGGCACTGCAGCGGGTGTTCACCACCTTCAACGTCAACGTGCCGGGCTACCGGGCGGAGATCGACCAGCAGAAGGCGCTGAGCTACGGCGTGGCGCTGGAGGACCTCAACGCCACCCTGTCGAACACCTTCGGCAACGGCTTCGTCAACTACTTCAACTACCAGAACCGCAACTTCCAGGTCTACCTGCAGAACGAGGACGAGTTCCGGCGCACGCCCGACGACATCGGCAGCGTCTACGTGCGCGGCGGCAACGGCGAGCGGATCCCCCTCACGGAGTTCGTCACGCTCGAGCGCCAGGCCAAGCCGGCGGTGGTGTCGCGCTTCGGTGTCTACCTGGGCGCCCAGTTCCAGGGCGGCGCGGCGCCGGGCTATAGCTCCGGCCAGGCCATCGCCGCCATGGAGGCGATCGTCGAGGACACCCTGGGCAGCGGCTGGGGCATGGGTTGGACCGGCACCGCCTACCAGGAGAGCCAGCTGGGCAATACGGCGACGCTGGCCATCGTCTTCGGCCTGCTGATGGTGTTCCTGATCCTGGCCGCCCAGTACGAGAGCTGGTCGCTGCCGCTGGCGGTGCTGACGGCCACCCCCTTCGCCTTCCTGGGGGGCATCGGCGGTATCGTGCTGCGGGGGCTCGACACCAGCGTCTACGTGGAGATCGGCATGCTGGTGGTGGTGGGCCTGGCGGCCAAGAACGCGATCCTGATCGTCGAGTTCGCCGAGCTGCAGCGCAAGGAGCAGGGCCAGTCGATCCGCGAGGCGGCCATCACCGCGGCCCGGCTGCGTTTCCGGCCCATCGTCATGACCTCGCTGGCGTTCATCTTCGGCACCCTGCCGCTGGCGCTGGCCAGCGGCGCCAGCGACGTGAGCAGCCACCACATCGGCACCACGGTGGCGTTGGGCATGGCCTCGGTGGCGGTGCTGGGCAGCCTCTTCGTGCCGAGCTTCTACGCCATGATCGCGGCTGTCGCGGCCTGGCTGCGGCGCCAGCTGGGCGGACGCGGCGACGCGCGGCGCGTCGCTGCCGGGGGCGATTCGGCGTGATCGCCAGGTGACGCCCCGGGCCCCGGGAGAGGGGCCCGGGGCGTTTCCCGGGCCGCGTCGGGGCGGTCGGGTGGTGATGCGCTACGCTGAGGGCAAGGCGGCCCTGGCCGACCATTGCCCCGGAGGTCGATATGGAAACCGCTCGCCAGATTGCCCTGGGCTTTCCCACGGTGGTGTTCAGCGCGCTGCTGGCGCTGGTCGCACTCTACTGGCTGCTGGTGGCGCTGCGCCTGGCGCCGCTGGAACTCTTCGAGCACGACAGCCTGAAGGGCGACCATCTGGCCAGCACCCTGGTGGCGCTCGGCTTTGCGGGGGTGCCGGCGAGCGTGGCCCTCTCCGTGCTGCTGGCGCTGGCCGGCGCCATCACCCTGGCGGCGGAGCTCCTGGTGCTGCGCTGGTTCGACCTGGGGCTGTTCCGCATCCCGGCGGGGATAGCCGTGCTGTGGGCGGCCCTCGCCGCCGCCTCGCCGCCGGCGGCGGCGCTCTGCCACGCCCTGCACCGCTGGTTCCATCGCCACACCACGGCGCACCGGCGCTGCCTGCTGGGCGAGCGCGTCGCGGTGCAGGCCGAGCCGGACGCCCACGGCTGGACCACGGCCGTGCTCGTCGACGACCCCGAGTGGCGGGTGCGCCTGCACGGCAAGCCGGGGGCGATGCCCCACGCCGGCGAACGGCGGGTGCTGGTCAAGTACCTGGCCGGGGAGGAGAGCTACCGCAGCGTGGCGGAGGGCGACTTCCTGGAGGCGCGCACCCGGCTCAGCCGGCTGCACCTGAAGCGCCAGGGCGACGCCGGCGGCTCGCGCAACGGCGGGCCGGCCACCTCAGCCTGAGTCGCGCGCCACCAGCTTCAGCAGCGTCTCCACCATGGGCATGCCGCGTGCCTCGATCGAGAAGGCCTCGGGGCTGCGCAGCCAGTCGTGGAAGAGCCCGCCCAGACAGGACTGCAGCAGCCCGGCCGCCATGTCCGGCGCCACGTCATCGCGCAGCTGGCCGCGCGCGGCGGCGTCGGTGAAGTAGTCGACCAGCGCACCGAGGGACTCCTCGGCCATCTCGTTCTGCATGGTAATGGGGTCGATGTCGCTGAAGAACTCGCAGCGGTGGATCAGGATGGCATAGACGCGGCGATACTCGGGCCGCTCGAGGCGGGCGAAGCCGCGCTGGCAGGCCAGGCGCACCGCCTCCAGGGGCATGGCATCGAGGCCGGGCGCGTCGATCTCGTCGACCAGCTCCTGGAAGGGCAGGCGCACGCGCGCGAGCAGGGCGCGGAACAGGTCGGCCTTGTTGCGGAAGTGCCAGTAGACGGCGCCGCGGGTCATGCCCGCCTGGCGGGCGATCTGTTCCAGGGAGGCGCGGGCCACGCCCTTCTCGAAGAAGACCGCCTCGGCGGCGTCGAGCAGGGCCTCGCGGGTGGCGGCCGCCTCTGCCTTGGTGCGTCGGGCCATGGTGTGGCACGCTCCTCATCCTGCGGATTCGGGGGCATTCTACCCGAGCGGACGCGCTTTTACATTCATCGTTGTATGCATTGCCGCGTCGGCCCGGCCGATGGCTCGTCATTTTCCGGCGGGCGCGGTATAAAGGACAAGGAACGCTGTTCGCTAACAGGAAGCCCCTCATGGCACGTGCCCCCTTCGAGCTTGCCGGTGTCCGGGTGGCACCGGGCGGGCGTACCCAGATCGACGTCCCCGTGGCGCGTCTCTACACCCATGCGCCGCTGTACATTCCCGTCGAGGTGGTCCATGGGCGGCAGGCCGGGCCGGTGCTGCTGGTGTGCGGCGGCATCCACGGCGACGAGATCAACAGCGTGGAGATCGTGCGCCGCTTGATGCGCTCGAAGCAGCTGCAGGGGCTGCGCGGCACCCTGGTTGCCGCCCCCATCGTCAACGTCTTCGGCTTCGTGCAGCACAGCCGCTACCTGCCGGACCGGCGCGACCTCAACCGCTGCTTCCCCGGCAGCGAGTCGGGCTCGCTGGGCGGCCGCGTGGCGGCGCTGTTCCGCGAGGCGATCGTCGATCACGCCACCCACATCATCGATCTGCACACCGGGGCGATCCACCGCACCAACCTGCCGCAGATCCGTGCCCAGCTCACCCCCGGCGGCGAGACCGAGCGCATGGCCAACGCCTTCGGCGCGCCGGTGATCCTCAACGCCGAGCTGCGCGAGGGCAGCCTTCGCCACTACGCGCAGAATCGAGGCATCCCGGTGCTCACCTACGAGGCCGGCGAGGCGCTGCGCTTCGACGAGTGGGCGATCACACCGGGCGTGCGCGGGGTGCTGCGGGTGATGCGTCGCCTGCGCATGCTCACCGGCGAGCACCGCCGTCGCCAGCCGCCGGCGGCGGAGATCGCCAACGGCTCGAGCTGGGCGCGGGCGCCCATCGACGGCATCCTGCGCCCGCGCGTGCGCCTCGGCGCGCGGGTCGCCAAGGGCGACGTGCTGGGCAAGGTGGCCGATCCGTTCGGCAACGCCGAGGCTTCCGTCACGGCGATCGCCGACGGCATCGTGATCGGCATGAGCCGCCTGCCGCTTGCCAACGAGGGCGAGGCGCTCTTCCATATCGCCCGCTTCGACGCCATCGAGGAGGCGGAGAGCGCCATCGAGGATTTCCACTCCAGCCTGGCGCCGCCGCCCGATCCGCTCTATTGACGGCGCGGGAAGGCACGCAGCCCTGCATGCAGTGGCCAGGCGTTCTATGATGAGACGTTCGCCATCCACCAGACGAGAGAGCTCCCATGCAGTGGCCGTTTTCCCGGCGCGCCCAGGCGCTGACCAGTTCCGCCATCCGTGAAATCCTGAAAGTGACCGAACAGCCGGACGTGATCTCGTTCGCCGGTGGCCTGCCGTCGGCGGCCACGTTTCCGGTGGAGGCGATGCGGGCGGCGACCCGCAAGGTGCTGGCGGAGCGGGCGGAGAGCGCGCTGCAGTACGGGCCGAGCGAAGGCCTGGGCCCGTTGCGCGAATGGATCGCGGCGCAGCACTCCGCTGACGGCAGCGAGGTGCGCCCCTCCCAGGTGCTGTTGACCACCGGCTCCCAGCAGGCACTGGACCTCATCGCCAAGGCCTTGATCGACCCCGGCAGTCGCGTGCTGGTGGAAACGCCGACCTACCTCGGCGCGCTGCAGGCCTTCTCGCTGTTCGAGCCGGACTACGTGTCGGTGGCCAGCGATGAGCAGGGGCTGCTGCCCGAGGCGCTGACCCCCGAGGTCATCGAGGGCGCGCGCTTCCTGTACGCGCTGCCCAACTTCCAGAATCCGACCGGTCGCCGGCTGCCGCTCGCGCGTCGCGAGGCGCTGGCAAAGCTCGCCCGCGAGCAGGGCCTGCCGATCGTCGAGGACGACCCCTATGGCGATCTCGACTATCAGGGCGAACGGCTGGCCAGCCTGCGTTCGCTGGCGCCGCAGCAGGTGATCCACCTGGGGTCCTTCTCCAAGGTGCTGGCACCGGGGCTGAGGCTGGGCTACGTCATCGCCGACGAGCCCCTGATCGCCAAGCTGGTGCAGGTCAAGCAGGCCGCCGACCTGCATACGCCGAGCTTCACCCAGCAGGTGGTCCACGAGATCGTCAGCCAGGGGTTTCTCAAAGAGCACATTCCGGGCATTCGCGCGCTCTATGCCGAGCGCTGCGGGGCCATGCTCGCGGCATTGGAACGCCACATGCCGCGCGGCGTGCACTGGAACCGACCCGAAGGGGGGATGTTCATCTGGGTGACGCTGCCCGAAGTGCTGGACAGCACCGCGCTGCTGGGCGAGGCGATCCGCGAGCGGGTGGCCTTCGTGCCGGGCGCGCCGTTCTATGCCACGGCGCCCCGTGCCAATACGCTGCGCCTCTCGTTCGTCACCGTCGCCCCGGCGCGGATCGAGGAGGGCGTCGCGCGCCTCGGGCGGCTCATCGCCACGCACCTGGAAGGCGCCGCGGCGCACCGTCCGGTGCTCTGAGGCGTCGGCGGCGGCGTCAGGCGGGCTCTGCCGCTCGCTCGGCGACCAGGCCCAGGGCGTCGTCGAAGACGGCCAGCCCCGCGCCATCGCGGTGGGCGTGCTCGGAGAGGTGGCGGCGGAAGCGCCGTCCGCCGGGCTGGCCCTGGAAGAGCCCCAGCAGGTGGCGGGTGAGGTGGTTGAGCTTCGCGCCCTCGTCGAGTCGCTGGGCGATATAGGGGCGCAGTGCCCGGGCGGCGGCGTGGCGACTCTCGGCCGGGCCCGGTTCGCCGTAGAAGGCGCTGTCGACGCTCGCCAGCAGCCAGGGGTTCTGGTACGCCTCGCGCCCCACCATCACGCTGTCGACCTGGGCGAGCTGCTCGCGGCAGGCGTCGAGGGTCTTGAGACCGCCGTTGATGCCGATGTGCAGCTCGGGGCGCTGCCGCTTGAGGCGATGCACCTGGCCGTAGTTGAGCGGCGGGATATCGCGGTTCTCCTTGGGGGAGAGCCCCTCGAGCCACGCCTTGCGGGCGTGGACGACGAAGGTGTCGCAGCCGGCCTCCGCCACCGTGGCGATGAAGCGCGACAGATCGGCGTCCTCGTCCTGGTCGTCGATGCCGATGCGGCACTTCACCGTGACCGGGATCGACACCGCCGCGCGCATGGCGCGCACCGCCGCGGCCACCTTCTCGGGATGGCCCATCAGGCAGGCGCCGATCAGGTTGTTCTGCACCCGGTCGCTGGGGCAGCCGACGTTGAGGTTCACCTCGTCGTAGCCCCACGCCTCGGCGATGGCCGCGCACTCGGCCAGCTCGCCGGCGTCGCTGCCGCCCAGCTGCAGGGCAATGGGGTGCTCCACCGCATCGTAGCCCAGGAAGCGCTCCCGTGGCGAGCCATGCAGGATGGCCCCGGTGGTGACCATCTCGGTGTAGAGCAGCGCGCGGCGGGTCAGAGTCCGGGCGAAGGCGCGGTAATCGCGGGTCGTCCAGTCCATCATGGGCGCCACGGAGAACGTCCTATCCAGCGCGGGGCGCGTCATGCCAGTATCCATGCGGGTTGTGGCGGTTGCCTTATCTGTCATAACTGTACATATTTACAGTGGTTAGGGCAGGTTTTTCGAAGTGCGCTGGTACTAATTTGGTACTTGGGGCGTCTTCGATTTGGTACCAAGGAGATGCAAAGTGGCGACGATCCGGAAGCGCCGCAAGAAGGATGGCAGTTTCTCATACATTGCGCAGGTCCGCATCGCGCGGGATGGTCTCCAGCACGCCGAGTCCAAGGCCTTTCCTCGCAAAGCCATGGCTGAGGAGTGGGCCAAGCGCCTGGAGCTCGAGAGCCCGGGCAACACCAGCCGGCGCGTAGTGGCCGAAAGCGAGCGCTGGTCGGCCTTGGCCAAGGTATACAGCCGGCGGTGTCAACGCCAATGAAGGTTGTCCGCACCGGGGGGCGTCACCTGCCCGCCGAGCTGCTGACGTACTGGCGGGTGAGCAGGCGGGTGAATAAGCCCACTCACGACGACGCCAGCTTGATTGAGGTGCTAATTGATAGCGGTCAATAGAGCGATAGAGGTCATTCCAGATATTCGCCCACGGTCGTCTTTAGCTGGTCCCTGTATTGAAATAGGTCGCTAACAGCCTGAATCTCGAACCGGTCTTCCTTCTTATCATTGAAGAATCCAACCCGCTTCACAGTCTTGGCATTGAAGTGAAACCTGCAGATGGGTTTTCGGTTGTTGTCATCAAGCAAGACGGCACAGTAAGACTTCGCATCACGCATGACCACCCGGCTTACGTCCACATCCTCAGCCAGGATAGAGCGTACGATATTATACGCGTCAATCTCCTCCTGCGTTGTGATAATGCCGTCGTCATCAGGTTGGGGCTCGTCCGAGGCTTGTTCTGGTTCCGGAAAGGTCCGAGTGTCGATGTCGTTGTTCGCGAGGGCGCCACGAAGGCGCTGTGCTACTTGCTCCTTGATGTAAAGCTTGCTCGCTTCCTTGATGATCGGAGTGAACTCATCAACCACTTGGCGGGTCTGGCGGCCATCGTAGATCTTACCGACGATGAACTTGACGAATTCCTCGGGCGTCTCCTGGAAGACCTCGTCGATGGCCTGCTTTGCCAAGTTCGTGTACTTGAGCCGATTCGCAGTACCCAGAATGGCGTCGACGTCGAAGTTCGGCTTGGTGAACTTCTTCAGCTCTTCGATATCCTGGTCGTTGAAATCGCTCAGATCGAAGGTGAAAAAGGGCCGGTTGTCGAGCTTGTTCTCAGAGTCCAGGTCCGAGTAGAAGCGGTATTCGAAGCCATTGGTCAAGATGGCGAATTTTGCGTCTGTGCAAGCGAAGTACCTGTACAGCTGGCTGTACTGGACATTGGAGAGGTTAGTTCCCAGGGGTTTACATTCCATGAGGAGCGAGAGGTCGCCGTTTGCACGAATGGCGTAATCGACCTTCTCCCCTTTCTTGGTTCCCACGTCAGCGGTGAATTCGGGGGTTACTTCCCGTGTGTCAAAGGGGTCGTAGCCAAGTGCACTGATGAAAGGCAGAACCAGGGCCGTCTTGGTCGCCTCCTCGCTTTGAATGTGGTCAATCTGCTCTTCCCCGCGGCGTGCGATGCCGGATAACTTCTCGCTAAGATCCATGATGCCTCCCTGCGACTGTTACTGGAATTGTGGTTGAGTGTCTTACAATACCCACCTTCATCGGATCGTGCCAAAAGACCAAAGTCAAGTGTGAGGGTGCTAGCTGTCATGCCTTCGCGATTGGTGAGTCCTTCCATCTCGTGGTGCAGCGTGGCATTCGATGAGCGCAGCGCAGGTGCCAAGTGGCGTTTTTGCTGGGCCGGCCGAGGGTGACAGTGCCGCGCCCCATCTTCTGATTGATCTCGTCCAGGGCCGTTATGAGTTGGTGGCCATGGTCGCGTTGGCCCTGCTGCTCGGGGGTATCCTGCAGCTAGAGCTGCGCGCGGTTGGCGTCCAGCAGGTCGATGAGCATGACGCCGGCTTTCACGAACCGGTAGGTGGGCCGGTAGATGGCGTGCAGTGCCTGGCTGGCGGCGGTGATGATGGTGCGGCTGTCGTTGGTGGGCTCGGGGAGTTCGACAATGGCGCTGGGAAGATGCGGCAGCACGTGGCCTGAGGTCGGTTAGAGCAGCTCGTGGCCGCTGGGGCGGCAGTCCTCCAGGTAGTGATCGACGGGGCATGGAAGGCGTCGAACTCGATGCGGGCGGTGTAGCCCTGATACTTGCCCATGTCGTTCATCCGGCGCTGCGCTCCAACTCATGCAGGGCCGCTCGAGTCAGAAAGGCCGAGCGGCTCTTGATGCCGTGCAGGGAGACGTAATCGTCGATCTGCTTGACCACGCGGCCGGGCAGGGTGACGTTCACCTTCTCCGTTTTGCCCAGGTAGGGGGTGACATCAATCTCGACCAGCCCCCAGCCCCAGCCGGCGAAGTCGGGATTCTTGCGGTGCTCGGCTATATCGCCAGGCATAGGAATCGCCTGCCCAGCGGCGGCGAGCTCTTCGAGCTGGATATGCGCGACCTCGACAGCCATCTCGTAGGCTTGCTCGACGGTGTCGCCGGCGGTGTCGCCGGCGGTGATGGCGCCGGGGATATCCGGGAACACGATGCCGGTGGCGGTGTGTTCGTCACCCCATTCGATAGCGATGGGATATTGCATTGCTCTTCCTCCTGCCGAGGTGGTGCCCGTGACGTTTGAAACATAACTCCAGAGTTATGTTCTCGTCGATCGATCGCGCGTCCCTTGGAGCATGGCTCGGCCGGCGTGGCGCCGCCCGTCGGCAGGCGGAACACAGCCCCACCAGCCCTGTCATCCGTGACCGGCGTCACCGCTGCGCCGACGGCCCTGTGCTATGAAGAAGGGAGAACGATAATGTAGCAACGCCGCTGGTTTTCCGGCGGGGAAGGAGGTGACAGATGACCGACCGCAAACAGGCACTGGAGGGGCTGCGCGACGAACTGATCGCGCGGCTGGAGCGCTACAGGGCGCACAAGGAGCGTCGGGCGGGGCCGCTCGACAAGGACATGGAGGAGCAGGCCATCGAGGTGGAGAACGAGGACGTGATCGACACCCTGGAGGCGGAGGCCACCAAGGAGTTGAAACAGGTGCTGCACGCCTTGAGCCGCATCGAGGCGGGGGAGGGGGAGCGGTGCGAGCGCTGCGGTGAGGCTATCGATCCCCGTCGGCTGAAGGCGCTGCCCTACACCACCTACTGTCGGGCGTGTGCCGACGCCTGAGAGCGGATGTGCCATGCCAGCTGGCACGGTGTTAGTCTGAAAGGCCACCCTAGGGGCTGGAGGGCCGGCATGAAGGCAAGGACGTTGGCGTGTTTCACGGTGCTGCTATGGCTGACGGGCTGCAACGGTGGCGAGGAGCCAACGGAGACGGAGCGCGTCGGTGGCGTGGCACAGCCCGAGAGCGACGCCGCGCCGGCGGCGAGCGAGCCGGCGGCCCCGGCGGTCGAGCCCCTCTCCGAGCCGGTGTGGATCGACGCCTCGGCGTCGTTGCGCGGTGACCGGCGCCTGATGGTGGAGGGCGAGACCAACCTGCCCGAAGGGGCCCGCCTGCTGATCGTGGTGGAGCGCGAGCTGAGCGGCGTGCGCTGGCAGGCTCGCACCGCGGTCGAGGAGGGGCGCTTCAACGCCGGCCCTCTCGGGTCGGGCAGTGGGCTGCCGGATGGCGGCTATACCATTCACGTCACCCTGCCGGCCGCCAGCGTGCAGCCCGACGCCGTCCGGGCCCGGATCGGCGAGGAGGGGGAACATCTCAGCGGCCCGCTGGTGACGACCTCGCGGCATGGGCTGGGCCAGATCGTCGATTATTCGCAGCGCTACCTGATCGGCAGCGAGCCGCGGCGCACCAACGATCGGGTGGAAGTGCTGGAGGTCGAGTAGGGGGCGGGCTCAGGGCGTCTCGGGGCGCCAGCGGGTCAGCAGCTTGCCCACCAGGCGCTGGGACGCCTCTAGCGGGCGGAGGGCGTCAGGAGTTGATTCGCCGCAGCATAGCAGCTCGCCACTGGCATCGCGCTCGAGATGGGCGATGAACAGGCGCTCCCGGTCCTCGACGAGGTAGCGCCCAGGCTGGTCGAACGTCTCGGTGGGACCCACCGCAGCCATGTCGCCGGTCGCCAGGAAGTCGAAACGCTCACCGGGGGCCGGCGTGATCAGGTAGCAGTCCCCCGGCCAGTCGACGTTGGCGAGCAGCACGCCCGGGAAGGTGATGCGGTTGGCCGCCGGGTTGAGCCAGGGAACGGGCCGTTCGCCACGCAGATAGAGCGGCGCGACGAGTACCGCGTCATCGCCCTCCAGCAGCCGGCTCAATGGGCACTGCAGCGCCTCTGCCAGGGCGACCAGTCGTTCGTGGCCGATCTGCTTGATGGCGCCGGATTCCCAGTAGGAGATCGTCACGTCGGAGACGCCAACCTTGCGAGCCAGGGCGGCCTTGTTCAGGTTGGCTTCCTGCCGTAGCTGCTTGATGCGTGGGCCCAATGAATCCATCTCGTCTTCCTGCCGTCAAGGAGTTGTTAGGGGAGATGATCGTCGATGATGGCATTGTTCTGTGCAAATTTGGCGCCTCAACGATGAGATAACAGTGTATCTGTTCTCATTCGGTTGTGGTATCGGCCGTCGAACGTCGTGACGGGCCGGGGCCGAACACGGACTCGACAGCGAACGATCGGCAAAGGTTCGGCCGTGGGTGGCTGCCCGTGCCGGGGCAGGTGCGTATAATGCCGGCAAGCTCATCCCGCAACGGACACTCAAATTCCAGAACGGAACCCGGATGTCATGACCGTACGTACCCGTATCGCGCCGTCACCCACGGGTGACCCGCACGTGGGCACTGCCTACATCGCCCTGTTCAATCTCTGCTTTGCCCGCCAGCACGGCGGCCAGTTCATCCTGCGTATCGAGGACACCGACCGTGCGCGTTCCACGGCGGAGTCCGAGCAGATGATCCTCGATTCGCTGCGCTGGCTGGGGCTCACGTGGGACGAGGGCCCGGACGTGGGCGGTCCGCACGGCCCCTATCGCCAGAGCGAGCGCGGCGACATCTACGGCGAGTACGCCCGCCAGTTGATCGAGGCCGGTCACGCCTTCCGCTGCTACCGCACGGCCGAGGAGCTCGACGCGCTGCGCGAGGCGCGCAAGGCGGCGGGCATGCACCTGGCACTCAAGCCCGCGGACCTGGCGCTGCCGGCCGAGGAACAGGCGCGCCGCGAACGCGAGGGCTGGCGTTACGTGGTGCGCATGAAGGTGCCGGCCAGCGGCACCTGCGTGATCGACGACATGCTGCGCGGTCCCATCGAGGTGGATTGGGCCCAGGTGGATGCCCAGATCCTGCTCAAGTCCGACGGCATGCCCACCTACCACCTGGCCAACGTGGTCGACGACCACCTGATGGGCATCACCCATGTGCTGCGCGGCGAAGAGTGGATCAACTCCGCGCCCAAGCACCAGCTGCTCTACGAGTACTTCGGCTGGAGCATGCCGGTGCTGTGCCACATGCCGCTGCTGCGCAACCCCGACAAGTCGAAGCTCTCCAAGCGCAAGAACCCGACGTCCATCAACTACTACCGGCGCATGGGCTACCTGCCCCAGGCGGTGACCAACTACCTCGGCCGCATGGGCTGGTCGATGCCCGACGAGCGCGAGAAGTTCAGCCTCGACGAGATGATGGCGCATTTCGACATCCAGCGGGTGTCGCTGGGCGGTCCGGTGTTCGACCTGGACAAGCTCACCTGGCTCAACGGCCTGTACATCCGCGAGGATCTCGACGATGCGGCCTTCCTCGAGGCGCTGATGGCCTGGGCCTTCAACGAGGAGTACGTCGCGCAGATCCTGCCCCAGGTGCGTCCCCGGGTGGAGACGCTCTCCCAGGTGGCACCGCTCGCCGGCCACTTCTTCGCGGGACTGCCCGCCATCGAGGAGCGCGACTTCGACGGCGTCAAGCTCGGTCGCGAGGACCTGGTCAAGCTGCTGCAGTTCCTGGTGTGGCGCTTCGAGGCGGTGCCGGCCTGGCACAAGGAAGTGCTGCTCACCGAGGTCAAGGCGCTCGCCGCCCATTTCGAGCTCAAGATGAAGGAGTTCCTGGCCCCGGTGTTCATCGCCATCACCGGCTCCTCCTCGAGCACCTCGGTGATGGACGCCATGGCCATTCTCGGCTCCGACATGACCCGGGCGCGCCTGCGTCACGCCATCGAGGTGCTGGGCGGCGTCTCCAAGAAGCAGGCCAAGCGCTTCGAGAAGGAGTATCGTGCCCTCTGAAAAGGCTTGACCGAGGCGGGGCGAATCAGTAAGATACGCCCCGTCTTCGCGAGAACGGGGCCTTAGCTCAGCTGGGAGAGCGCGACACTGGCAGTGTCGAGGTCAGCGGTTCGATCCCGCTAGGCTCCACCACCCGCGAAGCATTGCGTCCCATTCGTCTAGTGGTCCAGGACACCGCCCTTTCACGGCGGGAACAGGGGTTCGAACCCCCTATGGGACGCCATCCTTCTTTCTCCGGCAGTCGCCTGCCGTGACCTCGAGACGCCCAAGGCGTCTTTTTTTGTTGCCGCCGTCCGCCGTGTCGGTGATGGCTTCCTTCCGTGAAAACGTCATTGAAGTGCCGTTTCGACGGTGCCTCGAGCTTGACTTGTCCACCCCCGCCGCGTATCCCCCGCCGTTCATTGACGGTGGTGGCATAACCCGGCGTCTTGCCGGGCTTTCCTATAAAACCCTTATTATTCAATGGGTTATTTTTGATCAAAAAGTGATCAATCTAAGGACAGGCCGCTCCCCATGGCGATTTCGCGACCTTTTCGAGGGGTTGTGAACAGGGTTATCCACAGAATGTGTGGAAAACGCTCCGTGCTGTTTGAGGGATCGTGGGTAATGCCTGGAGTGTGACTTTTGTCAAGAACGTGGATGAGGCTTCTGGTACTCGAAACCTTGTCCCGGAATAAGGGTGGGCGCCGCCGTGGATCGACGGCGCTCATTGGCTCAGCGATGCCCCAGGGCGCGCAGGCGACGCAGCAGCGAGGAGGTATCCCAGCGGCCGCCGCCCATCACCTGGACGTCGGCGTAGAACTGGTCCACCAGGGCGGTGACCGGCAGGCGCGCCTGCAGGCGGCGCGCCTGCTCGAGGCAGATGCCCAGGTCCTTGCGCATCCAGTTCACCGCGAAGCCGTGCTCGTACTCATCGTTGATCATGGTCTTGTGGCGGTTCTCCATCTGCCAGGAGCCGGCGGCTCCCTGGGCAATCACGTCGACGACGCGCTGCTGGTCGAGGCCAGCCTGCTCGGCGAAGTGCAGCCCCTCGGCGAGCCCCTGGACCAGGCCGGCGATGCAGATCTGGTTGACCATCTTGGTGAGCTGGCCGCTGCCGGCGGCGCCCATCAGGGTCACGGCGCGGCCGTAGTGGCCGAGCACCGGCTCGGCGCGCGCAAAGTCGGCCTCGGCGCCGCCGCACATGATGGTCAGCGCGCCGTTCTCCGCCCCCTGCTGGCCGCCCGAGACCGGGGCGTCCAGGAAGCCGATGCCGCCTTGCCGGCAGGCGGCATCGAGCTCTTCGGCCAGGTCGGCGGAGGCGGTGGTGTGGTCCACCAGCAGGCTGCCCTCGGTCATGCCGGAGAGCGCGCCGTCCGTGCCGGTGGTGACCTGGCGCACGTCGTCATCGTTGCCCACGCAGACGAGGACCAGGTCGGCGCCTGCGGCGGCGTCGCGGGGGGTGGGGTGGTGGCTGCCGCCGTAGTCTCTCACCCAGGCCTCGGCGCGGGCCGCGGTGCGGTTGTAGACACGCACGGCGAGGCCGGCCCGGGCCAGGTGCCCAGCCATGGGGTAGCCCATCACGCCCAGGCCGATGAAGGCGACGGTGGTAATCTCCTGACTCATCGATGACTCCTTCTCTTCTTTACAGGTGGCGTCCGTCGGGAGCGCCCCGAAACGAGAAAAGCCGCCCGGAGGCGGCTTTCTGCGTGCGCTGCGGCGAGGCCGCTGCCTGCCGGCATTACTTGGCAGGATAGTCGCGCTGCGGGTGCCCCGTATAGAGCTGGCGCGGACGACCGATCTTGTAGCTGTCGCTGAGCATCTCGTTCCAGTGGGAGATCCAGCCGATGGTGCGCGACACGGCGAAGATCACCGTGAACATGTTGGTCGGGATGCCCATGGCCTTGAGGATGATGCCGGAGTAGAAGTCGACGTTGGGGTAGAGCTTGCGCTCGATGAAGTACTCATCCTCCAGGGCGATCTGCTCCAGGCGCTTGGCGATCTTGAGCTGCGGATCGTCGATGCCCAGCTCGGCCAGCACTTCGTCGCAGGTCTCCTTCATGACCTTGGCGCGCGGGTCGAAGTTGCGGTAGACGCGGTGGCCGAAGCCCATCAGCTTGAAGGGGTCGTCCTTGTCCTTGGCGCGGTCGACGAAGCGCTGGATGTTCTCCTCGGAGTCGTCGCCGATCTCGTCGAGCATCTTCAGCACCGCCTCGTTGGCGCCGCCGTGGGCCGGGCCCCAGAGGGCGGCAATGCCGGCGCTGATGCAGGCGAAGGGGTTGGCGCCGGTGGAGCCGGCCAGGCGCACCGTGGAGGTGGAGGCGTTCTGCTCGTGGTCGGCATGGAGCATGAAGATGCGGTCCATGGCCTTGGCGTAGACCGGGTTGACCTTGTAATCCTCGCACGGGGTGCTGAACATCATGTAGAGGAAGTTCTCCGCATAGCTCAGGTCGTTGCGCGGGTAGTTGAACGGCTGGCCGACGTTGTACTTGTAGGACATCGCGGCGATGGTCGGCATCTTGGCGATCAGACGGATCGCGCTGATCACGCGGTCCTCTTCCACGGTGATGTCCATGTGGTCGTGATAGAAGGCGGCCAGGCCGCCGACCACGCCACACATGATCGACATCGGGTGGGCGTCGCGGCGGAAGCCCTTGAAGAAGTTGTTGATCTGGTCGTGGACCATGGTGTGGTTGCGGACCCGCGACTCGAAGTCGGCGTACTGCTCGTCGGTCGGCAGCTCGCCGAACAGCAGGGTGTAGCAGAGCTCGACGAAGTTGGAGTGCTTGGCCAACTGGTCGATCGGGTAGCCGCGATGCAGCAGGACGCCCTTGCCACCGTCGATGTAGGTGATGGCGGACTGGCAAGAGGAGGTCGCCATGAAGCCGGGGTCGTAGGTGAACAGGCCCTCGGCTCCCAGGCCGCGTACGTCGACAACGTCCGGCCCCAGGGTGCCTGAGTAGACCGGCAGTTCAATGGTCTTCTCCAGCCCGTCTACCGTCAGTGTCGCTTTCCTGTCAGCCATGCTGGCCTCCTCTCGAAGTCGAATGGAATCGTTAAGTCATTATTTCGCAAACGGTGTTTCCAACAGCTCGGGTCGTCAACAACTCGGCCCGCGAAAAAGGTTCGCCCACTATAGAAGCGTTCCCGGGATTGTCAATTAGCCCATGGTGCCCGCGAAGCTGTACAATTTACATTATCCTGTATAGATTTATGTATAAAAAATGATGCCTTGCACCATGGGCGGCGCGGCGCCATGCGGCTCGCGCGTGCTTCGCCGATCAACGGTGAACGAACGCCTTGGCGACGGGCTTGCACCATGGTCGAGTCCGCCGGCGGTTCATTTGTCAGTGGGGGTTCATGTCCCTATAATCCTCACCGCGCGACTGGCAGGTACTCGTTGTCATGCCCGTCTCGGCAGCGGCGAGCCCCCTACCTCAAACCACCGCTTGCTTCCACCCGGTCTGCCTGCCGGGGGCTGTCACCGAAGCGAGCCAAGAGAGTGTGTATAGAGCCGTGAATAGCAAACGACCCGTCAACCTAGACCTCACCACGATACACTTCCCACTTCCCGCCTTGACGTCGATCGCCCACCGCATTACCGGCGTCATCCTCTTCATCGGTCTCATCTTCGCCTTCTGGGCCTTCGACAAATCCCTGTCCTCTCCCGCCGGTTTTGCCGCCGTGAGCGATGCCCTGGCCCATAACTTCCTGGCCAAGCTGATCGCCTGGGGACTTCTGTCGGCACTGGCCTTCCATTTCGTGGCAGGCATCAAGCACCTGCTGATGGATATCGATATCGGCGTGACCCTCGAAGGGGGCGTCAAGAAGGCGCAGATCACCGTGGTGGTGAGTGCCGTCCTCATCATTCTGGCAGGAGTCTGGGTATGGTAACCAACGTCACCAATCTGGGTCGCAGTGGCCTTTCCGACTGGCTCATCCAGCGCGTCTCGGCGCTGATCCTGGCCCTCTATACGCTGTTCATCGTCGCCTATCTGCTCTTCAACCCGGGGCTCGACTACGCCGCCTGGAGCGGGCTCTTCGCCCAGACCTGGATGCGTATCTTCACGCTGCTGTCGCTGATCTCCATCGCGGCTCATGCCTGGGTCGGGCTGTGGACCGTGACCACGGATTATATCAAACCGACCGGCGTGCGCGTCGGTACCCAGATCGTCATCATCCTGGCCATTTTCGTGTTCCTGGTCTGGGGTATTCAAGTGCTGTGGGGGGCCTGATAGATGTCCAATATGCGTAGTCTGTCTTTCGACGCCATCATCATCGGCGGTGGCGGTGCCGGCCTGCGTGCCGCGCTGGAACTGGCCAAGTCCGGCAAGAAGACCGCCGTGCTCTCCAAGGTCTTCCCGACCCGCTCCCACACGGTCTCCGCCCAGGGCGGCATCACCTGCGCCATCGCCTCCGCCGACCCCAACGACGACTGGCGCTGGCACATGTACGACACCGTCAAGGGCGGTGACTACATCACCGACCAGGACGCCGCGGAGTACATGTGCTCCGAGGGCCCCAAGGCGGTCTTCGAGCTCGAGCACATGGGCCTGCCGTTCTCGCGTTTCGACAACGGCCGCATCTACCAGCGCCCGTTCGGCGGCCAGTCCAAGCAGTTTGGCGAGGGTGGCCAGGCGGCGCGCACCTGCGCGGCGGCCGACCGTACCGGCCACGCCCTGCTGCACACCCTCTATCAGAACAACCTGAAGAACAACACCACCTTCCTCAACGAGTGGTTCGCGGTCGACCTGGTGAAGAACGCCAACGGTGACGTGGTGGGCTGCATCGCCATGTGCATCGAGACCGGCGAAGTGGTGCACGTCAAGTCCAAGGCCACCGTGCTCGCCACCGGCGGCTCCGGGCGCATCTACGCCTCCACCACCAACGCCCTGATCAACACCGGCGACGGCATCGGCATGGCGCTGCGCGCCGGCTTCCCCATGCAGGACATGGAGATGTGGCAGTTCCACCCGACCGGTATCCATGGTGCCGGCGTGCTGGTGACCGAGGGCTGCCGCGGCGAGGGTGGCTATCTGGTCAACAAGGACGGCGAGCGCTTCATGGAGCGTTATGCCCCCAACGCCAAGGACCTCGCCGGTCGCGACGTGGTCGCCCGCTCCATGGTCATGGAGATCCTCGAGGGCCGCGGCTGCGGCGAGAACGGCGACCACGTCTTCCTCAAGCTCGACCACCTGGGCGAGGAGGTGCTCAACAAGCGCCTGCCGGGCATCAGCGAGCTCGCCAAGATCTTCGCCCACGTCGATCCGGTGCATGCGCCGATCCCGGTGGTGCCGACCTGTCACTACATGATGGGCGGGGTGCCCACCAACGTGCACGGCCAGGCGATCATGCCCGACGCCAAGGGCAATGACCGCATCATCAACGGCCTGTTCGCCTGCGGCGAGGCGGCCTGCGTCTCGGTGCACGGTGCCAACCGCCTGGGCGGCAACTCGCTGCTCGACCTGGTGGTGTTCGGTCGCGCGGCGGGCATGTTCATCGAGGGCGCGCTCAACGAGGGGATCGACTACCTCGAGGCCTCCGAGTCCGACGTCGACGCGGCGATGAAGCGCATGACCCGCTGGAACGAGTCCACCGGCGGCGAGTCCGTGGCCGATCTCAAGGCCGAGCTGCAGGGCATCATGCAGAACTCCTTCGGCGTGTTCCGCCAGGAGGACAACATGCAGAAGGGCGTGGGACAGCTGGCCGAGCTGCGCGAGCGGATCGCCAGTGCCCACCTGGCCGACAAGTCCGGTGCCTTCAACACCGCGCGCGTCGAAGCACTCGAGCTCGACAACCTGATGGAAGTGGCCGAAGCCACCGCCATCGCCGCCCTGGAGCGCAAGGAGAGCCGTGGCGCTCACTCCCGCTACGACTATCCGGACCGCGATGACGTCAACTGGCTGAAGCACTCCCTGTACTTCCCGGCCGAGAAGAAAGTCGGCAAGCGCGACGTGAACTTCAAGCCGAAGACCGTCGATACCTTCGAGCCGAAAGTCCGTACCTATTGAGGGGAGTCACGATGTCCATGCTTCAGGTATCCATCTACCGCTACAACCCGGAAACCGACTCCGCGCCCTACATGCAGGAGTATCAGGTGGACACCCAGGGTCGTGACCTCATGGTCCTCAACGTCCTGGAAATGCTCAAGGCCGAGGACACCACCCTGGCCTACCGTCGCAGCTGCCGCGAGGGCGTGTGCGGCTCCGATGGCATGAACATGAACGGCAAGAACGGCCTGGCCTGCATCACCTCGCTCTCCGAGGTGGTCAAGGACAACAAGCTGACCCTGCGTCCGCTGCCCGGCCTGCCGGTCGTTCGCGACCTGGTGGTCGACATGGGGCTGTTCTACCAGCAGTACGAGCGCATCCAGCCGTACCTGCAGAACGACGAGCCGGCGCCGGCCATCGAGCGCCTGCAGTCACCGGAGGAGCGCGACAAGCTGGATGGCCTCTACGAGTGCATCCTGTGCGCCTGCTGCTCCACCTCCTGCCCGTCGTTCTGGTGGAACCCGGACAAGTTCGTCGGCCCGGCCGGCCTGCTGCAGTCCTACCGCTTCCTGGCGGACTCCCGCGACAAGGCGACCCGCGAGCGCCTGGCCGAGCTCGAGGACCCGTTCAGCGTGTTCCGCTGCCGCGGCATCATGAACTGCGTGGCGGTATGCCCCAAAGGGCTCAACCCCACCCGCGCGATCGGCAAGATCCGCGAGATGCTGCTCGCCAATGCCACTTAAATCGTGGCGCCCGGCTTGCTATCATGGCAACCGGATTTTCGGCCGCGACACCGTGTCGCGGCCGGCAGGCGAGCAGTAGGACGAGAGCCGGTGCCCTGGGTACCGGCTCTCGACCATGCAGATTCATGGTTTCGGCCCTACGGCTCGAGACGCCGGCGATGAAGACGCCCCACCGGCAGGGCACCACCCAGGCCGCCGCGGCTGGGCCGTGACGGCGCCGACTACACCCCATCAGTGCAGGGTGACCGAGAGATGCAACAAGGCATAATGGAGTTGATGTGGAGCAGCTCCCACGTGAGCGGCAGCAACGTTCACTATGTGGAAGCCCTCTACGAGCAATACCTCGCCGACCCCGGTTCCGTCCCCGACGAGTGGCGAACCTACTTCGATCAGCTGCCGAGCCCCGATGGCGGCGCCTCACACGACATTCCACTGAGCCCGATCCGCGATCAGTTCCACCAGTTGGCCCGGGCCCGGCGCACGCCCCAGGCGGCCGCCGCCGACAGCGACGAGAACCGCAAGCAGGTCAAGGTCCTTCAGCTGATCAACGCCTACCGCTTCCGGGGCCACCAGAAGGCCAACATCGATCCCCTTGGCCTGCGCAGCCAGGCACCCGTTCCCGACCTCGACCTCTCCTTCCACCAGCTCACCAAGGCCGACCTGGACGTCGAATTCCAGACCGGCTCGTTCTTCCTGGGCATGGACAAGGCGCCGCTGCGCGAGATCGTCGCGGCGCTGGAGCAGACCTACTGCCGCTCCATCGGCTGCGAGATCATGCACATCGTCGACACCGAGGAGAAACGCTGGCTGCAGCAGCGCTTCGAGTCGGTGCGTTCGGCGCCCAAGTACAGCGACGAGGTGCGCAAGCACCTGCTGGAGCGTCTCACCGCCGCGGAGGGCCTGGAGAACTACCTGGCCTCCAAGTACCCGGGCACCAAGCGCTTCGGCCTGGAAGGCGGCGAGTCCTTCATCCCGATGATGGACGAGCTGATCCAGCGTGCCGGCGGCTACGGCACCAAGGAGGTGGTCATCGGCATGGCCCACCGCGGCCGCCTCAACCTGCTGGTCAACATCCTCGGCAAGAACCCCTCGGAGCTGATCGACGAGTTCGACGGCAAGAAGCTCGTCGAGCGCGGTTCGGGCGACGTGAAGTACCACCAGGGCTTCAGCTCCAACGTCATGACCCCGGGCGGCGAGGTGCACCTGGCGCTGGCCTTCAACCCCTCGCACCTGGAGATCGTCGCGCCGGTGGTGGCGGGCTCGGTGCGTGCCCGCCAGGATCGCCGCGAGGATCGCGACGGCACCAAGGTGCTGCCGATCAGCGTGCACGGCGACGCCGCCTTTGCCGGTCAGGGCGTGGTCATGGAGACCTTCCAGATGTCCCAGACCCGCGCCTACAAGACCGGTGGCACGGTGCACATCGTCATCAACAACCAGGTCGGCTTCACCACCTCCAATCCGCTGGATACCCGCTCCACGGAGTACTGCACCGACATCGCCAAGATGGTCCAGGCGCCGATCTTCCACGTCAACGGCGACGACCCCGACGCGGTGCTGCATGCCACCCAGGTGGCGCTCGACTACCGCCAGCAGTTCAACAAGGACGTGGTCATCGACCTGGTGTGCTATCGCCGCCGCGGCCACAACGAGGCCGACGAGCCCTCCGGCACCCAGCCGATGATGTACGGCAAGATCAAGCAGCATCCCTCGTCGCGCAGCCTCTACGCCCAGCGCCTGGTCGATCAGGGGGTGATCAGCGAGGAAGAGGCCAAGGCGATGGTCGAGACCTATCGCGAGGACCTCACGGCCGGCAACCACGTGGCCAACGCCCTGGTGCAGGAGCCCAACAAGTCGCTGTTCGTCGACTGGACGCCCTATCTCGGCCACGAGTGGAGCGGCTACGCCGATACCCGGGTGGAGATGAAGCGCCTGCAGCGCCTGGCCGCGCGCATGTGCGAGGTCCCCGACGGTGTCGAGGTGCAGCGCCAGGTGGCCAAGATCTACGAGGACCGCCGCAAGATGCAGGCCGGCGGCATGGCCCTCAACTGGGGCTTCGCCGAGACGCTGGCCTACGCCACGCTGCTCGACGAGGGGCACCCGGTGCGCATCACCGGCCAGGACGTGGGGCGCGGCACCTTCTCCCACCGTCATGCCGTGGTGCACAACCAGAAGGACGGCAGCACCTACGTGCCGCTGCAGCACATGGCCGACGGCCAGCCGCGCTTCACCATCCACGACTCCTTCCTCTCCGAGGAGGCCGTGCTGGCGTTCGAGTACGGCTACGCCACCACGGCGCCCAACGACCTGGTGATCTGGGAGGCGCAGTTCGGCGACTTCTTCAACGGCGCCCAGGTGGTGGTCGACCAGTTCATCTCCTCCGGCGAGACCAAGTGGGAGCGCCTGTGTGGCCTGACCATGCTGCTGCCCCACGGCTACGAAGGGCAGGGCCCCGAGCACTCCTCGGCGCGTCTCGAGCGCTTCCTGCAGCTGTGTGCCGAGCACAACATGCAGGTGTGCGTGCCCACCACGCCGTCGCAGATCTACCACCTGCTGCGGCGTCAGGTGATCCGCAAGCTGCGCAAGCCGCTGATCGTCATGTCGCCGAAGAGCCTGCTGCGCCACAAGGATGCGACCTCCAGCCTCGACGACCTGGCCAACGGCAGCTTCCAGATGGTGCTGCCCGACCAGGGCAACCTGGCACCCGAGAAGGTCAAGCGCGTGGTGCTGTGTGCCGGCAAGGTGTACTACGAACTGGCGGCGTGGCGTGCGGAGAACGAGCGTGACGACACCGCCATCGTGCGCATCGAGCAGCTCTACCCCTTCCCCAAGGAGGACCTCTTCGAGGCACTCAAGGGGTACGCCAACCTCGAGAGCCTGGTGTGGTGCCAGGAAGAGCCGCTCAACCAAGGGGCCTGGTACCCCAGCCAGCACCACATGCGTGCCGTGGCCGACCTGCTCAAGGAGGGGCTGGGGCGCGAGCTCAAGTTCGCCGGCCGTCCCGCCTCCGCGGCTCCGGCCTGCGGCTACATGTCCGTGCACATCGAACAGCAGCGACAGCTGGTGGAAGACGCCTTCACCGTCTGAGGCCTTTCACCGGGACGAGAGAGATTACACAAGGGAAACGACATGGCTACCGACATCAAAGCGCCCACCTTTCCGGAATCCGTTGCCGAAGGCACCGTGGCGGCCTGGCACAAGCAACCCGGAGACAGTGTCGAGCGCGACGAACTGATCGTCGAGATCGAGACCGACAAGGTGGTGCTCGAGGTGGTGGCGCCGGAGGCCGGCACCCTCTCCGAGGTGCTGGCCGAGGAGGGTGAGAGCGTTGCCTCCGAGCAGGTGCTGGGCAAGATCGGTGCAGGCGGTGCCAACAAGGGGAACGAGGCGGCGAGCGGTCAGGCCGCCGAGGCCAAGGCCGCCAACAAGAGCGAGGCCAAGGCCAACAAGCCCGCCGGCGGCAAGACGCACGAGGTGAAGGCGCCGACCTTCCCCGAATCGATTCAGGAAGGCACCGTGGCCACCTGGCACAAGCAGGTGGGCGAGGCGGTCAAGCGCGATGAGGTGCTGGCCGATATCGAGACCGACAAGGTGGTGCTCGAGGTGGTGGCGCCGGCCGACGGTGCGCTCACCGAGATCAAGGCCGAGGAGGGCAGCCAGGTCGAGTCCGAGGCGCTGCTGGCCCTGTTCGCCGAGGGGGGCGGCGGTGCGGCCGCCGCGGCGGCGCCGGCCGAGTCTGCGGAAGAGACCGGCGGTGACGAACGCGTCGGCGAGAAGATCCTGGCCCCGGCGGCGCGCAAGCTGGTCGCCGAGCACGACCTCGACGTCAACCGGATCGAAGGCACCGGCAAGGGCGGACGCATCCTCAAGGAGGACGTGCAGAAGGCGCTCCGGGACGAAACGGCCTACAAGGCCGCCAAGCCCGCCGCCAAGCCCAACAAGCCGGCACCCGCTCAGGCACCGGTCATCGAGGGCGAGCGTCCCGAGAAGCGCGTGCCGATGAGCCGCCTGCGCCAGACCATCGCCAAGCGTCTGGTCCAGGCGCAGCAGACCGCTGCCATGCTCACCACCTACAACGAGGTGGACATGGGGGCGGTGATGGACCTGCGCGCCCAGTACAAGGACACCTTCGTCAAGGCCCACGACGTCAAGCTCGGCTTCATGGGCTTCTTCGTCAAGGCGGCCTCCGAGGCGCTCAAGCGCTTCCCCGACGTCAACGCCTCCATCGACGGCACCGACATCGTCTATCACGGCTATCAGGACATCGGCGTGGCCGTCTCCACCGACCGCGGCCTGGTGGTACCGGTGCTGCGTGACACCGACAGCATGAAGCTCGCCGACGTCGAGAAGGGCATCGTCGACTTCGGCAAGCGGGCGCGTGACGGCAAGCTCGGCATCGACGAGATGCAGGGCGGCACCTTCACCATCACCAACGGCGGTATCTTCGGCTCGCTGATGTCGACTCCGATCCTCAACCCGCCGCAGACCGCCATCCTGGGCATGCACAAGATCCAGGAGCGGCCCATGGCGGTCAACGGCAAGGTCGAGATCCGCCCGATGATGTACCTGGCGCTCTCCTACGACCACCGCATGATCGATGGCAAGGACGCAGTGCAGTTCCTGGTCACCATCAAGGAACTGCTCGAGGATCCGGCGCGCCTGCTGCTGGACATCTGAGCCTGCCAACGTCACCGACACAACGCGAACCGATCAATAGGAATACCTCATGGCCGATAAATTCGATGTGATCGTCATTGGCGCGGGCCCGGGCGGCTACGTGGCCGCCATTCGCGCCGCCCAGCTGGGGCTGAAGACCGCCTGCGTCGAGAAGTGGGTCAACAAGGAAGGCAAGACCGTGCACGGTGGTACTTGCCTGAACGTGGGCTGCATTCCCTCCAAGGCGCTGCTCGAGACCTCCCACAAGTTCGTCGAGACCCGTGACCACTACGACGAGATCGGCATCGAGGTGGGCGAGCTCAAGCCCAACGTCGCCAAGATGCTCGAGTTCAAGAACAAGGTGATCGCCAAGAACGTCGGCGGCATCAGCGCCCTGTTCAAGGCCAATGGCGTCACCGCCATCGATGGCACCGGCAAGGTCACCGGCAACAAGCAGGTGGAGGTCACCGGCCACGATGGCAAGAAGACCACCTACGAGGCCGACAACATCGTCATCGCCGCCGGCTCGGTGCCGGTGGAAATCCCGCCGACCCCGCTGACCGACGACCTGATCGTCGACTCCACCGGCGCGCTCGAATTCACCGAGGTCCCCAAGCGCCTGGGCGTGATCGGCGCCGGTGTCATCGGCCTGGAGCTGGGCAGCGTGTGGAAACGCCTGGGCAGTGACGTGACCGTGCTCGAGGCCATGGACACCTTCCTGCCCATGGTCGACAAGGACGTGGCCAAGGAGACCCAGAAGCTGCTCAAGAAGCAGGGCCTGGACATCAAGCTGAATGCCCGGGTCACCGGCTCCGAGGTCAAGGGCACGGAAGTCGTGGTCAAGTACAGCAACAGCGACGGCGAGCAGGAGCTCACCGTCGACAAGCTGATCGTCTGCGTCGGTCGCAAGCCCTACACCCAGGGGGTGATCGCCGACGGCGTGGATGTCGGTCTCGACGAGCGCGGCTTCATCCACGTCGACGACCAGTGTCGCACCAGCGTGCCGGGCATCTATGCCATCGGCGACTGCGTGCGTGGCCTGATGCTGGCGCACAAGGCCTCCGAAGAGGGCGTGATGGTGGCCGACATCATTGCCGGCCACAAGGCGGAGATGAACTACGACGCCATCCCCAGCGTGATCTACACCGCCCCGGAAGTGGCCTGGGTCGGCATGACCGAGCAGGACGCCAAGGCCAAGGGCATCGAGATCAAGACCGGCTCGTTCCCCTTCGCCGCCAACGGCCGTGCGCTGGCCAACAACGCGCCGGAAGGCCTGGCCAAGGTCATCGCCGATGCCGAGACCGACCGCATCCTCGGCATGCACATCGTCAGCCAGCACGCCGGCGAGCTGATCGCCCAGGGTGTGATCGCCATGGAGTTCGGCTCCAGCGCCGAGGACCTGGCATTGACCTGCTACGCGCACCCGAGCACCTCCGAGGCCATCCATGAGGCGGCCCTGGCGGTGGACGGGCATGCCATCCACATGGCCAACCGCAAGAAGCGTAAGTAAGGACAACAAGCGCCACCTGCGGGTGGCGCGTCGCTTCCGGCCATGTACCGGGAGCGGACGGTGGTGACCCTGGCGCCATGACGCTGGCCGCCGGGTCGCCGTTCGAGTCACATGCAACCAATGGCATGAATCGATGAACCTTCACGAGTATCAGAGCAAGCAGCTGTTTGCCGACTACGGCCTGCCGGTGTCCAAGGGCTTCGCCGTCGACACCCCCGAGGAAGCCGCCGAAGCGTGCAAGAAGATCGGTGGCGACATGTGGGTCGTCAAGGCCCAGGTCCACGCCGGCGGCCGCGGCAAGGCGGGTGGCGTCAAGCTGATCAAGAGCCCGGAGGAGGCCAAGGCCTTCGCCGAGCAGTGGCTGGGCAAGAACCTGGTGACCTTCCAGACCGACGAGAACGGTCAGCCGGTCGCCAAGATCCTGGTCGAGAACTGCACCGACATCGCCTCCGAGCTCTACCTCGGCGCCGTCGTCGACCGTGGCACCCGCCGCGTGGTGTTCATGGCCTCCACCGAGGGCGGCGTGGAGATCGAGAAGGTCGCCGAGGAGACCCCCGAGAAGATCCTCAAGGCCGAGATCGACCCGCTGGTCGGCGCCCAGCCCTACCAGGCACGCGAACTCGCCTTCGCCCTGGGCCTCAAGGGCGACCAGGTGAAGCAGTTCACCAAGATCTTCCTGGGCCTGTCGCGCCTGTTCCACGAGAAGGACCTGGCGCTGCTCGAGATCAACCCGCTGGTGATCACCGACGAAGGCAACCTCCACTGCCTCGATGCCAAGGTCAACCTGGACGGCAACGCCCTGTATCGCCACCCCGACCTGCAGGCCCTCCGCGACCCCTCCCAGGAAGACCCGCGCGAGGCCGAGGCGGCCGAGTGGGAGCTCAACTACGTCGCCCTGGAAGGCAACATCGGCTGCATGGTCAACGGCGCCGGCCTGGCCATGGGCACCATGGACATCATCAAGCTCAACGGCGGTCAGCCCGCCAACTTCCTCGACGTGGGCGGCGGCGCCACCAAGGAGCGCGTGGCCGAGGCGTTCAAGCTCATCCTCTCCGACGATTCCGTGAAGGCCGTGCTGGTCAACATCTTCGGCGGCATCGTGCGCTGCGACATGATCGCCGAGGGCATCATCGGGGCCGTCGAGCAGGTGGGCGTCAACGTGCCGGTGGTGGCGCGTCTCGAGGGTAACAACGCCGAGCTGGGTGCCGAGAAACTGGCCTCCAGCGGACTGAACATCATCGCTGCCACGAGCCTCACCGATGCGGCTCAGCAGGTCGTCAAGGCAGCGGAGGGCAAGTAATGAGCATCCTGATCGACAAGAACACCAAGGTCATCTGCCAGGGCTTCACCGGTGGCCAGGGGACCTTCCATTCCGAACAGGCACTCGCCTACGGCACCCAGATGGTCGGCGGCGTGACCCCGGGCAAGGGCGGCCAGGAGCACCTGGGCCTGCCGGTGTTCAACACCGTCAAGGAAGCCGTCGCCAAGACCGGTGCCGAGGCCAGCGTCATCTACGTGCCGGCGCCGTTCTGCAAGGACTCCATCCTCGAGGCGGCCAACGCCGGCATCAAGCTGATCGTGTGCATCACCGAGGGCATCCCGACGCTGGACATGCTCGACGTCAAGGTGAAGTGCGATGAGCTGGGCGTGCGCCTGATCGGCCCCAACTGCCCCGGCGTGATCACCCCGGACGAGTGCAAGATCGGCATCATGCCCGGCCACATCCACAAAGCGGGCAAGGTCGGCATCGTGTCGCGCTCCGGCACCCTGACCTACGAGGCAGTCAAGCAGACCACCGACCACGGCTTCGGCCAGTCCACCTGCGTGGGCATCGGCGGCGACCCCATCCCGGGCTCCAACTTCATCGACATCCTGGCGCTGTTCGAGAAGGACCCGGCGACCGAGGCGATCGTGATGATCGGTGAGATCGGCGGTACCGCCGAGGAAGAGGCTGCGGCCTACATCAAGGAGCACGTCACCAAGCCGGTGGTCTCCTACATCGCCGGCGTCACCGCGCCTCCCGGCAAGCGCATGGGCCATGCCGGCGCCATCATTGCCGGCGGCAAGGGGACCGCGGACGAGAAGTTCGCCGCCCTCGAGGCCGCGGGCGTCAAGACCGTGCGCTCGCTGGCCGAGATCGGCGACGCCCTGAAGGCAGTGACCGGCTGGTAAGCCACGCTGTCGCCATCGGCGCATGACGGAAACGGGCACCCTCGGGTGCCCGTTTCGCGTTGCTGGCGCCGCCACTCCGATGGGTCATGGCTTGGCGTCGGCGAGGCTGCGGTCGCGACCGTCGTGCTTGGCCTTGAGCAACGCCCGGTCCGCCCGCTTGAGGGTATCGGTATGGCTTTCCGTGTCACGGCGCTCGCTGAGGCCGGCGCTGAGCGTGACCGAAAGCCTTTGGTTGTCGTGCCTTATGCTCACGTTCGCTAACTGCTGGCGCAGCCGCTCGACAATGTCTCCGGCCTCGTCGAGGGCGGTATCGGTGAACAGCAGCAGGAACTCCTCTCCGCCCCAGCGTCCACACAGATCGGATTCGCGCAAGGCTTTCCGCATGGTCGAGGAAACGGCGACCAGCAGACGATCGCCGACATCATGGCCGTAGCGGTCGTTGATGGCCTTGAAATGATCGATGTCGAGCAGCGCCAGGGTATAGCGGCATCGCGAGCCGTCGAGCCGCTGCAGCCATTCGTCGATCAGGCGCCGGTTGGGTAGCCCCGTCAATGAATCGTGGGTGGAGGCCTCATGCAACGCCTGGTTGCGTTCACGCATCAGTGCCTGATAGCCATCCGAGATACGCGACAGCTTCTGTTGACGGCGCAGTGCCCGCTCATAGCGCGTCTGGGTGACCTGCCGCGCCTCCATGGCCAACTGCTGATAGCGGTCCGAGATAGTGATCATGCGCTCCAACTGCTCCTGCTGGGCGCGATGATGCAGGTAAAGCGCCTCCAGGGCCTCGTACAGCGGGTGGCCCAGGTGCTCGGGGGTATCCAGCAGCCGTGCGATCCGCGCGAGCAGGGCCTTTTCGTCTTCCCGCGTCATGCCGGTGCCGCCGCCGGGGTGATGGCGAAGGGATAGCTGCAGTCCTCGCGGAACTCATCGGCAAGTTCGGCGATGCGCTCGTTGCGCGGATCGTAGCGCCATTCGACGGACACCTGGCGCCCTTGGAGGTGCGCCTCCTCGAGGAGATCGAAAATGTCCATCATTGCCTTCACGGAGCTGGTGTTGAGATAGACCAGGTCCAGCTCCAGATGCAGCGGACGGCTCTCTTCATCAAGGAAATGGCGCACCCAGCCGATCACCTGATCGAAGAGTTCGTAGGAGTTCTCGGGGTAGGAATCGCCCTGCATGGCCAGGCGCCCGCTCCCCCAGTGGCTCTGGATGGCCGGCGTGGACTGACCGCCGGCGATGTCGAGGTCGGAAATCATGGTGATCTTGGAACCCATCAGATGGTGGCGGTCAGGCTAAAGAAACCTTGCCCGTTGGGCAACGGTTGCAGGGAAGCCTGCAATGGGCGCGACGACTTGCGTGCCATGTCCAGCAGCCCCAGGCCCGCGCCGCCGCCCTCGTCGGCATCGCGGGGGCGGCGCAGCTGCTGCTTGTAGGCCGCCTTGAGTTCGGCCTTGTCCAATGGGGCGAGCGCCTCGATGGTGCGCAGCAGGCGCTCGCCATCGGCTTGTTCCACCAGATTGCCGGCCGAGACCTGATAGTGGTCGTCGGCGTCTTGAGCCACCGCCACCGTGGCCGCGGCCTGGGTGTCGCTGTAGCCCTGATGGCGAGCATAATGGCGGATGTTCTGCGTCATTTCGATGTAGACGGCAAACACGTCCATGGCCGCCGACGGGGGAGCCTGCTGAGTGTCCAGGTAGTTACGCAGTGCCTTGCCGATCTCCTCGATCAGGCTGCGCGAGATGGGGCCGTTGAAGCACAGCATGATGCGATCACGCTGATAGCTCTCCCGCATGCTCAACAAGTCCATAGCTACTCCTCGCTGGCGCCGGCCCCGGCAGAGGGGCGGCAGGAATGGTCATTGGCGACCCGTGGCTCGATCTGGAAGGCCAGCAGGGTGATGTCGTCGCGCTGGGGCAGACTGCCCTGATACGCCAGCAGGGCTTCCTCGAAGGCCTGCATCTGGGCCTCCAGTGGACGGTTGGCCTGGGCCAGCAGCAGCGTCTCGAAGCGGCGGTTGCCGAAGCCGAAACCGTGGTGGCCACCGGCCTGATCCAGGAAACCGTCGCTGCACAGGGTATAGCTCCAGCCCGGGCGCAGGGCCAGACGCTGATTCTCGTAATGGCCCGGGCGGCGGTGCCCCAGGGCGCGCTTGCTGCCCTTGAGGCGTTCGATGCGGGTGCCGTCGCTGGCGTAGAGGTCGAGCTTGGCGCCGGCGTAGGTGAGCGTCTCGGCCTCGGGGTCCCCCCACACCAGGCCGATATCCATGTTGGTGGCGATGGAGGAGGGGAGCTGCTCGGCGGGCAGCAGCTCGCGGCTGCGCCGATCGATCTCCGTCAGCAGGGCGGCCGGGTCGTCGGCGCCCTGCTGGGCGATGGCGTGGTCGATGATGGCCCGGGCCAGCATGGTCATCAGGGCCCCCGGCACCCCGTGGCCGGCGCAGTCGACGATGCCCAGCAGATAGCCCCGCTCGGTGGCCCGGAACACGTAGAAGTCGCCGCCTACCACGTCGCGGGGCTTCCACAGCACCCCGTAGCGGTGGCGGAAGTGGCGCTGGAGCTGACCATCGGGGAGGATGGCCTGCTGGATGATGCTGGCGTACTGGATCGAGGCCTCGAGCTGACGATGGGCCGAGACCGCTTCGGCATGGGCCGCCTCCAGGGCCTGGGTGCGCTGGTGAACCTGGCTCTCCAGATCGCGGGTATAGCGTTCCACCTGGCGGGCCATGTGCGAGAAGGTCCGCGAGAGCTCGCCGATCTCGTCGGTGCGTTCCAGCGGCAGCGGCGACCGGTAGTTGCCCTCGGCGATGGCCTGAGCCGAGAGCCTCAGCCGGTGCAGGGGCGTGAGGATCAGCCGGTGGGTGGTGTAGGCGAAGGTAGCCGTCAACAGGGCCAGGATCAGCCCGAAGGTGAGCACCACGGGCCAGAACCAGCGGTTGTCGAGGAGCGGTGCGGCCTGCAGGTCCAGGGCGGTGATCAGCAGCCACTGCAACTCGGGGATATAGCCCACGGCCAGCAGTCGCGGCTCGCCCTCCAGCTTCGCCTCCAGCAAGGCCACCTCGCCGGGGCGTCGCCTGGCGTCGTGCATTGCCTGGCGCAGTGTCTCCTGGCGCGTCTCGTTCACCAGCGACTGGATGTACCGGGAGTCATCCGCTTCCCCTGGATTGCTGCCCGAGCTGAAGGCGATGCGCCGGGTGTCGGGATGGATCTGCAGGGCGCCGCGGCCGTCGACGATCATCGGCGTCATGCCGGGTGGGCTGGAGCGGATGAAGCGATCGAGGAACTGGGTCAGGTCGAAGCCGCCACCGGCCAGGCCGAGTGGCTCGCCGTTCTCCTGCACCTTCACGTTGACCCAGAGCATGGTGCGCTGGAGGGCGTGGTCGACGTTGACGTTGAGGTTGTAGGTGGCGGTACTGGCCATGGTGGCGAAGTACCAGGCGTCGTTCGGCTCGTCGGGGGAGAGCCGGTAGCTGGAGGCGCCGTTGTCCGCCTGGCTGCCGTCGCCGAAGTAGTAGTCGCCGGTGTCGTGATCGATGACGAAGTAGGCGTTGCTGCCGAACTGCTGTCGGAAGCCCTCCGCCTCGGCGAAGAAGCGCGCCCGCCGTTCCGGGTCGTCGGGGGACTGCAGCCACTCGCGGGTCACCACCGAGTCGGCGAAGCGCCGCGACAGGGCTAACTCCCGGGAGACCGGGGCCATGATGCGCTGCATCTGCAGCAGGGTGTACTGCTCGGCATAGGCGCCGGCGAAGTGGCGGCGTACCTCGTCGACGGCCTTCCAGCCGATCAGCACGGCCGGAATCAGCGCCAGCAGGAAGGCCAGCAACAACGTCACGACCGACTTGCCGCGTAGACCGAGAAGAGCGGCCATTGGCGTCGAATGTCCCTGATGATGTCGTCGTTGCGCACACCATGCCACAAAGCGGTGGAGCAGGCGAGGCGGCACGCCGTCCCGGCGTCAACGTAACGGCCCCGGCAGTTGCCTGTCGGGGCCGGTGGAGTGGGGCGCCTCAGGTGGCGGGAGCCGTTGGCCGGAAAGTCGCTTCAGCCGACCAGGGCGTCGTTGCCGTCGCCGCCGAGGCCGAGCAGTTCCACCTCCAGTTCCTGGCCGTTGGCATCCTGCACGGTCATCGTCTCGGGCAGCGACTTGTCCTCGCCGTAGGCCTTGTAGGCAAAGCGCCAGACCTCGCCGGGCGCCAAGGTGTTGCTCTCATCATCGCTGACCCGGTAATTGCCGTCGCTCTCGCTGAATTCACCGTTCCACAGCGTGTCGATATCGGCAGGCAGCGAAAAGCTGGCCAGGGGGTCGACGATGTCGCTCTCCGAGGTGTTCTCGATAAAGAGCTCGGCCACGTAGCCACTCGACCACTCGCTGGTGACATTGCCGGTGACGGTAATATCGGCTGCCGCCTCGAACTGAACCTCCAGTTCCCGGCCGCTGGCATCCTGAATGGCAATCGTCTCGGGCAACGACTTGTCTTCACCGTAGGCCTTGTAGGCAAAGCGCCAGACCTCGCCGGGTGCCAAGGTGTTGCTCTCGTCATCGCTGACCCGATAGCCGTCGTCGCTCTCGCTGAGTTTGCCATTCCACAGCGTATCGATATCGGCGGGCAGCGAGAAGCTGGCCAGGGGGTCGACGATGTCGCTCTCCGAGGTGTTCTCGACAAAGATCTCGGCCACGTAGCCACTCGACCACTCGCTGGTGACGTTGCCGGTGATGGTGACGTCGGCGTCCACCTCGGTCTGGGTACTCTCCTCGGTGGTCGTCGTCGAGTCCCCCGAGGTGGTGGTCGATTCCTCGGTGGTCGTCGATTCCTCGGTGGTCGTCGTCGAATCGTCGAGGATGTCGGCAGGCGTGGGAATGCTCATCGGATCGCCGCTGGTGATGTCGCCGGAGTTCAGATCCAGTCGGGTGCCGTCGGCGAACACCGCGCGCTCCATGTTGATCAAGGTGTCGGTGCCGCCTTTGCCCTCGACGGTGACCTTGCCGTCTTCCGTGAACACGATGTCGAAGGCGTCGTAGCCCTGCAGGTAGAGGGCCGTATCGTCGCCATCGCCGCCATCGAGCACGTCGTCGCCGTCGTACCAGTCGTCGCCGGGCCCTCCCTGCAGGATGTCGTCCCCGCTACCGCCGGTGAGGTGGTCATGGCCCAGGCCGCCATCGAGGTAGACGCCGTCGTCGCTGCCCCGGATCACGTCGTCGCGGCGCGAGCCGATCAGGTAGTCGACGAGCACCGCGTTGGCATCGACGTCGGTAGGGGCGCCGAACGACTCGCCGCCCTGGTTGATCCACAGCGACGACGACATGACATCGGTCTCGGCATCGCGGATGGACTCCAGAACGCGCACGCTGTTGCCATGTTCGCGCCCACCGTGGAAGTTGATGTCGCGGTCCGTGAAGGCCACCTCGATGTCGTTGCCCACCGAGGAGCGCCAGGAGGCAAACACCAGGCCGTGGCGCATGCCGCTGTCCGTGAGGCCGGTGAAGGTGCCGTCGTAGCTCTCGTGCAGCTCGTAGGCGTAGCCGTTGCCGCCGCTTCCCTTGTTGAAGGTACCGTCGGCGGTGATGTCGGTGACCTGGCCGTCCAGCGCCTTGGAGAAGCGGAAGGCCGTGGACGGGCCGTTGGTGACGCGGACATCGTCGAGCGTCGCGTTCGTCGTCGCCTCGAGCAGCACGGCATGGTAGTCGCTCAGGTCGTCCAGGGTGTTGGAGAACTCACCCGGGTCGGGTTCGCCCAGCTCGAACTCGATGCCGAAGCCCCTGAGGGTGACGTCGTCGGCGGTGTCCCAGTGGTCGACCTGCGTCTCCCCGGCCTCGAAGTCGAAGTGGACGCCGCGGTCGAGGGTGATGCGGTTGCCGTCCACCGATTCCACCCGGGCCATGCTGGTGCGCAGCTCGGCATACTGCACCTTGCGCCAGGAGGTATCGCCGATCGCGTCGAAGAAGGCGTCGTCGTTCTCCTGCCAGATCCGGACGGTGTCGCCGGGCTGCAGGCCGTGGTCGCGGTCCAGCGTCAGCTGGCGATCGCCTTCCTGAAGGGCATCCTCGAGCTGCCCGGCAAGGCTCAGCTTCTCCCCCTCCACGTGGAGGGCATGGTCGGGGTCGTTGGCCAGCGCTTCATCGGTGAAGACCAGGATCGTCTCCTGCGAGCCGGCACCGACCAGGGAGATGTCCGAGCGGTCGATGTGCAAGGCCTTGTCGAACTCGTAGCGACCGGCGCTGAATTCCAGCACGTCGCCGGCGGAGGCCTCGTCGATCAGGGTCTGAAGCTCGTCGGCTGTCGTCGAGGTGTCAACGTGAATCGTCGTCATCTGGGCTCCTTTGGTCGCCTCTGGCGTGCGGTGGTCGCGGAACTGGCGATCGATGGCCCGTGATCCGTCGCCGCCCAGGGGTGTGAGTTCGGGATCAGCGACGGCGGGCTTTTGGCGGTAAGTAAATCAACACTTACAGCCCGGTAATGGCGGGAAAAGCGGGGAGGAAAGGGGGCGTTTCGGAAGATCGCGGGGGTAGACAGCGGGGGCGGGGCGCTACCGCGGAGCAACGCCGACTCGCTGTGGTGTCTGATGCCGCGTCATCAGGTACAGGAACACCGGCGCACCGGCGACCAGGTAGAAATGAAAGGTGACCAGCCGCCATAGCAGGATGGCTACCGCGGCCGTATCGGGTGACGTGAAAGGCAACAGCAGCGCTGCGGTGCTGAGTTCGGCGGCGCCGCTGCCGCCTGGCAGCAGGCTGAGCTGGCCGGCGGCCATGGAGAGCATCTGCACCAGGAAGGTCCAGCTCCAGGCGATGCTGGCCCCGATGCCGGTGAGCGACAGGTAGAGCAGCGAGTAGCGCAGCATCCAGTGCCCGGCACAGAGCAGCATGATGGCGACCAGCGTCGCCGTGGGCAGGCGCAGCGTGACCAGCAGGGCATGGCGGAAGGCCAGCAGGCGACGCGCCAGTGCCCGACGACGGCGCCGTGGCAGCCGGCCGGGAGCCCAGCGCAGCAGCGCCGGCAGCCGCCAGCCGACCAGCAGCGGCGCCGCCAGGAGCACGACCAGCCCTGCCAGGGCGCTGACGAGCAGCCCCGCGTGGGGCTCGACCATGGCGCCGGCCAACTGCCAGGCGGCGATGCCGGTCAGCGCCAGCAGGAAGAACAGCAGGTCGCAGCACTGGTCGATCAGAAAGATCGCCGAGGCCCGCGCCGGCCTGAGGCCACGCCGGGCCAGCAGGATCAGCAGGGTGACTGGACCGCCGCTTCCTGCCGGCGAGGCGCAGATGGCGAATTCGGTGGCCACCACCAGCCCTAGCGCCCGATGCTGTCGCAGACGACCGGCGCGGCCGGCCAGCAGCAGTCTCAGCCGCAGCGCATTGAGGTTCCAGCCCGCCAGTACCATGCCCAGCATGCCAGCCAGCAGCGCAGGCGAGACATCGGGCGGCGATTGCCACAGTGCCTCGCCGCCCACCAGCAGCGGCACGACGGTGGCAAGCAGCACCGCCACGCTCAGCGGCATCCACAGCCGGCCAGGTCGTCGCCAGATGGCGCTGATGGCGGTAGCGCGCTCAGCCATGCCGGCTGTGGTCAGTGGCCTCGGCGCTGCCCGTCAGGCCGTGGTAGTGAGCCTGCAGATCCTCGATGATGCGCCGCCAGTCGAAGTGGCGCTCCACGTGGCGGCGGGCGTGGCGTCCCATGGCAGCCGGCTGGTTGAGAAACAACTCGCGCGTCGCGCGTGTCATGTCCTCCACGTCGCGCGGCCGGCACAGGATGCCGGCACCCAGCGGCACGTACTCCCGGAGCGCGCCGGCGCGCGCCGCGACCACCGGTATCCCGCACGCCATTGCCTCCTGGGCCACCAGGCCGAAGGTCTCGCGGGTGCCGGCATGCAGCATGGCATCGGCGCTGGCCAGGGCGGTGGCGACCTCGGAGGGCGGGCAGTAGCGCGGTACCACCGTGACGTTGCCGGGCACGCGGGTCGGCATGCCCGGGCCCATCAGCAGCAGGTGATAGTTCGCGCCCAGCCGTCGCATCACCTTGAGCAGCACGTCGACGTTCTTCTCCGGCGAGTGGCGCCCCGCGAACACCAGCAGGCGCTGGTCGTCGTTCAGGCGCAGGCGCCGGCGCAGCAGTGGATCGCGGTGACGGGGATGGAAGGTCTCGAGGTCGACCCCGAGCGGTTGCACGCGCACCTTTTCCACGCCCCAGTCGGCGAGGCGCTCGGCCATGGCGGTGCAGGGCGCCAGCACGCTGTCGAAGCGGCCATACAGGCTGCCCACGTAGCGCTGCAGACGCAGACGCACGCTGCGTCCCAGACGATCTCCCATCAGGCGCGGCAGGTCGGAGTGAAAGAAACCGAGGGAGGGAACCCCAAGCGCTTGACCGGCCTCCAGTGCGGCCCAGGCGGTGACGTAGGGGTCACCCGCCTCGATCAGGTCGGGCTGCAGGGCGATCAGCGCCTCGCGCCAGGGGCCTTTACGCAGCGGGAAGCGGTAGCCGTGCCCCAGCGGCAGGCGCGGCGCCGGCAGCGTATGCACGCCGCCCAGCGCGCTGGCCTCGGCGCCGGGCACCAGCAGGCTGGCACGCACGCCGGCCCGCCCCGAGAGAATGCGATGCTTGGCCTGCAGGTAGGTGCGCACGCCGCCGCTGGCGGGGGCGTGGAATAGGGTGATGTCGACGAGGTGCACGCGGCCTCCTGACGGAATGCGATGACGTCAGGCTAGTGGCCGGTTACGACAGTTATGCGACAGTCCGAAACGACGATGGCGGCCGTTGAGGCCGCCATCGATCCGGGCATGGCTTGGCGGGGCGTCACTCGGCGGGGCGAGCCACCAGCGAGCGGGTCTCCTCGCGTGCCTCGGTCAGGGCCACGCGGATGACATCGCCCAGCTTGAAGCGCTCCTCGCCCTCCACCTGGATGCGCCCCTCCTTGTCATCGATGACCAGCTTGTCGCGATCGCTGTGGATCGTCGGGGCGGGCACGAAGGCGGTGGCGCCGTTGGCGACGAGGCGCACGCGCATGCCGCCGCGGTTGATCTGGATGACCTCGGCCTCGAAGGTCTCCTGCGCTTCGGCGGCCGAGGCCAGGAAGCGTACGTAGAGCCAGTCCTTGACGTCGCGCTCGGCCAGGCGGTTGAGGCGGCGACGTTCGGTGAGCTGCTCGGTGAGTTCGAGGCTCGCCTCGGCGGGGGCCTGCTCGCCCTTGAGCACGCGCTTGATTAGGCGGTGGTTGACCATGTCGCCGTACTTGCGGATCGGCGAGGTCCAGGTGGCGTAGGCGGGCAGCCCCAGTCCGAAGTGCGGGCCGGGCCGGGCCGACATGCTGGTGAAGCCCTGGAAGCGGCGCAGGCGGTGGTCGAGCCAGGCGTCGTCGCGGCCCTCCAGCTCGCGCTTGAGCTCCTTGTAGCGCGGCAGCTCGGTGAGCGCCTCGCGCTCCACCGCGATCGCCTGGGCGGTGAGGAACTCGTGGGCGGCCTCGGCCTTGTCGGCCTCGAAGGCACGGTGCACGTTGAAGATGCCGTGACCCACGTGCTCGGCAAGCAGGTCGGCACAGCAGGCGTTGGCGGCGATCATCGCCTCCTCGATCATGCGATTGGCGATGCGCCGTTCCTCGGTGCGGATGTCCAGCACGTTGCCGGCGTCGTCCAGGTCGAAGACGTAGTCGGGGCGGTCCTGGAACACCAGGGCATGCTCATGGCGCCAGGCGGTGCGCGCCTCGGTGAGCGCGGCCAGGGCCTTCAGCTGCGCGCCGATGGCGTCGGCCGGTGCCCAGTCGCCCTGGCCCTCGAGCCAGTCGGAGACGCGGTCGTAGGCCAGCTTGGCGTGGGACTGGGCGGTGGCGGCGAAGAAGCGGTAGTCGCCCAGGCTGCCGTCGGCGTGCACGGTCAGGGTGCAGGCCAGCACCGGCCGCTCCTGGCCCTCCCACAGCGAGCAGAGGTCGTCGGCCAGCTGCTCGGGTAGCATGGTGACGTTCTGGCCCGGCAGGTAGACGGTGAAGGCGCGGGTGCGCGCCTCGAGGTCCGCCGCATGGCCCTCTTCCACGTAGGCGGTGGGGTCGGCGATGGCCACGGTCAGCTCCCAGCCCCCCTCGGCGCGCGGCACGATGCGCAGGGCATCGTCCATGTCGCGGGTCTTCTCGCTGTCGATGGTGAAGAAGGGCTCGGCGGTGAGGTCCTCGCGCGTGAGGCCCTCGTCGCGCAGCGGCCAGTCGCTGCCGGCGTCCGGGCAGGCCTGCTCCAGGGCGTGGCGGGCCAGCGTCACCCGCCACGGCACGGCCGGGTCGTCGGCCTTGGCCACCAGCTCGTCGATCTGGGTGAAGAAGGCGCGGTCGTCGGGCTTGAGCGGATGGCGTACCAGGCGGGCCACCACCCAGTCGCGGTCGCCGATGCTTGCCTCGTCGAGGCTGCGCTTGATGCGCGCCTTCAGCGCATTGCGGATCGAGGGGTGATCGGGCACCACGGCCAGGCGTCCCTCGCGCTTCTGCACCCGGGCGATGAAACGGGAAAGCCCCGCCTCGATCAGGGTGTCGGGCTCGACGCTCTTCTTGTCGCCCTCCTCATGGAGGATCGCCTCGACGCGATCGCCGTGCAGCACCTGCTTCATGGCGGGCGGCGGCACGAAGTAGGAGTTGCCGTCGTCGGTCTCGAGGAAGCCGAAGCCCTTCTCGGTGGCCTTGATCACGCCCTCGACGCGAGGGGTGTTGGAGCGGATCTGTTGCTTGAGCTGGGCAAGCAGGGCGTTGTTCTGCAGCATGATCACGAACGTGTGGCGGGATAAGGGGGCCACTATACGGATTCCCGCGGCCGGCGCCAAACCTCGCGCCGCGTCGCACGGGGAATCAGCGGGTTGCCGGTCTCCCCGGGCGGCGTTGCCCGGTACGGGCCGGGACCTGGCCGGCTGAATCGGTTAAGCTGCCCGGATGCCAACGGAGTGTGCCATGACCTCTCACCTGATCGTATCCGACCTCGACGGAACCCTGCTCGACGCCGGCCACGACCTGGCGCCGGCCACCGTCGCCACCCTGCGCGCCCTGGTCGGCCAGGGTCATCACCTGGCCTTCGCCTCCGGGCGTCACTTCCGCGACATGCTCGCCTTCCGCGACCGTCTCGGCGTGCCGGTGCACCTGATCAGCACCAACGGCGCCTACCTGCACGACCCCGATAATGGCCTACTCATGGCGCGCCACCTGGAGCCCCGCATTGCCCGACAGCTGATCGCCCTCGAGCGGTACGCCACCACGCGCCTCAACCTCTACCGCGAGCAGGACTGGCTGATCGATGCCGAGGCTCCGGAGCTGCTGGCGCTGCACGCCCATACCGGCTTCGGCTATCGGGTCGCCGAGCCGCATGAATTCGACGGCGAGGGGGTGGGCAAGGTGCTCTACATCGGTGAACCGCAGCGGCTGGCCGGGCTAGAGGCGACGGTTCGCGAGCGCCACGGCGAGCAGCTGCATGTCACCTATTCGACGGCCAACTCGCTGGAAATCATGGCTGGGGGCGTCAACAAGGGCACGGCCCTGGCGGCGCTGCTCGAGCGCCTGGGGCTCGGCCGTGAACGCTGCCTGGCCTTCGGCGACAACCTCAACGACACCGAGATGCTGGCGCTGGCCGGCGAGGCCCATGTGATGGCCAACGCCCATCCCGAGCTGCCCGGCCGGGTGCCGCGGGCGCGGCGCATCGGCCACCATGCCGATGGGGCGGTGGCGGCCAGGCTGTGCGAGCGGTTCGGGGTGTGAGGCCAGGTGTCACTACCACCTTGGTCGCAAACGGCTTGCCGCTGTCACCGCCCGGGCCCATCATCGACGTCCCATAACGACAATGCCTTACGGGCGGTGCCGGCATCGCCCTGGCCATCAGGCGATGATGACGACAACTCCCGCTACCCTGATCGTCGTCGACGACGATCCCGAGATCCGCGAGCTGCTGGCCGACTATCTCGGCCGCCATGGCTATCGTGCCCTGGTCGCCGAGGACGCCGAGACGCTGGATCGGCTGCTCGCCCGAGAGACCCCCGACCTGCTGATCGTCGACATCATGCTGCCCGGCGATGACGGCTTCACCATCTGTCGCAAGGTGCGTCGCGACAGCGAGGTGCCGATCATCATGCTCACCGCCAGTGCCGACGAGACCGACCGCATCCTTGGTCTGGAGCTGGGCGCCGACGACTACCTGGGCAAGCCCTTCAACCCCCGTGAGCTGCTGGCCCGCATCAAGGCGGTGCTGCGCCGTACCCGCCCGCCGGCCGTGGCGTCGGCTCCCGCCGAGGCTCGTCAGGTGGCGTTTGGCGGGTGGCGTCTCGATCGCATGACCCGTGAGCTGATCGACGCGGCGGGCGAGCGGTGCGCCCTGTCCGGTGCCGACTTCCAGCTGCTGCAGGTGTTCCTCGAGCATCCCGGTCGCGTGCTCTCCCGCGAGGAGCTGTTCGAATTGACCCGCGGCCGCACGGCGCCGCCGCTGGATCGCTCCATCGACGTGCACGTCTGCCGCCTGCGCCAGCGCCTCGGCGAGGATGCCCAGCACTCGCAGCTGATTCGCACCGTGCGCGGGGCCGGCTACGTGCTCACCTGCCAAGTGGAAGCGCTGCCGTGAGCGACGAGGGCCGCTGGCGACGGCTGCGTCGCCGCTGGGCCCGCTGCTTGCCCGGTAGCCTGCGCGGGCGCTTCGTGCTGATCATGGTGGTCGGGGTGCTGGGGGCGCAGCTCGCCAGCTACGCCATCTGGACCACCCAGGTGCGCTCGAGCCAGCTCGAGCAGCTTGACGAGCTCTCCCGCAACGTCGCCTTCAGCGTCGCCTCCACCGTGCGCTTCTTCCGTTCGTTGCCCTACGAGTACCGGCACATCGTCCTCGATCAGCTGCGCGACATGGGCGGCACGCGTTTCTTCGTCAGCATCAACGAGCAGCGTATCGGCATCGAAGACGTCGCGGGGGGGGGCGGCCAAGCGGATGGTGGTGGACAACTTCCGGGCCGTGCTGGCCCAGGAGCTCAATCTCGACGAGGTGGTCGTCGAGTTCTCGCGTCCCGAGACGCTGCGCGTCTTCAATAACGAGGTGCTGCTCCACGACCTGCCGGCACGCTGGGGGCAGCACAGCCTGCTGCTGGAGCCGCTGTCGCCGCCGATCCTGGTGGTGCAGCTCGAGCTCGAGGCCGGCACCTGGCTCTACGTGGCGACCCTACTGCCGATGCCCGAGCTGCTCGGCGAGCATGCCTGGTTCTCCCGGGAGCGGCTGCTGGCGGGCCTGATCGTGCTGCTCAGCGTGCTCGGGCTGTCGCTGGTGGGGATCCGCAGCGCCACCCGGCCCCTGGCGCGGCTGGCGCGGGCGGCACGCCAGCTCGGCCGCGACCTCGATGCGCCGCCGCTGCGCGAGAGCGGCCCCCGTGAAGTGGCGGCCACCGCGGTCGCCTTCAACCGCATGCAGGAGCGCATCCGCGAGCAGGTCGACGAGCGCGAGCGACTCTTCTCGGCGATCTCACACGACCTCAAGACACCGATCACGCGGATGCGGCTGCGTGCCGAAATGCTCGACGACCCGCAGCAGCGCGAACGCTTCTGCGCCGCGCTCGACGAGCTCAGCCTGCTGGTCAAGGGCGCGCTGGCCTCGGTCAAGGGCCTGGACCTGCACGAGACGGTGGCGGCGGTCGCCCCCCGCACGGTGCTCGACGAACTGGCCGACGAACTGACGCTGCAGGGCGGGGAGGTGACGATCGCCGGGCACGCCGCGCCGCTACCGGTCAAGCCGCTGGCGTTCAAGCGCTGCCTGGCCAACCTGCTGGAGAACGCCGTGTTCTACGGCCGCCGCGCCGAGGTGACGCTCGACGATGGCCCCGAGCGGTTGAGGATCGCCATTCGCGATCATGGCCCGGGCATTCCCCCGGGGGAGCGCGAGCGGGTCTTCTCGCCCTTCGTGCGCCTCGAGCCCTCGCGCAGTCGCCACACCGGCGGCAGCGGCCTGGGGCTCGGCATCGCCCGCCATATCGCGCGTGCCATGGGCGGCGACATCGCCCTCGCCAACCACCCCGAGGGCGGGCTGGTGGCGACCCTGGTCGTGCCGCGGCCGCAGGATGTTTCGCCGCTGTAATATTCCCCCAATACTTCGCAGGACTAGGTAACCCCCCTCGTGGCGGCTGTCGGTTAGCGTTATCGGTATCCCGGTGGCTACCGGGCTCGATAACAACAGCAGGAGCATGCCATGAATGCCTTCAAGAAGACCCCGTTCGTCCTGGCCGCCTCCCTGGCCGGCGCGCTGAGCCTGTCCAGCGCCCACGCCGCCGAGGTGGAGGTGCTGCACTGGTGGACCTCCGGCGGCGAGGCGCGCGCCGCCAACGTGCTCAAGGAGCTGATGGAGGCCGAGGGTTACGGCTGGCAGGACTTCGCCGTGGCCGGCGGCGGTGGCGAGACCGCCATGACCGTGCTGAAGTCACGCGCCATGTCCGGCAACCCGCCCTCGGCGGCGCAGATCAAGGGGCCCGAGATCCAGGAGTGGGGCGAGCTGGGGCTGCTCGGCGAGCTCGACGGGGTCGCCGAGGCCGAGGGCTGGGACACGCTGCTGCCGCCGACGGTGGCCGACATCATGCGCCACGACGGTCAGTACGTGGCCGTGCCGGTCAACGTGCACCGCGTCAACTGGCTGTGGGCCAACCCCGAGGTGCTCGAGGCGGCCGGCGTGGCGATGCCGACCACGCTGGACGAGCTGTTCGCCGCCGGCGAGGCGATCCGCGAGGCGGGCTACGTGCCGCTGGCCCACGGCGGCCAGGCCTGGCAGGACGCCACCGTCTTCGAGACCGTGCTGCTGGCCACCGCCGGCACTGACTTCTACCGCCAGGCGCTGGTCGAGCTCGATCCCGAGGCGCTGGGCAGCGCGACGATGATCGAGGCGCTCGAGACCTTCAAGCGGCTGCGCACCTTGATGGACGACGACATGCCCGGACGCGACTGGAACATCGCCACCTCCATGGTGATCAACGGCGACGCCGCCATGCAACTGATGGGCGACTGGGCCAAGGGCGAGTTCACCGCCGCCGGGCTCACCGCCGGCGTGGACTACCTGTGTGCCGCCGCGCCGGGCACCCAGGACGCCTTCACCTTCAACATCGACAGCCTGGCCATGTTCCGCGTCGAGGGCGAGGAGCGCGAGGCCCAGCAGGCGCTGGCACGGCTGGTGCTGGAACCCACCTTCCAGGAGGCCTTCAACAAGGCCAAGGGCTCGATCCCCGCGCGCCCCGACCTGGACATGAGCGAGTTCGATACCTGCGCCCAGCGCTCGCAGGAGGCCTTCCGGCAGACCGCCGAGCAGGGGGGGCTGGTGCCCAGCATGGCCCACGGCATGGCCGTGCGCGCCGACGTCCAGGGCGCCCTCTTCGACGTCGTCACCAACTACTTCAACTCGCCCGACCTGGAAGCCGAGGAGGCCGCCCGGCGCATGGTGAACGCCGCCCAGGCGGTCCTGTAACCCGCGGCCGTGTCGGGGCGGGCCCAGGCTCGCGTCCGGCACGGCCAAGCGCCCCCTTCATCGCTGAGGTTTCCCCATGTCCTTGTCAAGCTCCCTGGCGCGCCCGGCCGGCCCCGGCACGCGGCGCAGCCCCGCGGCCGCGCTGCAGGCCTGGCTACCCAAGCTGGTGCTGGCGCCGTCGGTCGCCATCTCCCTGTTCTTCGTCTACGGCTTCATGCTGTGGACCTTCGTCCTGTCGCTGACCAACTCGCGCATGCTGCCCAGCTACGAGTTCGTCGGTTTCGCCCAGTACGCCCGGCTGATGGCCAACGACCGCTGGTGGGTCGCCTCCACCAACCTGGTGGTGTTCGGTGGCCTGTTCGTGGCGATCTGCCTCGCGCTGGGCCTGCTGCTGGCCATCCTGCTCGACCAGCGCATCCGCCAGGAGGGCGCGCTGCGCACCGTCTACCTCTACCCCATGGCGCTCTCCTTCATCGTCACCGGCGTGGTCTGGAAGTGGCTGCTCAACCCCGGCCTCGGCATCCAGGCCATGGTGCGTGGCTGGGGCTTCGAGAGCTTCACCTTCGACTGGCTGGTCGATCCCGACATGGCCGTCTACACCCTGGTGATCGCCGCGGTCTGGCAGGCCTCCGGGTTCGTCATGGCGCTGTTCCTGGCCGGCCTGCGCGGCATCGACGACAGCATCATCAAGGCCGCCCAGCTCGATGGCGCCAGCCTGCCGCGCATCTACCGGCGCGTGGTGCTGCCGTGCCTGCGCCCGGTGGTGTTCAGCGCGGTGATGATCCTGGCCCACATCGCCATCAAGAGCTTCGACCTGGTGGTGGCGCTGACCGGCGGCGGGCCCGGCTACGCCTCCGACCTCCCGGCCACCTTCATGTACGCCCACGCCTTCACCCGGGCGCAGGTCGGCCTGGGCTCGGCCAGCGCCATGCTGATGCTGGGGGGCGTGCTGGCGATCCTGATTCCCTACCTTTATTCCGAACTGAGGAGCCGCCGCCATGGATAACGTGATTCGTCGCCGCACGTTCGGCGCCCGGCTCGGCCGGTTCACGCTCTACGCCGTGCTGGTCCTGGCCGCGCTGTTCTACCTGCTGCCGCTGGCGGTGATGCTGATCACCTCGGTCAAGCCGCTCGGCGAGATCAGTGCCGGCAGCCTGCTGGCGCTGCCCCAGTCGCCGACCCTGGCGCCCTGGCTCAAGGCCTGGGGCGAGGCGTGCACCGGCATGCGCTGCGAAGGGGTGGGCGGCTACTTCTGGAACTCCATCGCCATCGTGGTGCCGGCGGTGCTGATCTCGACGGTCATCGGGGCGCTCAACGGCTATGCCCTGACCAAGTGGCGCTTCAAGGGCTCGGAGCTGCTCTTCGCCTTGACGCTATTCGGCTGCTTCATCCCCTTCCAGGTGGTGCTGCTGCCCATGGCGCAGACGCTGGGCTGGCTGGGGCTGTCGAGTTCCCGGGCAGGGCTGATCCTGGTGCACGTCGTGTTCGGCATCGCCTTCACCACGCTGTTCTTCCGCAACTTCTACGTGGCGGTGCCCAGCGAGCTGGTGTCGGCCGCCAAGCTGGACGGCGCCGGCTTCTTCCGCATCTTCTGGCGCATCCTGCTGCCGGTCTCGGCCCCGATCATCGTGGTCTCCGTGATCTGGCAGTTCACCCAGATCTGGAACGACTTCCTGTTCGGGGTGGCCTTCTCCGCCCACGATACCCAGCCGGTCACCGTGGCCCTCAACAACCTGGTCAACACCTCCACCGGCGTGCGCGAGTACAACGTCGACATGGCCGCGACGATGATCGCCGCGCTGCCCACCCTGCTGGTCTACGTGTTGGCCGGCAAATACTTCGTCCGCGGGCTGACCGCCGGTTCCGTGAAGGGCTGAACTTCCGAACGACAAGAGGTAACGAACATGGCCGCTCTGGAAATCCACAACGTCTGCAAGGACTTCGGCAGCGAACGCGTGCTCAAGGAGGTCAGCCTGGCGATCGACTCGGGTGAGTTCCTGATCCTCGTGGGCCCGTCGGGCTGTGGCAAGTCGACGCTGATGAACGCCATCGCCGGCCTGGAGCCGGTCACCGATGGGGAAATCCGTATCGCCGGCGAGGACGTCACCTGGCAGACCCCGGCGGAGCGCGACATCGCCATGGTGTTCCAGTCCTATGCGCTCTATCCGAGCATGACGGTGCGACAGAACATCAGCTTCGGCCTGGAGATGCGCAAGGTGCCCAGGGCGGAACGCGACGCCGCCGTGGAGCGGGTCGCCGACCTGCTGCAGATCTCGCACCTGCTCGACCGCAAGCCGTCGCAACTCTCCGGTGGCCAGCGCCAGCGGGTGGCCATGGGCCGGGCGCTCGCCCGCGAGCCCAAGGTCTACCTGTTCGACGAGCCGCTCTCCAACCTGGATGCCAAGCTACGCGTCGATATGCGCACCGAGATCAAGAAGCTCCACCAGCGTCTCGGCACCACTATCGTCTACGTCACCCACGACCAGATCGAGGCGATGACGCTCGCCGACTGCATCGCGGTGATGCGCGATGGCCGTATCCTGCAGCTGGGAACCCCCGACGAGGTCTACAACGACCCGGTGGATCTGTTCGTCGCCGGCTTCATGGGCTCGCCGTCGATGAACTTCATCACCGCCACGCTGGAGGGCGAGGCGGGGGCGTATCGGCTGCGGGTCGACACCCCCGGGGAGGAGACGCTGCGCCTGCCGTGGCCGCACGAGCGGGAGACGCCGGCGATGGCCGAGCGGGTGGGGCGGCCGGTGATCCTGGGTCTGCGGCCCGAGCACTTCGCCGAGGACGACACGCGCCTGCGCGACCATGACATGGGCGTGCTCCTCACCCCTCGCATCACGGTGGTCGAACCCACCGGGGCCGACATCCTGCTGCAGCTGCCGCTGGGGGAGGGCGAGGCAACGGCCCGGGTCGGGCCCAAGTGCCGGGTGGCCGCGGGTGAGCGGCTCCCCCTGCGCATCGACATGGCGCGCGCCGTGCTCTTCGACCGCGACACGGAGCAGCGCCTGGCCTGATCCGGCACGCCAGGGTCGCCGTTCCTTCGTCTTCGCGGAGGGCGATCCTGGTGGCCGTTCAGCGCACGGTGATCACCGTGCAGGTGGCGGCGTGACTGACCTTGTGGGAGGTGCTGCCGACGATCAGGCCCGTGATGTCGCTGAGGCCGCGGCTGCCCATGACGATGGCGTCGGCCCCGCTCTTGCGCGCCTCGCTGACGATGGTGCGCGCGGGTTCGCCCTGGGCAATGATCGTCTCGACCCGGGGAGCCCCCTGCTGACGGGCGTCCTCGGCGGCGCGGTCGACGACCTGCCGTCCGGTGCGCTCGAGGTCCTCGCGGGAGGCCTCCAGGGCGATGGCGCCGATTCCCCACACCAGCGTGGTCTCGTGGGCGAGCGCCTCGGGAATGTGCAGGATGTGCAGCGTGGCGTCGTTCTGGCGGGCGAGCTGGCAGGCCACGGCCAGCGCTTTCTTGGCGTGTTCCGAACCGTCGACGGGAACCAGTAGGGTCTTGAACATGGCGGTGTCCTGTGTGGCCGATAAAGGTAAGGCGGCTTCGTCCTTACGAGCCTAGCCACTGGGCGTCCACCTGTCATGACCGAGATCAAGGGTTGTGCCCGCCGCCGTCGCGTTCCTTCGTCTCCAGCCGGCGCAACTGCTGCCACAGCTCGCGGCGCAGGTCGCCAAGCCGCGGTGCCTCGTCGTCGGCGAAGGCGAGCGGGCGGGTCAGGCGCTGGGTGCGCAGCCCCAGGCGGGCACTCAGCAGGCCGATGCCGAGCCCCTGGCCGGCACGGGTCGAGAGGCGCCCGGCGAGGTTCAGCGACAGCATCTCCATGCCGGCCTCGCTGGCCAGCTCCGAAGCGCCGGCGAAGGCCATGCTGTGAAGCACGCCGCGCAGCAGGCGCAGGCGACTGGCGTAGCCGAGTTCCAGGCCGTAGAGCCGACACACCTTGTCGATCATCGCCAGGTTGCGCCAGGCCACCAGGCCCATGTCGACCAGCGTCATCGGGCTCATTGCTACCATCACCGCCGTCTCCCCCGACATCCGCGAGATCAGCCGACGCGCCTCGCGGTCACGGGGCGCGAGCAGGTGGTGGGCCAGCAGGGCGTGCAGCTCGTCACCGCCGTGGTGGGCCTCGGCAGCATCGCGAAAGGCGAGCCAGTGGGGGTGGTCGTCGTCGAGAGCGAGCTGGCGCTTGAGCTCGCGGGCCAGGCCCATGGCCTGCCGGGCGTCGGCCTGCGGCAGGCGGGCCAGGCGCTCGCGCAGCCGGTCGTGGCGGCGCAGCCGACGCAGCCGCCCGGCCTCGCGCGCGAGCGCCGTGGCGCCCAGCGCGACGGCGCCGAGGCCCAGCAGGTGCCAGCCGCCGGCGAGCCAGTCGCCGCCGGTCAGCGCCGCCGGCAGCGTCACGGCAAACTCCGCCGCACCCAGCGCCAGGCCGCCGCCCAGTAGCGCGGCGAGCCCCCAGCGACGCTTGCGCGGGCGCATCAGGCCGAGCTCCAGGTCGCGCTCGGCGACACTCGCCGCGGGCCGCGTCGTCACCGGATAGGAGGGCTGCTCGGTCGTGAAGTCCTGGCGCGGGGCGGGGCCCGGCTGCGCGGGCGGGGCCTCGGGTTCGTCCAGCGTGAAACGGCGGCCGGGGCGCGGGTCGTCGCGGTCGGGCGTGGGGGCGTTCATCGCAGCTTGTCTCCGATCAGCCAGTCGAGGGCGGCGTCCAGGCGGATGTGAGGCAGGGCGCCGCTCTCGCGGCGCGGCGGGCGAAAGGCGCTGAAGGCGAAGCCCTGCCGGGCCCAGAAGGCCGCATCGGGCAGGCGGCTCGGCACCTCGCCGGGGAACAGCAGGACCTCCTCGCCGTCCAGCGTCGTGCCGCGCAGCGCCGGGGTGCGCTCGCCCTGATGGACGACGTCGCGCGCCTCGGTGGCGCGGATCGCTGCCAGCGAGAGCGCCTTGACCGGCACGTCGGCGTAGCGCAGGTCCTTGAGCGGCTCGGCGAGCAGCGCCTCGAGCAGGGTGGTGAGATGGGCGTGCTGCTCCGGGGTGACGTGATCGGCCTTGGTGGCGGCGATGGCCAGCCGGTCGATGCGCGGGGCGAAGAGGCGCGAGAGCAGGCTGCGCCTGCCGTAGTCGAAGCTCTGCATCAGGGTGCCGAGCGCCCGGGAGAGGTCCTCGAAGCGCTCGGGGCCGGCATTCAGTGCCCCCAGCACGTCGACCAGCACGATCTGCCGGTCGAAGCGGCGGAAGTGCTCGCGGTAGAAGGGCTTGACGATGTGCTGCTGGTAGTGGCGAAAGCGCGCGGCCAGGGTGGCGTAGACGCTCTCCGGGGGCAGCGCCTCGAGGGTGGCGGCGTCGGCCTGGGTGAGGCCAGGCAGGGGGAAGAACTGCAGCACCGGGGCGCCTTCGAGGTCGCCCGGCAGCAGGAAGCGTCCCGGTTGCAGGTCGGCGAAGCCGGCCTCGCGGGCGGCGCGCAGAGCCGTGGCGTACTGCTCGGCGATGGCGGCGAGCTCGGCCTCGTTGGCTTCCGCCGCCGGGTCGAGGCGCGCCGCGGCCGCCTCCCAGTCGGCCATCAGCGCCCGGCGCGCCTGCCCCGTGCCGGTCAGCACCCGGGCGCTCCAGCTCGGGTAGTCCGTGTCCAGCAGCGGCAGGTCGAGCAGCCACTCGCCGGGGTAGTCGAACAGGTCCAGGGCGAGCTGGGCGCTGTCGCCGCGCCACAGGCCGCTGCGCGCCGGGCGGTAGCGGATCGACAGGCGCAGCTCGCTGATGCCGCGGGTGGGCTCCGGCCAGCGCGGTGGGTCGGCGTCGAGGGCGGCCATGGCCTGGTCGTAGGGAAAGCGCGGCACGCCCAGGTCCGGCTGGCTGACGCGCCGGGCGCCGAGCAGGCGCTCCTCGCGAGCCGCGGGGAGCAGGTCGAGGCGCGCCTCCAGCCCGGCGTGGCGCAACTGGTTGACCAGCGAGGTGAGAAAGGCGGTCTTGCCGGAGCGCGACAGGCCGGTGACCGCCAGGCGTAGCTGGCGGTCACGGCCGCGCTCGAGCAGGTCATGGAGTTCGCGAGCCAAGGGCTGGCGCATGGGTAACGGTTTCCTTCACGGCACTGTCAGCCGCTAATGTGCGGGCGTTGGTGGCGTCTGGCAAGCCGTTGCCAGATCACCAGGGCGATGGGCAACAGCGCCAGGGGGATCAGCAGGGCGTTGAGCAGCGTCCAGCCGAGCCGGTCGACCAGTGGGCCGGCGAGCAGGGCGGTGACGGCCACGGTGGAGAAGACCAGGAACTCGTTGGCAGCCTGGGCGCGCGCCTTCTCGATCGGCCGATAGGCCTCGGTGAGCAGGCCGGTGGCCGGCAGGAAGGTGAAATTCCAGCCCAGCCCGAGCAGGATCAGGGAGAGGTGGAAGCCGGTCACGCCGCCCTCGACCTGGGCCACCAGGCCGCACGCCGCCAGCAGCAGGCAGCCGGTGGCGATCATCCGCTGGGGACCGAAGCGGGCCGTGAGATGGCCGGTCACGAAGGAGGGCAGGAACATCGCCAGCACGTGCCACTGGATGGTGGTGGCGACGTGGTCGAAGTGGAAGCCCCGCGCGGCCATGGCCAGGGGGGTGGCCGTCATCGCCAGGTTCATGACGCCATAGCCGACCAGCGCCGCGATCACGGCGACCAGGAACGTCGGCTGGCGCAGGATCGCGCCGAGCGGGCGGGGCCGCCCCTCGCCGTGGGTGACCTCGGGCGGCGGCAGGCGGGTCAGCAGCAGGATGACCAGGGCGAGCAGGTAGAGCGCGCCGAGTCCCAGGAAGCTGCCGAGAAAGGGGGTATCGGCCAGCTCGCGGCTGAAGCGGGCCAGCCAGGGGCCGAAGAAAGCGGCCAGCACGCCGCCGCCCATCACCAGGCCGATGGCGCGGTCTCGCAGCAGTAGGGGAGCGGCCTCCACGGCGGCGAAACGGTAGAGCTGGCCGAAGCCGATGCCGATGCCGATCAGCCAGGTGCCGAGCATGAACAGCGCGAAGTGCTCGCCGACCAGCGCCTGGGCGGCGACCATCACGCCCCCGAGTCCCATCAGGTTACCGAGCAGGAAACCGCGCCTGCGGCCCAGCCGCGCCATGATCAGCGAGGCGGGAATGGTCGCACACATCAGCCCCAGCCACTGGGTGGCCACCGGAGCGGTCGACCAGGCCGGGTCGGGGGCGAGCCTCGCGCCGATCAGCGGCGAGACGGCGATCAGCAGGATGTTGCCGCTGATCAGCAGGGCCTGGCAGAGGGAGAGCAGGGTGACGCTGACGGGCATGGGACCTCCTGGACGTCCTGGGTGGGTGAGGGGGTGTCGGGGTGATGGCCGAAACGCTGGCGATACAGCGAGGGCGGGATGCCGTAGTGGCGCAGGAAGAGGCGTCGCAGCTGCTCGGCACCGCCGAGTTGCCAGTGCCGCGCCAGACGCTCCAGGGAGAGCGGCTGGGGGCTCTCGATCAGGGCCAGCCGCGCCTGTTCCAGACGCAGGCGGGTCAGGTAGCTGGCAGGGGTGGTGTTGAGCTGGCGGCGGAACAGGCGCGACAGGTGGCGCGGCGAGACGGCGATGGAGTTCGCCATCTCCTCCAGCCGGTAGGGCTGGCCGGGGTCGGCGTGGAGCCGATCCAGCAGCCGCCGCAGGGGGCCGCTGGCCTTCTGCTGGTGGGCGAGGAGCTCGCTGAACTGGGACTGCCCGCCGGGCCGGTGCAGGAACATCACCAGTTCGCGCGCCACCCGCCCGGCCAGCTCGCTGCCCTGGTCGGCTTCGAGCAGCGACAGGGCCAGGTCGATGCCGGCCGTGACCCCGGCGCTGGTGTGCACGCCGCCGGATTCCAGGTAGAGCGCGTCGTCCAGCACTTCGACCTCGGGGTGCTCCCGGGCGAGGCGGGCGCAGTGGCGCCAGTGGGTGGTCGCCCGGCGTCCGTCCAGCAAGCCGGCGGCGGCGAGCAGGAAGGCTCCGGTGCAGATGGCGCCCAGGCGCCGCACCCGCTCGGCCTGGTGGCGCAGCACCTCGAGCAGGGCCGGGTCACGGCACTGTGCCGTCACCCCGCTGCCCCCGGCGATCAGCAGCGTATCCAGGGGCGCGAGGTCGTCCAGGTGCCGCCAGGCGATGGCGGCCTGCAGGGGCAGGCCGCCGTTGGTGGTCACGCTGCCTGGCTGTGCCGCGGCCAGGTGCAACCCGTAGAGCGTGCGCCCGCTGAGTTCGTTGGCGGTGGCGAAGACCTGCCAGGGGCCGCTGACGTCCAGTAGCTGACAGCCGGGATAGGCCAGCAGAGCGATGGTGCGCGACATGATGGAGACACTCTCACGGTGGCGGTATCCCGGAGTGTCGGCGTTGCGGGCCCTGTCCGCAACGACCTATACCCCACCGATAAGGACATGGCGGCGGGGCGCCGTCGGGTCGCGGGCGGATGTCACTCCAGCAGCAGGAGTTGGGCCAGCAGGGTGGGGGTGGCGGCGACCAGGAAACCGAGCCCGGCCAGGCCGTACCAGGGCCAGCGCGGTTCGCGGCGCTGGGCCATCGTCAGGCCGACCAGGCAGATCACCAGGCCGAGCAGGTTGAAGGGGATGGTGAGCATCTCCAGCAGCGGGACGAGGGGCATGCGCGAGACACCTTGGTTGATGGGACAGGCAAGAGGGGCTCATGATAGCAGCCGGCGGACACGCCGCCGACCGCCACAAGGAAGAGGAAACCACTCCATGCACACCGACCCGCCGGGCGCCGACGCGGTGCTCGACTTCTGGTTTCGTGAACTCGCCCCGGCCCAGTGGTTCCGCAAGGACCCGGCGCTCGACGCCGCCATCGCCGAGCGTTTCGGCGCGCTGCTCGACGCGGCCGTGCGCGGCGAACTGTGGACCTGGCGCCGTTCGCCGCCGGGGCGGCTGGCCGAGGTGATCGTGCTCGACCAGTTCTCGCGCAACACCCATCGCGACACGCCGCGTGCCTTCGCCGCCGATCCCATTGCCCTGGTGCTCGCCCAGGAGGCGGTGGCCCAGGGGCTCGACCAGGCCCTGCCGACGCGCCGGCGCGTCTTCCTCTACATGCCCTACATGCACAGCGAGTCGCTGGCGATCCACGACGAGGCGCTGCGTCTGTTCGACCAGCCGGGGCTGGAGGAGAACCTGCGCTACGAGCGGCACCATCGCGACATCCTCGTGCGCTTCGGCCGCTACCCGCACCGCAATGCTATCCTGGGGCGCGAGTCGACGCCTGAGGAACTCGCCTTTCTCGAGCAGCCGGGATCGTCGTTCTGAACGCGACCGACCCGGCGTTGTCCACCGCGGGGCCGTCATCCGGCGGTCCCGCGACTTGCCCCTGAGCACGGATAGAGGAGAACGGATCATGGGAGTGATTGCCTGGTTGATCATCGGTGGCCTGGCGGGCTGGATCGCCGGCCATATCATGCGCGGCGGCGGTTTCGGCATCCTCGGCAACATCGGCGTCGGGGTGGTCGGCGCGCTGGTCGGTGGCTTCCTGTTCAGCCTGCTGGGCCTCCAGGCCGGCGGATTCATCGGCTCGCTCGTCACCGCCACCGTCGGGTCGGTGGTGTTGCTGTGGGGGATTGCCAAGATCAAGAAGGCCTGACGCGTCTACCGCCCGCCCGCCTCGCACCTCCGCCCGGTGGGCGGGTTCCGTTGGGCGCTCGTCGGGTGCCGGAGAGGGCATCACCTAAGGGAATCCATGTATCTGCTCAAACGCCTCAGCACGGCCCTGATACGCGGTATCGCCGACATGGGCTGGGGGCTGCTCGCGCTGGTGCTGCTCGGGTACCTGCTGCTCGCCTATGCGGGACTGTCGCTCACCGGCGAGCAGGCCCTGGTCGACTCCATGACGGCCTTTCTCTATTACATGATCGTGACCGTCTCCACGGTGGGTTATGGCGATGCCTCACCGGTGACCCGGAGCGGGCAACTGCTGGTCGCGCTGTTCATCGTCCCGGTGGGGATCGGGTTATTCGCCACCCTGCTGGGCAAGGCCTCGGCCTCCGTCATCTCTCAGTTCACCAAGCGTCTCTACGGGGAGCAATCGATCGTGCAGAAGGATCACATCGTCATCGTCGGCTTCAACGCCTATACCGAATCCCTGGTCAGGCAGGTGCGGGCAGAGGCCCGCGAGGGCCAACTGGTGGCGCTCTGCGTGGATGAGACCGCGCCGGCCAGGAACCCCTTCCTCGAGCAGGGCGTGGAGTACTTCCGGGCCGCTACCCTCACCGACGAGATGCTCTACGAGCGGGCATCGGTGGAGGAGGCGTCGCTGGTGGTGGTCGACGTGGAGGATGACGGGGAAACCAACCTGGTGTGCATGCACCTGGCCGCCATCGTTGCCGAGCGCTGCATCATCACCGCCTATGTGAAGAACCAGATGGTGGGGCGTCTGCTCGAGACGCACTGTCCCAAGGTCAACGTGATTCCCTCGCTCCACCAGAAGATGCTGGTCAAGGCCGCCATCGATCCCGGCAGCGAGGAGGTGCTGCGCAAGCTGGTCGATGCCGACCAGGAGCAGAGCCAGTACTCGACCCGGCTCGACGGCGTGGCGTCAGCGCTGCGGGTCGAGTGCGTGGCCGGCCGGCTGCGCCGGCGCTGCCGCGCTGCGCTGATCGCGATCCGGCGGGCTGGGGCGCTGCATCCCGTGCTGAACCCGGACGACGATGTCCTCGTGCACCCCGGGGACGAGGTCTTCTACATCGCCCGGCGACGTATCCCCGCAGCGGAGATGGCCGCGCACCTGGCCGACGAGACACCGGACGGCGACTGAGGCCGTCCGGCGCGAGGGGAGGGCCCGGGGCATGGCCCCGGGCGAGAGGTCAGGCGGTAGCCGCCGAGCGGGTGCCGACCAGCTCGGTCAGCGCTTCCTCGACGATGTCGAGCCCCTCCTCGAGCACCGCGTCCTCGATGGTCACCGGCATCAGGAAGCGGATGGTGTTGCCGTAGAGGCCGCAGGAGAGCAGGATCAGCCCCTTCTCGCGGGCCTTCTTGCACAGCGCCGCGGCCAGGTCGGCATCGGGCGTGTGGGCGGCCTTGTCGGAGACCAGCTCGAAGGCGGCCATGGCGCCCAGGTTGCGGGCGTTGTCGACGCAGGCGAACTGCTGCTGCCACTCGCCGAAGCGCTTGGCCAGCTTGTCGCCGAGCGCCTGGCTCTTCTCGAGGATCTTCTCCTCCTCGAACACCTCGAGCACCGCCAGCACCGCGGCGCAGGAGACCGGGCTGCCGGTGTAGGTGCCGCCCAGCGAGTTGCCGCCGGAGGCGTCCATGTGCTTGTCGGTGCCCACCACGGCGGAGATCGGCATGCCGTCCGCCATGCTCTTGGCCATGGTGATGATGTCGGGCTCCACGCCGCTGTGCTCGATGGCGAACATCTTGCCGGTGCGCCCGAAGCCGGCCTGCACCTCGTCGACGATCATCAGCATGCCGTGCTCGTCGCAGATCTCGCGGATCGCCTTGAGGAAGCTCGTCGGCGCCGGGTAGAAGCCGCCTTCGCCGAGCACCGGCTCAAGCACGATGGCGGCAGTGTCGCGGGGGTTGGCATCAGTCTTGAGCGCCATCTTCAGCCCGCGCAGTGCCTCGTTCTCGCTGACGCCGTGGTAGGGCACCGGGAAGGGCGCACGGAACACGCAGCCCGGCATGGTGCCGAAGTCGGTGGCGTAGGGGGCGACCTTGCCGTTCATGGCCATGGTCATGAAGGTGCGGCCGTGGTAGCCGCCATCGAAGCAGATGACGTTGTTCTTGCCGGTGGCCGCGCGGGCGACCTTGACAGCGTTCTCCAGCGCCTCGGCGCCGGAGTTGGCGAGCATCACCTTGGCGTGGCCGCGCACCGGGGTGATCTGGCTGAGCTTCTCGGCCACGCGCACGTAGCCCTCGTAGGGCATCACCGTCTGGCAAGTGTGCATCACCTTGTCGAGCTGGTCCTTGACCGCCTGGACCACCTTGGGATGGCGATGGCCGACGTTGAGCACGCCGATGCCACCGGCGAAGTCGATGATGCGGTTGCCGTCGGCATCCCAGATGAGGGCATTCTCGGCGCGGTCGGCGAACTGGGTGGCGGGGCTCGCGGCCCCGCTGGCCACGTAGCGCTGCTTGAGTTCGTTGAGCTGTGCGTTGTTCATAATATCTCCCGGAATCGTGAGTTCGCGGCGATCAGAGGCCGCCGACACAGACGTATTTTAGTTCAGTGAACTCATCCAGGCCGTGGCGCGACCCTTCGCGTCCCAGCCCGGACTCCTTGACGCCGCCGAAGGGGGCCAGCTCGGTGGAGAGAATCCCTTCGTTCACGGCCACCATGCCATACTCGAGTCCTTCCATGACATGCCAGATACGCCGGTAGTCGCGGGCGTAGAAGTAGGCCGCCAGGCCGAACTCGGTGGCGTTGGCCTGGGCGATCGCCTCGGCGTCGTCCTCGAAGCGGAATACCGGGGCCAGGGGGCCGAAGGTCTCCTCGCGGGCGACACGCATGGCGGGAGTGACATCGGCGATCACCGTGGGCTGGAAGAAGGTGCCGCCCAGGGCGTGCGACTCCCCGCCGCAGACCAGTCGGGCCCCGTGCTCCAGGGCGTCGGCGATGTGCGCGCGCACCTTGTCCACGGCGGCCGCGTTGATCAACGGCCCCTGTACCACGCCCTCGTCGAGGCCGTTGCCGACCTTGAGCTCGCCGACGCGGCGGGCCAGCTTCTCGACGAAGGCGTCGTAGACGCCGGCTTGCACCAGCAGGCGGTTGGTGCACACGCAGGTCTGGCCGGAGTTGCGGTACTTCGAGGCCACTGCACCCTCTACGGCGGCATCGAGGTCGGCGTCGTCGAAGACGATGAAGGGGGCGTTGCCGCCGAGCTCCATCGACGCCTTCTTGACCGTGCCGGCGCACTGGGCGAGCAGCCGCTTTCCCACCGCCGTGGAGCCGGTGAAGGAGACCTTGCGTACCCGCGGGTCGGTGGTCAGCACCTCGCCCACCGCGGCCGGTGCCGCTGCCGTGACGACGTTGATCACCCCGGCGGGGAAGCCCACTTCCTCGGCGAGCCGGGCCAGTGCCAGGGCGGTGAGCGGCGTGGCCTCGGCGGGTTTGATCACCACCGGGCAGCCGGCGGCGAGCGCCGGGGCGCACTTGCGGGTGATCATCGCCAGCGGGAAGTTCCACGGGGTGATTGCCGCCACCACGCCGATCGGCTCGCGCAGCACCAGGATGCGCTTGTCGACGCCGTGGCTCGGCAGCGTCTCGCCGGCCATGCGCTTGGCCTCCTCGGCGTAGAACTCCACGAAGGAGGCGCCGTAGGCGACCTCGCCGCGCGATTCCGCGAGTGGCTTGCCCTGTTCCAGGGTCATCAGCCGGGCCAGCGGCTCGCGGTAGTCGAGGATGGCGTCGAACCAGGCGCGCAGCAGGGCGGCGCGCTCCTTGGCAGTTGTGCGCTTCCAGGCCGGCCAGGCTGCCTCGGCGGCGGCCACGGCGTCGCGGGCGTCGTCTGCGGTGAGATCCGGTACCGTGGCCAGCGTCTCGCCGGTGGCGGGGTTGGTCACGGGGAAGCGGCGCTCGGCGTCGCGCCACTGCCCGGCGATGAACGCCTTGTCGATGATCGGCAGGGAAGCAGAGGGCATGCGGGGCTCCAGTGTGTGTTGATTATCTTGTTGGCTGAGTGTGCATTATTTAAAACGCTTCGCCAAGCCTGCCCGTCGACGTCAGCGGGCGGTTTTTCCACGCCGCGACCATCGGCGCGCGCGGCGCTTTCCGTTACACTAGGCGCCGTTTTCCGGGCGCTGCGCCCTTTCGTCGGTCTGAACAGCGAGGTGAGCCTTGGTCGACCCCTTGAACGCCTGGTGGGCCCAGCAGCTGGTGCTGTGTGACTGGGCCTTTGCCCCCGACCCCCTGGAAGCGGAGGCGTCGACGGCGGCAGCGCGGCTCGCCGAGCTGGGCGTGGTCGAGCGCAGCGAGCTCGGCTGGCGGCTGCTCGAGGCATTCGGCACCGGCCAGGGCGACCCGGCGCGGCTGCTGGCGGCGCTCGAGCTCGTCGCCCTGGCCGGTGCCGCCGGCTGGCTGCCGCCGGAGCGGGCGCGGGCCTGGGCGCTGCGCCTGGCCGACGAGATCACCACCGCGCATGCCGATCTGGATGCCTGGCTCGACGCCTTGCTGCATGCGCGCAGCGCCGAAGGCTGGGTGCGCGGGGACGATGGCTTCTGGGATGCCTGCGAGGCGCTCTCCACCCTGGAGCACGACGGCGAGGGCGTTATCTGGACGCACATCGCCGAGTGGGTGGCCCGGCAGCGCCATGAGGTGGCGCTATGGCCCGACGCGCCCGGCGAGCGTGCCTGGCGGCTGCGCGCCGCCTTCGCGCCGGTGGTGGCGCTGCCCGCCGCACCGCACGACTGGCCGGACGCGGCGGCCTGGCTCGAGGAGGCCTGGCAGATCAGTGGCCGCGATGACCTCGTCCGCTGCCTGCTGTGGCTCGCCGGGCAGGGCCACCGCCAGGCCTGGGATCTCGATGCCACGCGCCTGCTGCAGGCCGATGCCAGCACGCGCCAGGGGTGGCTCGAGGGGCTGCCCGGTCCCGATGCGGCCTATGGGCGCGTCCTGCTCGCCTTCCTGACCCAGGGAGAACCCCTGGAGTGGGCGGCCTGGGACTGGCTGCGGCTGATCGACCTGGCCTGGGCCGGGGCCTGTCTCGGCTGGCTCGAGGAGCACGAGGCCGAGGCCTTCGCCACCCATGCCACCGAGCTGGTGCAGCACCGCTACAGCGACTGGTCGGCCCTGGTGCGGGCCTACCAGCGCGGCCGCAGCCTGTTCGAGGGGCGCAACCGCCTGAAGACGCTGGAGAGCGACTGGCAGCTGCTGCTGCAATCGCCGGTCAGCCCGTGGCGTACGGCCCTGCAGGAGCTGATCGCTCAGGACGAGCGGGACGCCGCCCGTCGTGCCATGCTCGAATGGCGCCGCTCGCCGCGCCACTGGGTGCTGGCGCTCGCCTCGGTACGCGAACCCGAGCTCGCCACCCGCCAGGGGCCGCCGGCGCCGGTGACGGTGGCTCGCCGCGAGGATGCCCTGCACTACCTCGACGAGACCCTGGGACTGCATCCCGACGAGGGCGCCGAGGCGCTGGCGCGCTACTGGTTGCCGGCCCAGGCCCATCATCTCAACCAGCTGGCCGCCGATGCCGCCCACGGGGCGTTGCCGGCGCCCGAGACGACGTTCGGGCGCCCGGCGCCGGCCGACCTCGACGGCCGCAACGCCCTGCGCCAGGCGAGCCGCCATGCGGCCACCATTCACATGGCGGAGAAGTTCGCCTTCTACCTGCAGATGGCCATGGACAGCGAGGCCTTCGAGGCGGCGACGCTGGAGCGGCTGGCCGAGGCGCTGCGCAGCACCCTGTGCCGTTTCTACCCGGATTCCCGGCGGCTGCTGGACGCCTGGGCCCACTGGGAGGCGCTGCTGCCCGAGGCGGAGCAGCCGCCGCTCACGGCCGAGGTGCGCTGGCACCTCGAAGATCCCGGCAGCCCCTTCCACTGGCTGGAGTGGCACAGCCGCGAGTGGCACGAGCCGGGCCCGCGGCCGACGCTGTCGCGTTTCACCGCCATGGCCCTGGTGGGGCCGCTCAACACCCCGGCCTGGGGGGAGCCCCGGCCGGAGAGCGAGCGCGAGGCGGTGTCGATCCGCGAGTGGATCGATGACCACTATGGCATCAACGGCCGCGCCGAGCTCGGCGAGTTCCTGGAGTTTCTGCTCGAGGCCGGCGACCGCCAGGAGTACCAGGTCAACTACGCGCCCTACACCCTCAACGAGGCGCGGCTCGCCTCGGAAATCGCCATGCTGGAGTCCGGCCAGTGCAGCGAGGAGGACCGCAACCATCTGCTGCGCCTGTGCCGCGTGCGCGACGACGAGGATGGCTGCAACGACGTGGACATGACCGCCTGGGACCTGGCCCAGGCGGTGGACCTGGCCATCGCCGGACGCCAGCTCGGCTGGCTCGAGGCCGACGCCTTCGATGCCGTGCTCGAGCGCGCCCATGCGCTGGCTGCGGCCCACTACTCGGGCTGGGAGAGCTATGCGCGCGGGCTCTACGCCGGCTTCTCCTTCTTCATGGGCGAGACGCCCGAGCGCGAGAACTTCCTCGCCGGGTTGCGCCAGGCACTGGTCAGCTGGCTGACCGGGGCGCCGCCGCTCGGCGGCCCCTGGGCGAGTCTCGACTTCCCCGGCGCGCGACCGCGCCACTGGGCGCCGATGCATGTGGACACGCTGCCGGGGGATGCACGCGTTCTGCATTAGGCCAGGCTCTCGCCATGCGCAGGGCAGATGGCGTATAGTCGGCCGTTGGATCGATTTCGCTCCCCCGCCGGGGAGCTTGTCATGACAGCGAGCCGCCGAGAGGCCGCTCTGGCAGGAGTGCGGTGGACCGTCCCCGTACCACTGCCACAGCGACAGCCCGAGGCATCGATGCAACACCTCTCGGCTTGATGGAGTGGCCGGGTGCGGCTCAGGGAATGAGGTTTTCGCCGGATGGTTGCTACGAGATCGCTACGTGCCGTGGGAGCCGTGAGCCTGCTGCTGGCCATATCGCTGCTGGTCGGTTGCTCCGGCACCTCGACCCGGCCCGACCGGGCCCCCGATGACTACTTTGCCCGCCAGCTGCCCGGCCTGCCTCCCGGCTGGGACCCGATGATGTCGCCCGTCGATGACACCGGCTTCGGCGGCCGTTTCGCGACCGACTCACCCGAGCGCGTCCGCGAGGCGCTGCTGTCCCAGCACCAGCGCTGGGTGGGCACCCCGTATCGCCTGGGTGGCACCACCCGACGCGGCATCGACTGCTCCGCCCTGGTGCAGGCCGTGTTCAGCGACACCTTCCGCCTGGAGCTGCCGCGCACCACCGGCGAGCAGGTGCGCGAGGGGGAGCCGGTCGCCCGCGAGGCGCTGCAGGTAGGTGACCTGGTCTTCTTCCGCCCGCCCGGGCCCTACGACCACGTGGGGGTCTACGTGGGCGATGGCTACTTCCTCCACGCCTCCACCTCCCAGGGGGTGATGCTCTCCCGCCTCGACAACGTCTACTGGCGGCGCTACTACTGGCAGGCGCGCCGCACCCTGTCGCCAAGCCTGCTGGCGCAGCGCATCAGCCAGGTCGAGGAGGGGTAGCAACGCTCCTAGAGGGCGTGGCGGGGATCGGTGACGAACGCCACGAACGCGCGCTCCGCGTGCGACAGGTAGGCGCCGGGCTGCCAGGCCAGGGAGAGGTTGAGCCAGGCCGGCGGGTCCAGGGAGACCGCAGTGAGCTCCGGCTCGTCCACCACGCGACGCAGGAAGGTGGTGATGCCGAACCCCTGGCGCACGATCGCCTTGGTCAGCGGGATCAGGTTCGACTCGAAGGCAATATGGGCCGTGGCGCCGCTGCGCCGGGCCAGGGTGTCGACGAACTCGCGGTGGAAGTAGCCGTCCTGGAACAGCACCAACGGCTCGGCGAACACGTCGGCGGCGCTGACCGCGGGCCGTTCGGCGAAGGCGTGGTCGCGCGGCACGCAGACCACCATCTCCTCGCGCAGCAGGTGACGGCGCTCCAGGTGGCGCGTGGCGTCGTCGTCGATCACCACCCCCAGGTCGAGCTCACCGGCGGCGATCAGGCGTTGCAGCCGGCGTGCCCCAGCCTCCACCACCGTCAGGCGGATGCCGGAATGGCGCGCCTTGAAGCCCATCAGCAGCGGCGGGAAATAGTAGGAACCGAGCATCGAGGGGATGCCGATGCGCACCTCTCCCTTGACCAGCCCGTGCAGCTCGCGCATTGCCAGGTGGGTGGCATCGGCGCGCTCGAGCAGGTCGCGGGCGTGGCCGAGCAGCGTCTCACCCTCCGGCGTCAGGCCGATGCGCCGGTCGTGACGGTGGAAGAGCGTCAGCTCCAGGCGCTTCTCCAGGGTGGCGATGGTCTGGCTGACCGCCGACTGGGCCACGTTGAGCGCACGGGCGGCGGCGCTGAAGCCGCCCCGCTCGGCGACGGTCACGAAGACGCGCAGGGTACGCAGGTCGAAGGGTAGGCTCATAAGCAGAAGAGATGGTTGTCATCGGTTTTTTCTGTTTGGCTTATCATTGTGGCCGCGCGATCATCGCCCTGCCAACCCTCCCCGACGGCGGTGACATGATCCAAGCGCATACCCGGGCCTGGTGGCGCGCGACGCTGGCGCTGTGCCTCGGCTCCTTCCTGGTGTTCATCAACCTCTATGCCCCGCAGCCGCTGCTGCCCGAGCTGCGCACCGCCTACGGCGTCTCGACCCTGGCGAGCAGCCTGGTGATGTCGGTGGCCACCCTGGCGGTGGCGGCCTCGCTGCTGGTGTTCGGCCCCCTCTCCGATGCCATCGGGCGGGGCGGCATCATGCGCGTGACCCTGCTGATGGCGGGGCTGCTCTCCCTGGGGCTGGCCCTGGCTCCCGACTTCGAGACGCTGCTGGCGCTGCGCGCCGCCCAAGGGTTCGTGCTGGGGGGGCTGCCGGCGGTGGCCATCGCCTGGATGGGGGACGAGTTCGAGAAACCGGCCCTGCTGTCGGCGGTCGGCCTCTACATCGGCGCCAACACGCTGGGGGGCATCGGCGGGCGCATCGTGGGCGGCGCCGTGGCCGAGGTGGCGGGCACGGCGGCGAGCTTCGTCGCGGTGGGCGTGCTGACCCTGGTGGGGCTGGTGCTGTTCTGGCGGCTGCTGCCTCGGGCGCGCGCCTTCACGCCGCGCCCCTTCGCGCTGCACGGCGCCGCGGCGGACCTCATCGGCCACCTGTGCAACCCGCTGCTGCTGGGGGCCTACCTGCTCGGCGGGCTCAACTTCCTGATCTTCATCAACCAGTACAGCTACCTCACCTTCCGCCTCGCCGAGGCACCCTTCGGGCTGGGCGCCCGGCTGCTGGGCATGATCTTCCTCACCTACCTGGGCGGCACCCTGGGCTCCACGCTCTCCGGACGCCTGGCCGAGTGGCTGTCGCAGCCGGCCTGCATGACGCTGGGCATCGTCATCCTCATGGCGGGCACGGCGCTGACCCTGGCCGAGTCGCTGGCCTGGATCCTCGCCGGGCTGACCGTCAATGCCTTCGGCTTCTTCCTCGCCCACTCGATGGCGTCGAGCTGGGTCGGCCGCCACGCCGAGCGGGCGCGCGGCAGCGCCTCGGCGCTCTACCTGGTGTTCTACTACCTCGGGGCGAGCCTCGGCAGCGCCTGGCTGGAGCCGTTCTGGCAGGGCGGCGGCTGGTTCGGCGTGGCGCTGGGCTCCTGGCTGGTGCTCGGCGTGACGCTGGGGCTGGCGCTGTGGCTGTGGACCCGCGAGCGTTCAGCGCTACGACAGGTGGTCGGCGCCTAGACCGCTCGCTTCCGCTTCATCGCCCCACACCTCTTCCAGGCGTTGCTTGCGACCGCAGGCGGCCTTGTAGAAGTTGTAGCGCACCGGGTTCTTGCGGTAGTAGTCCTGGTGGTACTCCTCGGCGGGGTAGAAGGCCTCGAAGTCGTTGATCTCGGTGGTGATCTCGCGCTCGAAGCGCTGGGCGAGGGCGTCGCGGCTGGCCTCGGCGAGGGCTCGCTGCTCTTCGTCGAGGACGAAGATGGCACTGCGGTAGCTCTCGCCCACGTCGCAGAACTGCCGGCCCTCGGCGAAGGGGTCGATGTTGCGCCAGAAGACGTGCAGCAGGGCCTCGTAGTCGACGCGCTCCGGGTCGTACTCGACCTCGACCACCTCGGCGTGGCCGGTGCCGCCGGCCGTCACCTGCTCGTAGCTCGGGTTCTTTACGTGGCCGCCGCTGAAGCCGGAGGTGGTGGCCACGACCCCCTCCACCTTGTCGAAGGCCTGTTCGACGCACCAGAAGCAGCCGCCAGCGAACACCGCGCGAGCCGTTTGCCCGGTGTCGGCGACGAGCGGGGTGGCCAGGGCGAGTGGCAGCAGGGTAAGCAGCAGGCGTGACGTTGCGGTCATGGATCATGCCTCGTCGGCGGAGGAGTGATAGGTTGGATAACGGTGCACCGTGCGGGTTCCTTTCCGGTGGCGGTCGCATGTCGTGTAAGGAAAGTGATGCCGACGCGACGCAAGGGCACCGTTTTCCCTGGCCCATCGAGGAGTGCCTTCGTGAGCAAGCGACGTGTGATTCTGCTGGCCGTGATCGCCGTGGCGGTGGCCGCCTACTTCCTCAGCGGCGCCGACGAGGCGCTGACGCTCGCCAACCTCCAGGCCGAGCAGGCACGCTTTCAGGCGTGGCTGGCCGCCGAGCCCGTCACCGTGGTCGGCGGCTTCTTTGCGCTCTACGTGGTGATGGCCGCGCTGTCGTTGCCCGGTGCCGCCCTGATGACGGTGCTGGGTGGGGCGCTGTTCGGGTTGGGCTGGGGGCTGCTCGTCATCTCCTTCGCCAGTACCCTGGGGGCCACGCTGGCGGCGCTGATCGCCCGCACGCTCGCGCGCGGTCCCCTGGAGAGACGCTTCGCCGCGCAGCTCGAGCGGATCAACGCCGGCATCCGTCGCGAGGGGGCCTTCTACCTCTTCACCCTGCGCCTGATCCCGCTGTTCCCGTTCTTCGTCATCAACCTGGTGATGGGCCTGACGCGGATGCGCCTGTGGACCTTCTACTGGGTCAGCCAGCTCGGCATGCTGCCGGGCACGGCGGTGTACGTGAATGCCGGCCGCGAGCTGGGCGAGCTGCAGTCGCTCTCCGGCATCCTCTCGCCGGGGCTGATCGGCTCCTTCGCGCTGATTGGCCTCTTCCCCTGGCTGGCGCGGGCGGGGGTGGCCATCGCCAAACGCCGGCGGCTGGCGGTGCGCTTCGACCGTCCGGCGTGCTTCGACTACGACATCGTGGTGATCGGCGGCGGCTCGGCGGGGCTGGTGGCGAGCTACATCGCGGCTGCGGTGAAGGCGAGGGTGGCGCTGGTCGAGAGCGACCGCCTGGGCGGCGACTGCCTCAACACCGGCTGCGTGCCCTCCAAGGCGCTGATTCGTGCGGCGCGTATTGCCCAGGAGGTGCGTGAGGCACCGCGCTACGGCGTTCACACCGCCGCACCGCAGGTGGACTTTCCGGCGGTCATGGCGCATGTCAGACGTGCCATCCGCGAGGTGGAACCCCACGACAGTCGTGAGCGCTACGAGGGGCTGGGCGTCGAGGTGGTGGCCGGGCGAGCTTCTCTCGCCGACCCGTGGCGCGTGCAGGTGACGGGGCCGGACGCCGAGCGAGAGCTCACCACGCGCCAGGTGATCGTCGCCAGCGGGGCGCGGCCGAGGGTGCCGGAACTGCCTGGGCTCGACGCCATCGAGGTGCTCACCTCGGACAACCTGTGGCAGCTCGAGACGCTGCCCGAGCGCCTGGTGGTGCTGGGCGGCGGGCCCATTGGCTGCGAGCTGGGCCAGAGTTTCGCGCGGTTGGGCAGCCGGGTGAGCCTGGTGGAGATGGGCGGGCAACTGCTGCCGCGCGAGGACGTCGAGGTGGCCGAGGTCGTGCAACAGCGGCTCGCTGCCGAAGGGGTGGCGGTATGGCTCGACGCGCGTGCCAGCCGGGTGGAACCCGGTGCCGGTGAGGACGGCGCCGATGTGCTGGTGGTCGAGGCGCGCGGGGCGGATGGTGAGACGATGGAGCAACGGCTGGTCTTCGACCGCCTGCTGGTGGCGGTGGGGCGAGTGGCCAATGTCGCCGGCCTGGGGCTGGAGGCGCTGGGCGTGGAGACGCGCGCCGACGGTACCCTGGCGGTGGACGAGACGCTGCAGTCCGTGCTGCCCAACGTCTGGGCGTGCGGTGACGTGGCCGGGCCGTTCCAGCTCACCCATGCCAGTGCGCATCAGGCGTGGCACGCCACCGTCAATGCGCTGTTCGGTGAATTCAAGCGCTTCCGGGTGAGCTATCGGGCGCTGCCGGCGGTCATCTACACCGAGCCGGAGGTGGCGCGCGTGGGGCTCAGCGAACGCGAGGCGCGGTCCCGGGGCACCGAATACGAGGTCACCCGCTATGCGCTTGCCGAGCTCGACCGGGCCATTGCCGAAGGGCTGACGGAGGGCTTCATCAAGGTGCTTACGGTGCCGGGCAAGGATCGCATCCTCGGGGTGTCGATCGTGGGGCATGGCGCCGGAGAGCTGCTGGCCGAGTTCACCCTGGCGATGACCCATGGCATCGGCCTCAACAAGCTGCTCGGCACCGTGCACCCCTACCCGAGCTGGTCGGAGGCGGTGAAAGCGAGCGCCGGGGCGTGGAAGAACGCTCACAAGCCGGAGCGTCTGCTGGCTTGGCTCGCGCGCTATTTCGCCTGGCGTCGAGGTGGGACAGGGGACGCGGCGGAGGCGCGGCAACCGGCGGTCCGTAACTGAAGAGCGCGTCCACCAATGAGAAGGGGCAGCCGACCGGCTGCCCCTGCGACCTGGCTCTCTTGAGCGTGGCGCTTCAGTGCTCGACGCCGCCGGCACCGTGCACGTGGCCGTGCTCGATCTCTTCCTGGCTGGCCTCGCGAACCTCCTCGATCTTGACGTCGAAGTTGAGCTTCTGGCCGGCCAGCGGGTGGTTGCCGTCGACGGTGACGGTGTCGCCTTCCACCTTGGTCACGGTGACCATCAGCGGCCCGCCCTGGGTCTGGGCCTGGAACTGCATGCCCGGCTCCACGGCCTCGACGCCCTGGAAGGCATCGCGCGGCACTTCCTGAACCAGTTGCGGCTGCACCTCACCGTAGCCCTCCTCCGGGGAGACGGCGACGTTGAGCGTGTCGCCGGCGGCGCGGCCTTCGAGTTCCTTCTCCAGCCCCGGGATGATGTTGCCGGCCCCGTGGAGATAGGTCAGCGGGTCGCGACCCTCGGAGCTGTCCAGCACCTCACCTGCATCGTTGGTCAGGGTGTAGTGGAACGCGACGACGGAATTCTGCGCAATCTGCATTGATGAACCTTTCGGTGAGTGCATGTGGATACCATGGTAACGTGCCGTTGCCGCCACTGTCAGGGGCAATGAGGGATTTTTCAGGCGGCTCCGGGGTCGTCCTGAAGCGCATTCACGCCTTTTGGCGCAGTTGCGCCGCTGGGGTGGCGCGGCTACCCTAGCGGCATTCCATTTTCCCCTTGCGAGCCCTACCCACTCAAACTGCCTTGGAGAATGCCCATGACCGAGATCGTGATCTGGCTGATCGCCTTCGTCTTCATCCTGTTTCTGAGCCTCACGCGCTGGGAGGCCTCCGTCAGCGCGGCCCTGGACAAGGTGATGCCTCGGGCCCTCAAGCACGACGACGACAACCGCGTGGTGTGGAGCCTGGCGCTGGCGGTTCTTGGGGCAACGGCGCTGGTGAATCCGGTCGATATGCTGTTGATCGCCATCCTCATCGGCATCCTGGCCGTGCTCGCCACCAAGCTCACCAGTTGGGCGATGAGCAAGGCCCACTTCCACTGAGCCAGTCGGGCTTGCCGAGAGCCCGTCGATAGCCCGAACGCGAAGGCCCGCGGCATCTGCCACGGGCCTTCGTGTTTCCGGCTCGTTTTCCAGAGTGACGTTGCCTGGATCAGTAGGGCGCAACGGTGATGTTGCGACCGCTGCCGATCATCCGCACGCGCTGGCCGACTTCGAAGGGCCGGTCGGCCTTCTGTACGATCACCACGTTCATGCCGTCGTCGCGACGGATCTCCATCTCCCAGGCGGTGACGCGGTTGGCGGACTCCTCGATGCTGCTGCCGGCCACGGCGCCGCCGATGACGCCCGCCGCCGTGGCGAGGTCGCGCCCGGAGCCGCTGCCGATCTGGCTGCCCAGCAGTCCGCCGATCACGGCGCCGCCACCGGTGCCGATGATGCCACCGGCGCGGCTGTCGGCCTGGATCTGCACCTGACGCAGGGCCGTGATGGTGCCGAAGGTGACGGTCTGGGCGGCCCCGGCCTGGCTGCCGCGATAGACATCGCCACCGTAGGGGGCGGTGTTGGCACAGCCGGCCAGGCTCAGGACACCGATGGCCAGGATGGGGAGAAGACGCTTCATGAAGACCTCCGCAGGCTCGGGGGGAGACAGGCCTTGGCCTGACACCGGATCGAGCAGGTTAGGGAACGCTGTTCACTAATCAGCTTACCCAAGTGTGCCAAATTTGACCAGCCGCGGGTGGCTGAGTGCCGTGTCGCTGCCCTGCGAAGTCGACAAATACGGTGCAACCTGCACCGTTGACGTCATCCGGACGAAAAAAGGGGAGGCACGAGGCCTCCCCAAGGGTTCCAGACGTTCTACCGTGATCAGCCGAACTGATTCATGGTGTTGTCCTTGCCGCCGGCCTTGAGGGCCGCTTCGCCGTGGAAGAACTCCTTGTGGTCGTCACCGATGTTGGAGCCGGCCATGTCCTGGTGCTTGACGGTGGCGATCTTCTCGCGGATCTCCTTGCGCTGCACGCCCGCTACGTAGGCCAGCATGCCCTCGTCGCCGAAGTAGCCCTTGGCCAGGTTGTCGGTGGAGAGCGCCGCGGTGTGGTAGGTCGGCAGCGTGATCAGGTGGTGGAAGATGCCGGCCTCGCGCGAGGCGTCGCGCTGGAAGTTGCGGGTCCACTCGTCGGCCAGGGCCGCCAGCTCGGTGCCGTCGTACTTCTCGTTCATCAGGTCGGCGCGGTCGTAGGCCGACACGTCCTTGCCCTCGGCCTCCCAGGCATCGAACACCTGCTGGCGGAAGTTCAGGGTCCAGTTGAAGGAGGGCGAGTTGTTGTAGACCAGCTTGGCGTCCGGGCAAACCTCGCGGATGCGGTTGACCATGCCGGCGATCTGGCCGACATGGGGCTTCTCGGTCTCGATCCACAGCAGGTCGGCGCCGTTCTGCAGGCTGGTGATGCAGTCCAGCACCACGCGATCCTCGCCGGTGCCCGGCTTGAACTGGTAGAGGCCGGAGGCGAGACGCTTGACCTTGACCAGCTTGCCGTTCTGCTTGATCACCACGTCGCCGTTGTCGATGTCGGAGGCGCTTTCGATCTCGTCGCCGTCGAGGAAGCTGTTGTACTGGTCGCCCAGGTCGCCCGGCTCGTTGGTGACGGCGATCTTCTGGGTCAGGCCAGCGCCCAGCGAGTCGGTGCGGGCGACGATGACACCGTCCTCCACGCCGAGCTCCAGGAAGGCGTAGCGCACGGCGTTGATCTTGGCCAGGAAGTCCTCGTGGGGCACGGTGACCTTGCCGTCCTGGTGGCCGCACTGCTTCTCGTCGGAGACCTGGTTCTCGATCTGGATGCAGCAGGCGCCCGCCTCGATCATCTTCTTGGCCAGCAGGTAGGTGGCCTCGGCGTTGCCGAAACCGGCGTCGATGTCAGCGATGATCGGCACCACGTGGGTCTCGTGGTTGTCGATCTTGGCGATCAGCTCATCGGCCTTGGCCTGGTCACCGGCCTGCTGGGCCTCTTCCAGGTCGCGGAACAGGTGGTTGAGCTCCCAGGCGTCGGCCTGGCGCAGGAAGGTGTAGAGCTCCTCGATCAGGCCCGGCACGGTGGTCTTCTCGTGCATGGACTGGTCGGGCAGCGGGCCGAACTCGGAGCGCAGGGCGGCGACCATCCAGCCCGAGAGGTAGAGGTAGCGGCGCTTGGTGCTGCCGAAGTGCTTCTTGATGGAGATCAGCTTCTGCTGACCGATGAAGCCGTGCCAGCAGCCCAGCGACTGGGTGTACTGGGCGCTGTCGGCGTCGTAGGCGGCCATGTCCTCGCGCATGATCTTGGCGGTGTACTTGGCGATGTCCAGGCCGGTCTTGAAGCGGTTCTGGGCGCGCATGCGGGCGGCGTTCTCGGGGCTGATGCTCGCCCACTTGCCCTGCTGGGCCTCACGCAGTTGAGCCAGTGCCTTGATGTCGTCTTGGTATGACATGGAACCATCCTTCCGATCAGAGATGTGGTCGTTGACGTCGAGGGCCGTGCTGCGGCGCATCGCTGCCGTCTCGTTCGCCTGTCTGCGGCATGCCGGGCGGGGGACCGGATTATGCTGCACCTGCGAAGTCGTGTCAGGATCGGCCAGAACGTGGAGGAAGTCTCTACGGCCATGGTCGAACCGAGGCCAGGCTCAACGCCGCTGTCGCCCATCGCGTGATCGCGGGTTGCCGAGCGGGCGCCTTGCCCTCGCCATGTCGCCACTATGCCCCACCGCTGTGAGGCTCAACAATTGGCACTTGGGGGGAAGGAGGGTTGTAGTTCGACTACAGGGACGACACCGGACGGGCCGATCCTGTAGTCGAATTTCGAGGGCGGCGAAGCGTCACTCGTGCAGGGAAAGACGCATGTTGCGGTGCAAAATTCCGGCATCGAGAAATTCGTCGCCAAAGGCCTGGAAGCCCAGACGTGCGTAGAAGGGCAGGGCGTGGGTCTGGGCGGCCAGCTCCACGGCGGGATGGCCCTGGCGCCGGGCGGTTTCGATGGCGGCGCGCATCAGTGCCACGCCGATCCCCAGGCCGCGGGCCTCGGCGAGCACGGCGACGCGGCCGATGTGGCCGTCCGGCAGCAGCCGGGCGGTGCCGACCGGTCGGCCATCGAGAAGTGCCAGGAAATGGGTGCAGGCGGTGTCGCGGCCGTCCCACTCCTCGGCCTGGGGGACGTGCTGCTCGTCGATGAACACCACGTGGCGGATCTCGGAGGCGATCTCGCCCAGCTCGGTCCAGGTGCCCTCGCGAATGGTGAGCGTTGCGGTCATGGCGCTACTCCTCTTCGTCACAGGCCCAGTAGAGGCTGCCGGCATCGAGCAGGCCGGCGAGCAGCTCGGCGGCGCCGGGCAGGGGCAACAGCTCGGCATCGAGCGGCGTATCGGCGGCCAGCGCCCGGGCCAGCGGCAGGGGGCACTCGATGCCGTCGCCGTCGGCAAACAGGGTTGCCCGGGTGGCGTCCAGGGCGTGCCAGGCGAAGCGGGAGCCAGGCGAGCGTCGCAGTTCCTCGCCGTCCTGTAGTGCCGCGACAAGGTCCTCGACCGGCGTCGCGGTCTCGCGGGACACGAGCTGGTCGACGTACTTGGGCTGGGTCATCACCCGGCCGAACCACTGGGCGAGCTGGGCCGGGTCGTCCAGGGTATCGAGGATCAGACGGCGCATGCGCGCGATCGCCGCGTCGTCGAGCTCGCCCGGGTCGGCGGGCGGGGCCATGCCGGGATCGGCGTAGCGCCGCGAGGGGGGCAACTGCTCGCCCAGATAGTCGGCGAAGGAGGTGATCGCCTCGTCCGCCGAGGGCGCGCGGAAGCCCACCGAGAGCGTCAGGCAGTCGTCGGACTGGCTGACGCCGTGGTGGGCCCAGCCGGGCGGCAGGTAGAGCATGTCGCCGGGTTCCAGCACCCAGTCGTCGCCTGGTTCGACGGCGAAGTGCTCGAGGATGCGCAGGTCGATGCCGGCGATGATCGGGGCCTCGTCGGGCACCTTGCCGCCCAGCTGCCAGCGCCGTCGGCCGCTGCCCTGGAGCAGGAAGACGTCGTACTGGTCGACGTGGGGGCCGACGCTGCCGCCCGGTGGGGCATAGCTGATCATGATGTCGTCGAGGCGCCAGCGCGGCAGGAAGGTGAAGTGGTCGAGCAGCTCGGCCACCTCGGGTACGTAGTGGTCGACGGCCTGCACCAGCAGGGTCCAGTCGCGCTCGGGCAGCCGGGCGAAGGTGGCCTCGTCGAAGGGACCGTGGCTGACCTGCCAGGGGCCATCGGCGCCATGCTCCTCGACGAGCCGCGACTCGACGCCCTCCTCGCAGGCGAGCCCGGCCAGTTCGTCGGGCTCGAGCGGGCACTGGAAGTCGGGAAAGGCGCCGCGGATCAGCAGCGGCCGGCGCTGCCAGACGTCGCGCAGAAACTCGGCGGCGCTGAGGCCGCCGAGCAGGCGCAGGGGGGTGTCGTTCGCCATGGGGGCTCCTGGAAATGGGCTGCGCGAGCGGGGTCAGCGGTTGGCGCCGGGCACCCACAGCACGTCCGTGGCGCCGTCGTCGTTGGCCTGGCGCGCGGCGACGAACAGCAGGTCCGAGAGGCGGTTGAGGTAGCGCAGCACCTCCGGGTTCACCGGCTGTTCGGCCATCAGTGCCGTGACCACCCGCTCGGCGCGCCGGGCGACGGTGCGCGCCATGTGCAGGTGGGCGGCCAGCGGCGTGCCGCCGGGCAGGATGAAGGAGCGCAGGGTCGCCAGCGCTGCGTTCCAGTCGTCGATGCGCTGCTCGAGGCATTCCACCTGTGCCGCCGTGACCCGCAGCGGCGGGTGCTTCGGGGCTTCCTGCTCGGGCGTGCAGAGGTCGGCGCCGACGTCGAACAGGTCGTTCTGCACGGTGGCCAACACCTCGTGCAGTTCGCCTTCGGCATACAGCTGGGCCAGGCCGATGGCGGCGTTGGCCTCGTCCACGGTGCCGAAGGCCTCCACGCGCAAGTCGTGCTTGGCCACGCGGCTGCCGTCGCCCAGGCCGGTGTCGCCCTTGTCGCCGGTGCGGGTGTAGATCTTGGTGAGTTTTACCATTGCGTCACCTCCTGCTGGGGCCGCCTGCGGTTCACAGCCGGCGCGCCTGGGCCTCGGCGTTGCCGATGTAGGTGGCCGGTGTCAGGGCCTTGAGCTCCTCCTTCACCTCGGCCGGCAGCTCCAGCGTGTCGATGAAGGCGGCAAAGCCGGCCTGGTCGATGCGCTTGCCGCGGGTCAGCTCCTTGAGCTTCTCGTAGGGCTTCTCGATGCCGTAGCGGCGCATCACCGTCTGGATCGGCTCGGCGAGCACTTCCCAACTGCCGTCGAGATCCTCGGCCAGGCGCGCGGGGTTGGCCTCGAGCTTGCCGATGCCCTTGAGCGAGGCCTGGTAGGCGATCAGGCCGTAGGCCAGGCCCACGCCGAGGTTGCGCAGCACCGTGGAGTCGGTGAGGTCGCGCTGCCAGCGCGAGATCGGCAGCTTCTGGGCCAGGTGGCCGAGCACGGCATTGGCCAGCCCCAGGTTGCCCTCGGAGTTCTCGAAGTCGATGGGGTTGACCTTGTGCGGCATGGTCGAGGAGCCGATCTCGCCTTCCACGGTCTTCTGCTTGAAGTAGCCCAGCGAGATGTAGCCCCAGACGTCGCGGTCGAAGTCGATCAGGATGGTGTTGAAGCGGCAGACGGCGTCGAACAGCTCGGCGATGTAGTCGTGGGGCTCGATCTGGGTGGTGTAGGGGTTGAAGGTCAGCCCCAGGCCCTCGACGAAGGTCCGCGCGTTGGCTTCCCAGTCCACGCCCGGGTAGGTGGCCAGGTGGGCGTTGTAGTTGCCTACCGCGCCGTTGATCTTGCCAAGGATCTCGGCGTTCTCGAGCTGCTTCAGCTGGCGACGCAGGCGGTAGGCGACGTTGGCCATCTCCTTGCCGAGCGTGGTGGGGCTCGCCGTCTGGCCGTGGGTGCGCGAGAGCATCGGCTGGGCGGCGTGATCAACGGCGAGGCGCGCGATGGCGTCGGCCACCTCGCGCATCACCGGCAGCAGGGTGGCGAGACCGTCGGTCAGCATCACGCCGTGGGAGAGGTTGTTGATGTCCTCGCTGGTGCAGGCGAAGTGCACGAACTCGCTGATGGCGTGCAGCTCGGGCACCTCGGCGATCCGCTCCTTGAGGAAGTACTCCACCGCCTTGACGTCGTGGTTGGTGGTGGCCTCGATCGCCTTGATGCGTTCGGCGTCGGCCACCGAGAAGTCGCGCACCAGCGCCTCGAGAAAGGCCGTGGCCTCGGCGGAGAGCGGCGGCACCTCGCTGATGCCGGGCTGCTCGGCGAGGCGCTGCAGCCAGCGCACCTCGACGGTGACGCGGGCGCGGATCAGCCCGAACTCGCTGAAGTGCTCGCGCAGGGCTGCGGCCTTGGCGGCGTAGCGACCATCGACGGGGGAGAGGGCGGTCAGGGCGGAGAGGGGGAGCGGTTCGGCTTGCATGGTCGAGGGTTCCGGTCGGTGAAAAACGGGCTTGGGTGAAGGGGGGGATCAGCCGAGCTGATCCAGGGCCTTCTTCAGGGCGCCGCGCTGGAAGATCAGCTTCCAGCGCCGGCCGCCCTGCTGGTGCCAGAGCAGGGCGAAGCGAATGCCGGCGAGCAGGATGGCGCGCACCCGCTCGGGCATCATGCGGTTCTGCAGCAGCGACGGGTCGCCCTGCACCACGATGCGGGTCTTGAAGGTGGAGAGCGTCTCCTGATAGGTCTCGCCGAGACTGGCGATGACGTTCTCGTGGGTAGCACCGAAGTGCTCGGCCTGGCCCTGGGCGCGGGCGAGCCGCGTGCCGAGCGCGTCCATCATGGCCGTGTTGCCGCGCAGCTTGCTCATCAGCAGCAGCAGCGAGAAGCCGTAGCGCAGTACCGCCGGGTTGGCCTGCTGGCGCCCGACCACCGCCTCGAGCACCTCGAGGCCGCGGCGCAGGTTGTTGGGGTGGCCGCCGTAGATCGCCTCGAAGCTCTCGGGGTCGGTGTCCAGGGTGGCGCGGATCAGCGTCTCCCAGGGACGCGGCTCGACCTGGCCGGTGCGTGCCAGCTCGTCGACCAGGCTCGCCGCCTGGAAGACGCCGGCGAGCGCCAGGGCCTGGCGGGCGGTCGGCGAGTCCGGGGCGCGGTGGATCGGGGTCGAGGCGGTCATGCGCGGCCCTCCGAGGTATTCCAGGTGGCACGGATCACACCGCCGCCGAGGCAGATCTCGCCGTCGTAGAGCACCAGCGACTGGCCCGGGGTGACGGCGCGCTGCGGCGCGTCGAAGCGCACCTCGACGCCGCCGTCGTCACGCGTGTGCACCGCGCAGGGCACGTCGGCCTGGCGGTAGCGCACCTTGGCGGTAAAACGTCCCGCGGCGGCGGGTGGCTCGCCCGCCACCCAGGCCATGGGTTCGGTGGCCAGGCTGTCGGTGTAGAGCAGCGGGTGGTGCTTGCCCTGCACGGCGACGAGTACGTTGCGCTCGAGGTCCTTGCCGGCCACGTACCAGGGCTCCTCGGGGTAGTCGGCGAGCCCGCCGATGCCGAGGCCCTGGCGCTGGCCCAGGGTGTAGTACATCAGCCCCAGGTGCTCGCCGATGACGTCGCCCTCCGGCGTCTCGATCACCCCCGGCTGGGCGGGCAGGTACTGCTGGAGAAAGTCGCGGAAGCGCCGCTCGCCGATGAAGCAGATGCCGGTGGAATCCTTCTTGCGCGCGGTGGCCAGGCCGTGGCGCTCGGCCAGGGCGCGCACCGCGGGCTTCTCCAGCTCGCCCACCGGGAACAGGGTGCGGGCGATGGCGGCCTCGGGCACGGCGTGCAGGAAGTAGCTCTGGTCCTTGTTGGGGTCGAGCCCCTTGAGCAGTCGCGGACGGCCATTTCTGATCCCTTGGCGAACATAGTGGCCGGTGGCGATCCGCTCGGCACCGAGCATCTCGGCGTACTCGAGGAACACCTTGAACTTGATCTCGCGGTTGCAGAGGATGTCCGGGTTGGGCGTGCGCCCGGCCCGGTACTCGGCGAGGAAGTGTTCGAAGACGTTGTCCCAGTACTCGGCGGCGAAGTTGGCGGTGTGCAGCTTGATGCCGAGTTTCGCGCACACGGCCTGGGCGTCCGCCAGGTCGGCCTTGGCGGTGCAGTACTCGGTGCCGTCATCCTCGTCCCAGTTCTTCATGAACAGGCCTTCGACCTGGTAGCCCTGCTCGAGCAGCAGCAGGGCCGAGACGGAGGAGTCGACGCCGCCGGACATGCCGACGATCACCTTGCCTGGGGTGGCGGTCATGGGGGCTCTCGGGTGATGTGTCTCAAATGGGCGGGGATTATAGCGTATCTTGGCCCACGGCTTCATCCGTGAGGCCGTGGTGGCCCCCGTGCCCCTCGAGGGGCAGCCTGTCTATTGACCGGTCGGCCAGTCAGGTCTAACGTTGTCGCCATGAGCACCCTATCCCCCACCCGCGATCCCGAGCAGACCCGTGCCCGCATCCTCGAGGCGGCAGAGGCGCTGTTCGTCGAGCAGGGTTTCTCGGCCGTCCGGCTCAGCGAGCTGGCGCGTTCGGCCGGCGTCACCAAGAGCTTGATCCATCACCACTTCGGCAGCAAGGAGAAGCTGTGGGAGGCGGTCAAGGATCGTGCCTTCGAGCGCTACTTCACGGCCCAGATGAGCATGCTGGAGGAGGCCGGCGAGCCGGATGTGGCCCTGCTGCGCGCCTCGGTGGAAGCCTATTTCCACTTCCTGCGCGACAACCCCGGCGTGGTGCGGCTGTTCGCCTGGGCCCATCTGGAGGGCGACGATCACTACAGCGAGCTGGATGCCGAGCTCGTCGGTGCGGGGGCCGAGTGGGTCCGCCAGGCGCAGCGGCGCGGCGTGCTGCGCGCCGACGTCAATCCCACCAACGTGATTGCGGTGTTCGTGATGGCCTGCACCCAGTGGTTCGAGACCAAGAGCCACTGCCAGCAGTGGCCGGGCATGGGCAGCGACGCGGCGTTCCTGGAGGACTTCCTGACGATCTTCCTGGAGGGCGTCACCCCCCGCGGGTGACGCGGGTTTTTTTGCCTGGATAATTGACTGGCCGGCCAATTCATTGAGGATGGGAGGCGTTGGAGGCGAAGGCAATGAGAACGGTGAGGCGATGGGCCCTGGTGGCCGTACTGATGCTGGGAGGCTCCCTGATGGCGGGTTGCGATGCCGAGTCGGCCCGGGTCGGGCGCAGCGAGGAGGTCCTGCCCGCCGTACGCAGTGCGGCGGTGCGCCTGTCGCCGGCCCGGGAGCGGTACCGCTTTCCCGGTACGGTGCGCGCCAGCGAACGGGCGGCACCGGCCTTCCTCCACGCCGGCGTGCTCCGCGAGCGGCCGGTGGTACGCGGCCAGCGCATCGAGGCGGGGGCCCCCCTGGCGGTGCTTCACAATCCCGCCATGGCACCGGCCCTCGAGGCCGCCGAGGCCCACGTGCGCGAGCTCGATGCACGCCTGCGCCGGCTGGAGCGGGACGTGGCGCGCGTGCGCACGTTGCGCGAGCGCAACCTCAGCGCCGCCGACGAACTGGATCGCCTGGTCGCGGAGCGCGATGCCGCCGTCCAGGCTCGCGAGCGGGCCCTGGCACGGCGTGACGAAGCCGAGGCACAGCTTGCCGAGCTCACCCTGCGTGCCCCTTTTGCGGCCGAGGTGACCGACCTGCTGGTCGAGCCGGGCGATTTCGTCGCCGCCGGCCAGCCGATCCTGCGGCTCGCCGGTATCGGTGAACGGGAGGTGGAGATTGGGGTACCGGCGGCCCTGGCCGAGCGGCTTGCCGTGGGGCAGTCCGTGGATCTGGTGGCGACGTTCGGCGCGCAGCGCCTTGTCGGCCGGGTTCGCGACATCGGCCGTGCGGGCCGGGGAATGACGCCGGTGATCATTGCCATCGATGCTGCGGCCGCGCCGGCGCTGGGCGAGTCGGTCCGGGTGCAGCTGGCCGCGGCGGCGCCACCGGCCCTGCAGGTGCCCCTCGAGGCGGTCGTCGATCCCGGCGGTCACGACCCGCAGGTGCTGGTACTGGACGACGATGACCGGGTCAGGCCGGTCGCCGTGACGCCGGGGCGGCTGGCGGATGGCTGGGTGGCGGTATCGGCGGCGTCGCTGGCTCCCGGCGCGCGGGTGGTGACGGCGGGACAGGGGCGCCTCGAGGCTGGGGAGCGGGTGAGGGTGCTGCCATGACCTGGCTGCTCGCCTCGCTGCGCTACCGGCGGCTGATCCTGACCCTCACGGGAGTGCTCGCGCTGCTCGGGCTGGCGGCCTGGGTGACCATGGACCGCCAGGAGGACCCCTTCTTCCCCTACCGCTTCGGCCAGGTGCTGGTGCCCTATCCCGGCGCGGCGCCGGCGCAGGTCGAGCGGATGGTCCTCAACCCGCTGGAGGAGGAGCTGGCCCAGGTCGCGGCGGTCGACGACATCATCGGCACGGCGCGTCTGGGTGTCGCCCATGTCACCCTCGAGATGCACGAGCACGTCTACGACACCGATGCCGCCTGGGAACGGGTGCGCATCGCCGTGAACCGGGCGGCTCGCCGCTTTCCCGACGGGGTGGGTGAGGCCGAGATCAGCGACCGCGATGCCGACGCCCATGGCGTCGTGCTGGCGGTGACCGGCTCGTCGGACCTGCTCGAACTGCGCGAGGCCGCCAAGCGGTTGCGCCGGGACCTGTTCCGGCTCAAGGCGATCGCCCGCATCGACCTGCTCGCCGACCCCGGGCAGCAGGTGGTGATCGGCTGGGACGATACCCTGGCGGAGTCGACCGGCCTCGACGCTCGCGCGCTGGGCGACCAGCTCGCCGCCCGCAACCTGACCTCGCCGGGCGGCAGCCTGGTGGTCGGCGGGCGTTCGCTGGTGCTCGACCCGCACACCGAGTTCGGTTCGCTCGAGGCGCTGGCGGCGACGCCGATCCGCACCCTGGACGGCGACCAGGTGCCGCTGGGCGAGCTCGCCGATGTCCGCCTCGCGCCCCGCGAGCCGCCCACCGCACGGATGTGGCACGATGGCCGACCCGCAGTGGCGCTGGGGGTGGTGCTCGCCAACGAGCGCGTCAATGCGGTGCGTTTCGGTGAGCGGCTGCGGGCGCTGGTGGACGAGCTGCGTCCGGCCTACGCCCCGCTGGCGATCGAGGAGACCTTCTACCAGCCGCGCTGGGTCGAGCAGCGCCTGGACGAGCTCGGCAGCTCGCTGCTGCTCGGCATCACCATTCTCGGCGTGCTGCTGTTCCTCGCCATGGGGCTGCGGCTGGGGCTTTCCGTGGTGGTGATCGTGCCGCTGGTGACCTTCTCCGCCCTGGCGCTGTACGCCATGGGCGGCGGCGTGCTGCACCAGATCGCCGTGGCCGGCATGGTGATCGCGCTCGGCATGCTGGTGGACAATGCCATCGTCATGGTCGAGAACATCCAGTGGCACCGCGACCAGGGACGCTCGGCGGGGCAGGCCGTGACCCGCTCGGTGCGCGAGCTCGCCATGCCGCTGCTGGCCGCCACCGGCACCACCCTGGCGGCGTTCGTGCCGCTGCTGCTCTCCCGCGGCAACACCGCCGACTTCACCCGCGCCATCCCGGTGATGGTGATGCTGACCCTGGCCGTGAGCTATGTCTATGCGGTCTTCGTCACCCCGCTGTTCGCCGCCGTCATCCTCCGGCCGCGCCAGGCGGCGCGCCGCGAACGCCTGCCGGCGCTGGGCGCCCGCCTGGGGCGGCTCGCGGTGCGCTGGCCGGGCTGGGTGCTGGCGGGGGGCGGGGCGCTGCTGGCCGGGGCCGTGGCCATGATGCCGCTGCTCGATCACGACTTCTTCCCCGACACCGACCGCAACCAGCTGGTCGTCGACCTCAACTTCCCCGAAGGCACCCACCTCGACTACACCGCCCACCGCGCGGAGGCGCTGGCCGTGGCGCTGCGCGAGCGGCCCGCCGTGCGCGCGGTGCACCGCTTCGCCGGCTTCAGCGGGCCGCGCTTCTACTACAACCTGGTCGAGCAGCCGCGCCAGCCGCACCTGGCGCGGCTGGTGGTGGAGGCCGACGATGCCGACGACCTGCCGGCGCTGATGGCCTGGCTTCGGGCCGTCACGCCCGAACGCCTGCCGGCGGCCGACGTCGTGGCCAGGCGCCTGGGCCAGGGGCCGCCGCTGGAGGCACCCGTGGAGATTCGCGTGTTCGCCGAAAAGCGGGAGGCGCTGGCCGAGGCGGCAGGCCGCATTCTCTCGGTGGTGCGCGAGGCCGATGCCGCCCGCGATGCGCGCCACCGCCTGGGCGAGGGGCTGGCTACGCTGCGTGTCGTCACCGACGACGCCCGCGCCGCGCAGTACGGACTCACCCGCGGGCGCTGGCCGGGGCCAGTCGGGGCGTCGAGGTCGGCACCTGGCGCGCCGAGCGCGACCCCGCCCCGCTGCTGGTGCGCGCCCCCGAGGGCGAGCGCTTCCCCACGCAGGGGCTGGAGGGGTTGCGCCTCGGGGGCGGGAATGGTCGTTCGGTGCCCCTCGCCGAAATCGCCTCGCTGGAGATGGGGTGGCGCCCGGCGGTCATCCAGCATCGCGACATGCGCCGCATGACGATGGTGCTGGCCGAGGTGGCCGAAGGCCGCACCTACGCCAACGTGCTCGACGCGGTGCGGCCGCGCCTGGAGGCGCTCGAGCTGCCCGCCGGGGCGAGCTATCGCGTGGGCGGGGCGGCCGAGTCGGCGGGAGACGCCAACACGGCGCTGTTCCAGACGCTGCCGTTCGGGGGGCTGCTGCTGGTGGTGTTCCTGCTGGCGCAGTTCAACTCGTTCCGCCAGTTGGCCATCGTGCTCGCCACCGTGCCGCTGGCGGTCATCGGCGTGGTACCGGGGCTGTGGCTCACCGGCCAGCCGTTCGGCTTCACGGCGATACTCGGCGTCGTGGCGCTGGTCGGCATCGTGGTCAACAACGCCATCGTGCTGATCGACCTGATGAACACCCATCGCCGCCAGGGTCTGGCGGTGGCAGAGGCGGTGACCGCCGCGGTGGCGCGGCGCACCCGCCCGGTGTTGCTGACCACGGCGACGACCGTGGCCGGCCTGGTGCCGCTCACGCTCACCGAGTCGACGCTCTGGCCGCCGATGGCCTGGGCGATCATCTCGGGACTCGTCGCCGCGACGCTGCTGACCCTGTTGGTGATACCCGCGCTCTACCGACTGCTCATGCGCTCGGGGGAGCCTCAGCGCTCGTGGACCACATCCATGGGATAGAACTTCCCGGCCAGGGCGTCGCGCACGCGGCGCAGCACCAGCGGGCTTCGCAGGCGTCCCTCGCGGTCCAGCGCCTCGAGCTCCTCGAGGGTCAGCCAGTGCACGGCCACGATCGCCGGGTCCAGGGCGTTGCCGAGATGGGCCAGCGCCATGCCGAAGAAGCCGTGGCTGTGGAAGGTGGCGCCGTTCGGGGCATCGTAGACGTACATGCCGAGGTAGTCGGTGATGCCCACCTGCCAGGCGGTCTCCTCGCGGAGCTCGCGCAGTGCCGCCTCGCGCAGGCGCTCGCCGGGCTCCAGGTGGCCGGCCGGCTGGTTGAACAGCGTCTCGCGGCCGTTGGGGCGTTCCTCCACCGTCAGGAAGCGGCCGGCGCGCTCCACCACGGTGGCCACGGTGACATAGGGTTGCCAGCGGTTCATCGCGGCCCTCCCGGTCGGCGCCCGGCACGGCGTGCGGTGCGCGGCGCGTGCAGGGTCTCCCGGCGCCACTGCCCGGGCGCCAGGCCGTCGAGGCGCCAGGGACCGATGGCGGTGCGCACCAGGCGCAGGGTGGGGTGGCCGACATGGGCGGTCATGCGGCGTACCTGGCGGTTGCGCCCCTCGGTGAGGGTGAGTTCCAGCCAGGTGGTCTCGGGGTGGCGTTTCGGGCTCACCGGCGGGTCGCGCTCGGGCAGGTCACTCGTCGCCAGGCGCCGCACCTTGGCCGGCCGGGTCAGGCCATCCTTGAGCGCGACCCCCCGGCGCAGTGCCGCCAGCGCGGCTTCGTCGGGGGTGCCCTCGACCTGGACGCGGTAGGTCTTGGGCTGCTTGTGGCGCGGGTCGCTGATGCGGTGGATCAGCGACCCGTCATCGGTGAGCAGCAGCAGGCCCTCCGAGTCGTAGTCGAGGCGGCCGGCGGCGTAGATGCCGGGCACGTCGATGACTGCGGCCAGCGTCGCCCGGGGCGTGGCGTTCCGGCCGCCCTCATCGCCCCGGCGGTCGGTGAACTGGCAGAGCATGCGGTAGGGCTTGTGCAACAGGTAAAGGGCGCTCATTCGACCAAGGTCTTGCTACCATGGATTGTCGACAAATCTGCCTCCAAGCCTACTCCGAAGGATGTGGTGAATGCTATACTCCGCGCTCCACTGAACAGACCAGACAGGGGAGTTCTCAATGGGGTTCCAGAAAATTGTCGTCCCGGAAGGCGGCGAGAAGATTACCGTCAACGCCGACAACACCCTGAACGTGCCGAACGAGCCGATCATCCCGTTCATCGAGGGTGACGGTATCGGTGTCGACGTGACGCCGGCCATGAAGATCGTCATCGATGCGGCCGTGCAGAAGGCCTACGGCGGCGAGCGCCAGATCCACTGGATGGAGGTCTACGCCGGCGAGAAGGCCACCCAGGTCTACGACGCCGACACCTGGCTGCCCGAAGAGACCCTGGAAGCCGTCAAGGACTACGTGGTTTCCATCAAGGGCCCGCTGACCACCCCGGTGGGCGGTGGCATCCGCTCCCTGAACGTGGCCCTGCGCCAGAAGCTCGACCTCTACGTCTGTCTGCGTCCGGTGCGCTGGTTCGAAGGCGTGCCGAGCCCGGTCAAGAAGCCCGCCGACGTCGACATGGTGATCTTCCGCGAGAACTCCGAAGACATCTATGCCGGCATCGAGTGGAAGGCCGGTACCCCCGAAGCCGACAAGGTGATCAAGTTCCTGCGCGAGGAGATGGGCGTCCAGAACATCCGTTTCCCCGAGAACTGCGGCATCGGCGTCAAGCCGGTCTCCGTGGAAGGCACCAAGCGCCTGGTGCGCCAGGCCCTGCAGTACTGCATCGACAACGACCGCGAGTCGCTGACCCTGGTGCACAAGGGCAACATCATGAAGTTCACCGAAGGCGCCTTCAAGGACTGGGGCTATGAGCTGGCCCGCGAGGAGTTCGGTGCCGAGCTGCTCGACGGCGGCCCCTGGATGCACTTCAAGAACCCCAAGACCGGCAAGACCATCGTGGTCAAGGACGTCATCGCCGACGCCATGCTGCAGCAGATCCTGCTGCGTCCGGCCGAGTACGACGTCATCGCCACCCTGAACCTCAACGGCGACTACCTCTCCGACGCCCTGGCCGCGGAAGTGGGCGGCATCGGCATCGCGCCGGGCGCCAACCTGTCCGACGCCGTGGGCATGTTCGAGGCCACCCACGGCACCGCGCCGAAGTACGCCGGCCAGGACAAGGTCAACCCCGGCTCGCTGATCCTCTCCGCCGAGATGATGCTGCGTCACATGGGCTGGGTCGAGGCGGCCGACCTGGTGCTCAAGGGCATGGAGAAGGCCATCTCCAAGGGCGAGGTCACCTATGACTTCCATCGCCTGATGGACGATGCCAAGCTTCTCAAGTGCTCCGAGTTCGGCCAGGCCGTCGCCGACAACATGTAACGGCGGTCGAAGGCTCGGGGCCCCCGTCCGCCGCCAGGCGGACGGGGGCCCTTGCGTTAAGGCCCTTGTGTTGGGATACACGGCCCGTGGCCGGTCGGTGGGCGGCGGGCGTGAGTGAAGGCGGTGAACCCAGCCGGCGCGACGGCGTCCAATTTCGATGGAGACGACCGGTGGCGTTCGGCTTGCCGAGAGGGTATGTGGCTCTTATGTTCAAGACAGATGATCCGAGCGGATGGGGGCTGGGCGGAATCGTCGCCGGGATGACACAGCCACCGCGGCGCCAGGAACAGGAGGACGACGACGGCGATGTGGCCGTGCAGTCCTCCGATCCGGAGCTGGCGCGCCCACCGATGTACAAGGTGGTCTTGCACAACGACGACTACACCCCCATGGAGTTCGTGGTGGAGGTCCTGCAGACCTTCTTCCATATGGACAGCGAGACGGCGGTGCAGGTGATGCTGACGGTGCACACCCGCGGCAAGGCCACCTGCGGCATCTTTACCCGCGACATCGCGGAAACCAAAAGTCACCAGGTCAATCAATATGCAAGAGAGTGTCAGCACCCGCTGCTCTCGGATACCGAAGCGGCGGACTGACCGCTGGCATGGTCAGGCGGGATGTGAATGGCGTCGTTGAGTGCCCGACTTGCAACGGCCGCGTTTGTGCCCGATGTTGATTGATGCCGGACCTCGATAGATCCGACGCAAGCCCTAGGCGGCGAGAAGGGGACTGCCATGCTGAGCAAAGAACTTGAACTGACCCTGAACACGGCCTTTACCGTGGCACGTTCCAAACGCCACGAGTTCATGACCGTGGAACACCTGCTGCTGGCTCTGCTCGACAACGCCTCCGCGGCGGATGTGCTCAGAGCCTGTGGGGCCAACCTCGACAAGCTGCGGTCCGACCTGCAGGATTTCATCAATTCCACGACGCCGCTGATCCCCGAGGATCAGAGCGATCGCGAGACCCAACCGACGCTGGGCTTCCAGCGGGTGCTGCAGCGTGCCGTCTTCCACGTGCAGTCCTCCGGCAAGAGCGAGGTGACCGGCGCCAACGTGCTGGTGGCCATCTTCTCCGAGCAGGAGAGTCAGGCGGTCTACTTCCTCAAGCAGCAGAACGTGGCCCGCGTGGATGCCGTCAACTACATCGCCCACGGCATCTCCAAGGTGAGCGGCCATGGCCAGAACCCGTCCTCGCCGTCCCCGGAATCCGAGGAGGCCGAGGAGGGCGGTGCCGAGCCCAGCGGCAACCCGCTGACCGGCTATGCCACCAACCTCAACGAACAGGCGCGGCTGGGCAAGATCGACCCGCTGATCGGCCGCGACCACGAGCTCGAACGCGTGATCCAGATCCTCGCCCGGCGGCGCAAGAACAACCCGCTGCTGGTGGGTGAAGCCGGCGTGGGCAAGACCGCCATCGCCGAGGGGCTGGCCAAGCGCGTGGTCGAGGAGGACGTGCCCGAGGTGATCGGCGATGCCGTGGTCTACGCCCTCGACATGGGCGCGCTGCTGGCCGGGACCAAGTACCGCGGCGACTTCGAGAAGCGCCTGAAGAGCCTGCTGGCCGAGCTGCGCAAGCAGCCCAACTCCATCCTCTTCATCGACGAGATCCACACCGTGATCGGCGCCGGTGCCGCTTCTGGCGGCGTGATGGATGCCTCCAACCTGCTCAAGCCGCTGCTCTCCTCCGGCGAGCTGCGCTGCATCGGCTCCACCACCTTCCAGGAGTTCCGCGGCATCTTCGAGAAGGACCGTGCGCTGGCCCGTCGCTTCCAGAAGGTCGATGTCATGGCGCCCTCGGTGGAGGACACCATCCGCATCCTCAAGGGGCTGCGCTCGCGCTTCGAGGAGCACCACCAGCTCAAGTACACCGACGCGGCGCTGGAGAGTGCGGCGCGGCTGGCGGATCGCTACATCAACGACCGGCACCTGCCCGACAAGGCGATCGACGTGATCGACGAGGCCGGCGCCCACCAGCGGCTGCTGCCGCCGGAGGTGCGCGTCGACACCATCGACGTCGACCAGGTCGAGGCGGTGGTGGCCTCCATCGCGCGGATCCCGCCGAAGAGCGTCTCCAGCTCCGATCGCAAGCTGCTCGAGAACCTCGACCGCGACCTCAAGATGCTGGTGTTCGGCCAGGACGAGGCGATCGACAGCCTCGCCGCCGCCATCAAGCTGTCGCGGGCCGGGCTCAAGTCGCCCGACAAGCCGGTGGGCAGCTTCCTGTTCGCCGGCCCCACCGGGGTGGGCAAGACCGAGGTGGCCCGCCAACTGGCCCATATCATGGGCATCGAGCTGGTGCGCTTCGACATGTCGGAGTACATGGAGCGCCACACGGTGTCGCGCCTGATCGGTGCGCCCCCGGGCTACGTGGGCTACGACCAGGGTGGTCTGCTCACCGAGGCGATCACCAAGCAGCCGCACTGCGTGCTGTTGCTCGACGAGATCGAGAAGGCGCACCCCGAGGTCTTCAACCTGCTGCTGCAGGTGATGGACCACGGCCGGCTGACCGACAACAACGGCCGCGAGGCGGACTTCCGCCACGTGATCCTGATCATGACCTCCAACGCCGGGGTCGAGCAGGCGTCGCGCCGTTCCATCGGCTTCCAGACCCAGGACCATTCCACCGATGCCATGGAAGTGATCCGCAAGACCTTCTCGCCGGAGTTCCGCAACCGCCTGGACGGCATCATCCAGTTCCACTCCCTGCCCACCTCCGTGGTGCGCAGCGTGGTGGACAAGTTCCTGGTGGAACTGCAGGCCCAGCTCGACGAGAAGCGCGTCCAGCTCGACGTCGACGGCGCCGCCCGCGACTGGCTGGCCGAGAAGGGCTACGACCCCGACATGGGGGCCCGCCCCATGGCCCGCCTGATCCAGGAGAAGCTCAAGAAGCCGCTGGCCGAGCTGATCCTGTTCGGCGAGCTGGCCGAGCACGGCGGGTTGGTGCACGTCAGCGTGGAGGACGACGAGCTGCACCTCGCCACCGAATCGGAACTGGCCGACGCGCCCTGAGGGACGGTCGCCGATCGGTAGCACGACACAGCGCCCTGTCTACGGACGGGGCGTTGTCTTGTGAGGGAGGCGGTGTGCCGACGTCTGGCGGACGATGCCCGGGCGCGGTGTTCGACGGGGTCGAGGCAGAAGCGCTAGCGAAGACTTGGCGCGAGCGAAGACTCAGCGCGAGCGGTAGACGATGCGACCCTTGGTCAGGTCGTACGGAGTCAGTTCGACCTTGACCTTGTCGCCGGTGAGGATGCGAATGTAGTTCTTGCGCATCTTGCCCGAGATGTGGGCGGTCACCACGTGGCCATTCTCCAGCTCGACGCGGAAGGTGGTATTGGGAAGGGTGTCGACGACGACGCCTTCCATTTCAATATGGTCTTCACGTGCCATATAGGCGGTTCCTCGCTGCTGATGAGAGTTGAGGCGACGGGCGACGCGGACAAGCGTGTCGTACGAAGGCCCGTGCCAACAGGATAGCGCGATATTGTGCCGCAAGCCGGTCATCATGGCAAAGAGGTGGCTACGTCAACCACTCTCGGCAGCACGAGGAGCGCTCAGTCGGAGGGCAGGGTGCGCCGCCAGTGCCGGCCATTGAGCACCTCCAGCGGCTGGTAGGCCTCCTTGTAGGCCATCTTGCGGCATTCGCGGATCCAGTAGCCGAGGTAGACGTGGGGCAGACCCAGCCGTTCGGCGTGACGGACCAGGCTGAGCACGGCGAAGGTGCCCAGCGAGCGGCGGTTCCACTCCGGGGCCGGATCGAAGAAGGTGTAGATCGCCGAGAGGCCGTGTTCGAGGTGGTCGAAGGCGGTCACGGCGAGCAGTCGCTCGCCCAGACGGAACTCCATCAGCCGCGCGTAGGGCTCGTCCAGGGTGAGGAAGGTGCGGTACTGCTCGTGGCTCGGCGGGTACATGTCGCCGTCGGCGTGTCGGGTGCGAATATAGCGGTCGTAGAGGGCGTAGTGTTCTGCGTCGTAGAGCGCCGGGCGCTCGCGCCAGGTGAGGTCGGCGTTGCGGTGGGCCGTGCGGCGCTGGCTGCGACTCGGCGTGAAATCGGCCACCGGGATGCGTACCGACAGGCAGGCGCTGCACCCCTCGCAGTGGGGACGGTAGAGGTGGCGCCCGCTGCGTCGGAAACCGAGCAGGGCCAAGGCATCGTAGACGCCTTGGCTGTGTGACTCCTGAGGATCGAGGAACAGGGTGGTGGCCTCGCGTCCCTCCAAGTAACTGCAGGCATGGGGCACCGTCAGGAAAAAGCGCAGGTCGCGGACCGGCTGATGAGGCGCATTGCTGCTCACGGCGACCGCCTCCTATGTGAGTGCGTGGCGTGCCTCGGGGAGCACGGAGTCTTCGGGCAATGGCCAGCTGGGTAGCGGGTGGCCACGGCGCTTCGGCATCGGGACTTTCAGGCACCCTTCAAGATAGTCGATGAAGTCGGCGCGGGCGATGTCCCGCGCCCCGAGGCGGGCCAGGTGGGCGGTGTGCATCTGACAGTCGATCAGGCGTCCGCCGCCCGCCTGCATGGCGCGCACCAGGTGGACCAGGGCCACCTTGGAGGCATCGCGCTCAAGGCTGAACATCGATTCGCCGAAGAAGGCCGCCCCCATCGCCACCCCATAGAGCCCGCCCACCAGGTGCCTTCCCTGCCATACCTCCACCGAGCGCGCAAAGCCCAGCTCGTGCAGCGCGCCATAGGCCTGGCGCATCTCGTCGGTGATCCAGGTGCCGGGATGCCCCTGGCGCGGGGCGGCACAGGCCGCGACCACCGTGTCGAAGGCGTGGTTGAAGGTGACGCGGAAGCCGGCGTTGCGCAGCCGTTTGGCCAGGCTGCGCGAGACGCGCAGCGCCTCGGGGAAGAGCACCATGCGCGGGTCGGGGCTCCACCACAGGATCGGCTGGTCGTCGCCGTACCAGGGGAAGATGCCGTGCCGGTAGGCGGCAAGCAGCCAGTCGGGGGTCAGGTCGCCGCCGGCAGCCAGCAGGCCGTCCGGGTCGCGCAGTGCCTGGGTGACGGGCGGGAACTCGACCGGGGATACGGGCAGCCAAGGCAGCATGGGCAGCGGCATTTCAGCGATAGGGACCCCCAGTGTGCCGTTGCCGACCGGGCAGCTCAAGCGTCGGCTGCTGCTCCCTGTGCGCTGGCGCGCCGGCCCGGTATGATGAGCGGCTGAGATCGACTCGGACCTTTTGAGGCTTCTGCAAGGCGCCGCCGAGGCGGCGCGAGGGGGAATAGCTCTTGAGCGTGAAGGAGAAGCGGACATCGGCCCGTGCCACGGCGGAGCACGCGCGACAGCGCGCCAAGCGGTTCGGGTTGCGCCTGCAGGGAGCCGCGCGCGAGGGCGTGGTGATCGTGCTGCTGGCGGCCTGCGTGTTCCTGCTGCTGGCCCTGTTCAGCTACCAGCCGGCTGATCCGGGCTGGTCGCATCGCGGTCCCGAGACCGCGGTCGCCAACTGGATGGGGCCTTTCGGGGCCTGGTTGGCCGACGTCCTCTATTCGCTGTTCGGGGCCAGTGCGCTGTGGTGGCCCGGCATGCTGGGCTTCGGCGGTTGGTGGCTGGTGCGCTCGTCGCAGGTGCGCTTCGAGTGGGACGCCACGGCGCTGGCGGTGCGCCTGGGCGGGCTCGTGCTATTGCTGCTCGGCACCACCACCCTGGGAGCGCTGCACTTCTACAACCCGGAAAGCCCCTTGCCCTACTCGGCGGGGGGCATTCTCGGCGAGGGGCTGGTGGGCGCGCTGGTACCGCTGGTGGACATCGGCGGTACCGGCCTGCTGGCGGTGGCCGCCATGCTGTGCGGCTTTCCGCTGTTCAGCGGCCTGTCGTGGTTCACGGTGATGGACGAGTTGGGCCATGCCGTGCTGCGGCTGTGGCGCGGGGTCGCGGCGCCCTTCGGCCTGGCCCGCGAGCGCCGTGAGGCGCGCATCGCCGAGATGGACCCGGAGGTGGAAGCCGAGCGCGATGAGGTGCGCCCGCCTGCCGAGGCGACGACAGCGCCGTCGCGGCCGCGGCGCCGCCGCTGGTGGCACTGGCGGCGCCGTGATGGGGCTGGCCCGGCGGCTCAGCCCGCGAAGGAGCCGAACCTGGCGGGCACGTATGGAGACGATGGCGACACCGAGATTCCCTGGGAGGTGCCGGTGCGCACGCCCTCGGCCAAGCAGCCCGAGGCCGCCTATACCGTCCGCAGCGAGGCGCGTGAGGCCGCGCCCCGCGAGACGCCGCCGTCGCTGAGCGCCCGGCGTGATGAGCCCGCCCCTGTGGCTGCGACGATGCCGCTGAGCGCTCGCGACCCCGAGCCCGAGGCCGGCCCCGCCGCGGAGCGTCCTGACACGTCTGCGCCCGAGCCTGCCGAGCCTGAACCGGAAGCCGAGTCGCCGTTTCCGGAGGCGCAGCGCGGACGTCGCGAGCCTGGCCTGTCCGAGTGGCAGCCCGCCGAGCCCGATGTCCCGGACAACGAACCGCGTCTGAGCTGGGCGGAGGTGGGCGATCCGGAGGAGGCGACGGACACCGACACCCGGGTGACGCCGTCCCGGCCGCAGCCGGCCGGGACGGCGGCCAGCCCGCACCAGCCGCAGCCGCCGGTGGCCGAGCCCAAGCCCGAGCCCGAGCCCAAGCCCGATCTCAAGCCCGAACCCGAGCCTTCTTCGGCACCGGCGGAGGCGCCCCAGGGCGCGAGCGGGCGTATCGCCACCGCCGAGCAGGCCCGCGAGGCGGCGGCGGAGCCGGAAGGCCCCACGCTATGGACCGTCGAGCACCTGCAGAGCCAGCGCCCGGTGCTCGACGACCTGCCGGAGCCGGATGGCAAGTTGCCCAGCCTGCGCCTGCTGACGCCCCCCGAGCCGCATCAGCAGAACTACACCGAGGCGCAGCTCGCCGAGATGGCCGAGCTGCTCGAGACGCGCCTGCGCGAGTACGGTGTCAAGGCCGAGGTGGTGCACACCTGGCCGGGGCCGGTGATCACGCGCTTCGAGATCAAGCCCGCGGCGGGCGTGAAAGTCTCCAAGATCAGCAACCTGGCCAAGGACCTGGCGCGCTCGCTGATGGTCAAGAGCGTGCGCGTGGTGGAGGTGATTCCCGGACGGCCGACGGTGGGCATCGAGATCCCCAACCCGCACCGGGCGATGATCCGCTTGCGCGAGGTGATCGACTCCGACCGCTACCAGGAGGCCGCCTCGGCGCTCTCCCTGGCGCTCGGCCAGGACATCGGCGGCGGCCCGGTGGTGGCCAACCTGGGCAAGATGCCCCACCTGCTGGTGGCCGGGACCACCGGCTCGGGCAAGTCGGTGGGGGTCAACGCCATGTTGATCTCCATGCTGCTCAAGGCCACGCCCGACGAGCTGCGCCTGATCATGGTCGACCCCAAGATGCTCGAGCTCTCGGTCTACGACGGCATCCCGCACCTGCTGGCGCCGGTGGTCACCGACATGAAGGAGGCCGCCAACGCCCTGCGCTGGTGCGTCGCCGAGATGGAACGGCGCTACAAGCTGATGGCCGCCATGGGGGTGCGCAACATCGCCGGCTTCAACGCCAAGCTCGACGAGGCGGAGCGTGCCGGCGCCCAGGTCGCCGACCCGCTGTGGGAGCCGCAGCCCTGGGAGATGCACGAGCACCCGCCGGTGCTCGAGAAGCTGCCCTACATCGTGGTGGTGATCGACGAATTCGCCGACATGTTCATGATCGTTGGCAAGAAGGTCGAGGAGCTGATCGCGCGGCTGGCGCAGAAGGCGCGTGCCGCGGGCATCCACCTGATCCTGGCCACCCAGCGGCCGTCGGTCGACGTGGTCACCGGTCTGATCAAGGCCAACATTCCCACGCGCATGGCCTTCCAGGTCTCCTCCAAGGTGGATTCGCGCACCATCCTCGACCAGGGTGGGGCGGAAAACCTCCTCGGCCACGGCGACATGCTCTACCTGCCGGCGGGGGCGGGGATGCCCACCCGCGTCCACGGCGCCTTCGTCGACGACGACGAGGTGCACCGCGTGGTGGAGGACTGGAAGCGCCGCGGTGAGCCGGAGTACATCGACGAGATCCTCTCCGGTGGCGTCAGCGCCGAGGCGCTCACCGGCCTCGAGGCCGAGGGCGGCGGCGAGGGCGACGACGCCGAGCAGGATGCGCTCTACGACGAGGCGGTGGCCTTCGTCACCGAGAGCCGGCGCGCCTCCATCTCGGCGGTGCAGCGCCGCTTCAAGATCGGCTACAACCGTGCGGCGCGCCTGGTGGAGGCGATGGAGGGGGCCGGCGTGGTCTCCACCATGGGTACCAACGGCGCCCGCGAGGTGTTGGCGCCGCCGCCCGTGGGCGACTGAGGGCGCGTCGCCGGCGGGCGACGCCGCCGCTGCTAACCGTGCAACCACCATGCAAGCGCCGGCGGGGACGCAACCCGCCGACGCCGCGGCAGTCCGAGTGACAGGAGTGCCTCGCAACCGTCCAGGGAGACCCATGACGATGACCGTGAAGAAGAGCCTTGCCGCGCTGGTCGCCGCCCTCGCCGTACCGATGACGGCGCTGGCCAGCGAGGGTGCCGAGCGCCTGACCGCCATGCTCGAGCCGCTCGAGTCCTACCAGGCGCGCTTCGAGCAGCTGATCCTCGACGGCAGCGGCGAGCGGCTGCAGGAGACCCGCGGCCAGATGTGGCTGTCGCGACCCGGCCGGTTCCGCTGGGAGGTCGATGCCCCCTACGAGCAGGTGGTGGTGTCGGACGGCGAGGAGGTGTCCCTCTACGACCCCGACCTGGAACAGGTCACCGTCCAGGCGCTCGACCAGCGCGTCACCCATACCCCGGCCCTGCTGCTCTCCGGCAGCGCCGACGAGCTCACCGAGAGCTACGAGGTGTCGCGCAGCCAGCAGGGCAGCGCTGAGAGCTTCACGCTGGTGCCCAAGGCACCCGACACCCTCTTCGAGGAGCTGGAGATGACCTTCCGTGGCGAGCGCCTGCGCTTTTTGCGGATGACCGACAGCACCGGCCAGCAGACCGCCATCGAGTTCCATGACGTGCGGATGAACCCGGCGATCGACGAATCGCGCTTCGTGCTCGAGGTGCCCGACGGCGTCGATGTGATCCGCGATACGCAATAGCACCGCCGGCGCCCCTGTCTGGCAGCGCTGCGCGCTGCTTCGTCGGGGCGTCGAACCGGAGCTGAAGCTCCTTCCCACGACCCTCTGGCCACCGAGGGCGTGAAGTCGAGTGTGGGAGGTCGGCTTCGCCGGGCGAAGGCGCCGCCGGCGCCCGGGGTCAGGTTTTTTCGCCTTGGTCGGCCTCCCTGTCGAGCTCTTCCCGCCACGCCATCAGCTGCCCATAGCGCTTCTCCTGGCCGTACTCCGTGGGCCGGTAGAAGCGCTCGCGGGGCAGCTCCGGCGGCCAGCAGTCGTGGCTCGCGCCGGCCGGGTAGCCGTACGGCTCGTTGTGCGCATAGCGGTAGCCTTCGCCGTGACCGAGCGACGCCATCAGCTTGGTCGGGGCGTTGCGCAGGTAGGTGGGCACCTCCAGGCTCGGCTGGGCGGCGACGAAGGCCTGGGCGCGCTTCCAGGCCTGGTCGATGGCGTTGCTCTTGGGCGCCACGGCGAGGTGCACGGCGGCATGGGCGATGGCGCGCTGGCCCTCGTGGTCGCCCAGGCGCAGATAGGCGTCCCAGGCGGCCATGACCAGCGGCAGCGCGCGCGGGTCGGCGTTGCCGACGTCCTCGGAGGCGATGGCGGCCAGGCGGCGGATCACGTCGAGCGGGTCGCCGCCGCCCTGGATGAAGCGGGCGATGTAGAGCAACGCCGCGTCCTGGCGCGAGGAGCGCACCGACTTGTGGATCGCCGAGAGCAGGTCGTAGTAGCGGTCGCCCTGCTTGTCGAAGGCGCTGGCCTGGTGGCCCAGCACATCGTCCAGCGCCTCCCGCTGCAGCACCTCGCCGCCCGCCTCGGTGGTTTCGGTGAAGTCGCAGGCGGTCTCCAGCAGCCCCAGGGCGCGGCGAGCGTCGCCCGCGGCGGCGCGGGCGAGCAGCTCGAGCACGGCGTCGTCCACGCGGATCCGGCGCTCGCCCAGGCCGCGTTCCCGGTCGGCCAGGGCGCGCCGCATCACCTCGATGAGCTGCGCCTCGCCGAGCGGCTTGAGCACGTGCACGCGGGCCCGCGACAGCAGCGCCGAGTTGACTTCGAATGAGGGGTTCTCGGTGGTGGCGCCGATCAGCGTCAACAGTCCCGACTCGACATGGGGCAGCAGGGCGTCCTGCTGGCTCTTGTTGAGGCGGTGAATCTCGTCGAGAAACAGCAGGGTGGGACGGCCCTGCGCCTGCATGGCGCGGGCTCGCTCCACCGCAGCGCGGATCTCCTTGACCCCGGCCATGACCGCCGAGAGGCGCTCCAGGTGGGCGCCCGACTCGGCGGCGAGGATCTCGGCGAGCGTGGTCTTGCCGCTGCCGGGCGGTCCCCACAGCAGCATCGAGCGCACCTGGCCCGTCTCGGCCATGCGCGACAGCGGCTTGCCCGGCCCGACCAACGCTTCCTGGCCGACATAGTCGGCCAGGCGCCGGGGGCGCATGCGGTAGGCCAGTGGCGCCGCGTCATCGGGCGCCGGCCCGAACAGATCCATGATGGTCTCCTCAGGGGTGGGTGGCTTCTGGCGTCGAGCTTTCTGGGAGCGACGCGTCGTTTGTCAATATGACCTTTGGTGATAGGCGGAGTTGGCGCAAAGGCACTAGGGTGATACAGCGTGCCCGGTTCGACCAGGCTGCTGATGCCGCGGTACTGAACCTGCCCCCGTTTCGTGACTCCAAGTCTATGTGCCCGTCCATCCGCAGGTAGAGGAGGCTTCGACATGCCCATGCTGACCCAGCTGCGCCAGGATCATGCCAACATGGCGCGCATGTTGCACGTCCTTCAGCTCAAGCAGAAGACGCTGTCCGCCGGTGAGCGTCCCAACTTCCAACTGGTCCGCGAGGTGGTCGACTATATTCTCGACTACATGGAGGGGTTCACCTTGCCGCTGGAGCGCGTGCTGGCCGACCGCCTGCAGGCCAAGCAGCCCGGCTGCGAGGAACTGACCAAGCGCCTCAGCAGCGACTACCAGGCACTGCGCGAACAGCTCAAGCGTCTCTCCAACGACATCGACATGATCCTGATGGATGCCGTGGTACCGATGGACCGCTTCGCCGATGACCTCAAGGCCTACCTGGAGGCCCACCGCGCCTACCTGCGCGATGAGCGCGAGAAGCTATTTCCGCTGATCCGCGAGCATTTCGATGACGACGATCTGGAACAGCTCGCCAAGGCACTGCCGGAAGGCGCCACGGCACAGCTTGAGCGTCTCCAGGAGGCCTATCCCGAGCTCTACGCCGAGCTGAAGGAGGCCCCCGAGCCCGCCACCTGACCCGCCCGGGCTTTGCGTGACGGTTGAGGCTGCTAGAATGGGCGCCTCGTTGTCGCGGAGCCTGCCGCATGACCGTTCGTTGGTTTCGCTCCTGCCGGTTCTGCCGGCAGGAGCGCTTCGATGGATTGACTCGTAGCGTCCCATGCCCGGCCCGATCCTGATCTTCGATTCCGGGGTCGGGGGCCTGTCGGTGGTCGCCGAGCTGCGCCGCCAGTTGCCCGGCGCGGCGCTGGCCTATGCCTGCGACAATGCCATGCTGCCCTACGGTACCCGCCCGGATGCCTGGCTGGTGTCGCGGATCCTCTCCGTGTGCGAGGCGGCCGTGGCGACCAGCGGCTGCAGTGCCCTGGTGGTGGCCTGCAACACGGCGAGCACCCTGGCGCTCGATGCACTGCGCGCGCACCTCTCCGTACCGGTGGTCGGGACGGTGCCCGCCATCAAGCCGGCCGCCCGGCTGAGCCGGACGCGTCATATCGGCCTGCTGGCGACCAGTGCCACCGTGATGCGTCCCTACACGGAGCGGTTGATCCGCGAGTTCGCCAACGATTGCCGAGTCGAGCGCGTGGCGGCCGATGGCCTCGTGGTGCAGGCCGAGCAGCTCCTGGCGGGGGAGCCGGTGGACGAGCGCGCGCTGCGTGCGGCACTGGCCCCGCTGTGGGAGGCGCCGACGCTGGACACGGTGGTGCTCGGCTGCACGCACTTTCCGCTGTTGCGCAGCCGGCTCGCCGCGGCGGCGCCCCGACCGGTCACGCTGGTCGACTCCAGCGCGGCCATCGCTCGTCGCACTGGGCAGGTGGTCGGCGATCTCGCGCCGCGTCGCGGTGCGGACGCGAGCCTGGCCACCGCCCCCGATGCGCGGCTGGCCCGGGCGCTGGCCCGTTTCCACTTTGCCGAGCCGCGCCTGCTGATGCTCGGTTGATCCCATCTTCCAGCCACACCCCAGGCGCAGGATGACAGGCGCCTGCCAGGAGTTGCCGTGTCCATTCCCGTTGTCGATCCACCTCGCTATGACGCCCAGCTCGTCGCCAAGGCCGAGCGCATCCGCCGCCGGTTCGCGCGCTTCTCGGCGCCCGAGCTCGAGATCTTTCCCTCGCCGCCGAGCCACTACCGGCAGCGCTGCGAGTTTCGCGTGTGGCATGCGGGGGACGATCTCTTCTATGCGATGTTCGAGGTCGACCCCGACGACCCGACGCAGAAGCGGGTGGTGCGCCTCGACGACTACCCGGTGGCGAGCCGGCGCATCAACGCGCTGATGCCGCGCCTGCGCGAGGCCCTGCTCGACAACGACGTGCTGCGCCGCAAGCTCTTCCAGGTGGAGTTTCTCACCACCCTCTCCGGCGAGGTGCTGGTCACCCTCATCTACCACCGTCGGCTGGACGATGCCTGGGAGGCCGAGGCGCGTCGCCTGCAGGAGCGCCTTGGCATCGACATCATCGGTCGCGCCCGCAAGCAGCGCCTGGTGCTCTCCCGCGACCACGTCTGGGAGCGACTCGCGGTGGAAGGGCGCGAGTTCGTCTACCAGCAGGTGGAGAACAGCTTCACCCAGCCCAACGCCGAGGTGTGCCGGTCGATGCTCGCCTGGGCGCGCGACGTGACGCGCCACAGCCACGACGGTGACCTGGTGGAGCTCTACTGCGGCAACGGCAATTTCACCGTGGCGCTCGCCGACAACTTCCGGCGCGTCGTGGCCACGGAGATCTCGCGGGTCTCGGTGGCCAGCGCGCAGGCCAACCTGGCGGCCAACGGCATCGACAACGTGCACGTGGCGCGCATGTCCGCCGAGGAGTTCGCCGAGGCCCTGGCCGGCGAGAAGGCGGGGCGGCGCGTGGCCGCCATGGCGCTCGACGACCACGACTTCTCCACCGTGCTGGTCGACCCGCCGCGTGCCGGTCTCGACGAGGCGAGCTGCCGCCAGCTGAGCGCCTACCCGCGCATCGTCTATATTTCATGCAACCCCGAGACGCTGGAGCGCAACCTGGAGACCCTGTGCCGTAGCCATGACATCGTGCGCCTGGCGCTCTTCGACCAGTTTCCCTGGACCGACCACTGCGAGTGCGGGGTGTTGCTCGTCAAGCGCGAGGCCTGAGCCGGCGCGCCTTCGCAGCGAAAGTCAAGGCGTGAATCGCCAGGTGCCGATGCGCATGCGACATGTTCCATAGAAAGGCCGGCAAGTCGATGGGTTGCATCCGGGGACTGGAGTAAGCTCGGTCCCGGTGGGTGGGTGACCACCGGACACTTATGCAGGGCCACCGCCGGTGGCCCGAGGCAGTCGAGGTGAGGGATGCAATACGAGACGATCGAAGCGGAGGACAGACAGGACATTCTCAACCAGCTGCGCGAGCGGCTGGAGGGTGGCCTGGACAAGAAGCGGGCCAAGGCAGTGGATGCCTTCGCGCGCTATTTCTATGCCACGGTGCCCCTGGAGGACCTCGTCGACCGACGTCTCGATGACCTCTACGGCGCCACGCTTTCGGTCTGGCACTTCATCCAGCACCACGATCCGGCCAAGCCCAAGGTACGGGTCTTCAACCCCGACTTCGAGGAGCATGGCTGGCAGTCCACCCATACCTTCGTGGCGGTGCTGCACGAGGACATGTCCTTCCTGGTCGACTCGGTACGCATCGAGCTCAACCGCCGCGGCCTCACCGTGCATGCCATTCACAACTCGGTGCTCGCCGTCGAGCGCACCGCCAAGCACGACCTCAAGCGGGTCACCTCGCCGCGTGACAAGAACGCCCCCGAAGCGCGCGAGTCGCTGATCGTCATCGAGATCGACCGTCACTCCGACCCGGGCTTCTTGGCGGAGATGGAGAGTGGGCTGCTCGAGGTGCTCCAGGACGTGCGTACCGCGGTGGGCGACTACCCGGCCATGTGCGAGCGGGTGCATGCGGCGGTGGAGGAGCTCAAGGGGGGACGTCCCGAGCCGGTCGCCCCCGAGGACCATGCCGAAGCGATCGCCTTTCTCGAGTGGCTGGTTCACGACAATTTCACCTTCCTCGGCTACGACGAGTACATCATCGAGTCCGATGCCGAGGGGGACCGCCTGGAGAAGGTCGCCGGCAGTGAACTCGGCGTCTTTCGCCTCAACCAGCCGCGCTATCGCGAGCGCATCCGCACCGAGCTCGGCGTCGAGGGCAACCGTTTCGTGCTGGTGCCGCAGTTGCTGTCGTTCGCCAAGAGTGCCCACCACGCCCGCGTGCACCGGCCCACCTACCCCGACTACATCTCCGTCGACCGCTACGACGAGCACGGCCGGGTGGTCGGCGAGCGCCGCTTCCTGGGGCTCTTCACCGCCACCGTCTACAACGAGTCGCCGCGCAACATTCCGCTGCTGCGGCGCAAGATCCGCGCGGTGATGGACATCGCCGGCTTCAACCCCAAGGGCCACAACGGCAAGCAGCTGCTGCAGATCCTCGAGGTCTACCCGCGCGACGACCTCTTCCAGATCGACATCCAGGAGCTGGTGCGCACGGCGCTGGGCATCCTCGACATCCGCGAGCGGCGCCGGGTGCGCCTCTTCATCCGCACCGACCGCTCGGGACGTTTCCACTCCTGCCTCGCCTTCGTGCCGCGCGACGTCTTCTCCACCGACCTGCGCCTGCGCATCCAGGACCTGCTCTGCGAGGAGCTCGACGCCACCTTCGGCGACTTCAACACCTACCTCTCGGAGTCGGTGCTGGCGCGCATCCAGTTCATCCTGCGCTTCAACCGCAAGACCCCGGTCGACTACGATCTCAAGCGGATCGAGGCGAAGTTGGCACGACTCGCCCGCAGCTGGCGCGATGAGCTGCAGGAGGCGATGGTCGAGGGCTATGGCGAGGAGCAGGCCAACTACCTCATGGATCGCTTCCGCGATGCCTTCCCGGCCAGCTACCGCGAGGACTTCGGCGCACGTACCGCGGTATTCGACGTCCACCACCTGAGGGAACTGGAGAATGGCAAGCCCCTGGAGCTGTCGCTCTACCGCCTGGTGGAAGAGGAAGGCAGCGGCGTCAACCTCAAGCTGTTTCATCGTGACCGACCGATTCCGCTCTCCGACGTGCTGCCGATGATGGAGAACCTGGGCCTGAGGGTGATCGGTGAGCGCCCGTATCAGATCGAGACGCCGGAGGTTGCCTACTGGATCCACGATTTCACCCTGGAGCACCACACCAGCATCGAGATGAGCCTGCAGGAGATGCGCGACCCCTTCATCGAGGCGTTCCAGCGCATCTGGGCCGGCGAAGCGGACAACGATCCCTTCAACCGCCTGGTGATCGTGGCCAACCTCGACTGGCGCGAGGTGGCGATGCTGCGCGCCTACGCACGCTACCTGAAGCAGATCCGCTTCGGGATGTCGCAGGACTACATCGCCAACACCCTGGCCAACTATCCCGAGATCACCGATGAACTGGTGCGCCTCTTCGCGCTGCGCTTCCATCCCCAGCAGCGCGGCGATGCGGAGGCCATCGAGGCCTGCAGCGAGCGCATCACCCGTCTCCTCGACAGCGTGGCGAGCCTCAACGACGACCAGCTGCTGCGCCGCTACATGGAGCTGATGCTGGCAACGCTGCGCACCAACTACTACCAGGCGACGCCCGAGGGGGCCGTCAAGGACTACATCGCCCTCAAGCTCGACCCCAGCCGCGTCACCGGCATGCCGCGCCCCCGTCCGGCCTACGAGATCTTCGTCTGCTCGCCGCGCATGGAGGGCGTGCACCTGCGCGGTGGCAAGGTGGCGCGCGGCGGGCTGCGCTGGTCCGACCGTCACGAGGACTTCCGCACCGAGGTGCTGGGGCTGGTCAAGGCACAACAGGTCAAGAACGCGGTGATCGTGCCGGTGGGGGCCAAGGGCGGCTTCGTCTGCAAGCGCCTGCCCGAGGGCGGCGACCGCGACGCCCTCCAGCAGGAGGGCATTGCCTGCTACAAGACCTTCATCCGCGCCCTGCTCGATGTCACCGACAACCTGGTGGGCGGCGAGGTGGTGCCGCCGCGCGGCGTGGTGCGCCACGACGACGACGACCCCTACCTGGTGGTGGCGGCCGACAAGGGCACGGCGACCTTCTCCGACATCGCCAACGAGATCTCCGCCGAGTACGGCCACTGGCTGGGCGACGCCTTCGCCTCCGGCGGGGCCAACGGTTACGACCACAAGAAGATGGGCATCACCGCCAAGGGCGCCTGGGAGTCGGTCAAGCGCCACTTCCGCGGCCTTGGCCTGGATACCCAGCGCGACGAGTTCACGGTGCTCGGCATTGGCGACATGGGTGGCGACGTGTTCGGCAATGGCATGCTGCTCTCCGACAAGATCCGCCTGGTGGGGGCCTTCAACCACCTGCACATCTTCGTCGATCCCGAGCCGGATGCGGCGGCCTCCTTCGCCGAGCGTCAGCGCCTCTTCGCCATGCCGCGCTCCACCTGGGAGGAGTACGACGCCACCCTGATCTCCCCCGGGGGCGGGGTGTTCAAGCGCAGCGCCAAGTCGATCCCCATCTCCAAGCCGATGAAGGCGGTATTCGGCATCAAGGAGGACAGGCTCTCGCCCAACGAGCTGATCCGCGCCATGCTCAAGGCACCGGTCGACCTGGTCTGGAACGGCGGCATCGGCACCTACGTCAAGGGCAGCGAGGAGAGCGACACCGAGGTGGGCGACAAGGCCAACGATGCCCTGCGCATCAACGGTGGTGAGCTCAACTGCCGCGTCGTCGGCGAGGGCGGCAACCTCGGCCTGACCCAGCGCGGCCGCATGGAGGCCGCCGTCAAGGGCATTCGCGTCAACACCGACTTCATCGACAACGCCGGCGGGGTGAACTGCTCTGACCACGAGGTCAACATCAAGATCCTCATCGACGAGGTCGTCAAGCGCGGCGACATGACGGAGAAGCAGCGCAACCAGCTGCTCGCCGACATGACCGGTGAAGTGTCCGAGCTGGTGATCCGCGACAACTACCGCCAGACCCAGGCGCTGGACCTGTCCGAGATCCTCTCGCGTTACGGCATCGGCCCCTACCGGCGCTTCATCAGCGAGCTGGAGGCGGCTGGCCAGATCGACCGCGAGCTGGAGTTTTTGCCCTCCGACGAGGAGCTCCATGAGCGTGCCAACAACGACCAGGGCATGACGCTGCCGGAGCTCTCGGTGCTGATCTCCTATGCCAAGAGTGTGCTCAAGGGCGAGGTGCTGGCCTCCGACGTGCCGGACGACCCCTACATCCAGCAGTACCTGGAGCGCATCTTCCCGCCGGTGCTGGTCGAGCGCTTCCGCGACGAAATGTACCAGCACCGTCTGAGGCGCGAGATCGTCACCACCCAGGTGGCCAACGACCTCGTCGATCACATGGGCATCGTCTTCGTGCGGCGGCTGATCGACTCCACCGGGGCTGGGCGCGCCGAGATCGCCCGGGCCTACATCGTGGCGCGGGACAGCTTCCAGCTGGCCAGCACCTGGGAGCAGGTCGAGGCGCTGGACAATCGGGTGCCGAGCCAGGTCCAGTACGCCATGATGCTCGACCTGATGCGTCTGATCCGGCGCGCCACGCGCTGGTTCCTGCGCCAGCGGCTGGGGCTTTCGACGCGGGATGCCATCGAGTACTTCGCGCCGCGGGTGGCCCAGCTCCAGGAGGGCATCGGCGAACTGCTGCGCGGCGAGGAGCGCGATCGCTGGGAAGCCAAGCGCGATGAGCTGCTCGAGGCTGGGGTGCCGGAGGCCTTGGCGGCCACGGTGGCCGCCGCCGGTAGCCTCTACGGCGCCCTGGGCGTCATCCAGGCGGCTCGCCAGACCGACGAGAAGCCGCAGCGCGTCGCCGAGATCTTCTACGAGATCGGTCACCGCCTCGAGCTGCCGTGGATGATCCAGCAGGTGACCAACCTCAAGGTGCGCGACAGCTGGCAGGCCCAGGCGCGGGAGACCTTCCGCGACGACATCGATCGCCAGCAGCTGGCGCTCACCGTCAGCGTGCTCAAGGCCGAGGCGGCGGGTCGCGAACCGGATGAGCGGGTCGGCCACTGGCTGGGCCAGCACCACCATCTGTACGAGCGCTGGTGCCGGCTGATCAGTGAGGTGCGCGGCGGCACCCAGGGCGGCTTCCCGCTCTTCGCGGTGGCCGTGCGCGAACTGGTCGACCTGGCCGAGAGCAACGACGAAGGGTGAGGCGCCAGCTCGCATTTTCCTGCCTGGTGCATCGGTCCAGGGTGGGAGGCCGGCTTCGTCGAGGCGTCGAACCGGAGCTGAAGTCGGAGCATCGAACCGTCCCTCCCACAGAGCAACTGCCAGAATCCCGCCACTACGGCGGGGTTCGTCGTTGCGGGCGGCAAGGGCTGCTATAATCGCGTCCGCGCTTGACCACCCCTTTCTCCTGGAGATGCCCATGTACGCCCTTGCCCGCTCGCTGCTGTTCCGCCTCGACGCCGAGGCCGCCCACGGGGTGGCGCTGCGCGCGCTCGACGTGGCGGGGCGCCTGGGGCTGGCCGGGCGCCTCGCGGGGGAGCGTGTCGACGATCCGGTGGAGGTGATGGGGCTGCGTTTCCCCAATCGGGTGGGGCTTGCCGCCGGGCTCGACAAGAATGCCGACCACCTGGACGCCCTGGGGGCCTTGGGCTTCGGTTTCGTCGAGGTGGGCACGGTGACGCCGAAGCCTCAGCCCGGCAACCCCAGGCCGCGCCTGTTCCGGCTCCCCGAGGCAGGCGCCATCATCAACCGCATGGGTTTCAACAACGCCGGCGTCGACCACCTGGTCGAGCGGGTGAAAGCGAGCCGCTACGGTGGAGTGATCGGCATCAACATCGGCAAGAACCTGACCACCCCGGTGGAGCGCGCGGTCGACGACTACCTGACCTGCCTGGAGAAGGTGCATCCCCACGCCCACTACGTGACCGTGAACATCTCCTCGCCCAACACGCCGGGGCTGCGCGACCTGCAGTTCGGCGCACACCTCGATGCGCTGCTGGGTACCCTGCGCGAGGCCGGCACCCGGCTCGATCGCGATAACGGGCGGCGGGTGCCGCTGGCGGTGAAGATCGCCCCCGACATGAGTGCCGAGGAGGTGGCGCTGGTGGCGCACAGCATCGCGGACAACGGCATCGACGCGGTGATCGCCACCAACACCACCGTCTCCCGCGAGGCGGTGGCCGGGCTGCCCCACGCCGAGGAGCAGGGCGGGCTCTCGGGCCGTCCGGTGTTCGCGGCCTCCAATGCGGTGATCCAGGAACTGCGCCGCCACCTGCCCCGGCTGCCGATCATTGGCGTGGGGGGCATCGACAGCGGCGAGGCGGCGGTGGCCAAGCGCGAGGCGGGAGCCGACCTGGTGCAGCTCTACTCGGGGTTCATCTACGGCGGGCCGCGGCTGGTCAGCGAGTGCGCCCTGGCGCTGAAGGCCGCCGCGGCAATGCCCGGCGAGGCTCGGGGCATGGCGCGGCGCTCGCGGCAAGAAGAAAGCCCATGACCGGGGTCATGGGCTTGGCTGATGGCCGCCAACGCCGCGGCGGCAAGGGACAACCGATTGGGTGTAACGAGTGGGAAAGGTCAAATCACCATGGGGTTCTTGTGAATGCCGGAGACGCCGGTCATGCCGGACCATTGATCCCCACGGCCTTCACGCCAACCGCTCATCCAGTATTCGCGCATGTTGACATCCTGACTGGGACAGTCGTCGCGGGAGCGCCCCGTGATACCGGCCTTGTAGCCATGCAGATAGGCGCGCTGGAACCGATCACGTTTCTGTCTTTTCATCGGATGACCTCTTTGAAAGGTACCAATTGGGGCCTCACGGTATGTGAGACCCGTTTGTGCCCGCGCCCGGAGCCGTACGCGACGGCCGAGCGCGTGAGAGCAGGCCGGGATGCCCGCTGACAGAACGCATGCGTTGTGACAGTAGCTACTGACTCTACACATAGCGCATCGAGGAACCGATTGTCGACCCATCTTTTGTCACAAAATCGGTATCAAATTGTAACAACTGGAGCATACCCGGCCGGAACGGCCGTCGGGAGTGTCATGAGCGAGCCTGATATTCACTACCATGCCTTCTTTGCGACCTGCCCGCGCGGGCTCGAGGCACTGCTGGCCGACGAACTGCAGGCGCTCGGCGGCGAGCCGCTCAAGCACACCGTGGCCGGCGTACATTTCCGTGCCGACCTGGCGGCCGCCTATCGCGCTTGCCTGTGGTCGCGGCTCGCCAACCGTATCGTGCTCTGCCTGGCCCGCGAGGCGGGCATCGAGCGGCCGGCCGCGCTGCACGAGGCGGTGGCGCGTCTCGACTGGGCGCGTCACCTGCGCCCCGGGGCGACCCTGGCGGTGGACTTCCACGGCCGCAGCGAACAGATCCGCCACACGCGCTTCGGTGCCCAGACCGTCAAGGACGGCGTGGTCGAGGCGCTCCAGGCGGCCGGTCGACCGCGTCCCAGCGTTGACCTCCGATCCCCCGACCTGCGCCTCTACGCGCACCTGCATCGCGGCCGACTGACGCTGGGCGTGGACCTGGCTGGCGACAGCCTGCACCGGCGCGGCTATCGCCGTGACGTGGGACACGCGCCGCTCAAGGAGAACCTGGCCGCGGCGCTGCTGATCCGCGCCGGCTGGCCGGCGCGCGCCCGCGCCGGCGAAGCGCTGGTCGACCCGCTGTGCGGCGCCGGCACGCTGCTGATCGAGGGCGCGCTGATGGCCGCCGACATGGCGCCCAACCTGCACCGTGAGCGCTTCGGCTTCCACGGCTGGGCGGGGCACGACGAGGCGCTGTGGCGAGAGCTCAAGCGCGAGGCCGAGGCGCGGGCGCGCATCGGGCGCAAGCGCTGCCGGGCGCGCTTCTACGGCTTCGACCAGAGCCCGCCGGCACTCGCCGCGGCCAAGGCCAACGCCATGCGCGCCGGCATCCCGGCGCTGATCGACTTCCAGGGCGCCTCGCTCGGTCAGCTGCGACGCCCCTCGGCGCTCGAGGAGACGGCACGGGGCCTGGTGATCGCCAACCCGCCCTATGGCGAGCGGCTCGGCGAGCTGCCCGAGCTGGTGAGCCTCTACGCCGAGCTGGGGGCGGGCGTGTGCCGTGCCTTCCCCGGCTGGCGGCTCGCGGTATTCACCGCCAACCCGGACCTGGGGCACCGTATCGGCCTGCGCGCCGATCGCCAGTATGCGCTGAACAACGGCCCCCTGGAGGCCAAGCTGCTGCTGATGGACGTGCCCGCCGCCGGTGAGGGGCAGGCCCCGGCCGAAGGCGAGGCGAAAGCCGCACCGCGCGGCGACGGGGCGCGGATGTTCGCCAACCGCTTGGCGAAGAACCGCAAGCGGCTTGGCAAGTGGCTGCGCCGCTCCGGCGAGGCCTGCTACCGCCTCTACGATGCCGACATGCCGGAGTACGCCATGGCCATCGATGTCTACGGCGATCACGTCCACGTCCAGGAGTACGCGCCGCCGCGCTCGGTGAACCCGGCCCAGGCGCAGAAGCGCCTGTTCGATGCCCTGGCGGTGATTCCCGAGGCGCTCGACGTCGACCCGGCCCACGTCGTGGTCAAGCGGCGCGAGCGCCAGAGCGGCCGCGCCCAGTACCGCAAGCAGGGCGACCGCGGCGAGCGCTTCGTGGTGCACGAGGGACGCGCGCGGCTGTGGGTCAACCTGCACGACTACCTGGACACCGGGCTGTTCCTCGACCACCGGCCGGTGCGCCGGATGCTCGGCGAGATGGCCGCCGGCAAGCGCGTTCTCAACCTCTTCTGCTACACCGCTGCGGCCACGGTACAGGCGGCGCTGGGTACCGAGGCGGCGGGGGGCGCCAGCGATAGCGTCAGCGTCGATCTTTCCAATACCTACCTGGAGTGGGCGCGCGACAACTTCGCCCTCAACAAGCTCGACCCGGCGCGCCACCGCGTGGTGCGCGACGACTGTCTGCGCTGGCTCGAGACGGCGCGCGCCGAGTTCGATCTGATCTTCCTCGACCCGCCCACCTTCTCCAACTCCAAGAAGATGGCGGGCACCCTCGACGTGCAGCGCGACCAGGCGCGCCTCGTCGACCTGGCCATGGCGCGCCTGGCCCCCGGCGGTACCCTGGTGTTCTCCAACAACCAGCGCCGCTTCCGGCTCGATGCCGCCCTGGCGGAACGCTACGCCGTCAAGGACGTCTCGGCGCAGACCTTCGACCCGGATTTCAATCGGCGCCCCGATATCCACCACGTATTCCTGATTCGCCATAGGGAGGCGGAATGAGACCTTCGACCCGCTCTCTATCTTGCAACCGGCGCCCCGATATCCACCACGTATTCCTGATTCGCCACCGGGAGGCCGAATGCCCCGCCTGACGCTCTACACCACCCTGGG
>SBLD01000008.1:23427-31793 GCA_004551485.1 Billgrantia azerbaijanica | reverse complement strand
CCGGCGCCCCGATATCCACCACGTATTCCTGATTCGCCACCGGGAGGCCGAATGCCCCGCCTGACGCTCTACACCACCCTGGGCTGCCACCTGTGCGAGCAGCTCGAGGCGCTGCTGGCCGCGCTGCACCGCGGGGACCATGACCTGGCACGAATCGAGATCAGCGAGGACGAGGCCTTGGTCGAGCGCTATGGGGTGCGCATTCCGGTGCTGGTGGACGAGACGGGAGACGAGCTCGATCGCGGTTTCGAGGCGCCGCGCCTCGCCGCCTGGCTGGCGGCGCGGGACCGGCTGGACGAGGCGGCCTGGGCGCGCCTGCAGGGCGGTGACGAGGCGGCGCAGGGGCGGACGCCGGGCGCCGTGGTACGCCACGGGCGGCGCTACCTGGGCTGAGCGGGTGCGGGCGTCAGAGGCCGTCGAGCAGCGAGAGCTGACCGACCGCCTCGCGCCCCTCGGGGGAGTGGTCCTCCGCTTCCAGCACCTTGCGAAAGCCGCGTGACGCCTGGATGGTGGCCTCGTCGCCGAGCCACATCATCGCCTGGGCGTGGTCATCGGCCAGTTGATGCTTCAGCCCGCCGAACTGGGTGCCGATCTGGCCCCAGGCGCGGCTGAAGATCCAGTCGCCGAACATGTCTTGGTGGATATGCACCAGCACGTAGTCATGGTCACTTTCCCAGCGGACGATCAACGGTGGCTCCCGACTCCAGTGAATGCCGCAGGCGGCGTGTGGGTGATGGGTGGCGCTATTGTACGGCTTCGCGCAGACTGGACAAGCCGCGCGCCCTGTTCGCGTCGCGGATTTCCGCCGTGATCCGTCAGGAGAAGCCCGTGAGAATCGTCGTCGACGCCAACGTCCCCGCCGCCGAGGCCTGCTTCAGCCCGCTGGGCGAGGTGGTGCGCCTGCCCGGGCGCGAGATCGACGCCCGGGCGGTGCGTGACGCCGATGCGCTGGTGGTGCGCTCCGTCACCCGGGTCGACGAGGCGCTCGTGGCGGGCAGCCGGCTGCGCTTCGTGGGGACCTGCACCATCGGCACCGATCACGTCGACCAGGGCGCGCTCGCGCGCCACGGCATCGGCTTCGCCAGCGCGCCGGGCTGCAATGCCGAGGCGGTGGTGGACTACGTGCTGTCGAGCCTGTTGACGCTGGGCGAACGCCACGGCTGGCACCTGGCCGAGCGGCGTGTCGGCATCGTCGGGGTCGGCAACGTGGGCGGCCGGCTGCTGTCGCGGCTCACGGCGCTTGGCGTCGCGTGCCTCGCCTGTGATCCCCCGCGGGCCGAGGCGGAAGGGGCGGCGGGTTTCCATGATCTCGATGCGCTGATCGACGCCTGCGACGTGCTCTGCCTGCATACCCCGCTGGTGCGCGAAGGCCCCCATGCCACCCGCCACCTGCTCGATGCTCGCCGCATCGCCGAACTGCCGCCGGGGACGGTGCTCCTCAACGCCGGGCGCGGCGACTGCGTGGACGGCCAGGCACTGCGTGGCCGCCTGGCCGGGCCGGGCGATGTCAGCGCGGTGCTCGATGTCTGGGAGGGCGAGCCGGCGATCGACCCTGCCCTGCGCGACCTGGCGGCGATCGCCACGCCGCACGTGGCCGGCTACAGCCTCGACGGCAAGCTGCGCGGCACCCACCAGGTCTACCGTGCCCTCTGTCATCGGCTGGGGCTGCCGGCCCGGACGCCCCTCGACGCGCTGTTGCCGGCGCCGCCGCTGCGCCGGCTCGAGCTCGGTGCCGGGCTCGCGCCGGAGGAGGTCCTGCGCCTGTGCACGCGCGCCGTCTACGACGTACGCCGCGACCACGACGGCCTGCTGCGCGAGCAGCACCGTCAGGGGCTGGCCCGCGGCTTCGACGCCTGCCGGGCGCACTACCCGCTGCGTCGGGAGTTCGCCACCCTCGCCGTTGCCCTCGAGGCGGCGGCAGGGGATCTGGCGCCTCCCTTGGCCGCCGCCGGCTTTCAGGTGGAATAACCGCCTGCCGGTCGATAATTGATGTTGATCAATCAAACTGCTTTCTGACGGGGCGGGGAGGTCGTCGTCAGTTCACACCCGAAGGGCGCTTCGTCATACTTTTTTCGTAGCAACCGTCGAGCGCCCACATGCCGGAACAGCCCGCGAGCCAGTCCCTGCCGTTGCAGCGCCCCGATCCCTGGGGCGGGCTCGGGCGTTTCATCAGCCGCCTTGCCCTGGTACCGCTCTACTGGGGAATTCCCGTGCTGCTGTGGGCGGCCCTGGCAGGGGGATCGCTGTGGTGGAACTGGCAGGCGGTCGAGGCGCACAGCTTCGAGGTCGCCAGCAAGCAGGCTCGCCAGATCGCTTCCATGATGGAGGCGATGCGGCTGTGGAATGCCGGGCACGGCGGGGTCTATGTCTGGACCAGCGACCGGCTACAGCCCAACCCCTACCTGGATCACCCGGATCGCGACATTTCCTTGCCCGATGGCCGCACCCTGACCATGGTCAACCCGGCCTTCATGACGCGCGGTCTCACCGATATCGTCCGCGACAGCGCCGGGGTGCGCGTCCACCTCACCAGCCTCGATCCGATCAATCCCGGCAACCAGGCCGACCTGTGGGAGGCCGGCGTGCTGCAGGACTTCGAACGGGCGGTCGAGGCGAAGGCGCCCGGCGGGCGCGTGACAGCTCTGGAGCATGTCGAGCTGACCCGCAGTTCCCTGCCGGAGCTGCGCTACATGCGTGCGCTGCGGGTGAAGCCGGAGTGCATGCAGTGTCATCGCCACCAAGGCTACGAGGTCGGCGACATCCGCGGCGGGCTGAGCGTCACCCTGCCGGCGGAGCCGATGTTCGTCCTGGCGCGGCAGCAGAAGGCCGCTCTGGCGGGGTTTCACGGCCTCGTCTGGCTGCTGCTCTCCGCCGGCACCGTCATGGTGCTGGCACGCCTGCGCCAGCAGATCCTCTCCCTGCAGGAGGCCAATTCGCAGCAGGACCGGCTGGTGCACCTGCGTACCCGCGAGCTGCGCACCGAGGTGGCGGAGCGGCAGGAGGCAGAGGCCCGCCTGCGGCTGCTGATCGACTCCTCGGCCGAGGGCATCCTGGCGGTGAACGGTGAGGGCGTCTGTACGCTGTGCAACCCGGTGGCGGCCGACCTGCTGGGCTACCGCCCGGAGCAGCTGGTCGGACAGCCGCTGCGCGACCTCATCGCCCACAGCGATGCCGGTGGCAAGCCCCGTGACGTACGCCACTGCCCGATCAATGCGGCCTATCGCACGGGGCAGGTGGCCGAGGAGCTGGACAGCGTCTTCTGGCGGGTGGACGGCACCGCGTTGCCGGTCGAGTACCGCGCGCATCCGATCCGCACGACCGGGGGGGTGGTCGGCGCGGTGATCAGCTTCCGGGACATCCGCGAGCGCAAGCGCAACGAAGCGCAGCTGCGCGCCCTGCACGCGGGGGTGGAAAACAGCCCGGCGGCAATTGCCATCGTGCGCATCGACGGCCGTATCGACTACGTCAACCCGGAGTTCTGCCGGCTCAACGGCTACCGCGCCGATGAGCTGCTCGGCCAGCCCATCCAGAGGCTGCACTGCGAGGACACCGCACCGGCGGTCTACCGCGAGCTGTGGCAGACCGTGCGTGCCGGGCGGACGTGGCGCGGCGAGCTGGCCAGTCGACGCCGGGACGGGACGGCGTTCTGGGAGCGCGTCTCGATCTCGGCGATTCGGGATGGCAGCGGCCAACCGACCCAGGCCGTGGCCGTCTGCGAGGACGTCACCGAGCAGAAGAACGCCCAGGACGAGGTGTGGCGGCGCGCCCACTACGACGCCCTGACCGGTCTGCCCAACCGCACCCTCTTCCACGAACGCCTGGCGCAGCAGCTGCTCCAGGCGGCCCGCCGCGAGGAGCTGCTGGCAGTGCTCTTCGTCGACCTCGATGGCTTCAAGCAGGTCAATGACACCCTGGGGCACGAGGCCGGCGACGCCGTGCTGCGCGAAGCCGGCCAGCGGATGCTCGAGTGCCTGCGTGCCAGCGACACCGTGGCGCGGCTCGGCGGCGATGAATTCGCGCTGATCGTGCTGGGCGCCAACTCGGCACGCGAGCTGGCGGTGGTCACCCAGCGGCTGCTCGATGTGCTGGCCCGGCCGTTCGACTGTGGCGACCGGGAGGGCCGCATTGCCGGCTCGATCGGTATCGCCCTGCACCAGCCGGGCCAGGCCACCACCCTGGAGGCGCTGCTGCGCCAGGCCGACATGGCGATGTACCGCGCCAAGCGAAAGGGCGGCAGCACCTTCTGTTTCGCGCAGGCCGAGCGGGTCGCGGTCGATCCCGATATCCCCTGAAGTGCCCCGACGAAAGGCAACGGACCCGCCATGAGGCGGGTCCGCTGTCGTCATCAGGGAAGGGGCTAGAAAGGGGTTACTGGCGGTAGGCCGCTTCCTTCAGCGCGCGGATGCGGTCGTCCAGTGGCGGGTGGCTGGCGAACAAGCGCTCCATCAGCGAGGCGGTCTGGCCCTTGGTGATGGCCATGGCCCGCAGGGTGTCCGGCATCTGGTCGGGCATTTCCACTTCCGCCTTGAGGCGCGCCAAGGCGTTGATCATGGCGCCGGAGCCGGCCAGCCGGGCGCCGGCGGCGTCGGCACGGTATTCGCGGAAGCGCGAGAACCAGGCGACGATGGCTGACGCAATGATGCCGAACACGATCTCGGCGACGATCACCACCGCGAAGTAGCCAATGAAACCGAGCCCACCTTCGCCGTCGCTGCGGGCGCGCAGGAACTGATCGACCAGGTGGGCAACCACCCGGGCGAAGAACATCACGAAGGTGTTCACCACGCCCTGGACCAGCGCCAGGGTCACCATGTCGCCGTTGGCCACGTGGCCGATCTCGTGGGCCAGTACGGCACGCACCTCCTCCGGGCGCATGCGGTTGAGCAGGCCGGCAGAGACCGCCACCAGGGCATCGTCCTTGTTCCAGCCGGTGGCGAAGGCGTTGGACTGCTGGGCGGGGAAGATCCCGACCTCAGGGGTCTTGATGCCGGCGTCGCGGGCCAGCTCGGCCACGGTGTCGAGGAGCCACTTTTCGGTGGCATTCGACGGCTGCTCGATGATCACCGTGCCCGTGGAGCGCTTGGCCATCCACTTGGAAATGAACAGCGATATCAGCGAGCCGGCCATGCCGACGACGAAGCAGAAGATCAGCAGCGCATTGAAGTTCATGCCCTGCGCGGTGAGGTAGCCCTCCACCCCGAGCAGGCGCAGGGTGATGCTGGCGACCACGATCACCGCCAGGTTGGTGCCCAGGAAGAGCAGGATTCGCATCATGTGGGGATCTCTCCGTCGATCGTCAAAGGGCGCCGCGTCGTGCGCGGCGTCAACAAGCTGATGCTTAGATACGGTCTCAGACGCCAGGTTTCAAGCGGTTGTGCTGGCGGTCGTGATGATAGCGATCTCACTGGCGGTAGCGCGACAGGAACCGTGCGAAGCGGTCCAGCGCGTCACCGAGCTGGTCCGCCCAGGGCAGGGTGACGATGCGCACGTGGTCCGGCTCTGGCCAGTTGAAGGCGGTCCCCTGCACCAGCAGGATCTTCTCCTGCAGCAGCAGGTCGAGCACCATCTGCTGGTCGTCGTGGATATCGAACACCTTGGGATCGAGCTTCGGGAAGGCGTAGAGCGCGCCCTTGGGCTTGACGCAGCTGACGCCCGGGATGGCGTTGAGCTTGTCGATGGTGATGTCGCGCTGGGCGAGCAGGCGTCCGCCGGGCAGGATCAGGTCGTTGATCGACTGGTAGCCGCCCAGCGCCGTCTGGATGGCGTGCTGGGCGGGCACGTTGGCGCATAGACGCATGGAGGCGAGCATGTTGATGCCCTGGATGAAGTCGGTGGCGCGCTGCATGGCCACTTGGCCGGAGAGGATCATCCAGCCGGAGCGGAAGCCGGCACAGCGGTAGCTCTTGGAGAGGCCGTTCATGGTCACTACCAGCTGGTCCTCGTCGGCCAGGGAGCCGGTGGCGACGTGCTCGGTACCGTCGTAGAGGATCTTGTCGTAGATCTCGTCGGAGAACACCACCAGGTTGTGCTCGCGGGCGATCTCCAGCAGTTCCTTGATCACCGCCGGTGGGTAGACGGCGCCGGTGGGGTTGTTGGGGTTGATGAGCACGAGGGCGCGGGTGTGGCCGGTCACCTTGGCGCGCACGTCGTCGAGGTCGGGGGCCCAGTCGGCCTGCTCGTCGCAGCGATAGTGCACGGGGCGACCGCCGGAGAGGTTGGCGGCGGCGGTCCACAGCGGGTAGTCGGGCGCCGGGATGAGCACCTCGTCGCCGTCGTTGAGCAGCGCCTGCAGCGCCATCACGATCAGTTCGGAGACGCCGTTGCCGATGAAGATGTCCTCGATGCCGACGCCGGGGATCTGCTTGCGCTGGCACTCCTGCATGACCGCCTTGCGTGCCGAGTAGAGGCCCTTGGAGTCGCAGTAGCCCTGGGCGGTGGGCAGGTTGCGCATCACGTCCTGAAGGATCTCCTCCGGGGCCTCGAAGCCAAACGGTGCGGGGTTGCCGATGTTGAGCTTCAAGATGCGCTGGCCTTCGTCTTCCAGCCGCTTGGCGTGCTCGAGCACGGGGCCGCGGATGTCGTAGCAGACGTTGTCGAGCTTGTGCGATTTCCTGAGCAGGGAGGGCGTGTCCATGGCAGTTCCGAAAGTCTGTGGTGTCCAGGGGCGCGACGGGGCGCGGGGCATGTCAGGCCGGGGCATCCTCGCCGGTGGCGGCGCTGGGCGCAGGGATGTCGGCCGGTGTCTCCAGCGTCAGGCGGCCGAGCTTGCCGTGGCGCAGCTCGTGAAGTAGCACCTCGGCGCCACGATGCAGGTCGACCTCGCCGCCCGGGCGCAGGCCGCCGCGCTTGGCGGCGATCTCGGCCAGTATCGCATGGCCGTCGAAGCCGGCCAGCGCCAGCAGGTCCGGCCGCTCGGGGCCGTCGGCCTCGACCCGCTCGGCCCCGGGGTGGGGCGCGTAGGCCGGCAGCGTCGTGAGCTTGTAGCGTGTCTTGAGCGCTTCGGGGTAGCGCCGGGCCAGTTCGGCGGCGGTGACCACGGCCACGTCGACGTAGTCGATGGCGGTGTCGCGGATGGCGCCGCTCGCCGCGAGCCGGTAGGCGCTGGCCTGATCCTCGATCTTGGGCCACAGCACCCCGGGGGTGTCGACCAGGGCCACTCGGCCGCCGATGCGCACCTTCTGCTGGCGCTTGGTCACCGCTGGCTCATTGCCGGTCTTGGCGATGGCCTTGCCGGCGAGGCCATTGATCAGCGTCGACTTGCCGACGTTGGGAATGCCCATGACCATCACCCGCACGTCGCGGTCGGCACGCACGGCGCCGGCCAGCTCGTGGCACAGCCTGGGGATGCGCTTGAGTTCGCGCGCCTGGGTGGTGGTCACGGCGAGGGCGCGCATGTCGGGCTGGGCGTCGAAGTGGGCGACCCATTCGCGGGTGCGCTCGGGGTCGGCGAGATCGGCACGCGACAGGATCTTCAGCACCGGCTTGTGGCGGGTGAGGTCGGCCAGCATGGGATTGGCGCTGGAGTAGGGCAGGCGGGCGTCGAGCACCTCGATCGCCACGTCGATCTCCGGCAGCGCCTCCTTGATCTGGCGGCGCGCCTTGTTCATGTGTCCCGGATACCAGCCGAGCATCGCGTTGCTTCTCCTGCCAAAAACGTGACGGCCGCCCATCATAGCAGATGGGCGGCCGCCTCAGGGCAGTGGCAGAAAGGCTATTCGCCGGGGTGGAAGGCGATCGCCACGGAGTTGATGCAGTAACGCAGTCCGGTGGTATCGGCGGGGCCGTCGGGAAAGACATGCCCCAGGTGCGCGTTGCAGTGGGCGCAGGTCACCTCGGTACGCTGCATGCCGTGGGAGTCGTCGGGGTGTTCCTCGACGCAGGAACGCCCCAGCGGGCGGTCGAAGCTCGGCCACCCGCAGCCGGCATCGAACTTGTGCTCGTTCTCGAACAGCGGGGCGTGACAGCACACGCAGTGGTAGATCCCGTGCTCGCTGGAAACCCGGTAGTTGCCGCTGAAGGGGCGCTCGGTCCCCTTTTCGCGGGTGACGCGATACTGCTCGGGGGTCAACTGGGCGCGCCACTCGGCGTCGCTTTTCTCGACCTTTCTGCGCATGGCCTCTTCTCCTTTGTGCTTCGGGCTTTTGCTCAGGGCTAGCCAGGGCCCTTTCATCAGACACCGTTTTTCGCGGCTTTTTCCATCCCCCGGAGCGTTCACGGGCGAGTGTTGACAGCCCCGGGGCCCTTGAGTAACATTCGCGCCACCTCGTTGAGGCGAGACGGCCGCGTCCCATTCGTCTAGTGGTCCAGGACACCGCCCTTTCACGGCGGGAACAGGGGTTCGAACCCCCTATGGGACGCCACTCTCC
>SBLD01000008.1:0-23332 GCA_004551485.1 Billgrantia azerbaijanica | reverse complement strand
GCCGCGTCCCATTCGTCTAGTGGTCCAGGACACCGCCCTTTCACGGCGGGAACAGGGGTTCGAACCCCCTATGGGACGCCACTCTCTCTTTAACAGGTACCGGAGTGCGGGAATAGCTCAGTGGTAGAGCATCGCCTTGCCAAGGCGAGGGTCGCGAGTTCGAATCTCGTTTCCCGCTCCAGCTCCACCTCGGTGGAGGGAAGCAGGTTGTCGTGAGGGTCGCGAGCTGGAAGGCCAGCCCCGTCGAATCACGTTTCCCGCTCCATGCGTCCCATTCGTCTAGTGGTCCAGGACACCGCCCTTTCACGGCGGGAACAGGGGTTCGAACCCCCTATGGGACGCCACGCTTCCGGTTGCATCAGCGATAGCGGTTGTGCTGGTGATAGCATAGACTGTCAGCCGTGCGGGAATAGCTCAGTGGTAGAGCATCGCCTTGCCAAGGCGAGGGTCGCGAGTTCGAATCTCGTTTCCCGCTCCACAGTTTATGCCAGCGGTAGCGAGCCAAGGCTCGGGTCACGATCTGGAACGCCAGCCCGGTCGAATCTCGTTTCCCGCTCCAAGCTTCACGAAGCTTTTTGCGTCCCATTCGTCTAGTGGCCCAGGACACCGCCCTTTCACGGCGGGAACAGGGGTTCGAACCCCCTATGGGACGCCACTCTACGCCTGACCGGCGTTGCGACATGCGGGAATAGCTCAGTGGTAGAGCATCGCCTTGCCAAGGCGAGGGTCGCGAGTTCGAATCTCGTTTCCCGCTCCAATGTCGCTAGTCCGCCGAGCCAACGCTCGGGCCGCGAGCTGGAGCGCCAGCCCGGTCAAATCTCGTTTCCCGCTCCAATGTCGCCAACACCCCTTTTTCCCCTTTTTTCGATGGCTGCCGGTACCGCTCGGTGAGCTGCTGTCGCCCGTGGTTTCCCCGGCTGCGGTCGAGGCGCCTTGAATTTCGCCGCGTCGCCCTGATCTATGCAGTCACCGCTCGTTGAACCGTTACCACCGTCAAGGACGCTCCCATGGCCGAACCGGCGCTGTCGATCCGTGGCCTGACCAAGGTCTACGGTAACGGCTTTCACGCCCTGAAGGGCATCGACCTCGATGTCGCCCAGGGTGACTTCTTCGCACTGCTCGGTCCCAACGGCGCCGGCAAGTCCACCACCCTGGGGGTGGTCTGCTCGCTCGTGCAGAAGACGGCCGGGAAGGTCGAGATCTTCGGCATCGACATCGACCGTGACTTCGCCCGCGCCAAGTATCACCTGGGCGTGGTGCCTCAGGAGTTCAACTTCAACCAGTTCGAGAAGGTGATCGACATCGTGCTCGCCCAGGCCGGCTACTACGGCATGCCGCGCCGCGAGGCGCTGCCGCGCGCCGAGCAACTGCTCACCGACCTCGGCCTGTGGGACAAGCGCAATGGCAGTGCGCGCATGCTCTCCGGCGGCATGAAGCGCCGCCTGATGATCGCCCGTGCGCTGATGCACCGCCCTAGGCTGCTGATCCTCGACGAGCCCACCGCCGGCGTCGACATCGAACTGCGCCGCAGCATGTGGGAGTACATGCGACGCATCAATCGCGAGGAGGGCACCACCATCATCCTCACCACGCACTACCTGGAGGAGGCCGAGAGCCTGTGTCGCCAGGTGGCGATCATCGACCACGGCAACATCGTCAGGAACACCAGCGTGCGCGAGCTGCTCGCCGAGCTCGACACCGAGACCTTCCTGCTCGACCTGGCGCGTCCCGTCGAGACGCTGCCGCACCTCGCCGGCTTCGAGGTGAGTCGCGTGGAGCCGGCGCAGCTGGCCGTGATGGTGCATCGTGGCCAGCGCCTCAACGATCTCTTCGCGGCGCTCAGCAAAGAGGGCATCCAGGTCGTCTCGATGCGCAACCGCGCCAACCGCCTGGAGGAGATGTTCGTCTCCATGGTGGAGCAGGGCAGCGACAGTGCGGAGCGTGAGGCGTCCTCGCTGGAGGCGCGCGCATGACCGCCACCCAGACCGCGATCGCCCTGTGGACCCTGGTGCTCAAGGAGATCAAGCGCTTCACGCGCATCTGGCCGCAGACGCTGCTGCCGCCCTCGATCACCATGTCCATGTACTTCATCATCTTCGGCAGCCTGATCGGTTCGCGCATCGGCGAGATGGATGGCTTCACCTACATGGACTTCATCGTCCCCGGGCTGATCATGATGGCGGTGATCACCAACAGCTACTCCAACGTGGCCTCGAGCTTCTTCTCCAACAAGTTCCAGCGCTCGGTCGAGGAGATGATGGTCTCGCCGATGCCCAACTGGGTGATTCTCACCGGCTTCGTGCTGGGTGGCATGGCCCGCGGCCTGGGCGTGGGGCTGATCGTCACCCTGGTGTCGCTCTTCTTCACCCGCCTGAATGTCGCCCACCCGCTGCTGACCGTCGGCGTGGTGGTGCTCACCGCGGCGCTCTTCTCCATTGGCGGCTTCATCAACGCGCTGCTCGCCAACAAGTTCGATGACGTTTCGATCGTGCCGACCTTCGTGCTGACGCCGCTGACCTACCTGGGTGGGGTCTTCTACTCGATCACGCTGCTCCCGCCCCTGTGGCAGGGCGTCTCGCTGCTCAACCCCATCCTCTACATGGTCAACGTCTTCCGCCACGGCTTCCTCGGCGTCTCCGACATCCCGGTGGGCTGGGCGCTGGCGGCCATTCTGACCTTCATCGTGATTCTTTACTCCATCGCCCTGTGGATGCTGGAGCGGGGCAAAGGCATTCGAAGCTGAACCATGACAACTGAACGTCCCGACACCCTGAAGGAAGCCCCGCTGGGGCGTGAGTCCGCCTACCCGGAGCGCTACGACGCGGGGCTGCTCTATCCCATTCCGCGCGCCGTCAACCGTGCGCCGCTGGGCATCGAGGAGGGCCGGCTGCCCTTCGTCGGCGAGGACGAGTGGTACGCCTTCGAGGTCAGCTGGCTCAATGGCCGGGGCAAGCCGGTCGTCGCCGTGGCACGCTTCCGCCTGCCGGCGGCGTCGCCCAACCTGATCGAGTCCAAGTCGTGGAAGCTCTACCTCAACGGCTTCAACCAGACGCGCTTCGAAAGCCGTGAGCGGGTCATCGAGGTACTCGAGCGCGACTTGGCCGCGGCGGCCGGCGCGCCGGTCTCGGTCGAGCTGTTCGGCGTCGACGACGATGCACTCATGCCGCGCCGGCTGCCGGGGGAGTGCCTGGACGACCTGGACATCGAGATCTCGACCTACACGCCGAGCGCCGAGCACCTGCGGGTGGGGGAGGCGGTCGTCGAGGAGACGCTGTATTCGCACCTGCTCAAGTCCAACTGCCCGGTCACCGGCCAGCCCGACTGGGGCAGCGTGCTGATCCGCTACCGCGGGCCGAAGATCGACCGCGAGGGGCTGCTGCGCTACCTGATCGGCTACCGCCAGCACCAGGACTTCCACGAGCACTGCGTGGAGCACATCTTCATGGACCTGATGGCCCACGCGCGCCCCGAGCGGCTGCTGGTGCTGGCGCGCTACGTGCGTCGCGGCGGGCTCGACATCAGCCCCTGGCGGGGAACGCCGGGCGAGCGACCGCCCGAGCCCCTTCGCTTGTCCAGACAATAGGCCTGGCTCGCCAATAGATCGACATGCAGGCCGGACGAGTTCTGGGGTAGAGTGCCGACAGAACCGGAACAGGAGAGCAACATGGATGCGATGACCCTGCTGCATGAGCGCAGTTCCATGGGCAAGCTGATGGGGCCGCCACCGGGTCCCGAGCAGCTCGAGGCGATCTATCGGGCGGCCCTGCGCGCCCCGGATCACGGCGAGCTGCGGCCGTGGCGCTTCATCGAGTTCACCGGCGAGGGACTCGAGCGGCTGGGCGAACTCTACGCCGAGGCCGAGTTTCACGCCGACCCCCACGTCGATGACGCGACGCTGGCCGCGGCACGCAAGAAGCCGCTGCGTGCGCCCATGGTCATCGCAGTGATCGCCAAGGTCACCCCCGACGTGGCCAAGGTGCCCCGAGTCGAGCAGGTGATCTCCGCCGGCTGTGCCGCCCACGCCATCCTCCTCGCGGCCCACGCCCTGGGGCTCGGCGCCATGTGGCGCAGCGGCAAGTACGCCTTCGATCCCACCGTGCACAAGGGACTGGGGCTCGGCGAGGAGGACGAGATCGTCGCCTTCGTCTATCTCGGCCAGCCCGGCGGGCGCCACAGGCCGGTGGCCGAGCACCGCATCTCCGACTTCGTCGAGCACTGGAGCTGAGCGATGCGCGAGATCGGCCTTCCCCACCCGCGCCTGCCGCTGCCCGCAGCCCGCCAGGCGGACGACCCGGCGACCTTTCTCGGCTGGCTGGCGGAGGCGATCCCCCTGGTCGAGCACCTCGGCATCCGGGGCATGCACCGGGAGGATGACGCCCTCATCTGGAACGTCGCGCTGGCGCCCAACCTCAACGACAAGGGCACCGGCTTTGGCGGCGCCCTGACCGCCCAGACCACGCTGCTCGGCTGGTGCTGGACCACGCTGTGGCTGCGCGAGCGCGGCTACGCCCGCGACGTGGTGGTGGCCGAGGCCAGCCAGCGCTTCCTCGCCCCGGTCACCGGCGACTACCGCCTGATCTGCACCCCGGAGAGCGAGGCTGGCCCCGAACAGCTGGAGAAACGACTCAAGGCCCGCGGCAAGGGGCGCATCGCCCTCGTGCAGCGCCTGTGGTGCGACGACACCCTCTGCCTGGAAGCCCGCGGCGACTACGCCGTGCTGCCCGATGCCTGACGCGGGCGACGCCAAAAACGGCTTGCAATCGCGCACTTGAGCCGTTAGCATGTGCGCCGTTCTGACGCATAAGGCGCTGCCGATAGGCGTGAGAACCACGATGCGGAGGGGTGTCCGAGTGGTCGAAGGAGCACGCCTGGAAAGTGTGTAAGTCGAAAGGCTTCGAGGGTTCGAATCCCTCCCCCTCCGCCACAGGATATGAAAAAGCCGCTGATTTCAGCGGCTTTTTTGTTTCTGGCCTCTGCTAAGCCTCCCTTTCTTCCAACTCGATTGGCCCAATGTGGCAACAGCGCGGTGCTGCCGCTGCCCCGTTCTGACAACGATTCCGCGGCCTGGCCGCGGTGGTGGTGTTTGCCTACCTCATCGACACCACCGTGAACCACAGCCTGGCCTCCTGGCTGACATCGTTGCTCGTTTGACCCGCTGTTAAAACCTGCCACCTTGCGGTGCTGTTGCCCGCCTATACTGTCGGCGATGCGCCCTCCACTCGGACGAGAAGGAAGGTGGTAATGAGCGATGAGCAACTGCCCACCGTGACTCGCCGCGAGCAGAACCGGGCGCTGGGATTATCGACCCTGGCGTTCACGCTCTGCTTCGCGGTCTGGACCATCTTTTCCATCCTCGGGCTGCAGCTCAAGGATGACTTCCAGCTCTCGGATACCCAGCTCGGCCTGCTGATGGCCACGCCGGTGCTCACCGGCTCCATCAGTCGGCTGTTCCTGGGGCTGCTCACCGACCGCTTCGGCGGTCGCTGGGTGTTCGGGGTGCTGATGCTGGCCACCGCCGTCTGTGTCTACCTGCTGACCTTCGCCACCAGCTACACGATGTTGCTGATCGGTGCCCTGGGGGTCGGCCTGGCCGGCGGCTCCTTCATCGTCGGGGTGACCTACACCGCGGCCTGGTTCGAGAAGGCGCGTCAGGGCACGGCGCTGGGCATCTTCGGTGCCGGCAACGTGGGCGCGGCGGTGACCAACTTCGGCGCCCCCTTCCTGCTGTTGGCGCTGGGCTGGCAGGGCACCGCGCTGGTCTATGCCACGGTCATCGCGGTGATGGGCGTGGCCTTCATGCTGCTGGCCCGCACCGATCCGCTGAGCGCCGAGCGCCGCGCCCACCCGGTGCCGCTCAAGGAGCAGCTCGCCCCGCTGGCCGAGCCCAGGGTATGGCGCTTCTCGCTGTACTACTTCTTCGTGTTCGGTGGCTTCGTGGCCCTGGCGCTATGGCTGCCGCACTACCTGGTCGAGGTCTACGGCCTGGGTATCGCCGCGGCCGGCATTGTTGCCGCCCTCTACACCATCCCCGCCTCGCTGTTCCGGGTGCTGGGCGGCTGGCTGTCCGACCGCTATGGCGCGCGGCGGGTGATGTACTGGACCCTGATCGCCTCGGTGGTCTGCACCTTCCTGCTCAGCTATCCGCCCACCGACTACGTCGTCAGCGGCGTCGACGGAGAGCTGCGCTTCTCCTTCGCCATGTCGCTGGGCGGCTTCGTGTTGCTGACCATGGTGCTGGGCTTCTTCATGTCGCTGGGCAAGGCGGCGGTGTTCAAGCACATCCCCGTCTACTATCCGCGGAACGTCGGCATCGTCGGCGGCGTGGTGGGCATGGTCGGCGGCCTGGGCGGCTTCCTGCTGCCGCTGACCTTCGGCATGCTCAACGACGTCATCGGCATCTGGCAGAGCTGCTTCATGCTGCTGTTCGTGGTTTCCGCCGCGGCCCTGGCGTGGATGCACCACGCCATCCTGCAGGTCACCCGCATCGAGTGGGAGACCCACCACGAGACCACCGACCTGCCCGAGCTCGCCACCCCCAGCCGCTTCGTGCTCGAGGAATGGCACCCCGAGGATCCCGTCTTCTGGGAAGAGCAGGGCAAGCGCATCGCCACGCGCAACCTGTGGATCTCGATCCCCAACCTGCTGCTCGCCTTCGCGGTGTGGATGGTGTGGTCGGTGGTGGTCGCCAAGCTGCCCCAGGTGGGCTTCGACTACAGCGCCAACCAGCTGTTCTGGCTGGCCGCGCTGCCCGGCCTCTCCGGCGCCACGCTGCGCATCTTCTACAGCTTCATGGTACCGATCTTCGGCGGCCGTCGTTTCACGGCGCTGTCCACCGCCTCGCTGCTGCTGCCGGCGCTATGGATCGGCTTTGCGGTACAGAACCCCGAGACGCCCTACCTGGTGATGTTGATCCTGGCGCTGCTGTGCGGCCTCGGCGGCGGCAACTTCGCCTCCAGCATGGCCAACATCTCCTTCTTCTATCCCAAGCAGGAGAAGGGCAAGGCCCTGGGGATGAACGCCGGCCTAGGCAACCTGGGCGTCAGCGTCATGCAGTTCCTGGTGCCGCTGGTGATCACTACCGGCGCCTTCAGCCTGGTTGCCGGCGGTGCCCAGCCCCTCGATGACGGTGGCCGGCTGTGGCTGCAGAACGCCGGCTTCGTCTGGGTGCCCTTCATCGTCGTCGGCACCGTGGCGGCCTGGTTCGGCATGAACGATATCGCCAGCGCTCGCTCCTCGTTCAAGGAACAGGCGGTGATCTTCAAGCGCAAGCACAACTGGCTGATGTGCGTGCTCTATACCGGCACCTTCGGCAGCTTCATCGGTTACTCGGCGGGCTTCCCGCTGCTGGCCGCCAACCAGTTTCCCACGGTCGACGTGCTCAAGTTCGCCTTCCTGGGCCCGCTTGTGGGGGCCCAGAGCCGGGCGCTGACCGGTGGTGTTGCCGACCGCTTCGGCGGGGCGCGGGTCACCCTCTGGGTCTTCGCGGCGATGATCGCCTGCGTCGCCGGGGTGCTGTTCTTTCTCGGCATCAAGGAGCAGCCGGGGGCCTTCTGGGGCTTCTTCGCCATGTTCCTGCTGCTGTTCTTCTTCACCGGGGTGGGCAACGCCAGCACCTTCCAGATGATCCCGGTGATCTTCCGCCAGGAGATCCCGCGCCTGATGCCGGAGCTGTCCCCAGAAGCGCAGCGCCAGCAAGGCGAGAAGGAGGCCGCCGCCACCATCGGCTTCACCTCGGCCATCGCCGCCTACGGCGCCTTCTTCATCCCCAAGACCTTCGGCAGCTCCATTGCTCTGACCGGCGGGGCCGAGATGGCGCTCTACGGCTTCATCGCCTTCTACGTCGTCTGCCTGGCCCTGACCTGGTTCTACTACTCGCGCGCCAATGCCGAGATCCATTTCAGCGAACGTCAAGTCGCCGCGGCCCAGTCCTCGTGACGCCGCCGCTGAGGAGGAGAAACCCATGAGTCATTTTCTGGACCGTTTGAAGTACCTGGGCCAGCGGCCCCCCCGCTTCGCCAACGGCCACGGCGAGACCCGCGACGAGTCGCGCGACTGGGAAGACGGCTACCGACTGCGCTGGCAGCACGACAAGATCGTGCGCTCCACCCACGGGGTGAACTGCACCGGCTCGTGCAGCTGGAAGATCTACGTCAAGAACGGCCTGGTCACCTGGGAGACCCAGCAGACCGACTACCCGCGCACCCGCCCGGACCTGCCCAACCACGAGCCGCGCGGCTGCCCGCGGGGGGCCAGCTACTCCTGGTACCTGTACAGCGCCAACCGCCTCAAGTACCCGCTGGTCCGCCAGCAACTGATGCGCCTGTGGCGGGCGGCGCGCGCGAAGCACGCCGACCCGGTGGAGGCCTGGGCGTCGATCGTCGAGGCTCCGTCCAAGGCCAGCGAGTACAAGCAGGTACGCGGCCGCGGCGGCTTCGTGCGCGCCAACTGGGAGGAGATGAACGAGCTGATCGCCGCCGCCAACGTCTACACCGCCAAGCAGTACGGCCCGGACCGCGTCATCGGTTTCTCGCCGATCCCCGCCATGTCCATGGTCAGCTACGCGGCCGGCGCCCGCTACCTGTCGCTGATCGGTGGCGTCTGCCTGTCGTTCTACGACTGGTACTGCGACCTGCCGCCGGCGAGCCCCCAGACCTGGGGCGAGCAGACCGACGTGCCCGAGTCCGCCGACTGGTACAACTCCGGCTACATCATCGCCTGGGGGTCCAACGTGCCGCAGACCCGCACACCGGATGCCCACTTCTTCACCGAGGTCCGCTACAAGGGCACCAAGACCGTGGCCATCACCCCGGACTACGCCGAGGTCTCCAAGCTCTGCGACGAATGGCTCTCCGCCAAGCAGGGCACCGACGCCGCCCTGGCCATGGCCATGGGCCATGTCATCCTCAAGGAGTTCCACCTCGACAAGCCCAGCGCCTACTTCACCGACTACGTGCGGCGCTACACCGACATGCCCTTCCTGGTCGAGCTCGAGGCCCGCGAGGACGGCAGCTACGCGCCGGGCCGCCAGTTGCGTGCCAGTGACTTCGACGCCAACCTGGGCCAGGACAACAACCCCGAATGGAAGACCGTGGCCTGGGACGAATTGTCTGACCGCCTGGTCGTGCCGCGCGGCTCCATCGGCTTCCGCTGGGGTGAAGAGAGCGGGGAGGAGAGTGGCAAGGAGGGCAAGTGGAACCTCGATCTGCGTGACGCCGACGGGGCGGAGATCCAGCCGCTGCTGACACTCGCCGAGGTGCACGACGAAGTGGCCAGGGTTGCCTTCCCCTACTTCGGCGGTATCAAGCACGAGCACTTCGACCACGTCGAAGTCAACGAGGTACTGTTCCACAGCCTGCCCGTCAAGCGCCTGAAGAAGGCCGACGGTAGCGAGGTGCTGGCGGTCACGGTGTTCGACCTGATGTGTGCCAACTACGGCATCGATCGCGGTTTTCGAAGCCAAGAGCGGAAAGAGGGTGAGGACGACGGCGCCACCGCCTACGACCAGGTCAAGCCCTACACCCCGGCCTGGCAGGAGAAGATCACCGGCGTCCCTGCCGCGCAGTGCCTGCGCATCGCCCGTGAGTTCGCCGAGAACGCCGACAAGACCCGTGGGCGCAGCATGATCATCGTCGGTGCCGGCATGAACCACTGGTACCACATGGACATGAACTACCGTGGCCTGATCAACATGCTGGTGATGTGCGGCTGCATCGGCCAGAGCGGCGGTGGCTGGTCCCACTACGTGGGCCAGGAGAAGCTCAGGCCGCAGACTGGCTGGCTGCCACTGGCCTTCGGCCTCGACTGGAGCCGTCCGCCGCGCCAGATGAACGGCACCTCCTTCTTCTACAACCACTCCTCGCAGTGGCGCTACGAGAAGCTGGAGATCAAGGAGATCCTCTCGCCGCTGGCGCGCGCCGAGGACTATCAAGGTAGCCTGATCGACTTCAACGTGCGCGCCGAGCGCATGGGCTGGCTGCCGTCGGCGCCGCAGCTCGACACCAACCCGCTGCGCCTGGCCGCGGCGGCCAAGGAGGCGGGCAAGTCCACTGCCGACTATGTGGTCGACGAGCTCAAGAGCGGCAAGCTGCGCTTCGCCGCCGAGCACCCGGACAGCCCGCAGAACTTCCCGCGCAACCTCTTCGTGTGGCGCTCCAACCTGCTCGGCAGCTCGGGCAAGGGCCACGACTACCTGCTCAAGTACCTGCTGGGCGCCACCCATGGGGTCCAGGGAAAGGACCTGGGCAAGATGGACGGCATCAAGCCTCAGGAAGTCGATTGGCGGGATGAGGCTGCCGAGGGCAAGCTCGACCTGCTGGTCACCCTGGACTTCCGCATGTCCACCACCTGCCTCTACTCGGACGTGGTGCTGCCCACCGCGACCTGGTACGAGAAGGACGACCTCAACACCTCCGACATGCACCCCTTCATCCACCCGCTGACCGCGGCCACCGATCCGGCGTGGGAGTCGCGCAGCGACTGGGACATCTACAAGGGCATCGCCAAGGCCTTCTCCCGGGTGTGCGTGGGTCACCTGGGCGAGGAGACCGACCTCGTCACCCTGCCGCTGCAGCACGACTCGCCCGCCGAACTGGCTCAGCCCGAGGTGCGCGACTGGAAGAAGGGGGAGTGCGAGCTGATTCCCGGCAAGACCATGCCCAGCCTGATCGAGGTCAGGCGTGACTACCCGGCCACCTACGAGCGCTTCACCGCGGTGGGGCCGCTGCTGGCCGACGTCGGTAACGGCGGCAAGGGCATCGACTGGAAGACCGAGAGCGAGGTCGAGCTGCTCGGCAAGCTCAACTACGTGAAAACCGAGGGGCCGGCCAAGGGCCAGCCGCGCCTCGAGTCCGCCATCGACGCGGCCGAGATGATCCTGACGCTCGCTCCGGAGACCAACGGCCAGGTGGCGGTCAAGGCCTGGGAGGCGCTCTCCAGGATCACCGGACGCGAGCACGCCCACCTGGCGCTGCCCAAGGAGGAGGAGAAGATCCGCTTCCGCGACGTGGTCGCCCAGCCGCGCAAGATCATCTCCAGCCCGACCTGGTCCGGCCTCGAGGACGAGCACGTCTCCTACAACGCCGGCTACACCAACGTCCACGAACTGATCCCGTGGCGCACGGTGAGCGGTCGCCAGCAGTTCTACCAGGACCACCCCTGGATGCGCGCCTTCGGCGAGAGCCTGCTGGTCTATCGGCCGCCCATCGACACCAAGGCGGTGGCCAGCGTCCATGCGCCCCGGTCTAACGGCAACCCGGAGATCGCTCTGAACTGGATCACCCCGCACCAGAAGTGGGGCATCCACTCCACCTACTCGGACAACCTGCTGATGCAGACGCTGTCCCGCGGCGGGCCCATCGTCTGGCTGTCCGAGGAAGACGCCAAGGCCATCGGCGTCGAGGACAACGACTGGATCGAGCTCTACAACGCCAACGGTGCCGTCACCGCCCGCGCGGTGGTCAGCCAGCGCATCAAAGTGGGCATGGTGATGATGTACCACGCCCAGGAACGCCTGGTGAACATCCCCGGCTCGGAGATCTCCGGCACCCGGGGCGGGATCCACAACTCGGTGACCCGGGTCTGCCCCAAGCCGACCCACATGATCGGCGGCTACGCGCAGCTCGCCTACGGCTTCAACTACTACGGCACCGTCGGCTCCAACCGCGATGAGTTCGTCATCGTGCGCAAGATGAAACGCGTCGACTGGCTGGACGGCGAAGGCAATGACTACGAGCAGGAGGGCGTGAAATGAAGATTCGTTCCCAGGTCGGCATGGTCCTCAACCTCGACAAGTGCATCGGCTGTCATACCTGCTCGGTGACCTGCAAGAACGTCTGGACCAGCCGCGAGGGCATGGAGTACGCCTGGTTCAACAACGTCGAGACCAAGCCCGGCATCGGCTATCCCAAGGAGTGGGAGAACCAGGCTAAGTGGAAGGGCGGCTGGCTGCGTCGCAAGGATGGCAGGATCGAGCCGCGCATCGGCGGCAAGTGGCGGGTGCTGGCGAACATCTTCGCCAACCCCGACCTGCCGGAGATCGACGACTACTACGAGCCGTTCACCTTCGACTACCAGCACCTGCACACCGCCGGCACCCGCGATCACCAGCCCATCGCCCGGCCGCGCTCGCTGATCTCCGGGCAGCGCATGAACAAGATCGAATGGGGCCCGAACTGGGAGGAGATCCTCGGCACCGAGTTCGCCAAGCGGCGCAAGGACGCCAACTTCGAGCAGATCCAGGCCGATATCTACGGCCAGTTCGAGAACACCTTCATGATGTACCTGCCGCGCCTGTGCGAGCACTGCCTGAACCCCAGCTGCGTGGCCTCGTGTCCGTCAGGGGCGATCTACAAGCGCGAGGAGGACGGCATCGTCCTGATCGACCAGGACAAGTGCCGCGGCTGGCGGATGTGCATCTCCGGCTGCCCGTACAAGAAGATCTACTACAACTGGAAGACCGGCAAGTCCGAGAAGTGCATCTTCTGCTACCCGCGCATCGAAGCCGGGCAGCCGACCGTGTGCTCCGAGACCTGCGTGGGCCGCATCCGCTACCTCGGCGTGCTGCTCTACGACGCCGACCGCATCGCGGAGGTGGCGAGCTCGCCCGACGAGCGCGACCTCTACCACCGCCAGTGCGAGATATTCCTCGATCCTCACGATCCCGAGGTCATCGCCCAGGCGAGCCGGGACGGCGTTCCCGACAGCGTGATCGCCGCCGCCCAGGCCTCGCCGATCTACAAGCTGGCCATGGACTGGCAACTGGCACTGCCGCTGCACCCGGAATACCGCACCCTGCCCATGGTGTGGTACGTGCCACCGCTGTCGCCGATCCAGTCCGCCTTCGAGGCCGGCGACCTTGAGGACCTTGAGAGAGACGAGCGCGACGGCGTGCTGCCCAAGATCGAGTCGCTGCGCATCCCGGTGCGCTACCTGGCCAACATGCTCACCGCCGGTGAGGAGGCCCCCGTGGTCCTGGCACTCAAGCGCCTGATGGCGATGCGCGTCTACATGCGCGGCAAGCACGTCGACGGCACCGCCGAGACGGGGGTGCTCGAGGAGGTCGAGCTGACCGAGGCCCAGGTGGAGGAGATGTACCGCTACCTCGCCATCGCCGACTACGAGGACCGCTTCGTGATCCCGACCAGCCACCGCGAGATGGCCACCGAGGCCTTCCCCGAGCGCGGCGGCTGCGGCTTCAGCTTCGGCAACGGCTGCCAGGGGGGCAGCAACAAGGCCAGCCTGTTCGGCGGGCGCAAGCACACCACCACCCTGGTCAAGCCGGTGGAGCACTTCGACCCCGAGGCGGAGGAGGCGCGTCATGGCTGATGCCACCCTGCTGAGCCTGCGCGCCCTGGCGCGGCTGCTGGAGTACCCCGACGCCGAGCTGCAGGCCGGCGCCAACGAACTGGCGGCGGTCTTCGCCGCGGAGCGGCGCCTCGCGCGGGGCCTGCGCGAGCGTCTGGTCGACTGGTGCCGCCGCCTGGCCGCGGCCGAGCTGCTCGACCTGCAGGCCGGCTACGTCGGCCTGTTCGACCGTGGCCGTGCGACCTCGCTGCTGCTCTTCGAGCACGTCCACGGCGAGTCCCGCGACCGCGGCCAGGCGATGGTCGACCTGCTGGCCGAGTACGAGGCCGCCGGCTTTGGGCTGGACGCCCGCGAACTGCCGGATCACCTGCCGGTGTTCCTGGAGTACCTGTCGACCCGGCCCGAAGAGGAGATCGGCAGCTGGCTGGGCGATATCCAGCACATCCTGGCCCTGCTGGCCGCGCGCCTCGAGGAGCGCGAGGCCGACCACGCCCTGGTGCCGCTGGCGCTGCTGGCGCTCATCGGTGCCGAGGACGCCGTCGCTGTGCATCGGCCCCAGGTCCAAGAGGAGGCTCCGGACCATACCCCCGAGGCGCTGGATGCGGTCTGGGAAGAGGAGGCCGTGCGCTTCTCCGCCGAGTCGGACCAGGATTGCGCCCTGCAGTCCGCCGAGGGACGGCGGCTGGCCGAGCGCAAGCGACAGCCCCAGCCACAGGTGGTCACCATCCTGCCGTCCGGCGCCACCGCCACGGCGCGCCAGTGAAGGAGAACCCCCATGTTCGCCGAATACCTGCAACACCTGATCTATGGCTACTACCCCTACCTGGCCGGCACGGTCTTCCTGGTGGGCAGTCTGTTGCGCTTCGACCACGGCCAGTTCACCTGGAAGACCGGCTCCAGCCAGATGCTCTCGTCGAAGAACATGCGTCTGGCCAGCAACCTCTTCCACATCGGCATCATCGTCATCTTCTTCGGCCACCTGTTCGGCATGCTGACGCCGCACTGGGTCTACGCCCCCTTCCTGAGCGCCGGCACCAAGCAGGTGCTGGCCATCATCATCGGCGGCATCGCCGGGGTGCTGTGCCTGGTCGGCGGCGCCATGCTGCTGCACCGTCGCCTCACCAACCCGCGGGTCAAGGCCTCGTCGAGCGTCATGGACACCCTGATCCTGGCCCTCCTGGTCCTCCAGGCGGGGCTGGGGGTCATCAGCGTATTCTTCTCGCTGGGCCATCTCGACGGCGAGTTGATGCTGACCCTGGCGGCCTGGGCCCAGTCCATCGTGTTCTTTGGCGGCGGGGTGGCGGACTACATGGCCGAGGTCTCCTGGATCTACAAGGTCCACGTCTTCCTGGGGCTCACCATCATCCTGCTGTTCCCCTTCACCCGCCTGGTGCACGTCTGGAGCATTCCCCTCGGCTATCTCGGACGTAGCTACCAGATCGTTCGCCGCAAGGGGTAAGGAGGCCGCTATGGAACTGATTGCCGTGGAAAGCCTGCCCGCCGGCGGTGGTCCGCCGCCGGTGCGGGTCGGCGACGTGGCCATCGACGATGCCGCCATCGCTCGGGAGATGCAGTACCACCCCGCGGCGTCGGCGGACGAGGCCTGGCAGCAGGCCGCCCGGGCGCTGGCGGTGCGCGAGCTGCTGCGCCAGCGCGCCGCCGCCCTGGGCCTGGTCGAGGCGGATAGCGACGATCGGGAAGAGGGCGATGCCGCCATCGCCGCGCTGCTGGAGCGCGAGCTGGACGTGCCCGAGCCCGACGAGGCGGCCTGCCGGCGCCACTTTGCCGCCCATCCCGAGCACTTCAGCACGCCCCGCCAGTGGCGCGTGCGGCATGTGCTGCTGGCGGCGGCGCCGGACGATGCCCCGGCTCGCGACGCCCAGTATCGCCTGGGCACCCAGCTGCTGAAGACGCTCGCGGTCCATCCCGAGCGCTTCACCGAGCTGGCCCAGCGCCACTCCGCCTGCCCCTCGCGGGACGCCGGCGGCGAGCTGGGCTGGCTGGCGCCCGGCCAGACCGTGGTCGAACTCGACCGCGCCCTGCAGCACCTGCCGGAGGGGCTCCACGAGCGCCCGCTCGCCTCGCGCTACGGCTGGCACCTGGTGTGCATCGACGCCCGCCGCGAAGCCTGGCTGCCGCCCTTTGAGGCGGTGGCCGAGCGCGTGCGCCACCGCCTCCACGAGCAGGCCACCCGCCGGGCCTTGCGCCATTACCTGCTGGCCTTGGAGGCGGAGATCGGCGTCGAGGGCATCGCACTGGATTACGACGCCGCGGGAGCCCTGATGCAGTGAACGGTCAGGTTGATGCGGAGACTATGTAGATGAACATTCAGCCGATTCGTAACGATGCCGACCTGGATCGTGCCTTCGCGCGAATGGAGGCGCTGTGGGACGCCGAGGATGGCTCCCCCGAGGCCGAAGCTGGAGGTGCTGTCGATCCTGATCGAGCGCTACGAGGACGAGCACTATCCCATCGGGCCGTCCAATCCTATCGAGGCGATCAAGTTTCGCATGGAGCAGCAGGGCTGACACAGCGCGATCTGGAGCGCTATATCGGCTCCAGCGGGCGCGTCTCCGAGGTACTGAACCGCAAGCGTGGCCTGAGCCTGCGAATGATCCGCCGGCTGCACCATGGGCTGAAGATTCCCTATGACCAAATTCTGCTGGATGGGGAGCCGGCCTGACACCCTATGGCTCCAGCGCCCTGTATCTGCCGAACCCGCCACCACCGTGGCGGGTTTCTTGTAAGGGAACGCTTGGGGCGGCCCTGATCATGTCAAGCCCCACCGTTGGCTGTAACCGGCCGGGGAACACCCCTTCCGTGGCAGGTCCTGGCCGGCGACATTAGGTGCCCATCTATTGATAAGTGGGCACCTATTCATGAATCCCCCCAAGCACCGATCGTGAGATCCGCCGGCGTCGTCGTTACGCCCCAGCGTTCAAGGCCAAGATCGTGGCGGCTTGCCTGCAGGGCGATGCCTCGATCCATGTTGCACTGCACAAAATCCCCTGTTATTGTGCAGTGCATCAGAGCGGGAGTCTCCCGTTCCCTGAGATCCAGAACCCCGGAGGTTCCCATCATGACCAACGTATTCGCATTCGACGCCAAGCAGTTTGACACCGCCCAGCTCGACTCCGTGTTCTTCGCCCCGGCGCGCGCCTTTGCCGCCTTGTCCATCGACGTCACCGAGAAGCTGGTCAATGCCCAGCTCGACGCCACCAAGGCCTATGCTGACACTGGCCTGGCGCAGCTGCGTAGCCTTGTAGAGGTCAAGGACGCTGCAGGCCTGAAGCGCTACCTGGAAGGCCAGCAGGCCGTCGCCAAGGAGCTCACCGAGCGTCTGAAGGGCGATGCCGAGAAGGTCGTGGCCTTGCAGCAGGACTTCGTCCAGGAAAGCCAGAAGCTGACCGAGGGCAGCGTCAAGCAGGCCCAGGGTGGCCTCCAGCAGGCCACCGAGACCGCAATCAAGGCCAAATAAGCCTTGGGCCCGCGGGCCCCGCTGACGCTAGACCCCAGGCCGCCGATCCATGATCGGCGGCCTCTTGCTATGTGAGCAAGGGACATGGAGCGATTGCGCGCTCCATGCTTGGCTGGCGTCCTGCTACGTTGACGCCATCCTTCGCCGCTTGCGCCGCACTCGGGGCACACCGCGCCCAACCCCCGGCCTGCTTCGCGCCACGGCCACCGGATGCCTGAATTCGCTGGTGGGCCTGGCCGAAGCTGACCTATGCTGCAGCCAGGCTCCCCTCCCGGAATCCGACCATGATCCAGGGCATTGTTCTCTGCTTTGCCTTTCTCGTCGTTCAATTGGCTGTACTGCACTATATCGATCGTCGCCTCGCCGATGGCGCCAGTGATGCCCGCCAGACGACGGCTGTACCACCCATCGTCCAGCAACACGAGCCGGGGGAGCCGGACGCCGGCGTGTGATCTCATTTCGCGGGGAACCCCCCGTGTGGTGCCCGCGGCTGCTTGATGTCCGCGGTGGTCTTGTAGTCGACGGCGTCGAGAGAGCCGTAGGGTCAGCGACCCCTTCCGGAGCGGCGCTTTTGCTCCTGCCGGCTCAGGATCGCCAATGTCAGGAGCGTGAGGGGGAGCACGACGTAGAGCATGACTCCGGTGAATCCGGCCAGTGCATCATGCTGTGCCGTCGCCAGGATCAGGTAGAGGGTATAGGCGGCGTAGTAGCCCAGCAGCAAGGCGCCCTCCCAGCGTGTGATGACGCCACCGGTGAAACAGATCGGCAGGCAAGCCACCGCGACGGCCAGCATCACGGGGATGTCGAAGCTGATCATGGCGGGGGCCACCGTGATGCCGGATGGGGACAGCAGGCTGCTCATCCCCAGCACACCGAGAATATTGAACACGTTGCTGCCGACCACGTTGCCCACGGCGATATCCCGCTCGCCGCGCAGGGCCGCGATCAGCGAGGTCATGACCTCGGGCAGGGAGGTGCCCGCCGCGATGATGGTCAAGCCGATCACCTGCTCGCTGACACCCAGGTAGCTGGCAAAGGTCGCCGCCCCCTCGACCAGCCAGCGGGAGCCAAGCACCAGCAGTGCCAGGCCGGCTGCCACCAGCAAGAGGTTGACTGCCCAGGCATTGCTGGCAGATGGCGTGCTGTCGCTCCCGGTTGTTGCCTGTGTGCGAGCCCGGGCATTCTGGTAAAGCAGAAAGGTGAGGTAGGCGATGAGGCCCGCTGCCAGCAGGACACCATCCAGGCGGCTCAGCAGCCCATCCAGCACGAGCATCAACAGCGCCACCGAGAGGGTGACCATCAAGGGGATATCGAAGCGGATCAACTGCTGAGCGACCTGCAGTGGCGTCACCATGGCCGAGAGCCCAAGGATGAACAGCACGTTGAAGATGTTGCTGCCCACCACGTTACCCATAGCGATGCCCGCCTGGTCAGCGAGGGCGGCCTTGATGCTGACCGCCAGCTTCGGCGAGCTGGTGCCGAATGCCACGACCGTCAGGCCGATGACCAGCGGGGTGACGCCGAGGCGTGCCGCCAGCCGTGAAGCGCCGCGAACCAGTATTTCGGCACCTACCAGCAGAAAGCCGAGTCCCACCAGGAACGCGATGTAGGCCATACCTTACTTCCCCAGTGGTGGTTCAGTCCCATTGCAGGATAAGCGATTACGCTGAAAGTCACCGCCACGAAGTACGATCTTACCCAGCATTCGTGGTACTACTCCACGACCTGGGCGAGGACCTGTCGCAGGCGGCTCGCGCTGCCGAACGGGTGGCGGAGAAGCTGCTGGTTGCCATCCTCGAGGCCCGCGACCTGGCAAGCGCCTCCCCGCCCACCACCGGCAGCATCGGCATCACCCTGTTCCGCGGTCGCGAGGCGAGCGTGGATGCGGCGATGCAGCAGGCCGATATCGCCCTGCAGCAGGCCAAGGCGGCCGGTGTCAATGCCCTGCGCTTCTTCAGCAGCGAGATGCAGGCAGCGGTGATGGCGAGGGTCCACCTCGAGGCCGACCTTCACCAGGCGTTGCGGCACGAGGAACTGGCGCTCCACTACCAGGTGCAGGTCGATGAGGCCGCCCGCGTGACCGGAGGGAAGCCCTGCTGCGCTGGCATCACCCACGGCGCGGCATGGTTTCGCCCGGCGTGTTCATTCCCCTGGCCGAGGCGAGCCGCCTGATCCAGCCCATCGGCCGCTGGGTGCTGGAGAGCGCCTGCTGGCAGATGGCGGTCTGGGATGGATCGCCGGATACCGAGGCGCTGACGATCTCGGTGAATGTGAGTTCGGTGCAGTTCCACCAGGCGGATTTCGTGGCCCAGGTCGAGCAAGTGCTGTCGGAAACCGGTGCCAACCCCCGGCGGCTGTCACCGAGAGCCTGCTCATGGACGACCCGGAGCGCGTGCGTGAGACGATGACTGCCCTCAGCGCTCAGCGCGCTGGGCATCCGCTTCGGGCTGGATGACTTCGGCACCGGTTACTCGCCGCTCAACTATCTCAAGCGACTCCCGCTGTACCAGCTCAAGATCGACCAGTCCTTCGTCCAGGACGTGCTCGCCGATGCGATGGACGCGGCCATCGTCGAAACGACCATTACGCTAGCCAACAGTCTCGGCCTCGAGGTCACCGCTGAGGGCGTGGAAACCGCCTCACAGCATTACTGGTTGAAGTCGCACGGCTGCCACTCCTTCCAGGGCTACCTCTACGGCCGGCCGGTATCCGTCGACGAGCTGGTGCTGGGGCAGCTGACCGCGCCTGCTGTTTCCTGAGCGACTCGGCGCCGGCACGATGGTTCGACAAAACCAATCCCAACTCGTCAGATCTGCTGCTCAGCGCTTCCGGCAAGATTCTTCAAGTCCGCTGCAAGATTCTCCAAGCAAAATGCCCTCATGATCGCGAAGCTTGGTTGTATGAGTAATCGTCTGTGCTGCACTCTAGCGCAGGCTTATGTATTTGGAGGGCCTCAACCCAAGGGGGAGGGAGTAGCACGTTGATACCTGCTTTTTAAGGGCCGGGAACGAAGTGGTGTCTTGAAGTAGGTGCTGGTGCTCGGATTTATCGAGAAAGCAGGCTGGGCACAAAACTGACGCAGGCGTGTAAAGTTATAAGGGGCTGCAATTTATGAGTGAGCTTCATGCGGTCGCACGTGATCAGCAAGAGTGGTCAAACAGAAAGTCTCCGGCAGCTGAGTATCTTCGCTATGCTGCGGTGAAGAGTGGAAGGAAACCATTTGAGCTGGCTTGTGAATATGCCAGATTGCAGTGCGGCCGTGGAAAGATAACCCTTCCGGAGTATGTCCAGTACGGCATCTATGAGAGTGATCGTCACAGTAGGGAAGATCAAGGCCGTTTCATTACCAATAAGCTGAATTGGCCAATAATCAGGAAGTGCTGTGACATGACCTGGCAGGCCGCGACGGAGGACAAGTGGCTTTGTTCACACATTCTTGCACAGTCGGACGTTAAAATTCCTGAGACTTTGGCTGTCATAGACAAGACGAATCGCAGTTATCCGGGAGCGCATAAGATATCAACGCCTGAAGGTCTTCGCGATTTTTGCAGTTCGGAAAATGTTTTGCCATTTTTTGCAAAAGAGAATCGAGGTATATGCAGCTTCGGGGCGTTTCTGGTGATAGATGCCGATAAAGATCGGATTTGCTTGCAAGGTGAAGGTTGGCTGGATTATGTGGCGTGCATGGATGAATTTGTTGGGGATACAGCCTATATCATCCAAAGGTTACAAAGGAATCATGACTTTTTTGAGCAGTATGCCAATAATCTCGCCACTATTCGTATTTATGTCCTGGTGACTCAGAATGGTGTCAGGATACCTTTCTCATGCTTGAAGTTGCCTTCTTGCAATAATGTTGCAGATAGTTTCTGGCGTCCCGGTAACCTTGTGTGTGACTTGGATGCGAAAACAGGTGAGATTCTCACTATTTGCTCCAGGAATAATGTTGCGGTAGATTCCCATTCTGCTCATCCAGAAACCGGGGCTCCTATGTTGGGCGAGGTTGTTCCACAATGGGATCAGGTTATGGCTCTGGTTAATGAATGCGCGGCTGTTTTTCATGAGGTGAAGTTTCAGTCCATGGATATTGCCATAACCCAAGAAGGGCCTGTGCTTATTGAGATAAATACAGGTGGTGGCTTTGATCTACCGCAAATGGCTAGCAGAAAGGGGTTTCTTACTGATGAGGTTTGTGAATTTTTTCGATCCTGTGGCTACAGGCGGATATGATTGATTCATTCGAGCATGAAGTTGATGTCTGCGTTTTCTGGAAAGGATGAAACATGGTGGCTATGACTTCGCCAAGTGTTGAATGGTGGATTCGGAGAGTGGGATAATAAGATGATCTCTCTACCATGTCCTGGTCAAGAAGGGGTGTAGAAGATGAAAGCTTCCTTGGATGTTTTTTCTGCGGAGCCTATTCCTGGTGCTGCGCAGCCTGAAGTAAAAGAGCTTCTCGAAAGTGGAGACCTGTTTCGCTATACCTCAGATTTTGGATCATCCGTTTCCAATCTGGAAATGGAGTTTTCTGAGTTTATGGGCGTGTCATTTTCATTGGCCGTCAATTCGTGCTCGTCTGCACTGTTCCTGGCCTTGAAGGCGATTGGGCTGGAGCCGGGTAGCAAAGTGCTGATTCCTGCTTTTACCTTTGCTGCTGTTCCGTCAGCAGTCGTTCATGCTGGCTGCCTTCCTGTTCTTGTAAATGTTTCAGATAATTATCGGATTCGGCTGGATGAGTTTGAGAACAAGTTGTCGGAGGATGTAGGTGCAGTGATAATAAGCCATATGCGTGGTCATACTTCGGATATGGATGTGATATGCAGGCTTTGTGAAGAACGAGATGTTCCACTAATTGAGGATGCGGCACATTCCCTTGGTACAACATGGTCTGGGCAAAAAATCGGAACGTTAGGAAGGATCGGTTGCTTTTCATTCCAATCATATAAGTTAATTAACTCTGGTGAAGGTGGGATGCTTGTTTCGAACGATGCTGACATTATGGCGCGTGCTACTATCATGTCTGGTGCTTACGAGCATAATTGGAAAAAACACCCAGGTATGAACGGGCGTTTCAGTTTTTGGCAGAACAAGCTTCCTGTTTTTAATATGCGCATGAGTAATATCACAGCGGCCATTGTAAGACCTCAGATCAAGGAGGTTGCGCGGCGTGTCAAAGAAGGCCGTGTCAACCATGATTATGTAGCCAAGCTACTGAATGACTCAGAGTGGTTGCATGTTCCGCCGTCGCTCGATAAAGAGCTTCGTGCGCCTGACTCAATTCAGTTCAACCTGTGTGGATTCGAGTCTGATGCAGATGCTGAAGCTTTTCAAAGGCGTGTTGGTGAGAAAGGTGTCGAAGTAAAGATAATTGGATTGTCTGAGGACAATGCCAGGGCCTTCTGGAATTGGAAGTTCATTAGCCAGCAGAATGATCTCTTGCCCACTAAAAGTATGCTCATGCGGGCATGCGATGTCCGGCTTCCTGTACGACTTAAGAAAGAAGATCTAGATTATATCGCAGCTGTGATTGTTGAGGCGGCAGATGAGGTTAAGGGAGTAAGCTGCTTGGCAGACTAATTTCATGAGGTCAGGAAGTCGATTTTTACGGTTGTGAATCTGGAGAGGCGGAGTTGGCTTGATTTGTTTTTGGGTCATCTGTTGATGATTGGTGTGCCCATGAAGCTGGATGACATACTTGTACGGAAAATAATGGAAATGAGTTGCATGATATGAGCAATCTTTATCTACACGTCGGCACTCACAAAACCGGAACTACCTCGTTTCAGGAATATCTTTCTGACCACTTGGATCACTTGAGGGAACGGGGGATCTCGGTTTATAGAGATCGCTTGAGTCATCGACACTCCACGAATTGCATTGTGACAGCCAACAGTGTTCTTCGAAAAGGTCTTCGTACGGTCGCACGACGGTCCGGAATTCTGCGACCTGCTGGCTGGCTTGGCTTCCACATTATCCGGAATGACCTCTTGCGATTCTTGATGATGAATTCGAAACAATCAGTTGTTCTGAGTGCAGAGGCTTTTTGCTTCACACGTGAGCCAACAGAAATGGAAAGGATGGGAAGGCTTCTAAAGGGGGTGCCACACCAAGTTGTCCCCGTCCTTTGTACGCGTGAAGAAATAGGGTGGCGCGCCAGCTGGTTCGATTATTTAGATCGGTGTGAAAAGAATGCTGTTATGGAAGTGGGTGCTGGTAAGAATAGCGTTCGTGAATCGTGGTATTTCGACATTGATGCCATCCGTAGTTTCTGGGCGAGGCTGGGGCCGCTGGTCGAGATTGATTATGATGCTGCGGTCCGCGCAGAAGGCAGCGTTATTCCTGCCCTCCTGGAAGCAATGAATCTTCCTCTGATTGGAACATTAGACTCCTATGTCTTCAATCAGCGAGCTGAATATATTCCTTCGCTGCAGCGCTGAACCTTCCACGCGCTGCGGACGAACTTCAGTGACGTTCCTGAATTCAAGCAATAAGCGCAGCACCTGCGGTGTCCAGGGCTCCTGAGTATTCTCCCAGGAACACCTGTGCCGGTGT
>SBLD01000078.1 GCA_004551485.1 Billgrantia azerbaijanica | reverse complement strand
GGCAAGACAATATTCTGAGAAAAAAATTTACACAATAATAAAACTGCTCGTCCAAACTAGCAGCTGCCAGCGGGCTTCATTACTACTAGCAGGAAAAAATAAATAAATTAAATAATAAAACAATATCAAAGGAGCCAACAGAAAAGAAGCCCAACTCATCTTAACTTCATAGAAACATTTATCCCAGCCGCTTATTTTTCAAATCCAAGCTGATAAATGGATTACAACAGGTTCAAAACTCAACTGAAGCACAGTGCTGCCGTGCAACCAAGCTGATCCACATCGTATACCAGACACACATAGAACTGTTCTCCAGGCAAACTGCAAATATCTCCACCGCAAAGATGATACAGCAAAATCCAACACCATCAACACCACAGAGATAATAATGATCCAATCCCTCTTAACAAACATATCGGTTGCATAGTTAACAGCGTTTGATTTCTTCTTCAAGTTTGAGCAAGTCTCCCTCTCGCGTACAAAGCCCCCTGTCAGCACTTCTATGCCAGCCTGTACAAAACTTCTTATCTCCATCTCAGCAGTAACCAAGGATCATATTTATACAGAAAAAAATGCCACGATTCTTTACAGCACTCTTCGCTGCACAAAGATTGTCCAGAGCGCTGGCACAGCTACTACACTTGATAGAACCAAGGGCTCAAATACTAAATATACAAGCC
>SBLD01000077.1 GCA_004551485.1 Billgrantia azerbaijanica | reverse complement strand
TACGAGATCTTCGCCGCGCACTGGCCGTATGCCGAGGACGGACCGGATGACTCCATCGCCAGGACCTTCAATTCGATCACCAAGTACGTGGCGACGCGAAAGGGCCTGGAGCTGACCTGGCAGGGGTCGGTGGCCCTGCGTGACGCGGCGTCCGATGTCGCCAGGCTGAAGCAGGAGGACGGGCCGGCGCTGGTGACGCAAGGCAGCAGCGACCTGATCCGAACGCTGCTGGCGGGTGATCTCGTCGACGAGATCACTCTCTTCACGTTCCCGGTCGTGCTCGGGAGCGGCAAGAGACTGTTCGACGACGGCGCGAAGGCCGCGGCGTTCAAGCTCGCCGCCAGTCGCGTGTCGCCCAACGGTATCGTGATCGCGCGGTACGAGCGCGACGGCGCGGTGAGAACCGGTGACTTTGCCATGGAACCCCCCACGCCGGCGGAACTCGCACGGCGCGAGAAGATGCAGCGGGAGGGGTAGATGGGACTTGTCACGATGCAGGAGCGAGAGGGTATGGGTAAGCCAGCCAAGAACACGATTTGTCTTTGGTACGATGGGGACGCCGAGGAGGCGGCGCGGTTCTACGCCAAGACCTTTCCCGATTCATCCGTCGACGCGGTGCACCGTGCACCGGGCGACTATCCGTCCGGGAGGCAAGGGGATGTCTTGACGGTCGAGTTCACCGTGATGGGCATTCCCTGCCTCGG
>SBLD01000076.1 GCA_004551485.1 Billgrantia azerbaijanica | reverse complement strand
TCCAATCTCAAGTCAAAATTCTAAAAGAATCGATATAAGTGCGCGATTTATTTAAAGAATCACAATCAAGACGAAACTAACACAAGAATCAAGTATAAACTAAGACAATATTCATCCATTTCTAAGATCTATATGCATTGTTCATCAAGTTCTTTTCATTGGCTTTTCACGTAAAAACAAAAAAACACAATTTTTTTTTGAATTTTTGAATTTTTTTTTGGTTTTTTTTAACAAACAAAGCAATACTATTCCCATCCCCAAACTTATTCGGAACATTGTCCTCAATGTTTCATAAATAAAAAATATGCATGCAAAAAGATGAAAAATATAAAAAATAAAAATAAAAACATAAATAATAAAAGAGAAAGTTGGAGAGAACACACCTGGATGGGCTGGGAAAGCTTAAAAAAATGACAACTAAAAGAAAACGTTAGAAGAAATATAAATAATAAAAAAACAAAATAAAAAATCCTATTAACTAACTAATTAATGTAAACAACAAATCAACCAGGATCAATAAGAATTTGGTGAAAATCAAAGCAATTATACAGAAAATACCAGAAAACATAATTGATTAAGCACTGGAGCATTTTATCCATAAAAGGATGATGGTAATGAAACTCCTCAATATCGCACTGCTTTGATTTCTTCTGTTCTAAGCTTTCCTGAGAGTCATCTGAAGTAGTATAAAAATCTAATAATTTAAGCACTTTAGAT
>SBLD01000075.1 GCA_004551485.1 Billgrantia azerbaijanica | reverse complement strand
TTGCATCCCCACAACCCATCTTTATAAAGGGCATCACCTCCAACCTGTTAGGGTTGTAGACTACAAGCCATACTATTCTCTTTATGCAAGGCTTGGTCATTTGGTTTTAATGATAAAATATCATTTTTCTCCTAATCTATTTGGCATGTTACATATATGTTCTGATATTCTCATGTATATGTGGTGTCGGACTCAATCATTGTAGGTGACCTGGTGTGTTGAGCTAGGCTAACACACAGAGGACCTGGTCACCGGTTCCTTGATGAGTCAAGTTATTAGTTCACAACCTTGGATGGAAGTGACACACCATTGGTAGGGTTGTAGCACAACACTTAAGGGTCTGTCTTAACTCAGTGAGTGGTTTAGCTCAAACCTGTTGTGCTAGTACACTTGGAGTGTATTGAACGGGACAAGTGAGGCATTGACCCTGGACTGATCGACGAAGGGACAATGTATAACTCACACTTGTCAGGAGTGCTCTCAACTCCTAATCCAGGAGTATTTGACGAGAAAGTATGCACTCATGTGTACACTACTTTGACTCACTCGGTGAGGCCAGTAACGACGGCTGACATACCTTGTGTCTTGGGTAGTGACACTGAGTGTATGACCCAAGTCATCTATAAATGGAAACCACATCGTGTAGATTGGTAATACCCCCCTGTGAAGCTTCCAGTGTTGATCGTGTCAGAAACCAGGCCGGTGGATCGAAAGATCTG
>SBLD01000073.1 GCA_004551485.1 Billgrantia azerbaijanica | reverse complement strand
CTGGCCAACGCCATTCGTGCCCTCTCCATGGACGCCGTCCAGAAGGCCAACTCCGGCCACCCCGGCGCCCCCATGGGCATGGCCGACATTGCCGAGGTGCTGTGGAACGACCACCTGAAGCACAACCCCAACGATCCCCAGTGGCCCGACCGCGATCGTTTCGTGCTCTCCAACGGTCACGGCTCCATGCTGCTCTACTCCCTGCTGCACCTCACCGGCTACGAGCTGAGCCTGGAAGAACTGCAGAACTTCCGCCAGCTCCACGCCAAGACCGCCGGCCACCCCGAGTTCGGCTACGCGCCGGGCGTCGAGACCACCACCGGGCCGCTCGGCCAGGGCCTCGCCAACGCCGTGGGCATGGCCATCGCCGAGAAGACCCTGGCCGCCCAGTTCAACCGCCCCGGCCACACCGTCGTCGACCATCACACCTGGTGCTTCGTCGGCGACGGCTGCCTGATGGAGGGCATCTCCCACGAGGTCGCCTCGCTGGCCGGCACCCAGCAGCTCGGCAAGCTGATCGTCGTCTACGACGACAACGGCATCTCCATCGACGGCGAGGTGAAGGGCTGGTTCACCGACGACACCGCCCAGCGCTTCGAGGCCTACGGCTGGCACGTGGTGCCCCGCGTCGACGGCCACCAGCCCGACGCGATCCAGGCCGCCATCGAACTGGCCAAGCAGCACGATGACAAGCCGACCCTGATCATCTGCCAGACGGTGATCGGCTTCGGCGCCCCCAACAAGCAGGGCAAGGAGGAGTGCCACGGCGCGGC
>SBLD01000007.1:88632-182945 GCA_004551485.1 Billgrantia azerbaijanica | reverse complement strand
CGCGCTGCGCGGTGAAATGACCGACGAGCACCACGCCGCTATCGCACGCATCCAGCGGCTCGCAGTCGAGGTCAGTCAGCTCAGCGGCCACTTCGTCACTGTGCGTTACTCCGGCCACGTCAACGAGCTGGATGTCGACATCACCCCCTACGCGCACTGCGAGCCCGGCAACTACCGCAGCATCTGGCACCGCACTGTCCACCTGCCGCCGAGCCGGTCCAGCGACCCCGACTGTCTGGACCAGCTCACCGAGATCATCACCCACCTCGAGGGGCTGCTGCCGCAGCCAGGGGGTGCCGCGTGAATCATGCCGAGAGCAACGCTCGCATCTGGTCCACCCCGCTGGATGCACTGCCGGCCCACGAGATCGAGATCAAGCTCGGCCTCTGGCAGCACGAGCTTCACGACCTGCGGCATCGGGCCTCCGAGCTGGAAGAACAGGCACGCCAGCTGAGGCAGGAAGAGGCCAAGACGCGCGGCTGCATTTCGTGTGCTCGCGAACGCCTTGGCATCAAGGATGGGCCTATTCCTGACTTTTCACGTGAGGAGCCAGGACATGATTAAGCCCAGCATGGTTCATCTCACCAGCGCATACCCCAGCGGCTTCCGCAGGGAGGATAAAGCCGGCCAAGGTATCGTGGAGAAGAAAGATCACATCATCTTCGGTCAGCTTCCTGACCTCTGCTGGCGTCCAGTTAAAGCGCTCGCAAAGCTCCAGGTCCACTGCCGCTCGGTCCTCCAAGTGCTCCCAGCCCACGCCCCGGCGAACACGCTCCTGTTCACCGTAACAGGCCAACAAGAAGCGCTTGAGCGCGCGGGCACTAAACGCCTTCAGCCGCTCTTTATCGCCGAAGTTGCGATCCGGATCGAAGCCGGATTCGCGCATCTCCTCAGAGAGAAGTTCGTCCCAAACCCGGTAATAGGGGAACGGCTTGCGCTCATCAGTTGCGGCCATGGTGTTGCTCCATTGGGTTGTGTGGAAACTCCTAATGTAGCTGTTAACGCCATGGCCCTCTATTCCAAAGGGGGTGCCGCGTGAACGAGCTGCTCTCCCCCTTCCACGCCGTGGCCACCGCGTTGGTGGCCCTGCTGCCGCCCGATGCCGGCCCCGCCCGCGTGGCCGCCCACTCCGGCTGACGAGAGGAGGAACCCCATGCGCTACACGCTCCAGGAAGCCGCCCACCTGCTCGGTACCGGCCGCACGGAACTGTGCCGCCAGCTGCGCGAACTCGGCATGCTCGACGCCCGCAACCTCGGCACCCGGCCGCATACCAGCACCGGGCGGCTGGTGGTCGAGCTGCGCCAATACCAGCACGCGGGCCTCGGCCTGCCGCGCCCCTACGGCAAGACATTCGTGACCGAGCGCGGGCTGCTCTACATCGCCAACCGGCTCGGCGTAGCCATCCAGCGGGAGGCGGCCAACGATGCCCACGCCTGAGCCGCCGGGGCTGGACGAGGCTGAGCCCACCAGCACCGTCGCCCTGCTCTACCGGCAGTTCGGCGACGTGCTGATCCCGCTCGAAGACGTGCGGCGCGCCTATTTCCGCAACCGCAGTGCGGAGAGATTCCGGCGCGCCCTGCGCGAGGAAACGATCCCGCTGCCCATCGTGCGGCTGGATGAATCGTTCAAGGGCCAGGGCTACATCTGCCTGTTCCAGCTCGCCGCCTACATCGAGCTGCGCGCCCAGGGCGCCGCCCGCGCACTCGATGCGGGCAGCGAGGATGCCAGCCGACAGCGTCGCCGCATGATCGACGCGGTACCCACCACCGATTCCGCCGGCGCCCCGCGCCGCAGCTAACCGGCCGCCCGGCGGCCACCACCACCACGCAAGGAGATGCACACCATGAGCGATCAACCCACCAGCACCGACGTGAACGCCCTGCTCGACGACCTGGACGCCGGGATCTTCCGCGAGAAGCTCGCCCGCGCCCTCAGCGACGTGGCCGCCGGCGTCGTCGCCCACGGCAAGGCCGGCAAGGTCACCGTCACGTTCGACCTCAAGCAGATCGCCGACTCACGCCAGGTCGATATGGCCCACAAGCTCACCTACGTCGAGCCCACCGCCAAGGGCAAACGCTCGGAAGAGAACACCACGAAGACCCCGCTCTACGTCGGCCGCGGCGGCAAGCTGAGCCTGTTCCCCGAAGAGCAACACAAGTTCGAGTTCGACGCGCCCCAGGGCACCCCGCAGCGCGCCTGACCGGCGCGCCCATCCACCCACGCACACCACAACCCACCGATCACAGGAACCTGAAACATGGACGCCAACACCATCGAGAAGATCCAGAGCCTCGTGCACGCCGCCGAGATCGGCCACCCCGGTACCGACGTGCCGACGATGCTCGTGCCCGAGGGCTACAAGCTGGCCAGCCTGGAGAAGTACCAGGACGCCCCCAGCCGCTTCCGGGGCACGTTCTCGACACGCTCGATCGAGGACTTCGCCGCCTACGTCAACGACCAGGACGTCGCCCAGGTGTTCGTCGACATCGACCGCATGCGCGCTTCGGCCCTGTTCGACCTGGGCAACGCCGCAGCGCCCGGTCACGGCGAGCACCGCTCCCTGCTCGAGCTGCAGCGCACCGCCCCCTATGCCGCCTGCCTGAACGCCCACGGCAGCGCCTTCGGCCAGAAGGAGCTCGCCCACTGGATCGAGGACTGGCACGACCACATCGAGGGCGAGAGCACCAACGGCAACACCCTCTCCCCCAAGCAGCTTGCCAACATGGTCCGCAAGATCGAGATCAAGGCGACATCGGAGCGGACCCACGAGGACGGCGACTGGAACGCCAAGCGCACCGGGCTCGACGCCCTGGACGCCAGCGCCGGCGAGGACACCCCGGCGGTGATCCGCTTCACCTGCCTGCCCTACGAGGGGCTGAGCCTGCGCACCTTCGACCTGCGCGTCTCCATCCTCACCGACGACAGCAAGCCCAAGATCAAGCTGCGGATCATGGGGCTCGAGGGCATCCAGGAAGAGATGGCCAAGGAGTTCAAGGACGTGCTGGAAAGCCAGCTCCACCCGGACACCGTCCGCCTGCTGCTCGGCGGCTTCACCAAGGACTGATTGCCAATCGCCACCAGCCGGCCGCCCGCGGGCGGCCGGCATCACGGAGGGAACCACCATGCCAGCCCGCCCCATCCATCAGGTTGCCGACCCGCACAGCGGCGAGATGCTCAGCCTGCGCGAAGTCGCCGATCGCTACGGCCACGAATACACCACCATCCATGACCGCCACCGGCGCGGCAAACGCGGCCTCGAGCTGATCGCACCGGTCGACGAGACCCGTGCCAAACGCTCCGCCAAGCGCAAACCGCGGCAACCCACCCCGGCCGAGCTCGCCGCCGAACGCCGCGAACGTATCCGCAGCGCACTCGCCGACCCGCGCAACCAGCCGCTGACCCAGCCCCTGGTCCGCCGCGCCTGACACGACCCTGCCCACCACAGGAGACACCACATGCACACCCACCAGCTACTCGCTCACCCGCTGTTTGACGAACGCCCCCTACGCGAGATCTTCGAGCCCTTCGGCTTTGAGGTGAGCATCAAGCTGACCGAGCCGCCCATCGACCCAGCCTGCGACGATCCCGCGGACCTCGACGCCTATGCCAACGACCCTCAGGCCTACATCAACGGGCTCGCCTTCGAGCACCCCGCCGGCTTCACCGAGGTCGACCGCAGCGAGAACGACGAAGGCGACATCTACAGCGTCGCCGTGAGGGCCAAGACGGTGTTCGCCCAGCTGCTGCTCTGCGCCGACTCGGCGTTTGCCGGCACCAACCACAATAGCAGCGCCTCGTACCTCGCCGTTTACCGGGAGCGCATGCGGCAGCTCACCGTCGAGGGGTTCAGCCGGGAGCGGGATGATGGGTACCAGCAGGCTGAGCTGTCTCGCGCCGCACAAAGCTACTGCCTCATCGCCAGCCTGCAATTGCGCTTCGGGGAGCTCCCTGATCCCAGCCGCTACTGCGATGACAACTGGCCATGGGCACGCAAGTGGTTCAAGTCCAGCGGCCCGCGCCGCAACCTGGTCAAGGCCGGCGCGCTCATCCTCGCAGAGATCGAGCGGCTGGACCGTGCCGCCGAGCGGCAGGGAGGTGAGTGATGGGATTCCGACGGATAGGGCTTACCACAATTGCCGATCACCACGTTCTCGGCTTCCTGGCAGAGGATCGTGATTTGTGCGACCGGCTCGCCAACGAGCTGGAGATCGAGAGCGATGGCGGCGACTCAGCCGGAGCGTTCCTCCAAGACACATGCGAGCGGCTGCGGGATGAGGACAGGATTCGACGCGCCGAAAACAGACTGAATCGCCTACGCCGACAGGCCGGGCGCCGCACCACACCCTGCCCTGACGGCAACACCTGCCGCCACAGCCAACACGGTTCCAACTGCGGCGATCCACTCTGCAAGCCAGGGGAGGGCCGGGGATGAAGCTGCAACGCGAGATCTGTGAAGTCCTGGCCGACTACCCCGGCGGCGCCACCATCGACGTCATCCAGGAAGAGCTCGAAGACCGCGGGCATATCACCTTCCACGACCTGGACCAGGTGACCGACATCACCAACAAGCTGGCCCGCGCCGGCACGCTGGCCCGCGCCGGCCAGCGTCGGGCCTACGTCTTCAAGCTGCCGGAGGGAGAGGCGTCATGAGCGAACTGAAACCCTGCCCTTTCTGTGGCGGCAAACCAGCTCGCCAAGAGCTTGAGGACGGCGGGCAAGTGATCGAGTGTTCCAGCTGTCTCGCCAGCACACCCATCCATTACGACCGATGCGAAAACCTGGTCTCATCGTGGAACCGCCGCTCGCTGCCCGAAGGCATGGCCCTGGTGCCCCGGTCCATCACCGCCGAGACCGGGCACAAGGCCGGGATGATCGGCGATTTCCACGAGACCATTACGCTGGAATGCCGGCACTGCGAGGGAGAGGGCTGCGAAGAATGCCACGGCACGGGCCAGCACCGCCGGAACATCCCGGTCAGCTGGACCACCATCAAGGCCATCCATCGCCGGATCGTCGAGCTCTCCGAAGCCCACCAGGACAAGGAGGTCCAGCCGTCATGAGCAAGCGCGCGATCGGCAACACCCTTTACCTCGGCGGCGCCCTGATCGCCCTCGCACCCCTCGGCCTCTGGCAACTCGGCGAGATCGCCCTGTGGGTGATCGGGAGGCTGTCCGGATGACCCGCCTCCCTCCCCAGCTCGACTGGCGCACCCAGTTCGCCCTGGACTACCAGGGCGAGATCAACGTCGACCTGTTCGCCGGCGGCGGCGGTGCCAGCACCGGGCTCGAGATGGGTCTCAACCGCCCCGTGCACGTAGCCATCAACCACGACGCCGATGCCATCAGCATGCATCAGGCCAATCACCCGGGGGCCGAGCACTACCTCTCCGACGTCTACGAGGTCGACCCCGTCGCCGCCTGCCGGGGGCGGCCGGTGGGCCACTTCCACGCTTCGCCGGACTGCACCCACCACAGCCAGGCCCGCGGCGGCCAGCCCCGCAAGCGCGCCATCCGCTCTCTGTCGTGGGTCGTGCACAAGTGGGCCGGCCTGGTCCGCCCCCGCGTGATCACCCTGGAGAACGTCGAGCAGATCCTGCAGTGGAGCCCGCTGGTCGCCAAGCGCTGCAAGGCAACTGGCCGGGTGATCAAGATCGACGGCAGCGTCGCCGCCCCCGGCGAGCGTGTGCCGGTGCAGGAGCAGTTTCTGGTGCCCGACCGGAGCCGCCGCGGCCACAACTGGGGGCATTTCGTGGAAGGGCTGCGCCGTCTCGGCTACCGGGTCGAGTGGCGCACCCTGCGCGCCTGCGACTACGGCGCTCCCACCACCCGGGAACGCCTGTTCATGATCGCCCGCTGCGACGGCCAGCCCATCGTCTGGCCCAAGCCGACCCATCACCGCCGCCCCAAGCGCGGCCAGAAGAGTTGGCGCTCAGCAGCCGAGTGCATCGACTGGACGATCCCCACGCGCAGCATCTTCGATCGGCCCAAGCCGTTGGCGGCGAACACCCTGCGCAGGATCGCCAAGGGCATCGATCGCTTCGTGCTCAGCAGCGGCGACCCGTTCATCGTGCCCATCGCCAACTACGGCGGCACCGGCGACGCCGTGCACGCGATCGACGAGCCGCTGCGAACCATCACCGCCTGGCCGCGGGGCGGCAGCTATGCCGTGGCCACGGCCTACATGGCGCAGATGAACGGCGGCTTCAACGAATCCCCAGGCCGCGACCTCCGCGAGCCGCTCAGCACTGTCTCTGCCCGTGGCAGCCAGCAGCAGTTGGTCACCGCCCTGGTCGAGTGCCGCCTGGCACCCGAGACACAGGCCGGCGCCCTGCGCGTGGCAGCGTTCCTGATCAGCTACTACGGCAAGGGCGGCCCGCGCGATCTGCGCGAGCCCATGGACACCCTGACCACCCGCGACCGTCTGGCCCTGGTCACGGTGCTGATTCGCGGCGTGCCCCACGTGATCGTCGACATTGGCCTGCGCATGCTCAAACCCCGCGAGCTCTATCGCGCCCAGGGATTCCCCGACAGCTACATCATCGACCACGGCCACGACGGCCGCCGCTTCACGGTGACCGCGCAGACCCGCATGTGCGGCAACAGCGTCAGCCCGCTGCCCATGGCCGCCATCGCCGCCGCCAACGATCACCAGGTGGCAACCCTGCAAACCGTTGGAGGTGCCGCTTGAGCGACTTCATCTGGCCCTACTGCCCCCGCTGCTGGCCCACCTACGCCGGCGACCTCGACGCGCACAACCGCTGCATCAACTGCGGCGACCCGATGCTCTACGCCAACAAGGACAAGGCCATCGACCTGCTGTGCGAGCTGACTGAATCGCTGGCCACCTCACTCAGCGAAGCCCACGGCCTGCTCAAGGACGTGCTGGGCACGGAGGCACCGCCGGCACGCCCCAAGCTGCGCCTGGTGCACAGCACCGAGGAGCCCGCTGGCATTACCGACACGGAGTCGCCACGCCATGAGTAGCCCCAACGTACTATGCTGCGAAGATCTGCGCGCCATCACCGGCTACCAGCGCCCGGCGGACATCGAACGCTGCCTGGTCGAGCAGGGCGTGAAAGTATTTCGCGGCCGGCTCGGCCCCTGGACGACTATTGACCTGATCAACCAGGCTGGCGGGCTCACGACCCAGGCGCAGAACGACGACAGCTACTCGCCCGACATCCTATGAGCCCACCACCCGTCAAGCGTGGCCGCCGGCGCGGCCACAACCCCCACATCCCGGCCCACATCGACCAGGCCAAACTGCCGGACGGCGTCTATTACGACCACCGTGGCCGGGGGAACTGGTACACCCTCTACCAGGACGGCGACCGCCGGCGCCGCAAGAACATCGCCACGGCCAGGGCTACGCTGGCGGAGCTGCACCAGATCATGCAGGATCGCCAGCGCAGCGACCGCCATACCCTGCGCTGGCTCGCCGAGCAGTTCCACGCCAGCGACCAGTTCACTCGGCTCGCCAAGAAGACGCAAGACAGCTACCGCTATTCCTGCAAGGTGCTCGAGCGCACCAAGACCAAGGCCGGGCCCGCCTTCATCGACCTGGACCGGCACCGCATCACTCCGGCCATTGTCCAACGCCTGGTGGATCGCCTCGCCCGCGATGGCACCCCGGCCAAGGCCAACCACGTCGCTGCCTACCTGCGGCGGATCTACCGCTGGGGCATCAATCGCGGCCACTGCTCGAGCAATCCCGCCTGGACGATCGAAGCCGCCCAGGAACGCCAGCGCCGACGACTGCCCGAGCGCCATGTGCTCACCCGCGTCACCCAGTTCTGCCATGAGCGCAGCCAGGGCACCACCACCGCCAAGGGCGCCGTGGCCCCCTACATGTGGGCGCTGATCGAGATCGCCTATCTCTGCCGCCTGCGCGCCATCGAGGTGCTCACTCTCACCGACGCCAACGCCACCCCCGCCGGCATCCGCACCAACCGTCGCAAGGGCTCCCGCGACAACCTGGTGCGCTGGAACGAGCGACTGCGCCACGCCTGGGACGCCGCCATCGCCACCCGCAACGCCCGCTGGGCGAAGAAAGGCCGCGCCGTGCCCCTCGACCCCGCCCGCCGGCCACTGTTCATCGGCACCGGCGGTGACGCCCTCACCCGCCACGGCCTCGACAGCGCATGGTTCCGCATGATGGCCGCCGCCGTCGACGCCGGCGTGATCACCCAGGAAGAGAAGTTCGGCCTGCACGACCTAAAGCGCCGCGGCATCACCGACACCCATGGCACCCGCCACGACAAGCAGGAAGCCAGCGGCCACCGTAGCGAGCGGATGCTCGACGTGTACGACCTGAGCCTGCCGGAGGTGGACCCCTCTAGCTTGTAACTCAGCCTACCCCTTTCAAGCCATAAACTTGTATTATCCTGATATGGCCACCGCAACAGGGTAAAAAATGCTGATAACTTTTGACATGGCAGCGGACAAACCAGATTGGATAGACTGGGTAGGAGTAGCCGCTGATGCTTCTACTCTAATCGCTTTAATCGTTGCCGCATGGGCACTTTACTTACACAAAAAATCAATTAAAGGGCAAAACAAGTTGCAGTACGCCGAGACCGCAGCAAAACTAAAAAGCAAACTAACCACACTCCATCAGCACCTTGCCCCCATAGAAAATACAGGTAGACATCTAGCCTCACTCTCTGATTACGAAAAATTTTTTTCTCAGGAAATGCCCTCTTTGAACCTACACGAGGTCAGGGACGACGCCGAGATATTAAAAAATATTGGCAAGAAAATAAAATGCACAGAAGTAGCAGAGTACATTTCCAGATACATTTCCTCATTACAAGAAATACAATACGTGATTAACGCCAATAAATATTTTCCCGGCGTATTTAACCGATCTTTTAAATCTATGCGGATAACTTGTCATCACCTTTTAGCTGAAGAAATAAGAAAAACTTATGAAGGAGATTATACTTTGTTAACACTAGAGGAAGCTCTGCAGGCTGCTATTGAGAAAGCATATCGATAAAACGGCGTACAAATACCCTGCAAGCGATTGAAATAACACAGAGGCTACCTATTGTGCTGCGTACAATAAAAATGGCTAAGTGTTTGTTTTATATATAATAGATGCCTAATTCGCTCGCAGCCGCTCGAAGCGCTCGCGCCAGGTGATGAAGGCAGTGCTCATGGGGTCTCGGGTCTCACAGCTTGCGAAATCCAGGGGCGTCGGGCGACGGCAACGGCCGACCGGCTCCGGAAGTGGTGCGATAGTACCATGCGCGGACAGCACACCATCACCCGGGTAGCGGTGGACAAGGGTGGCACACGCTCGAAGGCTCGGGGCCAGGACAGGACCAGCGATGGGCTGTCAGGAGAGTCGGGATACGCTCAGCGGGAGGAGCGATGAGACAGCGATGGCTGAAGAGAGAGGAGAAAATGGCCAACCCTGGCCAGGAGGGGCGTTCCATGCCGCGGTGACGCCGAGGGACAACCGTCCCTGTCAGCAGGCCTCGGGAACGTCAACCGATGAAGGCCGCAATGGCATCCTGCGCGGCGCGCTGGGCGAGGGCGTGCTCATTCCAGTGGCTGAGGACCTCACAAGCGAAATCGAGAGCGCTCTGATGGATGGACATGACGTGTCTCCTGCGTTGTAGGGAGAAATGATCATGCCCCAGCCATCCTTTCCACGCAAATTCGCGTCATATTGCCGCAAGTCGACAAGAAACACTGCCCGATTCGTCAGATACCGCAACATCAAGACCCGGAGTCAAGAATTGCCCTCGCCGCCGACGCCACTGCGACATGATCCAGGTCATGTCCCACGCGCCCCCGGCGGCGAGTCTCAGGTGGTGAGCTCACCGGCGGTGAGGATTCCCAGCAGGTCCTGGGCATGGCGGGCCGCGTCGAGGCCCAGCGAGGTGAGGTAGCCGCCGTCGGCCTGGGTCAGCAGGCCCTTGGCGTGCAGCCGCGCGGCGGCGGCCACGGCCTCGGGAGCCGCGCTGCCGGCGTGGACCTTGAGACCCTCCTGGGTGGTGTCGAGGTTGAACAGGCAAAGCAGGTTGAGCTCGTCGAGGCGTTCAGGGGTAAAGCGCGCTTGGGTCATGGCGACCTCCGGGGCGGGTGGGATTCCCCGAAGGTACGCCAGATGGCGAAGCGGTGCCAGCGTGGTTACGCCCCCTCCTCCAGGTCCCCCTCGCGATAGCCCATCAGGTAGAGCACGGCATCGAGGCCCAGCGTCGAGATCGACTGGCGCGCCTGGCTGCGCACCAGCGGCTTGGCCCGAAAGGCGATGCCGAGCCCGGCGGCGGCGAGCATCTTGAGGTCATTGGCCCCGTCGCCCACAGCGATGGTCTGCTCCATGGCGAGCCCCTCGCGGGCGGCGATCTCATGCAGCAGGTGTGCCTTGCGGTCGGCGTCGAGGATCGGTTCGGCGACCTCGCCGGTCACCTTGCCGTTCTCGATGACCAGTTCGTTGGCGTGGATCTCGTCGAAACCGAGCCTCTCCTGCAGGTGGCGGGCGAAGTAGGTGAAGCCGCCGGAGAGGATCGCGGTGCGGTAGCCCAGCCGCTTGAGGTGGTACATCAGCCGCTCGACGCCGTCCATCAGCGGCAGGGTCTCGGCAATTTCGGCCAGGACCGACTCGTCGAGACCGCGAAGCTTGCTCATGCGCTCGCGGAAGCTCTGCTGGAAGTCGAGCTCGCCGCGCATGGCGCGCTCGGTGACCGCGGCCACCTCGTCGCCGACGCCGTGGCGGCGCGCCAGTTCGTCGATCACCTCGGTCTGGATCAGGGTGGAGTCCATGTCGAAGCAGACCAGCCGGCGGTGGCGGCGCCAGATGGAATCCTCCTGGATGGCGATGTCGACGCCGTGCATGGCGCCGAGCGCCAGCGCCTTCTCGCGCAGGGCGTCGAGGTCGACCTCCTCGCCGCGCAGCCAGCACTCCACGCAGGCGCCGCGCTCGTGCGCGCTCTCCTGCGCCACGCCGCCATCCAGCGGCTCGCGCCCGGAGAGGCGGTGGATCAGCTCCACGGTGAGTCCGTGCCCGGCGGTGAGCGCGCCAACCTCGGCGAGGATCCCCGCCGGCAGGTGCGGCGCCAGCAGGGTGAGGATCAGCCGCGGCTGGCTCGCCTGCACGCTCCAACGCTGGTACTCCTCGGCGCTCACCTGGATGGCCTGGACGTCGAGCCCCAGCTCGTCCCCCGCCGCCGACAGCGCGGCCTCCAGGTCGCTGTCGTGGTCGAGCCCCACCAGCGCCTCCAGCGACACCATGCCGAAGGTCACGCTCTGGTTGATGTCGAGCAGCCGGGCGCCACTGCGCGCCAGGGCCTGTCCCAGCCCGGCCAGCTGGCCGGGTCGTGCCGCGCCGGTGGCGCGAATCAGCAGTCGTCTTGTCATGGTATTTTCGTATCCTTCTCAAGCATGGAATGCCTTTGGAGAAGTGGGAGCTTCAGCTCCGGTTCGACGCCTCGACGAAGCAGCGCGCAGCGCTGCCAAGGGTATGGGGGAGCCTGCGGCTCCCTTCGCCCGGCGGAGCCGGCCTCCCACAACACTGCCTCCCAGCGACGCATTGAGACTCTTCGCACTGTCCCCACGAAATGGGGCGACGCAGGTCAGGTATCCACCTCGAGTCTATCCACCTTCTGCAGGCCACGGGGCAGCTTGCTGCCGCGTCGGCCGCGCTCGCCGCGATAGTAGTCCAGATCGTCGGCCTTGAGGGTCAAATGACGCTTGCCGGCGCGCACCACCAGCGCCGCCCCCGCCGGCAGCACCACCAGGTCGCGCACGAACTCCTCGCGCCGCGCCGCCCGGGAGCCGGGAATATCGATCATCTTGTTGCCCTTGCCCTTGGCCATCTCCGGCAGTTGCTCGAGCGCAAAGACCAGCAGCCGCCCCTCGTTGGAGACCGCCGCCACGCTGACGCCCTCCCCTGCCGGCACCGCGCGCGGCGGCAGCACGTTGCAGCCCTTGGGCACGCTGAGCACCGCCTTGCCCGACTTGTTCTTGCCGACCAGCGCCTTGAGCGGGGCCACGAAGCCGTAGCCGCCGTCACTGGCAAGCAGGTAGCGCGTCGCCGGCGGCGCCAGCATCAGTCCGGCCATGTGGGCGCCGGCCACCACGTTAGCGCGTCCGGTGACCGGCTCGCCCTGGCTGCGCGCGCTGGGCAGGTTGTGGGCGGCGAGCGTGTAGGCGCGCCCGGTGTCGTCGAGCAGCACCAGCGGCTGGTTGGTCTTGCCGCGGGCGGCGAGATGGAAACGGTCGCCGGCCTTGTAGGAGAGACCCGAGGGATCGATGTCGTGCCCCTTGGCGGCGCGGATCCAGCCCTTCTCGGAGAGCACCACGGTGATGGGGTCGGCGCCGAGCAGTTCCACCTCGGAGAGCGCGCGCGCCTCCTCGCGCTCGACCAGCGGCGCACGGCGCGCGTCGCCGTGCTCCTCGGCCGCGGCGCGCAGCTCCTTCTCGATCAGGTCGGTGAGCTTGGCCTCGCTGCCGAGCAGCGCCTTCAGCCGCTTGCGCTCGGCCTCCAGGGCGTCCTGCTCGCCGCGGATCTTCATCTCTTCGAGCTTGGCGAGGTGGCGCAGGCGCAGCTCGAGGATCGCCTCGGCCTGGCGGTCGGAGAGGCCGAAGGCAGCCATCAGTGCGGCCTTGGGCTCGTCCTCCTCGCGGATGATGCGGATCACCTCGTCGATGTTGAGGTAGGCGACGAGCAGGCCCTCGAGGATGTGCAGGCGGTCCTCGACCTTGCCCAGGCGGTGCTCCAGGCGGCGGCGCACCGTGGTGCGGCGGAAGGTGAGCCACTCGCCGAGCAGTTCGGGCAGCGGCATCACCCGCGGCCGGCCATCCAGGCCGATGACGTTGAGGTTGACGCGGATGTTCTTCTCGAGATCGGTGGTGGCGAAGAGGTGCGCCATCATCGCCTCAACGTCGACGCGGTTGGAGCGCGGCTCGATCACCAGCCGGGTGGGATCCTCGTGGGTCGACTCGTCGCGCAGGTCGGCCACCATGGGCAGCTTCTTGGCCTGCATCTGGGCGGCGATCTGCTCGAGCACCTTGGCCCCGCTCACCTGGTAGGGCAGTGCGGTGATCACCACGTTGCCCTCCTCGCGCACGTAACGGGCGCGCAGCTTCACCGAGCCGCGCCCGCTCTCGTAGACCTTGCGGAGCTCCGCGCGCGGGGTGATGATCTCCGCCGCGGAGGGGAAGTCAGGCGCCGGCAGGTGCTCGACGAGATCCGCGGTGGTCGCTTCCGGGTGGCGCAGCAGGTGGCAGGTGGCGTCGACCACCTCGACCACGTTGTGCGGCGGGATATCGGTGGCCATGCCCACGGCGATGCCGGTGCCGCCGTTGAGCAGCACGTGGGGCAGGCGTGCCGGCAGCACCACCGGCTCGTTCATGGTGCCGTCGAAGTTGGGCGTCCAGTCGACGGTGCCCTGGCCGAGTTCGCTGAGCAGTATCTCGGCGAACTTCGACAGCCGCGCCTCGGTGTAGCGCATGGCGGCGAACGACTTGGGGTCGTCGGGGCTGCCCCAGTTGCCCTGGCCGTCGACCAGCGGGTAGCGGTAGCTGAAGGGCTGGGCCATCAGCACCATCGCCTCGTAGCAGGCGCTGTCGCCGTGGGGATGGAACTTGCCGAGCACGTCGCCGACGGTGCGCGCCGACTTCTTGTACTTGGCGTTGGCGTTGAGCGCGAGCTCGCGCATGGCGTAGACGATGCGCCGCTGCACCGGCTTCATGCCGTCGCCGATGTGCGGCAGCGCCCGGTCGAGGATGACGTACATCGAGTAGTCGAGGTACGCCTTCTCGGTGTATTCGCGCAGCGAAAGACGCTCGACGTCGCCCTCCGCCACCTGGATATCCATGGTCATTGATTGACCTCTTGTCTCATCGTGTTGCGCCCGAAAGCATTGGGCAGCTTTGCTAGCCTTGAATCGCGGCTTGGCCGGGGACAGGCCTTCGCGGAGGCGCTGTAAACCCGTCCCTGGGCGCTACCTTTCCCATCCCTGGAAAAGGACCTCCGCTGCGGCCTGTCCCCTGCGCCGCTTGCGCCAGCGGATTCCCTACGCCCTTTACGCGCTATGAAACTGATCGAGTGCTGGCAGGTTCCCGTTCAGACCTCGATATCGGCGAGGTTGCCGTAGTCCTCCAGCCAGCTCTTGCGGTCCGAGGCGCGCTTCTTGGCCAGCAGCATGTCCATCATCTCCATGGTGCCGTCGCCGACCTCGCGGGTGAGCTGCACCAGGCGGCGGGTGTCGGACGCCATGGTGGTCTCGCGCAGCTGCAGCGGGCTCATTTCGCCCAGGCCCTTGAAACGCTGGACATTGGGGGTCCCGCGCTTGCCCTCGAGGCGGCGCAGGATCGCCGCCTTCTCACTCTCGTCCAGGGCGTAGTGCACCTCCTTGCCCAGGTCGATGCGGTAGAGCGGCGGCATGGCGACGTAGACATGGCCGGCGTCGACCAGCGCCGGGAAGTGGCGCACGAAGAGCGCGCACAGCAGGGTGGCGATGTGCAGACCGTCGGAGTCGGCGTCGGCGAGGATGCAGATCTTGTGGTAGCGCAGCTTGGAGAGGTCGCCGCTGCCCGGGTCCATGCCAATTGCCACGGCGATGTCGTGGACCTCCTGGGAGCCGTAGATGTCGTGGGACTCCACCTCCCAGGTGTTCAATATCTTGCCGCGCAGCGGCAGGATCGCCTGGGTCTCGCGGTGGCGCGCCTGCTTGGCGCTGCCGCCGGCGCTGTCCCCTTCCACCAGGAAGAGCTCGCTCTGGGCCGGGTCCTGGCCGGAGCAGTCGGCGAGCTTGCCGGGCAGCGCCGGGCCGGCGGTGACCTTCTTGCGCGCCACCCGCTTGGCGCTCTTCTGGCGACGCTGGGCGGCGCTGATGACCAGCTCGGCCAGCGCCTCGGCCTGGTCGACGTGGTGGTTGAGCCACAGCGAAAAGGCGTCCTTGACCACCCCCGAGACGAAGGCCGCCACCGCGCGCGAGGAGAGCCGCTCCTTGGTCTGACCGGCGAACTGGGGATCGAGCATCTTCACCGAGAGCACGTAGGCGACCCGCTCCCAGAGATCGTCGGCGGTGAGCTTGACGCCGCGCGGCAGGAGGCTGCGGTACTCGCAGAACTCGCGCAGCGCCTCGAGCAGGCCCGAGCGCAGGCCGTTGACATGGGTGCCGCCCTGGGGCGTGGGGATCAGGTTGACGTAGCTCTCGAGCAGCGGCTCGCCGCCCTCGGGCAGCCACTGGATCGCCCAGTCCACCGCCTGCTCGTCGTCGGCGAAGTGGCCCACCAGGGGCGAGGCCGGCAGCACCTCGAAGCCGTCGGTGGCCTGGGCCAGGTAGTCGCGCAGGCCGTCGGCGTACTGCCAGACGCTCTCGGCGCCGTCGGCCTCCACCAGGGTCACCTTGAGCCCCGGGCAGAGCACCGCCTTGGCGCGCAGCAGGTGCTTGAGCCGGCCCATGGCGAGCCGGGGGCTGTCGAAGTAGCCGGGATCGGGCCAGAAGCGCACCAGGGTGCCGGTGGCCCGTTTCGGCGCGCTGCCCACCACCGCGAGCTCGGCGACCTTGTCGCCGTGCTCGAAGGCCATGGCGTGGCGAGCGCCGTCGCGCACCACCTCCACTTCCAGGCGGCTCGACAGCGCATTGACCACCGACACGCCCACACCGTGCAGGCCGCCGGAGAAGCGGTAGCTCGACTGGGAGAACTTGCCGCCGGCATGCAGCCGGGTGAGGATCAGCTCGATGCCGGAGACACTGTGCTCCGGGTGGATATCGATGGGCATGCCGCGGCCGTCGTCGGTGACCTCGATGCCGCCGTCCTCGCGCAGCCGCACGGTGATCTCCCGCGCGTGCCCGGCGAGCGCCTCGTCGACGCTGTTGTCGATGACCTCCTGGGCCAGGTGGTTGGGGCGGCTGGTATCGGTGTACATGCCGGGGCGCTTGCGCACCGGCTCCAGGCCGGAGAGCACCTCGATCGAGCTGGCACTGTATTGCGTCATGCGTCGTCCAGAGTGGTAGCGGTTATTCGTCCCGGGGCCAGGCGATGGCCGCCGTGGGCGAGGATCGCCGGCAGGTAGTCGGCCAGGGCGCTGAAGCCGTGGTCGCCGCCGGGGTGCAGCACGGTGCGCGCCCCGTGATAGGCCGCGAAGGCCTCGGCCGGATCCAGCGTCTCGTCGGCGGTGCCGAGCAGCAGCAGGTAGCGCTCGGGGTGCAGCCGCGCCGGGGTCAGCGCCGCGAGCTCCCGGCGGTGTGCCGCCGTCACCGTGAAGCGCTCGCCGGTGTAGTCGTTGACGAAACGCTCGCCGAGCCACTCGGCCACCAGCGCGGCGGGATTCACCGCCGGGTTGACCAGTGCCGCCGACAGGGTGTGGCGTTCGGCCAGGCAGGTGACCAGAAAGCCCCCCATGGAACTGCCCACCAGCAGCGGGTTCGCCCCCAGCCTCCCCAACTGCCGCTCGGCCAGCGCCAGCGCCGCTGCCGGCCGGTGGGGGAGCTGCGGCGCCGCACAGGGCAGCCCCAGCGCGCCGCAGGCCGCACGCATCAGCGCCGCCTTGGGCGAGGCGGCGCCGCTGTTGAAACCGTGCAGGTAGAGCACTCCGCTGGCCCGGGTGGCGCGCAGCGGCGCACTCAGCATACCCAAAACCCTGTATGCATTGCCAGTTCTCTCCACCACTCAGTCGTCACCGGCGGCCTCCGCCTGCCACACCGCCTCGACCAGCGCCCGGGTGGAGGCGTCCATGCGCTCGTGGCCGCCGTGGCTGGCCAGGATGCGCTCCGTCTCTCCAGCGATCTGCTTGCCGAGCTCCACGCCCCACTGGTCGAAGGGGTTGATGTCCCAGATCGTCGCCTGCACGAACACCTTGTGCTCGTAGAGGGCGATCAGGGCACCGAGGGTGGCCGGGGTGAGGCGGTCGAGCAGCAGCGTGGTGGAGGGCTGGTTGCCGCGGTAGCGCTTGTGGCCGGGACGCGGCCCTTCCTCATCGATGGCGTCGTCGCCGAGCATCAGCAGGCGCGACTGGGCGAAGCAGTTGGCGAGCGTCAGGCGGTGCTGCGCCTTGAGGTGCTCGCGGGTCGCGCTGTCCTCGACGTCGTCGTAGCGGCGCAGCGGGGCGATGAAGTCGCACACCACCGGCTGGGTGCCCTGGTGCAGCAACTGGTAGAAGGCGTGCTGGGCGTTGGGCCCGAGCTGGCCCCACAGCACCGGGCAGGTGGAGTAGCCCACCTCGCGGCCGTCGTGGGTCGCCGACTTGCCGTTGGACTCCATCTCGAGCTGCTCGAGGTAGGCGGCGAAGTACTCCAGCCGCCCGTCGTAGGGCAGGATGGAGTGGGCGCGGATATCGAGGAAGTTGACGTTCCAGATCCCCGCCAGGGCCAGCAGCACCGGCATGTTCTCGGCCAGCGGCGCCGTGGCGAAGTGCTCGTCCATGGCGTGCGCCCCGGCGAGCAGCTCACGGAAGTGCGCCATGCCCACCACCAGGGCGATGGGCAAGCCGATGCCGCCCCATAGCGAGTAGCGCCCGCCGACCCACTCCCAGAACTCGAGCTGGTTGGCCTCGGCAATGCCCCAGTCGGACATCTTCTCGGGCTTGGCCGAGACGCCGATGAAGTGCTGGCGCATCACCAGGGCCTCGTCGACGCCCTCCTGCCCGTCGAGGCGTGCCACCAGCCAGTCCCGTGCCGTGCGCGCGTTGGAGAGGGTGTCGATGGTGGTGAAGGACTTCGAGGAGATCACGAAGAGCGTGGTCTCGGGGTTGAAACGGCTCAGGTAGGCGACGAGCTGGGAGCCGTCCATGGTGGACGCGAAGTGCACGTCGACGCGGTGGACGTCCGCGGGCCGGTAGTCGGCCAGGGCGTGGGTCACCATCAGCGGGCCCAGGTCGGAGCCGCCGACGCCGAGGTTGACCACGTCGCGGATCGGGCGCCCGGTGGCGCCGCGCCACTGGCCGGCGTGAAAGCGCGCCACCATGTCGGCCATGCGCGCCAGCGTCGCGTGCACCCCGGGCACCAGGTCCTGCCCCTCCACCACCAGGCTGGCGTCGGGGGGCAGGCGCAGGGCGCTATGCAGCGCCGGGCGGTTCTCGCTGACGTTGACCCGCTCGCCAGTGAGCAGTGCGCGGATCGCCTCGGGGAGCCGCGCCTCGCGGGCCAGCTCGAGCAGCCTGGCCAGCGTCTCGTCGCTCCAGCGCTGCTTGGAGAGGTCGAGCGTCAGCCCGGCCGCTCGGAGCATGAAGGCCGGCCCGCGATCCGCGTCGGCAAAGAGTTCGCGAAGGTGCGTCCCCCGCATGGCGGCGGCGTGTTCCGCCAGGGCCTGCCAGGCGGCGCTCTGGTCGATGGGGGCGTGGCTCATGACTCCTCCGTGACGTCGTCGTGCAGCCGACGGCCCGGGCGCGTTAGAATGAGCGCCATCCTGCAGCGGTCGGCCGACTTATGAGTGAAGCATCTTACCGTGACGCAATCTATTCGACACCCCTGGACCGGATTGCGCGCTTTTCGTTCGATGAACGGGTAGTGGCCTGCTTTCCCGACATGATCCGCCGCTCGGTGCCGGGCTACGGCCAGATCCTCGGCATGCTGGGCCTGATCGCACGCCGCCACCTGCGCCACGGCGCCCATGTCTACGACCTGGGCTGTTCGCTGGGCGCCGGCGGCCTGGCGCTGGCCGGGGCGCTGCCGCCGGAGGCCTTCCGCTACACCGGCGTCGACCTCTCGCCGGCCATGGTCGGCCGGGCCCGCGAGATCCTCGCCGCCGAGTGCCCCGAGCACGCCCTCGAGGTCGTCGAGGGCGATATCCGCAGCCTCGACTACCACCCCTCCGGGATGATCCTGCTCAACTTCACCCTGCAGTTCCTCGCCCCCGCGGAGCGCGACGCAGTGATCGCTGCGTTGTACGAGGCACTCGAGCCCGGCGGGGTGCTGGTGCTCTCCGAGAAGATCGTCGATCCCGACGAGGCCGACAACGCCTGGCGCGTGGAACGCTATCACGACTTCAAGCGCGCCAACGGCTACAGTGAACTGGAGATCAGCCAGAAGCGCACGGCGCTGGAGAACGTGCTGGTGCCCGACACCCTCGACGCTCACCATGCCCGGCTGACCCGCGCCGGCTTTTCGCGCTCGCTGACCTGGTTCCAGTACCTCAACTTCGCCTCGCTGATCGCCTTCAAGCGCTGACCCGGCCGTTGGCCTCGGGGCCACGATACCGGCGAGGGGGCGAAAGCCGAGGGCACTATTGTCAAGGAACTGCCATGAGCGGGCTTGCGGGATCGCTGCTGGGCCTCGCCCTGGTCACCTACCTCGTCATCGCCTGGTGGCACGTGCGCAAGCCCCTACCGGCCGGCGTGGGCCAGGGCGGCCCCTGGCGTGAGGCGCACGACGTCCGGCTGCGGCTCGACGAGACCTGGCGCGACGCCGCCGGCGCGCCGCACTATCGCCAGCATCTCGTCGACGAGATGCTCGCCTTGCTCGCCCAGGCGCGTCGCCTGGTGGTGCTCGACGTCTTCCAGTTCAGCGACCCGGCCGACTGCCCCGCCGGCTGCCACCGCCGTATCGCGGCGGCGGTTTGCGAAGCGCTGCTGGCGCGCAAGCGTGAGATCCCCGAGCTGACGGCCGTAGTGATCACCGACCCTATCAACACCGCCTACGGCGGCCGCGCGGCGCATCACCTCGACGCCCTGCGCGCCGCCGGCGTCCACGTCGTCGTCACCCGTCTCACCGCCACCCGCGACCCCAACCCCAGCTGGAACGCCCTGTGGCGGCTGCTGTTCGGCTGGTGGGGCAACGCTCCGCGCGGCTGGCTGCCCAACCCGTTCGGCCCCGGCCGGGTGACGCTGCGCAGCTACCTGGCCGCGCTCAACCTCAACGCCAACCACCGCAAGACGCTCGTCGTCGATCACGGCGACGACTGGCGAGCGCTGGTCAGCTCCGCCAACCTCGACGAGACGGCGAGTACCTATCGCGAAGCGGGGCTCGTCTTCTCGGGGCCCGCTGCGCTGGACCTGCTCGCGAGCGAAGCGGGCATCGCCGCCTTCTCGGGGCTTCGCGGCCTGCCGCTGCCGGCCCCCTCGCCGGCGCCCGCGCCCTCGGCGCCCTCGGCGCCCATGGCTCCTGCCCTGCGCGTGCTCGGCGAGGGGGCGATCCGCGATGCCCTGCTCGCCATCATCGATGACGCCCGGCCCCCGGAGCGCCTCGACCTCGAGGCGCTCTACCTCTCCCACCGCGGGGTGATCGCCGCCCTGCGCGCCGCCCACCGCCGCGGCGTGGCGGTGCGTGTGCTCCTCGATCCCAGTCACGAGGCCTTCGGCCTGGCGCTGCACGGCCTCCCCAACCGCCCGGTCGCCCGGGAGCTGCAGTGCGCCGGTATCACCATACGCTGGAGCGACACCCGCGGCGAGCAGGCCCACGCCAAGCTACTGCTGAGAAGCGGCGGCTCGCGCCCCTCCCGGCTGCTACTCGGCTCGGCCAACTTCACCCGCCGCAGCCTCGACGACCTCAACCTCGAGGCCGATGTGGAACTGATCGCCGACGCCGATCACCCGGCGATCCGCGACGCCCTCGCCGCCTTCTCGCGCCACTGGCACAACGCCCCGCAGGCGCGCTTCAGCGTCGACTACGTCACCTACGCCGACGCCTCACGCTGGCATTACTGGCAGTATCGGGTGATGGAGGCGACCGGCTGGTGCACGTTCTAGCAGGCGCCTGAATCCTGCGCCGCTCTAGGGTACACTCCCGCCCGGCGACGCCGAGCGACGGACGCCGCAACGTCTTCCGAGGGTTTTTACAGGCCGGCCACGATGGACACACGACACCGCGACCTCCTCCACGCCTTCGTCGACCAGGGGCTCGACCGCTGGCTGGCACGGCTGCCCAAGCAGCTCGCCGCCGGGCTTGATCGCCGGCGCTACGGCGACCTGCCCGCCTGGGAGAAGGCCGTGGCCAAGTTGCCGACGCTGCCCGACGCGCGCAGCGTGCACCTCGACGCCGACACCGTTACGGTGGCGTGCGACCTCACCGACAGCCAGCGCCGCCAGTGCGAGAACCTGCTGAGAAAGCTCATGCCGTGGCGCAAGGGACCGTACCGCCTTGCCGGCATTCCCATCGACACCGAATGGCGCTCGGACTGGAAATGGCAGCGGGTGGCGCCGCACCTGGCCGACCTCTCAGGGCGGCGCGTACTCGACGTGGGCGGCGGCAGCGGCTACCACGCCTGGCGCATGGCCGGCAAAGGCGCCGCCTTCGTGCTGGTGATCGACCCCTCGCCACGCTTCTTCTACCAGTTCCAGGCGCTGCGCCACTTCGTCGGCGACGCCGACGGCTGGCGCACTCACTTCCTGCCGGTGGGCATCGAGGACGTGCCGGAACGGCTCGCCTTCTTCGATACGGTGTTCTCCATGGGCGTGCTCTACCATCGCCCCTCGCCGCTCGAGCACCTGCTCCAGCTCAAGGAGGCGCTGCGCCCGGGCGGCGAACTGGTGCTGGAAACGCTGGTGGTGGAGGGCGACGAGACGACCGTGCTGCTGCCCGGCGAGCGCTACGCCGCCATGCCCAACGTCTACTTCCTGCCGTCATCGAAGGCGCTGTGCCAGTGGCTCGAACGCTGCGGGTTCACCAACGTGCGGGTGGTCGACGAAGCGGTGACGACGACCGACGAGCAGCGTACCACCTCCTGGATGACCTTCCAGTCGCTGGCCGACTTCCTCGACCCGCAAGATCCCACCAGAACGCGCGAGGGCTACCCCGCCCCGCGGCGCGCGGTGGTCATCGCCAATCGTCCGCGGTAAGTCCTACCGCCGCAGGATCACCAGCCAACGCCCCAGGTTGAGGATGCTGGCCAGCGACGCCGCGACGTAGGTGAAGGCGCAGGCAGTGAGCACGTGGCGGGCGCCGGGCATGTCGTAGGGCGGCACGTACTCCTTGAGCAGCGGCAGGGCGCGCCGGAAGCTGGCGTCGAACTCCACCGGCAGGGTCACCAGGTGCACCACCGCCGCGGTGCCGAAGCTGATCACCGCCGCGGCCACCACCAGGGCCAGGCCACCGGGCAGGCGGGTAATGATGAAGAGGAAAGGGGCGGCCATCATCAGCAGCGCGCCGATCTTCTCGGCGCGCTGGGCCACCGCCACCAGGCGGGTGCGGGCGAGCAGCGGCGCATAGCCCTGATGATGCTGGATGGCGTGGCCCACCTCGTGGGCGGCCACTGTCACCGCGGTGAGCGAGCGCCCGTCGTGGACCTCCGGCGAGAGGCGCACGCGGCGCGCCTGGGGGTCGTAGTGGTCGCCCTGCTCGCTGCGCTCCACCTCGACCCCCTCCAGGCCGAGGCGGCGCACCAGGTGGTCGGCGAGCTCCGCGCCGGTGCCGGGGTAGTCGTCGCGCCCCCGCGCATGGCGCCTGAGCACCCACTTCGCCCAGGCATTCGGCAGCAGGAACACGGCCAGCAGCAGGGCGATCAGCAGCACGATCATCGAACGGGGCTCCGGGAAGGTCTCAAGGTTGGACACAGCCTACCAGAGCCGGTTTCCGATGCGATGACGGGTGGCAAAAAAGCAGCGGGCCCGGCCGCTGACGCGACCGGGCCCGCCGTGACGCCGGCATGGCGGGTTACTTCAGCAGCTCGCGCAGGTCCTTCGCCTCCCAGTGCGGGAAGTACTTGCGCACCAGGGCGTTGAGCTCCAGCTCGAAGCCAGCCCAGTCGATCTCGCCCGCCGGCTTGGCACCGCCCTCGGCGAGGTCGCGGATCATCCCCGCGCCCACCGTGACGTTGGTGAGGCGATCGATGACGATGAAGCTGCCGGTGCCCGGGCTGCGCTCGTAGCGGTCGAGCGGCACCTCGGCGGTGAGCTCGACCCGGCAGCGGGCGATGGCGTTGAGCGCCAGTTGGTCGGCGTCGTGGCGCTCGAGGGTGTTGACATCCACCTGGTGGAGGATCTCGCTCACCTGCCCCGACACCGAGCGTCCCGCCAGGCGGATGTCCACCGGCCGGCCCGGGGCCAGCGGCTGCTCGTGCATCCACACGATGTCGGCCTCGAAGGCGCTGGCCAGCGCCACCTCGTCATCCGCCGCCACCAGCCAGTCGCCGCGGGAGATGTCGAGCTCGTCGGCGAGCGTCACGGTGATCGCCTGACCCGGCCAGGCGGCCTCCAGGTCGCCGTCGAAGGTGACGACGCGCTCGACGGTCGACGTCTTGCCGGAGGGCAGCGCCTTGACCGCCTGCCCGGGGCGCAGCACGCCCGCCTCCAGGGTGCCGGCGTAGCCGCGGAAATCGAGGTTCGGCCGATTGACGTACTGCACCGGCAGGCGCAGGTCGTCGAGGTTCTGGTCACGGGCCACCTCGACGGTCTCGAGCAACGAGAGCAGCGGCGCCTCGGCGTACCAGGGCATGGCCGCGCTCGGGTTGACCACGTTGTCGCCCTTCAGCGCCGAGATCGGCACGAAGTGGATGTCGGTGGCCGAGAGCTGCTCGGCGAAGGCGCGATAGTCGGCGACGATCTCGTCGAAGCGCGCCTGGGAGTAGTCGACCAGGTCCATCTTGTTGACCGCCACCACCAGGTGCTGGATACCCAGCAGGTCGGCGATGAAGCTGTGGCGCCGGGTCTGCGTCTGCACGCCGTAGCGCGCGTCGATCAGGATGATCGCCAGGCTCGCCGTGGAGGCGCCGGTGGCCATGTTGCGGGTGTACTGCTCGTGCCCCGGGGTGTCGGCGATGATGAACTTGCGCTTGTCGGTGGAGAAGAAGCGGTAGGCCACATCGATGGTGATGCCCTGCTCGCGCTCCGACTGCAGGCCGTCGACCAGCAGCGCCAGGTCCACCTCCTCGCCGGTGGTGCCGCTCTTCTTCGACGCCTGGGTGATCGCCGCCAGCTGGTCGTCGAAGATCATCTTGGAGTCGTGCAGCAGCCGCCCGATCAGCGTCGACTTGCCGTCGTCGACGCTGCCGCAGGTGATGAAGCGCAGCAGGTCCTTCTGCTCGTGCTCGTGCAGGTACTGCTCGATATTGTCGGCGATCAGTGCTGATTGATGGGCCATGTCACTACCCTGAATAACTTATGAAAGACGCTGAGCGAAAGGTCAGCGAGCGATGGCCAGACAAGGCGAAAATCGGCGAAAGCGCGGAGTTTACTGAAGTAAATGAGCAGCTTGAGCCGATTTTCAACGCCGTATGGCCGAGCGCAGCGAGTTTTCGCCAGCGGCTAGAAGTACCCCTCGCGCTTCTTCTTCTCCATTGATCCAGCCTGGTCGTGGTCGATCGCTCGCCCGCTGCGCTCGCTGGTGCGGGTCAGCAGCATTTCCTGGATGATCTCGGGCAGGGTGGCCGCCTTCGATTCCACCGCTCCGGTGAGCGGGTAGCAGCCCAGCGTGCGGAAGCGCACCCAGCGCTCCTCCGGCACCTCGCCGGGCTCGAGCGGCAGCCGCTCGTCGTCGACCATCACCAGCATGCCGTCGCGCTCCACCACCGGACGCGGGGCGGCGTAGTAGAGCGGCACGATGGGAATCTGCTCGAGGTGGATGTACTGCCAGATGTCCAGCTCGGTCCAGTTGGAAAGCGGGAAGGCGCGGATCGACTCGCCCTTCTGCACCCGGGCGTTGTAGAGGTTCCACAGCTCCGGGCGCTGGTTCTTGGGATCCCAGCGGTGGTGCTTGTCGCGAAACGAGAACACGCGCTCCTTGGCGCGGCTCGCCTCCTCATCGCGGCGCGCCCCGCCGAAGGCGGCATCGAAGCCGTACTTGTCGAGCGCCTGCTTGAGCGCCTGGGTCTTCATCACGTCGGTGTAGGCGCTCGAGCCGTGGTCGAAGGGGTTGATGCCGGCGGCGCGTCCCTCCTCGTTGATGTGCTCGATCAGCTCCATGCCCGATTCCGCCGCCATGCGATCGCGGAACTCGATCATCTCGCGGAACTTCCAGGTGGTGTTGACGTGCATCAGCGGGAACGGCGGCGGCCCGGGATAGAAGGCCTTGCGCGCCAGGTGCAGCATCACCGAGGAGTCCTTGCCGATGGAGTAGAGCATCACCGGGTTGGCGAACTCCGCGGCCACCTCGCGGATGATGTGGATCGACTCGGCCTCGAGCTGCTGCAGGTGGGTCATCCGGAGCGGGCTCAGCGCATCCGGTTCGACACTGGCGGCCCGGGCGGCCGGTTCACGAGTCGCGGCTTGTCGCGTCGGCGCATGAAGACTGGTCATCGGCCCGTGTACCTCGCATGTCGATGGGCGAAAGAGAACATGCGGCACAGGGTACGACGCAGCGGTAATAACGTGAAAGAATGATTACCTATCTTTTTAGGCAATCAAGGCATATGCAAGCGCCTCACAGGTCGACGCGCTCTACCCAGGTGCACCACTCGTCGCCGCCCAGCTCGACGACGCGATACCCCGGGCGCGACGCTTCGTCGATGGCGAACTCGGCGGAACCGGGCAAGAACTGGTCGGTCGTCGAGGGGCAACCGTAGACCGCCACCGCGCCGTCGGGACGCGGCGCCCGGCCGGCAAAGGCCTGGTGGATATGGCCGCACAGGACCAGCCGAACCTGGGGATAGGCGGCGAGCGTCTGCCACAGCGCCTCGCCGTCCACCAGGCCGATGGCGTCGAGCCACTCCGAACCGATGGCCAGCGGAGGGTGGTGCATGGCGATCAGCGTCGGCCGGTCGTCCGCCTCGAGCCGCTCGGCCAGGGAGGCAAGCCGAGCCTCGCCCAGCTCGCCGTGGGGCTGGCCGCTCACGCGGGTATCGAGCAGCAGCAGTCGCCAGCCGTCGAGGTCGACCTCCGACTGGATCTCGCGCACGGCCGTCATCAGGGCCGGCTGATCGTGATTGCCGGCCATCCAGAACCAGGGGCAGCCCAGCCGCGACAGGGTGCGCTCGGCCAACTGATACGAGGCCGCGGTCTCGTCCTGGCTGACGTCACCGGTGACCAGCACCAGGTCGGGGCGCTCACTCGCGGCCGCCGCCACCACCCGCTCGAGCTGGCGCAGCGGAATACCGGCCCGCGAGCGGGCCTGGGGGTCGGCATGGAGGTGACAGTCGGTGATCTGGACCAGGCGCATCAGGGCAGCCTCCCGTCAGGTCAGGGCAGCGCATTCACGGTACTCGCTTCACGGTACTTCCTTCACAGCCTTCACGCTTCACTGCCTTCACGGCAACTGGGGCAGGTCCGCGGCATGGCCATGGGCCAGGCCGTGGGAAAGCCATTCGCCGAGAAAGCGGTTGAGCTGGAGCTTCTCGTCGGGCTGGTGCATGCGCAGGTTGGGATAGCGGTAGCGGCCATCGAAGTGGCGCTCGCGCTGGAAATCGGTGACCTCGGCCATGCGCACGTCGTGGTAGAGGTGCACGCGCATGCGTGGCGGCTCGATCAGCGCGTCCAGGATGCCGTTCTGGGTAACCCGCACGATGGTGGTATAAGGCGCCTCCTCCTGGATGGCCAGGCACAGCGTGCCGAAACGACCGCGCTGGCCGGCAAGCTCCAGTTCCCGCGTCTCGCCCGCCGTGAGTTCGCCCAGCAGCCGCGTCAGGCGCAGGTAGTTGGCGCTGCATTCGCCCTGCAGGCCCTTCAGATCGGTGACGTATGCGCTTCTTGCCACGCTACCTCCTTGCTCTCAGCGACGCTCGTTCGCCGGCCAGCCAGTGGAAAGCGATCAGCGACATGGCATTGTCGAGTCGCCCGGCCTGGAGGAGTTCCCAGGCCTGGGTGAAACCCAGCACGTGCACCCGGATGTCCTCGTGCTCCTCGTCGAGTCCGTGCACACCGCCCAGGCCGGCGCTGTCGACCAAGGCGCAGAACAGGGTGACCCGCTCATTGCAGGCGCCGGGGCTCGGGTAGTAGGTGTGCAGCTCGATCAGCTCGCCCACCGCGCAGTCGGCCTCCTCACGGGCCTCGCGACGCGCTACCTCGGCCGGGCTTTCGCCCGGCTTCACCAACCCGGCCACCACCTCGAGCTTCCAGGGCGAGGCCGGGTCGTCCAGCGCCCCGGCGCGGATCTGCTCCACCAGCACCACGGCGTCGCGCTCCACATCGTAGAGCAACACGCCCACGGCGTCATGACGACGATGCACCTCGCGCACCACCTCGCCGCTCCAGCCACCCTCGAAGAGGCGGTGGCGCAGGCGCACCTCCTCGAGGCTGAAGAAGCCCCGGTGCAGGCAGCGCCGCTCGAGCAGCTCCACGTCGGCCGTCGTGAAGGGCGGCTGAAGGGGGTGCAGGTGGCTTCCCTTGGTCGTCTCGGCCATGCCGGTCTCCCGATGCACGAATAGCGGCCATTATCCCGGCCGCGGCCCCCGCTGCCAACCGCCGGCACGATTCCGGGCCGGATTCACAGCCGCGACAAGAGCTCCCGCGCCCGCTCGCGCAGCGCCGCGTCGGAGGCCTCGCGGCCCTTGCGCACCTCCCCCGCTACGGCGCGCCGGGCGTGCTCGCGGGCCGCCTCGCGGCGTCCCTCCTCTTCAAGAAAGGCAGCATAGTAGAAATTGACGTCGATGCCCTGGGGACGGATCGCCAGCGCCCGCTGGAACATCGCCTCGGCGGTCTCCGCATCGCCGAAGCCGAGCGGCCAGCCCGGCGCGCGGTCATAGAGCGCGCCGAGCGTCACGTAGGCGGAGCCGTTGCCGCCCTGCGGGTCCAGCTTCACGGCTTTCTCCAGCGCCGCACGCGCCTTCTTGGCGCTGTCCAGCGCCCCCAGGCCGCGGCGCTCCCGGGCATGGGAGGCCTCGATGATGCCCAGCCAGACGAGCGGCGCGGCCTCCCCGGGGTTCTCGTCGACCAGCGCCGCCGCCTCCTCGGCCAGGTGCGCCAGCGCCTGACGACGCTGGTCCTCCGGCCGTTCGGTGGTGATGCGCTCCCAGCGCTGCGTCAGGTCGGCCACCTCGCTTTCCCAGGCGAGGGAGACCGCCGGTGCCGAAAGTGACAGCACGGCGGCGATGGTGGCAGCCAGGGCATGGCGTCGAATCATGGGGCTCTCCTTGGTGGTATTGTCGTTGTGTCTCCCCAGCAAATGTAACGAACGTTTGAATGATACGCCAGCCACTGGCCTTGGGTCCTCCCAAGGGGCGACAATGGAGCCAATCCCAGTCACCGTCAGCGGAGGGCCCGACGGCAATGAAAGGCCGCAACATGACGCGCTGGCGCGACCCCGCCAAGGATCCGCGCCAGGAGCCCAAGAGCAACCTGATCACCGCCGAGGGCGCGGCGCGCCTGCGCGGCATCCTCGACCACCTGTCGCGGGTCAAGCGCCCGGCGCTCTCGGCCAAGGTGGGCGAAGCGGCCGCCCTCGGCGATCGCAGCGAGAACGCCGACTACACCTACAACAAGAAGGAGCTCAACCGCGTCATCGCGCGCATCCGCTACCTGACCAAGCGCCTCGACGAGCTCCAGGTGGTCGACCGGCTGCCCGCGGACACCGGCAAGGTCTACTTTGGCGCCTTCGTCACCCTCGAGGACGACGACGGCGAGGAGACGCGCATCCGCATCGTCGGCCACGACGAGACCGACACCGCCAAGCGCTGGATCAGCGTCGATGCGCCTCTGGCCAAGGCCCTGCTCGGCAAGGCGCTCGACGACGAGGTGAGCGTCGCCGCCCCCGGCGGCGAGACGAGCTACATCATCACCGAAATCGCCTATCGCAACCCGCAGGAGTAATCAGTCCTTCACCGCCCGATAGACCCGAAAGCGACGATCGTCGGCGAGGATCTCGAAGCCGCCGAAGGCGCGCTCGAGCCGGTCCGGATAGGGCAGGAAGGCGTTGGCCACCAGGATGAGCCGGCCACCCGGCATCAGGTGCGCCGGCGCTTCGGCGATCAGCCGTGCCGCCGGGCCGTAGTCGATGGCGCGCTCCTGATGGAACGGCGGGTTGCTGACGATGGCGGCGAAGCGCCGCCCGCCGAGCGCCGAGTAGACGTCGCTCTCGAGCGCCTCGCCGCCCAGGCCGTTGGCGGCGAGCGTGCGCCGGGTCGCGGCCACGGCGAAGCTACTGACGTCCACCGCCGTGACGCCGTGGCCGCGACGGGCCAGCCAGGCGGCCAGGATGCCGTCGCCGCAGCCCAGGTCGAGAACATCGCCCCGCCCCGCCTCCTCGCCCCCCGGCAGCGCCTCGGGCAGGCAGGAGAGCAGCAGCTGCGTGCCCTCGTCGAGCTTGTTGTGGCCGAACACCCCGGGGTGGCTGGCCAGGGTCAGCCGCCCATCCCCAAGGTCGGCGTCGAAGGTCGTCCAGGCGGCCTCCGGCGCGAGGTCGACCGTGGCCAGGCGCGTGGCGAAGAGCGTGCAGCGCCGCGCACTGTCCACCTTGCGGCAGCCCAGCCCCAGTGCCGCCAGCACCTTGAGCACCCGCTTGATGCCGCCCTGGTTCTCGCCAACGAGCTCCAGCGGCGTGCCGGCCGGCAGGGTCGCGCACAGCCACAGCAGCCACCACTCGCCGAGCGCATGGCTCTTGGGCCAGAACAGCACCGCCCCCGGCGGCATTCCGGGCAGCCCCGCGTCGAACGGCGAGCACGCCGGCCGTCCGCGGGCCCGCCATGCCTCGCGCACGGCGAGATCGGCGCTCACCGCCACGCCCTCGCCCCCCTCCAGCCAGGCATCGCGCGGTGGCGCGACCCACCACCAGCCGCGGTAGTCGGCGTCCTGGCGTGACAGCAGCTGGCAGACCGGGGTCTCGGCGCTCATCGTGGAGGCTCCTGGGCTGGGGACGAAACGGGGCGAACGAGGGTGTAGAGCAGGTAGCGGCCAAGTCGCCAGTGCGGCTCGGCGCGACAGTAGCGCCATTCGAGCTCGAGCAGCCGCGCGCGCTCGGCCTCGCCCTCCGGCGCCTGACGCAGGTAGTCGTGGAAGACGCGGATGCCTGCCACCGCGCGCAGCTCGAGGCCGCACTCGGCGCTCCACGCCGCGACCTGGTCGTGGGTCAACGGCGAGATGGGCGTCAGCCGCCGGCGCCGCCCCTGCCCTTCGAGGCGGTCGGCGAGCGCCTTCTCCAGGTTGCCCTTGACCACGTTGGAGAGGCGCAGCGCATCGCGGTTGAAGACCATCAGCGAGAGCTGCCCGCCCGGCGCCAGCTGCCCTGCGAGCGTCGCCAGGGCGGCGCGCGGGTCGGCCAGCCACTCCAGCACCGCATGGCAGGCGATCAGCGGCCAGGGGCCCAACGCCCGCTCGGGCAGCGCCTGGAGCGGCGCCTCGACGAAGCGCACCTCCCGACCGGCCAGGGCCTCCCGGGCGCGCGCGAGCATCTCACCGGAGGGCTCGAGCAGCGTCACGGCGTGGCCGCGTGCGGCGAACCAGCCGGCCAGCTGACCGAGGCCGCCGCCCACGTCGAGCAGCGGCTGACCGTCGAGCTCGAGCAGCTCCGGCAGCAGCCGGTCGAGCAGCGCCAGGCGCAGCTCGCCGCGAAAGGCCCCGTAGAGGCTGTCGGCGAACTTGTCGGCCAGGCCGTCGAAATGGCGATCGCCGGCCGGCGACAGCGGTGAACCGGGCGAAGAGTGGGAAGCGGACATGGCACGCATTCTAACGCGCCATCCCCCCCCCGGGGCAGCGCTACGCGCGATAAATCGCCCTCCCACGGAAGGGCCCGCGGAGGTGACAAGCCAGTGTGGGAGGCCGGTTCACCGGGCGAAGGCGCCGTCAGGCGCCCGTGTCCGTCATCCCGGCGCGCCGGCGCTGCCAGGCAGTCCACCGCTCACGACCGTGCTCCAGGTAGGAGAGCAGCGCCGGGATCACCAGCAGCACCAGGAAAGTAGAGCCCGCCAGGCCGAAGGCGATGGAGGCCGCCATGGGGATCAGGAACTGCGCCTGCAGCGAGGTCTCGAAGAGCAGCGGCAACAGCCCGCCGATGGTGGTGAGGCTAGTGAGCAGCACCGCCCGCACCCGCTGCACCACGGCCTCGTTGAGCGCCGCGTCGACAGCCAGGCCACGGTCGCGCTGCGCCCGATAGAAGCTCACCAGGATGATGGCGTTGTTGACCACGATGCCGGAGAGCCCGAAGAGGCCGAACAGCGACAGGATGGTCAGCTCCAGGCCCATCAGCCAGTGGCCAAGCAGCGCCCCGACCAGCGAGAAGGGAATGATCGCCATGACGATCAGCGGCAGGCTCCAGGAGGCGAACACCCAGGCGAGCACGCCGTACATCAGCCCCAGCCCCACCAGCAGGCCGACGCGCATGTCGGCGAGCGTCTCGCGCTGGTCGGCCGCCCGCCCCTCGAAGCTGTAGCGCAGGCGGTAATCGCGGGCCAGCGCCGGCAGCGCGCGCTCCGCCAGGCTCGCCAGCACCTGCTCGGCGCTGGTCACCCGGGTGTCGAGCTCGGCGGTGACCTCCACCGCCAGCTGGCCGTCGGCGTGGCGCAGCGCCTCGAAGCCCTGGCGGTAGTCGACCGCCATCACCTGGCCGAGCGGAACCTGGCGCCCGTCGTCCAGGGTGACGGCCAGGCTCGACAGCGTCGCCAGGCGTTCGCGCTGCTCGCGAGGCAGCTGCACGCGCACCTCGATCTCGTCGGCGCCGGCCTGGTGGATCTGGGCGATCTGGCCGTCGAAGGCCGTGCGCAGCTGGCGACCAAGGTCGGCGGTGGTCAGCCCCAGCGCCTCGCCGTAGGCGTTGACCCGGTAGATCAGTTGCTCGCGCCCCCAGGGCATGTCGTCCTCGGTGTCGAGCACGCCGGGCAGGCTCGCCAGCGACTCGGCCAGCGAATCCGCCGCCTGGCGCAACGCCAGGGCGTCCTCGCCGGTCAGGCGGATATTGACGTCCTTGCCCGGCGGGCCCGCGGCACGCTCGTTGATGGTGAGGTTTTCGAGGCCGGCGGGCACCTCTATGCGCTCGCGCCAGGCGCGGATGAAGTCGGCGTTGCGCACCTCGCGATGGTCGGGAGAGACCAGCTCGATCATCAACGAGCCCACCTCGTCGGCGCTGCGGCTCGGCGCGCCGCCCTCCAGGGTGGCGCCGTGGCGGGCCACGGCGACCTCCACCAGCTCGCCACCGAGCGCCGCGTCGGTCTCGGCGAGCGTTGCCTGCAGGTGCTCGAGGAAGTGCCCCACCCGCTCGCGGGGCGTGCCGGCGACGAAGCTGGCATTGGCATATACCACGCTCGCCTCGGGCGAGGGGAAGAACAGGAAGCCGATCCGCCCGCCCGCCAACAGCCCGGCGGTAACCAGCGACACGGCCACCGCCATGGCCAGGGTGGCCGCACGATGACGCAGCGCCAGCGCCGAAAAGCGCCGGAACGGCCCCTCGCGGAATGCCTCGAAGCGCGCCTCGAAGCCTTGGCGCAGGCGCGCCAGGCCGCGCGTCGGGCGTACGCCGCCGGGGCGCTGCACGAAAGCGTTGCGCAGGTGGGCCGGCAGTACCACGAAACATTCCAGCAGCGAGGCCACCAGCACGCAGATCATGATGACCGGGATGTCGCCGAGGATGTTGCCGATCACCCCGCCCACCATCAGCAGCGGCATGAAGGCCGCCACGGTGGTCAGCGACGAGGCCACCACCGGCCACAGCATGCGCCGCGCCGCTCCCGCCGAGGCATTGCGCGGCGCCTCGCCCAGGCGGTGGTGGGCATCGGCGTCCTCGCCCACCACGATGGCATCGTCGACGATCACCCCCAGCGCCATGATCAGGGCGAAGAGCGACAGCATGTTGATGGAGCCGCCGATGAGCCAGAACACACCCAGCGAGGCCATGAAGGCCGTGGGGATGCCCACCGCCACCCACAGCGCCACGCGGCCGGGCAGGAAGAAGTAGAGCAGCGTAACTACCAGCAGCAGGCCGCCCGCCCCGTTGTTGATCAGCAGCGAAATGCGATCGGCGATCAGCTGCCACGACTCGTCGTGCACCGTGAGCGTCACGCTCGGCGGCAGGGTCGGGCGCGTCTCGGCCAGCCAGGCGTCGAAGCGACGCGCCGCTTCGAGCGAGTTGCCATCCTCGGCGCGCTGCAGCAACAGCTCGACGGCCGGCTGCCCCCCGCGGCGCAGGGTGACCGCCCCCTCGCGCGCCTCCTGGTGGATCACCGCGATGTCGCCCAGGCGCAACGTGAGGCGATCACTGGAGAGGATCGGCAGGTTCTCGAATGCCACCGGGTCGCGGCGCTCCTCGAGCGAGCGCAGCTCACGGGCGCTGTCCTGCTGGCCGAGCAGCCCGGCGGGCAGGTCGCGCGACATGCCCTCGATGCGCGCGGCGATCTCATCGAGCGACAGCGACAGCGCCTGGAGCCGCTCCGTCGGCACCTCGATGCTGATCTGCTGCTCCGGCAGGCCGCTGATCTCCACCCGGTCGATGCCGCGGTCGAGCAGCTCGTCCTCGAAGCGGCGCACCAGGTGGCGCAGCTCCAGCTCGTCCAGCTCCCCGTGCACCAGCAGCCGCGCCACCGGCTCGTAGCGCACCAGCCGCGAGACCTGCGGCGTCTCGGCATCGGCCGGCAGGTTGGTGAAATCATCGACCTGCTGGCGCACGTCATCCAGGGCAAGGATCGGGTCGGTCCCCTCGGTGAACTCCAGGGTGATGTTCGACACGCCCTGGGCCGAGGTGGAGGTCATGCGCTTGAGCCCCGACAGGCTGCGCATCCGTTGCTCCAGGGGATTGGTGATGCCGGCCTCCACGTCCTCGGCGGAGGCCCCGCTCCACAGCACGCGCACGCTCACCACGTCGAGGGCGAAGGTGGGGAAGAACTGGATGTTCATGCGCGTGAGGCCGAGCACGCCACCGAGCAGCATGACCAGCATCACCAGGTTGGCCGCCACCCGGTGCTGGACGAAGAAGCCGATGAAGCCCCGCCGTCGACTCACGCCTCGGGCTCCCCGTTCCCACCGGCCACGGCACCCGCCACATCCACCCGCAGCCCCGACATGGCATTGGGCAGGTGGGTGACGACGATCCGATCCCCCGCCTTCAGCTCGTCCGAAGTCACCAGCGCCCAGCGCGCGCCGTCCGGCCCCGGCACCTCGCCTCGCCGTGTCACGTTCAAGCGCTCGAGGCGCGAGGCATCGCTGACGCGGTACAGCACGTCGCTGCCGTGCAGGGCACTGAACGGCACCGCCAGCGCCTCGGCTATCGCCGGTCGCTCGAGCCGCACCGGCACCAGGCTGCCGGGCCGCAGGCCGTCGGCCGGGCCCTGGAGCGCGAGGATCGCCTCTGTCCCCGTGGGCGCGCTCTCCCCGGCCAGGCGCTCGACGACGAAGCGCTGCCCGCCCTCTTCGGCCACCGCGATGATCCGCGTGCCACGCGCCAGCTGGTCAGCCAGCTCTTCCTGATAGCGACGCGGCACCCGGGCGCGCAGCTCCAGCCCACCGACGGGGTAGAGCGAGAGCAGCGGCGCGTTGGCCCCCACCTGGTCGCCCGGGGCGACCTCGACCCCGGTGACGATGCCGTCGAAGGGCGCCGTGACGCGGCTGCGCTGCAGGTCGCGCTGGGCCGCGTCGCGCACCGCCTCGGCCCGCGCCAGGCGCGCCTCGAGGCTCTTCAGCCGGGCGGGATGCTCGGCGAGGCTGCGCTCCCGGGTGGTGACCTCGAGCCGTGCCCGGGCCAGGGTATCGCGGGCGTTGTCCAGCTCCGTCTGCGAGGCCAGGTTACGCGCCACCAGCGAGCGGATGCGCTCCAGCGAGCGCTGTGCCGTGGCGAGGATCTCGCGCTCGCGTTCCAGCGCCTCGCGGTCGTTGGCGTGGCGGATGCGCTCGCTGTCGATCTGCGCCTCGAGGTCCGCCACCTCGGCCTCGGCCTGGCGCAGCGGCGGGCGGCTGTCGGCCTCGTCCAGCGCCACCAGCAGCGTCCCGGCGCTCACCCGCTGGCCGTCGTGCACCGGCCGCGCGGCGATGCGCCCCGGCAGCGGTGCCACCACCTCGAGGCGATCCGGCGCCACGATCTCGCCGAACAGCGGCAGCACCGGCGCCCGCTCGACCAGCTCGACCGTCAGCGTCTCGACCCGCCAGCTGCGCTCCTCGGGCACGGCCGGCGCCGGCTCCGGGCGCGTCAGGCGCAGCGCCAGAAAGCCCGCCACGCCAAGGGCGAGAATCAGCACGGGTAACAGGCGTTTGATCATCCAGGCATCCCAGCACGAGGAAAGAACGAAAAAGAATAAGCGAGCGCCAGTATACCCGCCACCGCCGTGGCCGCGAGACCTCCCTTACGGTGGTGTGACAACGTTTCACAGTTGGCACTGGCATCGCGGGAGGGAGATTCTATGTCATCCGTCAAGCCTCAGCTCGCGATCAAGCGACGATCACCAGCCTCGGCAACACCGCTGGGCGCCTGGCGGCGCCTTCGCCCGGCGGAGCCGGCCTCCCACAACGGCTTGTTCACCCGACATAGGACAACACAGTGTGGAAAGGAGCTTCAGCTCGCGAAGCAGCGCGAAGCGCTGCCAGAATAGGGGCGCCTGCGGCGCCTTCGCGCGATAAATCGCCCTCCCACACCGACACGCCATCGGGTGCTGGTACAGGCATCGCGGGAAGTCCGGCGGTTTTACTCCAGGGGCGCATTCCTTATAATGCGCCTCGCTTCCCTTCCGCCCTCTTAGCTCAGTCGGATAGAGCAGCCGCCTCCTAAGCGGCAGGTCACAGGTTCGAATCCTGTAGAGGGCGCCATTCTCTCCCTGCGCCGGTCAGCTCATCGCACGACGGCCTCACGCGGCTCGCCGTGTACCACCACCCGGTTGCGCCCCTGGCGCTTGGCGGCATAGCTGGCCCGGTCGGCGCGCTTGACCAGGGGCCCGCCTTCACGGTCGTCGTCGCACAGCTGGGCCACGCCGACGCTGGCGGTCACCCGGAAGCTGTGTCCTTCGGCGCGGAACGCGATGGCCTCGATGCCGGCGCGAATCCGCTCGGCGATCTCACCGGCCTGATCGAGGGGGCAGCCGGGCAGCAGCAGCGCGAACTCATCGCCACCGAGCCGGGCCACGGCATCCCGCTCGCGCACCGTCTCCTGCAGCAGGGTGCCGATCAGGCACAGCAGCTCATCGCCGGCGCCATGCCCGGCAGTATCGTTGATCGGCTTGAAGTGGTCGAGATCGAGCAGGATCAGCGACAGTACCTGGTCGCTGCGACGACGCTGCCGCGTGCAGGCCTGCTCCAGCCGGTTCTCGAAACCGCGGCGGTTGAGACAGCCGGTCAGCGGGTCGTGCTCGGCCTCCCAGCGCTGGCGGACCTCCCGCGCCTGGCGTTCGGTGATATCCTGCACCATCCCCACGTAGCCCAGCGGGCTCTCACCCAGTTCGACCCGACTGGTCAACACCTCCAGCCACAGCTGCGCTCCGTCATCGCGCCGGAAACGGTACCGCTGCAGCCCATCCTCGCCGCTGCGCAGGGTGGCACGCCACGAGCGCACGAGCTCGCGGCGATCCTCGGGGTGAACGTGGCGCATCCAGTCATGGAGACGCCGCTGCGAAGGATCGAAACCAGCGATCTCCACCAGTACCGGGTTCACGTAGGTCAGCCGTCCCTCCATGTCGGCGAGGAACATGCCCACCGGAGACGAGGCCAGCACCGCACGCAGGAAGGCCTCGCGCGCCGCCTGCGTCGCCAGCGCCTCGCGGCGCTGTGTCTCCAGGCGATGGAAGGCACCGGCCAGTTGGGCCAGTTCGCGCATCGAGGTGCTCAGCCGGATCTGCTCGGCATCCCCGCGCCCGATTCGCTCGATCTGACGCTCCAGACGGTGCAGCGGCGCCAGCCCCAGGCCCAGCAGCCACCACAGCAGCGGCAGCATCAGGGCCGCGGTGACGACGCCCACCCAGCGCAGCTCGGTGGCGTAGCGCTGGACGGGTGCCTGAACCTGGGAGAGCGGCAGGAAGACACCAACCACCCAGCCCGCCGACCAGACCTGGCGGAACGCCATCAGCCCCGGTTCACCGTCGAGCAGCCGCCCCTCGCCGCTGCCCTCCCAGCCGTAGCGAGCCAGATCGAGCAGCGGGGCTGCCTCGGCATCGGGCACCGGCTGCATGAGCCGCGACTCGTCGGGGTGGCTGATGATCTGGCCGTCGGCGGTCGCCAGCAGCACATAACCATTCTCACCGATGCGCCGCCCGCGCAGATTGAGGTAGGCCTCGCCGTCGCGCAGGCTGGTATTGCCGCCCAGGATGCCGAGGAACTCGCCGTCATCGTCGAGCAGCGGCTCGATAACCATCACCTGGTCGATGCCGGTCTCGCCGCCCTTGTAGGGCTCGCTCACGTAGGGGCGCTTGAAGGCGCGGACGTGCTTGAAGTAATCGCGCTCGCCGATGTAGGGGCCGCCCTCCGGGAAGGGCGGCCACTCCGCGACCGGCTGGCCATCGGCATCGAAGACCATCACCCGGTCGAAGAGCGCGCGCAACGGCTCCTGGGCGCGCAGTGTCGCCTCGAGATCGGGGTCGTCGATGGCGATGACCGGGCGCAGGCGTGCCAGCACAGCATGTCGATCGGCAATCTCGCGTGCCAATTGATCGGCGATCAGCTGCGCCTCGTACTCGAGGTGGATCCGGTTCTCGCGCTGCGCCAGGGTACCGCCCTTGAGGTGGCTGTATCCCAGCAGCGCCGCGACCAGTACCAACCAGCCCAGGCTGATACCCAACAGCAGTCGGGAGCGCAACGTGGAGAACAACCAGTCCGGCAACGACATCCACCCGTTTTCAACGTAATAAGCCGCATCTTGGCACGTTTGCGCGTTCCGCTGAAGCTGCTCATCAGCTATTGACAATATAGAAAAGCGCAATTAGCCCTTTCCCGCCGATGCCCAGTGCCGCCGTCAACCGGTGCGGCCTCAAGAGCCCGAGTGGCGCCCCACTCCCTCCTCCGCCAGCGCCACCAGCGCCGCCTGGTCGTGGATGCACAGCTCGCGCCCCTTCACGCAAAGCACCCCCTGTTCCTGGAAACGGGCGATCACTCGGCTCACGGTCTCCAACGCCAGGCCGAGGTAGCTGCCGATGTCCGACCGCGACATGGAGAGGTGGAAGCAGTTGGGCGAGCAGCCGCGCGCGCGGAAGCGCTCGGAGAGTCCCAGCACGAAGCTCGCCAGGCGCTGGTCGGCGGTACGCCCGGAGAGCAGGCACATCATGCGCTGGTCGTTGCGCAGCTCACGGCTCATGCAGCGGTAGAGCTCGCTGCGCAGCTCCGGCACCTGCTCGGCGAGTTCGTCGAGACGATGGAACGGCAGCTCGCAGACGAAGGTCGACTCCAGCGCAACCACGCTGCCGTAGCAGCGCGACTCGGCGATGCCGTCGAGCCCCACCACTTCGCCGGGCAGGTGGAAGTGGGTCACCTGGTCGCGCTGGCCCGGCTGCGCCAGCAACTGCTTGAGACTGCCGGAGCGCACCACGTAGAGGCTCTCGAAGCGCTCGCCCTGGCGCATCAATGCCTGGCCGCGCTTGAGCGGACGCGGGTGCTCGATGATCGCATCGAAAGAGGCCAGTGCCTCCACTTCCAGCCCCAACGGCAGGCAGAGCGACTGCAGGGTGCAGCGCTCGCAGCGCGTCTCGCTGGTCGACCGGCGCCGGCCGACGGCCGGTTTCATGCTCTTCTCCCTGACGGCGACAGGCACCTCCCCTTCCTCACGGCAAGCAGGCAACACGGATGCCAGTAGCCTACGTCGGTTCGCGGCACAAGGGCTTGACCGGCATCAAGGTAACGAGGCGCATGGCTAGCCGGAAAGTTCCATCAGACTACGACATCAGGTCTCAAACTTTGGTATGAAACGCCGGACACGAAATTGTCATCAACGCTCTCGGAGGATATCGTCGATCTTGACGTAAACGTAAGGAAAGGCAAAACAGCCGCTCTTCATTGACTTTTACGTCAACTGAAAACCCATAACAAGCAGTGCCGTCCAGCGGCACAACGCACAAAGGAACACGCCTGTGAGCATGTACAACAACGTCAAGAAGACTGCCATCTTCTCTGCCAGCGCCCTCGCCCTGGCCGTGGCCAGCGCCTCGAACGCTTACGATTTCGAGGTGGGCAACACCACGGCCAGCGTCTATGGCTATGCCAAACTGGACATGATCTACGATGTGGATGCCGACTTGGGCAATTCCATCGGCCATGGCAACATCCGCCTGGATGGCGAGGACGGCCAGGATGGCCACTTCGACATGCACGCCTACCAGAGCCGGATCGGTTTCGGCACATCCACCCCGATCGCGGGCAGTACACTCCAGACCAAGATCGAGGGCGACTTCTACGGCAGCGGGGGCGGCTCCTTCCGCCTGCGTCACGCCTATGGTTCCTGGAACGGCATCCTGGCCGGCCAGACCTGGACCAACCTCTATGGTTTCGTCGCCGGCACCCCGGTCATCGACTTCACCGGTACTCACGGCACCGCCAGTCAGGCGCGCCAGCCCCAGCTGCGCTACACCGCCGGCAACTTTGCCATCTCCATCGAGGATCCGGACACCCTCGGCGGTTCTGAAACCACCGCGCAAAGCGCCGTACAGCTCTCGGGCGATGAAGCCAAGAGCGGCCTGCCCGACCTGATCGTTCGCTATACCGACACTTCCGGCCCCTTCAAGTACTCCGCCTCCGGCGTGCTGCGCTACCTCGAGTTTGATGCCGACGGCAACCCCAATGCGACCGTGGATGATGACTCCACCACCGGCTGGGGTATCGCCTTGGAGGCGGCCATGGACGTGACCGAGGCGCTGACCCTGCGCGCCGGCGTCACTCACGGTGACGGCATGGGCGGCTATCTGTATGTCAGCCCGCAGAGCTCTCCGGCCTACGTGGATGCCAACGGCAGCCTGGAAAGCATCGAGGGCACTGGCGGCACCGTTGGGGCCAGCCTCAAGGCCGGCCCGGGAGCCATCAACGCTGCCTACAGCATCTCCACCGTGGATCTCGACGATGAGGCGTTCTTCGGTGATGGTGCCAACGACACCTTCGAGACCGTGCATCTGAACTACATCTGGTCGCCGGCCGAGCGCATCAGTTACGGCATCGAGACCAGTTGGGCGAGCCGCGAGACCAAGGGCGGCGATGACGGCGACGCGGTCCGCATCCAGGGCATGGTGATGTACAGCTTCTAAGCCACCCCTGTGGCAGGGCTCGGCGCCCCGCCGCATCGCGACCTTACAGTAGTACAAGCAACTGTTTTCGATCCTTCTGCCCCGGCCGGCTGGCCGGGGCTTTTTCGTGGCCATCCGACGCGCAAGTCCGGTGATCGCGTGTAAGCCATGCCGAGCGGCGGACACAAAACCCCAAGACCTGACGCCAGGTCTTGCTTCGGCATCCCAGACACGCAACGAGGTGCACCATGAAACTCAAGCCCCTGACCGCCGGCCTGCTTGCCAGCCTGCTGATGGCCGGCTCCGCCATGGCTATGGACTCCCACGCCGTGGAAGAACACATGCAGAAGATCAACAATCAGTACGTCGAACAGGCCGAGAGCGACAAGGTGGCCGCCCTCGAGGCGAAGGTGGAAGAGCTCGAGAAGCTGATCCGGATGATGCTCGACGATCAGGAATCCTGAAAGCATCGTCCGGGAACGCCGGTTCGGCCGCCGTTATTGCAAAACGCCCCGACACATTGCGTCGGGGCGGTTCGTTCCGGCAAAGACCATTGTGGTTCAGTGGCGATCCAGCTGCTGGACTTTCAGCTCGTAGTTGTTGACGCCGCTATGGGCAGAGCCGAACTTCTGGCCCTGCACGCGAATGCGGTAGCGACCGGGAGACAGCTCGGTGCGCAGGTCGACGTCGCCGTCGAAGCCCTCACCGGCGCCTTCGGCCACCACGCGTCCGCTCTCGTCCACCACCTCCAACGCAATGCGGTAGGTGTCTTCATGCCCCGGCGGATAGGTGGCGGTGGTGATGGCGATGGTGCCGGCTTCCGCCACGTCGAAGGTCAGCACCTCGCCGCGGGCGCGGATCTTCACATCGGTGACGATCTCCGCGAAGCGTCGGGGCGCTTCGCGGGCAGCAGTCGGCTCAACTTGTGGCTCAGCGGCTGCCGCCGAAGACTCGGCGCTCGACGGTGCGGCCTTTTCGGCAGCAGCCGACCGATCCGAACCCGACGGCTTGGGCGCGGGGGGGGCGCCGGTGCCCTGGGCATCACTCGGCGCATCCGCCTCCGGAGCCGCGATGGTGGCGACCGCGCTGCGGTTACGTACGAAGACGCTACGGCTTGCTTCGCGATCGCTGCCGGTGAACACCAGCCCCTGGCCTGTGCTGACGCCCCCTTCCCGGCGGCGCCCCTCGGCATCCAGCCCCGACACGGTGATATAGAAGTTGCTGCCCGAGCGGGCACGGGTACCAAACTTGTGGCCTTCCACCCGTAGCACGTAGTCGCCCGGCTGCAGGCGCTGGCGCAGCGCCAGGCCGCCGCTCTGCCCCAGCGCCTCGCCACGGGCAATCACCCGGCCCTGGTCGTCCAGCAGCTCCGCCGCCACGCGGTAGTCGTTGCTGAACCCACCCGGCACATGGCTCTCGAACAGGTAGGTGCCGGCCTGCTTGACGGTAAAGTCGTGCTCATGGGGGGCACCGTAGAGAAAGCTGCGGCTGCGGGCATCGTTCTCCGACTGCAGGAAGCCGGTCAGGTCGAGCTGGCGCCCCTCCTGACGAAAGCGCTCTTCCATCGCGCTGTCGGCGACGCCGGCCTCGGCCAGCGCCAGGCCAAGCACTAGCAGCGCGCCGGTCACACTAGACGGTTTCATAGGACCTCGCATCGGCATAATGAAAAAGCCGACCCCGTAGGATCGGCTTTCGTTGTTCCCACCTTCAAGCAGGATAACCCTGCCGTGGGGATTAGAACAGGTAGGTCACACCCACGGCGGCGCCGTCGCCCACATCGTCCTCTTGGTCGCGGAAAGCGGCCTCGACCCAGGTGTACATGGCGTCGGAGAGGTTGTAGGTAGCGCCAGCGATGACCTCGTCACGCTCATCTGTTTCACGCTCGTCATCGACGCGCTGGTAGGCGCCGTAGACATCGCCCAGGCCGTAGCCGTAACGAGCACCCAGAGCGTAGAACTCGGCATCGTCGTCGTCGAAGTCGGAGTCGAACTTCTCGGCCTTGGCCGCCAGGCGCAGGGCACCCATGGTGTACTGCGCGGTCACGCCGTACTGATCACCGAAATCGCCCTCGGAAGGAGTAGCCGCATTACCACCAGTGGCAGGACCGAAGGCTTCTGCATAGTTATCCAGGTTGTCGTAGACCGCGGCAACGGAGAAGGCGCCAACGGCGTACTTCAAACCACCGAAGAAGGAAGCGTTACCGGAGTCGGAAACGTTCTCGCCTTCTGCCTCACCCTTGTACTGGGTACCCAGGGCAAACTGGAAGCCACCCAGAGAGGGCGAAGTGTAGGTGAACTTGTCGGTTTCGTTGATCCCGCCAATGCGGCTGTTGGAGTCGCTGACGTCAAAGAACTCGTTATTGGTGATCGGATCCTGAACCCAGTCGTCGATCAGGGAATCGTAGGAGCCGAGGCGACCGTCACCGAAGTTGCCCTTCAGACCGACATAAGCCTGGTCACCAGCATCACGACCTGCGACCTTCATCTCATCGGCCTTGAAGTCGTCGAATTCCAGCTTCATGTAGCCGGTCAGGGTCTCGGAGATGACGTGCTCGGCGGCGAAGCCGAAGGTGGAGCCGTTATCGGCCAGCTCGTCGACGGACTCGTCGCCGTTATCAACGCTGTAGTAGGTGAGCTGGATGTTGCCGTACAGATCCAGCTTGGTACCTTCCTGGTTGTAGACGGTGGCGGCCTGAGCGCCGGAGGCAGCCATGGCGCCGGCAATGGCAGTCGCTAACAGTGTCTTTTTCATCGCGATGGTTCCTTTTGCTTTTGACTAGCTTACTGTTTCGATCGTGTTGCACTTCTTCGAGTGCAGCCGGCTTGCCGGGCATGCGTCCCGCCGTTTCCGACCTCGCTCCTTCCCAGGAGGCAGGCCAGGCCGGGCATGGCCGCAGCGAAGCCTTGTTATAGTCCAATGCTCGCAGGTAGAACTCTATACCGGGATTAGCGGGAACGCAACAAGAAAAAAACACTGTTTTCCTACGCCGCGAACACCGTTCCTCGATATGTCCTTCTGCACCAGGCGGTGCGCGCCCGTTGCTCCGCGTGCCGCCACCGCAGACCTGTCGAAACAGGTACCTGGCAACGATGAGCAGGCACATGATGCCCCGCTTGATTAGGAGAGGCAATACCATCTGCCCGTCATCGCGGACTCCAGTGGGAGGGAGCTTTAGCTCGCGAAGCAGCGCGCAGCGCTGCCAGGGCGGCAGCCGCCGGGCGCCTGCGGCGCCTTCGTCGAGGCGTCGAACCGCCGGTAAACCGGCCTCCCACAACCGACCGCTACCCAAGCTGGTAAAGCTAGGGCGGGAGACCGAATCAGCGGCGATGGTTGTGCTTGGCCACGAGCGCCGAGAGCTTGGCTTCCATGCGCGCCTCGGGCGATCGCTGCGTGGCCATGTCGTCCGGCTGGGGACCGGAAGGGATGGGCTCGGAAGGGGCGGCACCCGTCGCTTCCCGACCGGGCCGTGCCCGGTTGCCGGGCTTGGGCTGGCGCCGGGAGTCGCGGTTCTCGGCGCTGCCCGTGCGACGCTTGCGGGCGGCCCGCCCCGGCTGGTGCCCCTTGTCACCGCGCCTGGCGCGCTCGGCCCGCAGGCGCTCGAGCTTGCGGTGGGCGTGCTCGGCCGCCTCGGCATCGACCTGCCCGTGTGGTTTGCCGTCGAGGCCGATGCGCTCGGCGCCCTCGCGCACGCCCTTGAGGTAGCGCGGCAGGTTGACGTAGCCGGCCAGGGCACGACGCACGAGTTTCTCGGGCCAGGGTTCACGGGCGGCGAGGTCGAGATGGATGCCCACCTTCAGGGGGCGGGTGTGGCCCTTGAAGAAGGTCTGCGGGTAGCGCTGGTACCACTGGGCGAGCAGCGCCTCGGGGGACGGTGCCTGCTCGATGGCCAGGCTGCCCTGCCGCTCGCCGCCTTCGGTGGCGGCCGGCGGCTCGGCCGATGCCGAAGCAGGCACCGGCACCTCCTGCTTGCCCTGCTTGCTTGGGGGCTCCCGGGTGGCGGCTTCCTCGGCGGGGGCCTCCTCGCGCGGGCGGTGGCCGATCAGCGCCGAGAGCCCCTGGGCACGCCGTGCCGCTCCGGGAAAGGCCGGCGCCGGCTCGCCACGCCGCAGGCGCTCGCGCAGGCGGCCATTGTCCTCCTCGAGCTCGCGGTTCTGTTCACTGAGCTCGCGGTTCTCCTCGGTGAGCTCCAGCTTCACGGCCTCGAGTTCATGCAGCCTGGCCGTGAGCTCGCGCAGTTGCGCGCGACAGGCGGCGAGTTCCTCCAAGGCGGCATCGGTACGGCTTTCCAGGGCACTGAACAGGCGGTGTGAACGTTCCTCGATCAAACCGGTTTCCTCCAGGCAGGCACTCTCGGGCAAGGCGGCGGTTCCATCTGATGCCAGTCTGTGCCAGATGGCGAGCGGTGACAAATGTCGTCGCACGGCGACTGGTCGCGGGCCAACCGACCTGGGGCGCCTTTCGGCGCCTTCGCGCGGCAGAGCCGTCCTCCCACCCTGGCCCGCCACCAACACTGGCACAACCATTGTGGGAAAGAGCTTCAGCTCCGGTTCGACGCCTCGACGAAGCAGCGCGCAGCGCTGCCAGGACCTGGGGCGCCCGGGCTCCCTTCGCCCGGCAAAGCCGGCCCCCACAGGAAACGCCTGCCGGGGCGTGACACCTAGCGCCGCCGGTAGGCGACAAAACTGTAGGCGGGCTGCCCCTCGGCGGGTTCGCCGGGCACGCGCTGCACCTCTTCCCACTCGGCCGGGTCGATCGAGGGGAAGCGGGCATCGCCTTCCACCTCGATATCCACCTCGGTGAGGTAGAGGCGGCTGGCGTGGGGCAGTGCCTGGGCGTAGATCTCGCCACCGCCCATCACCATGATCTCCTCACTGGCGTCGATGGTCGCCTGCTGGTCGGCCAGGGCCAGCGCGGCGGCCAGGTCGTGGCAGACGCGCACGCCGTCGTGGTGGAAGCCGGTGTCACGGGTGACGACGATGTTGAGCCGCCCCGGCAGCGGCTTGCCAATGGAGGCGAAGGTCTTGCGGCCCATGACCAGCGGCTTGCCTTGAGTCATGCGCTTGAAGAACTTGAGGTCCTCGGGCAGGTACCAGGGCAGATTGCCCTCGACGCCGATGACGCCGTTGCGTGCCACGGCGGCGATCATGGCCACGGGAATCAGGGTCTCGTCGTTCATACCGCGACCTCCGCCTTGATGTGGGGGTGGGCTTCATACCCTTCGATCGCGATGTCTTCGAAGCGGAAGGCGAACAGATCATGCACCTCGGGGTTGAGCCGCAGGCGCGGTGGCGCCAGGGGCGTGCGCGCCAGCTGCAGCCGGGCCTGCTCCAGGTGGTTGAGGTAGAGGTGGGCGTCGCCCAGGGTGTGGACGAAGTCACCGGGCTCGAGACCGGTCACCTGGGCGATCATCTGCGTGAGCAGGGCGTAGCTGGCGATGTTGAAGGGCACGCCGAGGAAGATGTCGGCGCTGCGCTGGTAGAGCTGGCAGGAGAGGCGCCCTTCCGCCACGTAGAACTGGAACAGGCAGTGACACGGCGGCAGCTGCATCTCGTCGACCTGGGCGGGATTCCAGGCGGAGACGATCAGCCGCCGCGACTGGGGGGTCTCGCGGATCTGTTCGAGCAGCCGGGCGATCTGGTCGACGTGGCCGCCCCGGGGGTCGGGCCAGCTGCGCCACTGGTAACCGTAGACGGGGCCGAGATCGCCGTTCTCATCGGCCCACTCGTCCCAGATGCGCACGCCGTGCTCCTTCAGGTAGGCGATGTTGGTGTCGCCGCGCAGGAACCACAGCAGCTCATGGATGATCGAGCGCAGGTGCAGCTTCTTGGTGGTGAGCAGCGGAAAGCCGCGCGACAGGTCGAAGCGCATCTGGTGGCCGAACAGCGAGCGCGTACCCACGCCGGTGCGGTCGGTACGCTCGACGCCGCGCGTCAGCACGTCGCGCATCAGATCCAGGTAGGGCTGTTCGAGAGCGGGGAGCGTCATGGCGATCTCGGTGGCCTCAAGGCTAGAGAATAGGCGCAAGATTCTACCGGATATCAGCCGGGCTGTTGATCGGGCAACGCCAATACCTCGGGCAATTCTGCCTCGAGGGACATGCGAGTATCGGCGAAATCACGCACCCGATTGTAGGTCGCCATCAGCATCAGGGAAGCGGCCTTCGCCGCCTGCAGCGCATCAGCAAAGGCCGACGGATCTTGCATGTACTCGTGGATCAACTGATTCCGGAGCTTTCGGGCCGCTAGCCAGGCTTCGGTGCTCTCCAATACCCCCAGGCGCTCGGCCCGGTTGAGGTTCTCGATCTGGCTACCGGTATGCTCGGCCAGGCTCTGTAGCCAACGCGGGATCAGCTTGTCAGCGATGGTGTCCTGCATCCGACCATAGCGGGAGACGAAAGCTTCCAGCCTGATGGCATCTTCCGGACACTGATCGAGGCTGGCAACCCAGTCGCTGTCCAAAGCATCGTGGCTTTCGAACAAGGTGTTCCAGCTGTAGCGGAGGTGGTAGCCCTCACGTCTGACGATATCAAGCGTCCAGAGAAACCGATCGACGGGCAACTGCGCCTGACTGTCTTTCTTCATAGCATTTTCGCTGTCTTCATGGCATGACGATGGACAGGATTCAGAGACGTGGCCGGGTCCACTACCAAGATATCGATGGGCTGGTCGCCGAGGCGAATTTGCAGGCGCGCGGTCAGCGTCAGCATCTTGTCCATTTTGCGTTCGATCACGCTTGGGCTTTCCACCAGCAGATCAATATCCCCGCCTCTGGCCTCGTCATCGAGCCGCGAGCCGAACAGCCGGACACTCACCTCGTTCCCGAACACTTCGGCAGTCGCCTGCTTGATGGTATCAACCTGCTCAGACGTCAAGCGCATTGACATCCCCCCCCTTCCACTAGCCTGCTCATAGCTTGGCATCCACCGGCTGGCGGCGCGACCAGGCGATCAGCGCAACGCCGGCGGCGATCATCGGCAGGGTCAGCAGCATGCCCATGGTCAGCCAGCCGAAGGCCAGGTAGCCAATGTGGGCGTCGGGCAGGCGCACGAACTCCACGCCGAAGCGGAAGACGCCGTAGAGCGTAAGGAACAGGCCGGAAACCAGGCCGCGCCGACGCGGCCGGGCGGAGACCCACCACAGCACGGCAAACAATATCGCTCCCTCCAGGATCGCCTCGTAGAGCGACGAGGGATGACGCGGCTCCGGACCCATGCCGGGAAAGGGCATGCCCCAGGGCAGCTCGGTGACCCGCCCCGGCAGTTCGCGGTTGATGAAATTGCCGATGCGCCCGGCGCCCAGGCCGATGGGCACCAGCGGGGCGACGAAGTCGGTGAGCGTGAAGAAGGCCAGCCGCTTGCGGCGCGCGAACCACAGCGAGGCGAGCAGCACGCCGGCCAGGCCGCCGTGAAAGCTCATGCCGCCGTCCCAGATGCGGAAGATCCACAACGGATCGGCGAGCCACTGATCCAGGCCGTAGAAGAGCGCATAGCCCAGGCGTCCGCCCAGCACGACGCCGAGGGCGGCGTAGAAGAGCATGTCGCCCACGTCGTCGGCGGTCAGGTCGATGCGCGCGGCCCGCCGCCGCCCCAGGAACCAGGCGGCGACAAAACCGACCACGTACATCAGGCCGTACCAGTGCACCTGGAACGGACCGAGCGAGATGGCCACGGGATCGATATCGGGATAGGTCAACATGGATACCTCAGAGCAGGAATCTCAGCCCCACCACGGCCAGCAGGCTGGCAAAGGCGAGGCGCAGTACCCGGGACGGCAGGGCGTGGGCCAGGCGCGCACCGATACGGGCAAAGGGAACGCTGGCCAACACGATGCCGAGGAAGGCGGGCCACATCACGAAGCCGGTGGCCCCGGCGGGCAGCAGCGCATGGCCCCAGCCCACGATGACGAAGGTGGCGGCACCGAACAGCGCGATGGGTAGCCCGCAGGCCGCCGACGTGCCGACGGCCTGGGTCATGCTGGCCCCGCAGCGCGACAACCAGGGAACCGTGAGGGTACCACCGCCGATGCCGAACAGCGCCGAGATACCGCCGATCACGGTTCCGGCCACCCCCATGGCGAGACGCCCCGGCTGGCGAGCGCCGGCCCTGGGGGCGAGCCCCAGGGCCATCCTGGCGGCTACCAGCAGCACGAAGACGCCGAACAGCGTGCCGAGCAGCCCCCCGGAGAGGGTGCCCGCGACGAAGACGCCGGCCACCGCCCCCAGCATCAGTCCCGGCAGCAGGGCGAGAAACCACGGACGATGGATACTGCCCTTCTGGAAGTGGGCCCACGCCGAGGAGGCCCCGGTGACCACGATGGTGGCCAGCGACGTGCCCACCGCCAAGTGCATGGCAATGCTGGCATCGACTCCCTGCAGCCCGAAGGCGAAGACCAGGGCCGGCACGATGATCAATCCACCGCCCACGCCGAACAGGCCGGCCATGGTGCCGGCCGTCGCGCCCAGGGCCAGGTAGCCGAGAAGCGTGACGAACAGACTCATGTCGAGAGGGGTTCCTTGAAGGCATGCGGGCGCCAGTGGCGCAGCATCGCGATCAGTGCACTGGGCCGGTAGGGCTTGGCCAGGTAGTCGTCCATGCCTGCTTCCTGGAAACGCCGACGGTCGCTTTCCGAGGCGTTGGCGGTCAGGGCGACGAGCACGCTGCGCTCGCCGGTCGGATCGAGGCTTTCGAGCTCGCGCCAGTGGCGCGCCGTTTCCACGCCATCCATATCGGGCATGAAGATATCCATGAAGACCAGGTCGTAGGCGTGACGTCGACGGCGTTCCAGCGCCTCGTGGCCGCCGGCCACGCTGTCCACCGCCACTCCCTGCCGTTCCAGCACCTGAGTAGCGAGCATGCGGTTGACCGGGCCGTCATCGACGATCAGCACGCGCAGCGCCGGGCCGCGCTCCTCCGCCGGGCTCTCGGTCGGCAGCGGCTCGCTTTGCTCGTCGACCAGGCTATCGAGCAGCAGCCGGACATCGGCTGTGCGCTCGCGCAGGGCCGCCAGGCGCTGCTCCTCGACGCGGCCCAAGGCGCTCTCCAGCTCCTGGCCGAGGTCGTGCAGCAGCGGAACGAGCTCCCGCTGCAGCAGCGCCAGGTAACGCGACTTGAGCCGCGACTCCTCGCGGGCCCGCTCGCGAGCCGTGAGCAGTTCATCGAACTCCCGGGAACGGTCGTGCGGCTCGGCGAAGAGCATCAGCTCATAGCCCCGCGACGCCAGGCGTTCCACCTCACAGTGATGCCAGGCGCCCTGGCCATCGAGCACCTGCATTCGCTCCGGCTGGCCTTCCGTCGCGTCCAGGCAGTGCAGGCGCGGCATGGGATCCTGGCCATGCAACGCCTCGGCCGACTCGCCCAGCAGCTGCTCCATGGCACGATTGACGGCCACGATGCGCCCGCGCAGCAGCAGCATGCCCGGGCGCGCCGCCGAGCCCAGCAGCAGTGGAAGGGAGGGCTGCTGCTGGGCGCGTGAGTGCAGGACGAGCAGCGCCGCATTGAGGTGCCCCAGCCTCGCCTCGAGGGTCGGTTCAGCGCTGGGTGCGGGCTCCGCCTCCCGCAGCCAGGGCGGCAGCAGCGCCATGAGCTCGCAGACCTGCTGCTCGACCTGCTCCAGGCCGCTGTCGATCCGTGCGTGACAGTCACTCAGCCGATGGCGCAGCTGCAGCAGGAAAGCGGCGGTGATGAAGAGGGTGCCGAGGAGCAGCGCCAGCAACAGCCAGCCGGATGCCGCCCAGGAGGTGGCACCCGCCCCACCCAGCCACAGGAAGAGGCCCACCACCAGGCCCAGCAGCACCAGCGCCAGCTGGGCCAGCAGCAGCGGCCAGAGCAGCGGCCAGACGAGACGTGACCAGATGCGGTCCGTGCGGAGTGCGGGCATAGCCTTCCCTGTGCCAAAGCGACGATGGCATGAGTGTACGCGGCCAGCCGGTAGCTGTCATGGCACGGTTCAGGCCGGCCCGGGCGACTTCGCCCGGCGGAGTCGAAGCGTCGAACCGCAGCCTCCCACAACCGATGTCCCTACCTTCGGTGCCCCATCCCGTGGGAGGGCGCTTCAGCTCCGGTTCGACGCCTCGACGAAGCAGCGCGCAGCGCTGCCAGGGCGGAAACCGCCGGAGTGGCAACCGCCGGGCGCCTGCGGCGCCATTCGCTCGGTGAACCGAGCTCCTACAAAGGTGACGTCTGATGGCGTCAGGCTACGCCCGCAGCGCGACGCTGAGTTCGCTCTCTCCGAGGGAGACGCCTTCGGGACCGAAGCGGCGCTCGCCGAGGTGGACGCGGCGCGCCTCGGCATCCCACTCCAGCCAGGTCATGGCGCGGGTGCCGTAGTGCTCGCCGAGGATGAAGGGTGCAGAGAGCTGGCGCTCGAGCGCCAGCCCCACGCCCGTATCCGGCAGGTGGGCGTCGTCGGCGATGGCGGTGTCGCCGAGCGCCTCGAGCATCCGCACCGGCCAGTGGGGCGGCGCCAGGGCATGCTGCAGGGCCTGCCGAACGCGGATCAGCTTGGGCCAGGGAGTGTCGAGGCTGGCATTGGAGAGCCCGTGGGTGCCGGGGGCGACCGGTGTGAGGAGCAGTTGCCCGCGACCTCGATGCAGGTGCCACAGCCGCTCGCCGTCGCCGGCCAGCAGATTGAAACCGGCGTAGCGCCATCCCTCCCCCGCCGCCAGCCGCTCGAGCCAGGCCGACAGGTCGTCGCACTCCAGGGCATCGCGCACCAGCCGCCCGCGGCTGGGCGCGTCGGCCGGCACCTTGAGCGCCGGATCGCGCACGTTGGTGACGGCGGCAACGCGCCCGCGGCGATGGACGGCCAGCCAGGTGCCGCCGGCCTCGAGGTCGCGCCCTCCGACGATGTCCGGCGCGTCCGTCCAGCTCGCCAGCGGCGCCGCGGGGCGCGCGTGGAACTCGTCACGGTTGGCCGCCAGGCGCAGCGGCACGCGCGTACCGGGAGCGAAGGCAAAGGCGATCAGGCACATACCAGGCTCAGTCGCGGGGCGGCAGCAGATGGGCCAGTTGCCACTCGCTCAGCCGCGTGACCAGGTGACCGCGCACGGCACCCGGCGTGTTCAAGGCCAGGGTCTCCTGTACCAGCGTTTGGGCCGCATCCAGCGACACGCGCCGGATGGCGGCCCGCACCCGCGGCAGGCTCGGGGCGTTCATGGAGAGGGCGTCGAAGCCCATGCCCATCAGCAGCAGCGCCCCGGCGGTGTCACCGGCCAGCTCGCCGCACACCGAAATCGGCTTGCCCAGCCGCTTGGCATCCTTGGCGAGCCGCGCCAAGGCGCTGAGCACGGCCGGGTGACAGGCGTCGTAGAGGTCGGCCACGCGCGGGTTGTTGCGATCCACGGCGAGCAGGTACTGGGTGAGGTCGTTGCTGCCCACCGAGAAGAAGTCGGTGCGCTCGGCCAGGGCATCGAGCTGGTAGAGGGTGGCCGGCACCTCGAGCATCACGCCTACCTTGGGTCGGACCACCGTGGTCCCCTCCTCGCCCAGCTCGCGGATGGCGCGGTCGAGCAGCCGCAGGGCGTCGTCGACCTCGTCGACGTTGGTGACCATGGGCAGCAGGATGTGCAGGTTGTCGAGCCCCTGGGAGGCACGCAGCATGGCACGCAGCTGCACCATCAGCACTTCCGGGTGGTCCAGGGTGACGCGGATGCCGCGCCAGCCGAGGAAGGGGTTGGCCTCCTCGATGGGGAAGTACGGCAGGTCCTTGTCCCCCCCGATGTCGAGGGTACGCATCACTACCGGCAGCGGCGCGAAGCTCTCCAACTGATCGCGGTAGAGGCGGGTCTGCTCCTGCTCGCCGGGGAAGCGCTCGGTGATCATGAAGGGCACTTCGGTGCGGTAGAGGCCCACGCCACTGACGCGCTTCTTGAGCGAGGCCACGGTGTCGATGGCCAGGCCGGTGTTGACCATCAGCGGCATGGTGTAGCCATCCGGCGTCTCGCTGGGCAGGTCCTGCTCGTGCTCGAGCACCTCGGCCAGCGCCTGCTCCTCGGCGATGAGGCTCGCGTAGTGGCTGCGGAGCTCGTCGGTGGGCCGCACGAAGAGCCGGCCGCGGTGGCCGTCGAGCACCACCGGGGCGCCGGAGAGGCGCGGCAGCGGCAGGTCGACCATGCCGAGCACCGTGGGAATGCCCATGGCACGGGCGAGGATGGCCACGTGCGAGGTGCTCGAGCCGCGCACCGAGACGAGTCCCGCCAGGCGCTCGCGCGGCACCTCGCCGAGGGTGGCTGCGCTGATCTCGTCGCCGACCAGGATGGTGCTTTCCGGGTAGGTCTGTGACGCCTGGTGGTTCTCCTCCTGCAGGTGCCCCAGCACCCGCCGCCCCAGGTCGCGCACGTCGGCGGCGCGCTCGCGCAGGTAGTCGTCGTCGACCCGCTCCAGATACTGCACGTGGCGACGCACCACGTCGGCCAACGCCCCCGGTGCCCACTGCCCCTCGCGAATGCGCTTCTCGACCTCCTGGGAGAGGGCCGCCTCGCCGAGCATCTGCTGGTAGACCTCGAAGAGCGCCAGCTCCTGGGCGGAGATGCGGTTGGCCAGGCGCTCGCCGGCCGCCCTGATCTCTTCGCGGACCCGCTGGATGGCCTCCTTGAGGCGGGCGATTTCGTACTCGACGTCGGTGGGAATGAGGTCCGGCACGCTGTTGAGATCGGCCGGCGGGGCGATCACCACCGCCTCGCCGATGGCCATGCCGGGCGAGGCAGCCACGCCGGTGAACACCGCCTGCCCGCCGCTGAGGCTGGGGCGACTCAGGCTGCCGGTGGCCAGGGCGTGGGCCAGCACACCGGCGAGCTGCGCACCCATGGTGACGAGGAAAGCCTCGTCCTCCTCGTCGTAGCGACGCTTCTCGGCCTGCTGCACCACCAGCACGCCAAGCATGCGGCGCTGATGGATGATCGGCACCCCGAGGAAGCTCGAGTAGCGCTCCTCGCCGGTGGCGGCGAAGTAGCGAAAGCGCGGGTGAGCGGTGGCGTCTTCGAGGTTGAGCGGCTCCTCACGCTCGGCGACGAACCCCACCAGGCCTTCGCCCACGCGCAGGCTGACGCGACCCACCGCCTGGCTGTGCAGGCCGATGGTCTCCATCAGCACCAGCTCCTCGATGTCGCCATCGTAGAGGTAGAAGGAGCAGACATCGGTGCGCATCGCCTTGCGGATGCGGCGCACCATGGTCGCCAGGGCCGCGTCCAGGTTGCGCGCCCCGTTGACCTCCTGGATGACCCGGCGCAGTACCTCGAGCATCGGCGTCTTGCTTTCCATGATTTTTCTCCCGCCTGGCGCTCTCAGCGCGTCGTTCTGCCGGGGGCTGGGCCGCCGCGGCCGCCGGATGGTATCAGTTGCCTTCCAGCGCCAGGCGCTGGGCACGGGACGAGAGCTCCCTCAGAGCACGGCGATAGACCTCGCGCTTGAAGGGCACCACCTGACCCAGGGGATACCAGTAACTGACCCAGCGCCAGCCGTCGAACTCCGGCTTGGCCGTGCCATCCATGCAAATGCGGCTCTCCTGGCAGCGAATGCGAAGCAGGAACCACTTCTGTTTCTGGCCGATGCACACCGGCCGGGAATTCGTGCGAATCATGCGTCGCGGCAGGCGATAACGCAGCCACCCTCGGGTACAGGCCAGCACTTCGACGTCGTCGGCGGTGAGGCCGATCTCCTCTTCCAGCTCGCGGTAGAGAGCCTGTTGCGGTGTCTCGGATGCCTTGATGCCTCCCTGGGGAAACTGCCACGCATTCTGTCCTACCCGACGCGCCCATAGCAGCTGCCCCTGGCCGTTGGCGATGATGATGCCAACGTTGGGGCGAAAGCCGTCAGCGTCGATCACGGACGTCACCTTGTTAAATCATCATTGAATCCATTCTTCCACAAGGGTGCAAAGCGCATCAATACACAGCACGTAGCAGCCCCGCTTTCCGCCGCCCGGCCCGATCTGCCATAATCGCGGGCTTTCGTTCGCTGGCCGCCACCCGGCCAGCACCAGCTCTGCATTCACCAAACCACGAAACGAGGGGTACGCCGTGAGCCTGGCCATCTTCGACCTGGACAACACCCTGCTGTCCATCGACAGCGATCATGCCTGGGGCGAGTTCCTGCTGGAGCAGGGGGCCGTGGATCCGGTAGCCTACCGCGAGGCCAACGACCGCTTCCTGGCCGACTACGAGGCCGGCACCCTCGATATCCACGCCTTTCTCGAGGTGGCCCTGAAGCCATTGGCCGAGAACAGCCCCGAGCAGCTCGCCGCCTGGCATCAGCAGTTCATGGCCAGCAAGGTCGAGCCGCACATCCTGCCCAAGGGGGAGGAACTGCTCGCCCGCCACCGCACCCGCGGCGACACCCTGCTGATCATCACCGCCACCAATCGCTTCATCACCGGCCCCATCGCCGAACGCCTGGGCGTCGACGACCTGATCGCCGTGGAGCCGGAAGTGGTCGACGGCCGCTATACCGGCCGGGTGAGCGGCACCCCGAGCTATCGCGAGGGCAAGGTGACGCGCATCCGCGAGTGGCTCGCCGACAAGGACCTGACGCTCGACAACGCCTGGTTCTACAGCGACTCGCACAACGACCTGCCGCTGCTGGAACTGGTCGAGCACCCGGTGGCCGTGGACCCCGACCCCACCCTGCGCGAGGTGGCCGAGGCGCGCGGCTGGAAGATCATCAGCCTGCGGGACTGACCCGTTTCAACAGCTCCGGCTGGCGCGGGACGAGACCGACCCGGAGACCCAGCGGGCGGAAGGCGCGATTCATCACCTCGATCGAGACGTTGCCCTTGTCCCGCTCCATATCGGACAGCGTCCTGCGGCTGACCCCGACCAGACCGGCGTACTCGTCTTGAGAAAGCCGCAGAACCTCGCGGCGCAGCGTGCGCAGCAACACCCCCTCGGTGATCTCTCCCTGCCACAGCTGCCGCGTGAGAGCGATCAACCGCTCCTCCCTCTCGGTGGCGTCCAGATGGCGCGGTTTCATAGCAGCCCCCAGCGCTCCAGGCGAGGCTCCAGACTCGACAAGCCGACGGCCGGCATGTCGAGTATCCGTTGCGGCACGCCGCGCTCCTGGAGCCTGGTACGCAGACCGACAAGGCTGACAGCCAGATCGCCGAGAGCTTCCAGAAGACGTTTCTCATCGACATGCCCCGACAGCGCATCGGCGATGGCCGGCCAGTCGTACTCCCCCCCTTCCTCGAAGGGCGCTCCCCAGCGCATGGTTCTCGTTACCCCTTCCGGGTCTGCCTTCATGGGCGCGAAATCGTAGACCGGTGCGAGCCAGATGCCTTCGGGACGCTTGATGAGGGCCGTGTTGCGGCCATGGTTATCGGAGTTGCCAAAGGCCACGTTGAGCAGATCGCGACGCACCCATTCGATGACGAAGGCTTCGCTGTCGAATGACTCCCCGAGCTCCACCACCCGATGCTGGCACTGGAGGCGCTCGAGCAGCCAGTCGAGGACCGTGAAGTGGTTGAGGTGAGCACCTGGCGCGACGTTCAGGAGCGCATAGACGGACTCGAGCCCGAAGCGCACCAACCCGCCGGGGCGCATTTCCACATCAAAACGGGGCAGCCACAGGGAGGGATAGCGCTCGCCTTCGATGAGGCGCATCGCCGAGGTATCGATGGTTTCCACGCCCAGCGATGCCAACTCATGATAGTAGTGATATTCGGCACGCAGCACATCGCAGTCGTCACGGCTGCGGCGCCCGCGCGGAAACTTCACGAGATAGTGGGCATCAGCGCAGTCGGGGTCGTCCTGCCAGGTATCGATCCACACCCGGTCATCATCGGTACGGCGCAGCAGCAGCTTGGGTGCCTCCCCCCCCGCTCCTGTCGCCCCACCGCTGGCAGCTCCCATCTGTTGGGCATATTCGAGGAAATCGGCGTGGCGTTCGACGACGTCGGCCAGTGCAAAGCGACGATGCGCCAGCCCCGAGCGGGCCGGCAAGTCGGGGACGGCCTCCTTGATCCGCAGGTTTCCCACGGGCGCGATGGTGCCGTGCCGCAGCAGCTCGCTGTCCTGTCGCCCTCGGGGCACTCCCTGCAGGCCGAGATGCGCCACCCAGTAGCGACGGCTGGCCCCTGACGGCATGATGTCCTCGAGAAAGCCAAACCACTGGTCGGCGCGGTGTCTCATCATCAATTCCACCGGCAGCGTCAGGCTGCAGGCATGTTCGTCGTCGCGAAACATCCACTTCAGGGCGTACGCCTGCTGGTAGGCCAGGCTGGCCGGACCTCGCACCCCCTTGTCGGGCTCGGGAATCTCCAGCTCGGCCACATCCCCCCAGTGGCGGTCATGGTAAAGCTGCAGGGTCAGCCGCATGGCCCGGGCCTCAGGATTGAATGTGCACGATATCGCTCATATTCTAGCACAATCATCGACATTGAGAATAATAACGCTCAAAATTGGCGAAGCTCGTATATTTTGAGCACTATTTCACTCAAATAGGCTGCAAAAAAGCCCCGACGGGTCTGTCCCGCCGGGGCGCTGTACTGCCGAAGGAAGCGTCGATCAGCCCAGCAGATGCTCGACGGCGGCGCGCTCCTCGCGCAGCTCGTCCTCGGTGGCCTTCATCTTGGCGCGGCTGAAGTCGTCGACCTCCAGGCCCTGGACGATCTCGTAGGCACCGTCCTTGCAGACGACCGGGTAGGAGTAGATGATGCCGGCCTCGACGCCGTAGCTGCCGTCGGCGGGGATCGCCATGCTGACGATCTTGCCGTCGGTGCCCAGCGCCCAGTCACGCATATGGTCGATGGCGGACGAAGCGGCGGACGCGGCGGAGGAGGCCCCGCGCGCCTTGATGATGGCGGCGCCACGCTGCTGCACGGTGGGGATGAAGTCGTTCTCGTACCAGTCGCGCTCGACCAGCTCCGGCGCGGCCTTGCCGGCCACCGTGCAGTGAGCGATGTCGGGGTACTGGGTCGCGCTGTGGTTGCCCCAGATGATCATGCCTTCCACGTCGGTGACGTGCTTGCCGGTCTTCTGGGCCAACTGCGTCAGGGCGCGGTTGTGGTCCAGGCGGGTCATGGCGGTGAACTGGGCCGGGTTCAGGTCCGGCGCGTTGCAGGAAGCGATCAGGGCGTTGGTGTTGGCCGGGTTGCCCACCACCAGTACCTTGACGTCACGGCTGGCGTTGTCGTTGAGGGCCTTGCCCTGCACGGAGAAGATCGCCGCATTGGCTTCCAGCAGATCCTTGCGCTCCATGCCCGGACCGCGCGGGCGAGCACCGACCAGCAGGGCGTAATCGGCATCCTTGAAGGCGACATTGGCATCGTCGGTGGCGATGATGTCCTGCACCAGCGGGAAGGCGCAATCGTTGAGCTCCATCACCACGCCGCCCAGGGCGTCCATGGCCGGCGTAATCTCGAGCAGCTGCAGGATGACCGGCTGGTCCTTGCCCAGCATGTCGCCGGAGGCGATGCGGAACGCCAGCGAGTAGCTGATCTGGCCGGCAGCGCCGGTAATGGCAATACGGACGGGATCTTTCATGGTGGCTCCTTCGGTTGTCGCCGTGAGGATGGGCCAAGCCGGCAGGTCACCGTCTCGGCCGGAAATCGAACCGCCAAGATGGTATGCCTGCGGTGCACAAAACTCAATGCGACCTGCGGCTAGGAGCCGGGGCCATCAGCCCTGCTTGACCTTGGCCGGAGCGGCATCGCCCTTGGGGGTATGGGCAGCGTGCAGCCGGGCGATCAGTTGGTCTTCCAGCGCGAAGCGCTCGGTCAGTCCGCGGGCCAGGCGATCGAGCCAGGCGGGCAGGCGCGGCAGGAAATGCTGGCAGCGCACGGGAGTGGCATAGTCGGCGTCGAAGGCGAGCATCAGCTCGGTGGAAAGGTCGAGCCGCTCGAGCAGCTTGTCGGCGATGGCGAGGGCCTCGTCATCGTTGAAGGCGTGCGCCTCCTCGCGCAGTTGCGGGTAGATCTCGAAGTGGCCGGCGCTGATGTAGTCCATCAGCAGTTCGCTGAAGCGGTCGATCTGCAGCTTCTCCACCGCCTCGAGCTCGGTGTCGCAGGCTTCCTTGAGGTCGACGAAGGTGACCAGCATCTCGCGCCGCTCGTCGAGCCAGCGATCGATGAGCTGGTGGACGCCTCCCCAGCGCTCCTGGGCGTTCTTGCAGTTCTCGAGCATGGGCACCTCCCTTGCGACGTGTAACCCGAACCCGCTGGCTCTGCGCCTGCCCCACCCCGGGCGGCGATTCGAGCCGACGTCGCTCAGCCTCACCCGAGGCGATGGCCGCTGTCAATCCTGAATCCGGCCTTCCCTGGGTTATTGTCGCTACCTGGGGGAGAGCACTTCAGCTCGCAGCGCTGCCAAGGCGGTAAACGCCGGGCGCCTGACGGCGCCTTCGCCCGATGAATCGGCCTCCCACTGTCGATTGCCTACCGTCGGTGGCTCCCCCTGTGGGAGGGAGCTTCAGCTCGCGAAGCAGTGCGCAGCACTGCCAAAGCGGCAGCCGGCCTCCCACACAAACCTGCCAATGGCTATGCAGAGGGCACGGAGGCCCGACGCTGCCGGCCCAGGGCCCGCCAGAGCAGCCCCAGCGGGAACAGTGCCAGCACCAGGAAGCCGACGAGCGTCCAGCCGGGCAGCGAGACGCCCAGGAACAGGAAGTCGATCTCGGCGCATTCGCCGGAGCCGGAGAGCACCATGGATACCACTTCCTGCATGGGCAGCACGTCCAGCATGTAGTCGAGGCCGGGGCCGCAGCTCGGCACCTGGTCCGGCGGCAGCGACTGCAGCCACAGATGGCGGCCCGCCACGCCGATGCCGCCGAGCACGGCGGCAAGCGACAGCGCGCCATAGAGGCCGGCGCCGAGCCGCCCCACCGGGTCATGCAGCGCGGCGACGAGGAACACCGCCGCCGCCGAGAGCACGGCGACGCGCTGGAAGATGCACAGCGGGCACGGCTCCAGGCCGACGACGTGCTCGAGGACCAGCGCCACGCCCATCATCAGCGCGCAGAAGGCGAGCCCGGCCAGGCTCCAGCGGCGCACACTCCACTGCATCGGCTGGATCGTCACGAGGCGTCTCCCGTATTGGCCAGGGCGGCAACCCGGGGCTCCCGGGCACGCGCGAAGTAGTGGTTGAGGAACGCCTCGAAGCTCTCACTCTCGGCCGCCTCGAGGTCGCGCTGCTGCCGGTGGGAGGTGGTCACCAGCTCGTCGAAGAACGCCTGGCGCGCAGGGTCCATGGGTTCGCGGCGCAGCCGCTCGGCCTGCTCGCGCGCCAGGGCGAGCATGGCGTCGGTGAACTCCTCGCCGGTCTCCTCGAGGCGCGCCAGCAGCCGCCCCGACGGCGTCAACGACGGGTCCTCGAGGCTCGGCGCGAGCCGTGCCAGGGCGTCGGCATGGGGCGTGCCCTCCTCCACGGCCGAGTCGAGCAGCTCGGCGATCGGCGCCAGCTCGGCGAAGATCGCGCCGCCCCACTCCGCCACCGAGCGCTGCCGGCCGTCATGCTCCAGGCGCAACGCGGGATCGCGCCCGTGCGTCACCACCCTCTCGCGATTGTCGTCGAGGCGGTCGCACTCCTCGTCGGGAATCCAGGGACTCTCGGCGAGCAGGCACCACATCAGAAAGACGTCGAGGAAGTGCATGCGCGTCTCGTCGATGCCGAGCGCCAGGAAAGGGTCGAGATCGAGGCAGCGCACCTCGATGTACTCCACGCCGCGCGCCTCGAGCGCCTGGCTCGGCGTCTCGTCGTGGCGCGCCACCCGCTTGGGCCGGATGTCGCTGTAGTACTCGTTCTCGATCTGCAGGATGTTGGCGTTGAGCTGGCGCCATTCGCCGCCCTCCTGCACGCCCAGCGCCTGGTAAGCCGGCCACGGGGTGGTGATGGCGTGGCGCAGGGTGTTCACGTAGTTGGAGAGCGAGTTGAAACAGATCTTGAGCTGCGACTGCACCTTGTTCTGGTAGCCCAGGTCCGACATGCGCAGGCTGGTGGCGTAGCGCGAGATCAGGGTATGGCGGCCATGGCCCTCGAGCCCGTCGGGGACCGTGCCGTCGGGCAGGAAGCTGCGGTCGAGCGCCGGCGAGGCCCCGAACAGGTAGAGCAGCAGCCAGCTGTGGCGGCGGAAGTTGCGGATCAACCCGAAGTAGCGCGCCGAGCGGTAGTCGTGAAGCGGCGTGTCCGTGGCGCCGTCCATCTCGCGCAGCAGCGTCCACAGCTCGTCGGGCAGCGAGAAATTGTAGTGCACGCCGGCGATGGCCTGCATGATGCGCCCGTAGCGCACGTCCAGCCCCTTGCGGTAGACGTGCTTCATCATCCCGACGTTGGAGGTGCCGTAGTCGGCGATGGTCACGCTGTCGTTGCCGTCGAGACGCGCCGGCATGCTGCCCGGCCAGATCAGCTCGTCGCCCAGGTGCCGATAGCTGAAGCGGTGCAGGTCGGCGAGGAACGCCATGGCATCGGCCGGGCGACAGTAGACCGGGGTGATGTACTCGAGCAGCGCCTCGGAGTAGTCGGTGGTGATGTGCGGGTGGGTGAGCTTGGCCCCCAGCTCCGGCGGGTGCGGCGTGGCCGCGATGCGCCCTTGCGGGTCGACGCGCAGCCCCTCCTTCTCGACGCCGCGGCGCAGTCGGCCGATGCCGCGCTGGCGGGCCAGTCGGGAAAGGCGCGAAACGGTGGCAGTCATTGAATCAGCCAAGACTGAAATCCCATGTATTGGCCGCCCACGGGGCGAGCCGGTCTAAGCGTATCGGCCGCCCGCGGCGGCCGAAGGTCATGATGCCAAGTATGACGGCGCGCACGACGGGTTCAAGACTTGCCCTTGCGTGCCTGCAGCAGCGCCGCGCCGAGCGCCCCGAGCTGGCCGCCCGAATCGCCCTGCCGCCCCGCCTGGCTGGCGCCCCTGCGCGGCGGCTTGCCACCCTGGCCCTTGCGCCCCTCGCCGCCACGCCGTGACTTGCCGTCCTCCTCGCCCGGCTGATCGTCCAGACGCATGGAGAGGCCGATGCGCGCGCGCTCCAGGTCCACGCTCATCACCTTGACCTTGACGATGTCGCCGGCCTTGACGACCGAGCGCGGGTCCTCGACGAAGCGCTCGGAGAGCGCCGAGATGTGCACCAGGCCGTCCTGATGAACGCCGATGTCGACGAAGGCGCCGAAGTGGGTGACGTTGGTGACGCTGCCCTCGAGCACCATGCCGGGCTCCAGGTCGTTCAGCGTCTCCACCCCTTCGCGGAATTCGGCGGCCTTGAACTCGGGGCGCGGGTCACGGCCCGGCTTGTCGAGCTCGGCCAGGATGTCGGTGACCGTGGGCACGCCGAAGCGCTCATCGGCGAAGTCGGCGGGCTTCACCGCCTTGAGGGTGGCGCTGTCGCCGATCAGGCTGGCCAGTTCCCGGCCGCTCTGCTTGGCGATGCGCTCCACCACGGGGTAGGCCTCGGGGTGCACGGCACTGGCGTCGAGCGGGTTGTCGCCGTGCATGATGCGCAGGAAGCCCGCGCACTGCTCGAAGGTCTTGGGCCCCAGGCGGCTGACGTCGAGCAGCTGCTGGCGGCTGGCGAACGGGCCTTCGGCGTTGCGCCGCGCGACGATGGCCTCGGCGAGCGCCGGCGTGAGGCCGGCCACGCGCGACAGCAGCGCGCTCGAGGCGGTGTTGAGATCGACGCCCACGGCGTTGACGCAGTCCTCGATGACCGCCTCGAGGCTCTTCGAGAGCTGCAGCTGGGAGACGTCGTGCTGGTACTGGCCCACGCCGATCGACTTGGGCTCGATCTTGACCAGCTCGGCCAGCGGGTCCTGCAGGCGCCGGGCGATGGATACCGCCCCGCGGATGGTAACGTCGAGCTCGGGCAGCTCGCGGGCCGCGTACTCGGAGGCCGAGTAGACCGAGGCGCCCGCCTCGCTGACCATCACCTTGGCGAGCGGGCGCTTGCCGGCGAACAGCTTCACCAGCTCGCCGGCGAGCTTATCGGTCTCGCGGCTCGCCGTGCCGTTGCCCACGGCGATCAGCGCCACGTCGTGCTTCTCCACCAGCTTGGCAAGCTCGGCGAGCGAGGCGTCCCAGCGCTTCTGCGGGGCGTGCGGGTAGATGGTGGTGTGCGCGAGGAACTGCCCGGTGGCATCCACCACCGCCACCTTGCAGCCGGTGCGCAGACCCGGGTCGATGGCCAGCGTCGCCTTCTGTCCGGCAGGGGCGGCGAGCAGCAGATCCTTGAGGTTGGCGGCGAAAACCTCGATGGCCTCGAGCTCGGCGCGCTCGCGCAGCCGTCCCATCAGTTCGGTCTCGAGGTGGGTGTAGAGCTTGACGCGCCAGGTCCAGCGCACCACGTCGGCCAGCCAGCGGTCGGCCGGGCGCCCCTCGTCGCGGATGTCAAAATGCTTGGCGATGGCCACCTGGGCGGGATGGATCGCCGCCTCCTCCTCGCCGGGCAGGCGGATGGCCAGCGTCAGCACGCCCTCGTTGCGCCCGCGGAACATGGCCAGCGCCCGGTGCGACGGCACCTTGGCGAGCCGCTCGTCGTGCTCGAAGTAGTCGGCGAACTTGGCCCCCTCGCGCTCCTTGCCCGGAAGCAGACGCGCGCTGAGTTCGCCCTCGTCCCACAGCCGCTCGCGCAGCCGGCCGACCAGTTCGGCATCCTCGGCGAAGCGCTCCATCAGGATCTGCTTCGCTCCATCCAAGGCGGCCTTCGCATCGTCGACGGCGGGAGTGTCGCCTTCCGCGGGGCGCAGATAGCGGGCGGCCTCCGTTTCGGGATCGAGCGAAGGGTCGCTCAGCAGCGCCTCGGCCAACGGTTCGAGCCCCGCCTCGCGAGCGATCTGCGCCTTGGTGCGCCGCTTCTTCTTGTAGGGCAGGTAGAGGTCCTCCAGGCGCTGCTTGGTGTCGGCGGCCTGGATCTGCCCCTCGAGCTCCGTGGTCAGCTTGCCCTGCTCGTCGATGGCGGACAGCACCGCCGCACGACGCTCCTCGAGCTCGCGCAGGTAGCGCAGGCGCTCGTCCAGCTGGCGCAACTGGGTGTCGTCGAGCCCACCGGTGACCTCCTTGCGGTAGCGGGCGATGAAGGGCACGGTGGCGCCGCCGTCGAGCAGTTCCACCGTGGCCGACACCTGCTGGGGGCGAACGGCGAGCTCTTCGGCGAGACGAGAAATGATGCGGGTCGTGGCGTCCATGACATCCTTGGCGTTGCAGCGTCAGAAGATCGCGCCACGGTACCATAAACGCCCCGCCCGCGGCAGACGGCTGCCACCCTGCCCAGGTCGGGCAGCGCTACGCGCTGCTTCGCGCTGAAGCGCCCTCCCACAACTGCCTGGCAGCATAGGGGGAGGGCCCAGTGGGAGGCCGGCTCCGCCGGGCGAAGGCGCCGCCAGGCGCCCGGCGGTTGCCGCCTGGGCAGCCCAAGTCACGCCGGCACGAAGGTCAGCGCCAGCCCGTTGTTGCACCAGCGCAGGCCGGTGGGCTCGGGGCCGTCCTCGAAGACATGCCCCTGGTGTCCGCCGCAGCGCGCGCAGTGGTACTCGGTGCGCGGGATCAGCATCACCAGGTCGAGCTCGGTCAGCAGGTGGCCCTCCACATGGGTGAAGAAGCTCGGCCAGCCGGTACCGGAGTCGTACTTCATGGCGCTGGTGAACAGCAGCAGGTCACAGCCGGCACAGCGGTACTCCCCGTCCCGGGTCTCCTTGTCCAGCGGACTGGAGAAAGCCGCCTCAGTGCCGTCTTCGCGCAGTATCCGGTACTGCGCCTCGGTGAGTCGTTCGCGCCACTCCGCCTCGGAGAGCTCGAGCCGTTCCAGCCCCGGCGCGGGCGTGAGATCCAGCTTGGGCCGGCCAGCGGCCAGGCCGGGCGCCAGGGCCGAGAGGCCACCGAGCCCCAGCCAGCCGAGAAAATTGCGTCGCTTCATGCCCGTTCTCCCCTCGTACGAGATAAGCCTGGGTCGCGCGCCTCCCTGTATCCTTACAGCACACGCAGAGGGGGAAGCCAAGGCTTCCCCCTCTTCGGACAGGGTCACGGCACTGGGGTTCGCCCCCAGGCGTCTCAGGTCAGGCTGGGCCCGGCCTTGACGATGGCCTCGCTGACGCCGTCGAACTTCTTGAAGTTGTCGACGAACTTGGCCGCCAGTTCATTCAGGTGACGGTCGTAGGCGGCCTGATCCTCCCAGGTCTGGCGCGGATCGAGCAGGTGGGAGTCGACGCCCGGCACGGCGGTCGGGATATCGAGGTTGAGCCCCTCGATGCGGCGAGTCTCGACATCGCGCAGCACGCCGGACTGGATGGCGTGGATGATGGCACGCGTGGTGGGAATGGAGAAGCGCGCGCCGCCCTCGCCGTAGGCACCGCCGGTCCAGCCGGTGTTGACCAGGTAGACCTGGGCGTCCTTGGCCTCGACGCGCTTGATCAGCAGGTCGGCGTACTCACGCGCCGGGCGCGGGAAGAAGGGCGCGCCGAAGCAGGTGGAGAAGGTCGCTTCCAGACCCGAAGAGGAGCCCATCTCGGTGGAGCCCACCTTGGCGGTGTAGCCGGAGAGGAAATGGTAGGCCGCGGCTTCCTTGGAGAGCACCGAGACCGGCGGCAGCACCCCGCTCATGTCGCAGGTCAGGAAGATGATGGCGTTGGGCTCGCCGGCGCGGTTCTCGGCCACGCGCTTGGCGACGTGCTCGAGCGGGTAGGCGGCGCGCGAGTTCTGGGTCAGGCTGTCGTCGGCGAAGTCGGGCCCGCGACGGTCGTCGAGCACCACGTTCTCCAGCACGGCGCCGAACTTGATGGCGTTCCAGATCACCGGCTCGTTCTTCTCGGAGAGGTCGATGCACTTGGCGTAGCAACCGCCCTCGATGTTGAACACGGTGCCCGGCCCCCAGCCGTGCTCGTCGTCGCCGATCAGGTAGCGCCCCGGGTCAGCGGAGAGGGTGGTCTTGCCGGTGCCGGAGAGGCCGAAGAACAGGGTGGTCTCGCCATCCTCGCCCACGTTGGCGGAGCAGTGCATGGGCAGCACGTCGGCGGCCGGCAGCAGGAAGTTCTGCACCGAGAACATCGCCTTCTTCATCTCGCCGGCGTAGCGCATGCCGGCGATCAGCACCTTGCGCTTGGCGAAGTTGAGGATCACGCAGCCGTCGGAGTTGGTGCCGTCGCGCGCCGGGTCGCACTCGAAGAAGGGCGCGTTGAGGATGCTCCACTCCTCCTTGACGGACGGGTTGTAGGTCTCGGGGCGCACGAACATGGTGCGGCCGAAGAGGTTGTGCCAGGCGGTCTCGGTGGTGACCCGCACCGGCAGGTAGTGAACCGGGTCGCTGCCCACGTGCAGTTCGGACATGAAACGCTCGCCGCTGGCCAGGTAGTCCTCGACACGGGCCCACAGGGCATCGAACTTCTCGGCATCGAAGGGGCGGTTGACGCTGCCCCAGTCGATCTCGGCGCTGGTGGAGGGCTCGTCGACGATGAAGCGGTCCTTCGGGGAGCGGCCGGTCCGCTCGCCGGTGTTCACCACCAGGGCACCATTGGCGGCGAGGTGACCTTCGCCGCGCAACACCGCGCGCTCGATGAGTTCGGCGCTGCTGAGGTTGACGTGGGCTTGGGGGGCGGCTTGAGGTTTGGTCATGTCGATTCCTGGGCCTTGCGGCCGGTTCTCTCTCGTGGGCCAGGCGCTTGGGACGCCATCTGCAAAGAAGTTCCGATCGCCCCGTGCGGGCAGGTGCCGTCTTGTCGATCTTGTGTGCAGAGCAATCGGCCGAAAAACGGGCGCCATTATGGCAAAAAGCGGCGCCGTGGGGAACGCTGCCGTTGGCCGAAGTTCTTGTAGTTTTACTACTACATCGACGCCAAATCGCGACAGAATGGCGCACTCCGAATTGTGCTTTGCAGCATGACCCTCAATGCAAGGTGGGCGGCGTCTCGCCCCCGCCGGCGAGCAGCGCCTCCACCTCGGCCTCACCGAAGCAGTAGCGGCTGTGGCAGAAGTGGCACTGGGTCTCGATGGCTCCCTGTTCGGCGAGGATGTCGCGCACCTCGCCGGCGCCGAGCGTCAGCAGCGCCTCGGCGATGCGCTCGCGCGAGCAGGTGCAACCGAAGCGCAGCGCCTTGGGCGTGAAGACCCGTACCGCCTCCTCGTGATAGAGGCGCCGGAGCAGCTCACGCTGTTCGAGACCCAGCAGCTCGTCGTGGCTCAGCGTCTCGGCGAGCTGGACGGTGCGTCCCCAGGCATCGTCATCCTGGTTGAGCGACTCGTCGGGCAAGCGCTGCAGCAGCAGCCCGGCGGCACGCTTGCCGTCGGCCGCGAGCCACAGCCGGGTGGGCAACTGCTCGGACTGCACGAAGTAGGCCTCGAGGCAGCCGGCCAGGCTGTCGTGGTCCAGGGCCACGATGCCCTGGTAGCGATTGCCCTCGCGCGGGTCCAGGGTGATCACGATCTGGCCGTCGCCGACGAGCTCATGAAAGCCGCACTGCGCGGCGGGCGGCTCGGCCTCCTCGTCGAGACGGGCGATGGCGCGCAGCTCGCCGCCGGGGTTCGATTCGGCCATCAGCAGCGACAGCGCGCCCTGGCCGCGCACCTCGATGCTGAGGATGCCGTCGAGCTTGACGGTGTCGGTGAGCAGGGCCACCGCGGCCAGCAGCTCGCCCAACAGGCGGTTGACCGCCGGCGGGTAGTCGTGGCGATCGAGCACCTCGGCGTAGGCCTGCTCGAGGGTGACGATCTCGCCGCGCACGTTGGTGCGCTCGAAGAGGAAGCGTTGGATCTGGTCGGTCATGGTCTCTCAGTGTCTATTCGTCATCGCCCTGCTGGCGCTGGAAGCGCTTGATCTCGCGGCGCTGCTTCTTGTCGGGGCGCTTGAGGGGGTGCTGCATGGCCTGGTTGGCCTGGCGCCGCGCCTCGGCCTCGCGGGTGCGACGGGCCTCGCTCGCCGGTGTCTCGCGGTAGAGCATGCGCGCCTCGGGCGCGCCGCGGCGCTGGTCGGAGAGCGCGATCACCTCCACCTCCCAGACGTCCCAGCCCTGCGGCACGCGAATCAACGCCCCCACCTCGACGGCCTTGCTGGTCTTGGCGCGGGCGCCATTGTAGTGCACCTTGCCGCCCTCGATGGCTTTCTTGGCGAGCGCCCGGGTCTTGAAGAAGCGCGCTGCCCATAGCCACTTGTCGAGCCGCACGCTATCCATGCGAGCCCCCTTTGCCGGGCTCGTCCCCCGCCGCGCGGCGCATCTCGCCGGGCAGTTCCCGGGGCAGCAGGGCGGCGAAGCGGTCCAGGGCGATGAACTCCTCGAGCTCCTTCTCCGGGCACGTGCTGTCGGGCTGCTTGATGCCAAGCAGGTGGCGGATGCCGAACTCGCGGGCGCTCTCCAGCACGGCGACGTTGTCGTCGATGAACAGCGTGCGCGCCGGGTCGAAGGGCTCGACCTCCTGCAACTCGAACCAGAACTCCTGGGCCTCCTTGGGCACCCCCAGGTCCGCCGAGGAGACGATCGCATCCACGTAGGCCTCGAGCCCGGTGAGCGGCAGCTTGAGCGCCAGGCTCGCGCGGTCGGCGTTGGTGGCGAGCACCACCCGCGGGTGGGCGCGCTTGAGCCACTTGAGGAAGTCCAGGGCGTCGCTGCGCAGGCCGATCAGGTGCTGCACCTCACGCTTGAGGGCGAGCACGTCGACGCCCAGCTCGCGGCTCCAGTAGGCCAGGCTGTACCAGTTGAGGGTGCCCTTCTCGCGCAGGATGCGCGCGCGCACCCGCTCCTGGGTGGCGTCGTCCAGACGGTGCAGTTCCACGTAGCGACGCGGCAGGTGCTCGAGCCAGAAATGGCTGTCGAAGTGCAGGTCCAGCAGGGTACCGTCCATGTCCAGCAGGACGGTGTCGATGGCGCGCCAGTCGATCATGCGAGCTCCGGGTGGCGGCGGTCAGAAAGAAGCGTGGTAGTGTATCAGCCAGACTTTTTTACAGAAACGGAGTTCCCATGCCCGAGTCCCCCTGGCCCCGCAAGCCCCAGGTGCTGTCGCGCCAATCGGTGGCAAGAAGCCGCCTGTTCCACGTCGAGGCACTGGAGCTGCGCTTCGCCAACGGCGCCGAGCGCACCTTCGAGCGCCTGACCGGCAGCGACCAGGGCGCGGTGATGATCGTCGCCATGCCCGACCCCGACCACGTCCTGCTGATCCGCGAGTACGCCGCCGGCTTCGAGGACTACGTGCTCACGCTGCCCAAGGGGCTGGTCGATCCCGGCGAGGACATCGTCAGTGCCGCCAACCGCGAACTCATGGAGGAGTGCGGCTTCGGCGCGCGCCGCATCGAGCCGCTGGTGGAGCTCTCGCTGGCGCCCAACTACATGCGCCACCGCATGCAGGTGCTGCTGGCCACCGACCTCTACCCCCAGCGCCTGCCCGGCGACGAGCCCGAGCCGCTGATCGTCGAGACGCACGCCCTGGAGGAACTGCCCGCGCTGCTCATGCGCGAGGACTTCCACGAGGCGCGCGCCATTGCCGCGCTGTTCATCGCCCGCGACACCCTGCGCCAGCGCCAGGCCGCCGAGTCGCCGTTGAGCTGGTAGCCGCGCTCAGCGGCCATGTCCATGCAGGTGGCGTGGCCCGCCCTCCTCGCGCAGGCGGATCCAGCGCCCCTGGCGGTAGCTGTCGAGCCCCGCCTCGATCAGCGTCATCACCGCCAGCGCCTGCTCGGCGGTGACCGGGGGCGCGGCCTGCCCCGCCAGGGCATCGGCGATCCCCGCATAGTAGGCCAGGTAGTCGCCGGGCACGCCGGAATGGGCGTGGCGCACCAGGGAGACGCTGCCCTCCTCCCCCTCGTCGAGGATCAGCTCGCCGGGGTTCTCGTCGACGCCCCAGGCCGGTGCCGGGGTACGCCCCTCGCGCAGCCACTTCTCCTGGGGGTCGGCGCCATACTTGACGAAGCTGCCGCCGGTGCCGTGCAGCGCCAGACGCGGCGTGGACGCGGCCACCAGCGAACTCGCCTGCAGGGTGATGCGCAGGTTTTCGTACTCGAGCACCGCCAGGAAGTCATCGTCGACCCGGGCGCCCTCGCGCGCCGTGGCCAGCTCCAGCAGGATCGCCTTGGGCATGCCGAACAGCATGTGCACCTGGTCGAGCAGGTGGGCGCCGAGGTCGTACCAGATGCCACTGCCCGGCCGCTGGTGGTCACGCCAGCGATCGGTGACCTGGGGCCGGAAGCGGTCGAAGCGCAGCTCCAGCGATACCGGCCGCCCCAGGGTGCGCGCCTCGAGCAGCGCCTGGAGCGTGAGGAAGTCGCTGTCCCAGCGCCGGTTGTGGAAGACGCTGAGCAGCCGCTCGGCCTTCTCCGCCTGCGCCTTGAGCAGCCGCGCCTCGGGCACCGAGACGGTGAAGGGCTTGTCGATGACCAGGTGCTTGCCGGCCGCCAGCGCCGCCTTGCCCAGCGGGAAGTGGGTCTCGTTGGGGGTGGCGATCACCACCAGGTCGATGTCGTGCCGGGCGAACAGCGCCGCCGCCTTGGGCAGCACCGCCACCTCGGGCAGGCATTCGTGGACGGCGTCGGGTCGGCTGCTGACCACGGCCAGCAGCTCCAGGCCCGGCGTGGCCTCGATCAGCGGCGCGTGGAAGTGGCGGCCGGCGACGCCGAACCCGATGAGGCCGACGCCATAGGTCTGCTTCTTCATGGGAGTGCTTCCCTGCCAGGCCGGGCGGGCCGCAGGCCCGCCCGGCGGTTCTCAATCGAGCTTGGAGAGGTCGCGCACCGCCCCCTTGTCGGCAGAGGTGGCGAGCAGCGCATAGGCCTTGAGCGCCGCCGAGACCTTGCGCACGCGCTGGATGCTGGGCTTCCAGGCGTCCTTCCCCTTCGCCTCCATCGCCGCGCGGCGCGCCGCCAGCTCCTCGTCGGAGAGCTTGACGTCGATGGTGCGGTTGGGGATGTCGATGCGGATCAGGTCCCCGCTCTCGACCAGGCCGATGGCGCCGCCCGCTGCCGCCTCCGGGGAGACGTGGCCGATGGAGAGCCCGGAGGTGCCGCCGGAGAAGCGTCCGTCGGTGAGCAGCGCACACGCCTTGCCGAGCCCCCGGGACTTGAGGTAGGAGGTCGGGTAGAGCATCTCCTGCATGCCCGGCCCGCCCTTGGGCCCCTCGTAGCGGATGACGACCACCTCGCCCTCCTTCACCCGGCCGCCGAGGATGTGCTCCACGGCCTGGTCCTGGGACTCGACCACGTGGGCCGGCCCTTCGAAGACGAGGATCGAGTCGTCGACGCCGGCGGTCTTCACCACGCAGCCGTCACGGGCGATGTTGCCGTGAAGCACGGCCAGGCCGCCCTCCTTGGAGAAGGCATGCTCGAGGTCACGGATGCAGCCGGTGGCGCGGTCGCCGTCGAGGCTCGGCCAGCGTGCGCTCTGCGAGAAGGCCGTCTGGGTGGGGACGCCGCCGGGGCCGGCCTTGTAGAACTCCACCACCTCGGGGCTCGGCGAGCGCATGATGTCCCACGCCTCGAGGGCCTCGGCCAGGGTGTCGCCGTAGACGGTGGGCACCCGGGTGTCGAGCACCCCGGCACGATCGAGTTCGCCGAGGATCGCCATGATGCCACCGGCGCGGTGGACGTCCTCGATATGGTACTGCTGGGTGTTGGGCGCCACCTTGCACAGCTGCGGCACCTCCCGCGACAGGCGATCGATGTCGGCCATGGTGAAGTCGATCTCTGCCTCCTGGGCGGCGGCCAGCAGGTGCAGGATGGTGTTGGTGGAACCGCCCATGGCGATGTCGAGCGTCATGGCGTTCTTGAACGCCGCCAGGGAGCCGATGGCGCGCGGCAGCAGGTGGGCCTCCTCATTCTCGTAGACGCGCTTGGCAAGCGTAACGATGCGGCTGCCCGCGGTCTCGAACAGCCGGCGACGGTCGGCGTGGGTCGCCAGCACGGTGCCGTTGCCGGGCAGCGCCAGGCCCAGCGCCTCGGTGAGGCAGTTCATGGAGTTGGCGGTGAACATGCCCGAGCAGCTGCCGCAGGTGGGGCAGGCGCTGCGCTCCACCTCATTGAGGGTCTCGTCGTCCACGCTGTCGTCGGCGGCCATCACCATGGCGTCGACCAGGTCGAGGCCGTGGTCGAGGAGTTTCGTCTTGCCCGCCTCCATGGGGCCGCCGGAGACGAAGATCGTCGGGATGTTGAGGCGCATGGCGGCCATCAGCATCCCCGGGGTGATCTTGTCGCAGTTGGAGATGCACACCAGGGCGTCGGCGCAGTGGGCGTTGACCATGTACTCGACGCTGTCGGCGATGATGTCGCGGCTCGGCAGCGAGTAGAGCATGCCGTCGTGGCCCATGGCGATGCCGTCGTCCACGGCGATGGTGTTGAACTCCTTGGCCACCCCGCCCGCCTTCTCGATCTCGCGGGCCACCAGCTGCCCCATGTCCTTCAGGTGCACGTGCCCGGGCACGAACTGGGTGAAGGAGTTGGCCACGGCGATGATCGGCTTGTGGAAGTCGTCGTCCTTCATGCCGGTGGCACGCCACAGGGCGCGGGCGCCGGCCATGTTGCGACCGGCGGTGGTGGTGCGGGAACGGTACTCGGGCATGGTTTCCTCTCTTGCGCGTGCCGCCTCGGTTACCCCATGGGCAACATGACGGTCTCGGTGTCCAGGTCGACCGCTGATTCTGGCACGAGCGGTACGGGCATACCAGAGGACAAGGGGCGCCTGACGGCGCCTTCGCCCGGCAAAGCCGGCCTCCCACACTGTATTCTCCTGCCAAGGTGAAAGAGACGAGGTGGGAGGGAGCTTCAGCTCGCGAAGCAGCGCGCAGCGCTGCCAAGGCGGCACCCCGGGGCGCCTGACGGCGCCTTCGTCGAAGCGTCGAACCGCCGGAGAGCCGGCCTCCCACAAAATGACTATCGCAGCGCCTTCGCGTGGCGGAGCCTGCCCCACAACAGCATCAGCCGAACACCACCTTGGCCACGTCGCGGCAGCACGTGGTGAGCGGCGCCGTCACGACGCCGCCGGGCCGGCCCAGGGCAGCGTCAGGGTGAATACCGCGCCGCCCTGCGGGTGATTGTCCACCGCAAGGCGGCCGCCGTGGCGGTCGACGATGCCGTAGCTCACCGACAGGCCGAGCCCCGTGCCGCTGCCCACCGGCTTGGTGGTGAAGAAGGGGTCGAAGACCCGGCCCAACACGGCCGGGTCGATGCCGGGCCCCGCGTCGTGGAAGCGGAGCGAGACCCAGCCGTCGCGAACCTCTCCGCTGATATGCAGGCCGGGCCGGGGGCTCTCCTGCATCGCATCGAGGGCATTGTTCACCAGGTTGATGACCACCTGCTGGAGCTGGCTTTCCGAGCCGTGCACGACCACCGGCGCCGCGAGCGCGTTGACGACGTCGAGGCGCCGGGGGCTCGCGCGCTCGACCCAGTGCAGGGAGCGCGCCACCACCTGGGTCAGGTCGACGCGCCGGTCGAGCCGCTCGTCCGAAGCCGAGAACCGCTTGAGGGCATCGACGATCTCCTGGGTGCGCTCCGCCCCCTCGACGGTCCCCTCGACCAGCGACGGCAGGTCCTGCATGACGTGATCGATGCGCAGCTCCGTACGCAGCCGGTCGAGTTCCTCCGGCGGGGCCTGGCGGTGCACCGCCGCCAGATAGCCCGCGAGTCGCTCCGTGTAGCGGCGCAGGGCGAACACGTTGCCCAACACGAAGCCGATGGGGTTGTTCAGCTCATGGGCGACCCCGGCGACCAGTTGCCCCAGCGACGCCAGTTTCTCGCTCTGCACCAGTTGCTGCTGCGCCCGCTTGAGCGACTCGTGGGCCTCGTTGAGGGCCTGGTAGGCCTGGCGCAGCTCGCCCACCGGGCGACCGATGATGACCATGCCCATCACCCGGCGCGAGGTATCGAGCAGCGGCGAACAGTTGACGGCCACCGGCCGGGGCTCGGGCGAGCGGCGAGAGCGAAAGCTCACCTCGCAGTCGTGGATCGGCTCACCGTGGGGACGACGAAAGAGGGCCGGCTGGCAGAGTCGCTCCCGCGACGCCGCATCGCCCAGCACCGCCTCCAGCGGCTGACCGATCAGCGCCGCCTCGGTCGTGTCGGCCAGCTCCATGAAGGCCCGGTTGACCTGGCTGATGCGGCCCTGTCGGTCGCACACCACCAGGATGTCGGACATCGCGGAGAACACGCTGAGCATGAAGCGCTGCGACTGCTCCAGCTCGCGGTTCTTGTCTTCGAGGGCCGTCTCGTTCTCCAGCAGCTCGCGGTAGACCTCATCCATCCGCTGGATGACTTCCACCCAGGCGCTCTCCGTCCAGCCCTCCGACTCGGCCTCGCTCGGCCGGTCGTACGGCGGTCCCTCGCCTTCGCAACGCCCCTCGGCTTGACGGCTCATGGGATTACCCTCCCTCAATGTACCGTGCACGACATGCAGGGATCGAACGAGCGCACCACGTGCTGAACGGCCACGCCGCCGTCCCCCCCGTCGGCCGGGATGCCCACCAGCGCCTGCTCCAGCGGGCCGGGAACGCCGTCACGGTCCCGGGGCGAGAAGTTCCAGGTGGTCGGGGCGACGATCTGGTACCGGCGAATCTGCCCGTTCTCGACACTCACCCAGTGCCCCAGGCTGCCGCGCGCCGCCTCGACCCGGCCGACGCCCTGCCCGTTCAGCGCCGCGGGCAGGGGCGTGCGGAAGGGCGCTGCCGGATCAATGGCCTTGACCCACGCCTCCATGCGCGGCAGCACCCGCGCCAGCTCCAGCGCCCGGGCCACCACGCGATTGCGCACATTGCTGCCCGACTGGCAGACCAGATCCGCCATCAGCGGGTGTCCGCTGACCAGCTGCCGCGCCAGCGCCCCGGTCTCCAGCGTCATGCCGTCCAGGCGCGGCGCCTTGCACCAGGTATAGGCGTCCGGTCCGGCGTGGATATCGGGCTCCGTCACACCCTCGTGGGGCGGCAGCGGCCGCTGGCCGCCCGCCAGCCAGGCGCGCGCGCCGTCCTCGGTCACCCGGTCGAGGCGCAGCGGGTGCACCGTGCCCTCGCTCCACACCCCCGGCGGGAACAGCGGCCGGCCCGCTTCCCAGTGGGTGCCGTAGCTGAGAAAGCGATCCGGGCCGCGCCCCAGAGACGCCAGGTCCAGCGCCTCGGCCAGCCCCAGGAAACGTCCGAAGTCCGCACGCGACGGCGCCGCCCGGGTGGCCCAGCGCTCCAGCTGCGACTGGGAACCCAGGTCGGCGAAGGCCTCCAGGGCGTCGCCGAAGAAGTGGCGCTCGAGCCAGCGCCGAAACTCCCGGATCACCTTGAGCAGCCGGGCCTTCTCGCCCCCCTCGATGGCCCGGGCGGTGCCCCCCGGCTGCAGGCTCATGGTGTGCGGCCACTTGCCACCCAGATGGCCCATGAGATGCAGGAAGCGTGCCCGCGCCGGCACGGCATCGGCCGTGGCGGTGCCGTGGATGGCCTGGAAGCGCTCACGGATCCCCCTGCTCCAAGAATGCGCGGCGTACGCGTCGCGCGCGAAGTCCGGCATGAAGAACAGGTAGAAGTGCGTCAGGTGGTCCGCCAGGTTCTCCGTGGCCAGGAGCAGGTTGCGGGCCAGTTCGCCGTTGCGCGGTTGGCGGATGGCGGCCACCTCGGCCAGGGCGGCGGCGGCGGCCACCGATTGCGACACCGAGCAGATGCCGCAGACCCGGGGCGCGTAGAAGAGCGCGTCCAGGGCGGGCCGGCCGAGCATGGCCCGCTCGAGGCCGCGGAACAGCGGCGAATTGACGTAGGCCCGCCTGACGCGGCCCGCCTCCACGTCCAGGGTGATCTCCAGATCGCCCTCGACCCGATTGAACGGCCCGGCAACGATACGACTCATGACGGCTCCGTCTTGCTGACGTGAGGGATCAAGCGGCGGCGGTCGCTCACCGCGTTCTCCTTGAGCCGCCGGGGCGTGGCGGACTTCGACAGCGCCGCCAGGGCCACGAACCACGCCTTGGGCATGTCCGTCGGCAGGCCCACCGGAATGCCTCCGACCTTGGGCGTCTGCCACACGGCGTGCGACGGCTGCTCGAAGCCGGGCTCCGTGCAGCCCACGCAGGGATAGCCCCCGCGCAGGCAGGAGCCCTCGCCGTTCCAGGCGCGCAGGTTGCAGTCCGCATGCGCCTGGGTGCCCTTGCACCCCAGGTGTTCCATCAGGCAGCCCAGGTCGCCGGGCTGCTCGGCGCTCGCCTTGAATTCGTAGTATTCGTTGCGCGCGCAGCCGTGGTGCACCAGGTGATCGGCATAGAAGCGCGGTCGCTGGAAGGCGTCGAGCGCCCTCGCATCCAGTTCCCCCAGCGCCAGGTTCGCCAGCGTCTCCAGAATCCAGTCCGGGTGGGTGGGGCAGCCGGCGATATTGATGACCGGCAGGCCGCCCCTGGCGGCATAGTCGGGGCCCAGCAACCCGCCGGCCAGGTCGCCCTCGAACTGCAGCCCGGTCACGTCGCCGGGCTGGTGCCCCACGGCGGGCACGCCACCGAAGGCGGCACAGCTGCCCACCGCCACCGTGTGGCGCGCCACCGCGGCCAGCTCCCGCACCCACGCCATCATGGGCCGACCGGTACCGGCCAGGACATGGAACAGCCCCGTCCCCTCGGGGCCGCACATGACGGCACCCTCGAGGCACAGCACGTCGAGGCGCAGCTCGCCGTCGAGGCAGGCCAGCAGCACCTCGTGGGCCTGCCGGCCGCTCTGCTCGCTGAAGGCCGGATGCCACAGCAGGCGAATGCCGGCATCCGCCAGGTCGGCGAACAGGTCACTGCTGTCGGCGCACAGCAGCGACATGCTGCAGCCCCCGCAGCCGCCGGACTGCAGCCAGAGCACGTTGAGCGCATCTTCGGGCGCGCCTTCCCGCGTTGTTGCCGACATACTATCCCGCCTCCCCGCCGTCCAGGCCGTAGCGTCTCAGCTTGTTGCGCAGCCCCACACGCGACAGGCCGAGCTCCTCGGCGACGCGTGACTTGTTCCAGCGGTGACGCTGCAGGGCCTGGCGGATCAGGTCCACCTCGACCCGGGTCAGCCGCTCCCGCAGCGTGTCGCAGTCATCCGTTTCAGCGGCCACCGCGTCCTCGGTCGGCGCCGGGTCGGCCGCCGGCTGGCCCGGCTCCTCGTGCAGCATGTCCGAGAGCAGCTCGGGCCCCAGCCACTCGCCGTCGCCCAGCGCCACCATGCGCATGATCTCGTTCTGCAGCTGGCGGACGTTGCCCGGCCAGTGGTAGCCGACGAGACGCTCCATGGCCGCGTCCGTGAAGCCTTCCACCCGCTCCCCCATCGCCTCGGCCACCTCCTGCAGCAGGCGGTTGGCCAGCAGCGGAATGTCGCCGGGCCGCTCGCGCAGGGGCGGCATGTGCAGGGCGAAGGCACTCAGGCGGTAGTAGAGGTCTTCGCGAAAGCCGCCCTGCTGGACGGTGCGCCACAGGTTGCGGTTGGTGGCCGAGATCACCCGGACATCGATGCGGATCGGGCTGGCACCGCCCACCGGGCGCACCTCGCCCTCCTGCAGCACGCGCAGCAGCTTGACCTGGAAGCCGGGGGAGGTCTCGCCGATCTCGTCGAGGAAGATGGTGCCGCCGTCGGCCTGCTGGAACAGCCCGACCCGGTCCTGGTAGGCGCCGGTGAAGGCGCCGCGCTTGTGGCCGAACAGCTCGCTCTCCAGCAGCTCTTCCGGCAGCGCCCCGCAGTTCTCCACCACGAACGGCCTGTCGCGGCGCGGGCTCTTGTGGTGGATGCCACGCGCCATCAGCTCCTTGCCGGTGCCAGACTCGCCGGTGATCAGCACGGGAATGTCGTAGTTGGCCACCCGGTCCGCCAGGCGGCAGACGTCGGCGAGCGGGCTGTCGGCGGCACGCAGGATGCGATCCTCGCTCAACTCCCGGCGCTGGACCGTGGCGCGCTTGCCCGCCACCTGCCGGCGCAGCTCCGGCTCGCCGGCGCGCAGCTCGAGGCTCAGCAGCTCGTTCTCCTTCTGCAGCTGGTGCAGTTGGGCCGCGCGCTGCACCGTCAGCAGCAGGTTCTCCGGCCGCCAGGGCTTGTGAATGAACTGGTAGATCCCCGCCTGGTTGATGGCGTCGATCATGTCGGCGGGGTCGGTATAGCCGGAGATGATGATGCGCACGACGTCGGGCCAGCGTTCGCGCACCCGGCCCAGGAACTCGACGCCGCTCATGCCCGGCATGCGCTGGTCGCAGAGCACCACCTGCACGAACTCGGCGGCGAGAATGTCCAATGCCTGCTCGGCGCTCTCCGCGGTGAGGACCACGCAGTCCTCGTCCAGGGCGCGCGTCAGCGACTCCAGCACGCGTGCCTCGTCGTCCACCAGCAGAACGCTCGGCTGTCTCGGCGTCATACCGGCCGCTCCGACCCGGCCGCCACGGCCTCCGACTGCCGGCCATCATGGCGCCGGTTGCGATGCAGCGCCAGGTGCAGCGGCGTGCGCGAGTGCGGGCGCCGCCACACGAAGCTGTAGCGCGCCACGTGGTAGCTGGGATCGAAGCCGAAGAAGTTGAGCGACATCCGCGCCAGCTCGTCGTCGCGATACGCCTGCAGGGGGCGATGCGCCTCGTCCTCGGCACGACGGCGCGCCTTGTCGGCGATCCACCCGGGCAGCGCCGGGTCGGCGGCGAGGGCCTCGGCGCGCTGCACCACCTCGCTCTCGGCGGCGGCGCCCTGGCTCTCCAGCACGGCATCCAGCAGCCCCAGCGACAGGGCCTCCGGGGTGCCCAGCGGCAGGCGATTGCCCAGGACGTCGTCGACGCCCGCCTCGCCCACGCGGCGCGGCAGCAGGTAGGTCCAGTACTCGGAACCGTACAGGTTGCCCATGTTCTTGTAGTGCGGATTGAGCATCACCCCCGGGGTGGCCCACACCCGATCGGCGGCCAGCGCCAGGAACACGCCGCCGGCGCCGGCGTTGCCGCGCATGACCGACACCACCAGGCGCTCGCGCATCTCGATCAGGGTGCGCGTCAGGTCGTCCATCGCCTGGATGTTCTCCCAGGAGGCCTCGGCGGGGTGCTCGTCCGCCTCGATGCGGTTGAGATGGATGCCGTTGGACCAGAAGTCGCGCCCGCCCATCAGCACCAGTACCCGGGTATCGCGACGGTCGGCCCGCTCGCAAGCCTGGCGCAGGCGCCGGCACTGCGCGGTGCTCATCGCCCCGTTGTGGAAGTCGAAGAAGAGGTAGCCGACGCCGTTGGCCTCGCGGTAGCGGATCTCCTGCCAGGTCTCGCCCGCCGGCACCACGAAGGGGTCGAGCGGCGCGTCGGGCACCCCCGCCAGGCGCTCGCCCAGCACCTGGGTGGCCGGCAGCTTGAGACCCTGGGGCTCGCGCAGGTGGGTGATCCACACGGCGCCGTCCAGGGTGGCGCGGCAGATCGCACCGTCCCGCGTGGCCAGGAGCTCCCCCGGCGCTCCGCGCAGCGAGGCTTCCGGCCAGGGGTTGTAGAGCGAGACCGGCAGGCCCCGTATCTCGTCGCGCACGCCGGGGTGGCCATCCGCCGCGCGCAGGCGCGCCAGCACGCGGTCGGTGGTGTCGCGCGACCAGTCGATGGCGCGCTCCGCCTGGCGCATGAGGGGGCGCCAGGTGCCGGGCTGGCCCCCCTCGCCGGCGGGCAGGCACCGGGGCGTGAAGCCCGGCGTGGCCAGGTTGGCCAGCGCCTGGCGCACGGCCGCGACGGCGGCGTCGCTCACCTCGGCACGGTACAGGCTGCCCTTGGTCGCCGGGCGCAGGGCGAAGGGCACCGAGGCCCACACCGGCCCGGCGTCCATCGCCGCCTCGGCCTGCAGCACCGTCACCCCCCAGCGGGAGGCTCCCTCGGCGATGGCCCAGTCCAGCGACGAGGGGCCGCGATCGCCCAGCGGCCCGGGATGCACGATCCAGCACAGGTGATGCCGCCAAATGGTCTCCGGAATGGCCCGCTTGAGAAACGGCGCCAGCACCAGGTCGGGCGCGTAGAGCGCCACCGCCTCTTCGCTGACGCGGTCGTTGATGTCGAATTCGATGGAGACCTCGTGCCCCAGCCGCCTGAGCTCCACGAACAACCGCTGGGTCAGGCTGTTGAAGGCATGGGTCAGAAACAGTATTCGCATGACACCCTCGACCAAGAGCGATTCATTACAACCTGGCAAACGATAAGCTTACCCGGCGACAAGCCTGCGCGAGGGCGCTGTAAACCCATCCCTGGGCGCTACATTTGCCATCCCTGGCAAATGACCCTCGCTCCGGCTTGTCCCCGGCGCTCATCCCGCCAGGCGCTTGGGCATGACCTGACTGTTGCATCAGGTGGTAGTCAACAGATCCTCGGCAGCTGCTCGCCGGCCAGCCAGTCCACGTTGCGGCGGCCGCCGAAGCTGGTCTCCATCTGCACGAAGTGGTGCGGGTCCTCCACCACCCGGCCGATCACCGCGGCGTCGCGGCCCAGCGGGTGCGCCCGCAGGGTGGCCAGCGCGGCCTCGGCCTCCGCGGCCGGACAGATCGCCACCAGCTTGCCCTCGTTGGCCACGTAGAGCGGGTCCAGTCCCAACAGCTCACAGGCGGCCTTCACCTCATCGCGCACCGGCAGGGCGTCCTCCTCGATCACCAGGCCGACCCGCGACTGCCGGGCCAGCTCGTTGAGCGTGGCCGCTAGCCCGCCCCGCGTGGGGTCCCTCAGGCAGCGCAGGCCCGGCGCGCCGGCCAGCAGGCCGGCCACCAGCCCGTGCAGGGCGGCGCTGTCCGAGACGATGCGGGTCCCGAAGCTCAGTCCCTCGCGCTGCGACATGATGGCCACACCGTGATCGCCCAGGGTGCCGTTGACCAGGATCGCATCGCCGGGCCGCGCCCGGTCGCCCGACAGCTGCACGCCGTCCGGCACCACCCCGATGCCGGTGGTATTGATGAAGACGCCGTCGCCCTTGCCGCGCTCCACCACCTTGGTGTCGCCGGTCACCACCGGGACGCCGGCGTCGCGGGCCGCCGCCGCCATGGACTGCACGATGCGGCGCAGGTCCGCCAGGGGGAAGCCCTCCTCGAGGATGAAACCCGCCGACAGCGCCACGGGGCGCGCCCCGCTCATCGCCACGTCGTTGACCGTGCCATGCACGGCGAGGCTGCCGATGTCGCCGCCGGGAAAGAACAGCGGTGACACCACATGGCTATCGGTGGCCATCACCAGCCGCCCCTCGGGGCGCGCCAGCAGGGCGTTGTCGTTGCCCTGATCCAGCCAGGGGTTGTCGAACTCGCGCCGGAACAGCTCGTCGATCAGCTGCGACATGGCCCGGCCGCCGCCGCCATGGGCGAGGTCGACGATGCCGCGCCGGAAGTCCACCGGACGGACGTAGCCGGGCTTGACGTTACTGGACATGAATCACTTCCTCCCCTGTCGGCTGTCCCGCCTGGCCATCGCGAAAGCGCCCGTAGGTGTAGTAGGCCGCGCACGCCCCCTCCGCGGAGACCATGCACGAACCGATGGGATTCTCCGGCGTGCACACCGTGCCGAACACCTTGCAGTCCCAGGGCTGCTTGAGGCCGCGCAGGATGGCGCCGCACTCGCAGGCCTTGGCGTCCGCCACCGAGCGGTAGCGCAGCGCGAAGCGGTGCTCGGCGTCGAAGTCCCGATAGCGCTCGCGGAGCCGCAGGGCCCCGTAGGGCACCTCGCCCAGGCCGCGCCACTCGCTGGTCTTGCGCAGCTCGAAGACTTCCGCCACCCGGCGCTGCGCCTGGCGGTTGCCGTCGCGGTTCACCGCGCGGATGAACTGGTTCTCGACCTCGAAGCGTCCCTCGTTGAGCTGGCGGATCAGCATCAGCACCGACTGCAGCACGTCCAGGGGTTCGAAGCCGGAGATCACCACCGGCTTCTGGTACTCCTCGGCGAAGTACTCGTAGGGGCGGCTGCCGATCACCGCCGAGACGTGGGACGGGCCGATGAAGGCATCCAACGGCACGGTGCCCAGTTCGCGCACCTCGGGCGACTCCAGGATGTTCTGGATGGCCGCCGGGGTGAGGACGTGGTTGCAGAAGACGCTGAAGTTGGTCAGCCCTTTCGCCGCGGCCCCCTGGATCACCACCGCCGTGGGCGGCGTCGTGGTCTCGAAGCCGATGGCGAAGAACACCACCTCCCGCTCCGGGTGGCGCTCGGCCAGCGCCAGGGCATCCATGGCCGAGTAGACCATGCGCACGTCGGCGCCCGCCGCCTTGGCCTTGAGCAGGCTGACCCCGCCGGAGGCCGGCACGCGCAGGGTGTCGCCGTAGGTGCACAGGATGGTGTCGGGGTGGCGGGCGATCTCGATGGCGTTGTCGATGCAGCCGATCGGCAGCACGCAGACCGGGCACCCCGGGCCGTGGATGAAGCGAATGGCGCCCGGCAGCAGGTCGCGCAGCCCGTAGCGCGAGATGGCGTGGGTATGGCCCCCGCAGAACTCCATGATGTGGTAGCGGCGATCGGAGTGCACCGCGTCGGCGATGGCCGCCGCCACCCGACGGGCCACCCGGCCGTCGCGGAATTCATCGACGTACTTCATGGCCCCTCTCCCGCCGCGTGGCCGATCTCGCGCAGGATCGCCAGGGTGCGCTCGGCCTCCTCGGTATCGAGGCGGTTGATCGCGAACCCGACGTGCACGATGACGTAGTCCCCCGGCGCGACCGTCTCGAGCAGGCTGACATCGATGGCCTTGCTGACCCCGCCGGCATCGATCAGCGCCTGGCCGTCACCCAGGCATTCGACCACCTTGACCGGTACTGCCAGACACATGGTGTTCCCCTTTTCTCACCTTTATTCAGTTCTTCGCAGACTGGCGTGAAATGGCTTTGCGGGAGGGACGGTTCGGCGCTCCGACTTTAGCTCGCGAAGCAGCGCGCAGCGCTGCCAGAAGACCCCGGGGCGCCTATCGGCGCCTTCGTCGAGGCGTCGAACCGCCGGAAAGCCGACCTCCCACCATGCAACCTGCAGAACAGATTCACGCCAAAGTACGAGAACCTTTATTCTTTGCCACTCGCAAACCCGTGGCCACCGTCCCGCAGCGCCTGTAGGGCGACCCACGCCTGCCCCAGGCTCAGCCCGCCGTCGTTGGGCGGCACTTGGCGCGCCTGCCACACGCGCAGCCCGGCGTCCCGCAGACGCCGGCCCAGCGCCGCCGTCAGCACCTGGTTGACACAGCAGCCGCCGCCCAGCAGCACGTCCTCCCGGCCGTCGCGACGCGCCTGCCATAGCACCCACTCGGCCAACCCCGCCGCCAGGGTGGCGTGAAAGCGCGCCGCCCCGCGCGGGGCCGAGGGCTCGTCCACCAGCGTCTCGAGCAGCGGCCGGAAATCCAGCACGCCATCGTGCAGCGTCCAGCCGTCCGCCAGCGCGGCCGTCTCGCCGTGCGCCTCGGCCAGCCCCTCCAGCAGCATGGCGGCCTGGCCCTCGTAGCGCGCCACCGGCTTGATGCGCAGGAGCCCGACAGCGGCATCGAAGAGCCGCCCCAGGCTGGTCGTGGCGGGGCAGCGCACGCCGCGCGCGAGCAGCGTCGCCAGGCCCTCGGCCAGCGGCTGGTCGGGGAAATACCCGGCGATCCGCTCGCCCTGCCCCAGCGCCTGCAGGGCCGCCGCGCCCATCCGCCAGGGCTCCCGGGCGGCGCGGTCGCCCCCCGGCAGCGGCAGGGGGTGGAGGTGGCCCAGACGCGAGAAGGCCGCCCCCTCCAGGCGCAGCAGCTCGCCGCCCCAGGCCGTGCCGTCGGTGCCCAGCCCCACGCCGTCCAGGGCCAGGCCGAGCACGGGCCCTTCCAGGCCGTGTTCGGCCTGCACGGCGGCCAGGTGCGCCTGGTGATGCTGCACCCGCAGCAGCGGCACGTCCCAGCTTTCGGCCAGACGGGCGGCCAGCCGGGTGCTGTAGAAATCGGGATGAAGGTCGCAGGCCACGGCCGCCGGGCGTACCGCCAGGACCCGGCACAGGTGATCGACGCTCTCCTCCAGCGCGCGGCAGGTCTCGGCGTGATCCAGGTCGCCGATGTGCTGCGACAGGAAGGCCTGATCGCCACGGGTGACGCAGGCGGTGCTCTTCAACTCGGCGCCGGTCGCCAGCACCGCGGGACCGGGGCGCGGCAGCCGAATGGCCGCGGGGGTGTAGCCGCGCGCACGGCGGATAAAGGCTGCGATGCTGTGCCCCTCCCTCTCCCCGGCATCATCGGCACAGCGCACCACGCTGTCGTCGCAGCGCACCAGGATGTCACGGTCGTGCATCAGCCAGGCGTCGGCGATGCCGGCCAGCCGCTGCAGCGCCGTCGCGTTGTCGCAGACCAGCGGATCGCCGGCCAGGTTGGCCGAGGTGCAGACCAGCAGGGCATCCTGGCGAGCAGCGAGCCAGGCGGTACCCGCCGGACGCCCCGCCAGCTCGTGCAGCAGCAGGTAGTGCAGCGGCGTGTAGGGCAGCATGGCCCCCAGCCAGCCCAGGCCCGGGGCGATGCCGGGCAGCCGGCCATCACAGTCGACCCGCTTGTGGAGTAGCACGATGGGGCGCTGCCACGCCTCGAGCCGTTCGGCCTCCCCCGGGGAGACCGTCGCCAGCGGCACCAGCGAGGGGATGTTGACGGCCATGACGGCCAGGGGCTTCTCGTCGCGCCGCTTGCGCTCGCGCAGTCTCGTCACAGCCTTCGGGTTGCGGGCATCGCAGCACAGGTGGAAGCCGCCCACGCCCTTGACGGCGACGATCCGCCCGCCGCGCAGTGCCTCGGCCGCCGCGGCCAGCGGATCGCAGCGCGTATCCGGGGCCCCATCCGCCCGATGGAACGCCAGGCGCGGCCCGCACTCGGCACAGGCGTTGGGCTGGGCGTGGAAGCGCCGGTGGGCGGGGTCGCGGTACTCGGCCGCGCAGCGCGGGCAGAGGGCAAAGGCTGCCATGCTGGTATTGGGGCGGTCGTAAGGGAGCCGCGCGGTCAGGGTATAGCGCGGTCCGCAGTGGGTGCAGTTGATGAAGGGGTAGCGATAGCGGCGATCCGTCGGGTCGAAGAGCTCGGCGAGGCAGCTCGCGCAGACGGCGGCATCCGGCGTGATGCCGGTGCTGACCGCGCCCCGTCCCGAGGCGAGGATACGGAACCCGACCTCGTCATCGCGCGGCTCGCGGGGCGTTCGCGTCAGCGACTCCAGGCGCGCCAGGGGCGGGCGCTCACGCTCCAGGCTTTCCAGGAACGCCTCGAGCGCGGCGGCCTCGCCCTGCACCTCCAGCTCGACGCCGGCCGCGTCGTTGCGCACCCAGCCCACCAGGCCCAGGCGCCCGGCCAGGCCGTGCACGAAGGGCCGAAAGCCCACGCCCTGGACCTGGCCGCGGACGCGCACGGCGACGCGCCGGACCGCGAGCGGGCTGCGCGTGTCCATGACGATCCGGCCCATGACGCTTCCGCCCATGCCGATCAGGCCGCGCCCGGCGAGAGCCCGGCCGCTTCCAGCCGGGCTTCCAGCTCGGCGATGCGCCGCTTCAGCGCGGCCACCGATTCCCGGCGGCGCGTCACCGCCTGCTGCCAGCCGGCCGCCACCCAGTCGAGCCACGCTTCCATCCCCTCGCCGGTCGTCGCCGAGAGCTGGATCACCGTGAGGTCCGGGTTGATGCGCCGCGCGTAGTCGATGCACTGTGCCACGTCGAAGTCGAGGTGCGGCAGCAGGTCCACCTTGTTGAGCAGCATCAGGTCCGCGGCGTGGAACATGTCAGGGTACTTCAAGGGCTTGTCTTCGCCCTCCGTCACCGACAGCACGGCGACCTTGTGCGCCTCGCCGAGATCGAAACCCGCCGGGCAGACCAGGTTGCCCACGTTCTCGATCATCAGGACGGCATCCTGCAGCGGCATCAGGTGGTCCAGGGCATGGCCCACCATGTGGGCGTCCAGGTGGCAGCCCTTGCCGGTGTTGACCTGCACGGCGCGGGCGCCGGTGTCGCGGATGCGCGCCGCGTCGTTCTGGGTCTGCTGGTCGCCCTCGATCACCGCCACCGGCATGCGCGACTGCAGCGCCCGAATGCTCGCCGTGAGCAGCGAGGTCTTGCCCGAGCCGGGGCTCGACACCAGGTTGAGGGCGAACAGGCCCAGCTCGTCGAAGCGGCGCCGGTTCGCCTCGGCATAGGCACCGTTCTTGGCCAGGATGTCCTGCTCGATGCGCACCATCCGCGACTGGCTCAGGCCCGGCGCGTGGGCATGGGCGGGGCCCTGTCCGTAGTGCAGGGTCTCCCCATGGCCGTCACCGTGGTGGTGAGGCTCGTGCTCGTGACGATGCTCGGGATGAGGGTGATGGGATGACCCATCGATCGTGAGGTTGCCCTCACCGCATCCGCAGACGGTACACATCACTCCACCTCCAGTTCCTGTATTCTCAGTTCCTCGCCCGCCGTGACCTGCAGGCGATAGCTGCCGCAGGCACCACAGGCGTCGAATCGCTGCGCCACCTCGACCTGACTGCCACAGTCGAAGCAGTGCGCCAGGCCGGCGCGCTCGCGGATGTGCAGCGCCGCCCCCTCGGCCAGGGTGTCGCGGCACACCACCTCGAAGCAGAAACGCAGGGCGTCCAGCTCCACGCCGGCCAGGGCGCCGACTTCCAGCGTCACGCCCAGTACCCGCGCGAAGCCCTGCTGCGGCGCCTGCGCCTCGATGACCTGGATCACGCCTTCGCAGAGCGACATCTCGTGCATCACGTCACCTCGATTGCCACTTCCACGCAGGGGTCGAGCGCCAGGGCGAAGCGCTCGCTGCGCTGCTGCCACGTCAGGCCCGGGGCCTCGCCCTGCCCGAGCAGGAGCTCGGCGATGGCGCCCCGCGGGTGGAAGTTCCACTCGGTGGGCGCCAGGAGTCGATAGTCGACGATGCGCCCTGCCTCCTGCCGTACCCGGTGCACCAGCAGCCCCCGGGGCGACTCGACCAGTCCCAGACCGATGCCCTCGGCCTCCTGCTGTGCGAAGCCCGCCCCCACCTTCGGCGGCCTGTCGCCACGCCCCGCCAGGAAGGCCGCGCAGGCCAGCAGTTCCAGTACCGCCGCCATCAGGTGCGCCAGCCCCCTCTCCCCCCGCGCTGCCAGCCAGGCAACCACCGGGTGGTCGTGCAGCCGGGCCCTCGGTCCCGTGCCGCGCGGCCGGGCGTCCATCGCCACCGGCCGGCACGCCAGCGCGGGACGCGCCTCGAGCCGCTCGGCGACGGCCAGCGCCTCCTCGGCAGAGAGCGCGGCCACGCCGTCGGGCCGCGCCGGCCCGGCATCCCGCAGCGACTCCCGCACCGTCCGCAGCGCCGACGGCACGCTGGCCGGCGACGCCGCGAGCCAGGCCGACGCCTGCGCCACCGTGGCCAGCCCGGCGGTCCCCAGCAGCGCCACCAACTGCCGGTGGAACTCGCGGGCCAGGGCCCGCCGGCCTGCCACCGGCGCCCTCGACAGGGCCATCAACGCGGCCATCGCCGGTCGCGCCTCGGCGCTCTCCCGGCCCAGCAGCCCCGGCAAGCGCACGGCGAGGCGCCACAGGTGCTCGCGCAGGCACTCCAGGCGCACCGCCGTGCGCGCCGCCTCGCGCGTCTGGCCAGCCTCACCAGCCGCCGCCTCCAGGGCCAGCGCGGCCGCCAGGCGCTGCGACTCGCGGCACACGGCATAGAGCATCGGCACGCGCTGCCGGACATCCTCCGGCGAACCCCCCACCAGCACCCGCTCCAGCGCCGGCTGGACGCGCGGCACCACCGCGAGGCGCACCACCCGGCCCCGCTCGACCGTCAGCGCCAGGCGCAGGGCAACGGCGCCCTCCCCCTCGGACACGCCGCCCGCATCACGCCGCGCCGCGCTATCCATCGACGCTCGCCCCATCAGCGCTCGACGTGAATCAAGCGGTCGTCGCGCGGCACGGCCGACCCGCCACGCAGGAAGTCGCGCCGGCTGAGCCCCCGTGACGCGGAGGCACAGGGCAAGCGCTGTTCCGGTACCCCTGCCGCCGTGCTCTCCTCCGCCGGTTCGGGCGGCGTCATCAGCAGGGTCATCACTTCTTCCGCAAGCTCGACCGCCGCCTGGGCATCGGTCAGGTCGCCGACCGGCGACATCAGCGAACAGAACAGGTAGTCGCCGATGCCCGGCTCGTGACCGCCGGCGAAGGGAAATTCGCCGGCGGGAAAGCGCAGGCCGCGCCGCTCGCCGCAGGCCAGGCCCTCCCAGCGGGCGGGGTCGGCCGGCAGCACCATCAGGTTCAGGAACCAGGGAGTCAGCAGCGTCCCCACCCAGCCACCTTCCCATAGACGAAACCCGCTGGCTTTGATCGGCAGCAAGGGATTGATCAGCTCGATCCCCTGCATCCGCTGCCAGTAGATCGCCTCGAACACCGATTCCAGCTGTCGGGAAGGGTCCTCGGCGAAGGCATTCGGTCCTTCCGTCACGGCGCTTTCAGAGCGAATGGGCGGCGTTGCTTCCGACATGACATGACCTCATTGTAGTTGCGGTGGGGCCAGGCCCAGGCTCTCCAGCAGTTCCAGCGCCGCTTCCGCCTGGGCCGGCGCCACCTTCTGGTAGGCGAACCCGCCCGCCTGCACCAGCAGGTAGTCGCCCTCGACCACCGCCTCATCGAGCATCAGCAGGCTGACCTGGCGCCGGTGGCCGAACGCCTCGACCCGGGCGATCTTGCCGTCGGTCTCGACGACCCGGGAGGGTACGGAGAGACACATGGCGTCACCCCGCCGCGGTGACGGGGCCGGCCGCCGTGCCATCAGCCGGCGCGCTATCAGCCGGCTGGGGCCAGGCCTGCCAGCCGTGCTCGCGCAGCACCGCCAGGGTCGTCTCGACCAGCGGTTCCAGGCAGGCCGCCACGCGCTCCGACAGCGCCAGGCCGGTCGCCATGCTTTCCGGCACCACCCCCACCAGCGCCAGCTGCCGCGGCGAGCGCCCCAGCAGGGTCAGCGCCGCCAGCAGGTCGGAGACGCCCAGTTGGTGGGGGGAGATACGCTCGCGGAACAGCGCCGGCACCGCCTCGCCGGCGAGCGTCACCAGGGTGCCGGGCGGCTCGCCCGTGCGCACCGCGTCCACCACGATGACCAGGTCGCGCTCGGCCAGCTCGTCCATCAGGTCCATGCCGCAGGTACCGCCATCGATGACCGTGACGTCCTCGTCCAGGCGGTAGCGCGCCGCGATCTGCTCGACGACCCGCACCCCCACCCCCTCGTCGCTGAGCAGGATGTTGCCGACCCCCAGAATCACTGCACTCATGGTTTTCTCCTGAAAGCGTCTTTCACCGATGAACTGCCCCGTCGACAAGCCTGCGCGAGGGCGCTGTGAACCCATCCCTGGGCGCTACATTTGCCATCCCTGGCAAATGACCCTCGCTTCACCTTGTCCCCGGTGCTCATCTCGCGGGGCATGTGGCAATGAGCGCTCACACGGCCTTTACGCTGACGACGTTCTGTTCTTCGGTGTCATGCAGGTGGATGGCGCAGGAAATGCAGGGGTCGAAGGAGTGGACGGTGCGCAGGATCTCCAGGGGCAGCTCCGGGTCGGCCACCGGGGTGTCCAGCAGCGACGTCTCGTAGGGTCCCGGCGCGTCCTCGGCGTTGCGCGGCGCCGCGTTCCAGGTGGAGGGCACCACGCACTGGTAGTTGCGGATCTTGCCGTCCTCGATGACGACCCAGTGCGAGAGGGCCCCGCGGGGCGCCTCGTGGAAGCCCATGCCGCGGATCTCCCCCTTGGGAAAGCTCGGAGCGTTGCAGGTCTCGTGATCGCCGGTGGCGATGTTGTCCATCAGCCGCTGCCACTGCTCCTTGAGGTTCTCGTAGAGCACGGCGCAGCGGATGGCGCGTGCCCCGTGGCGACCGATCGTCGAGTGCAGCGCCGACAGCGGCAGCCTCTCGCCCAGCACCGCCTGGACCTTGTCCTGGAAGTAGTCGGTCGCCGCCTGCGTCTTCTCGTCGCCGCTGGCCAGGCCGCACAGCACCTGCGCCAGCGGCCCCACCTGGGCGGGCCGGCCATGAAAGGTCGGCGCCTTGATCCAGGAGTACTTGCCCTCGTCCTGGAAGTCGGTGTACTCCGGGTCCGTCCGGCCGTCGAAGGGATGCAGCGGCTCGCTGCCCTCGTACCAGGCGTGCTTGTTGCTTTCCGCGACCCCCTCCAGGAAGTAGGGATCGCCGAAGCGGGTGATCGGCTGGAGGGTGGACAGGTCTCCCTGACGGATGAAGCCACCCGGCATCCCGAACGCCGTGCCGGCGGTGTCCAGCGGCATGTCGGGCACCGAGAGGTAATCCATGATGCCGGCGCCGTGCTCCGTCCAGTCGGCATAGAAGGAGCCGACGGCGGCCACATCGACCAGCAGGCCGTTGTAGATGAAGGAGCCCAGCTCGTCGATCGCCTCCTTGATCATCATCAGCCGCTCGAGGGTGAGCGTCGCCTGGCTGTCGAAATTGATGGGGTTGGCCACCCCGCCGACGGCGAGGTTCTGGATGTGCGGCGTCTTGGAGCCCAGCACCGCGACGATCTTGTTGGCGGTACGCTGCACCTCGAGCGCCTGCAGGTAGTGCACCGCCGCCAGCAGGTTGACCTCCGGCGACAGCTTCATGGCCGGATGTCCCCAGTAGCCGTTGGCGAAGATCCCCAACTGGCCGCTGTCGACGAAGGCCTTCAGCTTCTCCTGGGTCGACTTCATGACCTGGTAGCCGTTCAGCGGCCAGTCGGAGAGGCTCTGCGCCAGGGCGGCCGCCTTCTTCGGATCGGCCTTCAAGGCCGAGGTGATGTCCACCCAGTCCAGGGCGGAGAGCTGGTAGAAGTGCACGATGTGATCGTGGATGCCGTGCGCCGCCACGATGAGGTTGCGGATGTACTGAGCATTGAGCGGGATCTCCAGGTCCAGCGCGTTCTCCACCGCCCTGACCGAGGCGATGGCATGCACGGTCGTGCACACGCCGCAGATCCGCTGGGTGAAGATCCACGCATCCCGCGGGTCGCGCCCCTGCAGGATCTGCTCGATCCCGCGCCACATCTGGCCCGATGACCAGGCCTTGGAGACCTTGCCGTTCTCGACTTCGCAATCGATGCGCAGATGGCCCTCGATGCGCGTGACCGGGTCAACGGTGATTCGTTTCGCCACGTGAGCACCCTCTTGTTGTTGACTTGGCAGACATGCGACTTCCCCTCCGTCAGCTGCGCGCGGGGGCGCTGATGATCGGGAAGCGCTTGACGACGATGATGAACACCAGGATCTTCAGGGCCACCAGGCCGATGGTCAGTGAAAGCTCCGTGGCGGAAGGGAAGTAGTGATAGCCCTCCGGCGTGGCGTAGGCGATCAGGAAGGCGTTCACGCGATAGACCGCCCCCGCCAGGATCATGGCCACCGCCGCGACCAGCAGCAGGTGCGCCCGGCGACGCCGCTGCGGCGACAGCAGCACCCACAGCGGCAGGGCGAACAGCAGGGTCTCCAGCCAGAACGCTGCGGCCAGGCCGCTCGGCACGAAGGCGTAGCCCAGCTTGCCGCGCAGCGTCAGTTCGGCGAAGCGCACCACCAGCCACACCACCAGCAGCCACGCCACGGGCCGGGCGAAGGCCGCCAGCAGCGGCGCTTCCGACGCGCGGCGAAAGCCCAGCTGCGAGAAGAACCCCTCGAACAGCAGGATCGAGAAGCCCATGATGGCGGCGGAGAGCAGCGCCAGCAGCGGCATCAGCTCGTAGGACTGCCACAGCGGCGCGATCTGGTTGCCCAGCACCACGAGCAGCGTGCCCAGCGACGACTGGTGCATGGTCGGCAGCACCAGGCCGAGGGCGATGAACACGAACATCACCCGCTCCAGCTTGCGCTGGTGGCGGTGCAGCCTGAACCGCTCCAGGAACGCTGGCGAGGCTTCCACCGTCAGCACCAGGATGTAGATGGCCACGCACAGCGCCACCTCCAGCATCACCGAGGTGAAGTTCATCTGCCCGGGCAGCACCAGGTTGTACACGTTGAGGTAGCGCCCCATGTCCACCACGGCGCCCAGGCCGCCCAGGCCGTAGCCCAGCAGGCTGGCCAGCATGGCCGGACGCACCAGCGGGTGGTACTGGAAGCGGTTGGCCACGTAGACGCTGAACGCCACCACGTAGCCCCCGCAGGCCAGCCCGGTCACCACCACCACGTCGAAGACCACCCAGATCCCCCAGGGGTAGCCGTTGTTCAGGTGGGTGACGGCCCCCAGGCCATGGACGAAGCGCTGCGCCAGCACCCACAGGGCAATCAATGACAGCAGCGCCAGCAGCGTCGTGAAGGGGGTGACCAGCCGCCCCCCGATCGGATGTGCTCGATGCATCTCGTCACCCCCTGTCGTCGTGCGCGTCGTCGCGCGGGCTGTCGGCCTCCGCCGGATCCCCGGCGTGCTCCTGCGCCTGGCGCTGCAGATTGCGCCGGGCGAACCAGGCCACGCCGGCAAACAGCGCCACCGGGGCGAACATGCCCTTGTAGATCGTGTGCAGCAGGCCCTCGGAGCGCGACGCAAAGGAGCGCTCGGGCAGGATCGGCAGGCCGAGCTTGTCGAAGGCCACCCCGGACAGGTGCAGCACCTGGGTGCCGCCGCCCTGCTCCTCGCCATAGATCTTGGGGTAGTAGGCCGGCACCGTGGACGGCACCTCCAGGCCGGCGTCGAGGGTTTCCCGCGGGTACTGGTACTCGCTGCCCGGCGTCAGGGCGAGGCGACGGCGGGCCTCCGCGAGCATCTCCTCGCGGGTGCCGAACAGCGTGGCGCCGGTCGGGCAGGCCTCCACGCAGCCCGGCAGCAGGCCGTGGTCGAGGCGCTCCACGCCCTGCTGGTTGCAGAACTGGCACTTGCTGATCGCGCCATAGGAGGACGCGTAGTCGAACTGCGGCACGTCATAGGGGCAGGCGTAGACGCAGTAGCGACAGCCGATGCAGGCGTCGGCGTCGTAGAAGACGATGCCGTTGTTCGCGTCCTTGGTCATGGCGCTGACCGGGCACACCGACACGCAGCCCGGGTCGACGCAGTGCATGCAGTTGCGCTTGACGAAGGCGAAGCCATCCGTCTCGCGGTCCTTAACCTCGGCGGTCCCGTCGGTGTAGGCCTGGATGACGTTCAAGGTCTTGGCGGAGAGGCCGGGCGCGGAATCCCAGAGGGGCAGCGTCTCGTCCGCCCGGGTCTCCGGGGGCATGCCATTGACCGTCTTGCACTTCGTCACGCACGCCTTGCAGCCCACGCACAGCGTCGAGTCGAACAGCATGGCCACCGCCTCCGGCGCCGGCTCCCGGTTGGGCCGGGCCTCGGCGCTCGAGGCGCCGCCCGCCGCCACGGCACCGGCCCCGCCGGCCATGCCCTTGAGGAAGTCTCGTCGATTCATGGCTTCCCCCTAGGCTTGATCGCGACTGGCGGGATCACGGTCGGCTGAATCGCCACCGGGTAAGGCGGGGTCGTGCGTCTCGACCGCGTCCGATGCTCGGCCTTCGTCACGTTTCAGGCGCAGGGCGCCGGCCGCCGTGGCCCCCAGCAGGGCACCGCCGGCCGCCGCCAGCAACGCCGCGGCCGTGACAGAGGCCCCCTGACCACGCGGCTCGTCGGTGCGGGGGAAGGCATTGGGCGGGGTATGCGTCTTCACGGTGGCCAGCTCGTGGGTGGCCTTGGTGAAGCCGACCCCCTGCTCGCTGCAGCCGAAGCAGGGGTGTCCCGTGCCGACCGGCCAGCTTCCCGAGCCCACGTCGCCATACAGGATGACCGGACAGTTGGCATAGGTTTCCGGCCCCTTGCAGCCCAGCTTGTAGAGGCACCACCCCTGCCGGTGCCCCTCGTCGCCGAAGCGCTTGGCGAAGCGCCCCGCATCGAAGTGCGCCCGCCGTTCGCAGTGCTCGTGGATCAGGCGCCCATAGGCAAAGGTGGGACGCCCGTACTGGTCGAGTTCCGGCAGGGTGCCCAGCGTCAGGAAGTGAATGACGGTGGAAAGGAAGTTATACGGGTTCGGCGGACACCCCGGCACGTTGATCACGGTCTTGCCAGGCAGCACTTCGCCGACGCCGACGGCCCCCGTGGGGTTGGGTCCGCTGGCCGGGATACCCCCCCAGGCGGCGCAGGAACCGATGCTGATGATGGCAGCGGCATGCTCCGCCGCCTCCTGGACGTGTTCGATGAAGGGCCTTTCGGCGATCTTGCAGTAGATGCCGCCGTCCTTGGTGGGAACGGCACCGTCGACCACCAGCAGGTAGTTCCCCTTGTTCGCCTTCATCGACGCCTTCTTGGCGGCATTGACCTGATGGCCGGCCGCCGCCGCCAGGACGTAGTGGTAGTCGAGCGAGATCATGTCCATGATCAGCCGCTCGACCGTGGGGTGATTGGAGCGCAGCAGGGACTCCGTGCAGCCCGTGCACTCCTGCCCGGACAGCCAGATGACGGCTGGACGCGTCGCGGCCTGCTCGACCCGGTGTTCCACCGCCTCGGCGATCCTCGGCGCCATGCTGGCCGGCAGGCCCAGGGTCGCGGCCACCCCGGCACAGAACTTGACGAACTCCCGGCGCGACACCTGCAGCCGCGACTCGATGTTGCGATACGACTGCTGGAATCCCTCGCTCTCGTCACAGTCGGCTGAATATGGCATGCCCCTCCTCCTTACCATTGCCACCCTTGCCGGAGCCATGGCGGCCACGGCTTCTTCTTGTTGGTTGGCCGGGGGGTGCCATGCGGCTGCCTGGCACCCCCGGGCAATGGTCATCCAGCAGAAAACATGCCAACGACCCCGCAAAGAGAGCCAAAGCAATGAGGTAGGGAACTAATCGGCATCTGCGACAAGGCGTCACACGGCAAGGGGAAAGCCGCCAATGGATACCGGGATTCCATCACGCCGTGCCGAATTGGAAAGCTGCTATCCACCCCGATGCAGCCCCGGTCACGGGGCCGCGTCGGTCATCTGCATGGCAGACAAGCAAGGGAGAAAAGATGGCACTCATCTTGCTTGATAAGCGCGTCACCAACAAAGAGAGAGACCTGATGATCCGGACAACAGAGACGAGCACGCTACCCTCGCCCAGCGCCATGCCCCGCTTCGCGGCCCTGGCCGCGATCCCCGCCCTGCTGCTGATGATGCCCCTGGCCATGGCGCACACCGGGCACGCGGGCGCCGCGCATGGCGGCTTCCTGGCGGGGCTCACCCACCCGCTGCTGGGCGTCGATCACCTGCTGGCGATGCTAGCCATTGGCGCCTGGAGCCTGCGCCAGCCGGGCACCCCGGGCAGCCTCACCCCGCTGCTCGCCGTGGCCGGCATGCTGCTGGGGGCCGGCCTGGCCTGGGGTGGCCTGTCCCTGCCGGGCGTGGAGCTCGGCATCGCCATCTCGGTGGTGCTGGCCGGCCTGCTGGTGGCGGCCCTGATCACGCTGCCAACGGCGCTCGGCGCGGCCCTGGTCGTGCTGTTCATGCTCCTGCACGGCCACGCGCACGGCAGCGAAATGCCCCAGGGCGCGTCGCTGCTCGCCTACCCCGCCGGCTTCGTCCTGGCCACGCTGGCCATCACCCAGGCCGGTCGCCAGCTCGGGCGGTGGCTCAGCGCTCCCCGCCATGGCCTGCTGCTGCGCAGCCTGGGCGTGGCCATCGGTGCTGCCGGCGCGGTGCTCGCCATCGGCTGAAGGTACGGCCGGGCCTGGCAGCGCTGCGCGCTGCTTCGCGAGCTGAAGCTCCCTCCCACAACCATCCGGCAACCTTGGAGGGATG
>SBLD01000007.1:84210-88533 GCA_004551485.1 Billgrantia azerbaijanica | reverse complement strand
TACGGCCGGGCCTGGCAGCGCTGCGCGCTGCTTCGCGAGCTGAAGCTCCCTCCCACAACCATCCGGCAACCTTGGAGGGATGGCCTTGTGGGAGGCCGATTCATCGGGCGAAGGCGCCGAAAGGCGCCCAGATCAGGCAGCGCTGCGCGCTGCTTCGTCGAGACGTCGAACCGGAGCCGAAGCTCCCTCCCACAACCATCCGGCAACCTTGGAGGGATGACCTTGTGGGAGGCCGATTCATCGGGCGAAGGCGCCGAAAGGCGCCGAAAGGCGCCCAGATCAGGCAGCGCTGAGCGCTGCTTCGTCCAGGCGTCGAACCGGAGCTGAATTCGGAGCGCCGAACCGTCCCTCCCACAGATAAGCGGCGAGGATCCTACCTTTCAGTCGAACACCACCTTGGCCACGTCCCGGTAGCGCTTGGCAAAGTGCACCGTCATGCCCTCCTTGAGGAAGTCGGGCAGTTCGTCGTAGTCGCGGCGGTTGGCGTCGGGCAGGATCACCTCGAAGATCTCGCTGCGCCGGGCGGCGATGATCTTCTCACGGATGCCGCCCACCGGCAGCACCTGGCCGGTCAGCGTCAGCTCACCGGTCATCGCCAGCGGCCGGTCGATGGCCTGGTGGCGGGCCAGCGACAACAGCGCCGTGGTCATGGTCACCCCGGCCGAGGGGCCGTCCTTGGGCGTCGCGCCTTCCGGCACGTGCAGGTGGACGAAGGCGGAGTCGAAGAAGTCGGCATCGGCGCCGTACTCGCCGAGATGCCCCAGGGCGAAGCTGTAGGCGATGTTGGCCGACTCCTGCATCACCTCGCCGAGCTTGCCGGTGAGCTTGAAGCCGCGGGTCAGCGAGTGCACCTTGCCCGCCTCGACGGGCAGCGTCGCCCCGCCCATCGCCGTCCAGGCCAGGCCGGTGACCACGCCCTCGCCCTTGAGCACGTGCTCCTTGCGGAACAGCGGCGCGCCCAGGTAGGCCTCCAGGTTGTTCACCGAAATGCGCACCGACTGCTGGTCGTTCTCCAGCAGCTTGACCGCCGCCTTGCGCACGATGCGGTGCAGCTGCTTCTCCAGCTGGCGCACGCCCGCCTCGCGGGCATAGCCCTCGATCACCTGCCGGAGCGCCGCATCGGTGAGGTTGATGCGCTTCTTGGGGATCCGATCGCGCTTGAGCAGCTTGGGCCACAGGTGGTGCTTGGCGATGGCCACCTTCTCCTCGGCGATGTAGCCGGAGAGGCGGATCTGCTCCATGCGGTCGAGCAGCGGCCCGGGGATCGAGTCCAGGGTGTTGGCCGTGCACACGAAAAGCACCTTGGAGAGATCCAGGCGCACGTCCAGGTAGTGGTCGAGGAAGTCGACGTTCTGCTCCGGGTCGAGCACCTCGAGCAGCGCCGAGGCGGGGTCGCCCTGGAAGGACTGGCCGAGCTTGTCGATCTCGTCGAGCATGATCACCGGGTTCTCGACCTCGACCTCCTTGAGTGCCTGCACCAGCTTTCCGGGCATGGCGCCGATGTAGGTGCGCCGATGGCCCTTGATCTCCGCCTCGTCGCGCATGCCGCCCACCGAGAAGCGGTAGAACTGGCGCCCCAGCGCCTCGGCGATGGAGCGGCCGACCGAGGTCTTGCCCACGCCGGGCGGGCCGACCAGCAGCAGGATGGAACCGCCCACGTCGCCCTTGAAGGTGCCCTCGGCGAGGAACTCGATGATGCGCTCCTTGACGTCCTTGAGGCCGTCATGGTCGCGGTCGAGAACGGTACGGGCGTGGGCCAGGTCGAGCTGGTCGTCGCTGCGCACGCCCCACGGCATGGAGGTCAACCAGTCCAGGTAGTTGCGCGTGGTGCCATACTCCGGCGAGCCGGTCTCCAGCACCGAGAGCTTGTCGAGCTCCTCCTCGATGCGGGTCAGCACCTTGGGCGGCACGACGAGCCCCTCCAGGCGCTCGCGGAAGGTGTCGACGTCGTTCTCGCGATCGTCCTTGGAGATGCCCAGCTCGCGCTGGATCACCTTGAGCTGCTCGCGCAGGAAGAACTCGCGCTGGCGCTCCTGCATCTGGGCGTTGACCTGCTCGCTGATCTCGGTCTGCAGTTGCGCGACGTCGATCTCCTTGCGCAGCAGCGGCAGCACCCGCTCCATGCGCGAGAGCACCGGCAGGGTGTCGAGCACGGCCTGCAGCTCGTGGCCCTTGGCCGAGGTGATGGCCGCGGCGAAATCGGTCAGCGGCCCCGGCTCGTGGGGGCTGAAGCGGTTGAGGTAGTGCTTGAGCTCCTCGCCGTAGAGCGGGTTGATCGGCAGCAGCTCCTTGATGCCGTTGATGATCGCCATGGCGTAGGCGCGCGTCTCGTCCTCGTCGGCATCCACCGGCTCGCGCGGATAGGTCACCTCGACGAGATAGGGGGGCTCCTTGGAGAGCCAGCGCAGGATGCGGAAACGCCGCAACCCCTGGGCAATGAACTGCAGCTGCCCCTCCTCGCCGTGCAGCTTGTGCACCTTCACCGCGGTGCCGATCTGCGGAAAGGCCGTATGGTCGAGCTCACCGGACTCGATATCGCCCACGTAGGCCACGCCGAGGATATGGTGCGGCGTGTTGCCGACCCGGCGGATGGTCTCCTCCCAGCGCTCGCGGTTGATCACCAGCGGCTGCACCTGGGCGGGGAAGAAGGGCCGGTTGTGGATGGGCAGCAGGTAGATGCGCTCCGGCAGCGACTCGCTGGCCGGCACCACGGCCTGGCCGCTCCCCTCGTCCACCTCGCCATCGGAGCCGAAGGTCGTCTCCTCGCTCTCGCCCCGGGCGTATTGCCACTCCTGCTCGTCCTGTTCGTGATCGCTCATGGAATCCTCGTCCTGAAGCCGTCAAGTCACTGCCCTGTGGAATGCGGGCAGCGATCGGCAACTTCAAGGCACACACTCACTTATCGCGTGAGCGGTGGCAACGGCCGCCCGTTGACCCGCACCTGCCCACGGCCGATATCGATCTCGAGCGTGCGGGTGTCCAGCGGCAGGCCGAGCCACAGCGCCACCACGGTGGGCAGGTCGTGCCACACGAAGTCGCCGTCGAGGCGGCGCCGCCAGCGGGCCTGCATGGCCGGGTCGTCCAGGTCGACCAGGCTCAGCTCGCCGAAGTCACGGCCGTCGAAGAACAGCGACCCCTCCACCCGGGCATCGAGGCCCATCATGGGGCTGTCGAGATCGAGGTCGAGCAGGTCGAGGCGCGGCGAGTCCTGGAGGATGCCCAGCAGCCAGGGCTCCAGCCGGACCAGCAGCGTCTGGCCGTCGAGGCGCCGGTCGCCGCTGGCGGCCAGGCTGCGCAGGCGCCGCATGGTCCCGCGCAGGGCGTCGGCATTGAGCCGCGACAGCTCGGTCGCCAGCGCACCGGTGAGCAGTACCCGGTCGGCGGTGCGCACCTCGCCGAGGTCGATGTCGAGACGCAGGCGCAGCTCCTCATCGTCCAGCGTCATGCGATCGACGACGACGAGGTCGCGCGCCTCGAGGTCGAGGCGCGGCTGATGCCAGGTCACGGCGGCCACCTCCAGGCGGTCGTGCTGGGTGAAGGCGAGCGCCCCCGCGGTGTAGGCGTAGCGGCTCTCGAGCACGGCCGGGCCGACCTCGAGCCACGCCTCGCCATCGCTGAGGCGCCACGCCTCCAGGCGCCCCTGCAGCCGCCAGTCGCCGTACACGCCGTTGAAATGGAACTGCCCGCCGCCGAAACGGAGTTCGCGCCCCTCCTGGGTGATGCGGAAGGGCGCGAGGCGCAGCCCGCCTTCCAGCACGCCGCTGAGGGTGCGGTAACTGGCCTGCCAGCGCGGCGCGGCCACCGACAGCGCATCCCCGAACAGGCGCCTGCCCTCGGGGCCGTAGCGGACGACCGCCTCGCCGGAGAGTTGGGTGCTCAGCACGCCGTGGCGCGCCTCGTAGCCGAGTTCCAGCTGCCAGGCATCGCCGAGCTGTGGCGCCACCCGGATGCGCCCCGAGGAGGACCACCAGCCCCGGTCGACCTCGTGGCGCGCCACCGCCAGCCCGCCGCGCGCCGCCAGGTCATCGAGGGTGCGCGTCAGGCCGCGCTCGAAGCTCAGGCTGGAGATGCCCTGCCCGGCCAGCCAGCACAGCAGCAGCACGGCCAGCACGGGCACGATGAGACGTTCCTTGCGCATGGGGCCTCCTTGTCCAGGGCAGTCATCATCGCGAAGCAGAACGAGCCGGGGCGCCTATCGGCGCCTTCGCCCGGCGGAGCCGGCCTCCCACAAGACCACTCCCCCCCGGCTGCCCGGTTGTTGTGGGAGGACGCTTTAGCGCACGAAGCCGCGCGCAGCGCGGCCAGAAGACCGCCGGGCGCCTG
>SBLD01000007.1:75501-84115 GCA_004551485.1 Billgrantia azerbaijanica | reverse complement strand
CGGTTGTTGTGGGAGGACGCTTTAGCGCACGAAGCCGCGCGCAGCGCGGCCAGAAGACCGCCGGGCGCCTGCGGCCCCTTCGCCCGGCAGAGCCGGCCTCCCACACTGCCTCATTCACCTGGGCCGCCCTCCCACGGGAAAGTAGCGCAACACTGGGAGAGATCGGCTCCGCGCTACCGTCAATGCAGCCACAGCCACAGGTGCATCGTGCTCCAGGCGTAGATACCGGCCAGGATGTCGTCGATCATGATGCCGAAACCGCCGGCCACCCGGCGGTCCGCCCAGCGGATCGGCCAAGGCTTGAAGACATCGAAGACGCGGAACAGCACGAAGCCCCACAGGGCCGCCTCCCACGAGAAGGGCACCGCCGCCATGGAGAGCCAGTAGCCGACGAACTCGTCCCAGACGATGCCGGAGTGGTCGTGCACGCCGAGGTCGCGGGAGGTCTTCTCGCACAGCCAGATACCCCAGAAGAAGGTGATCAGCACCATGGCCAGGTACCAGCCCAGCGGCAGCTCGGACATCAGCCAGTAGAAGGGAATGGCGGCCAGGGTGCCGAAGGTACCCGGCGCCCAGGGCACGGCGCCGCTGCCGAGGCCGAAGGCCATGAAATGGACCGGACGGTGCCAGACGCTCGCCGGGGCGCGATTCATGCGCCCCCCCGGGAGTCGTCGGCGTCACCCGCGGTGGGCGACGCGAAGTGCTGCCAGCCGAGACTCGCCGGGCAGTCGACGCCGCGAATGCCCGGGGTGCCCTGCACCTCGCCGATGACGGTGAAGGCGAGCCCGGCGGCGGCGAGGCGACGCCGCGCCTCGGCGACCCGGTCGGCGGGCAGGGTGACCAGCAGCTCGTAGTCGTCGCCGCCGGCGAGCGCCGCCTGGCGCGCCGCGTCCTCCCCGAGGGCGGCGACCAGCCCCTCGGCCAGCGGCAGCGCCTCCGCCTCGAGGCGCGCGCCGACGCCGGACGCCACCAGCACGTGGCCCAGGTCGGCCAGCAGGCCGTCGGAGACGTCGATGGCGGCGCTGGCCAGGCCACGCAGCGCGAGACCTGCAGCGAGGCGCGGCTGGGGCCGCAGGTAGCGGGCCAGCAGCGGATCGGCGAGATCGCGCTCGCCGCGCTGCCACAGCGCCAGGCCGCCGGCACCGCCGCCCAGCGCCCCGGTCACGGCGATCGCCTCGCCGGCGCGGGCCCCGCGACGCGTCAGCGCCGCCTCCGGCGGCACCTCCCCCATCACGGTGACGCCGACGGAGAGTCTGCCGCTGGTGACGTCGCCCCCCACCAGCGCCGTACCGGTGGCGGCGCAAAGGTCATGGAACCCCCGCGCGAAGGCGGCGAGCCACGGCTCGTCGGGATCGTCGATGGCCAGTGCCATCAGGCACCAGCGCGCTTCGGCCCCCATGGCCGCCAGGTCGGAGAGGCTCACCGCCAGTGCACGGTGGCCAATCGCCTCGGGCGGTGCCTGGGCGGGAAAGTGCACGTCGGCCACGGAGGTGTCGACGCTGACCGCGAGGCGCTGGCCGGCGCGCGGGGCGAGCAACGCACAGTCGTCGCCCACGCCGAGCGCCACGCCGGCCCCGGGGGCCAGCGTGTCAGGCGTGAAGTAGCGGGCGATCAGATCGAATTCGCTGGCCACCGGGGCACCTTCAGCGGCGACGCGCGCTGACCTCGGCGCTGCGCAGGCGGCTGGCCAGCTTGTCGAGGATGCCGTTGACGTACTTGTGGCCATCGGTGGCACCGAACGACTTGGCGAGCTCGACGCCCTCGTTGATCACCGCGCGATAGGGCACATCGAGGCGGCGCGACAGCTCGTAGGTCCCCAGGCGCAGGATGGCCAGCTCGATGGGGTCGAGGTCCACCAGGCGCCGGTCGAGCAGCGGGGCGATGGCCGCGTCGAGCTCCTCGCGAAAGCGCACCACGTTGTGCAGCAGCTCGTGGAACAGCGCCTGGTCGGCGATCTGCATCACCCGAGCCCAGTTCTCGTGCTCCTCGAGGTCGTCGTCGGGCTGCTGGCTGCGGAACTCCGCCTCCACGGCGGCGATCGGCTTGCCGGTCATGTGCCACTGGTAGAGCCCCTGCACGGCCAGCTCGCGGGCCGCCCGCCGCGCCTGCTGGCCCGGCGACGGCGCGCGCGGGGTGCGCTGCGCACTCATTGTTCGTCTCCCTCGCTGGCCGCATCGTCGCCGAAACCGCGCAACAGCGAGACCATCTCCATGGCCGCCATGGCCGCCTCGGCGCCCTTGTTGCCGGCCTTGGTGCCGGCGCGCTCGATGGCCTGTTCGATGGAGTTGACGGTCAGCACGCCGTTGGCCACCGGCGTGTCGAACTCGAGCTGGAGGTTGCCCAGCGCCGCGTTGCAGCCCCCGGCCACGTACTCGAAGTGCGGGGTGCCGCCGCGGATCACGGCGCCCAAGGCGATCACCGCATCGGGGCGCACGCGCGTGAGCACCCGCTTCACCGCCAGCGGCAGCTCCCAGGCGCCCGGCACGTGCACGAGATCGATGGCATCGGCGTCCACGCCGTGGCGGACCAGGCTGTCCACGGCGCCTTCCACCAGGCTGTCGACCACGTGGTGATTGAAACGGCCCACCACGATCACGTAGCGGCCGTCGACGTCGACGAAGTTGCCTTCCAGCTGAGAGAGGGTATGCATCCGGTCGTCCTGCTGAAGAATGGTCCTGCTGAAAACGGTTGGGTCCTGCCAGTCGCCCCCGGCACCGGGGGTGGCCGGCCGGCGCTCAGGCCGGGCTGGTGTCGTCTGCACCGGCCTCGCCCGGCGCGACGAGTTCGACCACCTCGAGGTCGAAGCCGGAGAGGGCCGAGAACTTCCACGGCGAGCTGAGCAGCCGCATGCGCCCCACGCCCAGGTGGCGCAGGATCTGCGAGCCGGTGCCGATGGTCAGGTAGTTGCCGGCGCCGTCGGAGTCGCTGGAGCGCGGCGGGCGACGCCGTTCCAGGAACACCTCCAGGTAATCGCGCAGGTCCTGCCGCGGACGGCCATCGTCGAGCAGCACGAAGACGCCATGCTCGGCCCGGGCGACCTCCTCGAGGGCGCTGTGCGCCGTCCAACTGCCGCCCTCGCCCTTCTGCAGGGCCAGCAGGTCGCGCATCACGTCGGCCAGGTGCACGCGCACCGTGGTGAGACTGTCGGGATGCGGCCGCCCCTTGACCAGTGCCAGGTGATGCGCGTTCTGGATGCCGTCGCGGAAGACGTGCAGGGTCAGCTCGCCGAACGCGGTCGGCACCGGCATGGCCTCCAGGTGCTCTACCGTGTGCTCGTTGTGGATGCGGTAATGGATCAGGTCGGCGATGGTGCCCAACTTCAGACCGTGCTCGGCGGCGAAGCGCTCGAGCTCGGGGCGGTGCGCCATGCTGCCGTCGTCGTTCATCACCTCGCAGATCACACCGCTCGGGTCGAGGCCCGCCAGCGCCGCCAGGTCGCAGGCCGCCTCGGTGTGCCCGGCGCGGCGCAGCACGCCGCCGGGCTCGGCCATCAGCGGGAAGATGTGGCCGGGCTGCACGATGTCCTCGGGCCGGGCGTCGCGGGCGGCGGCAGCCTGCACGGTGCGCGCGCGGTCGGCCGCGGAGATGCCGGTGCTCACGCCCTCGGCCGCCTCGATGGAGAGGGTGAACTTGGTGCCGAAGCCGGAGCCGTTGTCGTTGACCATCAGCGGCAGCTTGAGACGCTCGCAGCGCGAGCGGGTCATCGGCATGCAGATCAGCCCGCGGGCGTAGCGCGCCATGAAGTTGATGTGCTCCGCCTCGACCTTCTCGGCGGCCATGATGATGTCGCCTTCGTTCTCGCGATCCTCGTCATCCATGAGGATCACCATCTTGCCTTGGCGGATGTCCTCGATCAGCTCTTCGACGGGAGCGAGGCCCCCTGGGGAGGATTGCACCATGGAATCTCCGACTGGTTCTGTGGGGCGACGCGTCGCTTACCGGCAACGCGCGCGTTGCCGAGGATCGACGCCCCGCCTTGAATGGGCGTCAGGGTACCTTGGCATGGCCTTCGGCGCCAGTGGAAACCGGCCGGGCGGTGATCCGCCAGTCGCGGCCCACGGCACGGATGTCGAGGATCTCCAGCGGACGCTGCTGGGCCATGCGCTCGAGTCCCGGCAGGGCAAACAGCGGCCGCGCTTCGCCACCGAGCAGGGTGGGCGCCACGAAGAGCTGCATCTCGTCGACCAGCTCGGCATCGAGCATGGCACCGGCCAGCGTCGCGCCGGTCTCCAGCAGCAGCTCGTTGACCGCTTCGCGCTCGGCGAGATAGCGCAGCAGGGCCGCCAGGTCGACCCGCCCATCCGCGCCGGCGGGAAAGACATGCACCTCGGCGCCGGCGGCCTCCAGGCGCGTGCGGCGCGCGGCGTCGTGGCCGGCGACCGTGGCCACCAGGGTGCGCCCGGGCTCGCGCAGGCAGGCCGCCGCCACGGGCAGGCGCAGGCGCGTGTCCACCACCACGCGCAACGGCTGGCGCGCGGCGATGGCCTCGGCGTCCGCCAGGCCCAGCTGGGCCGGCCGCACGGTGAGCCGCGAGTTGTCGAAGATCACCGACTCCACGCCGGTGAGGATCGCGCTGGCCCGGGCGCGCAGCCGCTGCACGGCGGTGCGCGCGTGCGGCCCGGTGATCCACTGCGACTCGCCCGAGGCCATGGCGGTGCGGCCGTCCAGGCTCATCGCCATCTTCAGGCGCACGAAGGGGCGACCGCGCGCCATGCGCGAGACGAACCCCGGGTTGAGCGCCCGGGCATCCGCCTCCAGCAGCCCCACCTCGACCTCGACCCCGGCCTCGCGCAGCATGGCGATGCCGCGTCCCGCCACCTGCGGATTGGGGTCGACCATGGCCACCACCACCTTGCGCACCCCGGCCTCGATCAGCGCCGCCGCACAGGGGCCGGTGCGTCCATGGTGGGAGCAGGGCTCGAGCGTCACGTAGGCGGTGGCACGCCGGGCTTCCTCGCCGGCCGCCCGCAGGGCGTGGATCTCGGCATGGGGCTCGCCGGCACGCACGTGCCAGCCCTCGCCGACGAGCCGCTGGTGCTTGACCAGCACGCAGCCCACGCGGGGGTTCGGGTCGGTGGTATAGAGGCCGCGGCGGGCCAGTTCGAGCGCCCGGGCCATCCAGGCGGCGGGAGTGGGCTTGGCCATAGGGGTCTCTGGCGAAAGGAGAAGGGATCGCTCAGGGGCGCGAGCCATCGCCGCTGCCGGGCCTGTCGTTACCCGCGTCGTCGTTGCCGGCATTGGCGTTCGGCTCCTGGGCGAGGCGATCGATCTCGGCACGGAACTCGTCGATGTCCTGGAAGCGGCGATAGACCGAGGCGAAGCGGATGTAGGCCACCTGGTCGAGCTGCTTGAGCGAGCGCATCACCGCCTCGCCGATGGCGCGCGCCTCGAGCTCCCGCTCGCCCCTGGCGCGCAGCTGCTGGCGAATGCGCTCGATGGCGGCCTCGATGGCCTCGGCGCTGACCGGGCGCTTTTCCAGCGCCCGCAGCATGCCGGCGCGCAGCTTGCGCTCGTCGAAGCTCTCCCGCGAGCCGTCGGCCTTGACCACCCGCGGCATGACCAGCTCGGCCGTCTCGTAGGTGGTGAAGCGCTCGCCGCAGGCGGTGCACTGACGACGTCGGCGCACCTGGTCGCCTTCGGCCACCAGCCGCGAATCGCTCACGCGCGTGTCGTGGGCTCCACAAAAGGGGCAATGCATCGCAAGAGGTCCATCCGGATGGACGACGGCGGGTGACAAGGCCATCATCCGGTTGACGATTCCGCCATTGTAACGGCTTATGAAAGGATTTTCCCATGCGTGGCCTCCCCCTTCGGCGTGCGACCGCCCTCCTGTTGATCCTCGTCATCCCGCCGGCCGTCGCCGGGGACCAGTGGCCGGCGCCAGTGCAGGCGCTCACCGAGCAGGGCCTGACCATCCACGGGCGTTTCGCGGCCCCCGGCGGCCTCACCGGCTTCGCCGCCAGCTACCCGGGGGGCGAGGTGGCGATCTACCTGACCCCGGACGGCAAACACGCGGTGGTCGGCACCCTGGTCGACGCCGAGGGCAACGACCTCTCCGACGCCGCACTGCAGGAGCAGGTCCGCGCACCGCAGGATGCCGCCCTGTGGGACAAGCTGGCCGCGAGCCACTGGGTGGTCGACGGCGACGACGACGCGCCGCGCGTGCTCTATACCTTCACCGATCCCAACTGCCCCTACTGCAAGCGCTTCTGGGAGCAGACCCGCCCTTGGGTCGAGGCCGGCCAGGTGCAGTTGCGTCATATCCTCGTAGGGGTGTTGCAGCCCGACAGCCCCGCCAAGGCCGCCGCCCTGCTGGGGGCGGACGACCCCACCGCGGCACTCGCCGCGCACAGCGACGGCGAGGCCCCGATCGAAGCCGCGGCCCAGCCCCGCGAGATCGAGGACCAGGTCTACCGCAACAACCAACTGTTCGACGAGCTGGGGCTGCTCGCCACCCCGACCACCTTCTACCGTGACGGCCAGCGGCTGGTGCGCCTGCCAGGCGTTCCCGACGAAGCCGCGCTGGAGGCAGCCATGGGCGGTCCGCGCCCCTGAGCCTGCGCGGTCGCCATTGCCGACAGCCCCGCCTGGCTGGCCGGGCGGGGCTCGTCGTCTCGGCGGGGGTCACCTTTACTCCTCCAGGTCGGTACAGCGCGGCACGCCGACGTTCCAGGGTTGGATGTCGCCCTTCTCGCCAGTGTTGTCGTGATCGCCGAGCCGGTGGCCAGCAAGAACAGCGCGCCTGGGCAGAAAGCTTGATTCACATCAGCAACCTGTACGTGCCCCGTAAAAAAGCCCCCGCCAAGCACAGGGGCAATCGGGGGCAGTGATCGCGGGTCAGCGAGCCTCGCGCAGGCCCGCCTTGCGCAACAGCGTCATCATCGGGCACCAGTGCGTGAAGGCGGACTGGATCAGGTTCAGTGCCACGAAGCCGGTGAAGAGGAACCAGCCGGGGTGCACGAGGTAGCCAAGCAGCACGGAAATCAGCACGAAGGTGCCGGCAATCAGGCGGAGGGCTTCATCGATGGTCATGGTGGTTCTCCTTGGGTAGCCGATGTTTAACGCCGTATGGTCGAGCGCAGCCAGTTTTCGGGCAGAGCCTAGAAGCTGTAGCGGGCACGCAGGAACACATTGGAATTCTCCTCGAACTGTCCGTAGAAGGTGCTGTCCCGCTCCCCCGTGAACAGGTTGGCACCGGCGTTGAACTGCAGGGTGTCGCTGTAGCGCCAGGTGACGGTGGGCCGGATGAAGGCATCCTCGTCGCTCGGCGAGTAGAAGTTCATGACCCCGAGGATCAGGTTGTCGCGCAGCATCCGGTAGGTCAGGCGCAGGGTCACCACGTGGCGGTATTCGTCGCGCGGGTCCGCGGCTGCGAAGGGGTAGTTCGCCGCGTAGGCGGCGTAGTCCTGCAGCCACTCCAGGTAGTACTGGGTGCCCACCGTGAAACGGGTCGCCACCTCGCGCTCGTAGCCCGCCAGCAGGCGCAGCTCGCTGTTGGGCACGTTGGGGTCGTCCCCACCGCGATCGTCGGCGGAGTCGTACCAGGCGGTCTCCAGGTGGTAGATGCCGCCCCCGAGCGGGCCACGCAGGCTCGCCCCCAGGCTGTTGAGCCGGGCGAAGGTGGCCACGCCGCGCTCGGCATCGAAGGCGGTGGGCTGACCGAAGAAGCCGCGGTAGCCGTAGAGCGCCCACTCGCGGGCGCCGGCCAGGCCGTACAGGCGCAGTGCCAGCTCGGCGTTCTCGACGCTGTGCGCGGGCTCGTCGGCAACCAGGGTCGGCGGTGCACCGACGAGGGCGCCACGCGCCGGGTCGTAGTACGAGAGCCGCGAGCCGTCCACGTAGCGGTCGGGCTCGAAGCGCGGCGTCACCACGACGTCCAGGTTGACCGCCTCGCCGTACCAGCTGAAGCGGGCGGCGTCGCTCGGCGCCTTGAGGTACTCGTCGTCGCGCCCGGCGAGGAACGACTGCCAGTCCTTGGGGAAGAGGTCGTTGACGAACAGCAGGTCGCCGGTGCCCCAGGTCAGCACCTGGCGGCCGAGGCGCACGTCGAGCCGCTCGGCGGGCGAGAAGCTGACCATGGCCTCGCGCACCTCGCCGGTGAACTCGTCCTCGACGCCGTCCGCCACGCCATCCGCCTTGACGCTGAAGGTGGCCCAGTCGGCCAGGTACTCGCCCTCGAGCTGCAGGCGCAGCTCCTCGAGCGTCATGTCCTCATCGATGACGGGGTTATCGCGGGTGCGCCAGGCGCCGGCGCCCTCGACGAAGCCATACCAGGAGAAAGCCGAGGCCTCCTCGCTCCAGGGATCGTCGCCCCAGCCATCGCCCCACTCATCCTCCTGGGCGGCCAGCGGTGTGGCGGCCAGCAGGGCCAGCAGGGCCAGCAGGGCCAGCAGGGCCACCGCCAGGGCGCCTGACGGCGCCTTCGCCCGGCAGAGCCGGCCTCCCACATTCCAGTTGCTGGCCTCGGTGCCCAAAGTGGGAGGGAGCTTCAGCTCGCGAAGCAGTGCGAAGCGCTGCCCCGACAAGGGCGCTTGACGGCGCCTTCGCCCGGCAGAGCCGGCCTCCCACAAGGCCATCCCACCACAAGGGTGCCGGCCGGTTGTGGGAGGGAGCT
>SBLD01000007.1:0-75405 GCA_004551485.1 Billgrantia azerbaijanica | reverse complement strand
CGCCTGCCCCGACAAGGGCGCCTGACGGCGCCTTCGCCCGGCAGAGCCGGCCTCCCACAAGGCCATCCCACCACAAGGGTGCCGACCGGTTGTGGGAGGGAGCTTCAGCTCGCGAAGCAGTGCGAAGCGCTGCCCCGACAAGGGCGCCTGACGGCGCTTTCGCCCGGCAGAGCCGGCCTCCCACAAGGCCATCCCACCACAAGGGTGCCGGCCGGTTGTGGGAGGGAGCTTCAGCTCGCGAAGCAGTGCGCAGCACTGCCAGGTTGTTGGAAGCCGCGCCAGCCAGCACTTCATCACTGCCGCTCCAGCCACTGGCGCGGCGGGTTGCGCAGCGAGCGCTCGGTGAACACCGCGTCGGGAATACCCAGGTCATAGGCGCTGAAGCGGAATTCGATCTCGGTATGGCCGCCGCTGTCGAGGTCTTCCATGCGCATGCGCGTGCCGGTGGGGTAGCCGTCGATCTCGCGCACCTCGAGCACCTCCATGCGCCGGTAGACGCGCCCATCGGCACGCGCGTACTCGCTGCGCACGGGCAGCCAGGTATCGCGGTCGATCCAGGTGGTGAAGGCGGCGAACTCGACGCTGCCGGGGTCCTTCGGCTCGCTTTTCACCACGTAGTGCGCGTCGGTGGTCTCCACCAGGGTGTGCCGGTCGTCCTCCAGGTGGCGCCCGGAGACATCCTCGTAGAAGACGTGCGAGCCGACGAAGCTGGTGCGCTTGTCGCCCGGGGCGATGCGGCGCACCAGGTCGAGGCCGGGCAGGTAGAGCCAGCGGTCGTCGGCGGCGCCGGGGTTCTTGTGCACCAGGAACACCGTTCCGCGCACGTCGGCGGGCCGGCTGAAGGCCACCAGGTAGCGCTGGCGGCCGTCGTCCACGTCGCGGCGCAGCAGGGTGAACTGGCGCACCTGCTCGCGGCCGCTGCCGTCGACGATGCGCATGCGTGCCTCGCTGCGCCCGTCGTCGCCGGCGTAGTAGGCGGCCTGGTTGGCGCGCGCGACGATCTCGTCGACGTCGGTGGACTGGGCCTGGGCCGCCCCCGCGGTCACGGCGAGCCCCAGCAACGCCATCGCCAGGACGGTGCGGGGGTGTCGAAAAAAGCATCGGAAAGACGGACGGAAAGCGGGCATGTCACACCTCCTTGCGGGTATCGGTCGGCGCCCCGGGTCGCGGGCGCGCCGGCACGGCGAAGAAGCGGTCTGGCCAGGTGGCGACCACGGCAGGCAGCATCAGCAGGGTCACCACCGCGGAGACGGCCATGATGCTGGCCAGGAAGATGCCCACCGTGACGTAGGGCACCAGCGGCGCGACCAGCAGCGGCAGGAAGCCGATGGCGATGACGATGGCGTTGCGCACGATGGCGCGGGCCGGCTCGGCGAACACCCGCGCCATGCCGTCGCGCCAGTCGCCGCCGGCTTCGGCCACCGCCTCGCGCAGGCGCTGGATGAAGTGGATGGCGAAGTCCACCGACAGCCCCAGGCTCAGCGCCGAGAGCACGGCCACCGGCATGTCGTAGTCCTTGCCGACGAGCCCCATCACGCCGTAGATCAGCGACACGGTGAGGGTCAGCGGCAGCATGGCGAGGATGCCCAACCACAGCGAGCGGAACAGCGCCACCATCATCACCAGCACCACGGCGAAGGCCGATAGCAGCGCCAGCAGCATCCCCGTCACCATCTCGCCCTGCCACACCAGGTTGATGTAGGTGCTGCCCGCCCACTCCAGGGCCAGGCCGGCCGGCAGGGGGGTCGCGTCGACATAGGCGTCGACGGCATCCAGCACGCGCTGCATGTCCTGGTTGTCGCCGCTCGGCAGCTGCAGCCAGACGTTGGCCGAACGGTAGTCGTCGGCGACGAAATGCCACAGGTCGCCCGGGCGGTGCGACGACTGGTAGCTGAGGATCGTCTGGGCCACACCGGCAGCGCTGTCGGGGATGCGGAAGTCCGCCGCCTCGCCGCTGACCAGCTCGCGGTTGACGGTGCGCACCAGGTCGGCAAGCGAATTGGCCTTGCCCACGTAGCCGCCCTCCTCCAGGTATTGCTGCAGGTCGGCCAGGTAGCGCAGCACCTCGGGTTGCTGGAAGGTGAGCGCCTCGCTGCGCACCGCCTCGGTGGCCGTCAGCAGGCGCTCCCACCACTCGGCCTCTGTCGCGCCGACCTCGAAGAGGTGGTCGTCGATGGCGAACATCAGGTTGTCCAGGGTGGCCTGAATATCCTCGCCGCGGCTCTGTGCCAGCAGGCTCGCCCAGTCGTCGCCCAACGCCACCCCGGCCGCGCGCGCCTCAGCGAGCAGCGGTTCGACGCGCTCGGCCAGCAGAGCCGCCAGGTCGCCGCCCGCGCGCTGCTCGACCACCAGGTAGGCCTCGTAGGTGCCGGCGAAGTGCTCGTTGAGCACGCGGTCGGCGATGCGGATCTCGTGGCCGGCCTTGAACCAGCGGGTCGGGTTGTCGTTGATCTGGATCTGGGTGATGCCGTAGACGGCCACGCCGAGCAGCAGCAGGAAGAGCGCCAGCAGCGCCCGGCCGCGGCGGGTGGCGAGCCGACCGGTCGCGGCCACCAGACGCGCCAGCCGGCCGCCCTCGCCGCCCCGGGCCGACGCGCCGTGCACACGCTCGGCCATGCGGTCGAGGGTGCGGCCGGGCAGCGCGGCGACGTAGGCCGGCAGGAAGGTGAGGGTCAGCACCATGGCCAGCAGCACGCCGCAGGCCACGAAGGCGCCGAACACCTGCACCGGCGGGATCGGCGAGAGCAGGAGCGAGCCGAAGCCCACGCTGGTGGTCAGCGAGGTGAAGATGATCGGCTTGTGCAGCTCCTGGATCACCCGCGCCATCACCTCGCGGGGATCGCCGCCGGCCCGCCAGCGCTCGGAGAAGTCCGACATGACGTGCACCGAGTCGACCACGGCGATGGGCATCAGGAAGATGGGGATCATCGAGCTCATGATGTGCACGGTGTAGCCCAGCCCGATCAGCAGCCCCATGGTGGCGATCACCGTGACCATGGCGAGCAGCATGGGTGCCACCACCACCGGCACGCTGCGGAAGAAATAGACCATCACCGCGAAGATGAGCAGGCCGGCGAGCGGCGCGGAGATCGCCATCTGCTCGAACATCTGCACGCCGAAGGTGTCCTGGGCGACCGGCTGGCCGGTGATGTGCACGCTCTCCGCGATGCCGAGCTCGGCCACGGCCGCCTCGATCTCGGCGGCGATGCGGTGGCTCGCGTTCTTGTCCTCGATGGGCACGAAGATGCCGGCCGCCCGACCGTCCTCCGAGACCAGCGAACCCAGGAACATCGGCAACCGCTCCACCGCCTCGCGCAGCGCCGCGGCCTCGTCGGCGGTCTGCGGCGGCGCGTCCATCAGCCAGTCGAAGCTGATGGTGCCGGGGGCGACCTGTTCGACGTTGTCGACGGTGGCCAGCGACATCACCTCCTCGGCCACCACGCCGTCGATGGCCTGGATGCGCCGCGTCAGGGCATGCAGGTCGGCCAGCGCCTCGGGGGTGTAGATACCCACCTCGTCGCGGTCGCTGACCAGGCCCACCACGAGGGTGTCGTAGAGATCGAAGCGTGCGTCGGTGCGCGCGTCGTAGACCCGATCCGCCTGGTCGGCGGCGAGCATGTTCTCGGGGTCGGTATCGATGGCGATGCGCGGGATCAAGGCGCCCAGCCCTACCACCAGCGCCAGCACCGCCAGGAACACCCAGCGAGGGCGCCGCATACTCAGCCGTGCAATGGTTTCACCCATGGGGAAAAGGTCTCCGGTGGACAGGGGGCGTGATCATTCGGTGGACGACGCCGCGGTCTCGGTGTCGGGCTGCGCTCCCGTGTCGGCACCGGCACAGAACTGGGCATAGAGCACCTGCAGCAGGCCCAGCGCCTTGTCATCGGCAATGCGGTAGAAGATGTGCTTGCCCTCGCGCCGGGTGCTGACCAGCCCCTGCCTGCGCAGCACGCCGAGCTGCTGGGAGAGGCTCGGCTGGCGGATGTCTAGACGCGCCTCCAGGTCGCCCACGCACAGCTCCTCCTGGCTCAGCTGGCACAGCAGCAGCAGACGATCCTCATGGGCCAGGGCCCGCAGCAGCGCCGTCGCCGAAGCGGCGGCAACGCGCATTTCGTCGATATCGAGTTGCGAAGTATCCGGCATGGGTCAGGCTCCATGGCGTCACAGCGAGATAGCTGCCTTACAATATATCCATATACATTATATTTTCAAGCATATTGTATTGGAGCACTCACCCCGTGAAGCCGAGTACGGGAGGTCGCGGTTCGACGCTTCGACTCTGCCGGGCGAAGGGAGCCGCAGGCTCCCCAAGCCACGACCTCAGAAACGGTTGAGCGGCACCTTGAGGTAGACCTGGCCGTTCCCCTCCGGCGGCGGCATCTGCCCGGCACGCATGTTGACCTGCACCGAGGGAATGATCAGCTTGGGCATGCCCAGGGTGGCATCGCGCTCGGTGCGCATCTTCACGAACGCCTCCTCGCCGATGCCTTCGTGGACATGCACGTTGTGGGCACGCTGTTCGGCCACCGTCGTCTCGTGCCGGTACTCCTCCCGCCCCGGTGCCTTGTAGTCGTGGCACAGGAACAACCGCGTCGCGTCCGGCAGCGACAGCACCTTGTGGATGGAGCGATAGAGGGTGCGTGCATCGCCGCCGGGAAAGTCGCAGCGAGCGGTACCGTAGTCCGGCATGAAGAGCGTATCGCCGATGAAGGCGGCATCGCCGATCACGTAGGTCAAACAGGCCGGGGTATGGCCCGGGGTGTGCAGCACCCGCCCTTCCAGGTTGCCGATGGTGAAGGTATCGCCCTCCTCGAAAAGCCGGTCGAACTGGCTGCCGTCGCGGGCGAAGTCGGTGCCGGCATTGAACACCTTGCCAAAGACATCCTGCACGACGGTGATCTTGGCGCCGATGCCGGTTCGGCCGCCCAGCTTCTCGTACAGGTAAGGGGCGGCGGAGAGGTGGTCGGCGTGGACATGGGTCTCGAGAAGCCACTCGACGGTGAGCCCCTCGCGCTCGACCAGGGCGACGATGGCATCGGCCGAGTGCACGTCGGTACGGCCGGCGGCATAGTCGAAGTCAAGCACCGAATCGAGAATCGCACAGGCCGTCGATTCCGGGTCGCGCACCACGTAGCTGAAGGTGTTGGTGGGCTCATCGAAGAAGGGAGTGACAAGGGGACGGGGCATGACGACCTCCTTGGGCAGTGGATCGCGTCATGGATGGAGTCTATGTCAGTTCACGCGCCTATGGGGTCAGCCCCCCGCATGCTCGGGGGCCTGTTCCAGAAGGAGAGTGGGCTATTTCTTGGTTCTTCACACCTTGGCGTGAATCCGTTCTGCAGGCTGCATGGTGGGAGGCCGGCTCTGCCGGGCGAAGGCGCCGCAGGCGCCCCTTTGGCAGCGCTGCACGCTGCTTCGCGAGCTAAAGTCGGAGCGCCGAACCGTCCCTCCCACAAGACCGTTTCACGCCAGTCTGCAAAGAACCTACTTCTTCATCTTGCAGGTATTGATGCCCAGCAGCTTGTAAGCCGGGCAGAAATTGAACAGCCCGGTGGCCAGCGGCACCACGCCGATCCAGCCCCAGGGGCCGATGAGGCCGGTCAGGGCCAGCAGGATCAACAGCGCCCCCACGGCGATGCGCAGCGTCTTGTCGATACCGCCCACGTTGCTTTGCATATCTGTCACCTCGTGATGTTTCGGGATATCAGAAACTGAAAACCGCAATGGCCGGATCGCGCATCATCTCGGCCATGGAGCCGGGTGCGGCGACGCCGACCCCTTCTCGCAGGTCGTCTTCGTCGTACTCGCTGTTGGGCAGGTAGATGGCGCAGACATCCACGCTGGCCCCGTTGTCCATCAGCTTCTGCAGGATGCCTTCCGGCTTGACCTGCCCGGCCGGATTGCTCGGCGGCGTGGCGATGGACTCGGCACTGGCGTAGCCCGCGACGGCCAGATCCCCGGCCGCATCGCACAGCAGGATCGAGAGGTCGGTGCCCTGCTGCTGCATGGCGCTGGAGAGAATCATCGCCATGCCCTGGGTCTGCAGCGAATCGCTGGTCAGGATCACCAGCGCCTTGTCGTGCGCCTCGCCGCCACCATGACTGTCGGCCAGGGCGGCGCTACCCAGCGCAATGGCGCCGACGGCCGTCGCTACGGCCAGGAACCGCTTCATCTTCATAACCTTTCCTCATTAATCGATAACCCGCGTTCTCACCGAAAGCGTAATGTCTCCTCCCTTGCCTGGCCTGGACTAAGTGATGTCGAATTGACGCGCATCAACAAACACCACACGACGGCTGGCCGCCGGTTGCGTGTCAGAGGGACGATGACGCCCACGGCGCGGCCTACCCTCGACGCGCGGCCCAATCGATTCGCGCCATCAAACAATATACAAATTTATATATTGTTTGATGGCAGTGCGCCACGGGCGTTTTGTCGCACCCGGTCTACAGTTCGATGCGTTCGCCGTAGGCGGGAATCGCGGCGTCGACGTCGACCTCGGCGAGGGCCTGCTGCAGCGCCTGCTGGGCACCCGGCTCGCCGTGCACCAGGTAGACGAGCGGCCGGTCACGGAAGGCGCTGACCCAGCCGACCAGTTGGCTCTGGCCGGCATGGGCCGAGAAGCCGCCGATGGTGTGCACCTTCGCCTTGACCGGCAATTCCTCGCCGAACACCTTGACGCGCTCGGCGCCGTCCACCAGCGATCGGCCGAGGGTGCCGGCGGCCTGGAAGCCGACGATCACCACCCGCGTGCTGGGCTTGGCCAGGTTGTAGCGGAAGTGATGGAGGATGCGCCCGCCGTTGCACATGCCGGCCCCGGCGATGACGATGGCGCCGCCGTGGATGCGGTTGATCGCCATCGACTCCTCGACGGTGCGGGTCAGGCGGAGGATGGGCAGGTACTGGCTGGGGTCGCCCTGGGCGGCGATGTTGAGCACCTTGAGGTCGTCGCGATTGAGGGACTTGCGCTTGCGGTTGTAGAGCTCGGTGACACGGATCGCCATGGGGCTGTCGAGGAACACCAGCTGCTGCTTGAGGCGCCCTTCGTGGTAGAGCACGCTCAGGTGATAGAGGATCTCTTGGGTGCGCCCCACCGCGAAGGCGGGAATCAGCACGTTGCCGCCGGCCGCCTGGGCCTCGTCGAGCACCTGGGCGAACTCTTCGAGGGTCTCTTCCAGCGGCCGGTGGTCACGATCGCCATAGGTGCTCTCCATCAGCACCAGGTCGGCTTCATGGAGCGTCTCAGGGTCCTTCATCAGCACCGAGCTGGGGTTGCCGAGGTCGCCGGAGAAGACCAGGTGGCGCTGCCGTCCGCCGGAGGGAACGGTCAGCTCGACGATCGCCGAGCCGAGGATGTGCCCCGCATCGCGGAACACCAGGGTCACGTCACCGGGCAACGGCACCGGCTGGCCATAGGGATGGGGCACGCAGAGCGAGAGGGTCCTCGCCACGTCCTCCAGCTCGTAGAGCGGCTCGATGAGCGGCTTGTCGGCCCGCTTGCGCCACTTGTTCTCCCACTCGATGTCCTTGGCCATCACGAAGGCGGCATCTTCGAGCATGATCTCCAGCAGCTCGGCGGTGTCCCGCGTGCAGTGGATCGGCCCGCTGTAGCCCTCGCGCACCAGCTTGGGCAGCAGCCCGGCATGATCCAGATGGCCATGGGAGAGCACCACCGCCTCGAGCTGGCCGGCCAGCGCCCCGAAGGGCTTGGCATTGTCGTGGTCGGCATCCGGCCCGCCCTGGTGCAGGCCGCACTCCAGCAACAGCTTGTGGCTCCCGCCATCGCCGTCCACCTCGAGAAGATAGCGCGAACCGGTGACTTCCCCGACCGCTCCCTGAAAGGTCAATGTCGACATCGCTCCCGCCCCCTTAGCCGGATGAAGTGCCTGCTCTCTCAGCATACCCGACGGCAAGCCGATGTCAGCAGGCACAGCGAATGTCCCTGCATCGGCCCCTCGTTGCCACTACCCCACCCATTGCGTAGAGTGCAATCACTACCCGGCTTTCGGAGCAGACAATGCCTCTGTCACAAGTCGCCCTAACGCGGTGCACAGAGTACCTGAAGGCAGAGTTACCCTCCCTTCAAGCGGTCTATCTGTTCGGCAGCCAGGCGACCGGAGAGGCGGGGGAGGCCAGCGACGTCGACCTGGCCGTCTTGCTCCCCGAGCCGCTCGATGCCGAGTGTCGCTGGGGATTGACAGGCCGGCTTGCCGACATCCTCGATCGCGACGTCGACCTGATCGATCTTCGCCGTGCCTCGACCATCCTGCAGCAGCAGGTGGTGACGGAGGGGCAACGGTTATGGAGCCGCGGGCTCGACACCGAGGAATTCGAGCTCACGGTACAGAGCGAGTACTGGGATCTCGCCATCCAGCGGCAGGCCCTGATAGCGGACATCAAGCGGCGAGGCACGATCCATGGCAGATGAGGTGCTGCTCAACAAGGCAGCCGCAATCGAGCGCTGCGTGGCCAGTCGGCTGATCCAACTCGCATAGGCACCTATCGTCGTTGTCGCGAACGACTCACGATGGCACTGCTGCCCGCAGCGCCCGCTCCCAGCGCTCGCCGTCGTGCAGCTTGAAGGCGCCCCGCCCGCCTGGACGCTGGGGACACCCCGTCTGCATTGGCTCGATGGATTCACTTGCGCTAGCATGCCGGCCTCTGTCCCCGCCCACCAGGAGCCGCATCTTGAAGTCCAAGCGTTTTGCCTTCGTCATCAAGGACCTCTACGGCGGCGGCGCCGAGAAGTCGCTCCTCTATACGGCGGATCAGCTGCGCCAGCGCGGTCACGCGGTGATCGTGTTCACCCTGCGCGAACGGATCGAGCATCGCCTGCCCGAAGGCCTCGAGATCGTCGACCTGGGCGTGGTCACGCCCTTCACCCAGGCCACCAACACCGTGCTCACCGAGAAATGGCAGGCCAGCCGCATCGCCCGGGCGCTGGAGCGGTGGCAACCGGACGTGGTGATCTCCTGCGCTTGCGACAAGATCACCCGCCACCTGCGCCACCCCAACCTCTACTTCTGGGTGAAATCCGATGTCTCGGCGAAGTTCGCCGAGCCGCGCAAACGCGAACGCGCCTTCGACAAGGTGCGTCGGTTCTACGGCGGCCGCCAGGTGATCGCCGTTTCGCACGGCGTCAAGGAGAACCTCGAGGCCGTGGTGGGCCTGAAGGCGGAGTGCATCATCCCGATCTACAATCCCTACGCCCAAGAGCCGTTTCTGGCACTGGCCAAGGAGCCAGCCGAGCTGCCGGCCGACGACTACTTCATCTGCGTGGCCGCCCTGGAGCCGCGCAAGCGGCACGACCGCCTGCTGCGTGCCTATGCCGCAAGCGGCGTGACCACCCCGCTGGTGCTGCTCGGCAAGGGCAAGCCGGAGCACGAGGCCAGGATCCGCGAGCAGATCCGCGAGTTGGGCCTGGAAGAGCGCGTGATCATGGCCGGCTATCACGTCAATCCCTACCCGTGGATCGCGGGTGCCAAGGCCGTGGTGCTCACTTCCGACGCCGAGGGCCTGCCCCGCGTGCTCATCGAGGCGCTGCTGCTGCATGTTCCGGTAATCAGCGTCGACTGTCCCAGCGGTCCTCGCGAGATCCTCACCGGCGAACTCGCCGACTTCCTGGTCGCCCCGGACGACGCAAAGGGCCTGGCCGAAGCGCTCGAGCGCATGGATCAGACGCCGGTGACCGTCGACGCCCGACACTACCAGCAGTTTCTGACGCACAACGTCCTCCCTCACTTCGAGGCGCTCTGACCGCCATGAAACTGCTCGATATCCCCTTCAACGACCGACGGCGGCGCTACCTGGTCTTCCACGCCCAGGCGCTGCCCGACCGCCTCGCCCTGGCCAGCACCTCCACCACCGCCGCCTTCGAAGCCGTCGGCAGCAGCCGTTTCTACGTTTCCAAGGACCAGCGGATACTGGCCAAGGTCGTGCCCGACAAGTACCGGAGAGACGACGCGCCCCTCCGGTGGCTGCTGCGCGACTACCTGGAAAAGCGCTGGCTGCTGCAAAGCAACGCCCGCAAGGAGTACCTCAGCCTGCAGGTCCTGCGTCGCGCCGGGCTGGCCACTCCCCGCTGCCACGGCTGGGGCATCTCGCTCAATCCCGGCAACCGCAATGCCTCGCTGCTATTGATGGAGCACATGCGTGATGCCCGTCCCGGCGGCGAAGTCTTCGACGCCCTGGACGAACCTGGCCGCCTGGCCTTCCTGGAGCGTTTCTGCACCGAGGTCGTCCAACTCGCGCGCGCCGGCTACGTGTACCGCGACCTGCACTACAACAACCTGCTCGTCACGGCAAAGGACGAAATCATCTGGATCGATGCTCTCGTGCGCCGATTGCCCAAAAAAAGAGCCGACCAATGGCCGGCACTCGAGCGTTCCTTGACGGTAAACAAGCTAAGAGGGGAAGCGTATCGGGAACGAGTAGAGAGGCAGCTCCATAAGCTCTGGCATCAAAATATCAACCCCGCCCATCCATCACGAGGGTAATCCATGGAAGCCGATCAGCCTACAGTTGCGATCATCGTTCCCTGCTTCAATCGCTGGCCTCATGTTCGTGAAGCCATTGATTCCGTCGTGATGCAGTCCTGGCCCAACACCAAGTGCATCGTCATGGATGATGCCTCAACGGATGGCAGCTACGATCGTTTGAAAGAGCACTATGATGCGGAACCCAAAGTAGCGATTCATCAACTGGAAAGCAATCAAGGGCAGTCGGCTGCAAGAAATCGTGGTGTATCCCTGAGCAATGCCGACTATATCGGCTTCCTGGACTCCGACGACCTTCTCGTCGACTCGGCCGTGGCCTGCAGAATGCGGCTGGCCATGGAACAGCCCAATTTCTCTGGAATAATCTTCGGGGATAAAATTGACGAAACGACCAACGCCTCGCTTCTTCCTGATGAGAAAGGTTATTCAGACCCCCTTACGCTTGACGAATACATTGACGACATGGGTTGGCTGCACACCAACAGCTTTCTCATCAAGAAAAACACCTTTCTCGCCCTGAACGGCTTTAATGAAACACTCCGAAAGAAAGAAGACATTGAATTCTTCCTTAGGGCATTATCGGTAAAAGAAGCTCGGTATGCCGGCGGCCCCTGCTGCATGGTACGCGAGGTAGACACACGCAGAGCCCGGCATGACCATGCACGAATCATCGAGCAGGGAGAGCGCTTCATCGAAGCCATCCGCGCAAACCCCGACCTTGCAAAGGCGCTGACCCCCGACCAACTGAAACAACTTCTAGAAGCCAGCACCAAATCCCTTCTCCAATCTCTTTACCGAACGAGAAAGAATCAACAGTTCCGCAACGCTCTATTCAACGCAATCAAAGAAGACAAAATCCAGATCAATGCTCGCTTGGTAAAACGCTATTTCCTATCTTTCTTCAGGTAGCAACCCTATCTGACAGCAACGCCCTGAGCAGCCAGCATATCAATATCAGGAAAAACAAAATCATCTTCACGATAAACAATATGCTCAGGGCTTGTCTTCAGCCCCTTCATTCCACGACCATCAAACTCACGAAGCGGCACAGGAAATTCAAGCCCAACTGATGCATAATAGTCTTCATACTTTATTAGCGACTCGGTTTCCGGCATGACCAGTGTCGCTGGACGCCCCAAGGCATGAGCAAAAATGATGCCATGAAGCGAAGAACTGAAGACATGTTCTACCGCCAGGATCTGCCGACACACATTACGTGGCAGATCATCGATGTCAATCAGCCGGACATGTTTCGGAAGATCTCGATAGTTGTCTCGCTCCTTGTAGTGAGGTATGAAAGCCACTGCCCCTGCTTCAGGCCGAATGGTTTCATCCTGATACATGAACCTGACCAACAACCCTGGATCGAGCAGGAATTGAACCTGGGACATATCATATCCCTTGGCACGGAACTCGTCATAGGAGATAGGCCCACGAAGCCCCCAGATCGTCACCCCGTCTCTCTTTTTCAGCTTTTCAGCCTTCCCTTGGGTCCCTATTCCGCATATCACATCCCCATCTTGCACGCGATGGGAAATGGACCCTACGAGCAATAACCTGAAACCACCACTATTGGCATTGAGTGGAGTCAAGCCATACCGATGCTGGATGATGTCATTGACAAGGATGTCGCCGGCATTCCCGATAGTAAAATACTTGTGTGAATCCCGAAACAGCAGACGCCTCATCTTGAGCTTCCAGTTCGGCACGATCCGATGATGCCAATAGTAAGCTCTCACTTCCATAAAGCACTCTTCCAAATTTGTTTATCAAAGCACGGCTATTATCCGTGACAGCCCGCCCACCATGCGCGAATCAAGAGCGCGCTGCCGGCCACTCGAACGCGTCAGGCCACTCTGCCGGGTCCAGCTCCCCCGGCTGCGACTCCGGCACGCAGTCTTGCAAGGCGCTGCTCACCCGCTCCAGGGCGGCCCGGCCCTTCGCCTCCCCCACCGTGCGCCGCCACCACTCGCTGTGCACCGCCCTCACCCGCACCGGTACCGAGGGCAGCCCCAGGCGCTGCGCCATGGCCAGCCGGTGCAGGCCGCGGTTGATCTTGAGCAGCCGCCCCTCGCGGCTGACGGCCACGCCCAGCTCATCCTTGCCACGGCTATCATCGAAGCCGTTGACGGCCATGTCGTCGAGGAATCCCAGGTAGGCACGCAGGTACGTCAGGACGCGTTCCCTGGAATCCAGCAGCACCCCCTGCTGATGGGAGGACCAAGGCCTCCCGCTGTCGAGACGGGCAGCCAGCTTGGCGAAGCGCTCGGTGCGGGTCAGGTCGTCGCGATGCTCATCGAGTTCGCTGATGAAACGATAGCGCGAGCCGAAGCGCAGGTCGCCACGCCGCAGATCCCACTCGCCGCCCCAGATGAAGGCCGACGAGGACGGCCGCCGCTTGTGGGGATAGCCGCGCCAGTCGGTGCTGCGGATCAGCGCGCGTGGATCGACATGCACAATCAGCGCATCTCCCAGATAGTGCTCGATCGCACGTCGGGGCAAGCCCCGGCGCTCCAGGGCCTCGTCACCGGGGTAGCCCGCCAGCCACCACCACAGCAGCTGCCGTTCGACCGGCATCCCGATGGCGGCCTGGAACCACTCCCGCGCCGCCACCTGCAGTCTTGCCCGGCGAATCGGCCAATGCATGCGGGGGTCATATAGCGGCGCGAAGGCGGGATCACCGGCCGGCGCCATGGGCACTGAATGGCCCTTTCGTGGATTCACTATCTCATCATCTCTCGATACGGCGCCCCTCACCGCCGCAAGCGGGAGGCTTCATGGATCCGCTGGGTACCGTATAGGGCGGCCAGCCAGAACGCGAACATCATCACGCCGCTGTTGTGGGCCAGGAACACCTGTGAGAGGCCGAAATCGATATAGGCCACCGACAGCAGTACCCCCGCCACGGCCAGCGATCGATGCTCCAGGTTGGCAGCCGACAGGTGCTGGGCAAACAGTGTCATGGGTACCAGATACAGCGCCAGCAGCACGGCCAGGCCAATCACACCGCGCTTGGCCAAGGCGTCGATGAACTCGTTGTGGGCATGACCATAGCGGGTCACGAATGGATTGATGACACCGGCATCCGCCAAGCCCTGCATCCCCTGCTGATAGCCGTTGTCGCCCCAGCCTGTCAGCGGTTTTTCCAGAATCAGCCGCGACGCCCCCTTCCACATCTCGAAGCGCGCCCCGACGGAGCTGGTGCGACTCTCCCCCGATACGTAGTTGGCCACATCGTCAAAGGCCTGATGCACCCGCGACTGCACGCCGGTCTGTGGCACGGCATACACCAGCGCCGCTCCCGCCACGACCACCACCAGTGCCCCCGCCTTCACCAGCCCCGGCAACTCTCGCCCATAGCCGCGGTAGAGTACCAGCAGCACGAAGGGAAAACCGACCCAGCCGCCCCGGCTGCCGGAGAACAGCGAGCCCAGGATCCCCATCAGCGCCCCTACCAGCAGCAGGGCCATCCAGCGTCCCCGGTGCGGCTGCACGAAGGCCCAGCCCAGGCCCGCCAGGCACAGGATACCCAGCAGCATGCTGAGGTTGCCGAACTGGATGACGTAGGTGTAGCCCGTGGCCCGCTCCACGTCTTCCGCCAGCTTCTGCCAGCCCGCCCAACTGCCGGCGCCGATGGCGCCCAGGGCCAACCCCGACCACAGCCATGACAGCCGAGGGGGGTAAGCCATCACCAGCAGCAGGGCCGGCACGGCAAACAGGAAACGACTCGACTTGTCGGCGCCACTGATGCCCTGGCCGTCCCACCACGCTTCCAGCATGCCCACCGCGGCATAGGCCACCAGCACGGCAATCACCTGCCAGTCCCGCCACGTCAACCCGAGCGACGGACGGTTGACGAGCAGCACGACGCTGCCCAGCAGCAGCATCGCCGCACCCAGCGAATAGCCACTGGGCACCACCAGGGCAATGGCGCCGAGCAGGAACACGGCCAGGCTGGTGTAATACGTCATCCACGCCGTTCCCGGACCTGGTCCGGGCAACGCTCCCTTCCCCATGCTCCAGCTTGCCTCTTGGCTAAAGAATCCCCGGCCGTGGCCGATAAGCCGGGTAGTCTCTCACACAGCGAAAAGGACGTCAGCTTGCGGCTCATCCACCTCCTTCTGCTGATGATCGGCGCCCTGGCACTGTCGGGCTGCACCCGGTTCCACATGGCACAGGCCCCCATCGCGACCACCTACCCCTACAGCGAGCAGCAGCGCATGCAGGCCGCGCACCACTGGCAGGTGCTGGCCAGGCACGAGGCCAACGGCATCCTGCGCAGCGAGCGGCTGCGCCTGACGAGCCTGCACCTGCCCGACCCCGATGACGCCACCGACGGCGAGTTCGCCCGCGGCTTCCGCGACCTGCTGACCAGCGAGCTGGTCGGGCGCGGCGCCCAGGTCACCACCCTGCCCGGGTTCAGCGCCGAGGTTCATGTCGAGGTCGAGGTGGTCAACCACCGCGACCGCGGCTACATTCGCCCGCCGGTCGGCGCCTTCACCACCCTGGCCGCGGGCATTGGCGTGGCAAACTTCGCCCTTGAGAACTGGAGCGCACCGGCCGCCCGCCTGATTCCCATCGGCGCGGTGACTGCCGACATCACCAGCGGCAACTGGACCCACACCGGCAACACAGAGGTGATCATCACCACCCAGGTGATCGACGGCACCGCCATCCTCTACTCGTCCTCGAATCTTTACTACATCAATGCCGGCGACCGGGGGCACTACGCTCCGCACCTCGCCCCCAAGCCGGAGCCCACGCCCACCCTGACCGTGACCGACCGCTGGTGACCCCATGCCACGACCTGTACTTCACCGCCCCGGCCCGCTCCTCCGCCTTGCCCTGCTGCTGAGCGTGCTCGCGCTGCTCGGCGGCTGCGCCGCCCTCAACGGCAAGAAGGCCCCCGAGCCTGAGCCCACCCTCGACGAGCGCATCCAGCAGGCGGCCGAGGCGATGCTCCAGGCCAACCCGGAGCTGCCCCGCTACAGCCCGATGATCGCCGCCACCTTCGTGAGCATCGACAACCTGTCGCACTCCTCCACCTTCGGGCGCATCAGTTCCGAGCTCTTCGCCTCCGCCCTGTCGCGGGGCGACATCCAGGTGCGCGAAGTCAAGATGCGCGACAGCCTGTTCATCGAGGAGAGCATCGGCGAGTTGATCCTGTCGCGCGAGGTGCAGCGACTGAGCCAGGCCCACGACGCCCGCTCCATCCTGATGGGCACCTACGCCCAGGGGCAGAACACCCTCTACCTCAGCGTGCGCGTGGTGCGATCGAACGATGCCATGGTGCTCGGCAGCGCCAGCCTCGCCGTGCCGCTCGACAACAACCTGCGCGCCATGCTCGGGGGTGGGTGGTAAACGAATTCGATAGGCTCCTGCTCAGCGGGTACGACTAGCCGAGCAGGTACGACTCGATATCGGTCGGTACGCCAACCAGGCCTCCGTCGTAATGCTGCAGCAAGTACTCATCGACCTGATCCTGGGTGACTCCCACGTACTCCGCGGAATTCGCGAAGGAAAGCGCCAGGTCGCCCAGGCCGAACGCCCCGGACTCCAGCTCGGCCAGCCAGTAAGCGCGGCCAGCCTCATCCGCTGTCCGGCCCAGCACCTGGCGGTACAGGTGGTCCACCACCTGCTCGTCCGTCACGCCAGGCTGCGAAGCCAGAAACTCATCGCTGGCAAGGAAACCACCTGCCAAGGCAGGCAGGGGAACCTCCTCAGCAGCCTGTTCCAACCAGTACTCGAAGCCTTCGACATCGGGTTCGCGCCCCAGAATGCCGCTATAGAGACGCACCAGCGTTTCCGCCTGGTGCTGCTCCTCGGCGAATGCCTGGGTATCGAATCCCAGGGACGCCACGTCCAGGGCCTCGAGATTCGGCCCCCACAGCAGTAGCTTGGCCCCTTGCACCAGGGAGTCGCTGGCCGCGGCATACTCGGCAGAGTTGGTGAACGACAGCGCCATCCCGGCCAGATCCAAGCGACCACTCGCTAACTCGTCGAGCCAGTAGGCAAGCCCCTCCGGATCCGCCGAGCGGTCCAGCACGTTCCTGTAGAGCGCCTCGACGGCCCCTGCGGCACCGCCTCCCAGGTCGTCGATCAGCGCCTGGAATTCGCGCGAGTCGACAAAGAAACCGGCCAGCTCATGAAGCGACTTCCCGGCATTGAGCTGGGCCACCCAGTACTCGACCCCCGCCTGGTCCGGCTCCCTCCCCAGCATGCCCGTATAGAGACGCAGCACGGGGTCGATGGCACTTTCGAGATCCGGAAACGTCAGCAGTGGCTCCGTGGCCAGGATCTCCGCCTCCAAGCCCTCGGGAATCGACCACCCCTCCTGCTGCAGCAGCGACATGAAGCGCTCGAGCGCCTCATCGGCCGGGTCCACTTCCGCCACGGCCGGCAGCAGGACGTCATTACCGGCCATCCACTCCTGCAGCGTGGCATAGTGCGCCTGCACCGCCGTTGCCCAGAGACTCGTCGAAACGCTCCCGATCAGGGTCGGCACACCCTCGGCATCGAACCACACCGGACCACCGCTGTTGCCCGGATTGACATCGAACATGCTGATATCGACCAGGTCATAGTAGCGATCGTATGCCGCGTAGCCGTCATCCTCGACCAGCCTCGGACCACTGCTGTCGCTATACCGCCCCGGATAGCCCGAGGTGTAGTACCGGTCCCCCGGCGTGTAATCGCCCAGTGCAAACCATCCGGTCTGCTCCCCAAGCGGTCGATCCAGGCCGACCAGCGCCAGGTCCCGTTCGCTTTCGCTCTGGCTGAGCATGCCTGGCGTTTCCGGTCTCAGGTCGTAGTAGTCGAGCCAAGCGCCATCGATGCCTCCGTAGGGCAGTTGGCCACCGTCACGCCCTGGATACACACGCACACTCTGGGCCGCCCCACCCAACACCGGATCGTAAACGAGGTGAGCTGCCGTCAAGACGTCATTGATACCGATCAGGGCACCGGAACCCGATACGCGCGTGCCATCGGGAAAGGTCGCCTCGATATAGGTCACCGCACCGTAGGGATAGTCGGCGCTCTCGCCGGCGACATATCGCGTCATGACAGCCTCCTGCTTACCCGACCCACTCCTCACAAAGCAAGCGGGGTGCCAACACTGGCACCCCGCCGATACTCATCAACCTGCCGACAACAAGCCTCAGTGGGCGGCCGCTTCAGCTGAGTCGAGCTCTTTCTTCAGCGCATTGGCATAGGCCACACGCGCCGTCTGCACGATCGCCAGCTGCTGCTGGAGACGGGAGATCTCCTGGTCGGTGACCCGCAGGTTGACCAGCTGGTTGCGGGCATCCTCGCTCAGTTGATCCATCGCGTACTCCTTGCCATCGATCGTCACGGTCTGTGCTGCCGTCTGCTCTGCCATGTTGAATCTCCTAAAGTCGCTCATGGGGATGGAATAGGGAGAGCGACCATGGTACCGCAACAGGCTGCGCAAGCACATGCTTGACGGCCACCATCACCAGGCATTCACCCCGCGAGCGTCGCGAGCAAGTCCCGGACCCGAGCCACCAGGGCTGGCTCGACCTCGACCGCAGGGTTGCGCAGGTAATCATAGCGATCGTCACTCAGCACACCCTGATGATAACCCGCCTCGTAAATGGCATTGGACACCTGCTCTGTCGAGGTCTGTTGGGCCAACTGATAAAGCTGCCCGAATGTCTGCCATGGTGCACTGCTGTCGTACGCCGTGCTCAAGCTACGGTTGATGGTCTGCACCATCTGCGCATCGACCCCACGCGCCACGGCCCCATTGGGCGCCTTGGCCAGGTTCATCTGGCTCGCTAACTGCGCCACCGCTTCATCCAGGGTGTACCCTTGCTGCGAAAGCGTCAGCGCATGCATGCCCGTGACCTGGCTGGCACTGGTGAAGTAGCCACGCTCCTGCAGTTCATCCAGCAGGGTCTCACGATCCCAGTCTGTCAGCCCACCGCGCGTCGAGCGGTATTCCGTCTGGTCGCCATTGAAGGCGGCATTTTCCGCCAGGTAAGGGGTGGGATCCACCGGTGCACTGGCCGTGCTCGGTGTCTGGGTGGCCAGGTGATCGAGATCGACACCGGCATCAGAGCCCTGGAACAGGGTCCCTGGCGCGTACTGCACGCCGCGCGCCTCCAGCTGCGCGGCCAGGGCACGGAACTGCGCCGTCACGTCACCATCGATACCGTAGCGGTTGAAGGCCTCTTCCAGCTGACGGGTATTCATGGCACTGACAGAGGTGAGTGCCACACCCGCATCATCGTAAAGGCGGTAGAGCTCCCCTCGCGAGCCATCCCTGGAGAGCACGGCTCCCACATTGCCGGTCTGGATCACCTCGCGAGCCCCCAACTGCTGGCTCGTGACCGTCGTATCGGGCAGCTGCCGTCCAATATTGAAGGCATCCCCCCGCAGCCCCTTGATGGTGGCGAGCGGGTCTTCGGTATTGAGGATGGCATTCCAGTCGTAGGCTCGCCATTGGCTCGGCAGCGACTGGAAGCCGACCTGCTTGGCCACATGGTCGGCATCCAGGTCCAGGTACTGGGCAATCTGCGGTGCGCCGAACACCGGGGTTCCGCCAATCCACTCGCGGGTGCCGTCAGCCGCCGTGGTCCACAGGGTACCGTTGGCGTTGTAATCGGTGCGGCCCGTATAGCCGGCCCCCGGCGCAGCGCTCACGGAGGCCGATAGCGCCTGCTGATAGTGACGGCCGAACTCCCCACTGCCAGCGCTCGCCGCCGAGCGGTCGGAAGTGGTTGGCACGCCGGCAGACATCTGAGAAGTGGCACTGACTGCGGTCATCCGTCTTTACCCCCATGGCATTAGCCCATACCTGAGAGGCATTGTATCAGCCAAGCGACTGAGATCACCCCCCATCGCGATCCGCAGGCCTATCGTAAGTAGCCGATCCACTCGCGTCGACAGCTTTGCGAGGCTCCTTGGTCCGCGCCGCGATCACGCCGTGTGGCAAGATTGCCCAGTTGGCCCGGAGATCCTGCTCCACACCGTTGCACTAGCGATGCCGACGAAATTCAGATAATCGGCACGAACGGCACGCAGCCCGTCACACCGATGCCCAGGATCATGATCGCCACGACTGCTCGCATGAGCGTCTCCTTCTGCTTCATTGTCCATTGCTGCCGTCATGCTCGTGCCGGACGGCGTCTCACTCGCCGAAGTCGAACGTCAGGTCGTCGTTGTCGCCCTCCAGCAGGCTATCCAGCTCCTCGGGGGTGACGCCCGGCTGGGGCTGTTGCTTGGCGCGTTGGGCGAGCTCACTCAGCTGATGGGTGGCGAGCAGCTGGGCATAGGCCAGGGCCATGGGTGCGCCGCGCAGCTCGGCATAGGCCTCGGCCGTCAGGCCGTTCAAGGCCGTCTCGCTGATGCGGTGCAGGCCCTGGACCTGCAGCGGCGACTGCGCCTCACCCCGGGCGACCTGCAGCGGCCAGGGCTCGATCACCTGGGCGTCGGCCAGCGCCTGAGCCGCCTGCCGCGTCGCTTGACGGTTGCGCTCACACTGGCCCAGGAACTCCAGGGTGTCGCGCACCGGCTTGGCCAGCTCGCCTGCTTCCTCGAACAGCGGCTGGGCGGCGGGATCGTCGGTCAATTGCGACGCCTCGATGCACAGCACCTTTTCCCCATTGGGGCTGTCGGCCAGGCGGAACGGGTAGCCGCGCAGCGCGGCCGGCGCATAGCCGCTCAGCCACTGGCCCTGGGGGCCGAGGTAGAGATTGCCCTGCCCCAGGCCGGTAAGCGCGACCGGCTGGCAGGTTTCGCCTTCCCAGATGAAGCCCAGGGCGTAGTGCGGCAGCACCTTGCCCAGCTCCGCGAGCAGCACCGGCACGACCGATTGCTCACGGGCAAAGTGGAAGCCGCGGCGTGGCCAGTAGCGCTGCGCGGCATGCTCGGTGTGAGAGATGGCGATCCAGTGGGACATGGTGGGGGTTCCTGTGTGAAGGTGAAGTGGCCAGTTTGGAGAGGGTATCTGGTCCGGCTCAGTGCATGGCGGTGGCCGGCGGTGACGCGGCCTGTGCGGTTTCCTGCATCCACTCGGGCCAGGGCGCCAGCGGCCAGCCGCCGCGACGGTAACACTGCAGCAGCAGGCCCAGCCATTGGCGCAGTACCAGGGGGGTGAGCGCGAGGCTCGCCGCCTCCCCTTCATCGACACCCTTCAGCACCAAATGCAGCCTGTTGCCACGCGGCTGGAGGTCGACGCGGGTCAGCAGCCAGTCGGCGGCGGCCTTCTCTGCCGGCACGCGCGGCTCGGCCGGCGCGCTCGCGTGGCGGTGCTGCGCGGAGTGCTGGCGAAAGCCGTGCACCAGCTCCGGGCGCGGCGTGGCCGGGGGCGTTTCCTGCCGCTCGAGCCACTGCACCAGCTCGGGCACCAGGCGCCGCAGCAGCCGCTGGGTCAGCCAGATGACGGCCACGCGGTGATCGCTCAGTTCGCCGCTGACGCGGATGCGATCCTCGACGGGGCGATATTCCGTGGTCAGGCGCGACAGGCTCGGGCACTCGGCCCGGGACTCGGCGTCAGAAACGGGGGCTTCGCTCATGGCTATCCGACCTGGCATGGATGGAGACACAGGGGTGACACGACTCGCGGCCGGCGTTGTGTCGCCGCGGGAAAAATGCCGCTTTGCGGCGTGGCCAGGCGCCGAGCCCGGCCGGGGTGTGGGGAATGCCCCTCACCCGCCGAGGGCTCACTTCGCCTTGGCGGTCTTGGTGTTCTTGGCGGTCTTGGCGGTTTTGGTGGTCTTGGCGCGCGAGCGGCTGGCCTTCTTGGCATTCGGCTCGGGCAGTTCGGCCTTGAGCAGGTCGACGTACTTCAGGCGCGCCGCCTGCAGCATGGCGACCAGCGACTGCTGGCGGGCCAGCTCCGCTTCCGTGGCGCGCAGGTTGGCCACCTGGGTCCTGGCCTTGTCGGACAGGTTTGCCTCGTCGTATTCCACTCCGTCGATGGTGATCTTGGCCATGAATCGTTCTCCGTCTTGAAAGGGTCAAAAGAAGCCCCCGCCACCGAAGCGGAGGGGGCTTGTTGGTTCTAGCGGTGAGTTCGCCATGACACCCCCCGGCGAACCGGGGGATGCATCCACTCGGATGAGGGGATTAGGCGAAGTTACCGGCAGTCAGCGCGTCGGCACCGATGCCGTCAAAGACGCCAACCAGTTCAATGCCGAAGTCAGCAGTATTGAGGTCAGCATCACTGGTAGTGATGTTGGCCTGATACAGACCGGCATTACCGGAGCCATCGTACACCACAAAGGTCAGATCGTTGGTACCTGCCGACGTGCTGTCAGCTACCGCTGAGGCGATAAGAGACTCGATCCCGCCTCCGTCAGTCACATCGGTCAACGTGATGGCGGTAGCAACGTCGGTCTCGATCTCGACTATGGAGTTAGCACCAACGGTCAGGTTGCTGCCACCACTAGTGATGGTCTGATATGCCGAGTTATGCGCAGTGCCCGCAACCTGGGACGAGATGGAATCGTCACCAACCTGGAAGTTGCTGACCGTCACATAGTCATTGGCTTCGGTGGCTTCGATGGTGGCGTTGTTGATAGTCAGGGTGTCGGCACCGCCACCCAGATCCACCGTGCGCAGGGTGGCATCAGCATCGGCCTGCGTAAAGGTGAAGTCGTCATCGTTAGCAGAGAGCACGTAGTTCTCGACTGCGTCGACATCCGTGCCGGTGATGGCGTCCGAGATGGTCAGCGTCTCGGTGCCACTAGCATCATAGCCAGCACCAACCGACAGCGTGATGCCATTATGCTGAGCCGCATTGACGGTGAACGAACCACCATCGGCCAGACCGACTTGCTCGAACCCGGCAATGGTTCCTCCGCTGATATTGGCACCATCCTCAAGGGCCAATGTGTCACCAGTGTCGCCTAAGGCGTTAGCACCACCGACGCTGCCTTCACCGTCCAGACCAAGGCCGGCTCCCAGCGTGGCATCGTAATAGACAACATCGTCTCCAGCACCTGCCTGAACGCTGGAAATGCTGCTGGAACTAACGGTCAGCTCATTGTCGTCATCGTTGTCGAAATCCCACTGCTCGACATCACTATCCAGCGTCGCAGTGATCGCCGTGTTGTTGTCGGCCACCACCACACGGTTGGTACCGAGACCGCCGAGGAAGTCAGTGAACGAACCGAACTGCGAGTCGTTGATGGTCACGATCGCCGCAGAGTCATGCTCCAGCTGCTCAATGCTGGTGAGCGTGGCACCAGTGAGGTCTGCACTACCATCAGCAAAGATGGTATCCGTACCAGCCCCCCCATCCAGGGTACCGGTCACGTGCAGCGCAGCAACGTCGATGGTGTCGTTGCCAGTACCACCGGTCACGTTCTGAGCTAAATTGCCCAGCGTTACGCTGTTGGTGGCGTTAGCCAGCACATAGGTCTCGATATCACCATCCAGGGTGATGCCGCTCGCTGCCGTGGTGAAGGTCACCTGGTCGGCGACACCACCTGCAGTGATCGCTGTGTGCTGCGCGGCTGTCATGGTAACCGCACCGGTCACGTTCAGCGTTTCGGCTGTGGTAGCTGCACCACCGTTGATGCCGGAAATGTCGGCCCCGTTCGTCAGCGTGATCTGGTCACCGGCACCGGCCAAGGCATAGGTGCCTGAGACGGTTGCACCATTCACATTGATGGTCGTAGTTACTCCTGCGCCATCATCAACGTCGACATCGGTGTTGCCGGTGACGTCGATCGTACCGCCCGCATTCAGCACGTAGCTTTCCACCGGCGCCTCAGCCGCGATAGACGCAGCGTTAGCGATGGTCAGCGTATTGGCGCCGCCTGCGGCATTCAGCGTACCCGCAACGTAGGCATCATGCTGCGCATCAGAGATGGTGGCATCACCGGCCAGCGTGGCGGTGGCCACGTCCAGGTTGGTCGCACCAGAGATGTCGGCACCATCAGCCAGCTCGACAGCATCGGCAGTACCGGCGTCGGTGAAGGTGCCGGTGTAGGTACCGTCAACCTGGATGGTGGTTTCACCGCCAGCCCCGGTCTCGGAGATGTTCACACCGGTGCTGCCAACGGCCACGGTGTTGGTACCTGCGGCCAGATTGTACTGGGCGACGTTGAGCGACAGCGTCAGACCATCGACAACCGCTGCCAGTGTAACAGTTTCGTTAACATTGGTTGAGGTTACCTGCGCGTGCTGCGCTTCGGTCAGGGTGACCGTGGCATTGTTAGCCAGCTCCAGCGCGTCAATGTCGGTGGTATCATCACCAGAGATGTCACCGTTGACAGTGTGCGCAGTCACGGAATTGGCTGCCTGCAGAACAGCAGCGTCCAGAGCGATGACCTCGGCATAGGTGTCATCGATGGTGTAGCCGGTCTGGCCCAGCGAGAAGAGCACTGCGGCAGAATCGGCGGAGTCATCATCGAGGGCATCGAAGCCGACAGCAGCATCAAACTGCGCAGCGGTCTGCGGTGTCGTGATGTCGCTACCCACGGTGAAGGTGGTGTTGGCGCCATCGTTGATGACGTAAACACCCTTGCCACCCAATGCGACATTGATTTGTGCCTGGGTCAGCTCGTAGTCGCTGCCATTGCCATAAATGTTATTGGCATCGACAACCGTCAGCTCATGCGGGGTATCCCCGGCAAACACCACATTGTCCAGTGCATTCAGCTGATCCAGGGTCAGCGTGACATCGGAGTGGACGGTGAGCGTGTCGATATCCGTCAGGGTGACGGCCGTGAGATCGACGGTACCGAACACATGCAGCGCGTCGTTACCGGCACCGGCATCGATGCTATCGCCAGCGTTGGCTTCGGAGACACTGCGCGTGCTCAGCAGGTCGTTGTACTCGACAACGTCCGCGGCACCACCGACCACACCGGCACCTGCGGCATTGTAGGCAGCCACGTCGCCTGCATCCAGTGAACCGACGATCGTGAAGCTGTCGTTACCCCCACCGGTGGTGATGGTGTCAACGCCCTGACCGAGACGCACGGTGTTGTCGCCGCCAGCGGCAGTGATGCTGTAGTTCAGGTCACCTGCGTTGATGTCTTCGACGGAGTTGACCACGATGTCGTTGACATCGGTGATGTCACCGTCGCCGTCGACGTCAATCGCCAGCTGGCCCGTCTCGCTGTAGTAGGCGTCCATCAACACGTTGACGGTGTTGGTGCCGTCCAGCGAGTTGTCGCCGTCACCGGAATTGGCTTCGACAGAGAAGCGTCCCAGGTTGACGGTGGAACCGTTGGCCACGGTTTGCGTGACGGTAATGGTGTCGGTACCGGTCTCGAAGTCCGAGATCGAGTCGGCAGAAGACTGCGTGGACTCGTTGACGGCGTCGATGTTGAAGTTGTCAGCACCTTCGCCACCGGTCAGATCGTCGGCACCCAGGCCACCGGTGATGTCGTCGTCGCCTTCGCCACCGTCGATGGTGTCGGCACCGCTGCCACCGTCGATGATGTCGTCACCCAGGCCACCGTTGATGGTGTCGGCACCCGCCATACCGTTCAGGGTGTCGTCACCGTCGTTACCATTGATGGTGTCGTCCTGAGCACCACCGGTGATGGTGTCGTCGTTCTGCGTGCCGTGCAGGGTCAGCTCGGCATTGTCGCCGGCTTCCACGGTGATGGTGGCGCCACCGGTGGTGGTATCAGCATCGTCATCACCAATCGCAGAGGCGTCGAACTCGAAGCTGCCGCTATCGCGGGTCCACTCGTCAGCGATGGTGACGGTCAGGCCTTCATCGCCTTCACCGTTCGCATTGCTGTCGGTAGAGCCGTCCACCAGCACGATCTTGTCGAGCGAGCCGTCGTCGACGTTGATGTCGGCCAGGCCGTCGGCATTACCGGCGTTGCCATTGCTGATCACCTGCGTCGCATCGGTGGCGGACGTGGTGAGGCGCAGCTCGGCAGTGGCGTCCTCGTCGCCGGTGTCGACGATGTTCATCACCAGGCCAGCCTGCAGGTTGGCGCGCAGGTCGAGGTTCAGACGGTCGACATCGGTGTCGTCGTCCTTGCTCTCCACGGTCAGCGTGCTCTGGGCGGTGTGACGTGAGGCGTCCAGCACGAAGGCGCTGTCGGCTTCGGTCTGGTTGTCGTTGTCCGCGGCGCTGTCGTTGAGCGAGAAGTCGTTGCCGAAGACGACGTTCAGGTTCTGAGCCGCGCTGCCGGACAGGTTGATGGTATCGACCCCGGTTTCCTTGGCGGCTTCGTTCAGGGTGATGTCCTGAGTGCCGGCACCGGCATCGGTGTTGGACGTGAGCACTTCGATACCGCTGAGGGTCTCGAAGACGTCGTCGTCGATCACGGTGGCCGGAGTACCGGCAGCGACGTTGTTGACGCCCAGGTTGTCGTCACCGCTGACGACGAGGGTGTCGCGGCCTTCGCCGGCATCGATGTGATCCGCACGATCGACGGCAGTGGCCAGGTCGTCGGAACGGACGTCATCGGCCTGCAGGTCGAGGATGTCGTTACCGGCACCGGTCACGATGTCGTAGTAGTTGTCGGCGGTCACGCGCAGGGTGACGTCGGCTGCGGTTGCAGCGGCATCGTTCATGACGCGGATGGTGTCGGCTTCGACGTTGTCGAGGTCGATACGCTCACCGGCGCCGGCTGCGGTGTTGATGGTGAGAGAGGTGTCGACGTTGACCACACTGTCTGTAGAACCATCAACTTCGTCGAACTGGTAGTCACCGAAGCCGTTCAGGTTGACAGAGTGAGACTCGGCGTCGGCGAAGTTGATGACGACGTTCTCGACGCGGTTCTCGGTGGTGTTGTCGCCATCGGCCGTCACCTGAGAGGTGCTGGTGGCACCCATGGTGAGGTCGAGGTCGAAGGCTTCACCGTTGTCGAGCGCCTCGAGGGTGAAGGTGTCGTCGGTACCTTCGGCGACCATATCGACATCGAGTGCAACGTCAGAGGCGTCACCATCTTGAGTAACGACACCGGTGGCAGCATCGATGCTCAGCTGGGTGTCGTCTTCCAGTCCGCCAATCGCTGCGCCGTCAGCAGTTGTACCGACAGAACCATCAACGCCGGTGGCCTCGTGGGCGGTCAGCGTGGTGGTGATGCCGGCCCGCAGGTTCTGCAGCTCGAAGGCCGTTTCCGTACCCGCCTCATAGACCTCAGTAGCGGGGTCTTGCAGCAGCGCCTGCTCGTTGGAGGTGAGGTTGATGGTGTCGAGCGCGTCGTCGAAACGCATCACGTCGGCGCTGATGGCACCGTCGTCCTCGTCTGCATCGTTCTCGGTGGCTCCCGTTGCCGTCTCGGTTGCAGCGTCCACCTGGTTCTCGACGGTCAGGTTGGCCGTTTCGACACCGGTGATGGTGGCGTTGGTGTCTTCAGCGGCAGCGTCGTCAGCGTTCAGGCTGGTGGCGGCGGCCACGGTCACGTCGTCCAGGGCCGAGACATTCAGCTCGTCGGCGCCGGCGCCGGCGTCCAGCAGGGCATCGCGGCCCACCAGGGTGTAGGCGGTCTGGCCGGGGTCGACTTCGGTGAAGTTGATGCTGTCGTCGCCGGCACCGAGGGTCAATACGGCACCCTGGGTGTCGATGTCGCCGTTGGTGTCGACTTCCCGAGCGTCGATCAGTGCACCGCCGTTGTCGCCTTCGAGGATGGTACCGGTAGCCCCGAGTTCGACGTTGACGGTGTCGTTGCCCTCGCCGGTGTTGGCAGAGGCACCTTCGGCCACGCTGTCCAGCGCCAGGGTGTCGTCGCCCGCGCCGGTGTCGACGGAGGCACCCACCAGGTTGTAGACGTCATCGGCGTTGCCGTCGTTGAGGACGCCGTGATCCCAGTCCTGCTCGCTGTTGAGCGCGCCCACGGTGACGGTGTCGTCGCCTTCGCCGGTAGCAACGGAAGCGGCAGTCACTTCGCCGAAGCTGGAGTTGCCGTCGTTCTCGTCGTTGGCGGTGGCGTTCAGGTCACCGGTCGCCACGGAGTCGTTGCCGGTGCCGGTGTCGATTGCTGAAACACCTTCCACATCGCCGCCAACGGTCACGGCATCGGCACCGTCGTTGGTGGTGATGTTGCCGGCCAAGCCGGTGTAGGTTTCGATTTCGTCATCACCGGAACCGGAGGTGATGTCGACATCGACATCGGCACGGTTGGCGAAGACGGAAGAGGCGTCGGCGTCAGCCGCTTCCTGAACGCCCAGGGTCAGGTCGCCGGTCATGGCGGCGCCGGCCACGGTCAGGGTGGCGTTTTCCAGGTCGCCGTCCAGGCCGTCGATGGTCACGTCGCCGGCACCGGTGATGGTGAGCGTCTGCAGCTCGTCGGTAGAGATGCCGTCGTTGCCGACGGACAGGACGTCGTCCTCGTCGGCGGCGATCATCACGTCCGCGTTGGCGGTGACGTTGATGAACTCGGCGCCTTCGGCGGTGAGGTCGTTCACCTCCAGGTCGGCGTCGGCCACGACGTTGACGGTCTGGTCGGTGCCGTTCAGCAGGTCTTCTTCCGCGTTGGCGGAGATATCGAGCTCGTCGATGTTGCTGGCGCCATCGACGTTGACATTGACGGTCTCGAAGAAGTAGCCGGCATCCTCGCCGCTGTCGTTGCCTTCCGACAGGGTCAGCGCGCTCAGGCGTGCGTTGGACAGGGCAACGTCCAGCACCTCATCGGTACCGGTCAGGGTGTCTTCGCGGTAGTCGAAGGTGATGTCGCCATCGCGGGTGGCGTTGGCCAGCGACAGGGAGTCGGTGGTGACGTCCAGGTCTTCGAAGGCGATCTGAGCGTTGGTCTGGGTGACGCGCTCGACGTTCAGGGCTTCCAGGCCGGTGGCATCCTGGAAGTTGATGCCCATGGCATCGCCAGTCACCTTCACGTTGACGGTCTGGATGTTGTTCAGCACCGGGGCGATGGTGCCTTCCGCGGCGTCGTTGACACTACCCAGGGTGACGTTCAGCGTGGGGTTGTCGCCAGTACCGGTCAGCTCGTCTTCATCCTGCAGGCTGTTGATGAAGTCGTTGCCTTCCGGGGTGTAGACCGGGGTGGAGGTGAAGACGTTGGCTTCGGCAACGTCGATATCGTTGGTCAGGGTGTAAGCCTGCTCGTCGCTGAGCTCGGCATCCACGGCGGCCTTGGCGGCGGCCAGGTCGCTGCTGCCATCGACGTCGTCGACGGCCGAGCGCGCCTCAGCCGGCACGTAGTCGGCACCGGCCGCTTGCGTGTAGTACTGGGCGACTTCGGTCTTGTTGTCGAGTGCCAGGGTGTCGGCAGCGGAAGCGCCATTGATCAGCGCCAGCACGAGCTGGTCAGCGTTGACACCAGCACCGCCACCGTTCACCCAGTAATCCAGACCATCGGCCTCGGCAGAGCGGTTGAACAGGTTCTGATAAAGGGCGTTGACCAGCTGGGCGCGGGTCATGCTGCCCATGCCCTGCTGGTACTCGGGCTGTTCGTTGACGATGTTGGCGCGCAGCTGCTCAAGGGTGAGCACCCCGCTGTCGATCTCGTTGGTCCAGTAATCCAAGCCGCTTTTGTCGGCGGCACGGCCCAGCAGGCCGATATAGACCTTCTGGATCTGTTCAGCAACAGTTGCCATGAGTTCAAACTCCGTTTGGCTGTCGAATCGACAATGCAGACGCTCGGTCGCCTTTGCAGGCTGCCTGGGCCCGTCAGCCCGGTCTGCTCATTCGCACCTCATCAGAGGTGCGCTTACCCTTGTTGGGTAGAGTGCATTATGTAGCTGGTACCCGACAAAACTGTGAAGCAGTTCACACTTTGGGCAAAAAGCTCAGATCAGACCCCATACGGATGGATGAGATGGGCCATTCCTGCATCGCTCACAAGCTGATGCAGCCGAGGGCGCTGCCAAGGTTTTCTACACCGGGGTGTTCGCTGAGAGGGATTTGCAAGAGGCTAGCCCGTCGCTACCAGTGCCATTGCACGGCCGCCTCGAGGGTCCAGCGGCGGTTCTCGAACAGCTCGAGGCTGGCCCGGGTCCGTTCCCAGCGCCCGTCGATGGCGAGGTCCAGGCTTTCGGTCAGGGGCAGTCGCGCACGGGCGCCCAGGGCGGTGGTGGTTTCGCGGCGGTTCACGTCGCCGAAGAAGACGTAGCTGTAGGTGTCGGTATCCTGGCGCTCCTCGAAATGGGCATAGCCGCTCACTGCGAGACGCCGCCAGCTCCAGGCCGGGCTCTGGACACCCAGCCGCAGTCGCCAGGTGTCGCCGGCCGGGCGCTGGGGGCGAAACTGCCAGCTGGCACGCCCCCAGAACAGCGCGCGCCGCCACTCACGCCACAGTCCGGCGCTCAGCCGATAGCTGCGCCGCCCGGCAGGCTCGTGCTGCCACTGGGCGCCGAGCTCGGCCATCCAGTGAGTGTCCAGCAACCGCCGGTAATCGGCATCGAGGTACCACAGCTCGCCAATCCCTTGCACGTGCTGCTGCTGCAGGAGGACGCTCAGCTGCTGGCGCCGCGGCTCCGGCTGCCACTGGCCACCGAGGTAGGCATCCCAGCGATGCAATGTGTCCAGGTCGTGATAGCGCTGCGCGCTCACCCCGCCCAGCAGTTGCCAGGCCTCGCCCGCCGAACCGAACGAGGCCGACAAGGGCAGGCTCGCCTGCAGGTCGAAACGGGTGTAGTGGCTGGCCTGGGCGCGGCTGTCATCGGCCAGCAATGCTTCATCGGGAAACTCGCCGAACAGATCGAGGGGAATGGTGCGGTGCTGCGAACCGAGATTGGCGTTGCTGTCGTAGCCCTGGGCAATGGCGAGGGTTCCCTGCACGGGACTCCACCAATAGCGCGTTTCTTCCACTCCCCCGCTTTCCAGCCTACGCTTCAGACGGGCAATTTCCTCGGCGGCGGCCGGCGGTAGCGGCTCCTCGCCGAGGTAGGCGTAGAGGGCGCGCAGGCTGGCGCGCGCCGCGGGGGCATTGCCCAGCTCGGCGTAGGCTTTGGCAAGCTCCAGCCGCGAACCGAGATCGCGTGGATAGGCGAGCACCGCCGTTTCGAAGTGCTCGGCGGCGGTGGCATGGTCACCCAACTGCATGGCCATCTGCCCCAGCCATCGGTGGTAGCGGGCGGCATCGTCGAGAGGCTGCGGCTGGGGCTGCGACAGCAGCCACTGGTATACCTCGCCGAGCGGCTCGCTCTGTAGCCGTTCGGTCAGGTCGGATTGCAGTGTCCGGGCAGCGGCCGACTGGAGCGTACCCAGCAACAGCAGGGCACCGAGCAGGTAGCGCACGGCCGCATGGATGCAACGAAGATGTGTCGAAAGGTGTCGCAATTCGAAGTATCGTTGGTTTGGTGAACGGAGTAGCTTACCATGGGATACACAATAATAATGTCAGCTCACCAATAAAAAAGTGCTACCTCATTGATATCGCAGGGGCTATCTGACATGCAGGAAGCAATACGAAGTATCAGGGCGCCAGTACGACGGGTCGGTATCGTCTCGCTCTTCATGCTGAGCGCGCTCATGCTGCTTCCCGCGCTGGCATGGGGCGGCCAGGTGGCCGGGCAGGTGATTTTCGCTACCGGCGAGACGTTCGTGATGCGCGATTCGCAGCGCCTGCCGCTGGACATCGATGCCAGCGTGCGTGAGGGCGACCGCCTGGAGACCGGCAAGGAGAGCCACATTCACTTGCGCATGGTGGATGGGGCCTTCGTGAGCCTGCGCAGCGAGAGCGCCTTGAGCATCGACAGCTATCGTTTCGAGCCCGCCGATCCGGCCGCCTCGCGCGCCAATCTGACCCTTCACCACGGCGTGGCCCGCTCGATCAGCGGCGAGATCGGCGCACGCAGCAAGGAGCACTTTCGCCTGGATACGCCGGTGGCTGCCATCGGCATCCGCGGGACCGATTTCAGCGTATACACTGGCAACGATCTCAGCCGCTTGAGCGTGCGCCGCGGCGGCGTGGTGATGGCGCCGCTTTCCGAACGGTGCCTCCAACTGGGGCTCGGCCCCTGCGAGGGCCCCAGCGCCGAGGAGCTATTCGCCACTCAGCAAGGGTTGCTACTCGAGGCGCGCCGCGATGCGTCCGCCGCGCACCTGACGCGCCAGGGGCAATCCCCCGACGAGTACAGCCCCCCCCACCCCGCCGAGGCTTACCTGGGTCAGCGGCGTGCGCATTCCCCGAACCACAGGGAACCGACGCTGATCACCGGCCAGTCTCTCCCCGGTGCCAACACTTATGAGGAAGCCCTTGAGCAGGCCGAGCGGTACATGTCGCAGACCGGCTTGATCGCCGAGGCGGTGGAGCGCGGCAATGCGGCCAGCGAGATCCAGCCGCGTGACCGCGGGCTCGTGGCATCACCCGATGTCATGTGGGGGCGCTGGAGCGACTATACGGAAGGCTTCACCGCTCAGGTTTCGCGACTGATCCACGGCAGCAGCCAAGACCGGCGCTATGCGGCCGTCGGCAACAGCGTGTTTGCCCTGGTCGAGACAGAAACGCCCGAGCGCCGTCTGCCCGAGACCGGCAAGGCCTATTTCAATCTCAACCGCTACGAAGCCTACATCAAGCGCGGCAGCGACCTGGAGACAGCCTCGATCAGCCACCCGGGCCTGGTGGTCGATTTCGAGCAGCAGCGCTTCGCCGCCCGCATGGACGTGCATGCCCACTCCCTGCCGGGGCCGGTGCCCGTCGTGGGGGGCGGCGATATCGAGGACGGTTATCTGCAGAGTGACGGTAAGTCACCCAGCAAGCTGGCTGGCGTACTCACGGATGGCGCTGGCGAAGCGGGCCTGCTGTTCGAGTACCAGATCGAGCCGGGCGTGGATGCCGTAGGGGCCACCCACTGGGTATTGGATCGGGAGTAGCGATGGGCTCACCGTTTCTCGACGATGCCTCCGAAGCGTTGCTGCTGAAGCATTGCCGCCGTCGTCAGTTCCAGCGCAAGGAGATGATCCTGCACGGAGGTAGCAAAGGCGACACGCTGCTCTATCTCATCAAGGGTGTGGCCAAGGTGGCCGTGATCAACGCCCAGGGGCAGGAGATGATCGTCACCTACCTTGGCCCGGGTGAGTTCGCCGGTGAAGTGGGCGTGTTCTACCCGGAGATGCCGCGCTCGGCCTGGGTGATGGCGCATGCGCCCTGCGAGGCCGGCTTGATCCCTTATGCGGAATTCCATGAACTGGCCGCTCAGCACCCACGACTGCTCTATGCGCTGGGCCAGCAGTTATCCGTTCGGCTGCTCAAGACGACCCAGCGCGCCAGCGATTTCGCCTTCCGCGATGTGGTGGGGCGCATTCGCCGTTGCCTGCAGGAACTCTCGCACCTGGCGGCCAAGGCAAAGTGCGACGGCGTAACCATCCACTACACCCGCCAGGAACTGGCGCTGATGGCGGGGTGCACCCGCGAGATGGCAGGACGCGCCCTGAAGGCGCTGGAGCAGGCTGGCCTGGTGCGAGTACAGGGCAAGAGCATTCAGGTCACGGGTGAACTGATGCAGGCCGAGGAGAGCGAGGCGTAGGCATGACGCTGGTGGCCGCCTGCGCCGCACCGCCGGCAATGGCTCACCGATGATGGCTCGCGCTCTTGCGTCGATGTTTGCCGCGCTGCCTGCTGGGATGCGGAAACGGGATTGGCCCGCCGGAGGCAGGCCAGGTCTTGAGCCTCGTCAGGCGGCCACGTTTCGAGCCAATCTCACCCCAGCCACTCGACGTACTGGACGCCTGTCGTCACCAGTTCGTCGGCGACGATCCCCTGACCTTCCGGCGACTCCGAAAACGCCACCATGACATCGGCACGGCCCACTCCATCACCGAGTTGCTCGAGCCAATAGTCACGCCCGGCCTCATCGGAGTCACGCTCGATCATGTTGTGGTACATCAGTTCCACGAACTGGGCGTCGGAAAGGCCGCCACCATGGCGGGAGGCGAATTCCTCGCTCGCGAGGAACGAGGCGGCCGCCTGCTTCAGCGAGAGACCGTTTTCCAGTTGGTCGATCCAGTAGCCCAGCCCCTCGGCGTCCGGCACCCGGTCGAAAGCGGCGTCGTAGAGCCGGTAGGCCTTGGCCGGGAGGCTGTCCAGGTCCTCGGCGCTCAGCGCCACGTCGTGCAGGAAGACCGTGTCGTCGCGGTGATCGAGGTTCTGGATACGCTCATCCTCGGCTGCCGGGGTATCGGTGCGGTCATATGGCGTTTCCAGGAAGGCGTCGCTGAGGTACTCGGCCAGGGCATCCTGCTCCGAGCCGTCGGGGGCGAAGGTCGCGTTACCTTCGGCCGTGTCGGTGCCGTTCTCGGCCAGCTGCACCACATTGGCCCGCTCGATGACGTCGGGGTCCCCCACCTCCCCCAGCGCCGGGTCGGTGTTGGTGTTCGGGAAGGGATAACCATCGCCGCCACCGATGAAGTTGCCCGCATCGTCGAAACGCGGCTGGGCCAGGAAGTTCAGCGTCACCACCCGGAAAGTCGCACCGGCATTCTCGGCCACCAGCTCGCCATCGCTCACCAGCGCGGCGACCAGTTCGTCGTTCTCGTCGTACAGGCCGACATTGACCAGCCGCGAGCCCGGTTCGGCCTGGGCGTCATAGCTGAACTTCGCGCCCGAAATCTGCGGGAAACTGCCCGCCACGTCCGGCAGCGCCGAGACGCCGTGCTCGAGCAGTCCGACGATCTCCTCGCCGGTGAGCGTCACCAGCGTCAGCCCGTTGTTGAAGGCCAGCGTCGTCTTGATGTCGTTCTCGCTGATGCCGCCCGCGGGCTTGACCTCGGGGATGGCTTCATTGGGCAGGCGCTCGGCCTCGCTGCCGCCCGGCGGCACCACCGTCTGGCCGATCGAGGCGCGGATACCGCCGCCGTTCTTGATCGACAGGACCACGGGTTCGCTCTCGCCGAGGTCACCGGCCAACTGGTTGGCGATCGCCAGGTTGGCATCGGCGGTGAGGTTGCCCAGGTTGGTTTCCTGGGTGCGCACGCCGTCGGTCTCGTCACCGGAGCGGTTGCCGTTGAGGAACACCTCGCTGATGCCGAAGACATTGGACTCGCTGGCCAGGATCGCTTGCTCGACCGCCTCGGTGATCTGCTGGATCTCGGGGTCGATCAGCGCTTGTGCATTCAGCGCCGCGACGCCCTCGGCGTCGGTGGCGTAGGCGCCGCTGACCGTGGGATCGTAGCTGCCGGGCAGGACATGGCCCTCGGCATCGAAGTCGAGTACCAGTCGGCCAAGGTACTTGTAGCTGCCGTCGGTGTTGACGACGGCGATAGGGTTGCCGTCGGCATCGGTACTGAAGATCGGGTACGGGCCCTGCTGGTTGTCGCCGGCGCGAATGGCGTCGTCGGCGTCGAACAGCCGGGTATTGGAGCCGCCGGCGACGATGATGTCCACCCCGCTCAGGCGTGTGGCCAATTCCTGCTCGATGCTGAGCTGCTGCATGTGTGCCAGCAGCACCACCTTGTTCATCTCGGGGTGGGCGGCGAGCAGGGCATCGACATCGGCCTGGATCTCGGCGGCCAGGGCGTCGAGCTGCTCGGCCGTCGGGTTGGCGGCGAAGTCGCCCGGCTGGATGCCGACGCCGCCCGGCGAGGAGATGCTGGCCAGCGTCGGCGTGGTGGCCCCCACCACGCCGATCTTGTGTCCCCCCACCTCGAAGTAGGTCGAGGCGGCAACGCTGTTGGCCTGTGGCGCCTGGGCATCGGCGTCGACCAGCGGGGCCAGGTTGGCATCGCTGGCGAAGTCGAGGTTGCCCGAGAGATAGGGCATCGCGGCGCCGTCGAAGCCTTCGGCCACCGCGCCGCTGATCAGGCCGGCGATCAGCTCGGTACCGTAGTCGAACTCATGGTTGCCGAAGGCGATCGCCTGCACGCCCAGCGCATTCTGGATCAGGATGTCGGCGACGCCGGGGGCGCCATAGACCGCCTCGGAGGCATCGAAGAACAGCCCGGGGATGATGGCGTCGCCAGAGGAGAGCACCAGGCTGTTGTCGGCGATGCCGTCATTGCCCAGGTCCTCGGCCTCGAGCGCATTGAGCACGCCGGAGAGATTGGGCGCATCCTCGATCGCGGCAAAGCCGGCTTCCTGGTCGGCCAGGTGGAAGAGCTCCAGGGTGTAGTCGGCCGGCGTCAGGTCATACACCGCCGTGGTGCCGCTGACCTCGAAGGCGATGGCGATCTGCGGGTTGCCGGTACTGCTGTCGGCCGCGTCGATGACGCTGATGGTCTCGGGGGCGACGTTGCCGGCGGCGAAGCCGTCGATGTAGTCGATGAAGACCGGGGCGGCGGGGTTGGTGACATCGTAGGCCGCCACGCCGGAGTCACGTTCCAGGCCGATGAAGGCCAGCGTGCGCCCGTCGAGGCTGAGTACGGTCACCGCCTCGGGCTCGGGCCCCTTGGCGTCGGAGCGGTTGTCGCCCTCGGTGCTAATGGGCTCGCCGTCATCGTTGTTGAAGCGCCAGGGGGCGCGCTCGGCGATCAGCTGCTCGAGCTGGTCGCCGCTGTCGAAAACGAGGTTGCCGTCGGTGTCGTAGATGCTGAACGAGCGAGAGCCGTAGGCGTAGAGTGCGTCCTGGTCGCCGTCGCCATCGGTATCGCCATCGAAGGCGGAAACCTCCAGCCGGCCGAGGTTTTCATCCCGCTGCAGCGCCTCGGCATCGGGAAAGGCCGTTGGGTCGAGCTCGAGATCCTTGATCCTGGCCTCATTGTCGGCCGAGTCGCGGGCATCCCCTTCATTGGCGGTAATGTAGTAGCCCTGCCCATCGACCTCGAAGCTGGCAATGGCATCGGGCATCGGCAGCCCTTTCACCGGCCAGTTGGCGATATTGATGCCGCCGTCGCGGTCCGAGGCATCGATGCCGTTGCCCGGCTGGCCGAAGTCGCGCGTGCCCATGGGATGAAGATCGATCACCGTCTTGGACGATGGGTCGATCACCGCCACGGTGTTGGCTTCCTGCAGGGTGACCAGCAGATTGCCGCTGACGGGGTCGATTGCGATGTACTCGGGCTCGAAGTCCGTCGAGGGCAACCCGCCGGGGAAAAGGCGCACCCCGGCTTCGCGCAGCGTCTCCGCTTGATCGTCGAACGCTTCGAAGCCCACGAAGGTGCTGGCCGCCTGGCTGGCATCGCCGTCGTAGTCTGTCGGCAGGTCGATGATGCTCACGCCTCCGGCAGTCGCCACGTTCTCGTCCGGCTCACCCTCGATGGCTACGTATAGCTGGCGGCCGTCCTCCGAGAAGGTCAGCATGTCGGGCAGGTAACCGACCGGGATCTGCTCGAGCAGCTGGATGTTCTCCAGGTCGCGGGCATCGAAGATGGCCACCGTACCCAGGGCCAGGTTGCCCTCGGCATCCTCGCCGTCCAGCACCACTGCCACCAGCCCATCCTTGACGGCCACCGAGTTCAGGCCGGCGTAGCCGTCCAGCCCCGCCAGGTCGATCCGTGCGATCGCTCCTTCGCTGCCCTGGCGCGGGTCGAAGATGTCGACGCGGCCTGCCGCGCCATTGGTGACGTACAACAAGCCCCCTGCGGCGGCAACGACTTCCGATCCGCCTTCACCCGAGCCTGAATCCAGGCTGGCGACAAGGTTCAATGAAACGTTGGCTAGTGCGGCCGGGATGCTGGAGTTGGCCATCGTGAAATCCCTTTGTTGATGACATCAAATCAGAAGCGCATGCGCGACTTCCGCCACGACTCGTTGCCGGAAACTGATGGAACGTTACTCGATGAACGTTGCGCTTTGGTTAATGTTCTGTGTATACGAAAGCAGCCAGCCGGCCAAAATGGCCGGCTGGCTGTCACTCCTCTCGTCACACTGGCCCGGTCAGGCGATGAAATCCCACTGCTCAGTGGCCAGGTGGTGCTGCTGCATCTCCGCCGAGGCCATGAAACCGTCTACCACGTCACGCAGGCTGTGGCCGGCCGCCATGTCGCCCAGCCAGTAGGCCTTGCCGGCGGCGTCCGCCTCGCGTCCCAACAGCGATTCGTACAGCCGGTCCAGCGCCCGGCTGCGCCCCGCCTCGGTCGTCGTGTCGAACGGCTCCCCCGCCTCCTGCGAGTTGAAGAAACTCAGCGCGATATCGGCATCGCTCAACCCGCTGGCGTGCTCGGCGGCCCAGTACTGCACCCCGTCGACGTCGCCCTGGCGCCCCAGCACCTGGGCGTAGAGCCCGGCGATCCACTCCAGCTCGTCGCCGTAGGTCAGCGCCTCGCCGCCGTCGGCGAAGACCAGCGACTCGACGTTGACCAATGTATTGACATCGCCAGGATCGGCCTTGGCCTGCACGGTGATCACGGCGTGCTCCTGGGTCACCACGTAGTCGTCGCGGTTGCCGTCGAATCGCACCGTGTCACGCTCGCTTCCGCCGTGGAACAGGTTGGCGCCGCTGCTGGCGAACAGGGTGTCGTCGCCCGCTTCGCCGAACAGGCGGTCGTCGCCGCCCTGCGAACCAACGGTGTCGTCGCCACCACCGCCGTAGAGCGCGTCATCGCCCTCCCCCAGCACGATGACCTGGGCGGCGTCATCGCCGATCACCACGTTGTCGCCGGCCCCACCCGCAATCTCGACGGCGCCCTTGATACTGGCGAAGTCGATGTTGTCGAGCTGCAGCCGCGTGCCGCTGGGCAGCCCGGTCACGTCGATGACGAAGGCTTCCTGCGACTCGGTGGCGGCCTCGCCGTCATTGCCGACGAGCGCGATCGGCTCGGCGGGCACGCCGTCCGCCGTCAGCGTCAGGGTGCGGACATCCAGCCGGGTGCCGTCGGGCCGGGTGTCCAGCCACTGGCTGGCGCGCTCGGTCTGGTCCGGCAGGTTGTCCGGCTGCTTGTCGTCGATGCTGGCGATCAGATCGGCCAGCGCCTGCTCGCGGTCGACGGCGGTACGGGCCCCCTGGTTGGTGAGACTCACCCCGCCGGGGAGCGTGGCGGTGACCACATTGGCGTTGCCGGTATTCTCCACCAGCCGGGCGCTGCCGGGGGCGTCGCCGGGATTGGTGAGGGTCTCGGTGACCGACGGCTCGCCGGAGGGGGTATCGGGCGTGGGTTCCGGCGCGGGCGTCACCACGACGGGATCGGGTGCAGGATCGAGCGGAGCCACCGCTGAGGTCGGCGCACTCATCAGCGGACCTTCCACGGTACCGAAGCCATCGGTATAGGAGACCTCGACGGTAATGGCCTTGCCGACATCCGAGCTCGTCAGGGTATAGCTCGCTTGATCGGCCCCCGCGATGACCTCGCCCTCCGCTTTCCACACATAGCGGAAAGGACCCAAGCCGTCGGCATCGTCAAGGGCGGTGGTATCGGCGATCAGCGTGTTGCCTTGGGTGGCGGTACCGTTGATGCTGACGCTGCCCGTGGGGGCATCGTTGACCCCAACCATGGCGACGGTGGAGGCGATGGCCAGCGCCGCGGTGTCGTCACCGCCGTTGGCGGTGCCACCGCTGTCCCGCAAACTCGTGATGGTGACCACCCGGTTGCCGGTGTTGGGCGCATCGCTGTGGTTCTGGTAGCTGATGCCGTCCACCAGGGCCTCGGCGGCTGCATTCGACAGGGTGCCGTCGGTCAGGCTCACCGTGGCGGTGGTGCCGGTCTTGCTCACCGCATAGGTCAGGCCATTGACGGCGGTAGCACCGCGGGTGCCGTGAGTCAGCGCGATGGCGGTGCCGTCGACATTCAGGCTTTCATCGCTGCCGTCGTTGACATTGCTGACCGTGAAGGTGAGCCCCTGGATCGCCTGTCCCGCCTCGGCGGTGGAGACGCTGCTACCGCTGAACAGACCGGCGGCACCGCCGTCCTCGGTGAAGGTGGGATCGTCACCGGTGGCCATCAGGGTTGGTGCGTCGTTGACACCGGTGATGCTGACGGTGGAATCCACCGACACACTCGCGGTGTCGTCGCCGCCATTGGCGGTGCCGCCGTTGTCCTGAACGCTGGTCAGGGCCACTACCCGGTCGCCGGCTGATGGCGAGTCGCTGTGGTTCTGGTAGCTCATGCCGTCGACCAGCGCCTCGGCGTCTGCCGTCGACAGCGCCCCGCCGCTGACGCTCACCGTCACAGTGGTGCCCACTACGCTGACGCCGTAGCCGAGGCCGTTGGTGGCGGTGGTGCCGCTGGTGCCGTGGACCAACGCAATGGCGGTGCCGTCGACATTCAGGCTTTCATCGCTGCCGTCGTTGACATTGCTGACCGTGAAGGTGAGCCCCTGAATGGTCTGCCCCGCCTCGCCGGAAGACACCGACGTGCCGCTGAACAGGCTAGCCGCCGCGCCGTCCTCGGTGAAGGTCGGATCGGCGCCGGTGGCCGTCAGCGTCGGTGCATCGTTGACCGGGGTCACATCAATGGTCATGGTGCCGACATCCGTTGAGGACGTGGTGCCGTCGTTCACCGTCCAGGTGAAAGTATCGTAACCCGAGCCGTTGGCATCGTCCTCCGACTTGAAGGCCAGCTTCGTGATATCGGCAAGGGAGATGACCGTGCCATCGTTGGCCTGCATATCCCCCGCACTGATGGTTCCGCTGCCGTCATTGTCCAGGAACAACGTACCGTTGGCCGGCTTCGACACGATGGTGATCGACACGAGGTCGTCACCGCTGTCGACATCGGTAAAGCCGAAGTCACTGGCAGCAAAGGTCAATACCCCATCCTCGACCATTGTCCTGGTCGGCGCCGTATCGCTGATGGCCGGAACATCGTTGACCGCGGTGACATCCAGGGTGACAGTACCGGTCAGGGCCGCAGCGAGGCCATCACTGACCGAGACGCTGGCGGTAATGTCAGTGTCGAGGTTGGCGGTTGGTGTAAACACCAAAGCGTTCATTGCCGCTTCCACGCTGGCCGCATCGCCGGTCATCGACCAGGTACCCGTGGCTGAGTCATAGCTGCCACCGCTGCTGGCCAAACTGCCGGCCCCTGTATCCGACAGGGTGACGGAGGCGGCCAGGCTGTCGCCATCAACGTCTGCGATAGCGACGGCCGTGCCGAACACCGTGACGGCGCTTCCCGGGTCTTCGGTGTAACCGGTAACCTGGGTCAGGTTAGTCGCCGTCGGAGCGTCGTTGACTGCAGTCACGGTGATGGAAGCGCTGTCGCTCGTCGCAGAGAAGGTGGTAGTACCGCCACGGGTAGAAGCATCCAGCGCGCCGCCGGCCGAGCCGGTGATCTTGTCCCAAGCGACGAAGCTGAAGGCGGCCGTGCCACTCCAGTCGGCATTGGGAACGAAGCGCACCTGCTGGTGGGGATCGCTACCGTCCAGCAGGAGGGCCGTGGTGGTCAGGTCGACCGTACTGCCAGTGGTGCCGGAGACGTCACTCCAGGTGGCGCCGCCGTCGAGGGTGTACTGCCAGACGCCATGACTGTTGTCGACCCCGATCACGGCGATAGCCTCCACGGCGCCGCCGTCAGGATCGCTGATGGAGCCGTTGACGATGAGGTCGCCCACCGAGGTACCGGTGTTGGCAACTTCGCTCATGTCCTCGGTGATGGCGCTCAGAGCCGGGCTTTGGGCCGCATCCAGCACCGGCGCATCGTTCCGAGCGGCCATCGACACCGTGGAGGTAATACCCAGCGCCGTGGTGTCGCTGCCGCCGTTGGCGGTGCCGCCGGTATCGCTCACCGCGGTGAGGGTCACGGTGCGAGCCGTGGTATCGGGGGCATCGCTGCCATTGCGGTAACCGAGGCCATTCACCAGGTCCTGCCAGTGGTCCGCGCTGTCGCTCTTGCTCAGGGTGACGGTGGCCGTGGTGCCGGAGAGGCTCACGGCATAGCCGAAGCCGTTGGCCGTGGTGGTGCCGGAAGTGCCGTCGGTCAGCGCGATCTCCTCACCGTCCACCGACAGCAACTCGTCACTGCCGTCGGCAAGATCGGAAACGGTGAGCGTCAACTCGCTGACATTGTCGGCGCTCTCCACCGCATCGATGGCGGTCCCGCTGAACAGCCCCGCGACGCCACCGTCCTCGGTGAAGGCCGGGTCGGCGCCGGTGGCCGTCAGGGTCGGGGCGTCGTTGACGGACACGACATCGACGGACACTTGGGAAGCGGCGCTGGTCAGGCCGTCATTGTCGGTCACGGTAAGGTCAATGGTACGAGTGGACGCCGTTGGCGCCTCGCTGTCGTTGTCATAGGCAACTGACCGCAACAGGGTCTGAACCCGCGCCAGGGTGGCGTTGGTGGTGAGGTTCACGACCAGGTCGTTGCCGGCGGCGACGTTGTTGCCCAGCGTGCCTACCACGATACCGCCGACCGTCACGTTGGAGCCCGCCGTGGTCCCGGCCAGGGACACCGTTCCCGTCGTGTCGAAGGTCAGGATGTCCTCGCCCGCCACCGCATTGGCGGAGACCGTGGCGGTCAGGTTGCCGCCGTCGAGGTTGGCCGGGGCATCGGCGTCACTCAGGGTGGCATCGCCACCCTGATCGAGCGGCGTGACCGGATCCCCTTCGGTGAAGGTGACACTGTCGCCTTCCAGATTGCCGATCACCGGCAGGTTGCCGACCGTCATGGTGAAGTTCGCGGTCGTGTCCTGATCGCCACCGCCACCGGTACCGTCGCCGTCGTTCAGGGTCGCGGTGAAGGTCTGCGCACCGGAACCGGCCGCCGCCGACCAGGTGAGGTTCTGCAGCAGCGTCTGGACCCGGGCATTGGTCGCGTCCGCGCTGTTGAAGTCGATCGTCAGCGTATTGCCGCCCTGCCCATCGTCGGTGGCATGCACCGTGCCAATGGCGAGCCCGCCGATGGCGATGGTCTCGCCGGCCGCGATCGTTCCGTCGCCGCCGGCGGTGACGGTGGTGCCGTCGACGGCGAGGTTGCCGTTCACCGTGTTGTTGCCGCCGTTATCGACGATGGTCAACGAGCCGCCGTTGTAGTCGCTTGAATCCACGTTGCTGACGGTCGCATTGCCGCCGGCATCGATGTTCACCGCACTGCCGCCGGCCTGGACCGCATTGTTGTCGCCGTCGAGATTGCCGATCACCGGCGCGTCGTTCACGGCCGTCAGGCTCACCGTGCTTTGCAGGTTGGGCGTGGCGGTATCCACCCCGCCGCCGGCGGTGCCGCCGTCGTCGACGATCTGCGTGATCGTCACCACCCGGTTCGAGCCGGTCGTCGGATTGTCGGACGTATTGCGATAGGCCAGTCCATCCACCAGCGTCTGCATCTGGGCCTCGGTGAGGCTGGCCCCGCTGAAGCTGACCGTCGCGGTGCTGCCAGAAAGCGAGACGTTCACCGTCAGGCCATTGGTTGCCGTCCCGACCACCGAATTGCCATCCGTGAGCGCCACGTCCGACCCGTCGAACCGCAGGATCTCGCTCGCCCCGTCGGACACGTTCGTGACGGTCAGCGTCATCGAGGAGAAACGATCCGTCGTATGAGTGTCCTCGACGGTGTCGGCCGTCACCGTGTTGAACAGATCGGATGCCCCTGCGCCTTCAACATAGATCGGGTCGCCGCCGGTCGCGGTCAGGGTGGGGGCGTCGTTGACGTTGGTCAGCGAGACCGAGGTGGATCCCGTCGCGGTCTGCGCCCCGCCGCTTCCCTGGGCGCCGGTATTGCCGTCGGAGAAGGTCCAGTCCAGCTGCGCCGACGCCATTGGGTCGTCGCTGGTGTTCTGGTACTGGACGCGCTGCAGTACGTCGTTGACCAGGGCCTGCGTGGCCGTGGTGCCGCTGGAGGTGAAATCGACTGTCAGCGTGCCGCTGCTGTTGGTGAAGGTCGCGAAGGTCTGCCCACCCGCCTGCAGATTGCCGCCCGAGACGGTGAACAGCGCGCCCGTGGTGTCGAAGGAGAAGCTGTCCGCCGCATTCGCCCCACCGTTGCGCGCGATCGTCAGGCTCGCCCCGGCAAAGTCGGATGCACCGGACAGCTCCAGATCGCTGACCGTCACATTCACATCCAGCGTGACCGCAGGATCGCCCTCGGTATAGGACGGCGCCCCATCGAGTCCCGAAAAGACCGGCGCATCATTGACGGCGGTGATGTCGATATTGCCGCTGCCGACCTGCGGGTTCACCGTCCCGTCGTGGGCGTTGATCGTAAAGGTAGCGGCATCATCGCCGCTAGCGTTGCTGGCGCCCGTGTACTGGACGTTCGAGAGCGTATCCAGGAACGTATTGATGTTCGCTGCGGTGCCGGCCAGCGTCAGGCTTCCCGTCCCGGAGCCGCCGACCGTCACACCGCCACCGCTGGCTGCCGTGAAGGTCCCGGCCGACGCCGCGAGCGTCACCGTCAGGCTGTCGCCATCGACATCCGCAACGTTCACGGCAGACAGGTCGAAATTGCTGGCGGTATCCTCGGACACCGACACATCGGTTGGCACCCCGCTTGCGGTGGGGGCGTCATTGACCGCCGTGATGTCGATATTGGCGCTGCCGACCTGCGGATTGACGGTGCCGTCATTTGCATTGATCGTAAAGGAGGCGGCATTGTCGCCGCTGGCGTTGCTGGCCCCCGTGTACTGAACGTTCGAGAGCGTGTCCAGGAACGTATTGATGTCGGCGGCCGTGCCGGCAAGCGTCAGACTTCCCGTCCCTGAACCACCGACCGTAACGCCACCCGATGAGGTAGCGGCAAATGTCCCGGCCGATGCGGCAAGCGTCACCGTCAGGCTGTCGCCATCGACATCCGCAACGGTCACGGCAGACAGGTCGACATTGCTGGCCGTGTCCTCGGTCACCGTCACGTCGGACGGCACGCCGGTTGCCGTCGGCGCGTCGTTCACGGCAGTGATATCGATGTTGCCGCTGCCGACTTGCGGGTTCACCGTCCCGTCGTTGGCGTTGATCGTAAAGGTGGCAGCATTGTCGCCGTTCGCATTCGATGCGCCGGTATATTGGATGTTGCCGGCGGTATCGAGCCAGGTATTGATATTGGCTGCGGTGCCGGCCAGCGTCAGGCTTCCCGTCCCGGAGCCGCCGACCGTGACACCTCCGCCGCTGGCGGCCGTGAAGGTCCCGGCCGAGGCCGCGAGCGTCACCGTCAGGCTGTCGCCATCGACATCCGCAACGGTCACGGCAGACAGGTCGAAATTGCTGGCGGTATCCTCGGACACCGACACATCGGTTGGCACCCCGCCTGCGGTGGGGGCGTCATTGACCGCCGTGATGTCGATATTGACGGTGGCGGCGGTGCCGTCCTCCGTGCCGTCGTTGGGCGTGATCGTCAGCGTGGCCTGGTTATCGCCGCTGGCGTTCGAGGCCCCGGTGTATTGAATGTTGGAAGCGGTATCGAGATAGGTGTTGATGTCGGCGGCCGTGCCGGCCAGCGTGATGGTGGTGCTGTTCACCAGCGTTTCGGTGACGCCCACGCCCGAACCATCGGCCGGCGTGCCGAAGGTGCCGGCGTCGATCGCCAGCGTGACCGTCAGGCTGTCGCCATCCGCATCGGCAAAGGATGCCGCGGAGAGATCGACATTGCTGGCCGTATCTTCGGTGACGGTGACATCGCTTGGCGTGCTGGAAACCGTGGGGGCGGCGTTGGGCGGCACGGCATCGTCGATCACAATATTGTTGATGGAGGGCCACCAATCCGTCCCAGAGGTACGGACCAACCGTACCTCATCGACATAGTCGAAACCGCTGCCGAGGCTTACATTGACACGGCTACTGTCACTGTTGGAGGTAAAGGTATCGGATGCGACCTCGCTGCCATCACGATAACCTTTGATTGCAACGGTTACCCCCATCCAACCGTAGTCGAAGGAGTCAAAACCGTTCAGTTGGAATTCGGAGCCATCCGAGCTTTTGACCGCCATGCCGAGCCAGCCAGCGCCGGTAAAGTTGTCGGTCAAACCGTGGTAGCCATCACCTGAGCCTAAGTCAAAGTTATCCTGCCATGCCAGGTCATTGTGATTGGTCCCACTGGTATCACTGATATTGAGCACCTGAATCACGATACCGGCGATATCGCTCGATCCCCCTTCACCATCCTCGGCGATACCGTCGTCCCAACTAACGCCCCCATCCGAGGTAAAGGTCAAGGTGGTCGCCGCCAGCACCTCGCGATAGTCACTCCAATTCAACGAGGTCAGTGGTTGATCGACCTGGCCGGTCATCCACTCCAGTTCATCGTCTCCCCCCCGCTCGCCATTACCGGTCAGGTCGTCGGAGGCGGCGATGTCCGCCCCGGTACGCTCCGCCAGGGCGCTGACGAACGCCTCGCCCTCGCTTCCGGCCGCTACGTTGCAGCCGTAGAGCAGCAGGTCGCCGTCCTCGGCCAGCGCCTCGCCGATCGTCGCCAATTCGGTGCCGTAGTCATCCAGTGCCGCCGTATCCACGGTGCTGTTGCCCAACAGCAAGCGCCCGCTGTCGCCATGGGAGACGAGATGGATGGCATCGATACCGCTCCGCCCCGACAGCGCCTCGGCCATCTGCTCCACCCCATTGCGGCCCGCCTCCAGCACCACCACCTCGGCATCGGAGTCCAGCCCCTCGACCAGCGTCTGCCAGTCATCGACGGCGCTGTCGACAAAAACGACCTCGTTCCGCGCGTCGGCAGAGAGGTCCATCCGAGGCTGATCATTCAACGCGTCGTTGATCCACAGGTCGTTGTGGCGGTCAGTATGCTTGGCCATGTTGGGCTCCTTTACCTCGGAAGATCCTTATCGGTATATCGACAACAGCAAGAAACGGCTTAGGGTCTCGATTTCAACGATGCGGGGCGGCATCAAGCCGCCCCGGGATACCTCTACCTAAGGGCGCGATGGATAGAGGCCCTGCACCGCCAGGCAATAGCGCACCCCCAACTGCGGCGGGAGCGTCTCGATTGGCTGACCGCCACCGGTGTTGCCGATGGTCACCGTACCGCCGCCTCCGCCGCCGGAGGCGGTAACGCCTTTGACGGTCGCCACCTGACTCATGGTGGCGGACCACATCTGGGCGCCATTGGGGCCACCGGGAGAGCCCGCCAGGTAGCTATGGCTCGCATCGGGCACGTTCTGGTTGCCGCTGGTGTTGCCGGATACCGGGATAGTCACCTCGATATCGCCTCCACCGCTGCCGCTCGGGGTAAAGGCCGCAGCGTGGCTGTGCGTCGGCATCTGCGCGACGCTCATCGTCAGCCGCTCTTGCCCACGACGCTCGCCGGGTATCACCCGACTCAGTCCAGTTCCGGTCCCCTGGCCGACCGGCGTGCGCCCGCGCAGGTCAGGCACGCCAAAGGAGGTGCTGCCGTCACCGCCATAGACGGTGCCCAGCAACGAAAAGAGGGCAGTGTATTGGCTGATGGGCAAAAGCTGCCCCTGGGCCTCGACGTAACCGCGGGGACAGCAACTGGCGGCGGTGATGCAGAGCGAGCCCATATAGGGCTCCTCGGTGCAGGTCGCTTGGGCGGGCATGCTGGAAAACAGCACCGTGGTGGACAGAACCGCTCCGGCGGCAACGCGGGTTAGCGAAAAAGGGGATTTCCTCATGGCGTCACTCCATTGGCTTATTGTTGGTTTTCCCTGTCACGGGCGGGGCGGCCACAACCCTTCAGTGGCAATGCAGTAGCGCATACCCAGCTGCGGCGGCACGGTGGGGATCGCTTGGTTACCGCCAGTCTTGTCAACAGTCACCGTCCCACCGCCACCTCCGCCTGATGCGGTGACGCCTTTGACGGTCGCTACCTGATTCATGGTGTTGGACCACATCTGGGCACCATTGGGCCCCCCGGGCGAGCCCGCCAGGTAGCTATGACCGGCATCCGGCACGTTCTGGTTGCCACTGGTGTTGCCGGACACTGGAATAGTCACCTGCACGCCTCCTCCGCCATCCGGTTGAAAGGCCGCCGCATGGCTATGGGAAGGCAGCTCCCGCTCAGTCATCGTCACCGACTCCCAGCCGCGCCTCTGGCCACGATAGACCGGGGTCAGCCCTGTTCCGCTCCCCAGCCCGACGGGCGTCCGGCCCCGCAGGTCCGGCACCCCCACGGTGGTGCGCATATCCCCCCCGTAGGTATCACCGAGCAGCGCAGCCAGCGCTTGATAGTCACTGATCGGCAAAAGCTGCCCCGCTGCCTCGACATAGTGCTCCGGACAAAAGCTGGCGGCGGTCATACAGAGCGATCCGATATAGGGTTCTGGATCACAGGTCGCCTGGGCGGGCACGGAGGCCATCAGTGCGGCGCCGGCCATTACGGCACCGGCGGCAAGGCGCGGCACTCTTGTCGAACGGCTCTTACGACATGTCGCGGTTATTGTGGTGGTTGGTTTCATCGCGTCACTCCATGACTCGTCTGGTTGCTGGATACCGCTCTTCGCGTTACGACCAACCCTCGGGTACTCGGTCATAGGGAAGGCGTCTGACGTCTTCGAGAAAAGAATTTGCCAGTCTGCACAGGCAGATGATGATCTTGGCCAGAAGTCCCCGCAGGGCGCGGTTCGTGCCGGTGTAAAAGCATGGGGCCTGACGCAGCAGCGCCGAGCCGGACCGAGGCAGGCAGGTGATGAAATGAAAGGTCATGCGGTCACCTGTGGGACGGCCGGGTGGCGGCGGGGAGACGCCAAGCGTCGACACCGGCTCCCCCAAGTGGGAGTGACGATCCTGGTCATGATGCATCCCTACGTCAGGCGATGGGTCTGGCGCCCATTCAGCTCAGTTTATCGTTGTTACTAGATTCCATCTCATACGCAAGGATGATTTTTGTCAACCTATAGGATGACGGAAATTGTCTCCCCTGCTTGTAAGCCCATGGCTGCCGAGGCCGGGCGGCATCTCGACGACCATGGCCTCATGACAACGGCGCCGTCCCGCTGGCCCCGTCGCCCAACCGCGGCTGGGCTCGCAGCCAGCGAATCCGGCGCACTCAGATGATCGGCACGAACGGCACGCAGCCGCCCAGGGCGAGGCCCAGGGCGGCGATCAGTACGGCGCGCATCAGTGCTCTTTCTTGGGCAGTTCTTCGGCCAGCGCCCGCGCGTAGGCGGTGCGTGCGGTCTGGTAGATGGCCAGCTGCTGCTTGAGGCGGGAAATCTCCTGGTCGGTGACGCGCAGGTTCACCACCTGGTTGCGGGCGTTCTCGGAAGGCTCGGCGAGGTCGTACTCGGTACCGTCGATGGTCACGCCTCTCCCTGTGCCGCCACCTATAGTGCAGGCTTCCAGGGCGAGACCGGCGCCTCGATCCCCTTGATGCGCGTCGCCGGCAGCTCGGCGAGCGCACGCGTTCCCGCCAGCGCCCGGCCCAGTTCCGGCCCCAGCAGCACCGGCTCCTCCCGGCTGCCTGCCAGTTCCTCCAGACGCGACGCCAGATTGACCGCCGGGCCCAGGGCGGTATAGGCGAGCCGCTGGCGCGAGCCAAGGTTGCCGACCGTGACCTCGCCAGCCTCCAGGCCGATGTTCATGGCGATGGGCGGATAGCCGCGCTCGTCACACCAGCGATTGATGTCGCGCAGGCGCTCGAGCATGGCCAGGGCGCAGTCGAGTGCGCGCTCGTCGTCGCCGGCCCGGGCGAGCGGCGCCCCCCAGAACGCCATCAGCGCATCGCCGATGTACTTGTCGAGGGTGCCGCCGTGGGCGTGCACCACCTCGGTGAGCTCGGTGAAGACATGGTTGGTCAGCTCGGTAAGCCGCTCGGGGGCGAGCCGCTCGCTCAGCGCGGTGAAGCCGCGAATGTCGCTGAACAGGATCACCAGCCGCCGACGCTGCGGGGCGAAGCGCCGCTCCCCGCCGGTGTCGGCGAGGCGACGCAGCACCGTGCGCGGCACGTAGGCGCCAAAGGTGCGGTAGAGGCGGCGGTGGCGTCGCCACAGCTGCCAGCGCTGCCAGCCCAGCCACAGCACGGCGGCCGTCAGTAGTGCCAGCCAGCCCGTCCAGGGGTCGAGCCACCAGCCGCCAAGGCCGAGCAATGGCGGTGCCGCCAGCAGGCCGGCCGCCACGGTACCCACCGCGAACCACTGCCAGGCCCGCGCCCGGCGCCTGCCCAGCAGCGGCACGACGGCGGCCCCCAGGGCGGCCAGGCCGAGCAACTGCCACAGGGTGGCGTGGGGCAGCGGGCGCCAGGGATGGCTGTCGAGCCAGGCGGCCAGCAGGGTGGCGTGCAGCGCCACCCCCGGTGTCAGGGCGCCGCGCGGGGTGGCGACCAGGTCGCCCAGCCCCGCCGCCGAGGTGCCGACCAGCACCAGCTTACCAGCCAGGCGCTCGCGATGCCGGCCGTCGAGCACCTCGGCGGCGCTCAGGTAGTCGAAGGCGCTGGGGTGCTGGAAGGGGATGAGCAGCCGCTGGCGCGCATCGAGCCACTGGCAGAAGTTGGCGACGCACAGCGTCGAGCCGCTGCGACTCGGCGCCTGCTGCACCGGCAGGCCGACCAGGCGCTCGAGCAGGGCCAGGGAAAGCGTGACACGACAGCCTTCCGGCGCGCCGCCGCTGCGGCAGATCCGCGGGTAGAGCCAGCGGATGTGGCCGTCCTGGGCGTGCTGCGGGGTGATGTGGCCAAGCGCGGGCGCCTCGCCGTCGTGGTGGAGGCTGGCGTGCGGAGCCAGCTCGCGCGGGCTGCGCACGGCGCCTCGCCCTTCCGGGGGCTGGACCTCGGCGAAGGCCGTGGCGGTGACCAGGTTGTCGGCGGCGAGGGCCCGGGCCAACCGCCGATCCCCGCGAGGGTCACCCGATTCCGGCAACAGGATATCGAGCCCGATCATGGTCGGCCGGGCGGCCTGGATGCTCTCGACGAGCTGCGCGAGACGCTCGCGCGGCCAGGGCCAGCGGCCTTGTGCCTGCAGGGCCCGGTCGTCGATGTCGACGATGACGATGCGCGGATCGCGCTCGGGTGCCGGGCGCAGCCACTGCAGCGCGGTGTCGTAGGCCAGCCACGAGAGGCGCCCGAACGGGGCCGTGGCATCCGCCAGCGCCACCCACCCCGCCAGCGCCAGCAGCACGGCGAGCAGCCCGAGACGGGCGGGGTTGGCTACCGCCCGCAGCCGTCTCCCGAGCCGGGGACCTCTCACCCCTCCCCGCCCTCGAGCGAGGGCCAGACCAGCGCCGTCAGCAGCCCCTTGAGACGCAGCGAGAGGCGCCGCCAGTCGTGGGCGGCCAGCCAGCGCGCGGCGTCGGCCTGCAGCCGCCCGCGCTGCCGGGCGTCGGCCAGGAGCGGTTCGATGCCCCGGGCCAGCGCCGCGGGCTCGGTGCCGGGCAGGAAGGCCACGGCCTCGGCCACGTCGTCGAAGATGCCGAGCGGCGTGCAGGCCACCGGCCTGCCGCTGGCCAGCCCCCAGCGCACTGCCGCCGAGGAGGACTCCTGTGTGTGCTGGTAGGGAAACACCAGCAGGTCGGCCGCCTGCAGCCAGCCCAGTGTCTGCTCGTCGGGCAGGAAGTCGTTGATCAGGGTGACCCGCTCGGTGAGACCCAGCCGTTGAATGCTCTGCCGGCAACGCTCGGCCTCGTGGGCGGAGACATCCGCCGGATAGAGCGCATTGAGCAGCAGCAGGTGGGTGTCGGGCCGCCGCTCGGCCAGCTCGGCAAAGGCTTCGATCAGCTCGTGCACGCCCTTGTGCGGCAGGAGGAAGCCGTAGCTGGCGATCACGGTCTTGTCCTTCAGGGCGGGGAAGCGCGCGTCGGCGGGCGCCTTGATGGCGGGCTCGGCCATCACGCCGTGGGGGAAGAGCGTGGCGTTGGCGTCCAGGCCCATGGCCTTGAGGCGGTTGAGGTCGTCGACACCGTGCACCATGAGGCGGTCGCAGCGGGCCAGTGCGTCGCGCATCTCGCCCAGGCTCTTGGCAAGCCCGCCCCATTCGACATCGGCGGTGGAGTGGAAGAAGACGAGGGTGCGAATGCCCTCGCCGTGCAGCCTGTCGAGCAGGCGTGCGAGGGGCGCGAGGCCGAAGAAGCTGAAGTTGAACTGGATGACGACCGTGTCCAGGTCGTGCTCGCGTATCGCGGCGTGGAGCGTCTCCAGCGGGTCTTCGAGGAAACCGCCCTGGCCGTCGGGGGCGATCTGCTGCCAGCAGCGCGTGACGAAGGCTTCATCCTCGGCGGTGAGCTCGGCATCGGTGTTGGCCAGTACCCGGACCTGGTTGGCCAGTGCCGGACCGGTCAGCAGCCGCGAGTAGGTGGCGATGCCGCACTTGCTGTTCCAGGAGCTGACCCAGCCGATGCGCGGCCGGGGCGTCAGCAGCGGCTGCCGCTCCAGGGCCGCGACGGCGCGGCGGGTGCGCTCGGCGGCCGCCGCCCAGGTGTGCTGGCCCGCCACCCGCTCGCGCGCGGCGCGGCGACGCGGCTCGGTCCAGGCGGCGAGGCTGCCGTCGGCGTGACGGCGCGCGAACTCGGCCAGCAGCTCGGCCAGGTGCTCGACGCGCGGTTCCACCCAGACCGAGGCGAACTGCCCCATGTGGGTGCGGGCGCGGGCGAAGTCGTAGTCAATGAGCCATGCCGTTTCCGGCGTACAGAAGTCGCGCTGGCCGCCGCTGCCGGTGGTGATCACCGGCAGGTCGCACCACATGGCCTCGGCCATGGGCAGGCCGAAGCCTTCGCCGCGGCTGGGCGCGACCAGGGCGTGGGCACGCTGGTAGAGGGCGCGTACCGCGGCGGCGGAGAGGTCGGCGTTGATCAGCACCACGCGGCCTCCCCGCGGATGACGGCGCTGCCAGTCGGCCAGGTCCTGCTCGATCCGGTGATGCGGATTCGGGAAGGTCTTGAGGATCAGGCAGGCCGCGTTGCCGGCCTCGGGAAAGGCGCGATACCAGGCCGCCAGCAGCACGTCCACTCCCTTGCGGGGAAAGCAGGAGGAGACATGCAGGAAGGTCGCCCCGGTCGGCGGGGTGGCCGGGTCGAGCCAGGCGGCCAGGGCGGCGGGGTCGGGCGTGACGTCTCGCAGGTGGTCGGTGCCGATGCCGACCACGGGCAGCGGCAGCCCGACACCGCTGTCGGCGAGCGTCCGCGAGACGTAGCGCGACATGGTGGTGACGGCACTGAGCCGGGCGTTGAAGGCCTGGGCGTGCTCGTGGGGGAAGACCGACTCTTCCCAGCCGTAGCTGTGGATCAGCCGGTGGCGCGCATCGAGCTCGGTGGTGCGCGGCGGATAGCACAGCCGCAGGGTGGCGTCGTACCAGGCGGGCTCGGCGGCGCGCGCGTTGGCGGCCGCCAGGCCAGGCTCGGCGGCCAGGAACTCGGGATCGGGGGCGAAGTCGCCGCCGCCCTCGGTGCTGTGCAGGGCTACCTGGCCCTCGCCGTCGGCCGCCTGCAGGGCGCGCGCCAGCTCGCGGTTGACGAGCGCCAGGCTGTAGCTCGAATCGAAGGGCCCTTCGATGCGCCAGCGCCGCTCCTCGGGCAGCGCCGCGGGCAGGGCACGGGACGGCGCGGGCAGCATCATGCCCCACTCCGCGAGGATCTCGCGCAGCCGGTCGAGCAGGCAGACGGGGTCGAAGCGCTCCAGGTGGCGCCGCTGGGCATCGAGCAGGCTGGCGCGCAGGCCGGGGTTGGTCAGCACCATCAGGGCGGCGGCGGCGGCCACCTCGGGGTCGGCGCCGTTGAGCAGCAGCCCGCCCTCCCCCACGGTGTCGGCGATGCTGCTGTCCTGGGCGGCGTAGGCCACCACGGGAAGGCGATTGGCCATAGCTTCGATCAGCGGCATGCCGAAGCCCTCGTGCTCGCTCAGGCTCACGTAGAGATCGGCCTGGCGATAGTGGCGGCGCAGTTCGTCGTCGCCGACCTTGCCCGTGAAGACCACGGCGTCGGCCACGCCGAGCGCCTGGGCGTGGGCTTCCAGGCGCTCGCGGGTGCCGGCCTCGCCGCCGCCCACCAGGGTCAGGGTGATCGGCCAGTGGCTGCGCTGGCGCATTTCCGCCAGGGTCTCGATCAGCCCCGCCTGGTTCTTGTTGTAGGCCAGCCGACCGACGAACAGCAGGCGGTAGGCGGCCTGTTCGGGGTGCTCGGCCGGAACCAGCGGCGGCGCGGTACTCAGCGGCTGCCCCGGTGCCAGACGCTGCAGATCGACCAGCAGCGGCAGGGTCCGGGTGTGCGCGGCCGCGAATCCGGCCTCGAGCAGCTCACGGCGATTGAAATCGGAGTCGGCCAGGGCGCCGTCCAGCCAGCGGTGCCAGCGCTTCAACTGCTCGCGGCCGTGACGCAGCACCGGGATGGCCGGGTGTCCTTTGGGGAAGAAACGCTCCGGCGTGATGTTGTGATAAACCAGCAACTTGCGGCAGGGCAGCGCCTGCAGCCACTCCTCCAGCGGATTGCCGCTGCCGTGGTGGATCAGCAGCAGGTCATCGGCGGCCGGCTGGAATTCCTGGTAAGGGCGTACCTGCCGGCGCATGTCGTCCGGTACGTCGATGACGAAGATCTCGGAGGGCAGACCACAGGCGCGCACCAGGCGCTGGGTGAACAGCATGCCATTGGTGATGCCATCGCCGCTGGCACAGGTGATGGCGAACTGGTGAATGCCGGAGAGTGCTTGCAGAGTCGGCATATCCTGTGAATGAGTAGACTTCATCATTAAGCAGCGTCACTTTCATGTGATACCAAAGTATTGGTTGGCATACGCCTCCCACTCTCAGCGCGACAAGAACAGTATTCCAATGATGATAAAGGTCAGACCAAGTGTCTTTTGCCACGTAATGGCTTCTGAGAAAAGCATGACGCCTGCCACGTAGATCAGCAGGAAAATACAAGCAGCCATGAATGGCGCGACCACCGAGAGGGGGTTGACTGCATAGAGCTTAACAGTCAACAAGAAACTCAGGCCATAACAGGTTAGGGCGAGCAGCAGCCAAGGCGACAGCCACTGGTAGATACCGGTGCGATCAATACCCGTTTGCCCGGCGAGCTTGATGGTGACTTGCGCAGAGGCATTGAGCAGGATAGCCAGCGCCATGAGCCAAGGCAACTGCATCTCACGGCTTCCTTCTTGGCCGGACTACATAAAGAGGGCGAGACTTCAGCTCGACATAAACGTGACCAACATAGTGCCCTATAATTCCGAGACTGATCATTATAGCACCACCGAGAATCAATAACAGGATATTCAGTGTCGTAAAGCCCTCCGCAGCAGTTCCGACCCACTTCTGATAAAGGGTAATAGCACCAAGCAAGAATCCAAACAAAACTGTCAGACTACCCATAAATGTGACAAGGGCCAAGGGTATGGTGGAAAAAGCAGTGATATTGTTGATCGCATAGCGAATCAGACCGACAAACTGCCACCGACTGCCGACGGCTTCTCGCTCCGGCACATCGAAGTACAGCACATGGCTTTCAACCCCCAGCCAGTTCACCAATCCACGAAAGAAGCGATAGCGCTCCGGCATTTGCAAATATAGATCAAGCACCTGGCGATCAAGAAGCTTGAAATCGGAGTGTCCTTCGATATCGAATCCGGAAAACCTCCGGTACATCCCGTAGAATAGCTTGGCCATAAGCCTGCTCCTCCCGCGGTCGCCACGATCACGCTTTACTCCCTCAACTACCATGGCTCCATTCTTCCAAGCCTGAATCATCTCAGGAATCAGATCGGGCGGATGCTGCAAATCCGAGTCCATAACAATTACTGCACTGCCGCTGGCATGCTCCAAGCCTGCATATACCGCAGCTTCCTTTCCGAAATTTCGCGTAAATTCCAGCAAATGAATACGCTCATCACGCTGCATCGCGCGCTCAATCGCCTGAACACTGTCATCCTGTGAACCATCATCCACCACGATCAGTTCACAAGAAATGTTTACCCCCTCCATACTTGCCAGGATGCTCAGCAGGTTCTGTTCAATCCTGGCACTCTCATTGAATACCGGCACTACCAAGCTGATCATTGGCCTCTCTCCTGCATATCTGCACTTGCTCTGCGTTGTCCCGGCATGGCACTGCCAAGTCTGTCCTGCCCGGCCTCTCCGTCTCGCGCAAGCCTATCCAGCGGCGCACAAACCAGGCCCGGCTGGCTGCTGCGACAGCGTGTGTTTACACTCTCGCCGAAACGGCGCACCAGCGCCTCCTTATTGAAGTGGCTATGCAGAAACACGTAGGCCGCATGGGGTTCCAGCCCATTGTCCAAGGTCCTTTCCTTGTCGTCACAGCGTCCGAAACCGCGCGCCATGAGTCCCGTATTGAAGGGTGTATGCGTCTGTGCGGCGATCACCTGTAGAGGCACGATATCTTCAAACGGGCGTGCACCACAGCCAAAGGTGGGGAACAGATAGAGCGCCTTTGCATGATCTACTGCTGCAACCAGGCGCGTGTCATCGATCCGATGAGGCGGAACCAGCCCAAGAGTACCCAAGGTGCTATCTCGCAGCGGGCGGGTATCGAACCACTGGACCACCAGTATTGCTACCAGTGCCGAGGTCACTAGGCTTGTGCGCCAGCGCAGATGAAGCAGTCCAAGCACTACCAGTAGTATCCACACATATCCTACTGGCCAGAAGAATCTGCCGCTGGCTCTGAATTGGTCGGTCAGTTCACTAAGCGGAAAGGGCACCTTTGTCGACCACAATTTTATATCGCCCAGGTAGCCTTTGAAGGATAGCGCGTAAATCAACAATCCTAGCAGTATCAGGACCAGCCCTAGGTGAGCGCGCCAGAGCGCCTCCAGGCGTCGACGGTGGATTAGCATGAGCGGCAGGGTCGCCGCCAATACTCCCAACCCCAAGTAGTTGTAGCCTTCAAACTGCCCCCCCGTTGCATCATACGGCATGGGGAGCTGGCCTGGATCAGTGCCCGTCGTCAATCTCGCCGGCTGAAAGAACTCGCCGCCGATCAAAGGAGCGATGAGGTTCATCGAGTTAAATCCGAACCCACCGCCACCGCTGAGTCCTGCCACCCCACTGTCGAAGTAGCCACCCGCCCCCATCACGCCGAGAACTGGCAACACACTGAGCGTGGCGAAAAGAGCCGTTCTCTGCAGCACAAGCACTCGTCCTGATACCGGAGCCTGTCGCTGCCTATCCCAGAGGCCCGCGATATACAGTGGCACCACCATCGCCAGCAGGTAGGGATGAATTAGTAGCGAGACAACAAACAGCAACGCGGCCCAGCACAACGATTGCGTTTGCGTAATACGTTGTTTGGTCATGGCCACGTAGAGCACCAGACCCAGCAAAATCACACCGTGCGTCGTCAATGCAATATGGGCATGCACCCGAAACAACATAGCGGGCGCCAGCAGGAACAGGCCTACTCCAAGCAGCAGCCATGCCCAACGACGCACACCACATGCGGCAAGCAGCAAGCAAGCTGCTGCAGCCTGCAACGCGTAGCTGAAAACCACCCAGAAACCAAAATAATGGAAATCGCTTGGCAGACTGTTGGCAAATAGTTTGCTCAGCAGCGCAGCCAGCGGAATGACATCAGCGAAAGCAATATTAACACCTTCCGGATAGTTAAGCCGATGCGTGTAAAAGACGGGGAAATGCCACTGGTCATGCAAATAGAGTTGCAGGGCACTGACGTGAGAACCAGGGTCGCCATGTTGCCAAAACTCGCTGACACCAGTAATGAACTCCCAGGGCAATAACCAGAGCGCATAAGCCAAACCAAGCGCCGCACCCACAGCAATCAGTAAGGTCTGCGGTGCTGTGCTGGGGTTTGGCATAACGTAGCCTCTGTAAGTAGAATCGGATCAGTTACGGTGCTGCCAGACCTGTACCTTTGTCCGCAGCAAGAACGGGGCTTCAGAACTGCATGGCCGGCGAGGTTACCACCCTGCCCGGAAAATACCAACCTGGCCTATGGGATGTGCATTGTGGAGCTCTCTTGTTCACATAGGCGGGGCACCACACGCCTGGACCAACCAGTCACGAAGTGCCTCTTTCAAGGTATCGGGCTGGTAGCGCGCCAGGGTGCGTTGCTGGCCCGCGCGCACGGTGTCGGCGAGCGCCGGGTCTTCCAGCAGCAGCGCCACCGCGGCGGCCATGACCGCGGGGTCCTCGCTGTCCAGCACCAGGCCGCCCTCGCCCAGGGTGTGCGGGATGTTGGTCAGCCCCATGGCCACCACGGGGCAGTCGGCCAGCATCGCTTCGACCAGCGGCATGCCGAAGCCTTCGTGGGCACTGGCGCAGACGAAGGCGGCACTGCCCCGGTAGAGGCCAGCCAGGGTGGCGTCGTCCACCTTGCCGGGCATCACCACGCTGTCGTCCAGCCGCAGCTGGTGCAGGCGATGCTTGAGAAACCGCGCATACTCGGAGTCCTTGCCGCCACCGGCGAGAACCAGCATGGGTCGCGGGGCGCGCGCCGGCAGCATGTGCTGCAGATGCCAGAGCATCTCGATGAGCAGGTGCTGGCGCTTGTTCTCCACCAGGCGCCCCACGAAGCTGAGTGCCGGCCGGTGACCGAGTTCGGGGTGCAGCTGCTTGGCGAGGGAGACGTCGCTGGCGACCGGGCCGTCCAGCCGTGCCAGGTCGACCAGCAGGGGAATCACCCGGATCGCGTCAGGCGCGTAGCCTTCGCCCTGAAGATCCTCGGCGTTGTAGTCGGAGACGGCCAGCACGGCGCGAAAGTCGTCGCGCCAATCGCGCAACTGCTCGCGGCCCAGTTCGGCGTAGTGCCTGAGTTCGCTGCCTTCGCTGAAGTAACCGGGCGGCGTGATGTTGTGATAGACCAGCGCGCGGGGCAGGCCCAGGCCGCGCAGCCAGTCGCCGAGGGAGTGGCCCAGGGAGTGGTGCTGCAGCAGCAGCGTGGCGTCGGGATCGCAGCCCTCCAGGTGACGATGGCTACGCACGCGGCCCTCCAGGGGCTCGGGGATGCGGGCCGCGAAAATCTCCGACTCGAAGCCGCGCTCGCGCAGCAGGCGCTGGATGAACAGCATGCTGTTGGTGACACCGTCGCCGACATCCACACCGTGGTGGAATTGGTGAATGGCGGTGATGGGTTGACTCATGCTGGGGTCTCCTCGGGCGCCTGGGGATGCGGTCGGCTGGCCAGCAGCGCGTAATCCTGCGGGCCGTAGAGGTAATGGTTGAGTCGCCGCGCCGTCTCGCTCTCCTCCTGCAGGTGGTGCTCACTGCCCACCGGGTGCAGCGGCAGGATGGCGGTATCGGCAAAGCCGACGAACTCGGCCAGGAAGGCGAGGTATTCCGGCGGAATCGGCCGCTCGTGGGTCGGGTCGAGATAGAAGGTGCAGCTGCCCACGTTGAGGTTGTGCGGGTTGGGGGTCTCGAGCAGCAGCCGCCCGCCGGGAGCCAGGGCACGGTGGACTTCCTGCAGCAGGCGGTGCAGGGCCTCGGGGGTCAGGTGCTCGACCAGATGAAAGGCGGTGATCATGCCCAGGCTCTGGTCGGGCTGGTCACGCAGGGCGCCGAGTGCGTCCTGGTAGCGGACCTCGAGCCCCTCGGCACGGCTGACGCTGACATTGGCGGCGTTGAGATCGACGCCGCGGGCGGTGAAGCCCGCCTCCTCCACCAGGCGCAGCCATTCGCCGCGGCCGCAGCCCAGGTCGAGCAGCGCCCTCCCCTCCTGCATGGCCGGCGTCTCGGCGACCCGCGGCAGGTGTTCGCGCATCAGCTCGGCAATGGCCCCGGGCTCACCGCGAAAGCGTGCCTCGAGGGCGCGGTAGAAGTCGCGCCCGCGGGGATCGTCCAGGGGCGCGCTGTCGGGATCGGGACCGGCCGGGGCGCGCGTGGCGTCGGCAGCCGACGGTGCCTGGGCGGCGCGCCGTTCGGCGGCTGCCAGGCGCTGTTCGAGCACATCGCGCTCGGCCGACAGCCGCCGGCACGTCCCGTCGAGGTGGTCGAGCCGGGCGGCCTGGTCGCGCAGCACCTGAAGCAGGGCGTGATAGCGGGCATCCTGCAAGCGCTGGGCATGGTTCTGCTCGCTGCGCAGCCGGTCGAGACGCAGCGCCGCCGACAGCCAGCGCACCAGCCGCCCGATCTTGGGCAGCCGGGCAAGGCGGGTGAGCGCCAGTACCCGTCGCGCGCCGGGCAGTGCGAGCCCCTCTCCGGCCTCCGCTGCCTCCAGCAGCCACGCCTCCCGGGAGAGCCCGCCGTGGAGCCTGGCCAGGATCCGGTCGTGCTCCTGGCCATCCGGCAACCGGCCGTAGGCCAGGCGATGCGCCACCTGGATGAAGTCATCGTCGGGCAAGCTCAACAGGCCATGGATGCTGTCGACCTCGGCGCTGCCGCGCAGCCGGCTGGCGCCGAGCGCCACGATGCGCCCTTCGCCCTCGCTCACCCAGGCCGTCTCACCCGGCCAGGGCGGCGGCGGCTCGGTCCGCTCGAGGCGCTGGCTCATGGCATCGGTGAGCCGCCCGATATCCAGCTCGGGATTATTGCGACGCAGCATCGGCGCCCTCCTGATCGCGTGGTGCCGCCTCGGCCGGGTCGAGTGGCTCGAAGGTGCAGGACAAGGGCAGCCGACACAGGCCGCCGAACTGCGTACCGCGGATACCCGCCACATCGAAGCGGATCAGGTTATCGCACCACTGATAGCAGCGGGTGGTGTGGTCGCTGCCGGCATGCAGCGCAAGGGTCAGGGTGTACTTGCCGGGCGCCAGCCAGACATCCACCTCCAGCCGGCAGCGACGGCGCTCGCCGGCACGCATGGCCAGCGGCTGCCCCAGGTACCAGGTGTTGGTGCCGAAGATGTCCTGACCGAAGCGGTCGCGAATCATCAGCCCCAGGGTGACGTCGTCGAGGTCCTCGTGCGCGTGCAGGGTCAGGTCGATGTGGGCGCGCTCGCCGCTGCTCAGGGTGCTGCCTTCGCTCTGCGCACCGCGCAGGTCGTGCGCTTCGATCTCCACCTCCCCGCTGCCGTAGTGCGCCTGCTGGACCGCCTGGCCGTCGAGGTCCGTCTCCTCGGCCAGCAGACGGTTGTAGTAGTTGGCGCCGCTTTCCGGGTCGCCGCTGAAGACGGCGCGCCCGCCTTCCAGGACGATGACCTTGTCGCATAGCATCTTGACGGCGTTGAGGTCGTGGGAGACGAAGATGATCGAGCCGCCCTGGGCGCGGAAGTCGCGGATGCGGCGCATGCACTTCTGCTGGAAATGGGCATCGCCCACCGACAGCGCCTCGTCGATGACGAAGCATTGCGGGTCGGCGTGGATGCCGATGGCGAAGGCCAGGCGCATGACCATCCCCGAGGAGTAGGTCCGCAGCGGCTCGTGGATGAAGCTGCCCAGCTCGCTGAACTCGATGATCGCCTGCCGGCGCGCCTCCACTTCCTGGCGGGTCATGCCCAGCAGCAAGCCGTTGGCGAGGATGTTCTGGTCGCCCGTGAGGTTGGTGTCGAATCCGGTGCCCAGCTCCAGCAGGCCGGTGATGCGCCCGGTGAGTTCGAAGGTCCCGCTGTCCGGCAGCAGCACGCCGGTGAGGATCTTGAGCAGGGTGGACTTCCCCGCGCCATTGCGCCCCAGGATGCCCAGGGTCTCACCGCTGGCCACCTGGAAGCTGACCCCGTCCAGGGCGGGATGGACGTGGTGGCGCGGCCGCCGGGTGACGATCTCACGCAGGCGGTCGGAAGGCTTGGCGTAGAAGCGGAAGTGCTTGCGTAACTCATGCACGTCGATCATGAAACTACCCCACCTCTACAGGAAGTCGCGGATATCACGTTCGAGGCGCCGCCCCAGCCAGAGCCCGAAAACCAGCAGGCCCAGGGCCAGCAGCAGCAGCGCCAGCATCGGCGCCACTGCCGGCACGCGCTGCAGCATGAGCGCATCGCGCAAGGCGTTGACCACGTGATAAAAGGGATTGAGCACGAACAGCGCCGTCCAGCGCTCGGGCAGGATGGTGATCACGTAGACGATGGGCGTCAGCCAGAACCACAGCTGGGTGAGCACACCCACGAACTGCTTGATATCGCGGATGAATACGCTGAGCGTGGCGAATATCAGGCCGATGGCGTAGGCCAGGGTCAGCATGACCGCCAGGATCAGGGGCCAGAGCAGCCACAGCCAGGTGAACTCGAAGTCGATCAGCAGCAGGAAGACGATGAAGAAGCCGTTGGCGATGGCGTAGATGGTCAGCTCGCTGAGCAGGATATAGAGCGGCAGGGCGAGCAGCGAGACATTGACCTTGCCGATGATGGGTGCCTTGTCGTGGAAGACGTGGGTGACGCGGGTCAGGGTGTTGGCAAACAGGTTCCAGGCCAGCACGCCGATCACCAGGTAGACGCTGTAGGTGTATTGCCCCAGTTCGACACCCAGTTCACCCAGGCGCATGCCCATGATGCGCGAAAAGATCAGGGTGAAGATCAGGATGTTGACCAGCGGCATGATGAAGGTCCAGGCGGCGCCGAGGATCGAGCCTGCGTAGCGGTCCACCAGGTCTTGCCGGGTCAGGTGCAGTAACAGGGAAGCGTTCATGGTCAGCTCTGTGGGGTGAAGCGCTGGCGACAGTCGTGGAGCAGGCGCTTCAGCATGGCGTCGAGGTCGTAGCGGGGGCGCCAGCCGGTGGCCGCCTGGAGCGCCCCTATGTCGGCCTGCACCCGGGCGATATCGGAGGGCCGCTGGCGCGCCGGGTCGAGGCGATGCGTGATGGGCACGTCGGCAAGTGCCAGCAAGCGATTCAGGCACTCGGCAATGGGCCGCGGCCGTCCCGAGGCGATGTTGTAGGCCTGCCCGCGCTGGTACGCCTCGGGCAGGGCGAGCAGCGCCACGTAGGCGCTCACCACATCGGCCACGTCGAGAAAGTCACGCTCGGCATCGAGATTGCCGGTTTCCACGACCGGCGGCTGCAAGCCGGCCTCGATGCGGGCCACCTGGGCGGCGAACGCCGGCAGGACGAAGCCCTCGCCCTGGCCCGGCCCGGTGTGGTTGAACGGTCGCGCCCGCACCACGGAGAGCCCACCGGCAGCATATTGATAGGCTGCCAGGTCGGCAGCGGCCTTGCTGGCGGCATAGGGATTGAGAGGCAGCGGCGCGGTAGCTTCATCGACCGGTCGGCCGGCGCGGAAGGCGGCGCCGTAGCTGTCGGAGGAGCCGACGTGCAAGACGACGGCACGGGGCACGTGACGGCTGACGGCATCGAGCAGGTGCCGGGTCCCGTCGAGATTGACTCGCCAGGTGGTCTCGGGATCCTGCCAGCTGGTCGGCACGTGCGACTGGGCCGCCAGGTGCACGATGGCGTCGGGGCGGCAGCGCGCGATGCCGTCATCCACGGCCCGGCTATCGGTGATGTCCAGGGCGTTCCACTGCCAGGCGGGGTCGAGCCCGGCCGGCCGGCCGCCACGGCCCCAGGCCTGCGCGCAGGCCTCGGGCCAGGCCGCGCGCAGCGCCGGCAACAGATGGGCGCCGACGAATCCGCCGGCGCCGGTGACCAGCAGCGACGTGAAGCGTTGCTCGCTGCGGGTTGCCATCAGCGTCCTCCCAGGCGCGCCAGGTCGGCATCGACCATCTCGCGGATCATCTCCTCCAGCGAGGTCTCGGCCTGCCAGCCGAGGGCGGCCTGCGCCTTGTCGGGATTGCCGAGCAGGACATCGACCTCGGCGGGCCGGTAGAACTTCGGGTCGATGACCACGTGGCGCTCCATGTCGAGGCCAGCGTACTCGAAGGCGATACGGCACATGTCGCGCACCGTGGTGGTCACGCCGGTGGCGATGACGTAGTCGTCCGGCACGTCCTGCTGCAGCATCAGCCACATGGCACGCACGTAGTCGCGCGCATGGCCCCAGTCGCGCTTGGCGTCGATATTGCCGAGACGCAGCTCGCTGGCCAGCCCAAGCTTGATGCGCGCCACCCCATCGGTGACCTTGCGGGTGACGAATTCCAGGCCGCGCAGCGGTGACTCGTGGTTGAAGAGAATGCCGCTGGAGGCATGGAGGCCAAAGCTCTCGCGGTAGTTGACCGTCATCCAGTGGGCGTAGAGCTTGGCGGCGGCGTAGGGCGAGCGCGGGTAGAAGGGCGTGGTCTCGCTCTGGCGCGGTTCCTGGATCAGCCCGTACATCTCCGAGGTCGATGCCTGATAGAAGCGCGCTTCGGGGGCGAGGATGCGCATGGCCTCCAGCAGGTTGACCGCACCGATGCCGGTCACCTGGCCCGTCAGCACCGGCTGGCTCCAGGAGGTCTGGACGAAGGACTGGGCGCCCAGGTTGTAGATTTCGTCGGGGTGGCAGGCCTCGAAGATGCGGATCAGGCTGCCCAGGTCCGAGAGGTCGCCATCGAACAGCTCGACGTCGTCCCTGATGCCCAGCCATTCCAGGCGCGAGAGATTGACGTCCGAGGTGCTGCGACGCGGTGAGACGCCGCACACGCGGTAGCCCTTCTCCAGCAGCAGCTGCGACAGATAGGCGCCGTCCTGACCGGTGATCCCGGTAATCAGTGCAGTTTTAGTGGCCATGCCTTCAACATCCTGTAGTGTAACGGCGACGGAGGGTTCCTCATCGAGCCCCCTGCCACCCTCTATGTGGCGCAAATGAAAGCGGGAAATTCTATCATAGCCGACCTATCGCCTGGCACGGCGCCCCCGCCAGGGCTCGCCATGATCGTCGGCCGCGGGTGCGTCAACGTCCAGCCAGGCGCTTGAGGCGATGGTAGAGCCCCCGCAAGGTGCGATGGAGGCGTGGATAGCGCGGCAGCCAGACCTGTACCGGCGCGCTTTGCTTGCAGGCGATCAGCCAGCGGCGGGCCAGGGACGGCGGCCGCACGGGAGCCGCGCTGGGTAACGGATGACAAGATGGCGGTAGCGCGGGGCGCTCCGCCAACAGGGCTTCGAGGCGCGCTTCCAGCGCTGCCATGTCCATCCGGGGGTTGTTGTGCAGGAGGTACGATCCGGACGTTGTTTCAGTGGTCATGGATTTCCCCTTCGATACGAATCAGCGACGCCGGACACGGCTCCGGATCATCAACGCCGGAGTCGGTGGTAGCACCGTCGCGCCTGGTGGTAGAGCCGCGGGTGCTTCATCAGCAGGGCAATGAGGCCGGTGCGGCTCAGCCAGCGCTTCCACCAGGCAGGACGGTCGGGGCGATAGACCACCGGCGCGACGGGACGCAGCGTGCCCCCTCCACGACACTCGACGTCGGCGATCAGTGCCTCGATCCGCGCTTCCAGGGTGTCGAAGTCCAGGGCATCGCTATTGACGCACAGTCGTCGCCTGGGGGTCCTGCTGTCCATCCACTGCTCCTGTGACAGGGTCATCATCGCCGGTGATGTGGGCCAGGCTCTCGCCGAGAGCCTGCTCGAAGACCGCCACGTCGAAGCGCTGGGCCTGCTGGTGACAACGCAGGGCGCGAAGCAGCGCGGCATCGCCCCCTTCCAGGCTCGCCTCGAAGTCGCCCACCGCCTCGACCAGGGCCTCGGCGGTCTGTTCGGCAACGTGCCAGCCGGTCTGTCCGTGCAGCACGGTCTCACCGACACCGCCGACCGGGTAGCCGATCACCGGGGCGCCGGCTGCCTGGGCCTCGACGGGCAGGATGCCGAAGTCCTCTTCCGCCATGTAGACGAAGGCGCGCGCCTTTTCGAGGTGGTCGATCAGCACGCTGTCGGGCTGGTAGCCCAGCAGGCTGACGTTGGGACCGGCCATCGCTTGGAGACGCCGCTGCTCGGGGCCGTCGCCAATGACGAGCAGCGATTTGTCGGGCATGGCATTGAAGGCCTCGATGATCAAGTCCAGGCGCTTGTAGGGCACCATGCGCGCGGCGGTGACGTAAAAGTTCTGGCGGGGCCGGTCATAGCGGTAGCGGGCCACTTGCACGGGCGGGTAGATGACCTGGGCCTCTCGCCGATAGACACGCTCGATACGACGCTGGATATAGCGCGAGATGGCGATGAAGTGGTCGACGCGCTGGGCGCTGACATAGTCCCACAGCCGCAGGCGGTGCAGTTGCCAGCGCATCAACAGGCTCATCAGGCCGCGGGCATGGCCGGTCTGACGCAGGTACTGGTGCTGCATGTCCCAGGCGTAGCGCATGGGGCTGTAGCAGTAGCACACGTGGGTGGCTTCGGGATCGGGTATCACCCCCTTGGCCACGGCATGGCTGCTCGACAGGATCAGGTCGAAGCCCTTGAGGTCGAACTGTTCCACCGCCAGCGGCATCAGCGGGAGATAGCGCCGGTAGTGGCGCCGCGCCCCCGGCAGCCGCTGGATGAAGCTGGTGTGGATGGTGCGACCGCGCAGGGCCGGCACCGCGCCAGCCTCCGTGAAGTTGACGAGGGTAAAGAGTTCGGCCTGGGGAAAGCGCGCCAGCAGCACCTCTAGCACCCTCTCGGCACCGCCCCAAGTGACCAGCCAGTCATGCACGATGGCCACTCGCCGCGGCGCGCCTTTCCCGACGTTATGTGCGCCCATAGTCATCGGTATAGCGAACGATATCGTCTTCCCCCAGGTAGCTGCCGGTCTGCACCTCAATCAGCTTGAGCGGTATGACCCCCGGGTTCTCCAGACGGTGCAGGGTGCCCAGCGGGATATAGGTGGACTCGTCTTCGCTGAGCAGATAGCTGCGCAGGCTCTCGGTATCGCCATGGCCCTCGCTTTGCGTGACCCGGGCGGTACCTTCGACCACGATCCAGTGCTCGGCGCGGTGGTGGTGCATCTGGAGCGACAGCTTGGCACCGGGCTTCACCACGATCTCTTTCACCTGGAAGCTGTCGGTAAGCACCATGGTCCGGTAGTGGCCCCATGGGCGATACACCTGGGGTAGCGCCTGGCACTCGGAGCGACCGTCGTGTTTCAGACGCTCGACGATCTGCTTGGTTTCCTGGGCGCGATGCCGATCGGCAATCAGGACGGCGTCTTCGGTCTCGACGATCACCAAGTCGTCCACGCCGATGGTGGCAACCAGCCGCGACTGGCTATGCACCAGGCTGTTGCGCGTGTCGTGCAGCATGACGTCCCCCTGCACGACGTTGCCCTCATCGGCCGGGCCGGTCTTGAGGTCGAAGATGGCATCCCAGGCGCCGATGTCGCTCCATCCCGGGTCCATGGGGACCACGGCGGCAGCGCTGGTATGCTCCATGACGGCGTAGTCGATGGATTCACTGCGGCAGTCGGCGAAGGCGGCACCATCCACCCGCAGGAAGTCGAGATCCTCACGACGCCCGGAATAAGCCAACTCGCAGGCCTGTAGGATGTCCGGCGCCTGGCGAGACAGCTCACCCAGGTAGTGAGCAGCAGTGAACAGGAAGATACCGCTGTTCCACAGATAGCCGCCATCCTCCACGTAGGCCTGGGCGCGCTCATGATCGGGCTTCTCGACGAAACGCTCGACGCGATACCCGCTTTCCATGGGCTCGCCACGCCGGATGTAACCGTAGCCGGTATGGGGGCGGTCGGGCCGAATGCCGAAGGTCACCAGCTGGTTTTCCATGACCAGGCGGCGCCCCTGCGCGACGGCATCCAGGAAGGCGTCGCGGTCGGCAATGACATGGTCGGCCGGCATGACCAGCATGACAGCCTCGGGGTCGATCTCCTGGGCGCACAGCGCGGCCAGCGCCAGGGCCGGAGCCGTGTTGCGGCCACAGGGCTCGAGGATGATCCGCGAGGGCTCGATACCGATGGCATGCAGCTGCTCGGCCACCAGGAAGCGATGCGTTTCGTTGCACACCACCAATGGTGGCAGGACCTCTTCATGGCCCTCGAGCCGCAGGGCAGCCTCCTGGAGCAGGCTGTGATCGCTGGAGTTGAGCCGCTGGAACTGCTTGGGAAAGTGCTCGCGGGAAACGGGCCAGAGCCGGGAACCCGAGCCCCCGGAGAGAATGACGGGCAGCAGCATTGCGTCCTCCGTGATGATGAGTGATTCAGGCGTTCCCCGCGCCGCGGTGACTCCGCACCGTTGAATTGGTTCGCGATGATAGCACTACTGCCCCGAGGTGGCACCCGCGCTCACGGCTGCTGGTTGATGAAGCCCCGGGTGATGGTCATGGCCAGGATTTTGAGGTCCAGGCCCAGCGACCAGTTGTCGATGTAGTAGAAGTCGTACTCGACGCGCTTGTGCATATCGCGGGTGTCCATGGTGATACCGCGCAGCCCGTTGACCTGGGCCCAGCCGGTCATGCCGGGTTTGACACGGTGCCGCTGCATGTAGGCTTCGATTTCGTCTTTGAAATGATCGTTCTGGTCCATCGCGTGCGGGCGCGGCCCGACCAGAGACATACGTCCTTGCAGGACATTGTAGAGCTGGGGAAGTTCATCCAGGCTGGTGCGACGCAAGAATGCTCCCAGGGGGGTAACGCGAGGATCCGCGAACTGGGCTTGCTGCGTGGTTCCGTGCGTCTCATGGTGACGCATCGTGCGAAACTTGTAGATCCTGAACTGTTTCCCATCCAGCCCATGGCGATACTGCTTGAACAGCACCGGACTGCCCATCTGCCAGCGCACGAGTCCCGCAATGACCAGCATGACGGGCAGGAACAGCAGGAACAGCGCCACCCCGAGCAGCCGGTCTTCGGCGGCTTTGATGAAGCGCATCGGCCCGTTGAGCGGGCTGTAGTTGAGGTCCAGCGAGTACATGCCGGCCACCTGGGCCATGCGATGGTTGAGCAGGCGGACGTCCGAGAGGTCGGGGAAGTAGCGCACGCTGGCCGGCACCGCCACCAGCTCTCCCGCCAGCTCGCGCACCTTCTCCCCTTCGGCCAGGGGATAGCTCAGCCACACCTCGTCGAAGTCGCGGCGGAAGACGCTCTCCTGGGCCAGCGCCTTGATGGCGGCGCACATGGCCTCGCTGCCATCGTCCGTGAGCCGTTGCGCCACGCTGTAGCCGACATAGGGCATCTGGGCGAGACGCTCTTCCAGGCGCCGGATGTTCGTCGCCGGCCCGATCAGCAGCACGCGCTTGAGGTTGTGGCCGGTGGCACGCAGGTAACGCAGGTAGCGGTAGAGCGCCGCGCGCAGGAGGCTGCCGATCAGCAACACCGAGAGGGCAGAGGTGCCCATCCACAGACGCGAGAAGGTCTGGGTGCTCTGGGTCGCCACCAGCAGCAGGCTCAGCAGCACGATGGTGGCGAGCCAGCTCAGCGCATAGACGCCAAGCATGGTGTAGAGGCTGCGCCCGCGCCACGGCTGGTAGAGGCCGAGCAGCTCGCCGCAGGCTGGCAGCAGCAGGCTGCCGGTCACGATCAGCAGCGGGTACTCGGTGCTGTCGGTGTGGTCGAGGTGCGGCAGCCAGGTCATCAGCGCCCAGGCGACCGCCAGGGCGATGGCCGCGTCGAAGGTGCGCATGCCCCGCCGCAGCCAATCGCTGGAGGTACTCATTGGGCGCATGGTGGTGTCGTCAGGGAAAGAGCCTTCAGGGGGCTGCACCGGCGATGCGGCTCAGCAGGGCCATGCTTTGCGCCAGGTCTTCGCTGTCGAGCTCGCCGACGGCCGTCTGCAGCATCAGGCGGTCCAGCACGTAGCTGCCGAGGGTATCGACGTACTGGATGCGCTGGTCGTAGAGACTGGCACGGGCGTCAAGCACGTCGACGAGGTCGCGCAGGCCGAGCTGTTCGCCGCGTTCGGCGGCCTCGAGGAAGAGCTCGCTGGACGCGATGGCCTGCTCGAGGGCGGCCATGCGCCGCACGCTGCCGCTGAGCGAGCGCAGGCGGGTGCGCACCTCCTGGGCGGCGAGGCTGCGCTGGTGGTCGACGGCCTGCTGGCTGGCGCGGGTGCGCAGCTCGCCCTGGCGCACGTTGGCCATGGTATAGCCGCCGCGATAGATCGGCATGTTGAGTTCCACGACGGCGCGGTAGTCCTCGCTCTCGCGCAGCACATCGTCGCTGACGCGATCGCTGTAGCTCAGGTTGAGGTTGAGCTCGGGAAAGTAGCCGCTGCGCCGCACGCGGGTGTCGCTGTCGGCGATCTCGCGCTCGGCCTCGGCGCGCTGCACGTCGAGGCTGTTGCCGGTCCTGTCGAGCCACTGCTGCTCGCCGTCCCACTTCGTTTCCAGCGACACGGCCGAGAGATCGCCGAGCTGGCGGCCGTCGAAGTCCGGCAGCACGCCGGTCAGGCGCTCCAGCTCGCTGCGCGCATCGTCGAGCTCGTTCTCGGCCTGCACGGTATCGGCGATGGCCTGGTCGAGCCGCGACTGCGCCTCCAGCAGGTTGAGGCGATCGCCCACGCCGAGCTCGAAGGCGCGCCGGGCCTGGCGCACCTGCAGCTCCAGCGATTCCTGCTGGGCACCGAGCAGGCCGAGCTTGCGCGAGGCCAGGAAGGCGTTGACGTAGGCTTCGCTCACGGCGAGTGCGAGGTCGCGCTCGGCCAGGGCTAGGTCCAGCTCGGCGGCGCCAATCTGGGCGTCGGCACGATCGAGGCCGCGCCAGCGTTCCAGGCTGAACAGCGGCTGCTGCAGACTCAATTGCCAGTAGTGCTCGTCGATCTCGCCGGGGCGCTGGGCGGGCTGATCGAGGCCGAAGTCGTCCGGCGAGGTCTGGATGTTGGTGGAGTCCTGATAGAGATAGCCGCCGGTGGCGCTGACCTGGGGCAGGAGCTGCGAAAACGCCAGGTCGCTCTCCTGCTCGGTCGCCTCGAGCAGGTAGCGCTGGCGGGCGAGTTCGGCATCGTGCTCGAGGGCGCGCTGGAAGAGCCCGGGCAGCGACGGCAGGTCGCTGGCCTTCCCGGCGCCGTAGTCGTCGAGCGCGACCAGCTCGGCCACGGCCTGCTCGCCGGCGGGGACGTCATCTTCCTGCTGGGCAACGGCCGCTACGGGGGCCAGCGCCAGCAGCGCCGCCAGCACGGCCGGCACGGTCAGCGCCAGCCGCTGGGCGCCTGACGGCGCCTTCGCCCGGCGGAGCCGGCCTCCCACATTGCCGGCTTCGGTGATCGATATAGTGGGAGGGAGCTTCAGCTCGCGAAGCAGCGCGCAGCGCTGCCAAAGGCTTGGGGAGCCTGCGGCTCCCTTCGCCCGGCAGAGCCGGCCTCCCACATTGCCGGCTTCGGTGATCGATATAGTGGGAGGGAGCTTCAGCTCGCGAAGCAGCGCGCAGCGCTGCCAAAGGCTTGGGGAGCCTGCGGCTCCCTTCGCCCGGCGAAGCCGGCCTCCCACAACTAATCCGCTATCGTTGGCAACTACAGCTGTGGGAGGGCGATTTATCGCGCGAAGCAGCGCGCAGCGCTGCCAGTTCAGGCCGCCCGGGGTGTTGCGTCGTGCCATCAATCCTCCCTGATCGCGCGTGACAGCATGTCGGTGATCGGCTTGGCGATGTAGCTGGCAAAGGTGCGCTCGCCAGTGCGGATCATCACTTCGGCAGGCATGCCGGAGAGCAGCTGCATCTGCTCGGTCATGTCCTTGCGCCCTTCCTCGCTCACCCGCACCCGTGCCTTGTAGTAGCGTTGCCCGGTGGCCTCGTCCTCGAAGCTGTCGGCGCTGACGTGGATGACTTCGCCGTCGATGATGTTGGTGAGGCGCTGGTTGAAGGCGGAGAAGCGGATCTCGGCCTTCTGGCCACGGTAGATGTTGTCGATGTCGCGGCTGGGGATGCGCGCCTCCACCACGAAGCCGTCGCCGGCCGGCACGATGTCCATGATGGCATCGCCGGGGCGGATCACCGCGCCCACGGTGTGGACCTGACGCCCCACCACGGTGCCGGAGACGGGCGCCGTGATGACGGTGCGGCGTACCTGGTCGGAGAGTGCGGTGATGCGCTCCTCGGCTTCGGCGATCTGCGCCTGGGCCTGGCGCAGCTGCTCGCCCACCTCGGACTGGAACTCCTGGCGGCGCACTTCCTTCTGCAGCCGGTTCTCGCTGATCTGCGACTTGAGACTGGCGATCCGCGAGCGGTGCTCGGCGATGCGGCCTTCGTACTCGAGCATCTGGCGCTCCAGTTCACGCAGGCGCTGGTTGTCGCCCAGGCCCTCGCGATACAGCGAGCGGAAGTCTTCCGCTTCGGCGCGCAATGAGCTGACGCGACGTGTGTTGATATCGATCTGCGCTTCCAGCCCCTCGATCTGCTGGCGCATCTGGTTGATCTGCTCGTCGAGGGACTGCAGTGCGCCCTGCAGGGATTCACGACGCGCCAGGAACAGGCTCTGCTGCACGGCGATCACCTGTTGCACGCGTGGCCGGTCGCTGTCGGTGAGCTCCTCGGGGAAGGCGAGGAACTCGGCCCCCTCCTGCTCGGCGAGCAGCCGCACTTCCATGGCGCGGTTGATCAGGTACTGGGAGCGGGCGATGTCGAGCTGGGCGCGGGCCTGGGTGTCGCTGAGCACGACCAGCGCCTCGCCGGCCTCCACGCTGTCGCCGTCCTCAACGAGGAGGTTCTTGACGATGCCACCCTCGAGGTGCTGGACGGTGCGCTTGAACGACTCCATGGAGACGCTGCCCGGCGCGACCACGGCCACGGCGAGCGAGGCGGTGAGCGCCCAGGTGCCGAAGCCGCCGAAGGCGATCAGCAGGATGAGCAGCCCGAGCCGGCGGTAGCCCTTGTCGCTGGTGGGCAGCTTCTCGGCGTATTCGCCGTCGAGGGTCTGCGGTCCCGGGGTGACGTCGATTTCGGGTTGCTGGGCCACCGCCTGGCGATCTTTCTCGTCGGCCATCACTTCTGCTCCTCGGGGTTGCTGCTGCCCGCGGCGCCGGCATCCGGGCGGCCGCCGCGGATGGCGGCCAGGCGCGCGTTGGAGGCGGCCTGTGCCACCTGTTGGCGCTGGGGCCCCTTCTTGGCGAACTGGGCGAGCACCTGGTCGCGCGGCCCGAACATGCTCACCTGGCCCTCCTTCATGACGAGCAGCTTGTCCATGTTCTTGAGCACGCTGGTGCGGTGGCTGATGACGAACAGCGTCGCGCCCTCGGCCTTGAGCTGCTGGATGGCGCCGGCGAGCGCGCGCTCACCGGCGTCGTCGAGGTTGGAGTTGGGCTCGTCGAGCACCACCAGCACCGGGTCGCCGTAGAGCGCCCGGGCCAACCCCACGCGCTGACGCTGGCCGCCGGAGAGCGCACCGCTGGTCGAGGAGATGTAGGTGTCGTAGCCGTTGGGCAGTTCGAGGATCATCTCGTGCACGCCGGCCTTCTTGGCGGCCGCCACCACCTTCTCGGCATCGACCTCGCCGAAGCGCGCGATGTTCTCGCTGATGGTGCCGTCGAACAGTTCGATGTCCTGGGGCAGGTAGCCGATGTAGGGACCGAGCTCGTCGCGGTTGTAGTGACCGATCTCGGCGCCGTCGAGGCGCACGTTGCCCACCTGGGCGGGCCAGATGCCGAGCAGCACGCGGGCGAGCGTCGACTTGCCGGCGGCACTCGGGCCGATGATGCCGACGTGTTCGCCGCGCGGCACCGCGAAGTTGACGCCGCGGATGGTGGCCATCCGCACCCCGGGCGGCGCGGCGGCCACGCTCTCGATGGCGACGTCGCCGTGCGGGGCGGGCAGCGACATGCGGCGCTGCTCGGCGGGGATCTGGGTCAGCAGTTCATTGAGGCGGCCGTAGGCGCCGCGCGCCGAGACGAAGCCCTTCCAGCTGCCGATCATCTGGTCGATGGGCGCCAGCGCCCGGCCCATGATGATCGAGCCGGCGATCATCATGCCTGGCGTCATCTCGTTGCGCAGCACCAGCCAGGCGCCCAGGCCGAGGATCATCGACTGGGCGAGCAGGCGCAGCACCTTGGAGGTGTTGGTCAGTGCGCCGGCACGGTCGCTGGCCTGGGACTGCTTGGCCAGGAACTCGTGGTGCTTGCTGGCCCAGCGCCCCATGATGCCGGGCAGCATGCCCATGGCGTGCAGCACCTCGGCGTTGCGCAGGTTGGAGTTGGCGAGGTTCTGCGCCTGGATGTGCTCGTTGTTGGCCTCGGCGAGCAGGTTCTTGGTGGCCTTCTCGTTGGCGATGGCGAGCGTCAGCAGCACGATGCCGGCCCCGGTGGCGAAAAAGCCGAGCCAGGGGTGGAACAGGAAGAGCACCGCCAGGTAGACCGGCACCCAGGGAGCGTCGAAGAAGGCGAACAGGCCGTTGCCGGTCAGGAACTGGCGCAGGTTGGTGAGGTCGCTCAGCGGCTGTGCCGACTGCTGGCCCTGGCTGATCACGCTACGGCGGAACATGGCGCTGTAGAGCCGGGCGTTGATGCCGGTATCCAGGCGGTTGCCGACGCGCACCAGCATGCGCGAGCGCACCAGCTCCAGCCCGCCCATGACCATGAACAGGAAGACCACCACCAGGGTGAGCATCAGCAGCGTCTCGCCGCTCTGGGTGGAGAGCACCCGGTCGTAGACCTGCAGCATGTACATTGGCGGCACCAGCATGAGAACGTTCACGAACATGCTGAAAAAGCCCACTGATACGAACGAACTCCGGCACGTCTTGAGCGCACGCTGGAGGTCGGTGGCGTCCTGTTGCTTTGCCATGTGGCGGGTCACCGTTGCAAGAGAGCGACGTTGGAATCGCGAAGAATCGTACGCGGAATGGATCGCCGCAGGATACCAGAAATGCCTTTCCCCGGGGTAGGGGCGTTATGGCGGGCATTCCGGCCCCTTTTCAGGCATTCGCTTCGGTAACCGCCAGGCTGCTGACTGTTACCACCAGCTTCCTCTGGGCGGCCCAGGCCTCGATGGCCGCTTTCAGCGCGCGCTGGGCATCGGGTTCGCCGTGCACCAGGCGGATGTGGCGCGGCGGTTGACGCATACGCTGGACGAAGTGGAGCAGGTCGTGCTGGTCGGCGTGGGCGGAGTAGCCGCTGACGGTCTCCACCCGGGCACGGATGTCGATGCGTTCGCCGTCGAGCTGCACCCAGCCGCCCCGAGGGCCGTAGCGCTGGATGTCACGCCCCGGGGTGCCGGCGGCCTGGTAGCCGATGAACAGCACGGCGTGGCGCGGGTCGGGCAGCATGCGCTTGAGGTAGTTGACCACGCGCCCGCCGCTGGCCATGCCGCTGGCTGCAAGCACCACCGCCGGGCGGTGGGTGCGCGCCAGGTAGTCGACCGCGCGTTCGTGTTCGTCGTGGCTCTCGACGGTATAGAGGTTGTCGAAGCTGAGCGGGTGGCGGCCGCGGCGCAGCCGACGCTGGGCTTCGGCGTCCCACCAGGGTTTGAGCTCGCGGTAGACCCGGGTGAAGCGCGCCGCGAGCGGCGAGTCGACGATGATCTCGAGCTCGCGCCAGCGCGCGTCGCACGCGCCGTGGATCAGCCCCTCCAGCTCGTAAAGCAGCTCCTGGGTACGGCCGATGCTGAAGGCGGGCACGATCACCGTGCCGCCGTTCTCGAGCGCACGGTCGATGGCGGCCTCGAGGCGCGCCCGGCGGTGGCGACGATCCTCATGGCAGCAGTCGCCGTAGGTGCTCTCGAGCACCAGGGTATCGGCCCGGTAGGGAGAACGCGGCGCCGGCAGCAGCGGCGCATAGGGAGCGCCCAGGTCGCCGGAGAAGACGGTGCGCTGTGCGTTGCCACCGGCCCTGTCGAGGCTGTCCACCTCCACGTAGGCAGAGCCGAGGATGTGCCCGGCACGTTGCAATTTCACCCGCAGGCGGTGACGCTCGTCGTCGATGACCGTGTGCCAGGTCTTGTAGTCCAGCGCGACCAGACGATGCTCCACCTCGGTAAGGAAGCGCTCGATCAGCATGCGGTCGCGGGTGAAGCCGATCTTCAGCGCATCCTCGATGACCAGCGGCAGCAGCTTGGCCGAGGGCACCGAACAGAGGATCGGCCCTTTATAGCCCGCCGCCAGCAGGTAGGGCAGCCGGCCGATGTGGTCGATGTGCACGTGGGTGACGACGAGCGCCAGCACGTCATCGACGGAAAAGCGCACGCGGTGCTGCTCTAGGCTGTCGAGGTGGTCGGCATCCTGTCCTTGAAACAGCCCACAGTCGACGAGCAGGGCGCGGTCGGGGGCGACCTGCAGGCGGTGGCAGCTGCCGGTGACGCCATCGGCGCCGCCGTGATGGAGGATCTGGGGGTAGTCGTCCATGACTTTGTTCCTTTGACAGCAGCGTAATATCAATCAGTTGTCAATCGAGGACATTATCGCAGCAAGCTTCTGATCAAAGGTCAGCAGTTGTAGGTCATGCTCCAAGGCGGTGGCCGCGATGATGGCGTCGGGCAATTTGATCCTGCGGGACTGCCGAAGAGCGATCGTTCGCTCCTCTACCTGCTCGGTCAGGGGGAAATAGCGCAGTACGCCGAGGCGCTGAGAGATGAGCTTCGACTCCTCGCTGGGAATTCCAGGAAAGCCAAGCAACTCCATGCGGGTGATTGCACTGTAGCCGCATTCCAATGACTTGAGATTACGGCGTGCAGCATCTTCCAGCACCCTGGGGGATGATTTCAGCAGCCCGAGAATATAATTGGTGTCCAGAAGATAGCTAGCCCGGAAATCTCACCGACAGAATGGAAATAGGCCTCCGCCTGGTGCATAAAGTAAGAGCCGCCAAGCACTTACTCCG
>SBLD01000072.1 GCA_004551485.1 Billgrantia azerbaijanica | reverse complement strand
GCTGGCGGCGAGCCGTACCTGGCTGATGACCGCCGAGGCGCTGGACACCCTGCTGGCCGTGGCCGATCGCCAGGGCGACGTTGAGGCCCTGGAGGCCCGCCTCGGCCGCCCGCTGGATAACACGCGCAGCGTCTCCGTGCGCGATGGCGTCGCGGTGATCCCCGTCACTGGGCCGATCTTCCGCCGCGCCAACCTGTTCACCGAGATCAGCGGCGCCACCAGCACCGAGGTGCTGGCCACCGACATCCAGGCCGCCCTCGATGACCCGAGCGTGCGCGCCCTGGTGCTGGACGTCGATAGCCCCGGCGGCGATGCCACCGGCATCAACGAGCTTAGCGACCTGATCTACCAGGCCCGCGGGCAGAAGCCCCTCAAGGCCTACGTGGGCGGGATGGGGGCCAGCGCCGCCTACTGGATTGCCAGTGCCGCCGACGAGGTGGTGGTCGACGACACCGCCCAGCTCGGCAGCGTCGGTGTGGTGCTCAACATCCGGACGCGCGAGGACCGCCCCGGCGAGAAGACCTACGAGGTCGTCTCCAGTAACGCCCCCAACAAGCGCCCCGATCTCGAGAGCGAGGCCGGCCGCGCCCAGCTCCAGGAGCGGGTTGACGAGCTGGCCGCCGTGTTCCTCGACAAGGTGGCCCGCCACCGGGGGCTGCCTCGCGACGAGGTCAACGACCGTTTCCGCCAGGGTGGCATTGCCACCGGCGCCCTCGCCGTGGAGGCCGGCATGGCCGACCGCCTCGGCTCACTCGAGAGCCTCATCGCCGAACTGGCGGGC
>SBLD01000071.1 GCA_004551485.1 Billgrantia azerbaijanica | reverse complement strand
GTTTTATACGGCAAGCCTCTGAGTTTACAGCGATCTTTTATTGATACCACCATCACCATTAAGATCTCACGCCATCAGAATTACACTGATCGTGCCGGAGATGGCATGACGTTCATTTTTGCAAGCGATAAAAACGGTCCATCAGCAAAGGGCGTCGGCGAATATCTTGGACTGCAGTCTTCACCAGGCGATAAATTTCCTCCATTAGCCGTGGAGCTGGACACATGCCTGAACAAGAACCTGAATGATCCAGATGATAACCATATTGGCATCGACATAAACGGAATCGAATCAAATCCAGTTAATAGTCTGCTTGACGTTGATCTCAAAAGTGGACGAGCAATCCAGGTTCGAATTTATTACAATCCAGACTTTGGACAACTCTCTGTTTATGCGGCATATTCGGGGGAAACACTTGTGAAGGTGGTTGAAAAACCCATTAACCTGTCAGATATAATTCCAACGCCCGTCTATGTTGGATTCACAGCAGCTACGGGGGACTTTTTAGAAAGCCATGAGGTTATAAATTGGACCTTCAACTCGTTCCCAGTGCCGCCTTCTCTCAAGGAGAAAAACCTGGTGATGCCAATATAATTCTAAACCGTCCTTGAAAAACCATGTCACATAAATTATAATCAATAATAATTAATATCACCAATAAAGTGACATGGCTCTTGCATTAAAATATTGAATAAAATGATAGCAGCGACTAGGATTAATACTGTTTGCTTGCTGTCTGAGATGTACTGTATGTGCTTATGTAGAAATGCTCATATTCAGCTTCTATTGATTACGTTGCAGCTTTGAGC
>SBLD01000070.1 GCA_004551485.1 Billgrantia azerbaijanica | reverse complement strand
TAGGGGAACCTGCGGCTGGATCACCTCCTTAAACGACGATCGCTGTCTCGCGGCAAGTGCTCACATTGAATTACCTGATCGACCGGAGCAAAGACTGTTTGGGTACTAGGCCCAGCGTGACCAATGGGTCTGTAGCTCAGTTGGTTAGAGCGCACCCCTGATAAGGGTGAGGTCGGCAGTTCAAGTCTGCCCAGACCCACCATTCTCTGAATGGCCGGGACGCTCAGTTGGTTAGAGCGCACCCCCGGACGTTCTGTCAAGAGAAGGGTGAGGTCGCCGGGTTTTATTCAAGTCTGCCCAGACCCACCAAATTTCGCCGGATACGGCGTTGCTTTGAACCTCGCATAGCGAGCTATGCGTCGGCCCAAAGCGCCTTGTCTCCGACGAAATTCATCGCAAGTCGCAACGCGGTGAATCAGTGGGGCCTTAGCTCAGCTGGGAGAGCGCCTGCCTTGCACGCAGGAGGTCAGCGGTTCGATCCCGCTAGGCTCCACCACTTTCCTCGGGAGAGTCTGGAAGAGCTCAGCTGGGAGAGCGCCTACCTTGCACGTCAGGAGGTCAGCCCGGGGTCGCGCACGACTTCGATCCCGCTAGGCTCCACCATCTCCTCCCCCGCAGTCTTACCTGATCGGATCTGCAGTCATAAGCCATCATCGCTCGTTGCGATGACGGGTTTATGACTGTCGATTGACAGTCTGCTCTTTAACAATGTGAATCATGCTGACAAGGTCCTTTCCGCGAGGAAAGGACATACGATACGTCTCAAGCGTATCCGGCAATTGTCGTGACGTCATCGCCGACCAGACCCTTTCGGGTTATAT
>SBLD01000069.1 GCA_004551485.1 Billgrantia azerbaijanica | reverse complement strand
ACAATTGGAAGAAAAAAAGAAAAAGAGCTTTATTACTAAGTGGAAAGAAAAATTATGGCAACAAGGAAGTTTACCCCTCACAACTATAAAGATGGAAGTGTCGTTGCCCCTAGTCTTCCACAACCTACAAGGTTGACACCACAAAAATTGGAAGAAAAAAGAGCAAAAGGGCTTTGTTACAATTGTGATAGCAAATACACAAAAGGTCATAAGTGTGCTGAGAAGAAATTATTCTACATAGATTGTGAAGAGGAAGAAGAAAAGGAGCAAGAAATGTCAAAAGAAGAAGATATACTCCCGGAACAAAGCCTAGAGGAAGAACAAATAAATCCGACCATATCTTGTAATGCATTGGCAGGAATTACCACTCCTCAAACCATCAAGATAGAAGGACAAATCAAGAAGAAAAAGGTAATAGTTTTGATTGATTCAGGAAGCACCCACAATTTTATTCATTGTAGGGTAGCAAAAGAATTGAATTGCTTCCTATATCTAGTACCAGAGTGTCAAGTGATGATTGTAAATGGAGAAATAATAAATTGCTCTAGAAAGTCCCATAATATCAAGGTATCCATGGGAGAATATGTATTGACTAGCCCAATGCTTTCCATTCCAATGGGAGGTGCTGATGTTGTACTAGGAGTCCAATGGCTACAATCCTTGGGTACAATAGCTTTTAATTTTCAAGAACTTTTCATCAGATTTTCTACAGAAGGAAAGGAAGTTGAATTAAGGGGTATTGCAGGGAAACCAGGAAAGATAATCAGCTCTAATGGTATGAAAAAGCTTCTAAAAAAGGAGCAAATAGGTGTAATTGCACAATTATGTTCACTAGATGTTTCTA
>SBLD01000067.1 GCA_004551485.1 Billgrantia azerbaijanica | reverse complement strand
TCCATGACCCGCGCCATGAAGGGCTCGTAGATGCTCTCCTGGATCAGCGCCCGCGACGGGCAGGTGCACACCTCGCCCTGGTTGAAGAACGCCAGCACCAGGCCCTCGGCCGCCTTGTCGATGAACTCCGGCTCGGCGTCCATGATGTCTTCGAAGTAGATGTTCGGCGACTTGCCACCCAGCTCCACGGTGGAGGGAATCAGGCTGTCGGCGGCGCACTTGAGGATGTGCTGACCCACCGGGGTGGAGCCGGTGAAGGCGAGCTTGGCGATGCGGGTGCTGGTGGCCAGCGCCTGACCGGCCTCGGCACCGTAGCCGTTGACCACGTTGAGCACGCCGGGCGGCAGCAGGTCGCCGATCACCTCGACCACCTTGAGGATCGACACCGGGGTCTGCTCGGCGGGCTTGAGCACCACGCAGTTGCCGGCGGCCAGGGCCGGGCCGAGCTTCCAGGCGGCCATCAGGATCGGGAAGTTCCAGGGAATGATCTGCCCCACCACGCCCAGCGGCTCGTGGAAGTGGTAGGAGACGGTCTTGGCGTCGATGTCCGCGGCGGTGCCCTCCTGGGCGCGGATGCAGCCGGCGAAATAGCGGAAGTGGTCGACGGCCAGCGGGATGTCGGCGTTGAGGGTCTCGCGTACCGCCTTGCCGTTGTCCCAGGTTTCGGCCACGGCGAGCATTTCCAGGTTCTGCTCGAGCCGGTCGGCGATCTTCAGCAGGATGTTGCTGCGCTCGGTCGCCGAGGTCTGGCCCCAGGCCGGGGCGGCCTTGTGTGCGGCATCCAGCGCCAGCTCGATGTCTTCCGCCGTGGAACGCGGAATCTGGCAGAATGCCTCGCCGTTGACGGGGCTGACGTT
>SBLD01000066.1 GCA_004551485.1 Billgrantia azerbaijanica | reverse complement strand
ATTGATCATCCTAGCTTGAAGCGGGCTTAAAAGACCAACCCTATAGAATTTTCATTTTTCATTAGCTATTGTATGTATTACAATATATATTAGATATATTAGGGGGGTTGAATAGGGGGTTGAAAACGCAAAGCGGGGGGATAGGAAGGAACACCAAAATACACACAACGGGTTAGTAATGTAGATTATGTCAATTATCTAAAAGGATACTTCTGCATAACATAAAAGAATAACATAAAAGAATACTAATTGGGGCTTTAAGTTGGTAGAAACGATCAGGCAGTACTCCCCACAATTCCGATCCAGAGCATGCTCCTATCCGCCAGTTAAAGAAATAACTATCAGGAACGAAATAATCCTTTACCCCCTTTTAAGCCCCATTTTCTCTCAGAAAGAAGAAGAGGAACAAAAAAATAGAAAAAAAAAAAAATACAATTACAAT
>SBLD01000006.1:125900-277760 GCA_004551485.1 Billgrantia azerbaijanica | reverse complement strand
GCTTGATTCTAAAGAAGAAGTGGCGGAGGGACAGGGATTCGAACCCTGGGAGGGCGTTAACCCTCGCCGGTTTTCAAGACCGGTGCATTCAACCGCTCTGCCATCCCTCCGGCTCACGGCGATGCATCATATCAGCTTTTGGAGCTGGGTCAAGAGCTTTGTGCGATCAAGGCGTTACCCACGTCAGTAGAGACGCAGGCCGACCCGGGTGACCTTGTTGCCGTTCATCTCGCTGACTACCCAGTGGATGCCGTGCCAGTCGACGTCGTCGCCGACCACGGGGTGGCCGCCCACGCGCAGCGAGACGAACTCGCCAAGGCTCATGTCCGATTCGCCGGGGCTCAGGGTGAGGCCGTAGACCCCGGCGATGTCGCGCATCAGCGCATCGCCGTCGAAGGTAAAGGTGCCGAAGAAGGCGCGCTCCTGCTTGAGCTTGGCATCGCCGCTGAACAGCCGGTTCAGGGCCGGCAGGTCGTCGGTCCGGCCGATCACGCAGATGACGTCGCCGAGCCGGAGCCGCGTGCTGCCCTTGGGGTGCAGCATGGCGTGCTCGCGGAACAGCGCCGAGATCACGGCCCCGGAGGGAAAGCGCAGCAGGCGGATGGGCACGTCGTCCAGGTCGCTGTTGTCGACCTGGTAGACGAACATCTCGTAGTCGTTCTCCGGCAGGATGCCGAGCGGCCCGCGGTGGTTCGGCGTGACCCCCTTGGGGATCTCGACCTTCATCCAGCGTGCCATCAACGGCAGGCTGCCGCCCTGGATCAGCAGCGACAGCAGCACCACGGCAAAGGCCACGTTGAAGTAGAGCGAGGCGTTCTCGACGCCGCCGATCACCGGGAAGATTGCCAGCACGATGGGCACGGCGCCGCGCAGCCCTACCCAGGCAATGAAGAAGAGCTCCCGCCAGCGGAACTTGAAGAACGGCTTGACGCTGATGAATACCGCCAGCGGCCGGGCCACCAGGATCAGCGCCAGGGCCACCACGGTGGCCGGGAGGGCATAGTCCAGCAGTTCCGAAGGGGTGACCAGCAACCCCAGGATCAGGAAAAGGCCGATCTGGCTGAGCCACGCCAGGCCATCGTGGACGGGCAGGATGAAATTGAGATGGCGCCCCGGCCGGTTGCCGATCATCAGCCCCGTCAGGTAGATGGCCAGGAAGCCGCTGCCGCCGAGGAAGCCGGTCAGGCCGAAGACGGCAAAGCCCAGTGCTAGGGCCAGCAGCGAGTAGAGCCCTGGCGCCAGGTCGAGCCAGCGTATCAGACGGGCACTCAGCCACCCGCCGCCCAGCCCGATGATCAGGGCCAGGCCAAACTGGCTGACCAGGAACAGCAGCGTTTCGGTCACGCCCCCCAGGTCGCCGGCCAGCAGTTCGACCAGCAGCAGGGTCAGGAAGATCGCCATCGGGTCGTTGGTGCCGGACTCGATCTCCAGAGTGGCGCTGACACGCTCGTTGAGGTGCACCCCGCGCCCGCTGAGCATGGAAAAGACGGCGGCGGCGTCGGTGGAGCCCACGATAGCGCCGACCAGCAGCCCCTGGACGAGGGACAGGCCGAAGACGTGCATGGCGATGACGCCGACCAGCGCACTGGTCACGAAGACCCCCAGCGTTGCCAGGGAGAGGGCCGGCTTGAAGCCCACCCGGAAGGTCTTGAGCCGGGTTCGGAGGCCACCGTCCAGCAGGATCATCGCCAACGCCAGGTGGCCGATCAGAAAGGCCAGGGAGTAGTCGTCGAACTGGATGCCCAGCACGCCCTCTTCGCCCGCCAGCATGCCCAGCGCCAGGAAGATCAGTAGCAGGGGCAGGCCCACCATGGTGGAGAGGCGGCTGGCGATCACGCTCAGAGCGATCAGGAAGCCACTGAGCAGAAAGAGGGTGTTGATGGTATCCATACGATCCTCGACGAGCGGGTGAGCCATTATGCCACGCCCCGTCTCGCACCGCCGTTGGCCTCTCGGCTGGCTTCGGCAGGGTCGCCGAGGATAAACTGGCGCCTCACCGATTGCTGGAGCTCCCCCCGTCCCATGCTCAAGGCACGTCCTGCTCTCCTGCCCCTCGCCGTCCTGTTCGCCGTCGTGCTGACCGGCCCGGCACCGCTGATGGCGCTTGCCGAAGCGGACGTTGCCGAGGACGCCGCACCGCTGACGCTGGGCACCGAGGTCATCGTGCCGTCGCTCTTTGCGCCCCTCGCGGAGATCGATGCGGCGCAGGCAGACGCGCCAATGGCCGAGGCGTCGGCGCTCGTCGAGGTGCCCCCCGTGGTGGACGGTCCCACCTTCCTCGATACCTTCGAGCCCGCTGAGGAGGAGGCCATTCCGGAGGTGCCCTCGGTGGCCTTCGAGCCCGCCGAACCCATCGTGCCGCCGCCGGTGACGCCGCTGACGATCACCCTCGACTGGTACCTCAACCCCCAGCATGCCGCCCTGCTGGTGGCCCGCGAGAAGGGGCTGTTCCAGCGGCGGGGGCTGGAGGTGACGCTGATCAGCCCCGCCGATCCCAACGTGCCGGCCAAGCTGCTGGCCGCCGGACGTACCGACCTGGCCCTGGGCCGCCAGCCCCTGCTGCACCTGCTGGTGGATCAGGGCATGCCGCTGGTGCGAGTGGCGACCCTGATCGATACCCCGCTCTCGGGCGTCGTACTGCGTCAGTCGCTGCTCGCCGAAAAGACGGAGGCGTCCCGTGACAACGGCAATGGGACCGAGGCACTGCGGCTCGGTTACACGGTGCAGGACAGCGCGGCCCTGCTCGAATCGCCGCTGGGGTCGGCCAACGGCCTGCCCGAGCGCATCGACCTGGTGGACGTGAACTACGCGGTGCGCGATGCCATGCACGAGGACGGCCTCGATGGCGTGGTGGTCCACCAGCGCCACCTCCTGCCGCGTCAGCTCGCCGATGAAGGGGTTCTCACCCAGACACTGCCGCTGGAAGAGCATGGGCTGCCCGCACACGATGGTTTGATCCTGATGGCCAACCGTGACCGGCTGGGTAGCCAGCGCGATGCCATCCGCCAGCTCGTCGCGGCCCTCGAAGAGGCCACGCTGTGGCTCCTCAACCATCGCGAGGCGGCCTGGGAGCTGATCACCGCGGCGGAACCCGCCCTCGACGACCCGATCATGCGCGAGGCCTGGGAGGAGATCTTCCCCCGCCTGGCCCAGCGCCCCGCCGCCGTGGACCAAGGGCGCTATGCCCGCTTCGAACAGCTGCTCCTCGAGGCCGGGTTGGTCGAGACGAACACGCCGGTGGAGCGCCTGGCCGTGGACCTAGGCGCTCCCGCATCCTGACGCTGGCGCCTTATTACGTCTCGAGGGTCGCGAGGAAGTCGTTGACCGCGGCCTGGAACGCCTCGGGCTGCTCGGCGTGCAGCCAGTGTCCCGCTTCCTCCAGGGTAACCACGGTCGCCTCGGGCAGCACCTCGCGAAGCGCCGGCAGCATCTCGTCGGTGACATAGGGCGAGCGGCCGCCCCGCAGCACCAGCGTGGGGCCCTCGAAGGCCCCCTCACCGGCCGGCGCCTGCATGATCGCGTCATAGTCGCGTTCGATCTCGTCGAGCCCGATACGCAGCCTCAGCACGCCGTCGTCGCTGCGCTCCAGGTTGGTGGCAAGAAACAGCCGTACCGGGCGCTCCGTCACGTGTTCGGCCAACAGCGCATCGGCCTCGCGCCGGTTGGTCGGTTTCCCGTCGACGACCCGCCTCAGGCCGGCGAAGACGGCATCGTGCCCGTGCCCGTAGGCGCGCGGGGCGATATCGGCGACGATCAGCGAGGCGACCCGCTGCGGAGCCAGGCGCGCCAGGCTGATGACCACCTTGCCCCCCATGGAATGACCGAGCAGGTGGGCGCGCGGGATATCGAGCCGGTCCAGCAGGGCCAGCAGGTCCTCGGCCATCGCCGTGTAGTCCATGCCCTCGACATGGGGCGAGCGGCCGTGATTGCGCAGGTCGACGGCGACCACGCGGCGCTGGTTCTGCCATTGCTTGACGTGGGAACGCCAGTTGTCGGCGCTGCCCAGCAGGCCGTGCACCACGACGAGAGGGGTGCCCTCCCCTCCGCTGTCCACATGGTTGAGCTCGACGGTCATGGGACCTCCCGTATCGGTTGGGGTGAAGCGTCGGTTGGGTTGAATCAGGAGCGCTGCGGGGCCAGGTCGGCCTGCCCGGTCACCTCGACCAGCCGGCGGCTGAGCCAGGCAAGCAGGACGCCATACAGCGGCAGGAAGAAGAGCAGACTGACGCCCAGCTTGATCGCGTAGTCGACCCAGGCGATCTCGACCCAGTGGGCCGCCATGAACGGATCGGGGCTCTGGAAGAAGGCCAGGGAGAAGAAGGCTGCAGTATCCGCCAGGTTGCCGAAGATCGTGGAGACGGCCGGGGCGATCCACCAGGTACGCAGGCGGCGCAGGCGGTCGAAGACCTGCACGTCGAGCAGTTGGCCCAGCACATAGGCCATGAAGCTGGCCAGGGCGATGCGTGCCACGAAGAGGTCGGGCTCTCCCAGCCCGGCAAGCCCGGTGAAGCTGCCGCGGGGAAAGACCACCGACACCGCGTAGGAGATCAGCAGCGCCGGCAGCATCACACGCAGCACGATGGCGCGGGCCGGTTCCTTGCCGAACAGCCGTACGGTCAGGTCGGTGGCCAGGAAGATGAACGGGAAGCTGAAGGCGCCCCAGGTGGTGTGCCAGCCGAACAGGGAGAACGGCAGCTGTACCAGGTAGTTGCTGGCGGCGATCACCAGGATGTGGAAGGTCACCAGCAGGCCGAGACAGCGACGGTACTGCAGGGGGGAGAGCCTGAACATCGGCGGTTCCTTTTTTAGGCGCGCGTCGCGAGAGAGGGGTGAGGGAACCCTCGGGGAAAGCGAGGCGCGCAGTATACGCCGCGGGAGACGGGCCCTCAACGACGCGGCGCCGCCCGAAGGCAGCGCCGCAGGGACAGGCCGTGGGGCTGTCTACACCTGGCGGGCCTCGTGGGCCGCGCCCACCGAGCGGTCCTTCATCGCCTCGTGGACGTCCTGCAGGCTGGCCGGATCGTCGATGGTCGAGGGTACGCCATACTCCTTGCCGTCGGCGATGTTGCGCAGCAGCTTGCGCAGGATCTTGCCGGAGCGGGTCTTGGGCAGCCGGTCCACCACCAGCACCTGCTTGAAGCAGGCGATGGGGCCGATCTTCTCGCGCACCAGGGCGATCAGCTCGCTCTCGAGGTCCGCCTCACGCCCCTCGAAGCCATCCTTGGGAATCACCAGCCCCACCGGCACCTGCCCCTTGAGGGCGTCGTGGATGCCGATCACCGCGCACTCGGCCACGGCCGGGTGGGCGCCGACGACTTCCTCCATCTCGCCGGTGGAGAGGCGATGCCCGGCGATGTTGATGACGTCGTCGGTGCGCCCCATGATGAAGAGGTAGCCATCCTCGTCGAAATAGCCGCCGTCGCCGGTGAGATAGTAGCCGGGGAAGGCCGCCATGTAGGCGCTGTGGAAGCGCTGCGGGTCGCCCCAGATGCCGGTCAGACAGCCCGGCGGCAGCGGCTGCTTGATGACCACGCTGCCCTGCTCCATCGCTTCGGCACGCTCCCCTTCGCGGTCGAGAATCTGCACGTCGAAGCCCGGCACCGGCACGGTGGCGCTACCCGCCTTGGTGGGCATGGGCTCGAGCCCGTGCAGGTTGGCGGCGATCGGCCAGCCGGTCTCGGTCTGCCACCAGTGGTCGATCACCGGCACGTCGAGCAGGTCGTCCAGCCAGTGGAAGGTGGGCGGGTCGAGACGCTCGCCGGCCAGGAACAGCGCCTTGAGGCAGGAGACGTCGTACTGCGCGAGCAGCTTGCCGTCCGGGTCCTCCTTCTTGATAGCGCGGAAGGCGGTGGGGGCGGTGAAGAAACTCTTCACGCGGTACTCGCTGATCAGGCGCCAGAAGGCCCCGGCATCCGGCGTCTTCACCGGCTTGCCCTCGTAGACCACGGTGGTGCAGCCGCGCAGCAGCGGTGCATAGACGATGTAGGAGTGGCCGACCACCCAGCCCACGTCCGAGGCGGAGAAGAACACCTCGCCCGGAGCCACGTCGTAGATGGTCTCCATGGAATAGTGCAGCGCCACGGCATAGCCGCCGGTGTCACGTACCACGCCCTTGGGCTTGCCGGTGGTGCCAGAGGTGTAGAGAACGTAGAGCGGGTCGCTGCCCTTGACCGGGACGCACTCGGCGGGTTCGGCCTCGGTCACGAGCGTGGCCCAGTCGTGGTCGCGCTCGCCAAGCGGCGCCGGCTGCTGCTCGCGTTGCAGGATGACGCAAGCATCCGGCTGGTGCGCGCTCTGCGCGATGGCGTCGTCGAGAATCGGCTTGTAGGGGATGACGCGGTCGACCTCGATGCCGCACGAGGCCGCCACCACCACCTTGGGCTTGGCATCATCGATGCGCACGGCCAGCTCGTGCGGCGCGAAGCCGCCGAACACCACGGAGTGCACCGCCCCCAGGCGGGCGCAGGCGTACATGGCCATCAGCGCCTCGGGCACCATCGGCATGTAGATGACGACGCGGTCGCCCTTCTCGACGCCCAGGCCCTTGAGGGCGCCGGCGAACCGCGCGACATCATCGCGCAATTCGCGATAGGTCAGGGTGCGCTTGCTGGCGGTGACCGGCGAATCCCAGAACAGCGCAGGCTGCTCGCCACGCCCTTGCTCCACATGATGGTCGAGGGCCGCATGGCAGATGTTGAGTTCGCCATCGACGAACCAGCGGGCATGCCGCTGCTCGTCATACTCGAGAATGGTGGTGGGGGGGGTGAACCACGGAATGCGCCGGGCCTGCTCGGCCCAGAAGGACTCGGGGTGGTCGATGGAGTGCTGGAATTCGGTCTTGTAGGTGGTCATGAGCTTCCTGTCCGGCGTCGAGATTGCCACGGTGATTGTTGACACTTTAGAGATTTTCTCGCGAATTTCCCTCATACCATCGGCTAACTCTGGGCAAAATGCGAGTGATGCGAGTCAATATTGTTGACAACTCTTCGCCGGGCGGGCGTGCTGTCGGGTCGCTTTCGTTGATTCGACGTTTGACAGGTTTTGAGCCACTATCAAAGATGACTAAATGAGTGATGCCATGAAACCCACTACCGGCTGTGAGTGCCGCCGCGCTGGGCGTGCGGCGGACCGACGTGGCTCCCGACGCCCCTGACTGGATGTTGCAAAGCGGACGGCGAGCCGACACGGGGAGATCATGATGAGCACCTCACACAGCGCTGCCACCCGCCTGCTCGAGGCGGGCGACGAGGCCATCGATCAGGCCACGGCCCTGCTCAAGGCCCTGGCCAACGACAACCGGTTGCGCATTCTCTGCCTGCTCGATGGGGCCGAGCTGTCCGTCACCGAACTCAATCGTCGCCTGGCCCTGAGCCAATCCGCGCTCTCCCAGCACCTGGCGATCCTGCGCCGCGAGGGACTGGTGTCGACGCGCCGGGCCTCGCAGACCATCTACTACTCGCTGCAGGGAGAGCAGGCGCGCGCCATGGTGGAGGCGCTGACCCGGCTGCAGCGGCTCTGAGCTCAGCGCTTCTCCCAGCGGCCGGCATCGAGGCGCTCCAGCACCCGGTCCACCCCCTGCTCGACGCCGCGGGAGACGGCCAGGCCCAGGCGTTCACCCAGCGAGCGACGTGCTTCCAGGCGCACGCTGAGCACCCGCGCGCTCTCCATGCGGGAAACGAGGTACTCCTCGCTGGTACCCAGTGCATCAATCAGCCCACGCGACAGGGCGTCGCGGCCGTACCACACCTCGCCGGTGGAGGCGGCTTCGATGTCCAGGCCCGGCCGGCGCTCGGCGACGTGCGTCTTGAACAGCTGGTGGATGTTCTCCAGGTCGGACTGGAACTTCTTGCGCCCTTCCACGGTGTTCTCGCCGAACACCGTCAGGGTGCGCTTGTACTCGCCCGCGGTGAGGAGCTCCACGTCGATGTCGTGGCGCTTGAGCAGGCGGTGGACATTGGGCAGTTGCGCCACCACGCCGATGGAGCCAAGCACGGCGAAAGGGGCGGCGCGCAGCTGGTCGGCGGCGCAGGCCATCAGGTAGCCGCCGCTGGCGGCTACCTTGTCGACGCAGATCGTGGTGGTCAGACCGGCATCGCGCAGGCGATCCAACTGGGCGGCCGCCAGGCCATAGGCGTGCACCAGGCCACCGGCGGACTCCAGCCGTACCACCACTTCGTCACCCTCACTGGCCGCCGCGAGCACTGCCGAAATCTCCTCGGCGAGCCGCCCGGCACCGCTGGCGCGGATGTCGCCATGGAAGTCGAGCACCCAGACCGTCTGCGGTGACTGGCCTTCGGTCTTGCGGCCGCGTTTGTCCCGGGCCTTGTCGTCACGGCGAAAGGCCTTGACGAGGCGCTTGCGGGCCCCGGGTTCGCTGGCGGCCAGGGCCAGCCGTCGACGCCGGAATTCGTGACGGGCGTTGAGTTCCTCGATGCGCAGGCGCCGGCGTTCACCGCCCTCGCCGCGCACGCGGGCAATCACCGCGATGCCGAGCCCGACCACCAGCGCCAGGACCAAAAGCTGGGCCAGGAACATGCCCAGATCGTTGAGCCAATCCTCCACCCTTGCATCTCCCCTGCTTGGTTGATGATCCCCATCCTGACGTCGTCCGGCTAGACGCACAACGCCCTTGATTGGAACGATCGTTTTAAATACGCTTTCAGCCTGGAGCGCGGTCGACGCCGGCGCCCTGCCTCCATTGCCCCGTCATGGATACCCCCTGCCAGAGAGGAACGCCCCAATGTCCCGCACCACCTTCGAGAAACTGCAGGAACGCTTCGACCCCCAGGCCGCCGAAGGCATGGATGACGTCTTCCAGTTCCATTTCAGCGATGCCGACAGCCACTACCTGGTGGTGAAGAACGGCCAACTGGACATCCAGGCGGGCGAGCATGACGCTCCTTCCGTGACCCTGACCACGAGCACCGACACGCTCAAGGGGGTCATGAGCGGCGAGATCAACGGCATGAGCGCCTTCATGACGGGCAGGCTCAAGGCCACCGGCAACATCATGCTGGCCACCCGGCTCGCCAGCCTCTTCCCCAGCCGTTGACCCGGCGCGCTCAGCGAGCGGTCGCACCGCTGGCCACCTCGGCCAGGTGCGTCTCGATCAGCGCCCGCGAGATCGAATAGGGGGGCGGCAGCTGCGGCAGGTGTCGGGGCGTGAACCAGGCAGCATCGACGATCTCGACGCCGTCGATATGGATGGTTCGGCTGGCCGCTTCGGCAAAGAAGCCGAGCATCAGCGAATGCGGAAAGGGCCAGGCCTGGCTGCGGTAATAGTGCACCCGACCGAGCGTGAGCCCCACTTCCTCGTAGACCTCGCGACGCACCGCCTCTTCGGCGGATTCGCCCGGCTCGATGAAGCCGGCGAGCGTCGAGAAACGTCCGGGCGGAAAGCGCGGGCTGCGGGCCAGCAGCATCGCCTCGCCATGCGTCACCAGGGTGATGATGCAGGGAGAGATGCGCGGGTAGTTGCGGTGCCGGCAGGCGGGACAGACCATGGCGAACTCGGCGTCGAGACGCGCCGTCGGGGCGCCGCAGCGCCCGCAGAAACGATGGTCGCGCAGCCATGCCGCCACCTGCAGGGCGGTGGAGAGCAGCGGAAACCACGACTCCGGCAGCCGTGACAGCCACTGGCGGCCGTCCGGCCAGGCCTCCCCGGCCCGCTCCTCCATCGCCAGCGCCACCGGCACGTCGCGCCAGTAGCACAGCGGATGCCAGGCCTCGGGCCAGGGTTGTTCCGGCTGCAGGGGCGAACCGTCCGGGCCCGGCGCGATGCGCCCTTCGGCAATGCGGATCACCCGCCCGGCCGTTTCCGTCAGCGGCAGCTCGCGGCGCAGCATCAGTCGTGCTCCGCGGTGGCGCCCGGCAGGGCCGCCAGCTCGTCCCAGTGGCAGTGGCCGGCCGCCTGGCGGATCTGCTCCAGCTTGGCGCGATGGGCGGCGAGTTCCGCCTCGTCGGGCTGCGCCACGCGCAGGCTGCCCGGCGTGAGTGACAGGCGGCGGATGGCAAGCCCGCCGGCCACCGCCTCGCTGCTCCTGCCGTCGTCGGCATCCAGGGTGAGCGCGGTCTGCCCACCGGTCATCGCCAGATAGACGTCGGCGAGGATCTCGGCATCGAGCAGCGCCCCGTGCAGGACCCGGTGGCCGTTGTCGATCTCGTAGCGCTTGCACAGGGCGTCGAGGTTGTTGCGCTGTCCGGGGTGGCGATCGCGGGCCAGCTTGAGGGTGTCGAGGATGCCGCAGTGCTCCGCCACCGGCCCGAGACGCGGCTCGCCGCGCTCGGCAGCGAGGAGCTGGAACTCGTGGTCGATGAAGCCGACGTCGAAGGCGGCGTTGTGGATCACCAGTTCGGCACCGCGAATGTAGTCCCAGAACGCGTCGGCGACCTCGGCGAAGCGCGGCTCGTCCGCCACCCGCTCGTTGGTGATGCCGTGCACGGCCATGGCCTCGGCGTCGATCTCGCGCTCCGGGTTGATGTACTGGTGGTAGTTGTTACCGGTCAGGCGGCGGTTGACCAGCTCCACGGCGCCGATCTCGATCAGCCGGTGCCCGTCGCGCGGGTCGATGCCGGTCGTTTCGGTGTCAAGGACGATCTGGCGCATGGCGCTTATTCACTCTTGCTCGTGGTTGAAGGGACGGCACAGGTCGCGTGTTCGTCGATGGCCGCATTGGCCAGGGCGTCGGCGCGTTCGTTGCCGGGGTGGCCGCTGTGGCCCTTCACCCAGTGCCAGTGGATGCGATGGCGCTGGGTCTCGGCCAGCAGCTCGCGCCATAGCTCGGCATTCTTCACCGGCTGCCGGCTGGCGGTCTTCCAGCCGCGCTTCTGCCAGCCATGGATCCATTCGGTGATACCGCGGCGCAGGTACTCGGAGTCGGTCCACAGCTCAACCTCACAGGGCCGCTTCAGGGCACGCAGCGCCATGATGGCGGCCATCAGTTCCATGCGGTTGTTGGTGGTGCGTGCCTCGTAGCCGTTGAGCGCCTTTTCGTGGCGGCCGCTCTCGAGCACCGCGCCCCAGCCGCCCGGCCCGGGATTGCCACGACAGGCGCCGTCGGTATGGACGATGACCCGGGGCAGCGCGTCCTGCGATGACTCATTCAACTTCGCAAACCCTTTCGCTCTGGCGACCGACGCGCGAGGCGTGTCCCAGGGCACCGCCACCGAGGGCACCCCCGAGGGTGAGCTGGGGACGATGGACCTGGGCCAGGCGACTGTGGCGTCGGGCGCGGATGATATAGCTGTCGCCCAGGGGCAGGTTGTGGCGCCGCCCCAGGGTCTCCAGCGCGGCATTGCGCGGCAGGCTGCCGGGCAGATGAAAGCCGCAGTAGTCTACCCGCTCGATCCGGAAGTCGACAAACGCCAGCCAGTCGCGCAGCCCCGCCGGGGTGCGCCAATGGCCGCGCCAGGGCAGTCGCTGCCGCCGCCCCGGCCACAGGCGGGCCAGACCGGCCGCCCCCAGCGGAGCCCAGCCGAAGATGATCAGGTGGCCATCGTCCGCGGTGACCCGTGCCGCCTCCTGCAACAGGCGGTGGGGATTGGGTACCACCTCGAGCAGGTGATGGACGACGACCAGGTGCAGGCACTCGTCGGGCAGCGCCAGGGCGTCCGGCGGGCATACCAGGCTGGCGGGCTCCTCGGCGAGCTCGGGCGTTGGCGCCCAGCGAATGCGGTGGCGGATGGGGCACATGTCGGTCAGCGTCGGTGCCATGGCCAGCTCCAGGCTGTGGCCGCCGTGCAGGCGCTCGCACACCGGCCCCAGGCAGGCGCGCTCCGTGTGCCAGTGCGCGCAGCCGTCTGCACTCGCCCAGTAGCGTCGGCCCTCCTGAAACAGCCGCGCCAGTGCGATGGCGTCTTCCTGCGCGTTTGACATCGTCGACCGTAACCTCCAGCATTGAACGTTTTGCAAGCCATAGCTGCTGCAAGCAGCGTGCGGGCCCAGCGAGACAGACAGGCCGGCGCCACTTCCGCTCATCCGGTTGACGACGCGACAAGGACATCCTGCCCATGCTGAGCGTGACACCGATTCCCGCTTTTAGCGATAACTATATCTGGCTTCTGCGCCAGGACACGAGTCCCGAGGTCTGTGTCGTGGACCCCGGCGACGCCGCCCCGGTCGTCCAGGTGCTGGAGCGCGAGAATCTCACCCTCACCGACGTGCTCATCACCCACCATCACCATGACCATGTCGGTGGCCTGCCCGAGCTCATCCAGCGCTTTGCCCCGCGCGTGATCGGCCCGTCCAACCCGCAGATCGAGGGCATCGACGAGGCCGTGAACGATGGCGACACCTGCCGGGTGATGGGGCGCCGTTTCGACGTGCTGGCCGTGCCCGGCCACACGCTTGACCATATTGCCTTCTTCACCGCGGGCATCCCACCGCTGCTGTTCTGTGGCGACACCCTCTTCTCGGCCGGCTGTGGGCGCCTGTTCGAGGGCTCACCCGAACAGATGCACCGCTCGCTCACGACCCTGACGACGCTGCCCGACGACACTCTGGTGTTCGCCGCGCATGAGTACACCCTGGCCAACCTGCGCTTCGCCAGTGCTGCCGACCCCAACAACCGGGAGGTGGCCGCGGCGCTGTCCGAGGCGGAGCGCGCCCGGGCGCTGGATCGCCCTACCCTGCCCAGCAACCTGGGCCGCGAACGGCGCATCAATCCTTTCCTGCGCTGTGCGGACCCCGAGGTGCGTGCTGCCGCCGCGGCCCATGGCGACACCGATACCGATCTGGCCACCTTTACCACCCTGAGAGCCTGGAAGGATCGATTCTGATCCTGGCCGTACTTCCCGGACGCCTTGGCGAGATCGCCGCTGCGCGACCAGGAGAAGAGCGCACGGAGGAGAGCGCATGACCCATCGAAAGATGCGACACCAGGCCCTCGGCCTGGCCGGCGGGCTTGCGCTGGTCGGTTCCCTGGCCCTGGCCGGACCGAGCAGCCAGGCGGCTACCGTCAATCCCCACCCGCCCTACCCTTCCTTCCACTTCTGGGACTCCCTGCAACTCGAACCGCAGTTCGCGGACGCCTGGGCGCGGCTGCGCGAGAACCTGCAGTGGAAGATCCACGAAGGCGACGAGCGCGTCCAGCGCTGGATCGCGCGCTATCGCGCCAGCCCGCAGAACGTGGTGGCGATCACCGAGCGCGCCCGCCCCTGGCTGGCGTGGATACTCGAGCAGCTCGAGAAGCGTGACCTGCCGGGCGAGCTTGCCCTGATCCCCTTCATCGAGAGTTCCTTCGATCCCGAGGCACGCAGCCATCGCGGTGCGGCGGGGCTGTGGCAGTTCATGCCAGGCACGGCGGATGCCTTGGGGCTACAGCGCCGGCGCGGCTATGACGGGCGGCTCGACGTCGTCGCCTCCACCCGGGCCGCGCTGGACTACATCGAACTGCAGGCCGAGCAGTGGTACGACGGCGACATCGAACTGTCGCTGGCCGCCTACAACGCCGGCGCCGGCACCGTGAACCGGGCCCGCAATGCCGCCCTGGCCCGCGGCGAACGCGGCGACTACTGGAGCCTGAGGCTGCCGCGCGAAACCATGCAGTACTTGCCCAAGCTGCATGCCCTGGCGGCTATCGTCGCCGAGCCCGAGGCGTACGGCATCGAGCTGCCGGCAATCGACACCACCCCTGCCTTCGCCACGATCACGGTGGACCGCCCCCTCGAACTCGGCCGACTCGCCGATCTGGCTGACGTAAGTCGCGCCGAGCTCGCGGCCCTCAACCCCGGCCTGACCGGTGGCCACGTGCACCCCGGCACCGCCGAGGTGGTGCTGGTGCCGGCCGAGCAGGAGGCCCTCCTCCAGGCACGACTCAGCGGCCCCGCTCGCAGTCCCCAGCGCGGCGTGGCGATGGAGCACGTGGTCCAGCGTGGCGACACCCTCTCGCGACTCGCCAGCCGCTACGGGCTCAGCGTGAACGAGATTCGTCGGCACAACGGGCTGGAGAGTGACGTGATCCATGTCGGCCAGGTGCTCGCCATGCCAAACCGCAGCCTGGCATCCCGTTGACGCCTCGCATCGGCCGGGGCGCATCCAAGGTTTACAAGCGGCAACCGGACTGACACCTTATGGCGGTCGCCTCTCCGAGGAACCACAGGACCCCGTCAAGGATGTCACTGACTTCGATCGTCGCACGTGCCCTGCGCCATGGTCTGGTGAGCCTGCTCGCGTTGGCCTGCACGGCCGTTGCCGCTGCGGAAACGCCCGTTCCCACCGTGCATGGCCTGGCCCTCTATGACGCGCCGGCGTTGCCCGCGGACTTTGCGCACTTCCCCTACGTCAATCCCGATGCCCCCAAGGGAGGCAGCCTGACGCGCGCCGCGGTGGGCTCGAGCTTCGACTCGACCAACCCCTTCATCGTCCGCGGGACGCCGGCCGCCGGCGTCAGCGCGATCTACGACACCCTGCTCGAAGGCAACCCCGACGAGCCGTTCAGCGTCTACGGTCTGCTGGCCGAAGGCATCCGCCTCGACCCCGAGCGCCACTGGATCGAGTTCGATCTGCGCCGGGAGGCGCGCTTCCACGACGGCGAGCCCGTCACTGCCGAGGACGTCGTCTTCAGCTTCAACCTGCTGATCGAGGAAGGCAATCCGTTCTATCGCGGCTATTACGCCGAGGTGGAGCGCGTCGAGGCGCTGGATGCACACACCGTGCGCTTCACCTTCCGCTCCAACGAATCGCGCGAGCTGCCGCTGATCGTCGGCCAACTGCCGATCCTGCCCGAGCACTACTGGGCCGACCGCGACTTCTCATCGCCAACGCTCGAGCGCCATCCGGGCTCCGGGCCCTACCGCATCGCCGAGGTCGATCCGGGCCGGCGCATCGTCTACGAGCGGGTGGCGGACTACTGGGGGCGTGATCTGCCGGTCAATCGCGGGCGCCACAACATCGACCGCTTGATCTACGACTACTACCGCGACCGCGACATCGCCTGGGAGGCCTTCAAGGCCGGCATCATCGACTACCGCATCGATGCGCGTGCGGCCACCTGGGCCATCGGCTACGACTTTCCCGCCTACCACGACGGCCTGGTCAAGCGCCTCACCGTACCCGATGGCCAGCCGGCCACCATGCAGGGATTCGTCTACAACCTGCGCCGCGACAAGTTCCAGGACCGCCGGGTGCGCGAGGCCCTGTCGTTGACCTTCGACTTTCCCTGGCTCAACGCCAACCTCTTCTACGACACCTACCGGCGTACCCGCAGCTACTTCCAGAACTCCGAGATGGCCGCCGAGGGGCTGCCGAGCGAGGCGCAGCTCGCCCTGCTCGAACCGCATCGCGACAGCCTGCCGGTGGAGGTCTTCGAGGCGGCGCTGCCCATCGACCAGCCGCGCGAACTGCGCGAACGCCTGCGACGCGCCTACGAGCTGCTGCGCGAAGCGGGCTACGTCGTGAAGGAGGGCCGCCTGGTGCACGGCGAAACGGGACGCCCCTTGACGGTCGAGGTGCTGCTGTTCGATACCGGCATGGAGCGCGTGGTGCAGCCGATGCTGCGCAACATGGCACGCCTCGGCGTCACCAGCAGCATCCGTATCGTCGACATCAACCAGTACCTCAACCGCCTGCGCAACTTCGACTTCGACATGGTGGTGGGGCAGTTCCCGCAGTCCAACAACCCGGGCAACGAACAGCGCGAATACTGGACGAGCGACTACGCCGAGGTGCCGCAGAGCCGCAACCTGATGGGGCTCAGCCATCCCGCCGTCGACGATCTCGTGGACCAGTTGATCCGTGCCGACAGCCGTGCCGCGCTCAATGCCGCGACCCGTGCCCTGGACCGGGTCCTGCGCTGGCTGTTCGTGACGATACCCCACTACCATTCCGGCGAGACGCGGCTCGGCCTCTGGGACAAGTTCGGCTACCCAGAGCCCTTTCCCGAGTACGGTTTCGACCTCGACGCCTGGTGGGTCGATACCCAGCGCGAAGCCATGATCGACCGGCGCCTGCATGGTCGCTGACGCCCGCACGAGGATCTGCCCGTGAGTCGCTACATCCTGCGAAGAGTGCTGCTGATGATCCCCACCCTGGTGGGCATCATGCTGCTCAACTTCATCATCGTGCAGGCCGCGCCCGGCGGCCCCATCGACCAGATGCTCGCGCGCTTCGAGGGCGCCGACAGCATGGCCAGCACGCGCCTCGATACCGGCGGTGGCGACGTGATGGTGCGCGACGAGTCGCGCGCCGCCCGCGGCATCGATCCGCGCTTCATCGAGCAACTGGAGAAGCAGTTCGGCTTCGACAAGCCGGCCCACGAGCGCTTCCTGGGGATGATGCGCGACTACGCGACCTTCGACTTCGGCACCAGCTTCTTCCGCGACCGACCGGTGGTCGACCTGATGATCGAGCGGCTGCCGGTGTCGATCTCGCTGGGGCTCTGGACCACGCTGCTCGTCTACCTGGTCTCCATTCCGCTCGGCATCCGCAAGGCGCTGCATCACGGCTCGCGCTTCGATGTCTGGACCTCGGGGCTGGTCATCGTCGGCTACGCTATTCCCGGCTTCCTGTTCGCGATCCTGCTGATCGTGCTCTTCGCCGGCGGCAGCTACTGGGATCTCTTCCCGCTGCGCGGCCTCGTCTCGCCGGATTTCGACACGCTCTCGACCTGGGGCAAGGTGCAGGACTACTTCTGGCACATCACCCTGCCGGTGATCGCCATGACCATCGGCAGCTTCGCCACCCTGACCATGCTGACCAAGAACAGCTTCCTCGACGAGATCCACAAGCAGTACGTGCTCACCGCCCGCGCCAAGGGCGCCAGTGACCGGCGCACCCTCTACGGCCACGTCTTCCGCAACGCCATGCTGATCATCATCGCCGGTCTGCCCAGCGCGCTGGTGACCATCTTCTTCACCGGTTCGCTGCTCATCGAGGTGATCTTCTCGCTGGAGGGACTCGGGCTGCTCGGCTTCGAGGCCGTCATGCAGCGCGACTACCCGGTGATCTTCGGCACGCTCTTCCTCTACACCCTGATCGGCCTGATTCTCAAGCTGGTCTCCGACCTCACCTACGTATGGGTCGACCCGCGCATCGATTTCGAAACCCGGGAGTCCTGAGCCATGGTCCTCGCCTACACGTCACGACTCTCCCCCATCACCCGGCGCCGGCTGGCGGTGTTCCGTGGCAACCGGCGCGCCTGGGTCTCGCTGTGGGTCTTCCTGGCGCTCTTCGCCGGAAGCCTGGCCGCCGAGCTGATCGCCAACGACAAGCCGCTGGTGCTGCGCTACGACGGGGAGTGGTACGTGCCGCTTCTGGTGGATTACCCCGAGACCGAGTTCGGCGGGTTCCTGCCCACCGGCACCGACTACCACGATCCCTTCATTCGCGAGCGGCTCGCCGAGCATGGCTGGGCGTTGTGGCCCGTCATCCCCTTCTCCTACCAGACACTCGACATGCAGATGCGGCGCCCTTCGCCGGCCCCGCCGAGCCCCCGCCACTGGCTCGGCACCGACGATCAGGGGCGCGACGTCCTGGCGCGGGTGATCTACGGCTTTCGCCTCTCGGTGGCCTTTGCCCTGGTGCTCACTGCCGGCTCGTTGATCCTAGGGGTGCTCATCGGCGGCATCCAGGGCTACTTCGGCGGCAAGACCGACCTGATCGGCCAGCGCCTCACCGAGATCTGGTCGGGGCTGCCGGTGCTCTTCCTGCTGATCATCCTGGCCAGTCTCGTGCAGCCGGGCTTCTGGTGGCTCCTCGGCATCATGCTGCTGTTCTCCTGGCTGGGCCTGGTCGACGTGGTACGCGCCGAGTTCCTGCGCGCCCGCAACCTCGAGTACGTGCGCGCCGCCAAGGCGATGGGCCTGCCGCCGCGGCTGATCATGTGGCGCCACGTGCTGCCCAACGCCATGGTCGCCACCCTGACCTTCGTGCCCTTCCTGTTCACCGGCGCGATCACCACCCTCACCGCCCTGGACTTCCTCGGCTTCGGCCTGCCGCCGGGCTCGCCGTCGCTCGGCGAACTCGTGGCCCAGGGCAAGAACAACCTGCACGCCCCCTGGCTCGGCATCACCGCCTTCGTCAGCCTGTCGCTGATGCTCTCGCTGCTGGTATTCATCGGCGAGGGGCTGCGCGATGCCTTCGACCCGCACCACGTCCAGCACGCCGCCAGCACCTCCCCGATGCCGAGGACACCCGCCGATGCCTGATGCAAGCCCTGCTCCCCTGCTGCGCCTCGACGGCTTGAGCGTCGCTTTCGACGGCGTGACCGCGGTCGACCGCCTGTCGCTCACCATCCGCCGCGGCGAGACCCTGGCGCTGGTGGGTGAATCCGGCTCCGGCAAGTCGGTCTCCGCACTCGGCGCCATGGGCCTGCTGCCGCCCAACGCGCAAATCGAGGGAGGACGCTTCCTCGGTGACACCGACCTCGCCCGGCTGCGCCCCCGCGACTGGCAGGGCCTGCGCGGCGGTCGCGTCGGCTTCGTCTTCCAGGAGCCGATGACCTCGCTCAACCCACTGCACACGGTGGCCAAGCAGATCGGCGAGACGCTGCGCCTCCACCAGGGGCTCTCCGGGCGTGTGGCCCGCGAGCGCAGCCGCGAACTGCTCGCCCAGGTGCAGCTGCCGCGTCCCGGCGAACTGCTCGATGCCTGGCCCCACCAGCTCTCCGGTGGCCAGCGCCAGCGGGTGATGATCGCCATGGCGATCGCCAACGACCCGCAGCTGCTGATCGCCGACGAGCCCACCACGGCGCTCGACGTGACCGTGCAGCAGGAGATCCTCGCCCTGCTCGCCGAACTGCGCGACCGCCACGGCATGGGCATGCTGTTCATCACCCACGACCTCAATCTGGTGCGCCGTCACGCGGATCGGGTGTGCGTGCTCTACAACGGCCGCGAGCAGGAGACGGGGCGGGTCGCCGACGTCTTCGGCCAGCCGCAGAGCGCCTACACCCGGACCCTGCTCGAGGCCGAGCCCCGCGGCCGCCCGGCCCCGGTGCCGGCGGCCGCCCCGCTGCTCCAGGCCCGCCGGCTGGCGGTGAGCTACGCACGACCACGCCGCCTGTTCGCCAAGCCACGCCCGGCCTTCGAAGCACTGCGCCCGCTCGACCTCGCCGTGGCGCCGGGCGAGACGCTGGGCATCGTCGGCGAATCCGGCTCCGGCAAGACCACCCTGGCGTTCGCCCTGCTGCGCCTGACCGAGAGTCGGGGCGAGATCGACTTCGCCGGCGAGCGCCTCGACCGGCTGAGCGGTACGGCGCTGCGTCGCCGGCGACAACGCTTCCAGGTCGTCTTCCAGGACCCCTACGGCTCGCTCTCCCCGCGCCTGCCGGTGGCCGAGATCGTGAGCGAGGGACTACGCTATCACGCCCCGGCGCTGGACGAAGCCGAGGTGCAGCATCGCGTGGCGAACACCCTCAAGGAGGTGGGGTTGCCCGCCGACTGTGCCGCACGCTACCCCCACGAGTTTTCCGGCGGCCAGCGCCAGCGCATCGCCGTGGCCCGGGCGATCATCCTGGAGCCCGAGCTGCTGGTGCTGGACGAGCCCACCTCGGCGCTCGATCGTACGGTGCAGAAGCAGCTCGTCGAGCTGCTTCGCGAACTGCAGCGGAGGCGCGGCATCAGCTATCTCTTCATCAGCCACGACCTGGCCGTGGTGCGCGCCATGGCGCATCGGGTGATGGTGTTGAAGGATGGGGAGGTGGTCGAACAAGGCGATTGTCTGGCAGTACTGGAAGCTCCCCGCACCGACTACACGCGTCGATTGGTCGATGCCGCCGGCCTGCGCCTCTAGGAGCCCGTGACGCACTTGTGGTTGATGACTGCGGCGAGTTCTGAGGCGTTGCGTTGATTGCGGCGCAAAAGTAGATAACGGTATAAATATCACTTGAGCAAGGTTACTTCGGCGCATTGGCATATACTGGCATCTGACTCCCCCTGACAAACGAGACACCATGCGCTTCCCGATCGTCCGGCTGCTGGCAGGACTGCTGCTCGGCTTGGGCGTGGCCTTGCCTCTCCAGGCCGCACCGCCGAACTCGACCGCCTGGTGCGCAAGCTGGAAGGCTTCTCCTACGAGGACCCGCTGACCGGGCTCAAGAACCGTCGCCACTTCGATGAGCTGCTGCAGCACGAAGCGACCCGCGCCAAGCGCAATGGCACGCCCCTATCACTGGTGATGATCGATCTGGATCACTTCAAACAGATCAACGACCACCATGGCCATGAAGCGGGCGATACCGTGTTGATGGGCGTCGCCGAACTGCTGCAGCGGCACTTCCGCGACGCGGACGTGGTATGCCGCCTGGGCGGTGAGGAATTCGTGGCCATCCTGCCCGGTGCCACCACGGAGCAGGCCGAAGCCCGGGCCGAGGCCCTGGTTGGCGCCGTGCGCCAGCTGACGCTCTCGCACGGCGAGACGGCATTGGGCGCCGTCACCCTCTCCTGCGGCGTGGCCACGTACCCGTGCCATACCCGCGAGCCGCAGGCCCTGCTGGGGCTCGCCGACAAGGCGCTCTACCACGCCAAGCACCACGGCCGCGATCGCTGCGTCACCTGGTCGGAGGCATGAGGTCAGAAGGCCGCAATCTCCTCGACGGCGAGCTCGCGCCATGCTCCCGGCGCCAGGTCGGCATCGAGGGTCAGCTCACCGATCGATTCGCGGTGCAGCGCCTCCACGTGGTTGCCGATGGCGGCGAACATGCGCCGCACCTGGTGGTAGCGCCCCTCGTGGATCGTCAGACGCGCCTCGTGCGGGCCCAGCGAAGCCAGCTCGGCAGGCCGTGTGGGCGTCGCCTCGCCCTCCAGCAGGATGCCTTCACGAAAGGCCTCGACGGCGGCCATCAGCGCCTCCCCATCCAGGGGGCGCGCCAGCCTCGCCCGGTAGGTCTTGGGGCAGCGTCGTCGCGGGGCCGTGACGCGATGCGCCCACTGGCCGTCGTCGGTGAGCAGCAGCAGCCCCGAGGTATCGACGTCGAGCCGCCCCACCGGCTGCAGCCGCTCGGCCTTGGGGAGGTCGACGAGATCCACGGCGCGCGGGTAGAGGCCGCGCCGCGCGCTGCACTCGACCCCGGTGGGCTTGTGCAGCATGACGTAGCGTAACCCCACCAGGGCGAGCGGTTCTCCCCGCCAGCTGATGTGGGCGCTCTCGTCCACCTGACGGGCCGACTGCTTCACCACCTCGCCGTCGAGCGTGACCTCGCCCTGGGCAAGGGCCTTCTTCGCCTGGCTGCGCGTCAGTTCGGTAGTCTCAGCGAGAAAGCGATCGAGGCGCATCAGAAGCCCACTCCGTCGGCCACGCTGAAGTGGTCGGCGTCGCGCCAGGCGGGGAACTTCTCGCGGAAGGCGTCGAGTTCGTCCCGCGACAGCGTACCGGTCCTGACGAAGGGTTGATCGCGCGGCTCGTCGATGAGCGGTTCGCCCTTGAAGTCGACGAGCATGGAATCACCGGCATAGCCCAGCCCCTTGGCGTCCTCGCCGACACGATTGACGCCGATCACCGGGCAGAGATTCTCGATGGCCCGCGCCTGCAGCAGGATGCGCCACGGATGACGGCGTGGCGCCGGCCAGTTGGCCACGCACAGCAGGGCGTCGTACTCGAAGTGCTCCCCGGGCCCCGGTTGCTGGCGCAGCCACACCGGGAAGCGCAGGTCGTAGCAGACGCTGAGCAGGATACGGAAGCCCTTCAGGGTGACGATGACCCGTTCGTGGCCCATGGCGTAGCGCTCGTGCTCGCCGGCCATGCGGAACAGGTGGCGCTTGTCGTAGTGGACGAGGCTGCCGTCCGGCCGCGCCCAGATCAGCCGGTTGTAGTAGTGGCCCTCTTCCACCACGGCGACGCTGCCGGTCACCACGCAGCCGCGCCGCCGCGCCTGGTCGCTGAGCCAGGCCACCGTGCGGCTCTCGGCCATGGGCTCGGCCATCGCGCGCGAGTTCATGGTGAAGCCGGTGGCGAACATCTCGGGCAACACGATCAGGTCGGTTTCGTCGCCGCCCAGCTCGCCCAGCGTCTCCTCGAGCATGCGGCAGTTGGCTTGCGGGTCTTCCCAGCGCAGGTCGCACTGCACCAGGGTCGTACGCAGATCGCTCATCTCGGGTTCCTTTGCGCGGCTGGCCACTCTAGTCTTGCTCAGCGTACCGCAGCGTGCGGCAGGCGTCAGCCGCCCGGCGCCATTACCGCCGGTAGTCATGGCGGAAAAGCCGATAGCCTGCTAAGTTAAGCCTTTTGCCAGGAGCCCGGCATGTCCGTTCCCGCCACCCCCGACCGCGAAGCCGCCCAGGGCGTCGCCTTCGGGCTCGCCGCCTACGTGATGTGGGGCTGCTTCCCGCTCTTCTTCGCGCTCTTCGAGGGTGTGCCGGCCTTCGAGGTGCTGATTCACCGCATCATCTGGTCGTGCCTCTTCCTGGTGGCGCTGATCACCCTCATGCGACGCTGGGCGCCGATTCGCCTGGCGCTGGCCGAACCGCGCCGGCTGGGCCGGGTGCTGGGCTGTGCCCTGCTGATCGCCGTCAACTGGGGGCTCTACATCTACGCGGTGGAGACGCGACAGGTGTTCCAGGCGAGCCTGGGCTACTTCCTCACCCCGCTGGTCAACGTGGCCCTCGGCATGCTGGTGTTGCGCGAGCGCATGGCCGCCCTGCAGGGCGTGGCCGTGACGCTCGCCGGCGCGGCCATCGCCATCCAGCTGGTGCTGCTCGGCGAACTGCCCTGGATCAGCCTGACGCTCGCCTTCTCCTTCGGTACCTACGGCCTGCTGCGCAAGCAGGTACCGCTGGATGGCCTCTCCGGCCTCTTCGTCGAGACCCTGCTGCTGCTGCCGCTGGGCCTGATCGCGCTCGGCGGGCTCGCCGCGGCGGAGCTCTCGCACTTCCTCGGCGGCACACGCACCACGTTGCTGCTGATGGCCAGCGGGGCGATCACCGCCCTGCCGCTGCTGGCGTTCGCCGGGGCGGCACGCCGCCTGCGCCTCGCCACCCTCGGCTTCCTGATGTACCTCAACCCGACGATCCAGTTCTTCATTGCCCTGCTGGTGTTCCACGAGCCGTTGGCGCCGACGTTGCTGGCGAGTTTCACGCTGATCTGGGTGAGTCTGGCGCTCTACTCCTGGTCGGCCTGGCAGGGGCGTCCACGCCCTTCCCCGTCGACGTCCCCGACGACCGGCGGCAATCGCGAGCCGGGCTGAGCCGGTCGCGTCACCGCCGGCTCGAAAGGCGCCTCCCGGGGGATCTTCGCCTGGTCGATGCGCTCAGGCCACCTCGGGCTTGTAGCCGACGCGGAAACCGCCCCAGTGCTTGCCGTTGACGAAGACCGGCACGGAGAGGTCGTGCATGATCTCGCCGGTGTCCCGCTTGTAGGTCTGCAGCAGCAACGGCTCCTGGTGGGTACCGCAGCGGCTGCCGGTGGGATCGTCGTAGATGCGCTTGCTGCGGCTCAGCTTGAGGTCGTGCTCGTAGTCGCCGTTCGGCGGCTCGCTGACGTGGCGGTTGTGCGTCGGCACGTAGCCCTTGCGGTCGGTGCTGATCGCGTAGGCGAGGCCGAGCGAGCTGAGCAGCGGCTCCTGCACGTCGGGGAAATGGCGATCGGTGTACTCGTCGAAGTCGGTGCGGTACTGCACGGGGTTGGTGCCGGGCACGGGGAGGTACTCGGGCTCGAACAGGCCGCGCTCTTCGAGTTCGCCGCGCTTGATGCCGGCCTCGAGCAGCTTGCCGACCCTCGCGGCGGCAGCACGCGCGGCGGCCAGTGCCTGCTGGTGGCGCCCTTCCAGGCGTTGCTGCGCCAGGGCGCCGTCGACGCCCTCGGCCGCCTCCATGAGGGCCCGCGCCTGTCGGGCGAGCTCGTGCATGTCGTGATTGCCCTGCTCCGTCTCGTTCTCCAGCGTAGAGAGCGTGCCGGCGACGCGCTGGGTGTGGCGGTTGGTGTCGTCCATGGCCTCGGCGATGGAGCGGATCTCGCTCTCCACCTGGTCGAAGTCGCCGGTCATCTCGGCGAGCTGCTCGCCGACCTTGCCCATCTCCGTGGCACGCTCGCCGACCCGCTGCATGAGATGGCCGATGGTGTCGACGACGCGGTGGCTGCTGTCGCCGATGTCGCCAACCAGCGCCTCGACGTTGCGCGTGGCGTCGGAGGTACGGCCGGCCAGCTCGCGCACCTCGCCGGCCACCACGGCGAAGCCGCGACCGTGCTCGCCGGCCCGTGCGGCCTCGATGGAGGCATTGAGCGAGAGCAGGTTGGTCTGCTCGGCGATCTCCTCGATCAGCGACGTCACGTGGCGCACGCTGTCGGCCTTCTCGCCCAGCATGTTGAGCAGTTCCAGGGCCTCCTCGGAACGCTCGGCGAGTGCCTGCATCTCGGTGATCACCTGGTCGAGGGATTCACGGCTGACGTGGCTGGCATCGCGGGAGTGACTCGCCAGGCTTGCCACGTTGCCGGCGCTCGCCGCTACCTGCTCGATGGCCGAGGTGATGGCGGCCATGCTGGAGGAGGCCTCGCGCACGATGGTCTCCTGGCGATCCAGGCGCTGGTCCATCTGGTCGGCATGGTGCGAGACCTCCGCCGAGGCGATGGCGGTACTGCTGGCCTGATCGATGAGGCCGTGCGCCATGCGGCGCAGGGAGAGATAGTCACGGGTCGGCGGCAACCAGGCGCCAACCCGGCCGTTGGCCAGCCGCTCGGCATCGGCGGCGAATACTCCCATCACGCCGGACAGCGACAGCAGCCCCCCGGCGGCAAGGCCCAATACCAGTGCGGCGAGACCCCAGGCGACGTTTCCCGTGATGACGGGAATCGACAGGCCGACACCCAGCAGCGCCAGACCTGCCAGCATGATCAGAATGCGCATATGACAGTGTCTCTTTTGTTGTCGATGTGAAGATTTGATGTCTATATGAAGGCAGCTTACCGTGTTGGCAGCGCATGCCCTCTAACACTTTCGCCTGTCATACCAAAGCGCCATTCAGCTTTTGTAGCGACCGCCGATAGATCTCCTCTTGGGTCGACGAAACCCCACCCGCCGCGATGCCCGCCATGGGGCCCTGGCAGGCGGGGCGCCGACGATCACCCCTGGCTGGCCGCCAACGCCTGGTCGAGGTCGGCGAGGATGTCGTCGATGTGCTCGATGCCGATCGACAGGCGCACCATGTCCGGCGTGACGCCGGCGGCCTCGAGCTCCTGGTCGCTGAGCTGGCGGTGGGTGGTTGCAGCGGGGATCGACGAGCAGGTCTTGGCATCGCCGATGTTGACCAGGCGCAGGATCATGCCCAGCGCATCGTAGAAGCGGGCGCCGGCCTCGCGACCGCCGCGGATGCCGAAACTGAGGATGCCGGAGGCGCGCCCGCCCATGTAGCGCTCGGCCAGGGCGTAGTCCTTGTGGCTCGGCAGGCCGGCGTACTGCACCCAGCTCACCTGCGGATGGCCATCCAGGTAGTCGGCGACGCGACGGGCATTGTCGCAGATCCGCTCGATGCGCAGCGCCAGCGTCTCCAGCCCCTGCAGCAGGTTCCAGGCGGACTGCGCGGAGAGCGCCGCTCCCATGTTGCGCAGCGGCACCACCCGCGCGCGGCCGATGAAGGCGGCCTCGCCCAGGTCGCGCGTGTAGCAGACGCCATGGTAGGAGACGTCCGGCTCGTTGAGCAGCGGGAAGCGCTCGGCATGGTCGGCCCAGGGGAACTTGCCGGAATCGACGATCACCCCGCCCACGGTGGTGCCGTGGCCGCCGATGTACTTGGTGGCGGAGTGGATGACGATGTCGGCACCGTGCTCGATGGGGCGCCACAGGAAGGGCGTGGGCACGGTGTTGTCGACGATCACCGGCACCCCGTGGCGATGTGCGACCTCGGCCAGGCGCGCCATGTCGACGACGCTGCCGGAGGGGTTGCCGACGCTCTCGCAGAATACCGCCTTGGTGCGCGCGTCGATGCATGCCTCGATGCCGGCCATGTCGTCCTTGTCGACGAAACGCACCTCGATGCCCTGGCGCGGAAGGGTGTGGGCGAAGAGGTTGTAGGTGCCGCCATAGAGCTCGCTGATCGAGACGATGTTGTCGCCCGCCTCGGCGATGGTCTGGATGGCATAGGTGATCGCCGCCATGCCCGAGGCCACGGCAAGCCCGGCGATGCCGCCCTCCAGGGCAGCGATGCGCTGCTCGAGCACCGCGCAGGTGGGATTCATGATGCGCGAGTAGATGTTGCCCTCGACCTTCAGGTCGAAGAGGTCCGCCGCATGCTGGGCGCTGTCGAAGGCAAAGGACGTGGTCTGGTGGATCGGCACCGCCACGGCGTGCTGGTCGTCCGGTGCGTAGCCGTGGTGCAGGGCGATGGTCTCGGGTCTCATGCGATTTCCTTAATTGGTCTGTCCCGCTGCGATGCTATCCAAGTCTCAACCCCGGCACCAATATCGTTTAGTCTGGTACGCTTGCGCCGCCCGTAGGGACACACTCCTCGCCGAAGCGACCTGACCGGATGCTCAAACGCTACCTGCCCATCCTGAGCTGGCTGCCCCACTACAACCGTCGCCTGTGCGGCGCCGACCTGCTGGCCGGCGTGATCGTCACCGTGATGGTGATCCCGCAGTCGCTGGCCTACGCCATCCTCGCCGGCCTGCCGGCGGTGGTGGGGCTCTACGCCAGCCTGCTGCCGCTGCTCGCCTATGCCCTGCTCGGCACCAGCCGCACCCTGGCAGTGGGGCCGGTGGCGATCATCGCCCTGATGACGGGCGCGGCGCTCTCCGGCGTCGCCACGCCCGGCACCCCCGCCTACCTGGAGGCGGCGCTGGTCCTCTCGCTGCTCTCGGGGCTGATGCTCATCGTCATGGGGCTGTTGCGCATGGGCTTTCTGGCCAATTTCCTCAGCCACCCGGTGATCGGCGGCTTCCTCTCCGCCTCCGGCCTCCTGATCGCCGCCAACCAGGCCGGGCACCTGCTGGGGCTCGATCTCGAGGCCCACACGCTGCTGCCGCGCCTGGGCGAGCTGGCAGCCGATCTGCCCGGGGTGCACGGCCCGACGCTGGCGCTGGGCATCGGCAGCCTCGCCTTCCTCGTGCTGCTGCGCCTGTATGGCGTGCGCGGCCTGCGCCGCCTGGGCCTGCCGACACCGCTGGCCGGCCTGCTGACCCGCGCCGGTCCGATAGCGGCCGTGGCGGCCACCACCTGGCTCACCTGGCGCTTCGATCTCGCCGCCCAGGGGGTGGCCGTGATCGGCGAGATCCCGCGCGGCCTGCCGCCGCTGACGCTGCCCGGCTTCGAGCCGGCGCTGTGGCGGAACCTGCTGGTGCCGGCGTTCCTGATCAGCGTGGTGGGCTTCGTCGAGTCCGTCTCCATGGGGCAGATGCTGGGCGCCCGGCGGCGCGAGCGCATCTCGCCCAACCAGGAGCTGGTCGGCCTGGGCGGCGCCAACCTGGCCGCCGCCTTGTCCGCTGGCATGCCGGTCACCGGGGGACTGTCACGCACCGTGATCAACTACGACGCCGGGGCCCGCACCCCCATGGCGGGGCTCTTCGCGGCCGTGGGCATCGCCCTGGTCACGCTGCTGCTGACCCCACTGCTCTACCACCTGCCGATCGCCACCCTCGCCGCCACCATCACCGTCGCCAGCCTGACCCTCGTCGACCTGCCGATGATCCGCCAGACGTGGCGCTACTCGCGCAGCGATTTCTCGGCCATGGCGGTGACCATCGTGCTGACCCTGGTGGAGGGCGTCGAGGCGGGCATCCTCGGTGGCGTGACGCTCTCCGTCGCCCTGTTCCTGTACCGCACGAGTCGCCCGCACAGCGCCCTGGTGGGACGCATCCCGGGTACCGAGCACTTTCGCAACATGGTGCGCCACGACACCGAGACGGTGCGCCACGTGGCACTGCTGCGCATCGACGAGAGCCTCTACTTCGCCAATGCCCGCTACCTGGAGGACACCGCCTACGACCTGGTCACCACTCACCCGGAACTCGAGCACCTGGTGCTGATCTGCTCGGCGGTGAACCTGATCGACGCTTCGGCGCTGGAGAGCCTCGACGCCATCAACGCCCGCCTCAAGGATTCCGGCGTCACTCTGCACCTGGCCGAGGTCAAGGGGCCGGTGATGGACCAGCTCAAGCGCAGCGACTTCCTCGACGACATGACCGGCCGCGTCTTCCTGAGCACCTACGCTGCGTGGCGCGAGCTGGCCCGCGAGACGGAGTGACGCACCTTCACCGGCCGCAACGTGAACTCCTATGCTGGTAGGGACAGCCGATGACGATGGCCCACCCCGCCACGAGGCAAGCACCATGAACATCGCGGAAGGATTCGTCGGCGCGATCGGCGCCACCCCGTTGATCCGGCTGCCGAGCCTGTGCCGCGCCAGCGGCTGCGAGATCCTCGGCAAGGCGGAATTCATGAACCCGGGCGGGTCGGTCAAGGACCGCGCGGCCCTCTACATCATCCTCGACGCCGAACGCCGCGGCGACCTGCGCCCCGGCGGCACCGTGGTGGAGGGCACCGCCGGCAACACCGGCATCGGCCTGGCGCACATCTGCCACGCCCGTGGCTATCGCTGCGTGATCGTCATTCCCGAAACCCAGACCCGCGAGAAGATCGACCTGCTGCGCACCCTTGGAGCCGAGGTGCACACGGTGCCCGCGGCCCCCTACCGCGACCCCAACAACTACCAGAAGGTCGCCCAGCGCCTGGCCGCGGAGATGGACAACGCCATCTGGGCCAACCAGTTCGACAACCTGGCCAACCGCCAGGCGCATTACGAGACCACCGGCCCCGAACTGTGGCAGCAGACCGGCGGCCGGCTCGACGCCTTCGTCGCCGCCACCGGCACCGGCGGCACCCTGGCGGGGGTGGCGCGCTACCTCAAGGAGCAGCGCGACAGCGTCCACTGCGTGCTCGCCGACCCCACCGGCAGCGCCCTGTACCGCTACGTTACGAGCGGCGAGCCGGAGGTCCTTGGCCCCAACTCCATCACCGAGGGCATCGGCAGCAGCCGGGTCACCGCCAACCTGGAGGGCACGCCGCTCGACGATGCCCTGCAGATCGATGACCAGCAGGCGGTCACTACCGTCTATCGGCTGCTCGCCGAGGAGGGGCTCTTCCTCGGCAGCTCGTCGGGCATCAACGTGGCGGCGGCGCTGCGGGTGGCCGAGCAGCTCGGGCCGGGGCACACCGTGGTCACCGTGCTGTGCGACGGCGGCTCGCGCTACGCCTCGCGTCTCTTCGACCGCGAGTGGCTGGCCGGCAAGGGGCTCTCGGTGCCGTGACGCTCCGGCTACCTGGGCGGGTAACGGCGCGGCGGTTACCGGAACCGCACCGATTGGGTATCCTGTTCGGCAAAAGCCAGGAATATCGACACATGGATGACATCCCCATGGAGCACGCCCCGCGCCAGAACCTGGGCATCAGCGCCTACGGCTGGCTGAAGCGCGACATCATCCGCGGCGTCTTCCAGCCCGGCGAGAAGCTGCTGATGAGCCGACTGAAGGCGCGCTACGACCTGGGTATTGGCCCGCTGCGCGAAGCGCTCTCCCAACTGGTGGCCGAGCGGCTGGTGGTGGCGATCAGTCAGCGCGGTTACCGCGTGGCACCGATGTCGCTCGCCGAACTCAACGATCTCTACGACGCCCGTGCCCAGCTCGAGGGCCTGATCCTCGAGCTTGCCATCGAACGCGGCGACGATGCCTGGGAGGCGGAGGTCCTGGCCAAGGCCCACACCCTGGCCAAGGTCATGGAGGTCAATACCCCGAACGAACTGCTCGACGTCTGGGACACCCGCCACAAGGCCTTCCACACCGCCATCGCCAGCGGCTGCCGCTCGCCCCACCTGCTGCAGGTGCGCCAGAGCCTGTTCGACCAGGTGGAGCGCTATCGCCACCTGTGGCTGCGCGAGACCGTCTTCTCCGAGGAGGCACTGGCGCGCAAGCGCCGCGAGCACGCCGCCCTCGTCGAGGTCATCCTCGCCCGCGACGCCGAGCGCGCGGCCGCGATGATGCGCGAACACCTGATGACCCCGGTGCCGATCATCACCGAGGTACTCGAGCGCCAGGGGCTCGCCTGACCCATCCCCCCCGACCACCATCTCCCGCACGACGGTCACGGTACTGTCACCGACAGGCAGCAGGCTGGAAGGTGACAAGGCCGCGCCGGCTTCATATCCTTTTCAAGAGGGGCCGGCACCGGCCATCGCCCACCCCCGACGGAGACGACGACATGCCCCACCTGCTGCGATTTTCCCGCGACGTCGAATCGCGCCTCGAGTACCTTGCCCAGCAGACCGGCATGAGCAAGGCCGAACTGATCGAGCGCTGCGTCGCCTTCGGGCTCGAGAGCCTGGAGGCCCCGCTGCTGCTGGAAGGCGCCCCCCGGCGGCCGGCCGACGACGCCCCCACCCTCGACCAGGTGCTGCGCGAGAGCGGCCTGGGCGCCTGAGAACGCCCCGTTCAGCCGAAGCCTCGCCGGAAGCGCCGATAGTCGGCCAGCGCCCGCTCCGGTGACAGCGCCACGAGACGCACCGCCTGCCCCGGCAGGCACTGCGCCAGGCGCGACGCCGAAAGCGGCGTCAGGGCCCCGAGGCGCGGGTAACCACCGATGGTCTGGCGGTCGTTGAGCAGGGCGATCGGCTGGCCGTCGGGCGGCACCTGCACGGCTCCCAGCCCCAGCCCCTCCGACACCAGCGTCTCGATCCGGCAGCGCAGCGCCGGCCCGGTGAGGCGCACCCCCATGCGATCGGCGCGATCGTCGACCCGCCAGCGCGCGTTGAACGCGGCGTAGAGACTCGCCCCGGCGAAGTCGGCGATCTGTGCCCCGGGCAGCAGCGCCAGGCGACACTCGGCGCGGTAGTCGGGGCGTTCGTCGTCCGGCACCGTCGGGGCAGGCCCGGATGGCGTCCTGACTGCCACCCGCAGCACATCCCCCTCGGCGAGGCTGCGCCCGTGGCCGTCATGGCCACCCAACCCCTCGCGCACCACGCAGGCACAGCTTCCCAGCACCGGCTCGGCGACGAACCCGCCGGCCACCGCCAGGTAGGCGCGCAGCCCGGCCCGGGGCGTGGCGAAGGCCAGGCGCTGCCCCTCGCGCAGCGCCACCCGCTGCCACAGCGGCAGCGCCTGGCCGTCCAGGGACGCCCCCAGGTCTGCCCCGCACACCGCCAACTGCAGGTCGCGGGCTACTTCGAGCTCCAGCCCGCCCAGGGTCACTTCCAGGGCCGCCGTCCCCCAGCCATTGCCGGCCAGGCGATTGGCCCAGGCCCAGGCGTGCAGGTCGGCGGGGCCACCCTGCGTGACGCCCAGGCGGCGCACGCCGAAGCGCCCGGCGTCCTGCAACAGCGCCAGGGGGCCGGCGCGGCGCACGCGCAGGGCGACCACGTCGGACCGGGCGGGGGCAGCGAAACGTGCCAGGCTCATGGCGCCTCCTCCTCCATCGGGGTGGGGTCGCCGCCCTCGGCCACGAAGGTCTCGCGGTCGACGGGCACGAAGCGCACCCGGTCGCCCACCTGGAGCAGGCTGAAGCCCTCGCGCTCCCGGTCGAAGAGCACGGCGGACGTGCGCCCGAGCAGGTTCCAGCCGCCCGGCGTGACCACCGGGTAGGCGGCGGTCTGGCGGCCGGCGAGCGCCACGCTGCCGCGCGGCACGCGCTGGCGCGGCGTGGCCAGCCGCGGCGTGGCCAGCGACGCGTCCACCGAGCCCATGAAGGCGAAGCCCGGCGCGAAACCCAGGGCAAAGACCCGATAGGTCCGAGCGCTGTGCCCGGCGATCGCCTCGTCGATGGACACCGCCGCACGCTCGGCCACCCGTGACAGATCGGGCCCGACGCTGGGGTCGTACCACACCGGTAGCTCCCGCACTGGTGCCGCCTCGCCAAGTTCCGCGTCCGGCTCCAGCGTCGCCAGCAGGGCGAGCAGGCGCTCACGCGCCGCCGCCGGCTCGAGCCGCAGCGGGTCGAAGACCACCAGCAGCGTCGTGTAGGAGGGCACCAGGTCGACCAGGGCGTCGCCGAAGGCGGCCTCGCAGCGCCGGCTGAGCGCCATCAGCCAGGCCAGGTTCGCCTCGTCGATGGCGTCGAACAGCCGCACCAGCCAGCCATCCAGCCCGGCCGCCTCCAGGCGCGGCAGCGCGCACCCCTGCCCGCTCATGGCGTCGCCACGAGTTGCTCGAGGGCCTCGCGGATCGCCCTGACAGCGGCGATGGACTCGGGGTTGTCGCCGTGCACGCAGAGGGTGTCGGCGGCGAGCACGAGTTCGCTGCCGTCGATGGCGGTCAGCGGCGCGCCGGTGGCGATGCGCCGCGCCTGGTCGACGATCACCGCGGGGTCGTGATGGACCGCCCCCGGCTCACGGCGCGAGACGAGCCGCCCCTCGGCGTCGTAGGCACGATCGGCGAAGGCCTCGAACCACAGGGTCACCCCCTGCCGGGCGGCGAGTTCGCGAACCGGGGCGGTGTCGCGGGTGGCCATCACCATCAGCGGCAGCGCCGAGTCGTAGGCGGTCAGCGCCCGCATGACACCGGCGAGGATCTCGGGATCGCGCATCATGTCGTTGTACAGCGCGCCGTGGGGCTTGAGGTAGCCCAGCGAGAGCCCCTCGGCACGACAGACCCCTGCCAGGGCGCCGACCTGATAGAGCACCAGGTTTTCGATCTCCTCCGGCGTACAGGCCATGGAACGCCGCCCGAAACCGACCATATCGGGATAAGCGGGGTGGGCGCCCACGGTGACGCCGTGCTTGCGCGCCAGGCGCACCGTCATGCGGATCACGTCCGGGTCGGAAGCATGGAAGCCGCACGCCACGTTGGCCAGGTCCACATGGGGCATGACCTCGTGATCCAGCCCCATCACCCAGGGACCGAAGCTCTCTCCCATGTCGGCATTAAGCAGCAGAGTCTTCATCGGCACCTCGCATACAAATATTTTATCGATAAATTATCAGCGTTTTTTAGACATAACATCACCATTTAGTCTAAACATCGTTGACGTCAACTCCCGAGGCTGCCTAACCTTCCTGCCACTGAGCCGCTATGCTCAAGCCAGCGCAGAAACGCTCGGCGCCCAACGTCACCGGGCGAACCGCCACAACAAATAGACCGACCCGCGAGAGGAAACGCTCATGACTGTCCGCAACGCCCTGCCCCATCTGGCTTCGGCCATGGCACTCGGTGTCAGCCTAGCCACTCTGGCCCTGCACGCCCAGGCGGCCACCGAGTGGGACATGCCCACGCCTTATGGCGACCGCACCTTCCATACCGTGAACATCCGCGAGTTTGCCGACGATGTCAGGGAGGCCACCGACGGCGAGCTGGACATCACCGTGCACTCCAACGGCTCGCTGATCGGTCATGCCGAGATCAAGAACTCCGTGCGTCGCGGCATCGTGCCGATCGGCGAGCTGATCATGTCGCGTCTGGCCAACGAGAACCCCGTCTTCGAGGTCGACTCGGTGCCCTACCTGGCATCCAGCTACGAAGACGCCCGGGTACTGTGGGAAGCCTCCCGGGAGGTCATCGCCGAGGAGCTGGCCGAACAGCGCCTGCGCCTGCTGTTCGCCGTGCCCTGGCCGCCCCAGGGGATCTATACCCAGGAGGAAGTCGACGAGCCCCAGGATCTGCAGAACCTGAGCATGCGCGCCTATAACGCCGCCAGCGAGCGACTGGCCCAGCTGGCCGGTGCCGTGCCCACCCAGGTCGAGGTCCCGGATATCCCCACCGCCTTCAGCACCGGCCGCGTTGGCGCCATGATCACCTCTCCGGCCACCGGCGCCGACACCAAGGCCTGGGACTACCTGAGCCACTTCAATCACGCCCAGCTGTGGCTGCCCAAGAACATGGTAATCGTCAGCGAGCGCGCTTTCTCGCAACTCGACGAGGCCACCCGCCAGGCCGTGCTGGATGCCGCCGCCGAGGCGGAGTCGCGCGGCTGGGAGATGAGCCGCCAGGAGACGGAAGAGGCCCTTGAGGTCCTGAAAGAGAACGGTATCCAGGTCAGCACGCCGACTCCGGAACTCGCCGCCAAGCTCGAGGAGATCGGCGCCACCATGACCGAGGAGTGGGTCGAGCGCGCCGGCGCTCAGGGCGCGGCCATCCTCGAGGCCTACCGGGCCGCCCAGGAGTGAAGCGTACGGGCCTGTCTGGACGACGGCCGGGTCCTATCCCTTCATCATAGTGAGCGACCACCTGCCGGGGCTGCGGCCCCGGCTATCAGCGGGTAAGCGACATGACCTATCGACTCCGCCCCCTGTACAACCTGGGGGGCTATCTCTCCGCCACCTGTCTGGTGCTGATCTGCACCCTGATCACCGCCCAGATCGTCGGGCGGATCATCGACGTACTGGCCACCGCGGTGAGCATCGGGCGCATCGGCCTGGCCATCCCCGGCCTCGCCGAAGTCTCCGGCTTCCTGCTGGTCGGCGCCACCTTCCTGGGCCTGGCCTACACCTTCGTCCACGGCGCGCACATCCGGGTGACCCTGCTGATCGGCCGGCTGCCCGCTCAGCGCCGAGTCTTCGTCGAGGCTGCCTGCCTGAGCGTGGCCCTGGCGCTGTGCCTCTACCTCGCGTTCTACCTTTACCGCCTGCTGGCCGACAGCATCGCTTTCGGCGAAACCTCCTACGGGCTTCTCAGCATTCCCCTGTGGTTGCCGCAGTCGGCCATGCTGGCCGGCATCGTGCTGCTCTGCCTGGCGATCGGCGAGGCCTGGTGGCACACGGTCGTCACCGCGGCACACCGCCCCGACGCCTTCACCATCGACGACAGCGGCCAGGAGTGACGAGACTGCCATGCTGATACTGACCACGACGCTCTTCGTCACCCTGCTCGTGCTGCTCGGCAGCGGTGTCTGGGTGGCCTTCTCGCTGCTTGGCCTGGGCTGGGTCGCACTGAGCCAGTTCACCACTATCCCTACCGGGGACGTCATGGCCTCCGACATCTGGGGCGCCAGCTACAGCTGGGAGCTCACCGCCCTGCCGATGTTCATCTGGATGGGCGAGATCCTGTTCCGCTCGCGGCTGGCCGACGACATGTTCACCGGGCTCTCGCCGTGGATGCAGCGCATCCCCGGCCGGCTGCTGCATACCAATGTGGTGGGCTGCGGGCTCTTCGCCGCGGTATCCGGCTCCTCGGCGGCCACCTGCGCCACCATGGGCAAGATGACCATCCCCGAGCTGACCCGGCGGGGCTACGATGAACAATTGGTCATCGGCACCCTGGCCGGCTCGGCCACCCTGGGCCTGTTGATCCCGCCGTCGATCATCCTGATCGTCTACGGCGTGGCCACCGACCAGTCCATCGCCCGGTTGTTCATCGCCGGTATCCTGCCCGGCCTGCTGCTGATCGGGCTATTCGCCGCCTACCTGATGCTCTGGGCCTGGCGCTATCCCGACAAGGTCCCGGCGGCCGACGCCCGGGTGCGCTGGGGCGAGCGGCTACGACGCTCGCGGCGGCTGCTTCCCATGCTGGCGCTGATCGTCGGCGTGATCGGCTCCATCTACGCTGGCCTGGCTTCACCCACCGAGGCCGCCGCCGTGGGCGTGGTGCTCTCGCTTCTGCTGGCCAAGGTACAGGGCAGCATGGACCGCGGTGTGTTCCGCGACGCCCTGCTGGGGGCGGTGCGCACCTCCTGCATGATCGCCTTCATCCTCGCCGGCGCCTCCTTCCTCACCGCCGCCATGGGCTTCACAGGCCTGCCCAGCGACCTGGCCGCCTGGATCGGCACCCTGGGACTCTCGCCGGTAATGCTGCTGGCGGCGCTGACGGTGCTGTTCATCCTGCTCGGCTGCTTCCTGGACGGCATCTCGGTGGTGGTACTGACCACGTCCATCCTGCTGCCCATGGTGGAGGCGGCCGGCATCGACCTGATCTGGTTCGGCATCTACCTGGTGATCGTGGTGGAGATGTCGCAGATCACCCCACCGATCGGCTTCAACCTCTTCGTGCTCCAGGGCATGACCGGCCGCAACATCCTGAGCATCGCCTGGGCGGCCCTGCCCTTCTTCTTCCTGATGATGCTCGGGGTGGTGCTGATCGGCGTCTTCCCGGAGATCGTTACCTACCTGCCCACCGCCATGGGGAACCGCTGATGAACCAGGACGAAACCCGCCCCTTTGCCTCGCCACGGGGCCCTATCGTCTCTTCGGAACACCTGTCCCGGAACGCGCAGGAGCTTTCGGAATTCGAGTTCGGGATGATCATCGCCAGCCACGCCTTCCAACGCTGGATGGTTCGCTGCATGACCGCCGCCGGCCTGCCGGAGCTTGGCTCTCTCGACGTGCTGGTGCTGCACAGCATCAACCATCGCGAGCGCGCCAAGCGCCAGGCCGACATCTGCCTGGTGCTCAACGTGGAGGACACCCATACCGTGACCTATGCGCTGAAGAAACTGGGCAAGCTCGGCCTGGTCGAGGGCGAGAAGCACGGCAAGGAGACGTTCTTCCGCACCACCGACCCGGGCCGGGAGGCCTGCCAGCGCTATGCGGAGATCCGCGAGGCCTGCCTGGTGGACTCGCTATCGACGCTGGGCATCGAGCGCGAGGACCTGCATCGTATCGCGGCGAGCCTGCGAGCCATGTCGGGGCTCTACGACCAGGCGGCGCGCGCCGCGGCCTCGCTGTGATGCTGGCCAGCAGCGACTAGAACCGGCGCGCGGGACAGGCATCCGCCACTACAAATCACTGCCGTCGTCGCGCCACTCCTCGCCGGGGGCCGGCTCGGGGGGCGGGATACGCCCCAGAAAGCGCATGGCCACGGCTTCGGGCCACTCGCCATTGGGCACGATCCCGGTCGGGGAGTCGGCATGCTGTCGGGCAAAGGCGAGGATGGCCGCCGCCGCCTCGTCATCAGCGGACCAGCGCCCCAGCAGGTACTGCATCTTGCCGGTGGCGGCCACGGCGACCACACACCCTTCGGTGCAGGCCATCAGGCAGCGTGTGCGGTGCACCTCCAAGGCGTCATCCGGCACCGCCGCGTGCAACGCCGCAACACGCACGGCCAGCCCTTGGCCGGCGCCGATCCCCTCCTCGCCGGCGCGGCTCGTATCGGTGCAGGTGTCACAAACGGTCACATGGGTCGCCGTCACGTCGTCACCCCCGGGCTCTCTTGTCGTTCGGCCAGCGTAGCACGCGGGTCTCGGGGGTAGTATCGCTCCGGCTGGCGCTGCACGTGGGCGAAGAAGCGGGTGTCCTTGTAGGGCATCTTCATGAACCCGGAGACGCCGAGCCCGGTGATCTGGCCCACGGCGCCGAGGATGTCGTCGAGGCGCTGGCGAAACTCCGCCTCCCGCGAAGGGTCGAGCAGCCGATAGTAGCTGTGGATCTTGAGGTGCGCGGGCAGCGCCTCGAAGATGATCATGCCGGTGTGGTGGAGCTCGTTGAGCGCCTCGAGCGAGGCGATGATCGCCTCGGGCAGCACCAGAAACTCCTCGGGGTCGGGGCCGTCCTCGAAGTAGCTGTGCACCCGCATGCGGTCCTCCAGTTCCGGCACCGCGCTCACCTCGTAGCGCAGGCGCATGCCCGGCTCGACGACGAAGGGCTCGTCGGGGCCGGCGCGGTCCAGGTGGAGGGTGTCGCGGGCGTTGAACAGGCAGCTCTTGAAGATACCCTGGCGGTAGATGGCCCGCGCCAGGTTGACCATGTTGTTGACCGCCGCCACGAAGGCCGGCTTGAGGGCGGGATCGTGGAGGTTGAGCGAAGTGTCGATGTAGACCCCCTCGGCCTCCCAGCGCACGGCGAGCCCGCCCACCACCGGGTACTTGCCGAGCCGGCTGACGGCGGCCAGGAAAGCCTTTTCCGTCTCGCCCATGCCCTGCATGAAGTTCTTGTAGTAGCGGTCGAGCTGGACGTCGTTGACGTCGCTGAGCGTCTCCTCGCCGCCCTCCTCGCGCAGGAAGGCCTTGCGCGAGCTGTAGACGACGGTGTCGATCTCGCGGCTCGAGGGGCGCACCCAGGTGGGCACCAGCGGCGGCTCGGGCGGCTCGGGGAGGTCGATCATCACCGTGCGCGCGATACGCGGCATCTCGTGGACGAAGTGGTCGCCGGCCCGGCGGCGCAGCCGCGGGTCGGGGTCGAGCATGCCATCGAGCATGCGCGCGAACTCCAGGGGCAGGCCCAGCGAGGTGGCGGGAATCGCCCGGCAGCCGAAGCGACACGACTGCGCCGAGGCGAGCGCATAGAGGGTGCCGGCCGCCCCCTGCTCGTCGAAGCGCGGCGAGGAGAGCGCACCGTTCAGCTGCTCCTCGCCGATGAAGTAGACGTCGCCCAGCCGCGCGTTGGTCTGCTGGAGATTGTCCGACATCAGCTCCATGACGTTGGCCGCCACGAACTGCAGGTTGGCATCGAGCTGGGCGAATACCGAGGAGCCCCAGTCGATCAGCGCCACGGTCTCGCGCGCCGGGTCGAAGACCAGGTTGGACGGCTTGATGTCGCCATGGACGACCGGCTTGCCGGCGGGGCCGGTCTCGCGGCGCAGGGTGCGCAGGATGTCGGCGAGCTGGGCGGCGATGCGCACGATCAGCCGCGGCGCGAGGCGCCCCTCCTGCAGCGAGAGCTCCTCCAGGTTGAGGCCCGGCGCGCGCTCCATCACCAGGATCGACTGACTGCGCACGCGCTGGAAGGCGATCAGGCGGGGCACCCGCGGGTGATCGACCTGCTCCAGCATGAAGGCCTCCTCCTCCAGGCGGTCCTGGAGGTGCTGGGGCAGGTTGACCCGGGTGAACTTGAAGACATACTCCTCGCCGCGGGCGGTGATGCCGGCGAAGACGAAGCCGTAGGCGCCCTTGCCAATCAGCTCGATGTCACGGTAGCCGAGTTGCTCGAGCTGGGCCCGGCACAGCGCCACCCACTCCTTGAGCTTGCGGGCATCGTCGTGGCTGAGCAGGTAGATCGACTGCTCTTCCGGAATGTAGAACTGTTGCAGGGCGGCCTGGGTCATGTCGCGGGGTCGCTTGCGTGGCGGGCGGACAGCCTTTCCTTCCTACCTTGCTACAGGACCCGCGGGGCCGCAATGGGCGCCCATGTCTGACCAGAGCCGTCACCGTTAGATCATATATGTCGGTATCGGCCTGCCCCCGGGGCCCCTCTCAGCCAAGCAGCCGCTCGCGAATCTGCCGGGCCACCGGTTCGGCATCGTCCAGGGCGGCCGTCTCCACCCTGAGACTGTAGGCCCGTTCCTCCTCGGCCAGGGGCCGGGCATCGGCCTGCTGGCGCTCCATGATGCGCTCGTCCGCCTCGGAGGGGTCGGTCCCCTCGACCGCCCGGGCGCGCAGCCTCCGTCGCCGCTGCGCCTCGGGCGCCTCGCAGGCGAGCAGCAGGCAGGGAATACCCGATGCGTGGGCGACCCGGATCAGCTCGTCGCGGTGCGCCCGGGACAGCGCGGCGGAGTCGACGATGACGGGATAGCCCGCGGCCAGGGCATCGGTCGCCAGCTCGGCTAGACGCCGGTAGGTGTCGCGGGTGGCTTCCGGGGTGTAGAGGTCGAGGTCGGGCCGGGCGTGGCTGTCCGCCAACGGCGTCAGGCCGAACAGGCGCTTGCGCTCCACGTCGGAGCGCAGCCAGAGCAGGTCTAGCGCGGCTGCCAGGCGCTCGCTCAGCCAGCTCTTGCCACTGCCGGAGATCCCCATGGTCGCCAGCAGGTAGCGGGGGCGTGGCTGCGCATAGCGCTCCGCCAGGTCGATGTAGGCCTGGTAGGTGTCGAGCAGGGCCGCTCGCTCGGCGTCATCGAGCGCCGGATCACCGCGGGTGAGCAGCGCGATCTTGGCGCGCACCGTGGCCCGGTAGGCCTTGTAGAAGTCGAGCAGCGGCAGGCAGTCGAAATCGCCCCCCCGTTGCAGGTAACGATTCAGGACCCGGTTGGCCAGGCCCTGCGCCCCGCGATGCTCGAGATCCATGAGCAGGAAGGCCAGGTCGTTGCAGGTGTCGATCCAGCGCAGCCCGTCATTGAACTCGATGCAGTCGAATACCGTGACCTCGCCGCGGTAGAGGACGATGTTGGCCAGGTGCAGGTCGCCGTGACACTCGCGGACATGCCCCTCCCGATGGCGTCGCGACAGGTGGGGCTCGAGCCGCGCAAAGGTCTCGCGGGTCCAGGCGGCAAACCGGTCCAACTGGTGGCGCTGCTGCGAATCGTCGAGCAGCGGTCGGATCTGCGCGAAGTTCTCCTCGGCATCCGCGAGGACGCGCTGCGGCGTGCCCAGGCCGTCGTCGTGGGTCGCCGGCACGTCCTCGTGGAAGGCGGCCAACTGATCGGCCAGGGCGTCGAGGTGCACCGCCTCCAGGCGCCCCTCCTCGTGCAGCCGATCCAGCATCTGCGCCGTATCGAACTGATGCATGCGGATGGCGTACTCGAAGGGCTCGCCCTCCCCGGCCAGCCGCGGCGCCGTCGCGCTGCCGGTGATGGGCACGACGTCCATGTAGAGGTCGGGGGCCAGGCGACGGTTGAGGCGCACCTCCTCGGCGCAGAAATGGCGACGCTGAGCCAGCGTGGAGAAGTCGAGAAAGCCGAAGTCCAGGGGCTTCTTGATCTTGTAGGCGTACTCGCCGGTGAGCAGCACCCAGGAGATGTGGGTCTCGTGCAGCTCGAAACCGCTGACGGGGTGGTCATAGCACTCGGGGGCCTGCAACGCCTGGATCAGTTCTCGACTCATGGACAGTCTCCTTATTCGGGCTCGGGAATCCGCATCTCTGGCACCGTGCAGGGGCATTTGCCGGCCGCGCCGCGCCAAGCGCACGGGCGAGCCGACTTGTCGGGTCGTCACGCTGGATGTTCGCCGAAGCGCGGCGCGAAGTGAAGGCCGCCGTCACGCAAGGCCTGGCCGAGTGCCACGGTGGTTGCCGCCGGAATGCGCCCGATGGGGGCCACGTTCGCCCCGAGCGCAAAGGGCAGGTCGCGGGTGATGGCATGGTCGGCGATGCATCGCCAGGTCTCGCAGAGATGGCCGAGCGAGCGCTCGGTCACCGCATCGGCCTCGGCCGTGAGCCAGGCTTCCAGCTCGCTCGAGAGGCTCACTCCGAGCCAGCACAGGAAGCGGAGGTTGCGCTCGGAGCGCACCGGGGCGAGCGACACCAGGAGGGTGGGCGCGGCCTCGCGATCCAGGTGCGGGCCGAGCGCATCGAGCAGGGCCGTCACCTCCCCGGCATGGAAGATGACCTGGGTGGTGAAGAAGTCCGCCCCGCTGCGCAGCTTGCGCTGCATGCGCTCGACCTCCCCGCGCCGGGAGGGGATGCAGATGTTGCCGATGCGCTGGCCGGGGATCGCCAGGCGTTCGCGCAGCAGCGCGTTGACCTCCGGCACCGAGGGGCCGGGATAGCGCTTGTCGCTGTGTTCGCCGCCGACCAGCACGAAGCGTCGGATGCCGTAGCGCTCCCAGGTCTCGCGGAACCAGTCGAGCTGGCGCTCGCGCTCGAGGTGCACCACCACCCGGTTGATGATGCAGGGAATGCCGAGGCGCTCCTGGAGGCGCCCGGCGAGCACGCGGGGCTCCACCCGGGGCACGAAGGGGCGACGGCGCTCGCCCCGACGCCCCTTCGCGCCCTCCTCGCGGATCTCCGGGATGTTGACGGCGTCGAGCCCCAGGGCCGCGTGCAGCTCGGCGACACGCTCCACGGCCGCCTCGAGACCGGCCTCGCCCCCCTCGTGCTCCGGCGGCACGGCCTCCAGAACCAGCTCGGCCGGGGCAGCCGGGTGCGCGGTTACGCTCTGCATCGGACATCCTCCCTCTGCTGGCCAAGAAAACGCCGCCTCGGTAGCGACAGTGGTCGGGCTTTAAGGGCCCCGCCACCTGGACGCCGAGGCAGTAGCCGCCATCGTCGAGCCTCCCCCGCCAGCCGCCAGGGGGATGCGGGGTGCAGCGCTCCTCGAGCGAGGCGACAGCCGAGCGTGAATCACAGTGCGGTGGCGGCCTCGCGCAGCGCCTCAGCCTTGTCGGTGCGCTCCCAGGTGAAGGTCTCTTCGTCACGACCGAAGTGGCCGTGGACGGCGGTGGGACGATAGATGGGGCGCACCAGGTCGAGCATTTTCAGGATGCCGTAGGGGCGCAGGTCGAACAGCTCGCGAACCAGTTCCACCAGCCGCGGCTCGGCGATCTTGCCGGTACCGAAGGTCTCGATGCTGATGGAGGTGGGCTGGTCCACGCCGATGGCGTAGGAGAGCTGGATCTCGCACTTGTCGGCGAGCCCTGCGGCCACGAGGTTCTTGGCCACGTAGCGGCAGGCATAGGCCGCCGAACGGTCCACCTTGGAGGGGTCCTTGCCCGAGAATGCCCCGCCGCCGTGGCGCGCCATGCCGCCGTAGGTATCGACGATGATCTTGCGCCCGGTGAGGCCGCAATCGCCCACCGGCCCGCCGATGACGAAGTTGCCGGTGGGGTTGATGAAGTAGCGGGTGCGCGCGCCGAGCCATTCGGCGGGCAGCACCGGCCGGATGATCTCCTCCATCACCGCTTCCTGGAGGTCGGCCTGGGAGATGCTTGCGGCATGCTGGGTGGAGAGGACCACGGTGTCCACCGCCACCGGCACCCCGTCTTCATAGCGCAGCGTGACCTGGCTCTTGGCATCCGGTCGCAGCCACGGCAGGACACCGCGCCGACGCACGTCGCTCTGGCGACGCATGAGACGGTGCGCATAGGTGATCGGCGCCGGCATCAGCACGTCGGTCTCGTTGCAGGCGTAGCCGAACATCATGCCCTGGTCACCGGCGCCCTGCGCTTCTTCGACGGCGCGATCCACACCCTGGGCGATGTCGGCGCTCTGCTTGCCGATGGCGTTGAGCACCGCGCAGGTGGCGCCGTCGAAGCCCACCTCGGCGCTGTCGTAACCGATCTCGGAGACCGTGCGTCGGGTCAGTTCCTCCAGGTCGATCCAGGCGGAGGTGGTGACCTCGCCGGCGATGATCACCATGCCGGTCTTGACCAGCGTCTCGCACGCCACCCGCGCTCGCGGATCCTGCTCGATGATGGCGTCGAGCACGGCATCCGAAATCTGGTCGGCCACCTTGTCCGGGTGCCCTTCGCAGACCGACTCCGAGGTGAACAGGGTCTCTCTGGTCATGGTGCCTCTCCGTGTGATGGTCTGGCCGTGGCATCAGGCATGACGCCGCAGGGGTCGCCACGGTTCCCACGCGGCGATGCGTCGGAGTGGATCGGGCTTCTATGGCTTGCGGTACAGGAAGATCCCCCAGCGCAGATAGCCCCGGTGTCCGCCGTCGACCCAGTGCTGCAGCCCGCGCTTCATGCGCTCGATGTAGTCGCGGCTGACCGCCCGGGCCACCTCCTCTTCGCGCTCGACGAGGAGGTCGCGGATGCGCCCGTAGTGGGCGGCGATCATCTCCGAGTCATCCTCGAAGGCCAGTTCCTCGAGCCCGAGCGAGCGCAGCGTCTCGCGGTAGAAGCCCGGTGAGCCGAGCGAGTCCAGGTGGATGCGCGCGAGGATCGGCTCGAGCACCGCCACCGGGCAGTCGTCGGCCTGCATCGGGTCGGTGAAGATGAAGTGGCCGCCGGGGCGCAGCACCCGTACCGCTTCCTCCAGGACGCGGCGCCGGTCGCCGCTGTGCAGGATGGCGTCCTGAGACCACACCACGTCGAAGGCGCGGTCTCCGAAGGGCAGCGCCTCGAAGCTGCCGTCGATGATCGTCACCAGACGGTCCACGCCTTGCTCGCGGTTCATCCGCCGGCCGCGCTCGTTCTCGCGCTCGCTGATGTTGAGCGCCGTCACCGGGCAGCCGAACTCACGAGCCAGGAAACGCGCCGAGCCACCGTAGCCGGCGCCGATGTCCAGGACCCGGGTTTCGGCGGTCAGCCGCGGCAGACGCCGGGCCATCTCGGCGACGGTGCGCCGGCTGGCATCGAAGACCGCCTCCCGGGGGTGGTGGTAGAGACCGACATGGATGTCCTCGCCTCCCCAGACCAGGGTGTAGAAGTTGTCGGCATCCTCGCTGTTGTAGTAGTCGCGCGCCGTCGCCATCGCGGTCGCATAGTCTCGCTCCATTACCTTGTTCATGTCTCTGCCTCCCGGTAGCGCTTGTGGGCCACATGGATGAAGAAGTCCGGCTGTGCCTCGCGGTAGGTTTCCTGGAAGTCCCCGTAGGTATCTACCCGCTGGAACCCCACTTCCTCCAGCAAACGCCGGGTGTACCCCTTGCGCAGCGGGAACATGTTCAGGTGGTAGACGGAGTCGTCCGGGAAGGCATAGCGGAAGCGGGCCAGGCCGGTGTCCACGTACTCGGGGCGAACGGAGACATGGGTACCGCAGTAGTAGTAGGTATGCCGGGACGAGTAGCCCACGTCGAGGATGGCATCGTAGTTGCGCTGATCGAGGACCAGCAGCCCGTCGTGGCGGAGGGTGGCGTAGAACTCGGCCAGCGCCTTGCGCCGGTCATGTTCGGCGAACAGGTGGGTGAAGGAGTTGCCGAGGCAGATGATGGCGTCGTAGTGGTCGTGGATGTCGCGCGTGAGCCAGCGCCAGTCCACGTGCACGGTGCGCAGGATGTGGCCATGCGCCCGCCCGTTGGCGAAGGCCTTGGCCAGCATCTCGGGACTGCCATCGGCACTCACGACCTCGAAGCCCGCCTCGATAAGCCGCACCGAATGGAAGCCCGTGCCGGCCGCCACGTCCAGCACGCGGCGAACGCCATGCTCGCGGAGCATGTCGATGAAAAAGCGCCCTTCGCTACGCGCCCGACTCTCCCAGTCGATCAACTCGTCCCACTTGTTGACGAAGCCCTCGATGTACTCCCGCTGGTAGTGGCTTGTCTCGCGACAGGCCAGCGGATCCTCTCCAAAGTCTTGTCTTTGCTGGAATGCAACCTTCATGCAACGCCCCTCCTGTGAACCGGGAAGGCCTGCGCTGCCGAAGACAAAAGGGGGTCCGGCCATCCCGGCATTGATGCCGTGGCGTGCGTGCTGGCGTCTTGAATGACGGGGTCGGATGTCTCGCTCTTCCGCCGTCGGCGAGGTGCGTCATCCGATCCGCATCAGGCTTGAAGTTGTCGCAAAGAGAAAGATAGAAGTCGCTACCAGATAAGCAAGGAAATTAACCTTCGGCTTTCAGCAGGCAGCGTGGTCGGACATCACGCGGGCGGTGGGCCGCGACCATGGCGCCGACCGGCAGCCATGGTCGCGGGAGCGGCTCAGCCCAGGTGCAGGAGCATCGTCTCCGGTGCCTCGAGATAGCCCTTCCAGGCGTTGCAGAAGCGCGCGATGGTGCCACCGTCGATGACACGGTGATCGCCTGCCCAGGTGATGGTCATGATCGCCCGGCGGGTCACCTCGCCCTGGGCATCGAAGCGCGGCAGCCACTGGCTCTTGCCGATGGCGACGATGGCGAGCTCCGGAGCGTTGATGATCGGCGCCGCGTAGGTGCCGCCCAGCGCCCCGATGTTGGAGATGCTGATGGTGCCTCCCTTGAGGTCGGCCTGATCCACCCGCCCGTCGCGGGCCGCGGCGGTCAGCCGCTCGACCTCGCGGGCCACGTCGAGCAGAGTGCGGCGCTCCACGCCCTTGACGTTGGGCACCAGCAGTCCCGCCCGGCTGTCCACCGCCATGCCCACGTTGACCGCGGAGAGGTAGTGGATCTCGCTGGCCTCGTCGTTGAGCCGCGCGTTGAGGATCGGCTGCTCGCGCACGGCGAGCGCGATCGCCTTCATGAAGAAGGGCATCAGGGTGAGGCGCGTGCCCTGCGCCTCCGCCTGCGGCTTGAGGCGTTCGCGCAGCGCCAGCAGCTCGGTGACGTCGATCTCCTCGCCGTACTGGAAGTGCGGGATGGTGCTCGCCGACTCCACCATGCGCCGCGCCATCACCGCGCGCACGCCGCGCAGCGGCTCCACGCGCACCTCGCCCTCACCGCCGGCCGCGGTGGGTGCGGGCGTCGCGGCGTCGGTCCGGTCCGCCGCGGCAGCCGGGGCCGTGCCCTGCTCCAGGTAGCGCAGCACGTCCTCCTTGAGCACCCGGCCCTGCTTGCCGGTACCGGGTACCGCCGACAGCGCCAGGCCGTGCTCGCGCAGCAGGCGCCGCACCGCCGGCGACGCAGGAATGCGCCCATAGGGCCCCTTCCCGGCGGCACTGCGCGGCTCGGCCACCGGCTGCCGTGGAGCCGCGGCGGGTTCGGGGCGCGCCGGCTCGGGACGCACCGACGCGTCGCTCGCCGGCGCCTCGGCGCTGTCCGGCACATAGGCGAAGAGCGGCGCGTGCACCTTGGCCACCTCGCCCTTGGGCACGTGGAGCCGGCTGACACGCCCGCCTTCCGGGGCGGTGATCTCGACCAGCGCCTTGTCGGTCATGACGTCGACCACCGGCTGGTCCTCGGCGATGTGATCGCCCTCGACCACGCGCCACTCGACCACCTCGCACTCGACGATGCCCTCGCCGATATCGGGGAGGATGAAGTCCTTGGCCGCGCCAGCCGGCGCCCCGCCCCCCGTCGGCGCTGCCGGTTCCGGAGCCGGTGCCCGATCGGGCGCCGCTGCTTCCTTGGCCACCTCCTCGCGCTTCGCGTCCGCCGGCTCGTAGGCGAACAGCGGCGCGTGCACCTTGGCCACCTCGCCCTTGGGCACGTGGAGCCTGGTGATGCGCCCCGCCTCGGGGGCGGTGATCTCGACCAGCGCCTTGTCGGTCATCACCTCGACCACCGGCTGGTCCTCCTCGATGACGTCGCCCTCGGCGACACGCCATTCGACAACCTCGCACTCCACGATACCTTCGCCGATATCGGGCAGCATGAAATCACTCATCTTGCGTCTCCTGTCCTGATACCGGTCGTCAGAATTCCACGCTCGCGCGGATGGCCTCGTAGACCTTGAGGTGATCCGGCATGTACTCCTTCTCCAGCGTCAGTGGGAAGGGTGTGTCCAGGCCGGTCACCCGCGCGATGGGTGACTCCAGGTACAGGAAGCAGCGCTCCTGGATGGCTGCGGCGATCTCGCCAGCGAAGCCGCCGGTGCGCGGCGCCTCGTGGGTGATCAGCAGCCGGCCGGTCTTGAGCACCGACTCCGCCACGGTGTCCTCGTCCCACGGCAGGATCGAGCGCAGGTCGATGACCTCGCAGGAGATGCCCGCCTTCTCGGCGAGTTCCACCGCGCGGTCGATCACCTCCATCTGCGCCCCCCAGCCGAGCACGGTGACGTCCGTGCCCTCCTTGGTCACCTCGGCCTCGCCGATGGGCAGCTGGTAGTCGCCCTCCGGCACCTCGCCGGTGGAGGCGCGGTAGAGCCGCTTGGGCTCGAAGAAGAGCACCGGGTCCGGGTCGCGGATCGACGCCAGCAGCAGGCCCTTGGCCTGATAGGGGTTGCGCGGCACCACGACCTTGAGGCCGGGCGTGTGCGCGAAGTAGGCCTCGGGCGACTGGGAGTGGTAGTGGCCGCCGGAGATGCCGCCGCCGTAGGGCGTGCGGATGGTCAGGCCGCCGACGTTGAACAGGTCGCCGGAGCGGTAGCGGAACTTGGCCGTCTCGTTGACGATCTGGTCGAAGGCCGGAAAGATGTAGTCGGCGAACTGGATCTCGGCCACCGGCACGGAACCCTGGGCGGCCAGGCCGTTGGCGAAGCCGATGATGCCCTGCTCCACCAGCGGCGTGTTGAAGCAGCGCGCTTTGCCGTAGCGCTCCTGCAGGTGGCTGGTGGCACGGAAGACCCCGCCGAAGACGCCCACGTCCTCACCGAAGCAGATCACCCGCTCGTCCTCGGCCATGGCGATATCCAGGGCGTTGTTGATCGCCTGCAGCATGTTCATGGTCGGCATCTCAGGCTCCTCCCTGCTCGTCATCGGCCGGCTTGTCGGCGGCCCCCTCGGCGCGCACATCGGGGTCGAGCGACCGCGCCCCCTTGGGATACTCGTCGGGATAGCGCCGGATGTGGCGCTTGAGGGCATCGAGCTGGTGCTGCAGGGCTGGGGTGACATCGGCGTAGACGTCGCTGACCAGGCTGTCTATGGGCGGTGGCGGGCGCTTCTCGGCGCGCTTCAGGGTCTCCAGCACCTCACGGCGCAGGCTCTCCTGGAGCGCCTTCTCCTCGTCGTCGCTCCACCAGCCCTTGGCGGTCAGCCAGCGCTGCATGCGCAGGATGGGGTCCTTCTCGCGCCAGGCGTCCTCCTCCTTGCGCGAGCGGTAACCGGAGGGGTCGTCCGAGGAGGAGTGGGCGGCGAGCCGATAGGTCATCGCCTCGATCAGCACCGGCTGGTTCTTCTCCACGGCAATGGCGCGCGCCGCCTGGGTGGCACGGTAGACGGCGAGGATATCGTTGCCGTCGACGCGGATGACGTGCATGCGGTAGCCGAAAGCGCGCGGGGCGATGCCGTCGGCGGCGAACTGCTCGTGGGCCGGCGTGGAGATGGCATAGCCGTTGTTGCGGCAGAAGAAGATCACCGGCACCTCGTGCACCGCGGCCATGTTGAGCGCGGCGTGGAAGTCGCCTTCCGAGGCGGCACCCTCACCGAAGAAGGTGATGGTGCAGTGGCCCTCTCCGGCCATCTTCTGGCCGTAGGCGTAGCCCGTCGCCTGGGGAATTTGCGTCGCCAGCGGCGAGGAGATGGTCATGTAGTGCAGCTTGCGCGAACCGTAGTGGATCGGCATCTGGCGACCCTTGCCGTAGTCGAGCTCGTTGCCGAACAGCTGGTTCATGAACTCGTCGTAGGTGAAGCCGCGGTAGGCCAGGGCGCCCTGCTCGCGATACTGCGCCATGATCATGTCGGCATCGTCCAGCGCCGCCGCGGCACCGATCACCGCGGCCTCCTCGCCCGTGCACTGCATGTAGAAGGAGAGCCGCCCCTGGCGCTGGGCCGCCATCATGCGCTCGTCGAGCACGCGCGTGACCAGCATGGCGCGGTAGATGCGCAGCGCCTTCTCCTGGTCCTGGTCGAGGTCGGGGACGTCGGCTCCCTCGAACAGCGTGCCGTCCTGCTGGAGCAGCCGATAGGTCGGGATATGGAACTCGTCGCCGGTCATGAAGGCCAGCGCATGGACGTCTTCTGTTGTTGTCATCTTCCTGATCCTTGGGTGGTGGCAGGAAATACCGCCCCTCGTGAGGGCAGTGTTGTCTCTAATGTAGCGGTGCGCCAGAGGTTCGCTCCAACGCAGCGGCGATAATACGACAGTTGACGTTAACGTAAAATATCCGCCTTGGCATCCCCTCCGAAGTCACTGTACTCCGCGGCGCCCCACCCGGCGCTGCAGGCGCTCGAAGGCGCTGTCCACGGTGATCGCCAGCAGCCCGATGAGCAGCGCACCCTGCAGCACGTAGGCGGTGTTGCCGTTGACGATGCCGGAGATGATCGGGTCGCCCAGGTTGCTGGCCCCGACGGTGGCGCCGATGGCGGCGGTGGCGACGTTGATGGTGACCGAGGTACGCACCCCGGCGAGGATCACCGGCGCAGCCAGCGGCAGCTCCACCTGACGCAGGATCTGGCCGCGGGTCATGCCCATGCCGCGCGCCGCCTCGTGCACGTCGGGGTCGATGCCCTGGATGCCGGCCAGGGTGTTGCGCACGATGGGCAGCAGGCCATAGAGCAGCAGCGCCACGATGATCGGCAGGGTGCCGAAGCCCAGCGCCGGCACCGCCAGGGCCAGCACCGCCACCGGGGGAAAGGTCTGGCCGATGGAGGCGAGCTGGCTGACCAGCGGCAGGAAGTCGCGACCGGCGGGTCGCGTCACCGCCAGCGCCCCGCCCACGCCGAGCAGCACCGCGGCCAGCGACGCCACCCCGACCACCAGTACGTGCTGGCCGAGCAGTGCGAGAAAGCTCGCCCGCGCATAGAGCACCTGGCGGCTGTCCGGCTCGACCAGGCGCAGTAGCCCCTCGAGCCAGCCCATGCCCAGGCTCAGCGCCAGCAGCAGCACCAACCAGCCCAGCGGCCCCAGCCAGCCGGGCAGCGCGCGAAGGCGCACCGCACCGCTTCCGGCCGTGCTCATGACTTGCTCCCCACCAGCCGACGCAGCGAGAGCTCGCCGATGGGAATGTCGTCGTCATCGACGACGGTGAGGCGATCGACGCGGTGCCACAGCATCAGCGACAACGCCTGGTGGAGCGGCGCCTGTGCCGCCACGCGCTCGTGGGCGAGCAGGCGCGGCCCGAGCGGCAGCATGCGGTCGCGCACCCGCGTCAGGGCGGCTTCCTTGAGGCCACGCTCCTCTCCGCCGAGCATGGAGGCCACGAAGTCGTCCACCGGCTCGTGCAGCAGCTCGAGGGGCGGCCCCTGCTGGACGATGCGGCCCTGGCGCATCACCACCAGCCGGTCGGCCAGGCGCAGCGCCTCGTCCATGTCGTGGGTAACGAAGACGATGGTCTTGTGCAGGCGCGCCTGGAGGTCGAGCAGCTCGTGCTGCAGCGCCTCGCGGGTGATGGGATCGAGCGCGCCGAAGGGCTCGTCCATCAGCAGGATCTCGGGGTCGGCCGCCAGCGCCCGCGCCACGCCGACGCGCTGCGCCTGGCCGCCGGAGAGCTGGTGGGGGTACTTGTCGGCGAACTCGGCCACCGGCAGGCCGAGCAGCGCCATCAGCGCCTCGACCCGCTCGCGCACCTCGCCCCGGGGCCACTTCAGCAGCCGCGGCACCAGGCCGATGTTGCGCGCCACCGTCCAGTGGGGAAAGAGCCCGGTGCTCTGGATCACGTAGCCGATACGCCGGCGCAGCGCGACCTCGTCGAAGGTGCGCACCGGCTGGCCGTTCAGGTGGATCTCCCCGTCGCTGTGCTCGATGAGGCGGTTGATCATGCGCAGGGTGGTGGACTTGCCGCAGCCGGAGGTGCCGACCAGCACGCACAGCTCGCCCTTCTCCACCCGCAGCGAGATGCCGTCGACCGCCACCTCCTCGCCGAAGCGCTTGGTCACCTCGAACAGCTCGATCACGTCGCTCCTCCCTGACGCAGACAATCGGCAAGGGCGCTGAGCAGGGCATCGGCGATCAACGCCAGGGCGATGATCGGCAGCGCCCCCAGCAGGACCAAGTCCATGGCGGCCTGCCCCAGTCCCTGGAAGACGAAGGTGCCGAGCCCACCGGCACCGATCAGGGCGGCCACGGCCGTGAGGCCGACCGCCTGCACGGTGGTGATGCGAATGCCCTCGAGCACCACCGGCAGGGCCAGCGGCAGGCGCACCTGGAGAAACACCTGGCGGCGACTCATGCCCATGCCGCGCGCCGACTCGATCACCGCGGGGTCGACCTCATCCAGCGCCACGAAGGTGTTGCGTACCATGGGCAGCAAGCTGTAGCCGAGCAGCGCCAGCCAGGCCGGGGCCCACCCGATCCCGCTCACCCCCAGCGCCGCCAGCCAGTCGAAGCGCGCCGAGAGCCAAGCGAGCGGCGCCAGCAGCAGGCCGAACAGGGCGATGCTGGGGATGGTCTGCAGGAAGTTCAGCACCCCGAAACCGGCACGGCGCAGGCCGGCGTAGCGGCGCATGGCGAGCGCCAGCCCCACGCCGAGCACCAGCGCCGCGCCCACGGCCGCCCCGACCAGGGCGAGGTGCTGTCCGATCGCGTCCAGGAACTGGTCGCTGCGCCCCTGGTATTCGCGGTAGAGGGCGAGTGGCGCCAGCCACAGCGACAGGCAGCCCCACCAGGCGAGCAGCACCGGCAGCAGCAGTGCCCAACCGAGGGGGCGCGGCAACGCGAGGCGGGCGCGCAGCTCGATCAGTGCCAGCAACCACAGGAACAGCAGCAGCCACAGGGCCGCGCCGATGCCGAGCCGGGCCTGGGCTGCCTCGACCAGCGCCGCCGCGGCGGCGGAGAGCCACAGTGGCATGGCGGCCAGCAGCGCCACGACCAGCGCCAGGGCCAGGCGCAGCCGAGCCGGCTCGGGCCGCCAGCCGAGCACGACCACGGCGAGCATCGGCACCAGCGCCGGCAGGGTGACGCCCCAGCCAAGCGCCTCCTGGGCAAGCAGGGGCGTGCCGGGAACGATGCGATTGGGGGCGACGCTGACGGCCGGCAGGGTCAGCCAGGCGACCACACCAGCGAGCAGCAGCGCGATCAAGACGACATTGGGTACCGGCCTTCCCTGCCCCACGCCCTACTCCGCTGCCTGGAGATCGGCGAGGAACTCCGCCGCCACCCGGCGCGGGTCGACCCCGTTCACCGCCACCTCGCCGTTGAGCCGCTGCAGGGTCTCGAGGTCGAGGGCGCGGAAGACCGGTTCGAGCAGCGTCTCGATCTCCGGGTGCGCCTCGAGCACCGACTCGCGGACGACCGGGGCCGGCTGATAGACGGGCTGCACGCCCTGGGTGTCGTCCAGCACCACCAGCCCCAGGGCGCCGAGACCACCGTCGGTGCCGTAGGTCATGGCGCCATTCACGCCGCTCGTCCGCTGGGCGGCGGCGCGCATGGTGGCGGCCGTGTTGCCGCCGGAAAGGACCAGCAGCTGCTCGGCGGAGAGCTCGAAACCGTAGGCCTCCTGGAAGGCCGGCAGGGCCTGCGGGGACTCCACGAACTCGGCGCTGGCGGCGAACTTGAACTCGCCACCGTCGGCCAGGTAGCCGGCCAGGTCCTCGAGCGTGTGGAGGTCGTGCTCCTCGGCCAGGTCGGCCCGCACGCTCATCGCCCAGGTGTTGTTGGCATCGGCGGGGGTGAGCCACACCAGGCCGTTCTCGGCATCGCGCTCACGCACCGTGGCCAGCGCCTTATCGGCGTCGTGCCAGACGTCGCTGCCGGTCATGTCGAAGAAGAAGGCGCCGTTGCCGGTGTACTCGGGGTAGATGTCGATCTCCCCGGCCAGCAGTGCCTCGCGCACGATGCTGGTACCGCCCAGCTGCAGCCGGTCCTCGGTCTCGATGCCGGCCGCCTCCAACCGCTGCAGGATCAGCTGTCCCAGCACCGAGCCCTCGGTGTCGATCTTGGAGGCGACCACCACGGGCTCGACGGCGTGGGCGAAGGAGAGCGTGAGCAGGGAGCCGGCGGCCAACGCCGCCAGGCCGGACAGGGTGCGGTTCATCGTCACCACCCGTTGGTTGGGAATGTACGCAGAGTATAAGGCGTGTACAGTTTGGCTGTCAGACGCCGATCTCAACGCCGCGCTTGCCACCATGCCCGATGCCACCGCCGATGCCCTGCTCGCCCGCTGCCATCACCCCCTGGTGAGGGACCTGGCGTGGCTGCTGCTCGCACCGGACCTGGTCGACGCCAGTTGGCCGGGCCGCCCGAGTCGCGACGAGCTGGGGCTCGGCGACCCCGCCCGCCTCACCGCCTTTTTCGACGACCTCGAAGCGGCCCCCGAGGCGCTCGAGCGGCGGGTCGGCGACACCGTGAACGGCCGCATGGGCCTCTATCACGAACGCCTCTGGCAGTTCCTGCTCGACCGCGCGCCGGGCACCTGCCTGCTGGCCCACAATCTCAGGGTCCACCGCGGCAAGCTCACCCTGGGCGAGTTGGACCTGCTCTACCGTCAACGGGACCGGAAGACGCTGATCCACCTGGAGGTGGCGATCAAGTTCTACCTGGGACTGCCGGAAGGCCCCGGCGATGCCGCCGCCCCGGCCCGCTGGATCGGCCCCGGCGGCGCCGACAGCCTGGCCAGCAAGCTCGCCCACCTGCGCCGCCACCAGCTCACGCTGACCGACCAGGCCGAGACGCGCGAGGCGATCCGCCTCGAACTCGCCCCGCACCTCGCCCACCTGGACGCGAAGCAACCGATCCTGCGCCGGCTGGCCATGCCCGGCGTGCTCTTCCAGCCGTGGCGCCAGGCGCTGCCCGCCCCACGCGGCAGCGCACCGGGCCACTGGCGCGGGCGCTGGGTACCCTGGGGGGAGTGGCGCGACCTGCGCGACGTCCTGCCGCGCACGACCCGCGCCGCCTGGCTGGCCAAGCCTCACTGGCTGGCCCCGCCGCGCAGGCACGCCTTCACGCGGTTGCGCGACCTGGAGGCACGGCTGGCCCAGCACTTCGCCGGCCCTGCCACGCCCGTGCAGGTGGCGCTCGCCACCGGCGACATCACCGATAGGCTGTTCGTGGTGAGCGACGCCTGGCCACTGCAGATCCCGCTGCCGCCCGCGCCATGACGGCCCGGGCGGCCGCCATCACTCGCCCTCGCCGGCGGGCGGCTCGTACACCCAGCGTGTCCCCTCCCGAGAATCCTTGAGCAGGATGCCGAGCGCGGCCAGCTCGTCGCGAATGGCATCCGCGGTGGCGAAGTCCCGGGCCCGCTTGGCCTCGGCGCGCGCAGCGATCTTCGCCTCGATCTCGGCCTCCGGCAGCGGCAGCGCCGTCGCGCCCCCCTGGAGGAAGCGTGACGGCTCCTGGCCGAGCAGCCCCAGCACGCCTGCCAGGCGCCTGAGCTCGAAGGCCAGCGCCGGCGCCTGCTCGGGCGCCTCCTGCTTGGCCCGGTTTAGCTCGCGTACCAGCTCGAAGAGCGCCGAGAGCGCCTCGGGGGTATTGAAGTCGTCGTCCATCGCCGCAACGAAGCGCTCGGCGAAGCGCCCGTCCACGCTCCCGTCGGTCGGCGTGACGCCCTCGAGGGCCGTGTAGAAGCGCTCCAGCGAGCGGCGCGCCTCCAGGAGCGACTCCGGCGCATAGTTGATGGGGCTACGGTAGTGGCTCGCCACCAGCAGGTAGCGCACCACCTCCGGGTCGTGGACTTCGAGCACCTCGCGGATGGTGAAGAAGTTGCCGAGCGACTTGGACATCTTCTCTTGGTTGACGCGTACCGCCCCGGCGTGCATCCAGGTGTTGACGAAGGGCTTGTCGTTGGCCGCCTCACTCTGGGCGATCTCGTTCTCGTGATGGGGGAAGGTGAGATCGGGACCGCCGCCGTGGATGTCGAAGGTCTCGCCCAGGCAGCACTTGGACATGGCGGAGCACTCGATGTGCCAGCCGGGGCGCCCCTCGCCCCAGGGCGAGGGCCAGCTCGCCTCGCCGGCCTTGGCCGCCTTCCACAGTACGAAGTCCAGCGGGTCCTCCTTGTGCTCGTCCACCTCCACGCGCGCCCCGGCGCGCATCTCGTCGGGGTCGCGGTTGTTGAGCTTGCCGTAGTCGGCGAAGCGACGCACGCGGTAGTAGACGTCGCCGTTGTCGGCGGCGTAGGCGTAGCCCTTGTCGACCAGCGTCTCGATCATGGCGATGATGTCGCCCACGTGGCGCGTGGCGCGCGGCTCGTGATCGGGGCGCAGCACGCCCAGCCGCGCCTCGTCCTCGTGCATGGCGGCGATCATGCGCTCGGTGAGGGCGGTGATGGTTTCATCGTTCTCCTCGGCGCGACGCAGGATCTTGTCGTCGATGTCGGTGATGTTGCGCACGTAGTCGACGTCGTAACCGCGCCAGCGCAGGTAGCGGGTGATGACGTCGAAGGCCACCATCACCCGGGCATGGCCGAGGTGGCAGTAGTCGTAGACGGTCATGCCGCAGACGTACATGCGGACCTTGCCCGGCTCGATGGGGGAGAAGGTTTCCTTGCGACGCGTCAGCGTGTTGTAGATCTGCATGTCAGCCCTTCTTGTGGCCGTCTTTCTTCTGGATTCGGGCCCAGCTGTCCTTGAGCCCCACGGTGCGGTTGAAGACCAGCTTGCCCTCGCGACAGGCATGGCGGTCGGCGCAGAAGTAGCCGACTCGCTCGAACTGGAAGCGCGACTCGGGGGCGGCGTCGGCCAGGCTCGGCTCGCCGACGGCCTGCACGGTGACCAGCGACTCGGGATTCAGGTGCTCGAGGAAATCGGCGTCCTTGTCCTTGTCGGGCTGCTCGACCTGGAAGAGGTTGTCGTACAGGCGTACCTCCATGGGCACGCCATGGGCGGCGCTGACCCAGTGGATCACGCCCTTGACCTTGCGCCCCTCGGGATTCTTGCCCAGGGTGTCGAAGTCCACCGAGCAGCGCAGCTCAGCAATCTCGCCGGCGTCGTCCTTCACCACCTCGTCGCAGCGGATCACGTAGCTGTTGCGCAGCCGCACCTCCTTGCCCGGCGCCAGGCGGAAGAACTTCTTCGGCGGCTCCTCCATGAAGTCGTCGCGGTCGATATAGATCTCGCGGGTGAAGGGCACGCGGCGCACGGCCATGTCCTCCCGCGCCGGGTGGCCGGGGACCTCGTAGACCTCCTCGAACTCCTCGGGCACGTTGCTCAGTACCACCTTGAGCGGCTTCAGCACGCACATGGCGCGCGGCGCGTTGTCCTCGAGGTCGGCGCGGATGGCGTGGTAGAGCATGGCGATGTCGACCAGGCCGCCGTCGGCGCGGGTGACGCCGATCATCTCGCAGAACCTGCGGACCGACGCCGGGGTATAGCCGCGCCGGCGCATCCCGGAGAGGGTCGGCAGGCGCGGGTCGTCCCAGCCGTCGACGATGCCCTTGTCCACCAGCAGCTTGAGCTTGCGCTTGGAGGTGAGGGTGTAGTTCATGTTGAGCCGCGCGAACTCGATCTGCCGCGGCTTTGCCGGTACCGGCAGGTTGTCCAGGAACCACTCGTAGAGCGGCCGGTGATCCTCGAACTCCAGGGTGCAGATGGAGTGCGTCACCCCTTCGATGGCATCCGACTGGCCATGGGCGAAGTCGTAGGAGGGGTAGATCTTCCACGCATCACCGGTCTGGTGATGGCTGGCGTGGCGGATGCGGTAGAGGATGGGGTCGCGCAGGTTGATGTTGGGCGCGGCCATGTCGATCTTGGCCCGCAGCACCTTCTCGCCCTCGGCGAACTCGCCGACGCGCATGCGCTCGAGCAGATCGAGGTTCTCGGCGACGCTGCGCTCGCGCCACGGGCTGGGGCGTCCCGGCTCGGTGAGGGTGCCGCGGTACTCGCGGATCTCGTCCGGCGAGAGGTCGTCGACGTAGGCCTTGCCCTCGCGCACCAGGTGCTGCGCCCAGGCGTAGAGCTGGTCGAAATAGTCGGAGGCGAAGCGCACGGCGCCCGCCCACTCGAAGCCCAGCCAGCTGACGTCGGCCTTGATGGCGTCGATGTAGGCCTGCTCCTCCTTCGCCGGGTTGGTGTCATCGAAGCGCAGATGACAGTCGCCACCGAACTGCTCGGCCAAGCCGAAATTCAGGCAGATCGACTTGGCATGGCCGATGTGCAGGAAGCCGTTGGGCTCCGGCGGGAAGCGGGTCACGATCTTGCCGCTGCGTCCGGCCTCGATCTCCTCCTGAATCTGATTGCGAATGAAATTCGGCGCGCTGGCGGTTTCGGTGGTCATGTGGATGCAGCAACCTCTGGTTGATTCGCGGGCCTGTGAATGCAAGGAAACGCGCCCGGCAGCGATCTCTGCCGCCGCGGCTCGGTTTCGCGTCTCGATGCAAAACCGCTATTATAGCGCCACGGCAACGGGCAGCGCCAAGGCGCGTCCCTCAGCCCCATGTTCTGGCGCACAGGAACCATCGATGATCATTCTGCAGACCAATTTCGGCGACATCCACGTCGAGCTCGACCATGACAAGGCACCGAAGACGGCCGACAACTTCGAACGGTACGTCCGCGATGGCTTCTACGACGGCACCCTCTTCCACCGCGTGATCGACGGCTTCATGGTGCAGGGCGGCGGCTTCGACACCGACTTCAACCAGAAGCCCACCCGCGACCCCATCGAGAACGAGGCCGACAATGGTTTGAAGAACGGCGTCGGCACCCTGGCCATGGCGCGCACCCAGGATCCGCACTCGGCCACCGCCCAGTTCTTCATCAACGTGGCCGACAACGATTTCCTCAACCACAGCGGCAAATCCATCCAGGGCTGGGGCTACTGCGTGTTCGGCCGGGTGGTCGAGGGCATGGACGTCGTCGAGAAGATCAAGGCCGTGCCGACCACGCGGCGCGGCATGCACGCCGACGTGCCGGCCGAGGACGTCGTCATCCAGCACGCCTATGTCGCCGAGCCGGGCAGCGACAGCTGAGCCATTCGCGCCCGCCCTCCGGCGGGCGCTTTCGTTCAACGCCCCGCCCTGCCACGGCACGCGCCCCGCGAGACAAGGCCCATGACGACCCTGCTGATTTCCGACCTGCACCTGCACCCCGGCGACCCCGAGCTCGGCGCGCGCTTTCTCGACTGGCTCGAGCGCCGCGCCCACGGCGCTGCGGCCCTCTACATCCTCGGCGATTTCTTCGATGCCTGGATCGGCGACGACCTGCTCGACCTGGGAGACGCCGACCCGACCGGCAACGCCGAGCTGGCGACGCGGGTCGTCAGCGCCCTGCGCCGCCTGAGCGATGCCGGCACCGCCCTCTACCTGATGCACGGCAATCGCGACTTCCTGCTCGGCGAGCGCTTCGCCGCCGAGGCGGGCGCCACCCTGCTGCCCGACCCCAGCGTGGTGGAACTTGGCGGCGAGCCGGTGCTGCTGATGCACGGCGACAGCCTGTGCACCCGCGACACCACCTACCAGGCCTTCCGCACCCAGGCCCGCAACCCGGCCTGGCAGCAGCAGATCCTCGCCCTGCCGGTTCCCGACCGCCTGGCGCTGGCCCGCTCCCTGCGCGAGCAGTCGGGAGAGGCGACCTCCAACAAGGCCGAGGCGATCATGGACGTCACGCCGGACGAGGTGGCCCGCATCATGCGGGCGCACGGGGTGAGCACCCTGATCCACGGTCACACCCACCGTCCCGCCGTGCATGCCCTCGATCTTGGCGGCCGGCCGGCCCGGCGCTATGTCCTCGGCGACTGGACCGCCGAGCAGGGCTGGGAGATCGTCGTCGCGAGTGGCCAGGCCCCCGAGCTGCGCCCCTTCCCGCTCTGACTCAGGACGCACCCGTCACCAGGCAGCCCGCCAACGCCGCCTCCATCGCGGCCGCCTCGGGCAGCGCCCCCGCCGGGGCGATCAGTTCCAGCCGGGAATCCTGGCGCCACTGGCTGGGGCGCAACTCGATGGCACCGCCGCTGCGGTTGTAGAGCTTCCAGCCATCCGCGGTGTGGAACACCCCCTTGGCTCTCACTCCGCCGGGCAACCCGTCCAGGCGGTGGCTCAACGCATCCAGGTCGAAGACGTCATCGGGATGCCAGCGCCAGCCCAGCGTCGCGTAGCCCAGCGCCTCCCCCGCCTCGCACCGCGGCTGCCCACGCGGCGGCACCGCCAGGGCGAAGTCGTCCAGCTGCACCACGCGCCCTGCCGCCTCGCGCAGGGCGCGATGGGCGACGCTGCCGGGCTCGGCGCCACGCACGGCGGTGCGGGACTCCCCCTCCAGCAGCAGCGAGAGCGGCAGCCGTCCCTGCTCCGCCTCGGCGACCCACTTGGGCGGTGGCCAGTGCCCCGCCGCCCAGCGCCGCCCCGCCTCGAGCTGCGCCGCACTCGCCAGGTCCCCCATGGTCAGCACCATGGCATCCGCCATGGCCAGTTGGTCGCGAAAGGTTTCGTGGTCGCGCACGCGCGGCTCGTCGAGGCGTCGTGGGTCGAGCACGGCGATGATGTCGCGAATGTCGAGTACGTCCTGGAAGGCCTCGCCGCGCAACACGTCGAGCAGCCCCGCCGGATGGCCGAGCCCGGACGGCTCGATGATCAGCCGGTCGGGACGGTGACGGTGCAGCAGGTTGACCAGCGTCGCCTGGAGCACGAAGGCCAGTTGGCAGCACAGGCAGCCGCCGGGCAGCCCCTTCACCACCACCCCGCTCTGCGCATCGAACATGGCCTGGTCGATCCCCACCTGGCCAAACTCGTTGATCAGCACGGCCCAGGTCTCCCGGGCCGGTTTCTGCGCGATCAGGCCACGGATCAGGCTGCTCTTGCCGCTGCCGAGAAAGCCGGTGACGAGATGCACCGGCACGTTGACGAGTGGGGCTCGGGTCACGTCGCCCTCCTTTGTCCGACCTGAATAGTGTTATAACATAACACCCAGTCTGTCGTCCGAGCCAGACCATCGTTGCAGGTTCATGAAAGCAATGAAGATAAGATAACGGTATAAGCCGGATTCGCCCCACGCCACATACGCCAAGGGCACCCGAAGGTGCCCTTGTCATGCCAGCGGCAACGGTGACCGTCGCTCAGTAGCGCTCGATCTCGGCCGTGTCGCGCAGGTGATCGCGCAGCGCCTGCAGCGCGGCCTGGCCGCGCAGCTGCTCGACGAGGCGTGCCACGAATGCCTCGGCCTGTTCGTCGGGCTCGCCATCCGTGACCTGATCGAGGGCGATCAGCACGACCTGCTCGCCGCTGCTTGCCCGACCGTAGACCGGCTGATCACCGGCGGGATGTGGCAGCTGGAAGGCCGTCTCGACGATGAAGGACGGCACCTCGCCGGCCTGGCGCGTCACCGCCTCGGCCCGTTGCCACTCGATATCGCTGCCGGTCCCGTTGCGGAGCTGCTCCACGCGGTCACGCGCCACCTCGAGGAGCGCATCGCGCACCTTGCCTGCCTCCACGGCCGCCCGCACCTCGTCGCGCACCTCGTCCAGGGGACGCACGGCAGCGTCGCGATGCTCGCTGACCCGCAGCACCAGGCGCCGGTCGGCATCGAGCTCGATCACCTCGCTGTTGTAGCCGTCCTCCAGCACCTCGTCGCTGAACGCCGCACTCATCACGCCCGGCTCGGCCAGTACGCCACTCGCCTCCTCACGCGAGACCCAGTCGCTCTCCTGCAGCTCCAGGTCGAGGCTCTCGGCGACGCTGGCCAGGTCCTCGGCGGCGAAGCTTTCGTCGATCAGCGCCTGCTCGCGGCGATTGAAGGCGTCGCCGACCTCCTCCAGTGCGACTTCCCGCGCCAATTCGTCGCGCATCTCCTCCAGGGGCGGCAGGTCGAGCTCCGTGACCTTGATCAGATGCAGGCCATTGCTCGTCTCCACGATCCCCGACACCTGATCGAGCCCGATGCCAAAGGCAGCATCGTCGAAGGCCTCGCCAAAGAAGCCGGGGCTGATGAAGCCCAGATCCCCGCCCTGCTCGGCCGTGGTGGCGTCATCGGAAAATTCGAGCGCCAGGTCGGCAAAGGACTCCCCTTCGGCGAGTCGCTCGCGAACGCTTTCCAGCCGCGCCCGAGCCTCCTCGCGGGTACGCTCATCGCCGAAGGTCACCATGATGTGGGAGACGCGCCGGTCGGCCTCGCGGCTTCGCGCCTCCCAGGCGTCGCGGATCGCTTCGTCGCTCACGTCGAGCGCCTCGGCCATCTGCTGGCGATCCAGGATGACGTATTCGAGTCGCACCTGCTCCGGGCGCCGGTACTGGTCGGCATGGGACTCGTAGTAGGCCTCGAGCTCGGCCTCGCTGACCTCGACGGGGGCCGGCAGGTCGTCGGGACCCAAGGGGTGATAGCGGAAGCTGCGGCTCTGGCGCTGCAGGGCGGCCAGGCGTTCGCGCTCGCTTTCCAGGGCGAAATCGCTCAGGGTGATTCCCTGCTGCAGCTGCTGGCGTTTCATGTCCACCTTGAGCGCTTCGCGGAAGCTGGTGGGCGTGAAACCGGCACTGGCCAGCCGGTTGCGGAACAGCTCGCGCGAGAAGCGCCCCTCCTGATCCTGGAATTCCGGCAGCATCACGATCACCTGGTCGACCTGCTCCTCGGAGAGGTAGAGGCCACCGTCGTCGGCATAGGACGTGATCAGCTGCTCGCCGATCAGGCTGTCGAGAATCTCGCCGCGCAGGGCCCGTTCCTGCTCCGGCGGCACCTGGCCCGAGCGAATGGCGCGCTGGACCTCCAGCTCCAGTTGCTGGCGGGTGATGGACTCACCGTTGACCTTGGCTATGTCATCGCTGCCACTGCTGAACAGCCCCACCAGCGACTCGATACCGAACAGGGCCAGCGCCGCCACCACGGCACCGACGAGGATCTTGGCGCCCCAGCTTCGGGAGCGATCACGAATACTTTGCAGCATGCAGGCCTCGGTGATTCAAGTAACGGAAATCCCGACCATTATACGCATGACTGCGGCGCTCCGACCATGGCACGAGCCGCGGAGCCCCAGGGCGGCAAGGCCGGAGGGCACCCACACTAAAAAGGCGCATCGCCATGGCGATGCGCCTTTCTGTTGCCCACCTGAGCGACGGCCGCGTTCGGAGGACGCGGCCAGCCGGCATTCTCAGTTGACGGAATCCTTGAGCGCCTTGCCTGCCTTGAAGGTCGGCACCTTGGCAGCGCCGATCTCGATCGGTGCGCCGGTCTGCGGGTTGCGGCCCGTGCGCGCCGCGCGCTCCTTGACGGAGAAGGTACCAAAACCCACCAGGGAGACGGAGTCACCGCTCTTGAGGCTCTCGGTGACGGTATCGACCATCGCGTCCAACGCGCGCGTCGCGGCTGCCTTGGGAATATCGGCAGACGCGGCGATGGCTTCGATCAGCTCGGATTTGTTCACACTTCACCCCTTGACTGTTTCAGATAATGGCTCTAATCAGCGCGACTTTTGGCCAACAACGCGATCACAGCATGGCTGCTGTTTATAGCAATGCTGTAAAAGATGTGTCAAGCAACCTGCGGCGCCAAACCGCGCCATACCGGCATTCCTCTTCCGGTATGGCGCGGGAAAATGATCAATGCGTGCTGATCATCGAAGCCGAAGCAGTAGCCTCTTCCGCCCGGGAATCTTCGCTCTTCGCTTCGGCCCTTTCGGTCAGCGCGGCCTCCAGGACTTCGTCGATCCAACGGACAGGACGGATGTCGAGGACATCCTTGATGTTGTCCGGCACCTCCTTGAGGTCGCGACGATTCTCTTCTGGAATGAGCACCGACTTTATACCACCGCGGCGGGCCGCCAGCAATTTCTCCTTTAGCCCACCGATCGGCATGACCTCGCCGCGCAGGTTCACCTCCCCGGTCATCGCCAGGTCGCAGCGCACCGGTCGTCCGGTGTAGGCCGAGACCATGGCCGTAACCATGGCGATACCTGCACTGGGGCCATCCTTGGGGGTGGCCCCCTCCGGCACGTGGATGTGCAGGTCTTCCTTCTCGAAGCGCTCAGTATCGATCCCCAGCTTGAGGGCCCGCGCACGCACCACGGTGAGGGCCGCACTCACGGACTCCTTCATCACATCGCCCAGCGACCCGGTCTTGTTGATGCGTCCCTTGCCCGGGGTCACCACCGATTCGATGTTGAGCAGCTCACCGCCCACGGACGTCCACGCCAGCCCGGTGACGCGACCGACCTGGTCCTCCTGGTCGGCGAGGCCGTAGCTGTAGCGACGCACGCCGGCGTGCGCCTCGATGTCCGCCGCCGAGAGCGTCACCGCCGCCTGGGCGCCTTCCTGTTCCTCGCCCTCCAGGCGCTGGCGCAGCACCTTGCGGCACACCTTGGCGATCTGACGCTCGAGCTCGCGCACCCCCGCCTCGCGGGAATAGTAGCGGATCAGCTCGAGCAGGGCCTCGTCGGAGAACGCCAGCTCCTCGTCCTTGAAGCCGTTGGCCTTGAGCTGCTTGGGCACCAGGTAGCGCCTGGCGATCGCCAGTTTCTCGTCCTCGGTATAGCCCGGCAGGCGAATGACCTCCATACGATCCAGCAGCGGGCCGGGGATGTTCATCGAGTTGGCAGTGCAGATGAACAGCACTTCCGAGAGATCGTAATCGAGCTCCAGGTAGTGGTCGCTGAACTTGTCGTTCTGCTCGGGGTCGAGCACCTCCAGCAGCGCGGAGGCCGGGTCGCCGCGGTGGTCCATGCCGATCTTGTCGACCTCGTCGAGCAGGAACAGCGGGTTCTTCACCCCCGCCTTGGCCATGCGCTGGATCAGCTTGCCCGGCAGGGAGCCGATGTAGGTGCGCCGGTGGCCGCGGACCTCGGACTCGTCGCGCACGCCGCCAAGGGCCAGGCGCACGTACTTGCGATTGGTGGCACGCGCAATGGACTGCCCCAGGGAGGTCTTGCCCACGCCGGGCGGGCCGACGAGGCACAGCACGGGCCCCTTGAGCTTGCGCACCCGCTTCTGTACGGCCAGGTACTCGAGGATGCGCTCCTTCACCTCGTCCAGGCCGTAGTGGTCCTCGTCGAGCACCTTGTGGGCGTGTACCAGGTCATGCTTGACGCGTGTGCGCTTCTTCCACGGCACGGCGATCAGCCAATCAAGCCAGGAACGCACCACCGTGGCCTCGGCGGAGTTCGGCGACATCATCTTCAGCTTGCCCAGCTCCTGGTTGGCCTTCTCGCGGGCCTCCTTGGGCATGCCGGACTCTTCGATGGCCTTCTCGTACTTCTCGGCCTCGTTGGGCACGTTCTCGAGCTCACCCATCTCCTTCTGGATGGCCTTCATCTGCTCGTTGAGATAGTACTCGCGCTGCGACTTCTCCATCTGATCCTTGACGCGCGACCGGATGCGCTTCTCGACCTGCAGCAGGTCGATCTCGGTCTCGATCAGCGCCATCAGGTGCTCGATGCGATCGCGCACGCGATCCATCTCCAGCAACTGCTGCTTGTCGTCGATCTTGAGCGACAGGTGGGCACAGATGGTGTCCACCAGGCGGCTCGGGTCCTCGATGCCCGACAGCGAGTTGAGTACCTCGTTGGGCACCTTCTTGGAGAGCTTGACGTACTGCTCGAACTGGTTGAGCAGTACGCGCACCAGTGCTTCCTGCTCGCGCTCGGTCAGCGGCAGGCTGTCGCGCAGCGCCGCCTCGGCCAGGCTGTAGCCACGGTCGGTATGATGGACGGCGTGCAGGTCGGCACGGGACGTGCCCTCGATCAGCACCTTGACCGTGCCGTCGGGCAGTTTCAGCAACTGCATGATCTCGGCCACGGTGCCGATGGTGAAGAGGTCATCGGTACCGGGGTCATCCTGGCCGGCCTCGCGCTGGGCCACCAGCAGCACGCGCTTGTCGGCGGCCATGGCGGCATCGAGCGCCTGGATCGACTTCTCGCGGCCGACGAACAGCGGTATCACCATCTGCGGGTAGACGACCACGTCGCGCAGAGGCAAGAGGGGCAGACTCAGGGTCTGGTTGGGGTTCTGCTGCATCGCAGACGTACCTCAAACGAATCGGGTTGGATACTGGAGGAATGGGGACGCAGCGGACGCTTTGCAAGGCCCGGGCCGGGCACACGTGCAAAGGGGCCGCCCCAGGCGACCCCTTGCATCCAGACTGCGAGTGGGGCTACGGCCCCCCTCAGCCGTCGGTGCCGTCGACCCGCTGGTCCTGCTGCGAATAGATGAGCAGCGGATCGCTCTCCCCGGCGATCACCGAAGCATCGATGACCACCTTGGTGACCCCCTCCATGGAGGGAATCTCGTACATGGTGTCGAGCAGCACCGACTCAAGGATGGAGCGCAGCCCGCGCGCGCCAGTCTTGCGCGCCATGGCCTTGCGCGCCACGGCGCGCAGGGCGTCCTCGCGGAACTCGAGCTCCACGCCTTCCATGTCGAAGAGGCGCTGGTACTGCTTGACCAGCGAGTTCTTCGGCTCGGTAAGGATCTGGATCAGCGCATCCTCGGTGAGCTCAGTGAGGGTCGCGATGACCGGCAGGCGGCCGACGAACTCGGGGATCAGGCCGAACTTGACCAGGTCCTCGGGCTCGACGTCGAGCAGCAGGTCACCCACGCCCTTGGTCTCGTCCTTGCTCTTGACCGTGGCGTTGAAGCCGATACCGCCCTTCTCGGCGCGGTCCCGGATCACCTTGTCGAGCCCGGCGAAGGCACCGCCGACGATGAACAGGATGTTGGCGGTATCGACCTGCAGGAACTCCTGCTGGGGATGCTTGCGCCCGCCCTGGGGCGGCACGGAGGCGGTAGTGCCTTCGATCAGCTTGAGCAGCGCCTGCTGCACCCCCTCGCCCGAGACGTCACGGGTGATGGAGGGGTTGTCCGATTTGCGCGAAATCTTGTCGATCTCGTCGATGTAGACGATACCACGCTGCGCCTTCTCGACGTCGTAGTCACACTTCTGCAGCAGCTTCTGAATGATGTTCTCGACGTCCTCGCCAACGTAGCCCGCCTCGGTGAGGGTGGTGGCATCGGCGATGGTGAAGGGCACGTTGAGCAGGCGCGCCATGGTCTCGGCGAGCAGCGTCTTGCCGCTGCCGGTGGGACCGATGAGCAGGATGTTGGACTTGCCCAGCTCGACGTCGTCGCCCTTCACACCGGCGCGCAACCGCTTGTAGTGGTTGTACACTGCCACGGACAGCACCGTCTTGGCACGGTCCTGACCGATCACGTAGTCATCGAGCGTGCGGCGAATCTCGCGCGGAACGGGCAGGCGCTCCTCGTCGCTCTCGGCATCGGCATCGAGAACTTCCTCGCGAATGATGTCGTTGCACAGATCGACACACTCGTCGCAGATATACACGGACGGTCCGGCAATCAGCTTGCGTACTTCGTTCTGGTTCTTGCCGCAGAACGAGCAGTAGAGCAGCTTGCCGCCTTCGTCCTTGCCTTTGCCGTCGGCCATTCGCGTACCTCTGTCGCTTCGGCGGCAAGATGCCGCCGGTAATCACGTATGTGGAGCGTGTCTAACTCACGCTATCAGGATGCCGGCCGCTTATCCAGCACGGCATCGATCAGGCCATACTCCGCGGCCTGGGCGCCGCTCATGAAGTTGTCGCGATCAGTATCCCGGGCAATGGTATCGATGTCCTGACCGGTGTGGTGCGCCAGAATGCGGTTGAGCTTGTCGCGGATGCCCAGGATCTCGCGCGTGTGGATCTCGATGTCCGACGCCTGCCCCTGGTAGCCACCCAGCGGCTGATGGATCATCATCCGCGAGTTGGGCAGGCAGAAGCGCTTGCCGGGCGCACCGCCGGTGAGCAGCAGCGCCCCCATGCTGGCCGCCTGGCCAATGCACACGGTGGAGACGTCGGGCTTGATGAACTGCATGGTGTCGTAGATCGCCATGCCGGCGGTCACGCCACCACCCGGCGAGTTGATGTACAGGTGGATGTCCTTGTCCGGGTTCTCGGACTCGAGGAACAGCAACTGCGCCACCACCAGGTTGGCCATGTAGTCTTCCACCGGGCCGATCAGGAAGATCACGCGTTCCTTGAGCAGGCGGGAGTAGATATCATAGGCCCGCTCGCCGCGCGCGCTCTGTTCGACCACCATCGGCACCAGGCCGCCGGTATTACGGATCTCGAACTCGTTACTCATCAGTTTGATGTCCTTGCATCCGATGAATGGAAGCGATGGCGCTCGCCCCTCCGGCGCGCTCGCAGCGCCGCCGGAAGGGCCGTCCAGCCGACGTCTCACGCCTTGTCGGCGTCGCCCTCTTGCGCCTCGGCGTCGGCTTCCGCCTCGCCCTCCGCCTCGGGCTGCTGCTGGGCCGCGGCCAGCACTTCCTGGTAGCTCATCGTCACGTCCTTGACGGTGGCCTGCCCCAGCAGCTGCTCGACGGCCTTCTCTTCCAGGATGGACGACTTGACCTGCGTCTTCAGTTGGTCGTTGCCCATATAGTAGTCGACGACCTGCTGCGGCTCCTGATACTGCTCGGCGAGTTCCTCGACGCGCGCCTTGATCTCGTCGTCGGTAGCATCGAGCTCGCCGGCCTTGATCACTTCTGCCAGCAGCAGCCCCACCTGCACCCGGCCCTTGGCCTGATCGGCAAACAGCTCGTTGGGCAGCTGGGAGACGTCGAAATCCTCTCCGAGGCCGAACTGCTGAGCCGCCTGACGCTTGAGGGCGTCGGTTTCCTGCTGCACCAGCGCCTGCGGCACCGGCACCTCGTTGGCCTGCTTCAGCGCCTCGAGGACCTGCTGCTTGACGCGGTTGTCGACGGCCTGCTTGGCCTCGCGGGTCATGTTCTTCTTGACCTCGGCGCGGAACGTCTCGATGTCACTTCCTTCGACCCCGAAGCGCTGGATGAATTCGGCATCGATGTCGGGTAGCCGCTGGGCGCTCACCTTGTGGACCTTGACCTTGAAGGTCGCTTCCTTGCCGGCCAGGTGCTCGGCCTGGTAGTCCTCCGGGAAGGTGACGTTCACCACTTTCTCGTCGCCGGCCGCGGCGCCGACCAGCTGATCCTCGAAGCCGGGGATGAAGCTGCCGGACCCCAGCACCAGTTCGTGCCCCTCGGCACTGCCGCCCTCGAAGGGCTCGTCGCCCAGGAAGCCCTGGAAGTCGATGGTCAGCTGGTCGCCCTCCTGGGCGGCGCGTTCGACCTCCTCCCAGGCGGCGTTCTGCTTGCGCAGGGTCTCGATCATCTCGTCGACGTCGGCATCGGTGACCTCGACGACGGGACGCTCGACCTCGGCCCCGTCGATGGCGGCGAGCTCGATTTCCGGGTAGACCTCGAGCGAGGCCACGAACTCCAGATCCTTGCCGGACTCATTGACCTTGGCCTCGATGCTCGGGAAGCCGGCGGGATTGAGGCTCTCTTCGGTGATGGCCTTGACGTAGCGCTCGCGCATCACTTCGCCCACCACTTCATCGCGCACGTCGCGGCCGTAGCGCTGGCGCACCACGGACATGGGCACCCGGCCCTTGCGGAAGCCGTTCAGGCGCACGTTCTTCGCGGTGTCCTTGAGGCGAGCCTCGACGGCTTCATCGACCTCGGCGGCCGGCACCTGGAACGTGACACGGCGCTCGATCTGGGAGGTCGCTTCGACGGAAACTTGCATGAATAGTCCTCTACCGACTGGGGGCGTTGTGTTGAATGCGTGGATGGGTAAAAGAAAGATTTTAAGAACCCCGCACTGTGCTGGCAAGCGCCACACCCTCAGGAGATGGGGTCGGCATCCCACATTGCAAGGGCTGGGGCGAGTCGATCACGCTGAGCCGGCGAACTCGCCGGCGCCCTTCCGGCCACACCGACATTGACATCGCGGCGGAGCCGGATATCCATGGCGGAACGATGGCATTGTCAGGGAGTGAGGGCGTAAAGGTCAGGGGACGCGGAACCTGGTGCAGTGGGGTGGATGATGGGGATCGAACCCACGACCACCGGAGCCACAATCCGGGGCTCTACCACTGAGCTACATCCACCACTGCAAACCAGAAGCGTCGAGATGGGGTGGATGATGGGGATCGAACCCACGACCACCGGAGCCACAATCCGGGGCTCTACCACTGAGCTACATCCACCATATCGACTGCTGCTCGAACCGTAGGCCTGGCTGCTGGTGCGCAACATGGCGCGCCCAGCAGGACTCGAACCTGCAACCCACGGCTTAGAAGGCCGTTGCTCTATCCGGTTGAGCTATGGGCGCATTCTATGTTCAATGACGCCAGACCGCAACCCTGCTCGCTGAATTTATTCAACACAAACAAGATGTTGTGGTCGGGGTGGAGGGATTTGAACCCCCGACATCCTGCTCCCAAAGCAGGCGCGCTACCAGACTGCGCTACACCCCGCCGGCCTTCGCACGGCCTCGATGCCACCACCGGGCCTCATCGAGCGCTGCGTATTCTACCCGAGAATCCCTCGCGGTCAATAGCCGCCTGACCTGACAGGGCTTTAGCGCTTTGCCTGAAGGGCAGGGCATGCGAAAATCACCACCCTTCCGGCGGCCACCCGCCGCTGCCGTCCATTCGCCACCAGCCATTCATCACCACCAGGGGGAGAGACGATGACCGCCCAACTCATCGATGGCAAGGCCATTGCTGCCGAGGTACGCCAACAGGTCGCGCGCCAGGTCAAGGCGCGCCAGGCCGATGGCAAGCGCACGCCCGGCCTGGCGGTCATCCTGGTGGGCGACGACCCCGCCTCCCACGTCTACGTCAGCAACAAGCATCGTGCCTGCGAGCAGGCCGGCGTGCTCTCCTTCCGCCATGCCCTGCCCGACGACACCACCCAGCAGGCGCTCGAGGCGCTGATCGACGAGCTCAACGCCGACCCCCGCGTCGACGGCATCCTCCTGCAGTTGCCGCTGCCCGCCCACCTGGACGAGCGCCCCCTGCTCGAGCGGATCCTGCCGCACAAGGACGTCGACGGCTTCCACCCCTACAACCTGGGGCGACTGGCCCAGCGCCTGCCGCTGCTGCGCCCGTGTACGCCCAAGGGGGTGATGACCCTGCTCCAGACCAGCGGTCTCAAGGTGCGCGGCCTGGATGCCACCGTCGTCGGGGCGTCCAACATCGTCGGTCGTCCCATGGCGCTGGAACTGATGCTCGCCGGCTGTACCACCACGGTGTGCCACCGTTTCACGCGCGACCTGGAGTCGCACGTGCGCCGCGCGGAACTGCTGGTGGTGGCAGTGGGCAAGCCGGGCATCGTCAAGGGCGAATGGGTACGCGACGACGCCATCGTCATCGACGTGGGCATCAACCGCGAGGCGGATGGCCGCCTGGTGGGCGACGTGGAGTTTGCCCCCGCCGCCGAGCGGGCCAGCTGGATCACCCCTGTGCCGGGCGGCGTCGGCCCCATGACGGTCGCCTCGCTGCTCGAGAACACCCTGTACGCCGCCGAGCTGCACGATGCCATGGCGCGCGAGGCCTCCCACGCCTGACAGGCCCGGGCGCATCGTCTAGAATGGCGCGCCTTCTCACTCACCTGCCGGAGCTCGCCCATGAGCGACAAGATGAACGTCGAAAGCTTCAACCTGGACCACACCAAGGTGAAAGCCCCCTACGTGCGCCTGGCCGACATCAAGACCGGCGAGAACGGCGATCGCATCCACAAGTACGACATGCGCATCTGCCAGCCCAACCAGGAGCACATGGAGATGCCCGCCCTGCACTCCCTGGAGCACCTGATGGCCGAGCTGTCGCGCAACCACTCCGAGCGCATCGTCGACATCAGCCCCATGGGCTGCCAGACCGGCTTCTATGTGGCCCTGATCAACCACGACGACTACGACGACGTGCTCGACCTGCTGCAGAAGACCCTCGAGGACGTCCTCGAGGCCACCGAGGTACCCGCCTGCAACGAGATGCAGTGCGGCTGGGCGGCCAGCCACAGCCTGGAGGGCGCCCAGGCGATCGCCCGCGGCTTTCTCGCCAAGCGCGACGAATGGACCCAGGTCTTCGCCTGACCGACCGACAGGAACGGGAGAGGACACGTCCATGAAACGCATCGGCATCATTGGCGCCATGGCCCAGGAAGTGGCCCACCTCGCCTCGCTGCTGGACCACCGCCGCACCCGCACCCACGTCGGCTGCACCTTCCACCATGGGCAGCTGCATGGAGTCGACGTGGTGATCCTGCAGTCCGGTATCGGCAAGGTGAACGCCGCCATCGGCACCACCCTGCTGCTCGACGTCTACCAGCCGGAGGCAATCATCAACACCGGCTCGGCCGGCGGCTTCGGCGAAGGACTCACGATCGGCGACGTGGTGGTCTCCAGCGAGGTGCGCCACCACGACGTCGACGCCGTGGTCTTCGGCTACGAGCACGGCCAGGTGCCGAAGATGCCGGCCGCCTACCTGCCCGATGCGCGCCTGGTGCGGGTGGCCCGCGAATCCGTCGAGGCGCTCGGTGAAGTGCACGTGGTCGAGGGCCTGATCGCCACCGGTGACGTCTTCATGGCCTGCCCGGAGCTGGTCGCCAAGACCCGTGAGCGCTTCCCCACCATGCTCGCCGCCGAGATGGAGGCCGCGGCCATCGCCCAGACCTGTCACCTCTACGGCTGCCCGTTCGTGGTGATCCGCGCGCTCTCCGACATCGCCGGCGGCGGCGACAACCACCTCTCCTTCGAGCAGTTCCTCGACAAGGCCGCCGATCACTCGGCGCGCATGGTCGAGGCCATGGTCGCCCGCCTGGCCACCCCCGCACCCCACGCCGACGCCGAGCCGGTCGCCGGCTGAACGAGCGTCCGCCAGGCGCCAAACGGCCGCCCCGAGAGGCGGCCGTTTGCATCATCGGCAGCAGCCGGCGGCCTCAGTCACGCAGGCGCCAGGTCAGCTGCTCTCCCGCCATCAGCGGCACGATGCGCTGGCCCGCCGCATAGGGCAGCGAGGCCGGCAACTCCCACGGCTCGCGCACCAGGGTGACCCTGTCGCGGTTGCGCGGCAAGCCGTAGAAGTCCGGACCGAAGTGGCTGGCAAAGCCTTCCAGCCGCTCCAGGGCGCCGGCCTGCTCGAAGGCCGTGGCGTAGAGCTCGAGCGCCGCCGGCGCCGTGTAGGCCCCGGCACAACCGCAGGCCGACTCCTTGTCGCCCTGGGCGTGGGGAGCGCTGTCGGTGCCGAGGAAGAACTTGGCGCTGCCCGAGGTCGCGACGGCCAACAGCGCCTCGCGATGGCGCTCGCGCTTGAGGATCGGCAGGCAGTAGTAGTGTGGCCGGATGCCGCCCACCAGCATGTCGTTGCGGTTGAACAGCAGGTGGTGGGCGGTGATGGTCGCGGCCACGTTGGCCGGGGCTGCGCTCACGAACGCCGCGGCATCGGCGGTGGTGATGTGCTCGAACACCACCTTGAGGTCGGGATGGCGCTCGAGCAGCGGCTTCATCACCCGCTCGATGAAGGCCGCCTCGCGGTCGAAGATGTCGATCTCGGCATCGGTCACCTCGCCGTGCACCAGCAGCGGCATGCCAAGTCGCGCCATGGCGCCGATGGCTCCGTCGCAGTGCGCCAGGTCGGTGACCCCGGAGTCGGAGTTGGTGGTCGCCCCCGCCGGATAGAGCTTCACGGCGTGGACCTGGCCGCTGGCCTGGGCCCGCTCGATCTCTTCGGCCGGCGTGTTGTCGGTGAGATAGAGCGTCATCAGCGGCTCGAAGGCGCTTCCCGCGGGACGGGCGGCCAGGATGCGCTCCCGATAGGCCAGCGCCTGCGCCGTGGTGGTGACGGGCGGCCTGAGATTGGGCATGATGATCGCCCGCCCCATCTGGCGGGCACTGGCGGGCACCACGGCCTGGAGTGCCTCGCCGTCGCGCAGGTGCAGGTGCCAGTCGTCGGGTCGCGTCAGGGTGATAGCGTTCACGGTCGTTCCTGTGGTCGTTCCTGGATGGGACATGGATTGGCCGGTCGGCGCCAAGTGGACCGAGTATACCGCAAGGCACCGCCGGCGGGGCGGCATCACCGGCCGCGACGGCGGCAACGCCCGACGAATTGCCGTATCATCGACGCCGTTTGCCAACCGCAGAGACACCGCCATGCCCCGAGTTCGCCACTACGCCGATATCGTTGCCATCCTGGCCGGCCTGATGTGGATCCTGGTGTTCTGGTCGGTCAGCATCTCGGCCCGCATGGACAGCCTGGAGCCCGTGCTCGCCGCCCTGTTTCTGCTCGGCACCATGCTCCTGCTGAGCTTCGCCCACCGCCCCATTCGCGTCCACCTCAGCCGCTACCACGTGCGCAAGCGGCGCACCGAGATGTGGATGCACATCCTGGCGCTGCCCATGCTGCTGGCGCTGCTGCTCGGCGTGATACTGGAGGTGCTGATCGCCCCGCTGAGCGGCCAGCAGAAGATGCTGCTGTTCAACGTCCTGGCCACCGCCGGCTGGGTGGTCTACGTGATGACCCTGGTGGTCAAGTTCATCATCCACCAGTGCCGGCGGCGCTGAGGGCCAGGAGTCTGTCGATCTTGACCGATAGCAGATCAGCGTTACGTCCGACAGACTCCTAGAAGCGATCGGCGCGGAAGGGCGTCATATCCACCGCCGGCGTCTCCCCTTCCATCATCTCCGTCAGCACGCGACCGGTCACCGGGCCCAGGGTGAAACCCTGGTGGCCGTGGCCGAAGGCGAACCACAGCCCGGGGTGACGGGGCGCCGGCCCGATCACCGGCTTCATGTCCGGCAGGCAGGGGCGCGCGCCCTTCCAGGGCTCGGGGTCGCGGCGCTCACCGAGGCCGGGATAGAGGCGGCGCGCCTCGGCCTCGGCGGCTTCGAGCTGGCCCGGGTGCGGCGGCGCCTCGCGGCGTTCCAGCTCGGCGCCGGTGGTCAGGCGGATGCCCGCCCGCATGGGCGCGAGGATATAGCCCACTTCGGCATCCAGCAGCCAGTGGTGCAACCACCGCCCATCGCGGGCGCCGTAGTGCATGTGATAGCCGCGCTTGACGAAGGTCGGCAGGCGATAGCCCAGCGGCTTGAGCCAGTCGCCGGCCCAGGGACCGAACGCCACCACCACGTCCTGCACCTCGTGGGCACCCTCGGCGGTCTCCACCCGCCAGCCCTGTCCTCCCCGGCTCAGGCCGCGCACCTCGGCCTGCTGAAAGCGCCCGCCCTCGCGCTCGAAGGCGGCGGCATAGGCCGCGACCAGCCCGCCGGGGTCGACCGAGCCCCAGGCATTGGTCCAGTGGATTGCCCCCGCGGGCCCTTCGCTGAGCTGCGGCTCACGCCGCTGGAGCCCGGCACCGTCCAGCAGCTCGTAGGTCACACCGAAGCGTTCGGCGGCATCGCGCGCCTCTTCGGCGCGCGCCTCCAGACCGGCACGGGTGCGATACACCTCCAGCCAGCCCTGCTTCTTCACCAGCTCGCCGGCCCCGGCCGCCGCGATCATGGGTGCGTGCTCCTGGGTCGACAGGGCGATCAGCGAAGCGTACTCGGGGATGATGCGCGCATGCGCTTGTGGTGCCGAGTAACGCCAGTAGCTGAACAGCGGCCCCGCCGATTCGAACATGCCGCGCACGCTGTAGCGGATGTCCGCCCGCCGGTTGGGCAGCACGGCCAGCAGCTTGCCCAACTCGCGCGGGAAGGGGTAGGGACGCACGGCCTCGCGCTGGATCAGGCCACCGTTGCCGAAAGAGGTCTCACGCCCCGGCGGCTGGCGGTCCATCAGCAGCACAGAGCGGCCACGGCGGGCCAGGTGCCAGGCAATGGACACGCCGACCATGCCGGCCCCCAGAACGATGGTTTCGCGAGACATGCCTCTCCTCCAGATAGCCAGACAGACGCCCCGGCAGCACGCGTCTGCCGGAGCCGAACGGCCATTCTAGCAGCCTGCGCGGCCGCGCGCCGGTCCGGCCTCAGCGCTCGCCGGCCACCGCCTGCGCCTGGAGCTTGGCACGAATGAAGTCGGAGTGACCGACGTGCAGGAGCTCGGCCAAGCGGCGGATGCGGTGCTCCTCGAGGTGATGGGACTCGCCATCGGCCAGGGCCAGCGTCCACATCATACGCACCAGCCCGCAGCGCTCGGGGTAGCCGTAGTGCTGCTTGATGAGGCTGACGAACTGGTAGTGGTCGACGGCCTGTTCGGCCTCCTCCCGCGCCAGGCGCATGAGTTCGTCGAGGGCGTCCGGGGCGAGGGCAAAGTGTCGCCCGAGCTGATCGCGCAGCAGCGACAACTCGCGCTCGTCGAGGTGATAGTCGGCCCGGGCCACCTCGAAGAGCAGCGCCGCGGTGGCGAGCTCGAGCGTCGGAGCGGAGGTGTCGCCGGTGCCGGGGTCGGCCAGGGCCTGCTGGAAGAAATGCTGGATCCTGTCGAGCATGTCGGGCTCCCTGCAATGCATGCCCTATGACACGCAAAGGGGGGACGCGTTCACCGCCGTCGTCATGCTTCCGGTTGCTCGCCGGGTGCCCCGGACAGGGGCTGGCCAACCTGTCAGCTCGAGACCTGAACACCTTTGCTTCACGAGACGTTCCGGGTCAGCATGACGCTACGTGACGCCACCGGGAGATTCCCATGCCCCGCTTCCCCGACCACCTGACCGGCCAGGGCCCCAGCAACCCCTTTCCCGGCATCAAGGTGCTGGAGCGCCGTATCGGCCGCGAGATTCCTCACCGCCTGGGCTCCAACGAGGGCCTGGACATGCCCCATCGCGCCCTGCGCGAGCGCTTCGGCGACGCCATGGTCGCACACGCCTACTGCTACGGCGACGCTGAAGCCCTCGGCGTGCGGCAACGCCTCAGCGAGCTGCACGGCTTCCCGCTGGAGGCCACGCTGGTGGATGCCGGCGCCGACAGCCTGATCGCGCTGGCGCTGCGCGCCACCTGCACGCCCGACTGCAGCGTGGTGAGCGCCGCCGGCACCTACCCCACCTTCGGCTATTTCGCCCAGGGCCAGGGCTGCCGCCTGCACGAGTTGCCCTACGCCGAGCGCCCGGGGCTGCTCGCGCCCGACCTCGAAGCCCTGCTCGAGACCACCCACGAGCACCGGGCGCGGCTCGTCTACCTGGCCAACCCCGACAACCCCAGCGGCCACCTGCACGGCGACGAGGCCATCCGCCGGCTGCGCCGGGACCTCCCCGACGACTGCTGGCTGTTGCTCGACGAGGCCTATCACGACTTCCGCGACGACGCCGACGGTCCCTTCGGGCGCGAGGTGATCCCCGGCGTGATCCGTCTGCGCACGTTCTCCAAGGCCCACGGCATGGCCGGCCTGCGCATCGGCTACGCACTGGCCGAGCCCGACACCCTGGCGATGATGATGAAGGTACGCATCCACTACGCCGTCTCCACGCTCACCCTGGCCGCCGCCGAGACGGTGCTCGACCACAACGACGAGGTGCGCGAGCACGTGCGCGCGGTAAAGGCACGGCGCGAACGCCTGGCCGGTCACTTCCGCGCCCTCGGCGCCGAGGTGCTGCCCAGCGCCACCAACTTCATCGCCCTGCGCCTCGCCGATGCCGAACGGGCCGAGCGCATCCACCGCGAGCTTCTCGAGGCGGGCCGGCTGATCGCCAGGCCGGCTCACCCGGGCCTCGGCCACATCCTGCGCATCACCGCCGTGGCCGATGCCCTCGAGCCGGGGCGCTTCGCCATCCTCGAGCGAAACCTGGAGGGAAGCTGAATCGACCAGGCCACTCCCCCTCCCCAGCGGCGTTTTGCCGCTGACCACCTCCGCATTCAGCGATGGCAGCTGCTCCTGATGACCCGGCTCGGCCTGTCGGGATCGGAGGCGGCTTGTTCGCAGCCACCCGGCCGCGCGATGATGGGGGAAATGCCACCGCCACGCTGGCGGTCCACCCCGAGGAAAGGATGCTTCATGAACCGACCGCTGCGCTCCGCCACCACCGGCCTGTTGCTCGTCCTGCTGGCCGGCTGCACCACCTACACCTGGGACGACGGCCGTCGCGAAACGGTCTGGGGCGTGCCGGCCCTGGAGGAGTCCAAACGCCACGAGGAGGATCGCCAGCCCGATCCGGTCGAGTACCGGGTCCCAGGCGAGATCCCCGAGTCGTGACGCAGGCCGCACCAGGGCATGCCCCGGTGCGGTCGCTGGCGTACCCGCTACGAGATGAAGTGCTGCAGCCGGGTCAGCAGCACGTAGTGCCCCTCGATGGCCATCAGCAGCATCAGGAACACCAGCACCCCCGGCGGCACCAGCACCACGCAGATGATCGCCAGCCGCTCCCAGACCATGTGCATGAAGACGGCAATGATCAGCCCCGCCTTGAGCAGCATGAACAGGGTGATCAACGTCCACTTCAGATACCCCTCGAAGCCGAGGTAGTCCACGAGGTAGGAGAACACGCTGAGCACGAACAGCAGAAACCACACCCATAGATAGATGCCGATGGGGTGCCGCTGCCCCTCCGGGTGTGCCGTGTCTTGATGTGCCATGTCACCCTCCCGACGCCCTGCAGGGCCATTCTGAATCCCGCGCACCTACCAGAGATAGAAGAACGCGAAGATGAAGACCCACACCAGATCGACGAAGTGCCAGTAGAGGCCCAGCGTCTCGACCATCTCGTAGCGCCCCTTGCGCCCCGTCAGGAAGCCGGGACGCTGCTTGTCCAGCGAGCCTCGCGCCACCTTCACCGTCATGATGAGCAGGAAAAGCACGCCAAAGGAGACGTGGGTACCGTGGAAGCCGGTGATCAGGAAGAAGGACGCCCCGAACTGCGCCGCCCCCCAGGGATTGCCCCAGGGCCTGGCCCCCTCCTGGATCAGCTTGGTCCACTCGAAAGCCTGCATGCCGACGAAGGTCGCACCGAGCAGCGCCGTCAGGATGAGCAGCAACGCCGTGGCCCAGCGATTACGCTCGTAGCCATACTTCACGGCCAATGCCATGGTCCCGCTGCTGCTGATCAGCACGAAGGTCATGATGGCGATCAGCAGCAGTGGCACGTGCTGTCCCCCCATCTCCAGGGCGAACACCTCACTGGTATCCGGCCAGGGATCGGTGGACGTGATGCGCACCGTCATATAGCTGACCAGGAGACAGGCGAAGATGAAGATGTCGCTGAGGAGAAAGAGCCACATCATGGCCTTTCCCCACGGCACCTGCTTGAAGACACGCTGGTCCGAGCCCCAGTCCGCGACCAGCCCGGGGAGGCCCTCCTCCCGGGAAGGGCCTCTCGGGGTATCTCGAGTCATGGCCCCGTCAGTTGCCAAGCGGTTCATGGGTTGGCGATTCATGGGCGACACCTCCCTTAACGACACAGTGCGTAGAGCGGCCCGGCCCCGACGAACAACACGCCGAACAACACCAGCCACACCACGTACAGGAAGTGCCAGTACAGGGTACACAGGCCGACCCCCTCGGCCAGGTGTGCCAGCGAAGTTCCATGGGCCAGTCGCCACAGGCAGAGTGCCACTGCCCCCAGGCCGCCGATCAGGTGCACGGCATGCAGCCCGCTCATGATCACGAAGAAGGCGCTGGCGGGATGGGTGTCGAGGTAGTAGCCCAAGGCGACGAGTTCCCGCCACACCAGGTACTGGCCAACCAGGAACGCCAGGCTGCACAGCGAGCCCACGGCCAGCCCGCCCTGTAGTCTCGCACGGCGTGTGCTGCGCGCACCCTCCCAGGCGTACTGCAGTGCCAGGCTGCCGACCAGCAGGATGCCGGTATTGCCCCACAACAGGCTGGGCTGCGGCAACAGCTCCCACTGCGGCGCCTCGGCCATGCGCATCAGGTAGGCACTGATCGTCAAGGCGAACAGCGAGGTGACCACCGCCATGAACGCCACCAGTCCCACGCGTGGCGCCGTGAAACGGCGCGGCACGGGATACGGTGGCGGCCGCCCTCCCGACTCTGCCACCCACGGCTGGACGAACAACGACTGGCGCAACAGCCACAGGCCAACGCCCCCCATCAACAGCGCCAGGAAGGCCAGCGCCAGCGTCATGGTTCACGCTCCACCGCCTGGGGCGGTACGTTCTGCGGAATGAAGTCCTGCTTCACCCCGGGCACGCTGTAATCGTAAGGCCAGCGGTACACCACCGGCAGCTCCTTGCCGAAGTTGCCATGCGGCGGTGGGGTATCCGCCGTCTGCCACTCCAGGGTGGTGGCGTGCCAAGGGTTGGGGCCCGCCTCGCGCCCTCGGTAGTAACTCCACACCAGGTTGAACAGGAACAGCAACTGGGCCGCGGCCACCACCAGAGCGGCCACGGTGATGACCGCATTGAGCGTCTGCACCGACTCGGAGATGAAGGTCGTCTCACCGTAGGCGTAATAGCGCCGCGGCACCCCCTCGAGGCCGATGAAGTGCATCGGATAGTAGATGAGGTAGGTGCCCAGGAAGGTGACCCAGAAATGGATCTTGCCCAGGGTTTCGTCGAGCATGCGCCCGGTGATCTTGGGATACCAGTGGTAGATCGCCCCGAAGACCACCAGGATCGGTGCCACGGCCATGACCATGTGAAAGTGGCCGACCACGAAATAGGTATCCGACAGCGGCACGTCCACCGTGACATTGCCCAGGAAGAGCCCGCTGAGCCCACCGTTGAGGAAGGTGAACAGAAAGCCGATGGCGAACAGCATGGGCAGCGTGAAGTGGATGTTGCCACGCCACAGGGTCAGCACCCAATTATAGACCTTGATGGCGGTGGGGACCGCGATGATCAGCGTGGTGGTGGCGAACAGGAAGCCGAAATAGGGGTTCATGCCGCTGACGAACATGTGATGAGCCCATACCACGAAACTCAGCACGCCGATCATGATCAGCGCCCACACCATCATGCGGTAGCCGAAGATGTTCTTGCGCGCGTGGGTGGCGATGAGGTCGGAAACGATGCCGAAGGCCGGCAGCGCCACGATGTAGACCTCCGGGTGGCCGAAGAACCAGAAGAGGTGCTGGAAGAGAATCGGGCTGCCGCCCTCACGGGCCATCTCCTGGGTCATGCCCAGCATCTCCGGGAGGAAGAAACTGGTGCCCAGCAAGCGGTCGAACAGCAGCATCAAACAGGCCACGAACAGCGCCGGAAAGGCCAGCAGCGCCAATACCGTGGCCATGAAGATCCCCCACACGGTGAGCGGCAGACGCATCAGCGTCATGCCCCGCGTGCGCGCCTGCAGCACCGTAGCCACGTAGTTGAGCCCCCCCATGGTGAAGCCGGCGATGAACACAATCAGCGACACCAGCATGGTGATGATGCCCCCATCGACGCCCGGCGTACCCTCGCTGATCGCCTGCGGCGGGTAGAGCGTCCACCCCGCCCCACTGGCGCCACCGGGAACGAAGAAGCCCGCCGCCAGGATCAGCACCGACGCCAGGTAGAACCAGTAGCTCAGCATGTTGAGATAGGGAAACACCATGTCCCGCGCCCCGCACATCAACGGTATCAGGTAGTTGCCAAAGCCCCCCAGGAAGAAGGCGGTCAGCAGGTAGACCACCATGATCATGCCGTGCATGCTCACCGACTGCAGGTACTCGGCCGGGTCGATCAGCGAGAAGGTGTTGGGAAAGCCGAGCTGCAGGCGCATCACCAACGACAGCACCAGCGCCACCAGGCCGATGGCCGTGGCGGTCAACATGTACTGGACAGCGATGACCTTGGCGTCCTGGCTCCAGATGTACTTGCCGATGAATGTTCGGGGATGGACGAGTTCCATCTCGCCGACTTCGGCCGGCGGGGCCTGGTAGCTGGCATCGTACTCCCGTTCGCCCATGGTTCACTCCTCCGCGCTCTGCCGGGCGGCATCCGCCAACGCCGGCGCCTCGGAAAGGGTCCGGATATAGGCCGTCACATCGCGCAGGGCAGCATCGTCGACGAGGATCTGGGCCATGTCGACCATCTGGTTACCGTAGAGGTCCTCGGGATGACGACCGCGAATGCCCTCACGGAAGTGCTGGAGCTGGCGCACCAGGTACCAGTCGTTCATGCCGGCCAGGCGTGGCGCATTGAAGGCGTGCCTGCCCTGCCCCCGGGCACCGTGACAGCTGGCACAGGTACGATAGAGCCGCTTCCCGCGCTCGGCGTCACCGACGATGGTCGGCGGGGTGGGCTCGACCGGCAACGTCTCGATGTAGGCGGCCAGATCGCGGATGGCCTGGGCATCATCGAGGGAAACCGCGAAGGGACGCATCTGCTGCCCGAAGCGGTCAGCCTCGTGCTCGCCCCGCGCACCGCTGCGGAAATTCTTGAGTTGACGCTTGAGGTAGTCGCTGTCCAGGCCGGCCAGCCGCGGGGCGTTGGTGGCTTGCTGCCCCTGCCCCTGCGCGCCGTGGCAGGTGACACAGACAGCGAACTGTTCGGCACCGGCTTCGGGGTCACCGGGCGGTCGTTGCGCCAGCTCGGCGAAGGTGGGTTGGTCGGCCAGCCACTCGTCGAAGGTCGCCTGCTCCACCACCTGCACCTTGCCACGCATGGCGAAGTGGGCGATGCCACACAGTTCGGCGCAGACCGCTTCATACTCACCGGTCCGCGTAGGCGTGAACCAGAAGAAGGAGGCCTGTCCCGGCACGACATCCATCTTGGCGCGAAAGGCCGCCACCATGAAATTGTGGATGACGTCATTGGAGCGCAACGTCAACCTGACGGGTCGATCCACGGGGAGCATCACGCGCGGGCTCTGGATCAGGATGTCATCCTGGCCATCGGGATCGTTCGGATCGATACCGAAAGGATTGTCCTTGCCGACCAGCCCGACCTGCGTCCTGCCCAGGGCACCGTCCTCGCCGGGAAAGCGGTAGCTCCAGTGCCACTGCTGGCCGACCACCTCGACTTCCTGGGCATCCTCCGGCACCGAGACGAAATCGCCCCAGACGAAGAGCCCCGGCGCCAGCAACGCCGCAACCCCCAGGGTGGTTAGCCCGGTGAGCCAGGCTTCCAGCTTCTTGTTTTCGGGCTCGTAGTGGGAGCGCCGCTGTGCGTTGTAGCGGTAACGGATGAGGGCCACGGCCATGAAGAGCGAAACGGCCAGGAAGACGAAGCCGGTAACCCAGAAGGAAATGCTGATGGTCAGGTCGATGGTCCCCCAGTTGGAAGCCAGGGGCGTGAGATGCCAGGGGCTGACCAGGAAAAACGCGACAGAGCCCACTGCCAGCACGATCAGGGCAATCGCAATAGCCATTGGCTGTCACCCCTTGCACGCCAGCGCGCGTCTCGCAGATACGTGATTCTCGACCGCGACTGCGGCGCGGTCTCGAATGCCAACCGCTGCGTACCGGTACGGCTGGGAGCACGGGGCAGGCATGACTCAGGCACGGGGAAAGAGGTGCCCAGCAGAACTATCCCGTAACGGGTGCGAAGGCGGCCCCCGCCGACCCGATACATGACCTCAGCGTAGCCACTGGATTAGAAGCTTGCCAAGACCTACTTTACTGGCGACTGAACACCACGCTGACATTGTTGGCCGGCATTGTTACCACGCGCTCGAGCGCCAGCCCGTGGCGCTCGGCCTGCGCGGTGACGGCCTCGAGATCGCGCACGCCCCAGCGTGGGTCACGCGCCCTGAGGTCGACATCGAAGGCCGCATTGCTGGGCGCGGTATGGCGCCCGCCCCGCTTGAAGGGCCCATAGAGGTAGAGGAGCCCGCCCGGTCGGAGCCGCTCGGCGGCAGCCGCCACCAGCGCCTCGGTCACCTCCCAGGGCGACACATGCAGCAGGTTGATGGCCACCACCGCATCGACGTCCACTGCCGGCCAGACACCCGTCACATCCAGCGCCAGGGGCTCGCACAGGTTGGCGAGCCCGGTGTGGGCGCGCCAGGCGGCGATGGACGCGCGAGCCTGGGGAGCGGGATCGCTGGGTTGCCACTCCCAGCCCGGCATGGCGGCGGCACAGTGCACGGCATGCTCACCGCTGCCGCTCGCCACTTCCAGTATCCGGGCACGCTCCGGCAGCACCTGCCGCAGCACGTCGAGGATCGGCTGGCGATTGCGCGCCGCGGCCGGGCTCTTGAGTCGCCGGTTGTGTCGCTCGTTCGTCATGTCACTCCTTCATGCACGTCGGCTGCGGCAGATAATCTCCCGGCCCATCGTGGCGTTCCTGGTGTCGATGGTGGTCACGACAGGATAGTACGCCCTACTCCACCCCGGTTCCGCTGCCCCACTGATAGCCAAGCGCTGCGGTGGCGCCGAACGCCAGATGCGCGACGAAGGTGACGGCATCGCGCGTCGCGGCGAACCACGGGAACACGGCAGTGAACCCATACAGGTTGACGGCGAACAGCGCGGCGCCGGACAGCATGCCGACGAGCCACCCCGGCAACCAGCGTCGCCGCGAAACCAGCATTGCGATGGCGATACCGTACGCGACAGAGAGCGCGAAGTGCACCAGCGTCGCCACCGCGAACACCAATGGTACGAACGACACCGACGGCGGCAGCCCACCCGGTCCAAGCACGATCGCGGCCGCGAACCGCGCGTCACGGTAGAGAGTCTCCGGCAGCGGATGACCAAAGGCCATCCACAGCACGACCTGTAGCACCGTGGCCACCACACCGGCGGCGATGCCCACCCAGATCGCGGCACGCCAGTCAAGCGTCTGCATCCGCTCGTCCTCCGGTCCGGCTTGTAGCTGGACAACACGGTTAACGCACAGAAGTGCGAATTACCGGAAGCGCCCAGCCAACGGTGATCCATCACGGTATCACTGGGCTAACCCGCCCAGATTCGCCGCAAGCCACTGCGTCACGAGAGATGCCGGAGGTAGCCTGCGGGAGTAAACTGGACACGCACGCTATTCCACTGGTTTATCGACGAAAGGACTCACGCAGCCATGGGCAGCTCTCCCCCGCTCTACCTGCAGATTCAGCAGCACCTGCTGGAGAAGATCCAGAATGGCGAGTGGCCGGCCCACCACCAGATTCCGCCGGAAGAGCAGCTCGCCCGGGATTTCGGCGTCAGCCGCATGACCGCCAACAAGGCGATCCGCGACCTGGTGCAGCAGGGCTACCTGACCCGCCAGCCGGGGCTCGGCACCTTCGTCACCGACCGCAAGGCGGAGTCGTCGCTGGTGGAGGTGCACAACATCGCCGAGGAGGTACGCGGGCGCGGGCACGACTACAGCAACCACGTGTTGCGCCGCGAAGCCATCGAGGCCGACGACGAGGTAGCGCTGCGCCTTGGCGTGCGTCTGGGGACACGGGTCTTCCACACCCTGATCGTGCATCGCGAGAACGGCGTGCCGATCCAGTTGGAGGATCGCTACGTCAACCCGCGCTGGGTTCCCGACTACCTCGACACCGACTTCTCGCACCACACCCCCAACGAGGTGCTGGTGGCGGCCTGCCCGATCACCGACGTCGAACACGTGGTCGAGGCGGTGCTGATCGACGCGCGTACCGCCGCCTGGCTGGAGACCGATACCACCACTCCCTGCCTGTGCATGACCCGGCGAACCTGGTCGGACGACCATCTGATCAGCTATGCCCGCCTGATCCACCCCGGCGACCGCTACAAGCTGCGCTCGTCGCTTCACCGCTAGCCTGTCAGGCAGCCCCGGCCGGTGTGGCGCAAGCCGATGGAAACACCGCAGTGCCTCCCCCTCATGGGGATGCGCCGCCCTGTCGATCATTGTGCCCGCCCATTATTGTATATACATTAAATACTCCCTCGCCCCACCCCGTCACGGATACAAACCGCTATACCTTAGTCTAATCAAACATGCCCACCGCGCGGCGGCATCACCACAGACATCCTGAAAAATTCCAATTTTTCATGCAGTTGACAAAAATATCGCGATGATAGCCGCAGCTCTGCATCACCACCATGGATGGTCCGCTCACCACCGGGGTTGACGCCAACCGAGGCTTGCTCTAAATGTATATACAAATACAGCGACAGGAGGCCACATGGCAGGCAATCAATCGACCCAGCGACTATGGCGCGACGTCAGCGTCTTCGATGGTCACGACACCTTACCCGAGCCCATGGCGGTGGTCGTCGAGGGTGAGCGGATCGCCAGCACGGTTCCCATGTCGCGCTTCGACGAGTCGCTGGCTCGCGAGTGCCGGGAAATGGGCCGTGGCGGGGTGATGACGCCGGGCCTGGTGGACTGCCATACCCACCTGGTGTTCGCTGGCTCGCGCGCCGACGAGTTCGAAAACCGCCTGGAAGGCGTGAGCTACGCGGAGATCGCTCGCCGCGGCGGCGGCATCCTCAGCACCGTGCGGGCCACGCGCGCGGCCAGCGAAGACGCCTTGTTCGAGGCCGCCCTGCCGCGTCTGCAGGCCTTGATGGATGACGGCGTGACCACGGTGGAGATCAAGTCCGGCTACGGGCTGACCGTGGACGACGAGCTCAAGATGCTGCGCGTCGCGCGGCGCCTGGGCGAGGCCCTGCCGGTACGGGTGGTCACCACCCTGCTCGGCGCCCATGCCCTGCCCCCGGAGTTCGAGAACGACAGCGACGGCTACATCGATCGGGTGTGCCGCGAGATGATTCCTGCCGCCGCCGAACAGGGCCTCGCCGATGCCGTGGATGTCTTCTGCGAAAAGATCGCCTTCTCGGTAGCGCAGTGCGAGCGCGTCTTCGCGGCCGCCGAGGCCCATGGCCTGCCGGTCAAGGGCCATGTCGAGCAACTTTCCAATCTCGGTGGCGCCGCCATGGCGGCACGCCATGCGGCGCTCTCCGCCGACCACATCGAATACCTGGACGAGGCCGGTGTGGCCGCCCTGCGCGAGGCGGGCAGCGTGGCAGTACTGCTGCCCGGCGCCTTCCATACCTTGGGCGAGACCCAACTGCCGCCCATCGCCGCGCTGCGCGAGGCCGGCGTACCCATGGCATTGGCCACCGACGCCAACCCCGGTAGCTCGCCGCTGTTCATGCCCACGCTGATGCTCAACCTGGGCTGCGTGCTGTTCCGGCTCACGCCGCGCGAGGCCCTGGCCGGCATGACCGCGCATGGCGCCCGTGCGCTCGGCCGCCCCGAGCTGGGTCGCATCGAGGTCGGCGCCCCCGCCGACCTCTGCCTGTGGGACATCGACACGCCGGCGGAACTGGCCTACGCCGTCCAGCCCGGTCGCCTGCGCCAGCGGATCTTCAATGGACGGCTCGAGGGAGGAAATCCGTCATGAGCGTTGACGTCATTGACATGTCGCCCTGGGCCGGACGAGAGGATGCCGAGCCTGACAGCCTGCGCTGGCACCAGTGCATCCGCCCGCTGGCCGATGACAGCCCCGCCGGCGTGGCCCTGCTCGGCTTTGCCTCGGATGCCGGCGTGGCACGCAACCAGGGCCGCATCGGTGCCGCTGCCGGGCCGCGGGCCATGCGCAAGGCGCTGGCCAATCTCGCCTGGCACCGCCAGGAGCCCGCCTATGATGCCGGCGACGTGCACTGCCACGGCGATGCGCTGGAGAACGCCCAGGAGCATCTGGGCCAGCGCCTCGAGCGGCTGTTCGACAGCGGGCATTTCCCGATCGTGCTGGGTGGCGGCCATGAAGTGGCCTACGGCAGTTGGCTGGGGCTGGCCCGTCACCTGGGCAACCCCGAGCCGCCCTCCCGGGTCGGCATCGTCAACTTCGATGCACATCTCGACCTGCGCGATCCGCGTCGCGGCGCATCGTCCGGCACGCCCTTCGCACAGATTGCCCAGCAGTGCGAGGGGCGGGGCTGGCCATTCCACTATGCCTGCCTGGGTGTGAGCCGGGCATCCAATACCCGTGCCCTGTTCAGACAGGCCGCCGAGTTGGACGTGCTGGTACGCGAGGACCACGAGATCAGCGCGGCGACGCTTGACGCCATCGTACGGGACGTGGAGCGCTTCATCGTCCACTGCGATCACCTCTACCTGACCATCGACCTGGACGTGCTGCCGGCCGGCGAGGCCCCTGGCGTCAGCGCCCCGGCGGCCCACGGCGTCTCCCTGGCCCTGCTCGAGCCCTTGATCCGGGTGATTCGCGACAGCGGCAAGCTGCGCGTGGCGGACCTCGCCGAGCTCAACCCCAGCTTCGATATCGACGGCCGCACCGCCAAGGCGGCGGCGCGCTTGATCCACCACCTGACCCTGAAGGCCTGATACGGCCGCTATCACCATGAGGAACGACACCATGACCAGCCGCCAGCCGATCCCCAGCGATCCGCGCCATGACCCGAAGCGCAAGATTGCCGCCCCCACCGGGAGCGAGCTGTCCTGCAAGAGCTGGCTGACCGAGGCGCCGCTGCGCATGCTGATGAACAACCTGCACCCCGACGTGGCCGAACGCCCCGAGGACCTGGTGGTGTACGGCGGCATCGGTCGCGCCGCCCGCGATTGGCAGTGCTTCGACACCATCGTCGAGACGCTCCAGCGCCTGGAGGACAACCAGTCGCTGCTGATCCAGTCCGGCAAGCCGGTGGGCGTGTTCGAGACCCACAAGGACGCTCCGCGCGTGCTGATCGCCAACTCCAACCTGGTGCCGGCCTGGGCCAACTGGGAGCACTTCAACGAGCTGGATCGGAAGGGCCTGATGATGTATGGCCAGATGACCGCCGGCTCGTGGATCTACATCGGCTCCCAGGGCATCGTCCAGGGCACCTACGAGACCTTCGTCGAGGCCGGCCGCCAGCACTACGACGGTCAGCTCGAGGGCCGCTGGATCCTCACCGCCGGCCTCGGTGGCATGGGCGGTGCCCAGCCGCTGGCGGCAAGCCTGGCCGGCGCCTGCTCGTTGAACATCGAGTGCCAGCAGTCGCGTATCGACTTCCGCCTGCGTACCCGCTACCTGGACGAACAGGCCGACGACCTGGACGACGCCCTGGCACGCATCGAGCGCTACACCGCCGAGGGCAAGGCCGTCTCCATCGGGTTGTGCGCCAATGCCGCCGACGTGCTGCCGGAACTGGTCAAGCGTGGCGTCAAGCCGGATATGGTCACCGACCAGACCAGCGCCCACGACCCGCTGCACGGCTACCTGCCCTCGGGCTGGACCTGGGACGAATATGTCGAGCGTGGCAAGACCGAGCCGGACGCGGTGGTCAAGGCCGCCAAGCGCTCCATGGCCGTGCACGTACAGGCCATGCTCGACTTCCAGAAGCGGGGCGTACCGACCTTCGACTACGGCAACAACATCCGCCAGATGGCCAAGGAAGAGGGCGTCGAGAATGCCTTCGACTTCCCCGGCTTCGTGCCGGCCTATATCCGCCCGCTGTTCTGCCAGGGCATCGGCCCGTTCCGTTGGGCGGCGCTCTCCGGCGACCCGGAAGACATCGTCAAGACCGACCAGAAGGTCAAGGAGCTGATCCCCGATGATCCGCACCTGCACCACTGGCTCGACATGGCCAGGGAACGCATCAGCTTCCAGGGGTTGCCGGCGCGGATCTGCTGGGTGGGACTCAAGGACCGCGCCCGCCTGGGGCAGGCCTTCAACGAGATGGTCGCCAATGGCGAGCTCAAGGCACCGGTCGTGATCGGCCGCGATCACCTCGACTCCGGCTCGGTGGCCAGCCCCAACCGCGAGACCGAGGGCATGCGCGACGGTAGCGACGCCGTCTCCGACTGGCCGCTGCTCAACGCCCTGCTCAACTGCGCCTCCGGCGCCACCTGGGTGTCGCTGCACCATGGCGGCGGCGTGGGCATGGGCTACTCCCAGCACGCCGGGGTGGTGATCGTCGCCGACGGCACCGATGACGCCCATGCCCGCCTCGGCCGGGTGCTGCGCAACGACCCGGGCACCGGCGTGATGCGCCACGCCGATGCCGGCTACGACATCGCCAAGCAATGCGCCCGCGACAACGGCCTTGATCTGCCGATGCTGGACGAGTAACCCCCACATACACAGACAAGTCTTGCAGGAATAAGGAGCGCCGGGGGCAGGTCGAAGCGAAGGTCCTTTTCCGGGAAGGAAAAGGTAGCGCCCAGGGAAGGGTTCACAGCGCCTTCGCGAAGTGCCTGCCGCCGGCAAAGCGCCAGCCCAGCGAAGAGAGGAATTTCCCCCATGCCCCATGTCGAGATTTACCCCGGAAAGATGACCCTGGCGCAGTGGCGCCAGGTCTATCAGGCGCCGTGCCAGGTCGAACTACCAGCCAATGCCAATGAGGCGATCCAGAATGGCGTCGACTGCGTCAACCGGGTGGTGGCGGAAGATCGCACCGTCTATGGCATCAACACCGGTTTCGGCCTGCTAGCCCAGACCCGCATCGACAAGGACCATCTCGAGGACCTGCAGCGCTCGCTGGTGCTGTCGCATGCCACCGGCGTCGGCGAGGCCATGAGCGACGACCTGGTGCGGCTGATCATGGTGCTCAAGGTCAACAGCCTGGCACGCGGCTTCTCGGGGATTCGCCGCGAGGTGCTCGACGCCCTGATCGCGCTGGTCAACGCCGAAGTCTATCCGCACATCCCGCTCAAGGGGTCGGTAGGCGCTTCCGGCGATCTCGCCCCGCTGGCCCATATGAGCGTGGTACTGCTCGGCGAAGGCCAGGCCCGCCACCAGGGCGAGTGGCTACCGGCCCGCCAAGCGCTGGAAATCGCTGGCTTAGAGCCACTCGCGCTGGCACCCAAGGAGGGCCTGGCACTGCTCAACGGCACCCAGGTCTCCACCGCCTATGCCCTGCGCGGGCTGTTCGAGGCCGAGGACCTGTACGCCGCCGCCACGGTGTGCGGCGCGCTGACCGTGGAAGCCACGCTCAGCTCGCGTTCCCCGTTCGATGCGCGCATCCACGCCATCCGCGGCCAGCAGGGCCAGATCGACGCCGCCGCGGCCTACCGTCACCTGCTGGGAGAGCGCAGTGAGATCAGCGACTCCCATGCCCACTGCGGCAAGGTCCAGGACCCCTACTCGCTGCGCTGTCAGCCCCAGGTGATGGGCGCTTGCCTGACCCAGCTTCGCCAGGCCGCCGACGTCCTGGCGGTGGAGGCCAACGCCGTATCGGACAACCCGCTGGTGTTCGCCGCGGAAGGTGACATCATTTCGGGCGGCAACTTCCACGCCGAGCCGGTGGCCATGGCCGCCGACAACCTGGCCCTGGCCATCGCCGAGATCGGCTCGCTCACCGAGCGGCGCGTCTCGTTGATGATGGACAAGCACATGTCGCAACTGCCGCCTTTCCTGGTCGAGAACGGCGGCGTCAATTCCGGCTTCATGATCGCCCAGGTCACGGCGGCAGCGCTGGCCAGCGAGAACAAGGCCCTGGCCCATCCGCACAGCGTCGACAGTCTGCCGACCTCGGCCAACCAGGAAGACCATGTCTCCATGGCACCGGCCGCCGGCAAGCGGCTGTGGGAGATGACCGCCAACGTGCGCGGCATACTGGCCATCGAGTGGCTGGCCGCCTGCCAGGGACTCGACTTCCGTACCGGCCTCAAGACCACCGAGCCGCTGGAACGGGCCCGTCACCTCCTGCGCGAGCGCGTCTCCCACTACGACAAGGACCGCTTCTTCGCCCCTGACATCGAGGCCGCCACCGCGCTGCTGCTCGACCGCACCCTGAGCGACCTGGTGCCAGCGACGCTGCTGCCCAGTCACTGAGTTCCGGCCCGCGCCTTGTCGGCGCGGGTACGCTCCTGTCGAACGCGCCGCCCAGCGGCGGCGCGTTCGTCGCTCACGTTCCTCCCTCCAACGACAAGATCAAGGACAATCATGAATGCCGTCGTACTGGCCATCCTGGTGATGGTGACCCTGAGTCTTGCCCGCGTTTCCGTGGTCTTCGCCCTGATCGTCGCCAGCCTGGTTGGCGGGCTGTATGCGGGCATGCCGCTCGACGCCATCCTCGACGCCTTCAACGAGGGCCTGGGCAACGGCGCCACTGTGGCGCTTTCCTACGCGGTACTCGGCGCCTTTGCCGTGGCCCTCTCCCGCTCCGGCATCACCGAGCTGATGGCCCGCCGGGCGATCCGCCGCTTCCACCTGGACGAATCGGGCGGCAGCCGCCGCATGGTCACCTATACCCTGCTGGCGGCCCTGCTCGCCGCCGCGGTGAGCTCGCAGAACCTGATTCCGGTGCATATCGCCTTCATTCCAGTACTGGTGCCGCCGCTGCTCAAGCTGATGAACCACCTCGAGCTCGACCGCCGTGCCGTGGCCTGCGTGATCACCTTCGGCATCACCGCCCCCTACATGCTGCTGCCGGTGGGCTTCGGCTCGATCTTTCTCCACGACATCCTGCTCGCCAACCTCAATGAGGCGGGTGCCTCACTGGGACTCGACGTCACCCCCGCAATGGTCCCCACGGCCATGATCGTGCCGATTGGCGGCATGGCGCTGGGGCTGATGACCGCCCTGCTGTTCAGCTATCGCCGCAAGCGCCAGTATCAGGACCTCGACCTGGCACACGGCGACGAGAGCCCGGCCCAGGCGGCCCGCCATCTCAAACCCTGGCAACTGGGGGTGCTGGCGGTGGCCCTGGGGGGCACGGTGGCCACCCAGCTCGTCAGCGGCTCCATGGTACTCGGCGGCATCTTCGGCTTCGCCCTGCTGTCGGTGAGCGGCGTGTTCCGCTGGCACGAGCAGGACGGCATCTTCACCGAAGGCATGCGCATGATGGCGCTGGTGGGCTTCATCATGATCTCGGCGGCCGGTTTCGCCAGCGTCATGCAGGCCAGCGGTGAGGTGGAAACGCTGGTGGCCAGCTCCACCGCCCTGATCGGCGACAACAAGGGCCTGGCCGCCCTGATCATGCTGCTGGTGGGACTGTTCATCACCATGGGCATCGGCTCGTCGTTCTCGACCATCCCGATCATCGCCTCCCTCTACGTGCCGCTGGCCATCAACTTCGGCTTCTCCCCCATGGCCACCGTGGCCCTGGTGGGCACCGCCGCGGCCCTGGGCGATGCCGGTTCGCCCGCCTCGGACTCGACCCTCGGGCCCACCGCGGGGCTCAACGCCGACGGCCAGCACGACCACATCTGGGACAGCGTGGTGCCCACCTTCCTGCACTACAATGTCCCTCTGGTCGTCTTTGGCTGGATCGCTGCCATGACCCTTTGAGCGGACGAGAGCATTACCGGCGGCCCGGAGCCCAACGGTGCTCTGAACGGGGCCGCCGTGCGACTCGCCCTCCTGCCCAGCCACTGACCTCGTCGGCACCGTGCGGTATGATCGCGCGCTTCCGACGCGCCCGCGTCGGAAGCGTCCGCTATCACTCATCCGACAAGAGACAACCATGAATGCCGTAGTCCTGGCCATCCTGGTGATGGTCATCCTGAGTCTCGCCCGCGTTTCCGTGGTCTTCGCGCTGATGGTCGCCAGCCTGGTCGGCGGCCTCTACGCCGGCATGCCACTCGGCGAAATCCTCGACGCCTTCAACGACGGGCTCGGCAACGGGGCCACCATCGCCCTCTCCTACGCCGTGCTTGGCGCCTTCGCCGTGGCGCTGTCGCGTTCGGGCATCACCGAACAGCTGGCCAACCGGGCGATCCGGCGCCTGCACCTGGATGACCAGAGGGAGAGCCATCGCCTCGTCGTCTACGCCCTGCTCGGCGCCCTGCTCGCCGCGGCGGTCAGCTCCCAGAACCTGATCCCGGTGCACATCGCCTTCATCCCGGTGCTGGTGCCGCCGCTGCTCAAGCTGATGAACCACCTCGACCTCGATCGCCGCCTGGTGGCCTGCGTGATCACCTTCGGTATCACCGCCCCCTACATGCTGCTGCCGGTGGGCTTCGGGGGGATCTTCCTCAACGACCTGCTGCTCGCCAACCTCAACGAGAGCGGGGCAGCACTCGGCCTCGAGGTGACCCGCGGCATGGTGCCCCTGGCGATGGTGATTCCGATCGGCGGCATGCTCCTCGGCCTCGTCGTGGCGACGCTGTGGAGCTACCGCAAGCCGCGCCGCTACGAGGATCGCGATCTCTCGCATGGCGACGAGACACCCGCCGAGGCGGCCCGCCACCTGGCCGGCTGGCAGAAGGTGGTGATCGGTCTGGCGCTGGTGGGCACGCTGGCGGTTCAGCTGTACACCGGCTCGATGCTCCTCGGCGGGCTCGCCGGCTTCGCCCTGCTCTCGCTGAGCGGCGTATTCCACTGGCACGAACAGGACGGCATCTTCACCGAAGGCATGCGCCTGATGACGCTGGTCGGCTTCATCATGATCTCGGCGGCGGGCTTCGCCAGCGTCATGCAGGCCAGCGGCCAGGTGGAGACCCTGGTGGCCAGCTCCACCCAGCTGATCGGCGACAACCGGGGCCTGGCCGCACTGATCATGCTGCTGGTGGGGCTGTTCATCACCATGGGCATCGGCTCGTCGTTCTCGACCATCCCGATCATCGCCTCCCTCTACGTGCCGCTGGCGCTCAACTTCGGCTTCTCGCCGATGGCCACCATCGCCCTGGTGGGCACCGCGGCGGCCCTGGGCGATGCCGGTTCGCCGGCCTCGGACTCGACCCTCGGCCCCACCGCCGGCCTCAACGCCGACGGCCAGCACGACCATATCTGGGACAGCGTGGTGCCCACTTTCCTGCACTACAACATCCCGCTGATCGGCTTCGGCTGGCTCGCCGCGATGCTGCTGTAATCCACCGACAACGCGCGGCCGGAGCCCCACACCTCCGGTCGCACTCTCACGCTCCTGTCAGGAAGGGCTTGCTCAACCTCCCGACCGAGCCGCCGCGTGGGGATACCGCGTAAATCTTGCTCTCCGTCACTGCAGTGCAGCATCGTCTGTGCTACACCTGTTGCCGTATCCTTGGCCCCTTCGGAGACAACGGATGGCCGACCGCCACCTGCCGGAATGCCCCGCCTGGCACGCCCTGAGCGTTGATGCGGCCCTGTCGCGGCTCGAGGCCAGCGCCGACGGTCTCGATACCAGCGAGGCCGAGACCCGCCTGGCCCGCCATGGCCCCAACCGTCTGCCACAAGGCCGGCCACGCCCCTGGTGGCAGCGCCTGCTCGCCCAGTTCAACAACCTCCTGATGCTGATCCTGATCGTGGCCGCCGGGGCGAGCCTTGGCCTGGGCCACGGCCTGGACGCCGCCGCCATCCTCGGCGTGGTGGCGGTCATCGCGCTGATCGGCTTCATCCAGGAGGGCAAGGCCGAGCAGGCACTGGAGCGCATCCGCGACATGCTCTCGCCCCAGGCGCAGGTGCTGCGCGGCGGCCAGCGACGCGTGATCCCGGCCGAAGCCCTGGTACCCGGCGACGTGGTGCTGATGGAGAGCGGCGACCGCGTGCCCGCCGACCTGCGACTGCTCGAGGCCAGGCGCCTGCGCACCGAGGAAGCCGCCCTGACCGGCGAATCGACGGCCATCGACAAGGCGACCGAGGCCGTCGCCGAGGAGGCCGATCTCGGCGACCGCACCAGCATGGCCTATGCCGGCACCCTGGTCGTGCAGGGCGCCGCTCGCGGGCTGGTGGTGGCGACCGGCGAGGCGACCGAGCTCGGTCGCATCTCGGCGCTGCTGCGCGAGGTCGAGAAGCTCAAGACGCCGCTGCTACTGCAGCTCGACCGGGCCGGCCGCGTGCTGGCCCTGTTCATCCTCGGCGCCGCCACTCTCACGGCGCTGTTCGGCAGCGTCGTTCATGGCGAGCCCATCAGCGAGATGTTCATGGCCGCCGTGGGCCTCGCTGTGGCGGCCATTCCCGAGGGCATGCCGGCCATCGTCACCATCGGCCTGGCGCTGGGCGTACAGGCCATGGCACGGCGCAACGCCATCATCCGCCGCCTGCCCGCCGTCGAGACCCTCGGCTCGATTTCCACCATCTTCACCGACAAGACCGGCACCCTCACCCGCAACGAGATGACCGCCCAGGCGATCTGGCTACCCGAGGGCGAGGTACGCATCGACGGCGTGGGCTTCGCCCCGCACGGGACCTTCCATGCCGTGCACGACGGCAGGCCCGACGAAGCGGTACTGAACCTCGACGACCACCACGCCCTGCGTCACTTTCTCAAGGTCGGCGTACTGTGCAACGACGCCGAACTGGCTAACGAGGACGACCGCTGGCGCATCCACGGCGACCCCACCGAGGGCGCTCTGGTGGTGGCCGCGGCCAAGGCGGGGCTCGACGCGCGTCTCCTGCGCGGTGACCACGACCGCCACGACGCCATCCCCTTCGAATCCGAGCGCAAGTACATGGCCACTCTCCATGAGCTGGACGGCACCCCCTGCCTGCTGGTCAAGGGTGCCCCGGACCGGCTGCTGGAGATGTGCCACCGGGTACGCACCGAAGCCGGCGAGGTCGACCTCGACCGCGACGAGTGGGACGCGCGCATTCATGCGCTCTCTACCCAGGGCCTGCGTGTACTCGCCCTGGCCGAGAAGCCCGTGCACGATCTGCACGAACTCACCGACGCCCACGCCGAAGAGGGGCTGGTGCTGCTGGGTCTCGTCGGCCTGCTCGACCCGCCTCGCGAAGAGGCCATCGAGGCAGTGAGGCAGTGCCTCAGCGCCGGCATTCGCCCGGTGATGGTGACCGGCGACCATGCCATCACCGCCCTGGCCATCGCTCGCCAGCTCGGCTTTGCCCACACCGAGCGCGCCCTCACCGGGCGCGAGGTGGAAGCGATGTCGGATGAGGAATTGGAGGCGTGCATCCTCGAGGTGGATGTCTTTGCCCGCGCGGCGCCGGAGCACAAGCTGCGCCTGGTCCAGGCGATGCAGGCGCGCGGCGGGATCTGCGCCATGACCGGCGATGGCGTCAACGACGGCCCGGCGCTCAAGCGCGCCGACGTCGGCGTGGCCATGGGTATCCAGGGCACCGAGGCCGCCAAGGAGGCCGCCGAGATGGTGCTCGCCGACGACAACTTCGCCACCATCGTCGGCGCCATCCGCGAGGGCCGCAAGGTCTACGACAACATCCGCAAGACCATCACCTTCCTGCTGCCCACCAACGGCAGCCAGGGCCTGGCCATCCTGCTCGCCGTGCTGGCCGGCAGCCAGCTGCCGGTGACGCCGCTGCAGGCGCTGTGGGTCAACATGGTGGTGGCGGTGACGCTGGGACTGGCCCTGGCCTTCGAGTCGGGCGAGCACGACCTGATGCGGCGCGCGCCGCGCGATCCGAAAGCCCCGCTGCTCGACCTCTTCCTGCTGTGGCGCGTGGTGTTCGTCTCGGTGCTGCTGCTGCTCGGGGTCTTCGGCACCTTCTCGTGGATCGTCAACTACCAGGGCGGCAGCATCGAGCTGGCCCGCGCCGGCGCCGTGAACATGCTGGTGGCCGGCAGCGCCGCCTACCTGATCAACAGCCGCTTCCTGCTCGGCAGCACCCTCTCCCTGCACGGCCTGTTCGGCAGCCGGCCGGTGTGGATCGCCATTGGCCTGGTACTGGCGCTGCAGCTCGCCTGGACCTACCTGCCCGTCATGCAGCTGATCTTCGGCGCCTCGGCGCTCGGCATCGGCCACTGGCTGGCGATCCTCTCCGCCAGCGTGGCGATCTACCTGGTCGTCGAGCTGGAGAAGTGGGTGTTGCGCCAGCGCGCCCACCCCCGGGGCAGAACACGGGATCCTGCCGAAGACGGCCGCGAGCATGCCAAGACCGGCTGAGGCCTGGTGGCCTTGCCTACCCTCGCCGCTTCGTCCGCGCGGTGGCCTCGGCGCTGAGCGGGTCCTCCGGCCAGGGGTGCTTGGGGTAGCGGCCGCGCATCTCCTTGCGCACCTCCGGGTAGCCGTTGGCCCAGAAGCTCGCCAGGTCGGCCGTGACCTGCAGCGGCCGGCGCGCCGGCGACAGCAGGTGCAGCAGCACCGCGACGCGCCCGTCGGCGATGCGCGGCGAGGCGCGCCAGCCGAACGTCTCCTGCAGCTTGACGGCCAGCACCGGCTCGTTGCCCGCCAGGCAGGGCCGGTAGTCGAGGCGCACACGGGAACCGCTGGGCACCGCCAGCCACTCCGGGGCGAGGTCGTCGAGGCGGGCGCGCAGCGGCCAAGCGAGGCTGTCGAGCAGGATCCGACCCAGCGGCAGCCTGTCGACCGCCTCGAGCCGCGTCACGCCAGCGAGGTAAGGGCCCAGCCACGCATCCAGCCCGGCGAGGAGCGCGGGCAGCGACCAGTCGGGCCAGGCGTCGCCGAACTCGCGACGCAGTAGGGCCATCCGGCCTCGAAGCTGCTCGGCCGACTCGTCGAAGGCCAGTGTCTCGCGGCGCCGCAGGGCGTCGAGCAGCGCCCGGCGCACCGCCTCCGGCGGCAGCTCGGACAGCGGCCGGCGCGCCAGAACCACCGCGCCCAGGGCGCGCACCCGCTCGCCGACGAGCCGGCCCTGCGCCTCGGACCATTCGATCCTTGCCTGCCATGTCTCGATCTCGGGGTAGAGCGCCGCCAGCCGCTCGGCAGCCAGCGCCACGCCGCGGTAGATCCGCGCCCCGCTGGCCTGGCCGTCGAGCTCGGCGGCCACCAGCAGGTCGGCGTGGGCCAGGGGATGATGCTCCGGCAGGGTCGCCAGTCCGCCGCCGGCCAGGCGGAAGCGCCCCGGTTCGAGGCGCTGGGCGACGCGCTCGGGATAGGCCAGCGCCAGCAACTCGCCCAGTGGCGCCAGGCTCGCTACCTCGAGCCGGCAGCCGGCGATGCGGGTCAGGCGCCGCGCCTCCTGCTGCCACTGGCGGTGGGCGCGGCCGTCGGCCAATCGCCGGCGCAGCGACGCCTCAAGGTCCGTCTCGCCGTCGCCGTCGCGCCCCTCCAGCAGGGCGACCAGGGCGCAGGCCAGCGGCCGGGCGTCGAGCTCGGCGGCCCGCTCGAGCATCACCGCCAGCCGTGGGTGGGTCGGCCAGCGCGCGCAGGCCCGCCCGAGCGCGGTGAGATGGCAGGCCGCGTCCAGCACGCCCAGCCGCGCGAGCAGCGCCCGGCCGGCCGCGAGCGCCGCCGCGGGCGGCGGCGTCACCCAGTCGAGCTGGGCGGCATCGCTGATGCCCCAGCGCGCCAGTTCGAAGGCGAGCGGCGCCAGGTCGGCCTGGCGGATCTCCGGTTCGCCATGGGGGACCAGCGGCTGCTCCTCGGCCCACAGCCGCACGCACAGACCCGGCCCCTGGCGCCCGGCGCGGCCGCGCCGCTGGTCGGCGCTGGCCCGGTTGACCCGGCGCGTCTCCAGGCGGGTCAGGCCGCTGCGCGGCTGGAAGACGGGTACCCGCTCCTGGCCGGCATCGACGACGATGCGCACGCCATCCACGGTGACGCTCGACTCGGCGATGGCGGTGGCCAGCACCACCCGCCGCCGGCCTTCGGGGTCGGGACGCAATGCCTGGCGCTGGGCAGCAAGCGGCAGGCGACCGTGCAGCTCGTGGATCGCCAGCTCGGGGGCCCGCCCTGCCAGCTCCCGACCCAGGCGGCGGATTTCCCCGACGCCGGGCAGGATCACCAGGGCATCTCCCTCGGCCGCTTGCAGCGACTCGAGCACGGCACGAGCCAGCTGGGGCGCGCTCTCCTGGCGGGCGTTCAGGGGGCGATGACGGGTCTCGACGGGAAAGCTGCGCCCCGGACAGTCGATCACCGGCATGCGCTCGCCGAGCACCCCGGTGAGCGCCGCGACGTCGAGAGTCGCCGACATCACCAGCAGGCGCAGGTCGTCGCGCACCGACTGCGCATCCAGCGCCAGGGCGAGGCCCAGGTCGGCCTCGAGGCTGCGCTCGTGGAACTCGTCGAAGATCACGCCGGCCACGCCCTCGAGCAGCGGGTCCGCCTGCAGCATCCGCGTCAGCACCCCCTGGGTGACCACCTCGAGGCGCGTCGTCGCGCCCACCCGGCTCTCGCCGCGCATCCGGTAGCCGACGGTCTCCCCGACCGTCTCTCCCAGGCTTTCCGCCATGAAGCCGGCGGCCAGGCGCGCCGCCACCCGGCGCGGCTCGAGCAGCAGCAGCCGCTGACCGCGGCACCAGGGTTCGTCGAGCAGTGCCAGGGGCACGCGGGTGGTCTTGCCGGCGCCGGGCTCGGCCACCAGCAGTGAACGGGAGTGCGCGGCCAGGGCCTCACGGATGGCGGGCAAACGGGAATCGATGGGAAGCACTATCGGACCACGTCAGTCGAAGCGACCGGTATTTTCCAGCAGGCGCTTACCGTGGATGACGGCAAGGACCAGGATACGCTCAGGATCGACTCGATAGATCAGGCGATAGCTGTAGACGAAGCGTTCGCGCAGAAAGTCCACGCCGAGTTCGGGCACGACACGCCCCATTTCCGGCAGGTCGGGCAAGCCACGAGCCGTGTCGACAAGCTTCGAAACCACCGCCGAAGCATAAAACGGCGAGTCTCGCTCAATGTACTCCGCGATGAGCTCCAGGTCTTCTAACGCCTCGGGTGACCACTCTACCTGTCGAGCCACTTGGCAAGCTTCCCTTCCACCTGTGTCTGGCTCAAAGTCCCTTCTGTCTCGGCTCGCCGACTTCCTCGCTGGACCTTCTCGGCCACATAGAGGTGATACTGGATATCCTCCAGGGAACAATCTTCCGGCAACCAATCCAGCATCTGGCGGACATCCTGCTTGGCGGTACTCATCGCTTATCACCTCTCAGCTCAGACAGCGCACCTACTACCTACTCTATCATGCCTCGGCCTGGCGCGACCGGACCCCGCAGCCCTTGAGGATCACCCGGGTCAGGAAGGCGGTGATCTCCTCGACGTCGGCGTCGCTGAGGGTATCGCGGCCGGTGATGCCGAGCACCTGCGCCTCGAAATCCGCGTAGTGCTGGGTGGCCGACCAGATCAGGAAGATCAGCCACACGGGATCGACCGGGTCCATCAGGCCGCGCTCGGCCCACTGCTCGAAGATGCGCGCCCGGGCGTGCACCCAGTCGCGCAGTTCGCCGCGCAGGTACTCCTGCAGGAAGGGAGCGCCCCCCAGGATCTCGGCGGCGAACAGCCGCGAGCCCTCGGGATGGCGGCGCGACAGCTGCATCTTGCTGCGGATGAAGGCCTCCAAGACCTCGGCCGGGTCGTCCTCCACCGAGATGTCGTCGAGCAGCGCGTTCCAGCGCGCCATCATGCGCTCCAGCAGGCGCACGTAGAGTCCCCGCTTGCTGCCCATGTAGTAGAGCACGTTGGACTTGGGCAGCCCCGCCGCCTCGGCGATCGCCTGGACGCTGGCGCCGCGATAGCCGTGGCGGGCGAAGACCCGCTCGGCGGCGGCGAGGATCTCGCGCTCGTTGCGCGCGCGGGTCGCACCATTGCCCTCGCCGGCCTCTCGCAGCCGCGGGACCCGTTCTGCACCTGGCAGCTGTGACATCAACCATCCCCTGCCCTTTCTGGAAGCCTGAGATTGCCTGACTGCCGCCCTTCCTGCAAACGTCCCGCCGCCCGTTCACGCCCCGACGCTTCGCCCCTTGCAAAGTGCGACATTCTGGCCCATGCTGAAAACATCCTGACCACTTGGTCAAGAAATGGCGGTACGCCATGCGCTGCCGCCCCTGACGCCCATACGATAGCCAACAAGACGAGACGGCGATGATCGACTTCATGCTCAACGGGCAGCGCCGCCAATGCGCGGTCTCGCCCGACACCAGCGTGCTGGAGCTGCTGCGCGAGACGCTCGGCCACACCGGCACCAAGGAGGGCTGCGCCTCCGGCGACTGCGGTGCCTGTACCGTGGCCATCGGCGAACGCGACGCAGACGGCCGCATCCGCTACCACTCGGCCAACGGCTGCATCACCCCCGCCCACCAGCTCCACGGCCGCCATTTGGTGACGGTCGAGGGCCTCGCCGAGGACGACGCCCTGCATCCCGCCCAGGCAGCCATGGTGGCCTGTCACGGCAGCCAGTGCGGCTTCTGCACGCCGGGGATCGTGATGTCGCTGTTCACCCTCCACGAGGCGCAGCGCGGCGGGGACACGCAGGCGCTGGCGCCGCTCACCCCGCAGCGACTCGAGGCGGCGCTCGGCGGCAACCTGTGCCGCTGCACCGGCTACCGGCCGATCCGCGACGCCGCCCTGACCATGACCGAGTACCCCGAGGCGCGTCCGCAATGGCTGGACGCCGCCGCCCCGGAGAGCACCGCGCCCCTCGCCGAGGAGCCCTTCGCCCAGCCGACCTCGCTCACCGAGCTGATCGCGCTGCGCCGCCGCCACCCCGAGGCGCGCCTGGTGGCCGGCGCCACCGACCTGTGGCTCGAGGTCACCCAGCGCCTCACGCACTTCGCGTCGCTGATCGACGTGACGCGCGTCGCCGAACTGAACGCCATCGAGGAGACCACCCTCGACGACAGCCGTCGCGGCTGGTGGATCGGCGCCGCCGTCACCTACTCCCGGCTGGAGCCGCTGCTCGAGACCCACTACGAGGCCTTCGCCCACCTGCTGCACCGCCTCGGTTCGGCCCAGATACGCAACCGCGGCACCCTGGGCGGCAACATCGCCAACGCCTCGCCCATCGGCGATACCCCACCGGTACTGTTGGCGCTGGACTCGCGCCTGTGGCTGGCCGGCCCCGACGGCGAGCGCGAGCTGCCGCTGGAGGCGTTCTTCCTCGACTACAAGCGGACCGCGCTGCGCGAAGGCGAAACGATCCGCGCCGTCTTCCTGCCCCGTCCCGATCCCGCACGGCGTCTCAAGGTGTGGAAGCTGTCCAAACGCCGTGAGGACGACATCTCCGCGGTGCTCGGCGCCTTCGCCTGGCGCGTCGAGGACGGCGTGCTGCGCGACGTGCGCCTCGCCTTCGGCGGCATGGCCGCGACCCCCAGGCGCGCCGCCCGCGCCGAAGCCGCGCTGGAGGGTCAGGCCCCGACCCTCGAAGCCTTCCGCGCAGCGCGGAAGGCGCTGGGCGAGGAGTTCCAGCCGATGTCCGACGTGCGCGGCAGCGCCGACTACCGCCGGCTCTCTGCCGCCAACCTGCTAGAACGCCTGCGTCTTTCGATCGCACAGGACGACACCGACACGCCCCGGGAGGTGATGCTTCATGCGTACGCTCACTGAGATTTCCCCCGCCGCCACCCAAGGTCGCCAGGTCGAGCAGGCACGGCCAGGGCACAGCGAGAACGCGCAGCCTCATGCCCGGGCCCACGAGAGCGCGGTCAAGCACGTCACCGGTCGCGCCGCCTACATCGACGACCTCAAGGCCCCCGCCGACACCCTGCACGTGGCGCTGGGGCTCTCGCCCGTCGCCCACGGCCGCCTGACCCGGCTCGACCTGGAGCAGGTGCGCACCATGCCCGGGGTGGTCGACGTCGTCGGCTTTGCCGACGTGCCGGGCCACACCGATATCGGCCCGGTCTTCCCCGGCGACCCGATCTTCGTCGAGGAGGAGATCAGCTACGTCGGCCAGGTGCTGTTCGCCGTGGCCGCCGAGAGCCATCGCGCGGCCCGCGAAGCGGTCCAGGCCGCGGTGGTGGACATCGACGAGCGGCCGGCAAGCCTCGACCCGGTCGCTGCCGCCGAGCGCGGCGAGGTCGTGCGCCCGACCCACGTGCAGCAGAGCGGCGACTGGGAGCAGGCGCTCGCCAATTCCACCCACGTGATCGAGGCCGAACAGTTCGTCGGCGGCCAGGAGCACTTCTACCTGGAGGGCCAGGCTTGCCTGGTGCAGCCCAGCGAGGACGAGGGCGTGGTGGTCTTCACCTCCAACCAGCACCCCAGCGAGACCCAGAAGCTGGTCGCCGAGGTGCTGGGCATCCCCTTCCACGCCGTGACCGTGGAGGTGCGGCGCATGGGCGGCGGCTTCGGCGGCAAGGAGACCCAGGCCTCGCCTTGGGCGTGCATCGCCGCGCTGATCGCCCGGCGCACCGGCCGCACCACCCGCGTGCGCCTGCCGCGCGCCGAGGACATGCGCGTCACCGGCAAGCGCCACCCCTTCCACAACCGCTACCGCCTCGGCGTCGACGCCCAAGGGGTGATCCAGGGCGGCGAGATCACCGTGATCGGCGACTGTGGCTATTCGCCGGACCTCTCCGAAGCCATCGTCGACCGTGCCATGTTCCACAGCGACAACGCCTACTCGCTGGGCGCGGCGCGGGTCACCGGCCATCGCGCCCGGACCCACACCGCCTCCAACACCGCCTTCCGCGGTTTCGGCGGCCCCCAGGGCATGATGGCGATCGAGGCAGCGATGGACGACATCGCCCGGCGCATCGGCGAGGACCCGCTGACGGTGCGCAAGCGCAACTTCTACCGCCCGGGCCGCCAGGTCACCCACTACGGCCAGCGGGTGGACCAGATCGGCCTGCTCCATGAACTCGTCGAGCGGCTCGAGGCGAGCAGCGACTACTGGGCGCGCCGCCGCGCCATCGCCGCGTTCAATGCCGAGAGCCCCATCGTCAAGCGCGGCCTGGCGCTGACCCCGGTGAAGTTCGGCATCTCCTTCACCGCCAAGCACCTCAACCAGGCCGGCGCCCTGCTGCACGTCTATACCGACGGCAGCGTGATGATCAACCACGGCGGCACCGAGATGGGCCAGGGCCTGCACACCAAGGTCTGCCAGGTGGTGGCACGCGAGCTGGGCCTCGACCTCGACGAGGTGCGCATCACCGCCACGCGCACCGACAAGGTGCCCAACACCTCGCCCACCGCCGCCTCCAGCGGTGCCGACCTCAACGGCCAGGCGGCACGCGACGCCTGCGTGAAACTCAAGGCGCGGCTGTTCGACTTCGCCCACGAGCACCTCTACCAGGACCAGGGGCTGGATCGCGAGGACATGCGCCTGGAGGACGGCCACCTGGTCGTCGGGCACGGCGAGAGCGAGCAGCGCATTCCCTGGGGCGAGCTGGTGCAGGCGGCGTATCTCGCCCGCATCTCGCTCTCCGAGAAGGGTTTCTATGCCACGCCGCTGATCCACTACGACCGCGCCACCGGCAAGGGCCGCCCCTTCTACTACTACGCCTTCGGCGCCGCCGTGGCCGAGGTCAGCGTCGACACCCTGACCGGCGAGTACCAGGTCGACCGGGTCGACATCCTGCACGACGTCGGCGACTCGCTGAACCCGGCCATCGACATGGGCCAGGTGGAGGGCGGCTTCATCCAGGGCATGGGCTGGCTGACCAGCGAGGAGCTGAAGTGGAACGAGGCCGGGCGGCTGATCTCCGACGGCCCGGCCACCTACAAGATCCCCACCTTCGGCGACCTGCCGCCGGTGTTCAACGTCAAGTTGATGGAGGGCCACCCCAACTCCATGGCCAGCATCTACCGCTCCAAGGCGGTTGGCGAGCCGCCCTTCATGCTCGGCATGGCGGTGTGGTCGGCGCTGCGCGACGCCCTGGCGAGCCTTGCCGACTACGCCGAGGCAGTGCGCCTCGACACCCCGGCCACGCCGGAACGGGTGCTGTTCGCCGCCGAGGCGCTGCGCGCACGCCATGTCGGGGGAGTGCCGTCGCAGGAGAAGGCGCCATGAGCCATCGGCCCGAACCCTGGCACGCCGCGCTGCACCGCCTGCAGCGCGAGGGGCTGCCGCACGTGCTGGCCACCCAGGTGACCAGCGCCGGCTCCACGCCCCGCGAGCCCGGCGCGCGCATGGTGATCACCGCGGACGCGGTGTTCGATACCCTGGGCGGCGGCAACTTCGAGTGGCAGACCATCGAGGCGGCCCGCCAGCGCCTCACGCGCGGCGAGGCCGGCATGAGCCTGGAGGCGTTCTCGCTGGGCGGTCGCAGCGGCCAGTGCTGCGGCGGCTTCGTCAACGTGCTGCTGGAGGTCTTCCCCGGCAGTCAGGCGACGCTGGCCGTGTTCGGCGCCGGCCACGTCGGGCAGGAGATCGTGCGCCTGGCCGCGCCGCTGCCGTGGCGCGTGCTGTGGCATGACAGCCGCGACGGGGTCTTCCCCGCCTGGGCCAGCGATCAGCCACGCCTCGAATGCCGCCACGCGTCGGATCCGGCGGCCGCCGTGGCCGCGCTGCCGGCCGGCTGCCATGCCCTGGTGCTGACCCACGACCACGGCGAGGACCGCGCCCTGATCGATGCGCTGCTGACGCGCGGCGACCCGGCCTCGATCGGCCTGATCGGCTCGAAGAGCAAGTGGGCGAGCTTCCGCTCGCGGCTGGCCGATGCCGGCCACGACGCAGCCGCCCTCGCCAGGGTGCGCTGCCCCATCGGCATGGCAAGTGGTCCAAACGGTGAAAAAACCAGGGGGGGCGACAAGACCCCCTACGCCATCGCCCTGGCCACCCTCGCCGAGCTGCTGCCGCTGGTGGGCTCGGAGGACCGCACCGACCAGCGCGGCCTCGATCCGGCCGAACTGCGCCAGGTATTCGACGAGTGACCTCTTTCGACGGGAGCTTCGCCGCGGGCGGGCCTTCGCGAAGGCGCTGTGAACCCATCCTTGGGCGCTACATTTGCCATCCATGGCAAATGACCTTCGCTGCGACCTGCCCCCGGCCGCTCCGGTGCCATGCTCAACACAAGTGCAAGCTTCTATCGATCACGAGCCCCACACCATGACAACAACCGACTCGCGCGTGCTGCGCGCCGAACTGCTGAGCTTCGATGCCGACCCCGGCGAGAATGACACCCCGGCCGCAGGCAGCCTTCGCTACTTCGAGGACGGCGCCCTGTGGATCGAGGACGGCCGCATTCGTGCCGTGGACGACTATGCCCGCCTGGCGCCCGAGCTGCCCGAGGGCATCGAAGTCATCGACCACCGTGGCAAGCTGATCACCCCCGGCTTCATCGACAGCCACGTGCACTACGTGCAGCTGGAGATCATGGCCTCCTACGGCCGCCAACTGCTCGACTGGCTCAACGACTACACCTTTCCCGAGGAGTGCCGCTTCGCCGAACGCGCCCATGCCGAGGCGCTCTCCGACGCCTTCCTCGACGAGCTGCTGCGGGTCGGCACCACCACGGCCCAGGTCTTCTGTTCGAGCCACCCGGTCTCCGTGGACGCCTTCTTCACGGCGAGCCAGCGCCGCGGGCTGTGCATGCTCGCCGGCAAGGTGCTGATGGATCGCCACGCCCCCGAGGCGCTCACCGACGACACCCGGGGCGGCATCCGCGACAGCGAGCGGCTGATCGGCGACTGGCACGGCAAGGATCGCCTCGGCTACAGCGTGACGCCCCGCTTCGCGCCGACCTCCACGCGCGAGCAGCTCGACGCTGCCGGCGGCCTCCTGCGCAACGACGCCAGCCTGTGGCTGCAGACCCACCTGGCCGAGAACACCGGCGAGCTCGACTGGGTGGCCGAGCTCTTCCCTGGCAGCCGCGACTACCTCGACGTCTACGAGCAGTCGGGCCTGGTCGGGCCACGCAGCACCTTCGCCCACGGCATCCACCTCGACCAGGAGATGCGCGGCCGGCTCGCCGGCCGCGGCGCCAACCTCGCCTTCTGCCCCAGTTCCAACCTGTTCCTCGGCAGCGGCCTCTTCGACCGGCTGGCCGCGCGCGAGGCGGGGCTCAACGTCAGTTACGCCAGCGACGTGGGCGGCGGCACCGACCTCTCGGGGCTCGCCACCCTCAAGACGGCCTACCAGGTGGGTCAGCTGCGGGGCCAGCCGCTCACCGCCTGGCAAGGCTTCTACGGGCTGACCCTGGGCAATGCCCGGGCGCTGTCGCTGGACGAGCGCATCGGCCGCCTGGCGCCGGGCATGGACGCCGACTTCGTGGTCCTCGACCCGCACGCCACGCCGCTGCTGGCACGGCGCAGCGCGCGCTGCCGCGACCTCGGCGAGACGCTCTTCGCGCTGATGATGCTCGGTGACGACCGCACCGTGGCCGAGGCCTGGGCGGGGGGCGTCTGCCAGCACCGCCGCGACGGCTGACACGCGCTTCGTATACAAACGATCCTCCCTCTCACCCCACCGGCGCATCCCGCGCCGGTGGGGTTGCCGCGGTGCCCGCTCGGAAGGAGCGGCCACAGTCACCGGTTATGGCGCCAGACACCGCCAGAAAGCCGTCATCGCAGGCGGTATCCCGAACGACACTTTCGCGTATACAACATTGGTCGAAAGCGACCTGTCCAAATGGTCAATTCCTGACTAGGCTGTACCCCAGGCCTTTCTGACCAACTGGTCAATACGGCCGCACGCTTGACGACACAAGCCAACAACACATGCCAACAACAAGGACCACCGCTATGGAACCGACGTCCTCTTCCCTGGCCGACAAGAGCATCGAACAACCGCTCTCCCCGGCCGGCTGGCTGGACCGCTACTTCGGCGTGACGCGCCGCGGCTCGTCGCTGCGCACCGAGGTGCTGGCGGGCATCGCCACCTTCCTCGCCTCGATGTATATCATCGTGGTCAATCCGGCGATCCTCAGCGATGCCGGCATTCCCTTTCCGGCGGCGCTCTCCGCCACCGTGCTGATCAGCTTCATGAGCAGCCTGGCCATGGGGCTCTACGCCCGCAACCCCATCCTGGTGGCACCGGGCATGGGCATGAACGCCCTGTTCACTTACACCCTGGTACTGGGCGCCGGCCTCTCCTGGGAAGTCGCCCTGGGCTGCGTCTTCTGGTCCGGCGTGCTGTTCGCCACCCTGGCGCTGTTCAATGTGCGCAAGGCGATCATCGAGGCGATTCCCGATTCGCTGCGCTACGCCATCACCTGCGGTATCGGCCTGTTCATCACCTTCATCGGCTTCAAGAATGCCGGCTTCATCGTCGGCAGCGACGCCACCCTGGTGACGCTCGGCAGCCTCGATCCGGCACTGATCACCTTCTTCATCGGCATGATGGCCACCGCCATCCTGGTGATCCTGCGCTTCCACGGCGCGCTGATCCTGGGCATCGCCCTGACCACCCTGCTGGCCAGTCCCATGGGCCGGCTGTGGGGCGGCGACGTGGTGGTGGAGTGGAGCGGCCTGGCGGCCTGGCCCGACTTCGGCGCGGTGCTGCAGGTGGACATCTGGGGGGCGCTCAAGGTGGCCTACCTGCCCTTCATCTTCGTGATGCTGTTCACCAACTTCTTCGACGCCCTGTCGTGTTTCATGGCGCTCTCCGAGTCGGCGAACCTCAAGGACAAGGACGGCAATCCGCGCAACCTCAAGCGCTCCATGACGGTGGACGCCTTCGCCTCGATGATCGCCGCGCCGCTCGGCACCAGCGCCGCCCAGACCTTCATCGAATCGGGCGCCGGCGTCGCCCAGGGCGGGCGCACCGGCCTCGTCGCCGTGGTGATCGCGCTGCTCTTCCTGCCCTTCCTGTTCCTCTCGCCGCTGCTCTCGCTGGTGCCGAGCATCGCCACCGCGCCGGCGCTGGTGCTGGTCGGGCTCTTCATGATGGCGCCGATCGCCAAGATCGAGTGGTCGCGCTTCGAGCAGGCCTTCCCGGCCTTCCTGGCCATCATCCTGATGCCGCTGACCTACTCGATCACCCTGGGGATCGCCTTCGGTTTCCTGAGCTTCGTGGCGATCCAGCTCTGCACGGGGCGGCTCGGCGCCATCAAGCCGGCGATGTGGGTCTCCGCTGCGCTCAGCGTGGTGATGCTGGTCACCACCCAGTAGGCCTTCTCACCGCTCGTTGCCGCCGGCCCGGGGCCTACGGCATCACCCGGGCGGCGTTGCGGCCCTGTGCCTTGGCCTGGTAGAGCGCCTCGTCGGCCCGCTGCAGCAGGCTGGCGAGGCTCTCGCCGGGCCCCGCCAGGCAGGCGCCGATGCTGATGGTAATCGGCGCCTCCTCCCCCACCGACGCCGCCACTGCGCCCCGCAGCCGCTCGGCGATGCGATCGAGCGCGTCCGCATCGCAGGGCGAGAGCAGCACCAGGAACTCGTCGCCACCCCAGCGCGACGCCTTGTCGTAGGGGCGCAGCCCGGCACGCAGCACCTCCGCCACCGCCTCCAGGGCGTGATCGCCGGCGGCATGCCCCTGGGTGTCGTTGACCTGCTTGAAGTGGTCGAGGTCGAGCCACAGCAAGCCGAACGGCGTCTCCTCGCGCCGGGCCCGTTCGACCGCCTCCTCCAGCTGCGCCTGCATGCCGCGACGGTTCATCAGCCCGGTGAGCGGATCGCGCCTGGCCATGCGTTCCAGCTCCTCGGTGCGCTCGCGCACCCGTTCCTCGAGCTCCTCCGTGTGGGTGCGAATCGCCTCGGCCATGGCCTGGAAGTGCTGGATGAGACGCGCCATCTCGCCGCGGCCCCGCGGCAGCCGCACCGGGGCGAAATCGCCGTCGCGTACCCGCGCCATGGCCTGCTCGAGGGCCGCCATCGGCGCCAGCAGCTGGCGTCGCAAGGCCAGGTGGAATACCAGCAGCGTCACCAGCAGGGTCAGGACGAAGACCACCGCCACCGGAGTGAAGCTGGCCAGCGGCATCAGGGCGTCGAGATCGAGCAGCGTCACCTCGAACCAGCCGATGGTCGGCAGGAAGGCCACGCCGGCCAGGTGCCGCTGCCCCTCCACCGTGACGAACTGGGTGCGCACCCGCGGCCCCTGCTCGGGCGCGTCGCGCAGTTCGTGCATCAGGGCTTCGAGCGCGGCGGCGTCCTCGGGCAGGTCGATGAGCAGGTCCAGGGTACGCTTCTGCCCCTCGGGCTTGACGAAACTCGCGTAGTCGATCAACCGCCGGTCGCGATAGAGCTGGATGGCGCCGTTGTAATCGGCAAACAGCGTGGTGATGCCGGGTTGCTCGATGTCGACGATCTCCTCGAGAAAACCCTCGAGCTCCATGCCGGTACCCACCACGCCGAGGATCTCGCCATTCGCGTCGCGCATCAGCACGTCGATCCACAGCTTGGTGACGCCGAGCTCCACGTCGGGATTGACGTTGAGGTGAAAGTCGCGCCCCTCCTCGATCAGCCGGAAGAACCAGGCGTCCGCCGGGCGGCCTTCGCGCAGGCGATAGCGGAACGGATCGGCGACGTAGTCGTTGGCGGCGTTGTTATGGTAGTAGGCCTGGTTCTCGCGCAGGGCGACGAAGTAGCTGTTGTCGCGGAAGTTGCGCCGAAAGCTCTCCATCTCGGCATAGGCCTGGGCCCGCCGCCGGGGATCATCCGGGGCCTTGGCCCAGCGCCGCAGCAGGGTGGAGTCGGCCATCTGCCGAGCCAGGGCAATCTCGCGCTCCAGCGGCTGCAGCAGTCGCCCGCTGTCGTACTGGACCTGGATCGCCACCACGCGCTCGCCCCACTGCTCGATGATCGCCTCGGTGATGCGGTGGAAGACGTTCCAGGCGGCCACCGAGGCAAGGATCACCAGGCCGGCAGCCAACAACAGGAAACGGGTCTTGAGGCTCAACGGCACTCTCCCTGGCGGCAGCGCGAAGAAAACTTGGCCCACCATTAAACCGTAACCGGCAGTGGAATACATCCACGCTATCGACCAATGGCGCAGGGGGCAGACGCGGATCACGTACGCAAGGCGGCGGCATCGAGAAGGCCCGGGACGCCGGCTGACGGTCCCGTCCTGCTCTGGGGATCGGGCATGACCGGGACCCGATCACTGATGCTCGCAGGACCTCTCAGGCACAGTCGGCGAGCTGGCGATGCAGCGCCAGGCGGCGCGTCTCGCTCATGAAGGCCGCCTCGATGGCGGTGCCGGCGAGCTGGATGAAGACCTCCTTCGACCAGCCGAAGGTGCGGTAACAGGCGCGGAAGTTGTCGAGCATGCCACCGCCGAAATAGGCCGGATCGTCGGAGTTGAGGGTCAGGCGCAACCCGGCGTCGAGCAGCTGCGGCAAGGGATGGTCCTCGAGGCGTTCGACCACCCGGAGACGCACGTTGGAGAGCGGACAGACGGTCAACACCACGCCCTCGTCGCGCAGTCGTGCGACCAGCTTGGGGTCTTCGATGCAGCGCACCCCGTGGTCGATGCGGCAGACGTCGAGCAGGTCGAGCGCCTCGCGGATGTAGGCGGGCGGCCCCTCCTCGCCGGCATGCGCCACCCGCGGTATGCCGAGCAGCCGCGCGCGCTCGAAGACCTCGCGGAACTTCGACGGGGGATGGCCCCGCTCGGCGCTGTCGAGCCCCACCGCGTCGAGGGTCTCCCAGTAGGGGGCGGCCCGCTCGAGGAGCCCCATCGCCTCCTCGGCGGGGCGGTCGCGCAGGAAGGCCATGATCAGTGCCGTCGAGAGCCCCAGCTCGCGCTCGGCCTGGCGCCGCGCCTGGCCGAGCCCCTCCATCACCGTCTCGAGCTCGATGCCGCGCGCCTGGTGGGCCTGGGGATCGAAGTGCAGCTCCACGTGCACCACGCCCTCGCCGTGGGCACGGCGGAAGTAGTCCATGGCCAGGTCATGGAAGTCCTCGGCGGTGCGTAGCACGCTCATGCCCTGATAGTAGAGATCGAGAAAGGACTGCAGGTCGCTGAAGTCGTAGGCGGCGCGCACCGCCTCCACCGAGTCGTAGGGCAGCGCGATGCCGTTGCGCCCGGCCAGCGCAAACATCAGCTCGGGCTCTAGCGTCCCCTCGATGTGCAGGTGGAGCTCGGCCTTGGGCAGTCGCTTGAGAAAGTCGTCCATTGCGCACCTCGACTGGCTGGCTTTTTAGCCTTCATCCTGACCGATGGCGCCACAATGCGCAAAAACGGTCACGCGCCCCTCGACCAGGTGGGCATGGTGGCTGATGCCGGGCGGCGCGAAGCGCGCGTCGGCGAGCTGGTGCACCAGGTAGAGCGCGGTGCGCCCCGCGAGCCAGGCGTCCAGTCGCGGGGCCAGCCGGGCCACGGTCGCCGCGTCGAGGCCGGCAAAGGGCTCGTCGAGGATCACCAGCCCCGGGTCGCGCAGCCACAGGCGGGCCAGCGCCAGACGCCGCGCCTGGCCACCGGAGAGCTGCCGCCCGCCCTCGCCGACGGGCGTGGCGAGTCCGGCCGGCAGCTCCGCGGCCCAGTCGGTGAGCGCCACCCAGTCGATCGCCCGCCACAGCCGGGCGTCGTCGGCCTCGGGGGCCGCCAGGCGCAGGTTGTCGGCCAGGCTACCCTGGAAGAGATCGACGCGCTGGCCGAGCAGGGCCACCCGCTCGCGCAGGAGGGGCTCGGCGACGTCCGTCAACGCCGCGCCACCCAGGCGGATCTCGCCCCGGCTCGGCGCCAGCTGGCGCGTCAGCAGGGCCGCCACGCTGGACTTGCCGGCCCCCGAGGCGCCGGTGAGGGCCAGGCGTGCCCCGGCGGGGATCGCGAGGGTCACGGCATCGAGCGCCGGCGCCAGTGCGCCGGGATAGTGCAGCGTCACGCCGTCGAGGGTCACCGGCAGCGCCCCGTCGGGCAGCGTCTCGGCAGCCGGCGGCGCCGCCTGGCGGTCGGCCGCTGCGAGGGCGTTGAGGCGCTCTGCGGCGGCGCACGTCGCCCCCAGGTGGGTGAAGGCCGCCGGAAGCAGCGACAGCGCCTCGCCCAGGGCCAGCACGGCCAGCGGCAGCATCACCATCACCGCCCCGCCGATCTCGCCCCCCTGCCAGGCCGCGGCCGCCAACCACAGCGTGGCGAGCATCGCCAGGCCCACCGCCAGGCCGGACAGCGCCGAGCCCAGCGCCGCGCGAAGCGCGAGGCGTCGCTGGTCGCGCTGCAGGCGCGCCTCGCACGCCCGCAGCCGCTGCCGATGGTGCGCCGTGCGGCCGTACGCCTCCAGTTCGGCCAGGCCCTGCAGGTGCTCCACGACGAGGCTGCGCAGCCGCTGGCGATGCGCCACCTGACCGCGGCTCGCCGCCATGCCCAGCCATCCCTGGCCGGCGGTCAGCCACAGCCAGGCGACGGCCAGCCCGGCGCCGACCGCAAGCCCGGCCGTCGGCACCCACAGCGCCAGGAAGCCGGCCAGCAGCCCGATCACCGCCAGGCTCACCAGCGGCGGCGCCAGCAGGCGCAGGTAGAGGCCGTCCAGGGTGTCGATGTCGGCGGTGAGCCGGTTGAGCCAGTCGCTCGAGCGCTGCCACGCCAGGGTGCGGGCATCGAGGCCGGCGAGCACCGCGAACAGGCGTCCGCGCAGGTCCGCCAGCAGGCGCAGCACGGTGTCGTGGTTGTAGAGGCGCTCCGCGTAGCGGGCCAGGGTGCGGGTCACGGCGAAGAGACGGATGCCGCCGCCCGGCACGTGGACATCCAGGCTTGCCGCGATCCCCGCCGCCAGTGCCATCCCCGTCAGGGCGCTGGCGGTGATGAACCAGCCGGAGAGCGCCAGCAGCCCAACGGCAGCGAGCAGGGTCAGCGCCAGCAGCCCCGCACCGCCCCACAGCCGGCGGCGTTGCCGCGCCAGTTGGCCCAGCCAGGGGCGCAGGGTGACGACCAGCGCGGCCTCACGCATCGTGCCCCTCCTCCCGGGCCACTGACGCGAGCCGGCCCGCGTCGACGACGAGGTGCCGCGTCGCCAGGGCCATCAGCGCGGGGTGATGGGTGGCGATGACCAGGCTGCGACCCTCCCCGGCCAGCTCGCCGAGCGCGGCGACGAGGCACGCCTCCGTACGCTCGTCGAGGTTCGCGGTGGGCTCGTCGAGCAAGAGCAGCGCCGCGTTGCTGAGAAAGAGGCGCGCCACAGCGAGACGCTGGGCCTGGCCGCCGGAGAGCCCTGCCCCGCGCTCGCCCAGCCGCGTGGCGAGCCCTCCCGGCAATTGCGCGCAGAAGTCTCCCAGCCCGGCCCGCTGAAGGGCCTGCCACAGCTCGGCGTCGCTGGCCGCGGGCGCGATCAGGCGCAGGTTGTCGGCCAGGCTGCCGTGGATCAGCAGCGGACGCTGGTCCAGCCAGGCAAAGCGTAGCCCGGGCGCCATACATCGCTCCCCCGCGTCGGGGCCGACGAAACCGGCAAGCAGCTGCAACAGTACCGACTTGCCGGCCCCCGAGGCGCCGGTGATCACCAGCGTCTCCCCTTCGGCCACATCCAGGTCCAGGGGGCCGAGCACCCGGCCGCGCCCGGGATGGCTCAGCGTCACGCCCGCGAGGGAAACCAGGCAGGCCGGCCGGGCCGGTGGCGGCGATGCGGCGCAGCGCTGAGCATGCACCCGCTCGTCGAGCAGCGCCAGCATGTTCTCCGCCGCCCCCAGGGCCGCGGCGCGATCGTGGTAGTGCTGGGCCAGGCTGCGCAGGGGCTGGAAGAACTCCGGGGCGAGCAGCAGCACCAGCAGCCCCGAGAAGAGGGTCAGCCGCGGCGAGGGACCGTACTCGACGTAGCCAAGCAGGCCGAAGCCCACGTAGATGGCCACCACGGCGATGGCCACCGAGGCGAAGAACTCCAGCACCGCCGAGGAGAGGAACGCCAGGCGCAGCGGGCGCAGGCTCAGCCGCCGGTAGTGGTCGGCCGCGGCGTGCACCTCGCGGGTGACCGCAGCGGTGCGCCCGAACAGCTGCAGCGTGGTGATGCCGCGCACGCGGTCGAGGAAGTGGCCGGCCAGCCGGCTCACCGCCGCGTACTGGTCGCGGTTGAGGCGTTCGGCGCCGAGACCGACAAGCGCCATGAACAGCGGGATCATCGGCGCCGCGAGCAACAGGAAGAGGGCCGCCAGCCAGTCCAGCCAGACGACAACGACAAGTACTGCCAGCGGAATCGCCACGGCAAGCCGCAGCTGCGGCAGAAAACGGGAGAAGTAGCCGTCCAGCGCCTCGACCTGCTCGACGAGCAGGCTGGCCACGCCCGCCGAGTGGCGGGCGCCGGCGCGCACGGGTTCCAGGGCCGCCAGGTGATCGAGCAGCTCGGCGCGCACCCGCTGGCGCACGCGCAGGCTCGCCTCCTGCCCCGCCGCCTCCTGGGCCCACTGGCAGAGGGCGCGCAAGAGCAGGCAACCCGCCAGAGCCGCAAAGGCTGGCGCGAGGTCCGCGGGCGCCGCGCCCTCGCCCAGCAGGCGGCCGACGAGCCAGGCCAGCAGCGCAAGTTGGGCGACGGTGAGCAGGCCCGCCGCCAGGCCGGCCGCCACGGCGAGATGCAGCCAGCGACGCTGCCCGGCGGCGTGGCCGGCCAGCCAGCGGCGCGGCCGGGAAGCGTGCCTCATGGCCTTCCCGACACCGCTCAGTGGTAACCGTCGCCCGGGCGCACCTTGCCGCGGAACACCCAGTAGGTCCAGGCGGTATAGGCGAGCACGATGGGGATCACGAAGAGCACCCCGAGCAGCAGGAAGAGCTGCGACTCCGGCGCCGAGGCCGCCTCCCAGATGGTGTAGTCCGGCGGCACGATCACCGGCCACTTGCTGACCACGAGCCCCAGGTAGGTGAAGATGAACAGCCCCAGGGTGGCCACGAAGGGCTGTCCCTCGCGGCGCAGCCGCACCGCCCGGTAGAGCGTGTAGGCGCAGCCCAGCGCCAGCAGCGGCAAGAGCCAGATCACCTGGATACGGTCGAACCAGCGATGCCACACGGCCTCGTTCACGAAAGGCGTCCACAGGCTGATGATCGCGAACACCGCCAGCACCAGGGCGAGCAGCGGCGGCGTGATGCGATAGGCCCATGCCTGCACGCCCCCCTCGCTCTTGAGGATCAGCCAGGTGGCCCCGAGCAGGGCGTAGCCGGCCATCAGCCCGAGGCCGGTCAGCACGGTAAAGGGCGTGAGCCAGTCGAGCGGCCCGCCCACGTAGGCCATGTCCTCCACCGGGAAGCCCTGGATGTAGCTGCCCACCACGGCGCCCTGGGCAAAGGCTGCCACCGCCGAGCCCCAGCAGAAGGCACGGTTCCACCAGCGGCGGTTGCCCCGCGACTTGAAGCGGAACTCGAAGGCGATGCCGCGGAAGATCAGCCCCGCCAGCATCAGGAAGACGCCGATGTAGAGTGCCGGCAGGAAGACCGCATAGACCAGCGGGAAGGCGCCCAGCAGCCCGGCGCCGCCGAGTACCAGCCAGGTCTCGTTGCCGTCCCACACCGGCGCCACCGAGTTCATCATGATGTCGCGGGCCTGTTCATCCGGCGCGAAGGGATAGAGGATGCCCAGCCCCAGGTCGAAGCCATCCATGAGCACGTACATGATCACGCCGAAGCCGATGATCAGCGCCCAGATCAGGGAAAGGTCGAACAATTCCATGGCTCAGCTCCTCGCATCCGTGGCGGCGTCGTCATCGAAGGGCACGTGGCTCGCCGAGAGGGGGCGCATGGCGCGCTCCACGTCGCCGGGCAGCGTCGGCGTCTCGGCCTCCGGCAACATGCCGTCTCTCACCACCTTGGTGAGGTAGTGGAGCCCGGCCCAGAACACCACGGCGTAGACCGCCACGTAGCCGACCAGGGTGAAGAGCGCCATGCCGCCGGTCAGCGAGGGCGTGAGCCCCTGCGCCTGGGTCATCTGCCCGTAGACCAGCCAGGGGGCCCGGCCCGTCTCGGTGACGATCCAGCCGGCCAGCACCGCCACGAACGGAGCCACGCTCATCGCACGCAGCAGCTGCAGGTAGCCGCGATGCGTATAGACCCGGCCGCCACGCCGCAGCCAGGCGCCGGCGAGCGCCACGCCGATCATCAGGACACCGAGGCCCACCATCACCCGGAAGCTCCAGAACACCAGCCACACCACCGGCTGCTCCTCGGGGGGCACCTCGCTGATCCCCGGCACCTCGCCGGCGGGGTCGTGGGCGAGGATGAGGCTGGCCAGGCTCGGGATGCCCACTTCCAGGTGGTTGTCCTGCGCTTCCCGGTCGGGAAGGGCGAACAGCAGCAGGGGCACATGGGCGCTCCGCTCCCAGTTGCCTTCCATGGCCGCCACCTTGACGGGCTGATGCTCCAGGGTGTTGAGGCCGTGGAAGTCGCCCACCACGGCCTGGGTGGGTGCCAGCACCAGCAGCAACCACAGACACATGGAGAGCGCCCGGCGATTGGCTTCCACGTCGCGCTCGATCAGCAGATACCAGGCGCTCACCCCGGCCACCACGAAGCCGCCGGTGAGGAAGGAGGCCAACACCATGTGCCAGAAGCGATAGGCGAACGAGGGATTGAAGATCGCCTCGCTCCAGGAGGTGATGTGGAAGAAGCCGTCGCGCAGCTCCACCCCCGTGGGGGTCTGCATCCAGCTGTTGGCCGAGAGGATCCAGAACGACGAGATGAAGGTGCCGAGCGCCACCATGAGCGCCGCGAACAGATGCACGCCCTGAGGCACCTTGCCACGACCGAACAGCAGCACGCCGAGGAAGGCGGCTTCGAGGAAGAAGGCCGTCACCACCTCGTAGCTGAGCATCGGCCCGAGGAAGTTGGCCGCCGCATGGGAGAAATGGCTCCAGTTGGTACCGAACTGGAAGGACATGACGATGCCCGACACCACGCCCATGCCGAACACCACGGCGAAGACGCGCGTCCAGAACGCCGCCAGGCGATCCCAGACCGGGTTGTCGGTGCGATAGTAGAGCCCGTGGAGCAAGGCGATGTAGGACGCCAGCCCGATGGTGAACACCGGGAAGATGGCGTGAAAGGAGACCACGAAGGCGAACTGCAATCGTGAGAGCAGGAGAGGATCCAGTTCCATGGGGGCAGCCTCTTGCCGAACGTCAGGGGAATTCGCGTCAAAAGGGATGCGCATCCACGCCACCCGGGGCGCGATTGTTGTGCCTCCGGCAGCCGACCTGTTGCGCTGCCGTGACGCATTCCGCCTCGACACGTCGCCGCCCATGCCACCTGGCCATTGTCCAGGTGGCATGGGCGACACATGGCTCGTTGTGGTAACACGAAGGCTTGACAGCTTCGTCAGCTACCCTAGCAGATGCTCCCCGCACAGGCAGTCGCCAATCCCCCCAAGCCCCCGTGTCGGGTTGTCGCAGGGACTCCCGCTCAAGCGACCGCGGCGTGCACCACGAGTTGCACCATGAACACCGTATAGCCGACGAACATGGCCAGTAGCGCCAGCCCCTCGAGGCGGTTGATGCGTCCCGGCCGCCCTCGCCAGCCCAAAGCGAATACCGCCATCAGGGCGGTCATGGCCGTCATCAGCGGCCAGTCGCGCAGCAGCACCTCGCGAGCCACCTCGATGGGAGCAATGAGACCGGCGAGCCCCACCACGCCGAGGGTATTGAAGAGGTTGGAGCCCACGACGTTGCCCAGCACCAGGTCGTGCTCGCGCCGCCGCAGGGCGCTGATCGAGGAAGCGAGCTCGGGAAGCGAGGTGCCCACGGCGACCACGGTGAGGCCGATGATCAGGTCGCTGACCCCGAAGCCCTGGGCGATGGCCACGGCGCCCCATACCAGGACCCGCGAGCTGACCACCAGCAGGACCAGGCCGATGAACGTCCAGGCGAGGCCCGCCCGGAGCGACATGGGATGGGTCTGCAGGCTCTCGACGGTCTCCTCGGCCAGCGGGTCGCGGCCACCGCGGCGCGCCTCGACGATGCTGAAGCCGATGAAGGCCGCGAGCAGCGCCAGCAGCAGCAGGCCCTCCAGGCGACCGATCATCCCGCCCCCCATCAGCAGGGCCGAGAGCAGCGTCACCGCCCCCAGGATGGGCAGCTCACGGCGAACGACGCCGGAGTGCACCGCCAGGGGCGAGAGCAGCGCGACCAGCCCCAGGATGAGGCCGATGTTGGCGATATTGGAACCGTAGGCGTTGCCCAGGGCAAGGCCGGGATTGCCCTGCCCGGCCGCCAGGGCCGACACCATCAGCTCGGGGGCCGAGGTGCCGAAGCCGATCACCAGCATGCCGATCAACAGGGGCGAGAGCCCCAGTCGTTGGGAGGTCGCCGCCGCCCCATCCACGAAACGCTCGGCACTCCATACCAGCAGGACGAGGCCTGCCACCACCGCCAGGGCGGGAACGATCATGTCATCTCCTCGTGTACATTCGCGGTCGAATGTTTGTCTATGGTGCGCCCGGCGTCAACGTGTCACACTTTTCGCTAAGCTATCTTCCATCAAAGGCCATTGGCGTACACGTGGCCTTGCTGCCTCCATCCATCCTCAGGTCGTCATTGCCGGTGCCCAGGCTTCATCTCCCCGCCTCCCCCCTGCTCCACGGCGCGCCTATGGCGGATCGCCTCCCCCCCGAGGCCCGTCGCACCCGGCGTCGTCTGCGCGCCTGTCACGAGTGCGACTGGGTGGTCGCCCTGCCGCCACTCAGGCCCGGCGAGAAGGCCGCGTGCCCGCGCTGCGGCCACACCCTGGTCACCCGCCAGCGCCACCCCGCGCAGCGTAGCATGGCGCTGGCGGTCTCGGCCCTGGTGGCCCTGCTCGTTGCCGTCTCCTTCCCGTTCGTCAGCTTCAACGCGGGCGGCATCGGCAACCGCATCGAGCTGATCCAGACGGCCACCAGCCTGATCGGCTTCCACCAGCCGCTGGTCGCCATTGCGGTGATCCTCACCATCGTGGTGCTGCCGTCCGTGTACCTGCTTGGCGTCGTCTGGCTACAGTTCGGTCTCCTGCGCCGCGAGCCCCTGCCGGCCAGCCGCAGTATCGCCCGCTCGCTGGCCCACCTGCACCCCTGGATGATGGCCGACGTCTTCATCATTGGCGCGCTGGTGAGCCTCATCAAGATCTCCGGGATGGCCCAGGTGGAGCTGGGGGTCGCCTTCTGGGCCTTCTGCCTCTTCGCGGCACTGCTGCTGATGACCACGCAGTCGGTCGACTCCGACTGGCTATGGTTCTCGCTGACCGGCGAGCCGCGCGCCCCGCACGGCGCCCGGACCGCAGCCACGGCAGCCTCCCAGGGGCTCACCGGCTGCCCGACCTGCGGGCTCGTCAACCGCCTGGCGCCGGACGGCCACGGGCACTGCACGCGCTGCGGCGAACGCCTGCACGCCCGCTATCCGTACAGCCTGCAGCGCACCTGGGCCCTGCTGGCCGCCGGTGCCGTGATGTACGTCCCGGCCAACGTCTACCCGATCATGACCACCACCAGCCTTGGCCACGCCACGCCGTCGACCATCATCGGCGGCGTGGTGGAGCTGATCCAGATGGGCTCCTGGCCGGTGGCCACGGTGATCTTCGTGGCCAGCATCATCGTCCCCGTCGGCAAGCTGGTGGCACTGGCCTGGCTCTGCCTGGTGGTAGCGCGCAGCGATGAGCTCAACGCCGCCGCCCGAACGCGCCTCTATCGATTGACCGAGTTCATCGGCCGCTGGTCAATGGTGGATGTCTTCGTGGTGGCGATCCTGGTGGCACTGATCCGCGCCGGTTCGCTGATGTCCATCACCCCGGGACCGGCGGCCCTGGCCTTCGGTACCGTGGTGGTGCTGACCATGCTGGCCGCCATGACCTTCGATCCGCGGCTGATCTGGGATCCCCCGTTGCCCCGCCAGGCACGGCAATCAGCGGATCCCGACCGAGGAGGCCCCCGATGAGCGACACGCCCCGCGACGGCGACACCCCCCGGGACCTGCACCGGGCGCGAGCCACCCCCCAGGCACGCCTCTCCCCCATCTGGATCGTCCCCGTCGTGGCGATCTTGATCGGCCTGTGGCTGGTCTACGACAACTACCGCAGCCGCGGTCCCCAGATCACCCTGATCATGAGCAACGCCGAGGGCATCGAGGCCGGCAGCACGCTGATCAAGACCCGCAACGTGGAGGTGGGACGCGTCGAGCGGGTGCACCTGGCCGAAGACCTCTCCCATGCCGTCATCACCGCACGCATGGAGCCCGACACCGACGCCATGCTCAAGGAGGACAGCCGTTTCTGGGTGGTCAAGCCGCGCATCGGCCGGGAAGGCATCAGCGGCCTGGGCACGGTACTCTCCGGCGCCTATATCCAGCTCGAGCCCGGCACGGCCGAGGACGAGGCACGCGAGTTCGAGGTGAGCGACCAGCCGCCGGTGGCCCCGGCCGGGGCCGCGGGGCTGCGCATCAACCTGGTGAGCGAACTCGGCCAGTCGCTGCGGGTCGGCGATCCCGTCACCTACCAGGGCTATACCGTGGGGCGCGTGGAAGAGGCGAACTTCAACGCCCAGACCCGCCGCATGCACCATCGGGTATTCATCGAGAGTCCCTATGACCGGCTGGTCACCGACGGCACGCGCTTCTGGTCGGCCACCGGCATCGACCTGCGCCTTGGCGCCGACGGCATCCGCGTCAATGTGGAGTCTCTGGAGGCCCTGCTCGGCGGCGGCATCACCTTCGGCGTGCCCGAGGAGTTGCCACGCGGCCGGCCGGCCGCGACCGACAGCACCTTCACCCTGTACGCCGACGAGGAGAGCGCCCGCCAAGGCACCTTCAACCGCTACCTGGAGTACGTGATGCTGATCGAGGACACGGTACGCGGCCTCTCCCGCGGGGCGCCCGTGGAATTCCGCGGCGTGCGCATCGGCACCGTGGCCGCGGTACCCTGGAACTTCACCGCCTCCCAGCCCGCCACGCGCGACGCCTTCTCGATTCCCGTGCTGATCCGCATCGAGCCTCAGCGACTGGGCATCGAGAACCAGGAGATCGACCTCGAGGAGTGGCGCGACCGCTTCGACCGGCTGTTCGACCGGGGCCTGCGCGCCTCGCTGAAGAGCGGCAACCTCCTGACCGGGGCACTGTTCGTCGACATCAATTTCCAGCGCGACCTGGCCGGCGAACACACCGCCGAAACCTTTGCCGACCGCAGCGTCTTCCCCACCACTCCGGGAGGTTTTGCGCGCATCGAGGCGCAGGTCACGGCCCTGCTCGACAAGCTCAACGCCCTGCAGGTCGAGCCGCTGCTGACTGGCCTCGACCGCAACCTGGCGGCCTCGGAGGCCATGCTGGCCGAGGTGCGCGAGCTGTCCAACTCCCTGCAGGCGCTGCTCGACGATCCCGCCACCCGCAACATGGCCGGCAACCTCAACACCACCCTGGAGGAGCTGCGCGCGACGCTGCAGGGCCTCTCCCCCGAGTCGCCCGCCTACCGCGAACTCACCGGCGCCCTGGAGCGCCTCGAGCGGCTGATGCGCGACCTCCAGCCGGTGGCCCGGACGCTGAACGAGAACCCTCGCGCCCTGCTGTTCGACAACCTGGAGGCGTCCGACCCGATGCCGCGCGCCCCGCGGCCATAGCATGAGGCGTGAGGACAAACACAAGGATGGAGACCGCGAATGAGACGACTCGCCTGGACCGCCGGCCTGCTGGTGCTGCTGTGGCTCGGTGGTTGCGCCACCTCGAGCCCGCCGGCACAGCGCTACACCCTGCCGGCCATCCAGACCGCCTCGCCGGCGGCCGACGCCAACCCGGAGCGGCTCCTCCAGGTACGCACGCCACGGCTGGCGCGCTACCTCGATGTCGACGGCATCGTGCTGCAGCTCGACGACATCACCCTCAACGAGGCCCGCAGCCACGTCTGGGCCGAGCCCCTGCCCCGCCAGCTGGAGCGCACCCTGCGCGCACGGCTGGCGGCCATGCTACCCGACACCCGCCTCCTGCGCAGCGACGATCCAGCTCCCGGCACCGCGCTGTCGCTGCATCTCGACGTCGACCGTTTCCAGGGCCATTACGACGGCACGGCGCTGGCCGCGGGCCAGTGGCAGCTGCGCGACGCCGCTGGCCAACTGCTGATCGCCGATGACTTTCTAGCCACCACCGAACTCGCCAACGACGGCTACCCGGCCCTGGTGCGCGCCCTCGGCGAGAGCTGGAACCGGGTGGCCGACCGAATCGGCGAGGCGATCCGCGACCGGCTCTGAAGCAATCACCGGTGACGCCGCCACGCCGATCCGCCATGCCGATATAAGGCTGCGCGGCGTCACGCACTGTGGCATACTGCGCCCTCGCGGCGTTTGCTGTCCCCACCTGCCGCGCCCCTGACCGAATTTCCCTTGCCCTGGCCCGGGACGGGTCGCGCCGCTTGGCGTGACGCGGCCAGCGCGCTCCTGCGGAGAACGCATGACCTTTTCCGATCTCGGCCTGCGGGCCGAACTGCTCCGCGCCATCGAGGCGCAAGGCTATACCACCCCTACCCCGATCCAGCGTCAGGCCATCCCTGCCGTGCTCACCGGCGGCGACCTGCTGGCCAGTGCCCAGACCGGCACCGGCAAGACCGCCGGTTTCACCCTGCCGATGCTGCAGCGCCTGGCCGACGGCCGACGCCCCGGCAAGCGCCAGGTGCGCGCCCTGGTGCTGACCCCGACCCGCGAGCTGGCCGCCCAGGTGGGCGAGAGCGTGACCGACTACGGTCGTCACCTGACGCTGCGCAGCCACGTGATCTTCGGCGGGGTCGGCCAGCAGCCCCAGGTGGATGCCATCCGCCCTGGCCTCGACATCCTCGTCGCCACGCCCGGCCGCCTGCTCGACCTGCACCAGCAGGGCCACGTCGACCTGTCGGCGGTCGAGATCCTGGTGCTCGACGAGGCCGACCGCATGCTCGACATGGGCTTCATCCACGACATCAAGAAGGTGCTGCGCCTGCTGCCCGAGCAACGCCAGAACCTGCTCTTCTCGGCCACCTTCTCCGACGAGATCCAGGCGCTGGCCGGCAGGCTCCTCGATGACCCGGCGATGATCGAGGTCGCGCGACGCAACACCACCGCCGAGACCGTCGATCAGGCCATCTATCGCGTCGACCGCGACAAGAAGCGCGACCTGCTCGCCCACCTGATCACCGAGCACCGCTGGTACCAGGTGCTGGTCTTCACCCGTACCAAGCACGGCGCCAACCGCCTGGCCGAACAGCTCTCGAAGCAGGACATCCCGGCCATGGCGATCCACGGTAACAAGAGCCAGTCGGCACGCACTCGGGCGCTGGCGGCCTTCAAGGACGGCAGCCTGCAGGTACTGGTGGCTACCGACATCGCCGCCCGCGGCCTCGACATCAGCGAACTGCCCCACGTCGTCAACTTCGAGCTGCCCAACGTCGCCGAGGACTACGTGCACCGCATCGGTCGCACCGGCCGTGCCGGCAGCGAAGGCCAGGCCGTGTCGCTGGTCTGCGTCGACGAACACGGCCTGCTCAAGGGCATCGAGCGTCTGATCAAGCGTGACCTGGAGAAGCGTATCGAACCGGGCTTCGAACCCGACCCCGATGCCCGCCCCGAGCCCATCGAGAACGGCCGGCGCAGCGGCGGCCGCGGTCGCCCCGCCGGGCAGGGACGCGGCCAGCCACGCGGCGACCAGGCGGCCCGCCGACAGGGCGATGGCCAGCGCCGTGACGGCGGCGACACGGCAGACCGCGCACCGCGGCGCCGTCGGCGCCGCTCGCGGGCCCGCCAGGCCTGATCCCGCGCATGACAGGACGGCGCAGGATGTGCCAATGTAAGCACCCTTGGATGTAGTCAGGAGACGTACGCGACGATGATGGGCTATCGGCACTCTCCCTCTCGGCCCTCCCGCTCTCAGCCATCCTGTAGCGGGGGCGTCCCGTCATGCTGAAATGGCTGACCGGCAAGAAGAAGCCCATTGCGGTCTGGGTCATCAAGCAGATCGACGACGACCTGCTGCACCTGTGCGGCCAGGGCAGCGTGGAGCCGGCGAACAAGCGCAGCGACGCCCTGGCCGAGCTGGCCGCCGGCTGCTACCGGGGGGCCGTGCACATGGCCGGCAGCGGTCTGGTGCTCAACGCCCGCCTCTGTGCGGCGCTGGTCCCGCTCGAGTCCCTCACCCTCGACGCCCAGGGGCAGGCGCACTGGCAGGGGCGCGTGTGGCGCGTCTCCCAGGTGCCGCAGCGCTGCTGGACCTACGAGGGACGCCTGACCGCGCAGCGCCAGGTCCAGGGCGGTCAGGCGCTGCTGCTGAGCACCGAGGACGTCTCGAACATCCGTCGGCAGGCCCGTTCCAGCGGCGCCCCGGGGGTCGTGCGCTTCGGCGTCTACGGTGCCGAGGAGCATCCCCAGCTGGTCCCCAAGGAAGGTGACACCGTCCAGCCTGCGCAATCCGCCAAGGACAGACCACGGCAGGGCGATGACGACGAGCGATAGGCCCGACCGTGCCCGCATCGTCCTGTTCCTGCTGCTGATGGTGCTGGTTGGTCTCAACCTGCGCCCGGCGCTGTCGTCACTAGCGCCGCTGCTGGTGCGCGTGCAGCAGGACACCGGCCTCTCGTCGCTCGGCATCGGCGCGCTCACCACCCTGCCCGTGCTCTGTCTCGGCATCTTTGCGCCGCTCGCCCCCTGGCTGACCAAGCGCCTGGGGGCGGAGCGCACCCTCAGCCTGGCGCTGGCCGTGCTGATCGCCGGGCTGCTGCTGCGCGGCCTGCCCCCCACCCCGCTGCTGTTCGCCGGCACCCTGCTGGTCGGTGCCGCCATCGGCGTGGCCGGGACCCTGCTGCCGGCGCTCGTCAAGCGCGAGATTCCCGCCGGCGCCGACCTGATGACCGGCGTCTACACCATGGCGCTGTGCCTCGGTGGCGCCCTGGGAGCCGGGCTCAGCATCCCCCTCGCCGAGTGGCTCGGCGGCTGGCGGGCGGGCCTCATCAGTTGGTCGCTGCTCGCTGCCCTGGCGATGACCGCCTGGGTGCACCTGATGCCGCATCGTCCCCAGCCGGCCAGCGTCCCCGGCGGTAGCGGCTCGCTGCGCGACCTGCTCGGCCAGCCGCTGGCCTGGCAGGTGATGCTGCTGATGGGCACCCAGTCGTCGCTCGCCTACATCGTCTTCGGCTGGCTGCCGACCCTGCTGCAGGCCCGCGGCTATTCGGATGCCCAGGCTGGCTGGCTGATGGGCGCCTCGGTGATGGTGCAGCTGGCCTCGGCCCTGGGCGCCCCCTGGCTCGCCCGCCTCAGCCGCGACCAGCGCCCCGCCCTGCTGCTGGTGCTGGGCTGCGTGGCCGCCGGCCTGTGGCTGCTGCTGCTCGGCTCACCCGCCTGGCGCTGGGCCGGCGTCGTCCTGCTGGGCCTGGGCCAGGGTGGCAGCTTCAGCCTGGCGCTCACCCTGATCGTGCTGCGCACCGCCAACTCGCGCCTGGCCGGTAAGCTCTCCGGCCTGGCCCAGGGCGGCGGCTACACCCTGGCGGCCATGGGGCCGCTCTCCGTCGGCGTGCTGCTCGAGCTGGACACCGACATCGCCACCGTCACCGGCGTGCTGCTGGCGATCGTCGCCGTTGCCGCCGGTTTCGCGCTGCTCGCCGGGCGCAACCGCCGCCTCGATGTCGACGGCGAGGGTCGCCTGATCACTCGCTGATCACTCGCTGAGCGCTCTCTGCCCCGGACTTGATGCCGGTCAACCCGGAGCGGGGGACGCGGCAGGTAGCCTAGACGCTATCCGCTCCCCATCCCTCCGCGGGCATCCCATGAACGAAACGGCCGAGGCAGTGTTCCAGACGCGGGGCCTGAAGCGCTTCTACCGCCTGGGTGAAGTGACGATCGAGGCGCTCGGCGGCGTCGATCTCGAGCTCTACCGGGGCGAGCTGGTCGTGCTGCTCGGCGCCTCGGGGTCGGGCAAGTCGACCCTGCTCAATATCCTGGGCGGGCTCGACAGCGCCAGCGACGGCAGCGTGCGCTATCTCGGCCGCGACGGGCACGGCCAGGACCTCACGCGCGCCACGCGGCGCGAGCTGACCCGTTTCCGGCGCCATCACGTCGGCTTCGTCTTCCAGTTCTACAACCTGATCTCGAGCCTGACCGCGCGCGAGAACGTCGCCATCGTCACCGAGATCAGCCGCGACCCGCTGCCACCGGAGGAGGCGCTGGCCAGGGTCGGCCTGGCACATCGCCTCGACCACTTCCCTTCCCAGCTCTCCGGCGGCGAACAGCAGCGCGTGGCCATCGCACGGGCCATCGCCAAGCAGCCCGACGTGCTGTTGTGCGACGAGCCCACCGGGGCGCTGGACTTCCGCACCGGCATCCGCGTGCTGGAGGTCCTCGAGGCGATCAATCGCGCGACCGGCGCCACGGTGGCGATCATTACCCACAACGAGGTGATCGGCGAGATGGCCGATCGCGTCGTGCGCCTGCGCGATGGTCGGGTCGACGAGATCCACGCCAACCGCCGGCGCCGCGCCGCCGCCGAACTGCGCTGGTGACGACGAGGCTACCGAGACGATGAAGGCCCTGCACCGCAAGCTGCTGCGCGACCTCTGGCACCTCAAGGGACAGGCGCTGGCGATCGCCGTGGTCATCGCCAGTGGCGTGATGACGCTGATCCTCACGGTCACCCTGGTCGAGGGCCTCACCCGCGCCCAGGCGCGCTTCTACGCCAGCCACCACTTCGCCGAGGTGTTCGCCGACGTCAAGCGCGCCCCGCTGGGGCTGGTGGAGCGGCTCCAGGCGATCGAGGGCGTCAACCTGATCGAGCTGCGGGTACGCGCCCCGGTACGCCTCGCCGTCGACGGCTTCGACGACCCCATTCGCGGCCTGCTGGTGTCGCTGCCCGACGGGCGCCAGCCGCTGCTCAACCGGCTCCACCTGCTGCAGGGCGAGCTTCCCGAGGCCGGTCGCGACGACCAGGTCGTGGTCAGCGACGCCTTTGCCGGGGCCCACCGCCTGGAACCCGGCAGCGAGCTGGAGGCGATCATCGACGGACACCGGACGCGCCTGCGGATCACAGGAATCGCGCTGAGTCCGGAGTATCTCTACCAGGCCGCGCCCACCGACCTGATGCCCGACTACCGACGCTATGCGGTGCTCTGGATGAACCGCCGCGCCCTGGCCAACGCCTATGGCATGGAGGGCGCCTTCAACAACCTGGCCCTGAGCCTGCAGGCCGGCGCCAGCCGAGCCGCGGTAATCGATGCCCTGGACCTGGCACTGGCCCGCTACGGCGGAACCGGCGCCCAGACCCGGCACGACCAGCAGTCTCACCGCTTCATCGAGGAGGAACTGGCCCAGCAGCGCATCCAGGCCACCATCCTGCCGACGGTCTTCCTCACGGTCTCGGCGTTCCTGCTCAACGTGGTGATGGGGCGCCTCATCCAGACCCAGCGCGAACAGCTGGCGGTGCTCAAGGCCTTCGGCTATGGCGACGGTGAGCTCGCCCGGCACTATGGCCTGCTCGCCGGCCTGATCGTGCTGATCGGCTGGGCGCTGGGGGTTGCCCTGGGGGCCTGGGCCGCCGACGGCCTTGGCGGTATCTACCGCGACTACTTCCGCTTCCCGGCGCTGCCCATCCGGGTTCCCGCCTGGGCGCTGGCCCTGTCGTTGCTGGTCGCGGCACTGGCGGCGCTGACCGGCACCGGCCAGGCGGTGTGGCACGCCGTGCGCCGCCCGCCGGCCGAGGCCATGCGGCCCCCGGCCCCCCACCGCTTTCGCCGCACCTGGCTCGAGCGCGTCCTGCCCGCAGCCCTGCTCGGTCACGAGCTGCGCATGATCCTGCGCCACCTCGGCCGGCACCCGGCCAAGGCCGGCCTGTCGGTGTTCGGTATTGCGCTGTCCTGTGGGCTGCTGCTGATGGGCGCCTACCAACTCGGCGCCGTGGACCGCATGATCGACCAGCAGTACCGCCGGGTGCTGCGCATGGACATCGAGGTGACCCTCAGCGAGGTCACCTCGGCACGGGCGGCCGGCGAGCTGCGCCATCAGCCCGGCGTGCTGGCGGTGGAGAGCTGGCGCCGGGTGCCGGTGACGCTGATCCACGGCCACCGCGACTACCGCACCAGCCTGCTGGGGCTGGAGGCGCGTCCTCACCTGCGTCAGGTGCTGGACGCCGATGGCAACGCCCAGACCCTGCCCGCCGAGGGGCTGATGCTGACCCGCTTCCTGGCCGAGGAGCTGGACGTCGCAGTCGGAGACACCCTGGAGGTGGCGATCATGGAGGGGCAGCGCCGACGGGTGACGCTGCCGCTGGCGGCACTGGTCGACGAGCCCCTGGGGGCGGCGGCTATCTGCGGCGTGACGCCCTCAACGCCCTGATGCGCGAAGGCCCGGCGATCAGCGGCGCCTGGCTGCTGGTCGACGACGAACGTCAGCCGGCGCTCCTCGACGCCCTGTGGGACAGACCCCGGGTGGCCGCCATCGGCCTGCTCGCCGATGCCGAGCTCGGCATCCGCGAGTACATGGACGAGACCCTGCTGATGGTCGCCTCGGTGTTCGTGGCGCTGGCCGGGTCGATCGCCTTCGGGGTGATCTACAACAACGCGCGGATCGCCTTCGCCGAACGCGCGCGCGAGCTGGCAACGCTGCAGGTGCTCGGCTACACGCGGGGCGAGGTCTCGCGCATCCTGCTCGGCGAGATCGCCCTGTTGACGCTACTCGCCATCCCGATGGGGTGGGCCATCGGCAGCGGCTTCAGCGCCCTGCTCAGCCAGGCCTTCTCCAACGACCTCTATCGCATCCCCCTGGTACTCACCCCGCGGGCCTTCGCCATCGCGGCGGCCGGAGTGCTGGTCGCCTCGCTGGTGGTGGGGCTGCTGGTGATCCGCCGGCTGGGGCGGCTGGAGCTGGTTCGGGTTCTCAAGGCGGTGGAGTAGCATGACGAAAACCCCGGGAGGCAAGGCATGAGGGAAGGAGTCGGCACACGAATCGGCAGGTGGTCCTGGGTCGTCGTCGCCCTGTCGGTGCTGGGGCTGCTGGCCTGGGCACTGCGCCCGACGCCGCTGGAGGTCACCACCGAGGTGGTGCATCGTGGCCACTTCGTCGACGCGATCCACGAGGAGGGGCGGACCCGACTGCGTGACACCTGGCACGTCACGGTGCCCATCGCCGGCTATCTGCAGCGCGTTACCCTAGAGGTCGGCGACAGGGTGACGGAGGGCGACACGCTGTTCCGCCTGGAACCGAGCCCGGCCCCGGCCTTGGATGCGCGATCTCGGCAGCAGGCCGAGGACGCCCTGCAGGCAGCCCAGGCACGGCTCCAGGCCGCCCAGGCCAACCTGGAGACCGTGCGCGCCGAGCGGCGCTTCGCCGAGGCCGAGTACCAGCGCTATCGCCAGCTGCACGATCGCAACCTGGTCTCAACCGCGGAACGGGACCAACGACTCCGCGAGCGCGACCGCCAGCGCGCGCTGGAGCACGCCGCCGCCTCGAGCGTCGAGGTCGCCCGCTTCGAGCTCGAGGGCGCGCGTGCCATGCTCGCCGTGGCCAGCGGCCAGCGCGACGCGACGCAGCAGCCCCAGCTCGAGGTGCGCGCGCCGATCAGCGGCATGGTGCTGGCTCGCCATCGCTGCTGCGAGGGCAGCGTCTCCCCCGGTGAGCCGGTCCTCGAGCTGGGCCGGCTGGAGGACCTCGAGATCCAGGCCGACCTGCTCTCCATGGACGCCGTACGGCTTGAGCCGGGCATGGCGGTACGCATCCACAGCTGGGGTGGCGAGCCGCTGGCCGGCCAGGTGCGACGCATCGACCCTGCCGGCTTCACGCGCACCTCGGCCCTTGGCGTCGACGAGCAGCGGGTGCCAGTGATCGTCGACTTCGCCGACGACGTCGACCCCGCCGCCGTGGGCCTCGGCAGCCACTTCCGGGTCGAGCTGGATTTCCGCGTCTGGGAAGCCGACGACGTACTGCAGGTGCCAACCAACGCCCTGTTCCGCCACGACGGCGCGTGGGCGCTGTTCGTCATCGAGGAGGGACGCGCGGTGCGGCGCGATGTCGAGACGGGCCGGCGCAGCGGGCTGGTCACCCAAATCATCCAGGGAGTGCAGGAAGGCGAGACGATCATCACACATCCCAGCCAGCAGGTCACCGCGGGGGCAAGAGTGCGCGAGTGAGAGATGGTATCATCCGCTGCTGATCCATCTCGACAGGAGTCCCCATGGCTTCGCTCTCCCTCTCCGACAATCCGGTGCTGGTGCTTTATGTAGGCGGCACCATCGGCATGGTCGAGACGACGCGCGGACTCGCCCCCGGCCCTGACTTCTCCTGCCGCCTGCGCGCTGCCCTGGCCAGACTGCCGCTGGCACGCCAGGCCAGCCTGCCCGACTTCGTGGTCCGGGAGAGCGCCCAGCCCATCGACTCCAGCGGCGCCACCCCGGCGGACTGGCAGCGCCTGGGCAGCGAGATCGCCGGCTGCCTGGCCGAGCATGCCGGCGTGGTGGTGCTGCACGGCACCGACACCCTGGCCTGGAGCGCCTCGAGCCTCGCCTTCCAGTTGCAGGGACTCGACCGCCCCGTGGTCATCACTGGCGCCATGCGCCCGCTCGGCGCCGACGGCAGCGATGCCCTGGACAATGTCGAGCTGGCGCTGCGCTTCGCTGCCCAGCCGCTGCTGCAGGAAGTGGCGGTGGCCTTCGACGGCCGGCTGCTGCGCGGCGTGTGCAGCCGCAAGTTCGGCGGTCGGGAGGCCTTCGTCGCGCCTCACTACCCCCCGCTCGGCGAACGTGTCGCCGACGACGCCGTGCTCTTCCCGGCGCGCCTGCTCACGACCCAGCAGCGCGGGGCCCCGCGCTTCGAGCTTGCCGACTATGCCGGGCTTGCCAATGGCGACGTGGTGCGCCTCACCCTGTGGCCGGGAATCCAGGCCTGGCAGCTCGAGGCCTGGCTGGCCGACGAGCGCGTGAAGGGCGCCCTGCTCGAGGTATGGGGCGGCGGCAACGCACCGGAAGACCCGACCCTGCTGGGCGTGCTCGCCCGCGCCAGCGGCGAGGGCAAGCTGCTGGCAGCGGTCAGCCAGTGTCCCGGCAGCAGCGTCGCCCTGGGCCGCTACGCCGCGGGCCTGGGCCTGGCCGAGGCCGGCGTGCTCTCGGGCGATGCCATGACGCCGGAAGCCGCCTACACGAAACTCGTGCACCTGCTGGCCCAGCCGCTCGACGATGCCGAGCGCCGCCGACGCTTCCTCACTCCCTTGGTCGGCGAGCGTTGAGGCTTCGGGCCACGCCCGCCATCAAACGTTGAGAGGCGACAGGCAAGGAGCGCGTTGGCCGGCTAGCTTGACAGTCACAGCCACCGGCCAAGGAGCGTTGCCATGGAACCTCCCGTGCACCACTTCACCGACCTCTTCGAACAGCTGGGCCTGCCCGCCGACGTGGCCTCCATCGAGGCCTTCATTCAACGCCATGCCCCGCTTCCCGAGGAGATGGCGCTGCACGAGGCGCCGTTCTGGAACGAGGCCCAGGCCGAGTTTCTCCACGAAGCATTGGACGAGGACGCCGACTGGGCGGAGGTGGTCGACCACCTGGATGCGTCGTTGCGCAAGGGATGAGTGGCCGGCACCTCGCTCACAGCCGCGCCTCGACGCGCTCGAGGATCTGCCGGCTGACCTTGTTGACCAGCGGCTTCGCCGCCCGGGTAACGGCCTTCTCGACCAGCCGGTTGCGAATGGCGTAGGTCAGCGTGAGCGCTACCTGCGTGCCCTCCTCGACCGGCGTCAGGCGATAGCAGCCGTGATTGTGCACGCCGTGCAGCGACTCCCAGGCGAGCACCTCGGGTGGCTGGCGCTCGGTGATCTCCACGTCGAAGGTCCAGTCCATGCCTACCGCGTGGACGTGCCAGCGGTACTGGGCATCCCCCAGCGACTCGATCGACTGGATCAGGTCGGAATACTCGACGAAGTCCTCGACCCGCTCCAGCAGGGCAAACACCCGCTCCGGCGGCGCCTTGAGAATGGCACTGTGCTCGATGGTAGCCATGGCTTGCGCTCCGCTCTCCTTGGACCACATCCCGCATGCAACGCTCGACAAGCTTGGCACAGGCGGCACTCACACAACAATGGCCACAGCGACCCACCCCCGACAACGACCGCACAATGCCCCACACACGACAACGCCGCCTCGACGAACGAGGCGGCGCTGACGGCGTGAACCGCTGGCCCCGGTCCTGGACCGGGGCCGGGGCTCACTCCTGACCCATCTGCTGCTTGATGAGGTCGCCGATGGTGGTCGGGCCACTGGTCTCGACGTCCTGATCGCGCAGTTTCTTCAGGTTCTGACGGGTATCGTCCTGTTCCTTGGCCTTGATGGACAGGTTGATCTGGCGGTTCTTGCGATCGACGCCGATGATGCGCGCCTCGACGCTGTCGTCCTCGCTGAGCACGTTGCGCGCGTCCTCGACGCGGTCGGCGCTGATCTCGGAGGCCTTGAGCACGGCAACGACGTCGGTGGCCAGCTCGACCTGGGCTTCCTTGGCGTCGACCTCGACCACGCGGCCGGTGACCACGGAGCCCTTGTCGTTGACCGCCAGGTACTCGGCGACCGGATCGGTGTCGAGCTGCTTGATGCCCAGCGAGATGCGCTCACGCTCGGGGTCGATGGACAGGATCACGGCCTCCGCCTCGTCACCCTTCTTGAAGCGGCGCACGGCTTCTTCGCCGGTCTCGGTCCAGGAGAGGTCGGAGAGGTGCACCAAGCCGTCGATGCCGCCTTCCAGGCCGATGAAGATGCCGAAGTCGGTGATCGACTTGATGGTGCCGGCAACGCGATCGCCCTTGTTGTAGCGCGCGCTGAAGGTTTCCCAGGGATTCGCGGTGCACTGCTTGATGCCCAGCGAGATGCGGCGACGCTCCTCGTCGATGTCGAGCACCATGACGTCCACCTCGTCGCCGATCTGCACGACCTTGGAGGGGTGGATGTTCTTGTTGGTCCAGTCCATCTCGGAGACGTGGACCAGGCCCTCGACGCCCTCTTCCAGCTCGGCGAAGCAGCCATAGTCGGTGAGGTTGGTGACGCGGGCGTTGACCACGGTACCCTCGGGGTAGCGGTCCTTGATGTTGACCCACGGATCCTCGCCGAGCTGCTTGAGGCCCAGGGAGACGCGGTTGCGCTCGCGGTCGAACTTCAGCACCTTGACGGTGATCTCGTCGCCGACGGCCACGATCTCGCTGGGATGCTTGATGCGCTTCCAGGCCATGTCGGTGATGTGCAGCAGGCCGTCGACGCCGCCCAGGTCGACGAAGGCGCCGTAGTCGGTGAGGTTCTTGACGATACCGACGATCTGCTGGCCTTCCTGCAGGGTGGCGAGCAGCGCTTCACGCTCGGCGCTGTTCTCGGCCTCGAGCACGGCGCGGCGCGACACCACGACATTGTTGCGCTTCGGATCGAGCTTGATGACCTTGAAGTCGAGTTCCTTGTTCTCGAGGTGCGTGGTGTCGCGTACCGGACGCACGTCGACCAGCGAACCCGGCAGGAACGCGCGGATGGAGTCGATGTCGACGGTGAAACCGCCCTTGACCTTGCCGTTGATCACGCCCTTGACGATCTCTTCCTTCTCGAAGGCCGCTTCCAGCACCTTCCAGGCCTCGGCGCGCTTGGCCTTCTCGCGAGACAGACGCGTCTCGCCGAAGCCGTCCTCGACGGCCTCCAGGGCGACCTTCACTTCGTCGCCCACGGCGATGGTCAACTCGCCGCTCTCGTCGCGGAACTGCGCCGCGGGGATCTGCCCTTCGGACTTCAAGCCGGCATTGACGGTGACCCAGTCACCCTCGATGTCGACGACGGTTGCCATGACGATGGCACCCGGCTCCATGTTGATGTCCTGAAGAGACTGCTCAAACAGTTCAGCAAAGCTTTCGCTCATGATGTTCCTACGTGATCAACGGTTAGAGGCGTTACCGCCTTCTCCGCACCACCAGCGAGTGCGGGCCTAATTCACCAAGCCCTCGGGGATGTTGACGCTGGTTGGACCTGGCCGGGCTTCCTGGTGTTGCCCGACCATGCCATGACATCCGTTCGAGGGCGCCGCAAGGGAGTGTCAGGTGGCGGATGCCAGACCGTGTTCGGTCAGCAAGTCCGTCAGCCGATCCACCACTTCCGGTATCGTCAGGCGCGTGGTGTCAAGCGTGACGGCGTCATCGGCCGGCTTGAGCGGGGCCACGCTGCGTTGCATGTCGCGTGCATCGCGCGCCTGAATCTCCTTTAAAAGACTCGATAGACTAGCATCCATGCCCACTTCCTGCAACTGAAGGTAACGCCGCCGGGCGCGCTCGGAAGCGCTCGCGGTCAGGAAGACCTTGAGCGGTGCATCCGGGAACACCACGGTGCCCATGTCGCGTCCGTCGGCCACCAGCCCGGGCGCTTTCCGGAAGTCGCGCTGGCGCTCGAGGAGCGCCTCGCGCACCGCCGGCACGGCCGCCACCTGCGACGCGGCATCCCCGGTCTGCTCGCTGCGGATCTCCCGGCTGACGTCGTCGCCCTCGAACAGTACGCGGGTAGTCTCCCCCTCGGCGAGGAAGGCCACGTCCAGGTCGCGCGCCAGTTCGGCGAGCGCCGCGGCATCATCCAGCGCCACGCCATGGCGCAGCGCCGCCAGCGCCGTGAGGCGATAGAGCGCCCCGCTGTCGAGCAGGTGCCAGCCCAGCCGCTCGGCGATCAGACGACTGATGGTGCCCTTGCCGGCACCGCCGGGACCGTCGAGTGTCAGCACCGGCACGGCGTCGCTCATGCCTCCTCCTCATCGCCTTGGGACACGCGCAGGCCGACCTCGTTCGCCAGGTCCACGAAACCCGGGAAGGAGGTCGCCACGTTGGCGCAGTCGTCGATGACGATCTCGTCGCTGGCACGCAGCGATGCGACCACGAAGGCCATGGCGATGCGGTGGTCGCCCAGGCTGTCGATGCGCCCCCCGCCATAGCTCGCGCCCTCTGCGCGGCCGGCGCCGACGATATCGATGCCGTCGGGGAGCACGGTGTGCTCGACCCCGAGGGCGGCCAGACCGTCGGCCATGGCCTGGATGCGGTCGGACTCCTTGACGCGCAGTTCGGAGGCCTCCCGCAGGCGGGTGGTGCCGGTGGCATTGGCCGCGGCGATGAACAGCGCCGGAAACTCGTCGATGGCCAGCGGCACCTGTTCCGCGGGGATGTCGATGCCCTTGAGCGGCGCGTAGCGGATATGCAGGTCGGCCACCGGCTCGCCGCCCACCTCGCGCTCGTTCTCGAGACGCAGATCGGCGCCCATCTGCTTGAGGATGTTGATCACGCCGATGCGGGTGGGATTGACGCCCACGTGCTCGAGGACGAGGTCCGAGCCGGGCGTGATGGCCGCCGCGACGAGAAAGAAGGTCGCCGAGGAGATGTCGGCCGGCACGTCGATGGGCGCCGCGGTCAGCCTGCCACCGCCGGTGAGCCAGCAGGTGTCGCCCTCGCGGCCGACGTCATAGCCGAACCCGGCGAGCATGCGCTCGGTATGGTCGCGGGTGGGCGCCGGTTCGCGCACCCGGGTCTCGCCCTCGGCGTAGAGCCCGGCGAGCAGCAGGCAGGACTTCACCTGGGCGCTGGCCATGGGCATGTCGTAGGTAATGCCCTGCAGCGACTTGCCACCGTGGATTCGCAGTGGCGGGCGCCCACCCTCGGCGGTATCGATCTCGGCGCCCATCAGGCGCAGCGGATCGGCGACACGACCCATGGGGCGCTTGGTGAGCGAGGCGTCACCGGTCAGCTCGGTGTCGAAGGCCTGGCCCGCCAGCAGTCCCGCGAACAGGCGCATGGCGGTGCCGGCGTTGCCGACGTAGAGCGGCCCGCTGGGCTCCTCGAGGCCGTGCAGGCCCACGCCATGCACGATCACCCGCCCCTGGTGCGGCCCCTCGATGGCCACCCCCATCTCGCGAAAGGCCTGCAGGGTGGCCAGGCTGTCCTCGCCTTCGAGGAAGCCCTTCACCTCGGTGACGCCCTCGGCCAGGGCCCCGAGCATGATGGAACGGTGAGAGATTGACTTGTCGCCGGGCACGCGGATGTGTCCGGCCACGCGGCCGCCGGGCGCCGCCCGGAAGGTCAGCTTGCCTTGCTGTTGCATCTGGTATTCCGCCTGATAACTGGTCTGGTTCAGCAGGGATTCGAAATAGTGTCGCGCATGGCTGGCACGGTCGAAAGTGGCCAGCAGGGCATCGCCGTCGCCGCCCTCCACCGCCCGGCGCAGGCGTGCCACGCCGGCCTCGAAGTCGTCCAGCGAGGCGAGCACCGCCTCGCGGTTAGCGAGGAAGATGTCGCGCCACATCACCGGATCGCTGCCGGCGATGCGCGTGAAGTCGCGAAAACCGCCGGCGGCGTAGCGAAAGATCTCGAGGCGCTCGTCCTGGCGGGCCAGGGTGTCCACCAGCGAGAAGGCGAGCAGGTGCGGCAGGTGGCTGGTCCGCGCCAGCACCTGGTCGTGGCGCTCGACGGCCATCTCCAGCACCTCGGCGCCACATGCCGCCCACAGCCGGCGGACCCGTGCCACGGCAGCCGGGTCGGTATCCGGCTCGGGGGTGAGGATCACCTTGTGGCGCGCGTAGAGATCGGGGTTGGCCGCCGCCACGCCGCTCTTCTCGGAACCGGCGATGGGATGGCCGAGCACCAGATTGGCGGGCAGTCGACCGAACACGCGCCGGGCGGCATCGCGAATCGCCGACTTGGTACTGCCCACGTCGGTAACGACCGCCTCCGGCGCCGCTCGCGGCAGTGCCGCGGCGAGTTCGGCCATCACCGACTCCATGGCGAGCACCGGGACCGCCAGCACGATCAGCGACGCACCCTCGACCAGGGGCGCCAATCGGGTCCCACCGCGGTCGATCAGCCCCATCTCGATACCGCGGGCGATCTCCCGCTCATCGGGGTCGCAGGCCAGAATCTCGGCCGCATTCGCCGACCCGTCGCTGCCGAAACCGGCCCGACGCAGCGCCGCAGCCAGCGAGCCGCCGATCAGCCCCAGGCCGACGATCAGGATCCGCGCTTCGGTCACCGTGTGCGATGCCATGGGATCAGAGTACGCCGATGGGGTAGGAGCCGAGCACCTTGAGCTCGGAGGCGCGCAGCCGCACTTCCTCGAGCACGGCACCCACCTTGGGCTCGTCGACGTGCCCCTTGAAGTCGATGAAGAAGACGTAGTTCCACACGCCGCTGCGCGAGGGGCGCGTCTCCAGGCGGGTGAGGTCGATCTGGTGGCGGTGGAAGGGCTCCAGCAGGTCGTGCAGCGCGCCCGGCTGATTGCGCATGGCCACCACGATGGAGGTCTTGTCCTCGCCGGACATCGGGACATGCTGGCTGCCGATGATCAGAAAGCGCGTCGAGTTGTCGGGACGGTCCTCGATCTTCTCGGCCACCTTCTCCAGGCCGTAGAGCTTGGCGGACATGTCGCCAGCGATGGCGGCGCTATGCCACTCGCTCTTGACCAGCCGCGCCGCCTCGGCGTTGGAGGAGACCGGCACGCGCTCCGCCCGGGGGAAGTGGCCATCGAGCCACTTGCGACACTGGGCAAGGGACTGCGGGTGGGAGTACACGCGCGAGACCTTGTCACGCAGCGTGGTGTCAGCCACCAGCAGGTGGTGATGGATGCGCAGCACCACCTCGCCACAGATGCGGATCGAGGAGTCGATGAAGGAGTCGAGAGTGTGACTGACGACGCCTTCCGTCGAGTTCTCCACCGGCACCACGCCATAGTTGACGGCACCGGCCTCGACCTCGCGGAACACCTCGTCGATGGCCGCCATCGGCAGGCTCACCGCGCTCTCGCCGAAGTGCTTCAACGCGGCCTGCTGGGTGAAGGTGCCTTCCGGCCCCAGGTAGGCCACCTTGGTGGGCTGCTCGAGCGCCAGGCAGGCCGACATGATCTCGCGAAACAGCCGGGCCATCTCCTCGCTGTTGAGCGGCCCCTGGTTGAGCTCCATGATGCGCCGCAGCACCTGGGCCTCGCGCTCCGGGCGGTAGAAGACGGCGCCGGGATCGCTCTGGGTCTTCACCTCGGCGACCTGCTTGGCGCAGAGGGCCCGCTCGCTGATCAGGCGCAGGATCTCGTTGTCCAGGCTGTCGATGCGCTCACGCAGCGCATCCAGTTCCTTGGGGGTGTCGGTCATGCGGTTATCCCCTGCCTATCGTGTCGTGAAGCCGTGTCTTGTTAACCATGGCGTCGCGCGAAGTCGGTCATGAAGTCGATCAGCGCCGCCGCCCCCGCTTCCGGCACGGCATTGTAGAGGCTCGCGCGCATGCCGCCGACACTGCGGTGGCCCTTGAGGTTGAGTAGCCCGGCCGCTTCCGATTCGGCGAGAAAGGCCTCGTCCAGGCGCTCGTCGGCCAGTACGAAGGGCACGTTCATCCGTGAGCGGTTGGCCGCGGCGATCGGGTTGGCATAGAACTCGCTGGCATCGATCGCCGTGTAGAGCGCCTCGGCCTTGCGCGCGTTGATGGCCGCCATCGCCTCCAGGCCGCCGATGTCGTCCTTGAGCCACTGGAACACCAGTCCCGCCAGGTACCAGGCGAAGGTGGGCGGGGTATTGACCATGGAGCCGGCCTCGGCCAGCGCCTGGTAGTCGAAGAGCGTGGGGATTCCGCCCGCGGCCCGCCCCAGCAAGTCGTCACGCACGATGACCAGCGTCAGGCCGGCGGGCCCGATGTTCTTCTGCGCCCCGGCATAGATCAGACCGAAGCGACTCACGTCGAGCGGCCCGGCGAGGATCGACGAGGACATGTCGCAGACCAGCGGCACCTCGCTGCCATCCGGCCGGCGCGCCGCAGGGGTATAGTCGAAGGCGAGCCCGCCGATGGTCTCATTGGCGGTGTAGTGCAGGTAGGCGGCGTCCGCCGCCAGGGCGATCTCCTCCTGGCGCGGCACACGGGCATGGCCGTTCGTCTCGCTGCTCGCCGCCAGGTGCACCGGGTAGCCGAGGCGCTTCGCCTCGGCGATGGCCTTCTTGGCCCAGATGCCGGTATGCAGGAAGTTGGCGCTGCCCCCGCCGCTCAGCAGGTTCATCGGCACCATGGCGAACTGCAGGCTGGCCCCGCCCTGCAGGAAGAGCACCCGGTAGTTGTCGGGGATGGCGAGCAGTTCACGGAGGTCCGCCTCCGCCCGCTCGGCGATAGCCACGAACTCGGGGCTGCGGTGGCTCATCTCCATCACCGAGAGCCCGCGACCCTGGTAGTCGAGCAGCTCCTCCCGGGCCCGTTCCAGCACGGCCGTCGGCAGGGCCGCCGGTCCGGCGCAGAAATTGTAGTGACGTGTCATCAGCGTTGGCTTCCGAAAATCAGTTCTCGTCGTTCGCTTCCGGCGCCGCGTCGGCGCCGCCCTCGTCCGGTGAGGCTTCCTCGGCAGCATCGTCGCCCGGCGAAGCGTCGACCGGCTCGTCGATGCGCACCGTCTTGACCAGCTTCTCCCCCTCGCCCAGGCGGATCAGCATCACGCCCTGGGTGTTACGCGAAGTGATCGAGACCTCGTCGACGCGCGTGCGCACCAGGGTGCCCTTGTCGGTGATCAACATCATCTCGTCGTTGGAATAGACCTGCATGGCCGCGACCAGGGCGCCGTTGCGGCTACTGGTCTGCATGGCGATCACCCCCTGGCCGCCGCGTCCACGCAGCGGAAACTCCTCGAGACGAGTGCGCTTGCCGTAGCCGTTCTCGCTGGCGGTGAGGATGTAGATCTGGCCACCGTTGCCGTTCTCGAGCGCGGCACCCTCCCCGCCCTCGGCCTCGCTGTCGGCCTCGGCATCGATCTGCTGGCTCTGCGGAATGATCAGGCTGATCACCTCGGCGTCACCCTTGAGGCGCATGCCGCGCACGCCGCGGGCGGTGCGGCCCATCGGGCGAATGCCCTTGGTCTTCTTGTTGCCATCCTCACTGATAACTTCTTCGTAGCGCTCTTCGAAGCGAATCGCCTTGCCGTCGGAAGAAAGCAGCATGATGTGATCGTTGCCCGAGGTGATGGCCGCCCCCACCAGGCGGTCGCCCTCCTCCAGATCGATAGCGATCAGGCCAGCGCTGCGCGGGCGCGAGAACTGGTCGAGGCTGGTGCGCTTGACGGTGCCCTTGGCGGTGGCGAAGAAGATGTAGCTCTCCTCGCAGTAGTCGCGGACCGGCAGGATGGCGTTGATCGACTCGCCCTCGTCGAGCGGCAGCAGGTTGACCAGCGGCTTGCCGCGCGAGCCGCGGCTGGCCGCCGGCATCTCGTAGACCTTGAGCCAGTAGACCTTGCCGCGGTTGGAGAACAGCAGCACGGTGTCGTGGGTCGAGGCCACCAGCAGGTGCTCGATGACATCCTCGTCCTTCATCGACGTGGCCGACTTGCCGCGTCCGCCGCGGCGCTGGGCCTGGTAGTCGGAGAGCGGCTGGGTCTTGGCGTAGCCGGTGCGCGACACCGTGACCACCATGTCCTCCTCGGCGATCAGATCCTCGATGGAAAGGTCGAGGTGGCTGGCCTGGATCTCGGTCTTGCGCGGGTTGCCGAACTGATCGCGCACGGCGATGAGCTCCTCGCGGATCACCTCCAGCAGCCGATCGGCCGAAGCGAGGATCGCGGTGAGCTCGGCGATCTTCTCGAGGATGCCGAGGTACTCGTCAAGGAGCTTCTCGGTCTCGAGCCCGGTGAGGCGGTGCAAGCGCAGCTCGAGGATCGCCTGGGCCTGGGCCGGCGAGAGGCGGTACTGGGTCGCGGCCTGGTTGAGGCCGTAGCCCTCCTCCAGCTCCTCCGGCTTGCAGGAGGTGGCGCCGGCGCGCTCGAGCATGGCGGTCACCTGGCCGGGCTGCCAGGTGCGGGCCAGCAGCTTCTCCTTGGCCTCGGCGGCATTCGGCGAGGCCTTGATCAGTTCGATCACCTCGTCGATGTTGGAAATGGCGACGGCCAGCCCCTCGAGGATGTGGCCACGTTCGCGGGCCTTCTTCAGCTCGAAGAGGGTGCGCCGCGTGACCACCTCGCGACGGTGACGAATGAAGGCCTCGAGCACCTCCTTGAGGTTGAGTATCTTCGGCTGGCCATCCTCGAGGGCCACCATGTTGATGCCGAAGACGTTCTGCAGCTGGGTCTGGGCAAAGAGGTTGTTGACCACCACCTCGCCGGACTCGCCGCGCTTCACCTCGATCACCACGCGCAGGCCATCCTTGTCGGACTCGTCGCGCAGCTCGGCGATGCCGTCGATCTTCTTGTCCTTCACCAGTTCGGCGATCTTCTCGATCAGCCGCGCCTTGTTCACCTGGTAGGGCAGCTCGGTGACGATGATGTGGTCGCGGCCGCTCTTCTCGTCGTGCTCGATGGTGTGGCGGGCGCGCACGTAGATGCGCCCGCGCCCCGTGCGGTAGGCCTCGAGGATGCCCGCGCGGCCGTTGATGATCCCGCCGGTGGGGAAGTCCGGCCCGGGGATGTGCTCCATCAGGTCGTCGACGGTAAGGGTGTAGTCATCGATGAGCGCCAGGCAGCCGTCGATCACCTCGACCATGTTGTGGGGCGGGATATTGGTCGCCATGCCGACCGCGATGCCCGAGGAGCCGTTGATCAGCAGGTTGGGCACCTTGGTGGGCAGCACCTCGGGGATGCGTTCGGTGCCGTCGTAGTTGTCGACCCAGTCGACGGTGTCCTTCTCGAGATCCGCCAGCAGCTCGTGGGCGAGGCGCGCCATGCGCACCTCGGTATAACGCATGGCGGCGGCGTTGTCGCCGTCGATGGAGCCGAAGTTGCCCTGGCCGTCGACCAGCACGTGGCGCATGGAAAAATCCTGCGCCATGCGCACGATGGTATCGTAGACGGCGCTGTCACCGTGGGGGTGGTACTTACCGATGACATCGCCCACCACACGGGCGGACTTCTTGTAGGGCTTGTTCCAGTCGTTGCCGAGCTCGTGCATGGCGAACAGGACGCGCCGGTGCACCGGCTTCAAGCCATCGCGCACGTCCGGCAGCGCTCGGCCGATTATCACGCTCATCGCGTAATCGAGGTACGACTGCTTGAGCTCGTCCTCGATGTTGACTGGCAGAATCTCTCTGGCGATGTCACCCATGGGTCGTCGAATCCTTTGCACTGCAGCAGGTTGGCGCCTCACCACGCAGGGCGCATGGTTCGCCGCAACAGCCTGCCATCATACCATCGCGAGCCGAGCAAAGGCAGGGAGTGTCACGCGACGGACATCACCAGCGGCGTCAGCGTGTCGCGCACCGCACCCTCGATGGCAATCGCCCGGTTGGCCGCCACGTCGAGCAGCACGAAGGTGAGATCGGCATCGGCCACGGTCCGGCCATCGCTGTGCCGACGAACCACCTGATGCATGCGCGCACTGCGCGAGCCCAGCTCGGCCAACTGGGTGAGCACCTCGAGGTCATCGCCGGCGACGGCGGCACGCCGGTAGTTGATGTTGAGGTTGACGGCGACGAAAGCATACCGGTCGCCGGCAAAGAGTGCCGCCACCTCGGGCCGATCGTCGAAGTAGCCCCAACGCCCCTCCTCCAGGAACTCCAGATAGCGGGCATTGTTGACATGGCCGTAGCCGTCCAGGTGGTAGCCGCGCACACGCAGGCTGGTACGGGACTGTCGGGAATCCATCCGGCGCTCTCCTCGCTGTCGAGTGGGTGAAGACCATGGCGATTCTAGGCGCGTCGCCCGCCAATATTCAAACGATGGTTTGAATACGACATCACACTGCGACACTTGGATCACTGGAACCCCGCCCTCCCCTTGGCCATAATATGCCTCCTTTTCGCTCGGGGAATGCACCATGTGGTTCAAGCACTTGCACCTCTACCGCCTGCACGGCTCGCCATCGCCGTCGGCCAGCGACCTGGCCGCGGCGCTGGCCGAACGGGCCGCTCGCCCGCCCGGCGGCAGCGAGGCACGGCGCCTGGGCTGGTGCCCCCCGGCCGGACGCGCCGGCACGGACCTGCTGCATGAGCTGCAGGGCCAGCGCCTGCTCACCGCGCTGCGGCAGGAGCGCCTGCTGCCCGCCTCGGTGGTTCGCGAGGAAGTCGAGGAGCGCGCTGCCGACATCGAGGCGCGCGAAGGCCGCAAGCTCCGCCGCCAGGAGAAGCAGGGCCTCAAGGAGCAGGTACTCGAGGAACTGCTGCCCCGCGCCTTCGTGCGCCGCCAGAAGCTCGACCTGTGGTGGGACACGCACCGCGGACTGATCGCGGTCAACGCCAGCTCGCGGCAGCGCGCGGAGGAGGTTCTGGACCTGCTGCGCGACACCCTGGGCAGCCTCAAGGTGACACCGCTGGCCACCCGCACCCTACCCGTGCACGCCATGACCCGCTGGCTGGCCGAACCCGGCAGCCGCCCAGCGGACCTGCAGTTGGGCGACCAGGTGGAGCTCAAGGCCAAGGGTGACGATGGCGTCCTGCGGGCGCGCCAGGTCGACCTCGACAGTGACGAGATCCAGCAGTTGCTCGACAATGGACGTCAGGCCAGCAAGCTCGCCATGGAGATCGATGGACGGGTGAGCTTCGTGCTGCACGACGACCTGGCCCTGAAATCGCTGCGGTTCGGCGATGCCCTGCTCGACGAAGCCGGCGACATCGAGGACGATGGCGACGCCCTGGTGCGCCTGGAGGCCGACTTCCTGCTGATGACCCAGGCCCTGAGCGAGCAGATCGACCAGCTGGTCGGCTGGCTCGGCGGCGAGGCCCCCCACGCCGCGCAACCCACTCCCGCATGACCGACCCCCAGGCAACCAAGACCCCCGCAATGACCGACACCGCGAAGGCTATCGACTCGAACGACCCCTGGGCCGACATTCGCCCCTATCAGGATGACGAAGTGGCCGAGGTACTGGCACGCCTGGCCGGCAACCGGGAGCTGCTCGACGCCCTGACCCGCTACCGCCTGCCGCGCCTGAGCCGACTGTGCCCCCCGCTGGCACGCACCCTCGCCGCCCACGCCATCCGACGCGAGACGCGGGGCGTGGCCAGCGTGCGCGACTTCCAGCAGCGCGTGGCTCACTACATGGCACGGATGATACGCACGTCCACCGATGACTTCTGCATCGATGGCCTGGAGCACCTGGCTCCGGACACCGCCTACCTGTTCATCGGCAACCACCGCGACATCTCGCTGGACCCCGCCTTCGTCAACTACGCGCTGCACTCCGCCGGCCGCGATACGGTGCGCATCGCCATCGGCGACAACCTGCTCAAGAAGCCCTACGTGAACGACCTGATGCGGCTCAACAAGAGCTTCATCGTGCCCCGCGCCCTGCGTGGCAAGCGCGCCATGCTGGCGGCCTACCAGGTGCTCTCCGACTACATCCGTCACTCCATCCTCGAGGACAACCATTCGATCTGGATGGCCCAGCGCGAGGGCCGCGCCAAGGATGGCATCGACCGCACCGACCCAGCGATCATCAAGATGCTGACCATGGCGCGCCGACGCGAGGATCGCCACGCTCCGATCGGCGAGGCCATCGCCGAGCTGCGCATCGTCCCGGTCTCGATCAGCTACGAGTACGATCCCTGCGATCTGCAGAAGGCACGCGAGCTGCATGCCATGCATACCCAGGGACGCTACGAGAAGAGCGAGTTCGAGGACATCCGGTCGATCGTTGCCGGCATCACCGGGCACAAGGGCCGCGTCCACCTGCGTTTTGGTGAACCGCTGGGCAGCGGCTTCGATACGCCGGAAGCCGTTGCTGCGGAGATCGACCGCCAGGTCATCGCCGGCTACCATCTGTTTCCCAGCCACTACCTCGCGCTGGAGATGCTGGGAGACGCCCCCGAACTGCTGGACCTGAGCGAGGTCACCGCTGCCGACCGCAGCCGCTTCCAGGCGCGCCTGGCCGAGATCCCCGCGGAGCTGCGCGACTGGTGGCTCGCCCAGTATGCCAACCCGGTGCGCAACCGTGCGGGAAGGATCGAGGCATGACGGCTTGCCGGGGATGAGTCGCCTCGCCATCCGGCATGAGGCCTTCTAAACTTCAGCAAACGCTCATTCAGTCTGCGAGCCCACATGCCTCCATCGACGGCCACGCCCCCCGTATCAAGCGGGCGCCGCCGCTTCCTGGCGGCGCTGGGCGGCCTGGCACTCACCGCTGGCCTCGGCATCTCACCCGATACGCTGCATGCCGACATCGACCGCGCCCGGCTGCGTAACAGCATGCAGCGCCTCTATGGGGCACACGGTTTACGCGTACTGGATGCGTGGTTCGCCCTGCTCGACCGGCTCGCCGGCCGCGGTATCGGCACGCAGTTGCGCGAGGTCAACGATTTCTTCAATCAGCGCGTGCGCTGGCTCGACGACATCGACATCTGGGGCCAGAAGGATTACTGGGCCACTCCGCTGGAAACCCTGGGCAGGGGCGAGGGAGACTGCGAGGACTACTCCATTGCCAAGTACGTCACGCTCAAGGAGTTGGGCGTGCCCGGCGAACGCCTGCGCATGATCTACGTGCGCGCTCGCCTCGGTCGCGGCGGCATCACCCAAGCCCACATGGTTCTCGGCTACTACGAGACCCCGAGCGCCGACCCGCGCATTCTCGACAACCTGGTGCCGTCCATCACACCGGGTTCGCAGCGCACCGACCTGGACCCCGTCTTCAGCTTCAACAGCACCGGCCTGTGGACCGGTAGCTCAACCCGGTCACGTGCCAATCCGGTCGCCCGGCTTTCGCGCTGGCGAAATGCCATCAGCCGTATGCAGGAACAGGGATTCATTTGATACAACAAACACATAGGCAGGCATGCCTCAGGGAGCTGCGAAATGTCACTGATCAAACAGCTGTGGCTGACCATCATCATCGTACTGCTGCTGGCTTTCGCCGGCAGCCTTACGGTGGGAGTAAGCACCAGCCGCCACTACATCGAGCAGGAAGTGCGCATCAAGAACAGTGACAACGCCAATGCGCTTGCCCTGTCGATGAGCCAGCTCGACAAGGATCCGGTGATTCTGGAGCTGCTGCTCGCCGCCCAGTTCGACACCGGCCACTACCGGCGCATCGAGCTGCGCGACACGGCAGGCGACATCATCGGCAGCCGCGAGGCCGGCGAACACGTCGAGGACGTGCCCGGCTGGTTCGTCGATCTGGTGCACTTCGAGGTGCCCGCCGGCGAGGCCGTGGTCCAGGATGGCTGGCGTCAGTTCGGCACCCTGAGCCTGGAGAGCCAGCACAGCTTTGCCTACCGCTCGCTGTGGCGCAACGCCCTCAATCTCACCGGCTGGTTCGCCATTGCCAGCATCATCAGCCTGCTGCTGGCCGCCTGGATCGTACGCACCGTCCGCCGCCCCCTTCGCGATGTCATCGCTCAGGCCGAGGCCATCAGCGAGCGGCGCTTCATCACCTCGCCGGAACCCCGTACCCTAGAGCTGCGACAGGTGGTGCAGGCGATGAACCGACTTTCATCCGCCGTGCGCGACATGCTCAACCAAGAAGGGGAAAAACTCGATCAGCTGCGGCGGCGCCTTGAGCACGACCCGGTGACCGACGTGCTCACGCGTGAGCCCTTCCTGGCGCGGCTGGAAGCGCACCTGCAGAGCGATGGCTATGATGCCAGTGGACTACTGGCCATGGTGCGCGTCAACGAACTGGCGAGCCTCAATCATCAGCTCGGCCATCAGCAAACGAATGCCTTGCTGACCGCCCTGGCTCGAGAGCTTGAACAACTGAATACCCTCAATGGCGATGGACGAGTGGCTCGACTCAACGGTAGCGACTTTGCCTTGCTGATTCCTCGTGCCCACGACCTGCAGGCCGTCGGCAGCGAACTCAAAGAACGCCTGCAGCGACTGGCGAGCCACTACACAGAGCCTACGCTCACCCTGCCCTCCGCCCTGATTGAATACCATCAGGGCAAGAGCCGTCAGGCGCTTCTTGCCAGTCTGGACGGCGCCCTGGCCACCGCCGAGGACAGCGGCGAGCAAGGACAGGTCATCGTGGAGACGCCGGACCAGAATGCCCTCTTCACCAACCATAGCGAATGGCGCGGCGCCCTCGAGGATGCGCTGCGGGCTGGCGTACAGCTCGCCCACTATCCCGTCCTGGACGCGCAAGGCGGGCTGATCCACCATGAGGTGCCATCACGGCTCTGGCTCAAGGAGGCGTGGCGCCCCGCCGGCATCTTCCTGCCTTGGGTATCTCGCCTCGAAATGGCCCCGGCGCTGGACCTCGCCGTCATCAACGCAGCACTCGAAGACACTGCCAGAAGCGGCACTCCCGTCGGCATCAACCTTTCGCCCCGCTCACTGCGAGATGGCCACTTTGTCAGTGAGCTCATCACGCAGCTGCGCGCACATCCAGAACTAGCAACACGTCTATGGTTTGAGGTGCCAGAACTGGTAGCAATGAATAACCCCGAAGGCTTTCGAAGCCTATGCCGCGAACTCCACACTCTAGGTTGTCACATGGGATTAGAGCATGTAGCGACCCGTTTCGGGAAGATCGAGGGACTTCATGATCTGGGACTAAGCTACCTCAAGGTAGATGCATCCCTAAGCCGTGACATCGATGCGCATGTTGAACACCAGAGCCTGCTGCGCGGTATCACTACCCTCGCCCACTCCCTCGGGATCATCACCATTGCCGAAGGCGTGCTCAATGACAACCAAGCGAACCTGCTCTTCGAGCTCGGCCTGGACGGGGTCACTGGGCCAGGCATTCGCCAGGACAAGCATCATACCCCTTGACTAATGCCAGCCGGGCGGACTATCCGCCCGGCAATGAAACATGTTATGACTCAGATGATTCCATCCCCCTCATCGTCGTGGTTCTGCATGAGCTCCACGCTGTTCAACCGCCGGCGTAAGGACTGACGTTCCATGATTTTCTGCTGCGCTGGCTCGGGCAAGTCAGTGAAACTGATCACCCCTTTATCCATCAGCACGTCCAGCAGGTCTTCGAGTACGCGGATGAAGCCCAGGTCCGTCTTGGAAAGATCGACCGCTTCGAACTCCGGGTCCTCAGCTATGAAGGCCTGCAGATCTGGCGCACAGGGTGGCACGAACTCCCGGCACTCGGCCGAGGGCTCGCGAGCAGCCTGAACGATCTGGCCTGTCTCGTTGCGTTTGACGTACATATTCTCGCTTCCTCAGCGTTTTGGGCAGCATAGCAAAATGCCCTGCCCGGACGAACCGGACAGGGCAAACGCGGACCGAACGGACGACGCTTATTGGTCGATGTTCAACTGGCCGCTGTCGATCATCTGCTGGATCAGATCGGCACTGTCGCTGACATCACCACCGAAGTCGGCAAACGACTGACCTTCCAGGGTGATCGTCTGGTTAGCGTTCTCCTTGCTGCTGCCGCCATTCAGAGAACCATCCGAGCTGATATGCAGAACAACGTTGTCACCCTCCTCTTCAGCAAAGATGTAGTCGCCGATATCGTTGTTCGCCTCATCCTGCAGGAGATCGGCGAGATCCAGGCGATCGGCGTTCGGCTCGTCCATGTCGCCGAACTGGCCGTCGTCGACAGTTTCATCAGATTCGCCTGCTTCAGATTCGTCTGATAGACCAGTCAACAGCGGCTCATCATCTCCTATCAGGCTCGGGACCGCCTCATTCTGTTCCTCTGCAGAAGCTTGTTGCTCTCCCTCCTCCGTAGTGTCTTCCGGCGACAGCAATGCACCTAGCTCGTCACGGCTGACGGAGAACCCAGCCTTGTCGAAACTGATGGCCCCATCGTCCTCGACATCTTCAGCGGAGAAACTGGCCACCAGTTGATCACCAACAAAGAGCGCAATGGTATCGCCATCTCCGTACTCGAAGAGACCGTCAACGACATCCCCTTTCAAGCCCGAAGACGTGGCATAACTCACGCCCTCGATGGTGCCCTGTGCCAGGGTTGCGGTAAGAAGCTCACCATCGTCGGTGCGTTCGTCGAACTCACTGACATCCGCATGGAGTTCCAGCATCTCGCGAACGTGCTGCATCGCTTCATCTTCCGTGACGTAGCTGTGGCCAGCCTCATCGATCGCGGCTTTCAGCTCCGCTTCAGAGGTCGTGCGCAGATCCAGCGCAGAATCGGCGAACTGGACATGCATTTCCGGTGTGATGGTGATGCCGTTCTCGGCATTGCAATCAACATCCAGCGATTGCAGGAATACCGCCATGTTCTCGACGTACTCGTCATTGAGATCAGTGCGTGAGACATCGGCCAGGTCTTGGAGGAACACCGCGCCGCTGGCCAGATCCTCTTGTGTAGCGGTACCGATTACCACATCCCCCACCTTGAAGGTAACGGAATCACCCTTACGGTAACTGAAGGCACCCTCCATATCGGTCATACCGCCGAGGCCAGACGTCGTGGTATACATCACCCCTTCGACAATACCGTCGACCAAGGTAGCTGTTACCGTATTCGTATCATCTCCGTTGCTTTCCGTGGACGTCACGGAAATGGTGATCGTCTCCTTCTCGGACTGACTCAGTTCGCGGTCAGCAACAAGCTTCACATCTGAAGCAGCTTCACCATTGTTATTCAAGGCTACGGTATAAGTACCGTCGTTATTTTCCGTGACACCCGTGCCGGCCACACTAACTCCACTTGGCAAGCCACTAACAGTAATTCCGCTGAGCGTTTCGGAACCATCCGTATCGGTCAAGGCGGCTGACAAATCCAAACTGTACTCGTAGCTTACTTCTGTCACAACCTCAGCATTAAAATCGGAGACAGTAAAATTCCCGCTTGTTCGAGTCACGACAACCTGATCAAATTCAGGCAAATCCTGAAGAATTATCGATCCGTTACCATAGTTATCGAGGTCAATATCTGAGCCCACTTGATAGCTTTGATTGTACAGCCGAATATAGCCGCCGCCATCTGAGTCAAACAAGCCATTATCCTGATAGTTACTAACTGTAAGACCAAACCCATTCGAGTAACCATCAAGATCGTAAACCACTTGGGATGGGTTAAAAAAGCCACCAAGACTTACTAACTCTCCCTCATAATCCTCTGTTTCTAATTTAGGATACGGCGGTGTTTGCAGCCCCCCCTCCAACTCAGGTTCGGAAGCAGTAGTATCCGGCGGCGTAGGCACCGTCTTACTGTCCGAGGAGTCACTTGCCGAGCGTGTCGATACCTCTACCGTGGTATCGGAGGTACTAGGATTAGATTCTGTAGCAATGGTCTCCGCAGAAAGCAGGAAGCTCTCGCCTGCCCTATCAACAGGCACTGTCAGTGTTAGACCATCGCTTTCATAGTTGCTCTCACCGGGATCCACCTCAATCAGCCAACTGCCATCGCTCTGCTGCACTCCCTCGCTCAGTACACCACCTTCTGGCACACCAATCACTTTGATACTAAGCGCTTCGCTTCCATCCGTGTCATTGAGCGAAGCACTCAGGTCAACGGAATATTCATACGCCTCAACTTCTGTTGTCTCCAATGGAGCCACTGTGGCTGTCGCCCCCTGGATGGTAGCAGTTTCCGACGTTTCGGTTGTCGCCGCACTGAATTCAAGCGTCAACTTACCATCCGCATCCAGTACCGCAGTTATAGTTTCATTATACGTTTGGTCAATGTAAGAATTTACTGGAGAACCATAATCATCAAACTCATGCTCATCGCCATTGGCGCGTAAAACCCAACGGTCGTTGAACACGCCCGACCCGCTATTCCAAGTACCTTGAATCCGCACCGGCATTTCAACGGTGACGTCCTGTCCAGCGAAGGCAGTCCCGAAATCGAAGGTTTGAATGGACGCTTCTGTGTAATCGTAGTTGGGTGTCCCTTGAATATTTCCGTCACCACGCTCTTCACCAAGCTGCTCAGTGAACACCTTGGTCTGCCCATCGACTTCAATCACCTTATTGACTTCAGTAACCTCGCCGACTGATATGGACACATCAGGCGTATCTGCGACAGCATCGATATTTACTGTCGTGGTATAAGTATCAACTGACCAGTTATGGCCATCCGACACACTGAAATCAAAAGAAGTATCTGCGTCCGTGCTATCATCAGCAGGAACGAACGTCAGTTTACCACCACTGACATCGCTGGCAGCAATCTCATCGCCCACAGAAACATCAACACCATCAAGCTGCAGTTTACCGACTCCACTAGCAGGCAGTGACTCAATCCTGATGCTGTCAAGTAAGTCTCCGTCCGGATCAGAGTAGTTACCGAAGTCATCAAGACTCAGAGCCAGCGAGGCATCGCCCTCCGACATACTAGCAGTATCATCTGTAGATGAAGGCGGAGCATTCACAGGTTGAGATGGATCAGGACCAACTGGGTTAATGGATACCGTTATATTCCCAGCAACTTTATCACCATCACCATCTGTCGCTTCAACTGTGAAATCAAGATCTTTACCAGGTGCAGCAATCAGCTCTATCGCCTCATAGCTAGTGATCTTCAAGTCCGCCGGACTACTCACCACAGTTAACTCCACAGCGTCAAACTGTTCGGGAGCAAAAATTGACAGATCACCATCTTTCTCAGTGGTATTGACAGAACCAGAACTGACAAGATTGCCACCATTGAAGAACTCGAAATTAAAGGCTCCTCCCTGTGGTGCTTTTAGCCCAAAGACAAGCTGATCAACCCCTGTCTGTACACTGTCATACTGGAAAGTAATAGCTTCACCGACAGACAAGCTTTGTGAGTCACCGGCCAAGCCTTGGTTACTAGGATTCACATCGTCATTAATACCTGATGCTACTGCTGTAAAATCACCGTAACCATAAGTCGGTGCCGGCGATCCCGCATTGGCTCCATCAAAATCCAGAGTAGAGATCGTGCTTCCTGCATCAGGCTTCAGCAGCTCGAAGCTATAATTGCCATTTTCATCTATCGACAGCGAAAACACGTCATCGCTGCCATCATTAGCTATAAGAACGCCAGTCTCAGGATCATAACCATAGCTAATACCATCCAGCTCGGGGCCATCAAGAATTATATCTTTCCAGCCATCACCCCCCGACAAGAAGCCAGTATTTGAACCTGAGTCGGCTGCACCCTCTGTGCTATCGACTGATAGCTCAGAAAATTCACCAATCTCTGGCATGTCATCTTCTACGGTCACGTTAACAGTGCCGGTATCTGGATCGTTGTCACCATCGTCGATCGTAACGCCAAACATGATATCCAGCGTATCCTCCAAACTGTTTTCCGGATGATCGACAGGCTGGTTGAGCGTTACATTATAATCAATGCTTGGCGTATTGGCATTAACAGAGTCACTACCACCATTCAACTCGATACGAATCACTTCATTGCCATTAGCATAGCCAATGGCAACAGCACCATTGCCTCCAGCGTGAGACCAGGTGATTGGATCACCACCTGACGTCAGGCCATTAGGCAGAGTGTTGAGATCGACCCCGACCGTTAGCGGCGCATTGCCATTTCCAGTAACCGACAAGGAGCCAGACGCTGCTTTAGCGTTGGAGGTATCGGTATAACCAGCCCCTGCATCATTATCAAGGATGCCATCCTTGAGGCCCTCCTCAGAGATAGCAACTGAGCTATCGCCAATTGTTGCCGGCTCGTCGTTGTCGACGATCGTCGCCGTGCCGGTGCCGCCGACCTGCGTGCCGTTGCTGTCCAGCTCAGCGGTCAGCTGGTA
>SBLD01000006.1:0-125807 GCA_004551485.1 Billgrantia azerbaijanica | reverse complement strand
GACGCTGAAGGTCAGCGGCGTGTCCCCCTGCTGGTAGAGGTCGTCCTCGCGGGTGGCGAAGGTCACGCTGCCTTGGGTGTCACCAGCCCCAATCACGATCTGCTCGCCGTTGTTCAGCGTGATGGTGAGGTCCGTCTCCGGGGCGTTGTCCACGCTCGCCGTGACGGTGATGTCGTCGGCCTCGGTGACTTCCTCCGGTGCACTCAGGCTGAGGGTGGTAATGTCATTGTCGTCCACCACCGTGGTGCTGGCCTCGGCGCTGGTGTCCAGGTCCTCGTAGTTGCCGCCGCTGGTGTCGCTGACGCTGAAGGTCAGCGGCGTGTCCCCCTGCTGGTAGAGGTCGTCCTCGCGGGTGGCGAAGGTCACGCTGCCTTGGGTGTCACCAGCCCCAATCACGATCTGCTCGCCGTTGTTCAGCGTGATGGTGAGGTCCGTCTCCGGGGCGTTGTCCACGCTCGCCGTGACGGTGATGCCGTCGGCCTCAGTGACCTGCTCCGGCGCCGACAAGGAAACAGTGGTGGTTACTTCCTCATCTTCAGCAACTGCAGGCGCCAAGTCCTCCTCGACGTCCGGCCCCGGGGTCGCGACCCCCGCAAACTCAAACGCCAGCGGGTCGACGTCTTCGCTGATGCGGGCGAGGCGGACAAAGTCGTGGCCGCCACCGTCACCGCCGCCACCGCCAGCACCGGCGGCGGTCGCTTCGAGGGCTTCGAGGAGGTCGCCGTCCTCTTCTTCGAGCGCTGTCAAAAGGGCGTCGATGTCCTCGTCCATGGCGGCGAATTCGGACTGGTCCACGTCCCGCTCAGCATCGAGCTCCGGCGTGATGGTCACTTCATCACCGCCGGCGACGACGGTCGGCTCGATGCCGTCGCCGAAGTCGAGTTGCACGCTGCCGTTGTCCGAGGTGACCAGCACCTCGCCTTCCTGCAGGGTGTCCCCCACGCTCAGTTCGCGAAGGTTACCCTGCTCGTCCCGTGCCCAGGCCTGACCGGTGATCGATACGACAGTGGCAATGCTCATGGTTCGACTCCCTGCGTACAGCGAAGATAATGTTATTGATTCACTCGAGAGCGAGACGACACTCGTCTTCCGAATGAAGAATCTGATTCAAAGGTAGGCGACGCATCAGCGGCGGGGTATTGGACCGATGGACAGGTAACGGCACGTTACTGCGGGATCAGGAGATCTCGGGGTGATGGGCGAGCCGCAGAACAAGCTGCATGCGGTCGCGCACGCCCAGCTTGCGGAACACGGCGCCAAGATGAGCCTTCACCGTGCGCTCGGTAATGTCGAGGCGCCGCGCCACCTCCTTGTTGCTCTGGCCGCTGGCAACGGCCAGGGCTACGTCGCGCTCCCGTTCGGTCAGCGAGGCCAGCTCGTCGTTCGACATTTGTGGCTCGCCACCCAGAGCCTGATAGGTGGCGCCGAGCACCCGCCCCATGAGGTCGGCCGGCACCCAGATGCCCTGATGGGCCGTCACCAGCGCCACCTGCGTGAGGAGTGCGGCCGGGGCCAGCGCATGCGCGTAGCCCCGCGCCCCCGCCTGCAGGGCCTGCAGGGCCTCGTGATCGTTGGGCGAGAGGCTGAGCAGCACAGCGGTGGCGCCTCGCTGGCTCACCTGCCCTACCAGCGCCTCCCACTCCGGCGTATCGCTCATAACCCAGACTGCGTCGCCCTCACCAACCGCTTGCTCAACCTCGGCCGCTGACACCTGTTGCGCATTAGGAAAGGCGTGGCGCCAGCGGGGAAATTCGTCACGTCCGTGACTAACAAACCAGTGTGCCATCATCGTTCTCCCATGGAATCGCGCCACGCCCGCAACACGGGCTTAAGCAGGAACTGCATCACGGTGCGCTTGCCGGTCATGATGTCGACCTCGGCGGTCATGCCGGGAATGACCTGCAGGTCGCTGTCCAGCGACTCACCTTCCAGAGTGCGTACCCGTACCAAGTAGAAGGTGTTGTCGTTCTCGTCCGTGATGGTATCGGCGCTGATGTGGTCCAGCTCGGCTTCCAGGCCACCATAGATGCTGTAGTCATAGGCGGTGAGCTTGACGGTGGCCGGCTGGCCTGGCCTCAGGAAGGCGATGTCCTGAGGGGCGATCCGAGCCTCCACCAGTAGTTGCTCATCACTGGGTACCACGCTGACCACTTCCTGGCCGGGCTGCACCACGCCGCCAATGGTGTTGATCTCTAGCTGCTGCACAACGCCATCCACCGGCGAACGCAGCTCGGCGAGGCGCACGCGATCCTGCAGCCCAGTACTCGCCTCGTTAAGGGCATTGAGATCGGCCAGGGTCTGGGCCAGCTCATTGCGCCACTCGCTGCGTCGCTCGCTGCCGAGCTCACTGAGCTGCCCTTCTGCCTCTTCCACCGCGGCTTCGAGGCGACTGACCGATGCCTCGGCCTGCTCGAGCTCGCCGCGCGCCTGGGAGACCTCCCGTTCCAGCCGCAGGACATCCACTTCCGACACCGCGCCGGACTCCTGCAGGGGACGCGTCAGGTTGAGCTCGCGCGAGGCCAGGTTGAACTCGCGCTGGGCCGCCTCGACGCGTGCCTGCGCCTCGCGCAACTCCTCCTCGCGCTGACGGATACGGTCTCGAAGCACGTTCTCCTGCTCCTGCAGCTCCTCGCGGCGGCTCTCGTAGACCTGGCGCTCCTGACGCACAATATCGGGCGCCTCCTCGCTCAGCCCATCGTCGGGGTTGAACGCCGTGTCGGTCGCCAGGGCACGCAACCGCTCGGCTCGCGCCCGAAGCGCCAGCGCCTTGGCGCGATTCTCGCGGAAATCCGAGACATAGCGGGTGGGATCGATACGCATCAGCACCTCGCCCTTCTCGACCACCTGCCCCTCGCGCACCAGGATGTCCTGTACCACGCCGCCATCCAGGGACTGGATACGCTGCAACTGCTGCGCCGGAATCACCCGCCCGGCGCCTCGGGTCACCTCATCGATTTCCGCGAAGTAGGCCCAGGTCAGGAGCGCCGCGACGACCAGCAAGAAGGTGTAGAGCAAACCGCGCGCACGCATGGGGTCCTGCTGCATGCGCGCCCAGTCGGCGTCGCTCGCCCAGTCTCGATTGAGGTGCGCCGCCGTCACCCGTCGCGCAAAGAGGCGATCGATCAGGGGGCGAAACGGCTTGCTGCCCACGGTGGAGAAGCGTCCAATGGCCTCAAAGCCCTGCTGTTCGGCGGTTAGCTTGCGACTCGCCATCAGTTGGCTCTCCCGATCTGTCCCTTGCGCAGGGCCTCGACGACCTTGTCGCGCGGACCGTCGGCCACCACCTTGCCGCCGTCGACGACGATGATGCGATCCACCAACGAGAGCAGAGAAGTACGGTGGGTCACCAGCAGCAGCGTCTTGCCCTCGGCATAGGTCGTGAGCTGGCTCTTGAAGGCCTCTTCGCTGGCGTGGTCCATGGAGCTGGTAGGCTCGTCGAGCAGCAGGATCTGCGGGTCGTGCACCAGCGCGCGGGCAATGCCGACCGCCTGGCGCTGCCCACCGGAGAGCATGCTGCCACGCTCGCCAACCTGCAGTTCCACACCATGGGGATGGTTGTTGACCAGGCTATCCAGGCCGCTCAGCTCGAGCGCCTGGAGCAGCGCCTCGTCCTCGATACCGCCGCTACCACCGCCGGCCGCGACATTCTCGCGCAACGTACCGAAGAACAGGCTGACGTCCTGCGGCACATAGCCGATATGACGGCGCAACTGGAGTGGATCGAACTGGCGGATGTCCACCCCGTCGATCATCACCGCGCCGGCGGTGGGCTGGTAAAATCCCATCAGCAGCTTGTGCAGCGTCGACTTGCCGGAACCCACGCGCCCCAGCAGGGCCACCTTTTCGCCGGCGTTGATCTTGAGCGAGACGTCACGCAGCGCATCGCGCTCCGCCTCGGGATAACGCAGCGACACCTTGTCGAAGGCTATATCGCCCCTCACTACCGGCCGGCTGACAAAGTGGCGGTCGTCGGGGCGCTCCACCGGCTTGTCCATCACCGCGTTGAGCGAATCGAGTGCCGTGGATGACTGGTGATACTGGGCCAGCAAGGCCGCGGCCTGGCTCACCGGTGCCATGGCCCGGGAGGATAGCAGGTAGGCGGCAATCAGCCCGCCCTGGGTCAGGTTGCCCTCGATGATCTGGTAGACCCCGATGATGATCACCGCCACCGCCACGGTGTGCTGGACCCAGAGCGCCATACTGGACACCGAAGAGCTCACAAGCCGCAGCTGTGCCGACGTGCGCGACAGGAAGGCGCTGGCCTTCTCCCAACTGCCCTGGATGCGGCTTTCGGACCGTAGTGCTTTGACGGTTTCCAGGTGCGACACCGACTCGACCAGGCTGGCGTTGCGCTGGGCGCTCACACGCCAGGTCGTTTCGGAGAGCTCGTGCAGCTTGCTCTGCGCCGCCAGGGCGTAAAGCAGTACCACCGCGATGCCCACCAGCACGGGAATCACCAGCGGCGGCCCGATCAAAGCGATGATGGCCGCGAACATCAACACGAAGGGCAGGTCGACGAGACCCACCACCGTCGCCGAGCCGATGAAGGCGCGCACCGACTCGAAGGATTGCAGCGTAGCAGTGAAGGAGCCAGTTGCGGCCGGCTTGGCTTCCATGCGCATGCCCAGCACCTGGGCCATGATCGACGAGGAGAGCTTGACGTCGGCGCGGCTGGCCGCCAAGTCGACGAAGGCATTGCGCATCAGGCGCAGTGTCAGGTCGAAGCACAGCACGATGAAGATGCCCACCGCCAGCACCCACAGCGTCTCGGTCGCCTGATTGGGTACGACCCGGTCGTAGACGTTGAGCACGAACAGCGGCATCGCCACGGCAAAAAGGTTGATCAGCACCGAGCCGACAATGACATCACGATAGAGCTTGCGGTTCTCGCGGATCACCCCCCAGAACCAGTGGCGCTTGCGCTGCTCCTTGACCTCAGGGCCCCGGGCATCGAACCGGAAGCGCGGCCTGACGTAAATCGCCTGGCCGCTGTAGCTGCGCTGCAGGCCATCCAGGCTCACTTCGGAGATTGCGTCGCCGAGTTCCGGGAAGATGACCTGGGCCTGGCGCGCCTTGACGTCGAGGGCCACCAGCAGGCAGGCGCGGCCAGGTTCCAGAAGCAACACCACCGGAAACAGGGCGGGATTGAGCTGCGCCAGGCGGCTCTTGACGATTCGAGCCGTCATGCCTGCACGCGCTGCTGCGCGGATGAAGACCGCCGGAGTCAGCCGCCCTTCCTCGAGCGGCAGTCCTGCCACAAGAGACTCGGGGGTGACGTCATGATCATGCGCACGGGCCACGCTCAGCAGGCACTCCAGCAGCTCGTCGTGAACCGCGGATGAACCGGCATCGCCAAGCGTCGCCTCCAGATTGTCCTGTTGGCTCACGAGCACCTCTTGCCATTAGCCGGAATGTGAGAAGTTTCCAGGCCGGCCCTCGGACAAGGCCGGCCGGACATCCAGCTCAGCCTTGAATGGCATAGGCGTCGTGATAGCCCAGCATGTACAGGCGCTGCTGTACCGCGGCGAGCTCGCTTTCACTCAGCGGCCCCACCTGCACGCGATGCAGGCCCCCGCCGCTGGCCAGACGAGCCGGCCGGCCAAGCGACTGGGTAAGCGAATCGCGCAGCGACTCGGCGGATGCTTGCCGGGACAGCGCCGCCACCTGGAGGAAGGTGTGCTTCGCGTTCGCTGTTGCAGGCGTGGACGTCGCCGGTACGTCGCCCCACATCATGGCCGGTGAGCGCTGGCTGACGCTGGGCGTTTCGAGTTCGAAACGGGCGGCACTTTCGCCGCGCCCCTCGAGGGTCACCTCGACCCGGCGATTCTGGCGCCGACCGGGAGCCGTGGCGTTGCTGGTCACCGGTCGGCTGGAACCGTAACCGCGGGTCTCCAACAGCTCGGCGCTAACACCCTGGCTCACTAGATAGGCCGCAACGCTGTCGGCCCGGCGCTGCGAGAGCGGATCGTTGATCGCGTCGCTGCCGGTGTTATCGGCATGGCCGGCGATGAAGACACGCGCCAGGTCGCGGCGCGCCTTGACTCGCTCGGCCAGGGCGTTGAGCTCACTGCGCGCCTCGGCGCTGAGTTCGGCGCTATTGACTGCGAAGAGCGCATCCGCCGAAAAGGTCAGGTCCGGCTCCCGCTCGGGCGCCGGGGCACCGCTCAGCCCGCGGGTCAGGTCGTCCAGCGTGAAGCCGGCCGGCCCCTGCACGGGACAGAGGGCTTCCGGATCGAGCGCCACGCCGTCACTGCCCAGTTCGGCCAGGGTCGGCATGTCCTCGCGCATCACGCCCAGGGTCTGCATGAGCTGCCCGGTGGCGGCCAGAATCCGCGCGTCGGCCAGCCGTATGTCGTACACGGCGTTGGCATAGGCGCGGCTCGCCTCGAAGTACTCGTTCTCGCTGTCCAGCAGATCGAGCAGCGTCCGCTCGCCGATATCGAACTGCTGCTCGTAGGCCCCGCGAACGCGGTCGATGGATTGGCGGTGCTCGTTGAGGTATTCGAGCTGTTCGCGCAGGCGCTGCGCATCGTTGTAGGCGATCTGGGTAGTCTGGCGCACGTTGTGGCACGCCTGGTCGCGCTCGTCGACGGCCTGTTCGACGCGCTTGCTGGCGGCCCGGAACGACGCCAGGTCGCTGCCACCGCTGTAGAGATTCATGCTGGCGACGAGTTCTACCCGGTGGCGGTCACGGCGGCCACGCACGAATTCATCAAAGCTGCCGTTGTTATTCTCGTAGGTACCCGTGCTCGCACGCAGATCGAGCCGCGGATGGAAGGCCGCCTGAGTCTGGCTCTCCTCGGCTCGTTTGGCCTCGATATTTTCGAGGGCAGCATGGAAATCCGGATTGCCCTCGAAGGCCATGGTCACTGCCTCGGTCATGGAAGCAGGCATGCGCTCGTCGAGGACGGGCGACGGCGCCAGGTTTTCCGCAGGCAAATCGCCGACTATACGCTGATAGCGCGCCGTGACGTCGTGCAGGTTCGAGGCCTCGGTCATCAGGTTGGACTCGGCCAGTGCCAGGCGGCCATTGATCTGCTGTAGATCGACGCCGCGCCCGGCACCGGAGCGCACGCGCTGCTCAATCTGGTCATAGACACGCAGGTGCTCGGCGTAATTCCGCTGGGCAAGAGTCACGAGCTCGCGATAGCGGCGCACGTCGAGGTAGGCTCTTGCGGCCTCCAGGGCTACCTCCTCGCTGACCCCCAGCAACTCGTAATAGCGAACCAGGCGGGCATGATCAAGGCGCTCGACCTCATTGCGAGTGGCAAAACCGTCGTAGATCATCTGGCTAAGCGAAAGCTCCGCAAACCGAGTATCGTAGCTACCTCGGTTGTCGTCCTGCCGGTCCTCAAGCCCCACCCCGGCTGAGGCATCAATACTCGGCAGATAATTGCCCCAGGCCTCACGAACGTCATGACTGGAGGCCTGGAACGCATTCCAAGCGGCTCGCACTTCCGGGTTAGTAGCTATCGATTGCTGCACCACAGCCCGTAGATCGGAGGAGCCCGGTGAGGCCATACCCTGAGGCAAATTCTGGGCCGTAGCAGCCGCCAGCGGCATCAGTGCCATGGAGCCCGCCACAAGAGAGGCCATGGCACGAGTTGTTTGTTGTCCCCACGTTACGCATTGCTTTCCAACTTGTTGTGTCATTTCTATTCCCTGGTCGTGTCGATATGCTTCACAAGCGCAAACCACCGACGCAAGGCGCGGCCGAACCATTCCGACACCTCGCGCCCTCCCGATCCTATCGACCTCACGGACCAAGCCTGTGCCGTGTTGAATATCGACCTGCTTAAGCAAAAAGTGCCAAGCAGACCGGCGTCAGGATAGAATCGTCAGGTTTTTTTCTTATGCGATCATGATCGTGTAACGTATCGTAACGCTTTTCTTCTCTTGTAATCCACCCCATCGTAAGCACAACCCATACTATATTAGCGATTCCAGCTGTAATCCATGGATTACACAGCCGCACGTTACCAACATGGTATCGGCAGCCTCCCCTGAGGCCACAGAGGTGCACTGTGCCTCGCACGCAAACATGCTATCGTCCCGGCATCGACCGACACGGCTCATCACGACAAGGAGACCGCCATGTCCGCCTCGGAAATCCAGAAGACCCGCGTGATCAACGAGCTGCGCAGTTTCATCAAGAAGCTGCTCCAGGATCCCAAGATCCTCGACCAGTCGCTGGAGATCGCACGGCACCACCTGGGCCAGGAGAACCAGCAGGACGTGATGGTGCGCATTGCCAGCGATATCTCGGACACCACCAGCGTGCACATCCCCGACGATCCGGCCGAGCACTCCGAAGCCGACAAGCTGTTCCTGGAACTGTTGAAGGAAGTGGTCAGCGAGGAGCAGGCACTCTACTGACGAGCACCTTCATGTCGCAGCACGCACCGCGCCCGGCCAATGCCGGGCGCGGTGCGTCTCTGGTATAATACAACCAGCTGTTTTTACAAATTTTCCACAAGCGACCTACGATGCATTACCTGCTCAAGCTGTTCCCGGAAATCACCATCAAGTCGCGTCCCGTGCGCCGCCAGATGACCCGCTGCCTGGTCAGCAACGTCCGCAACAGCCTCGCCCCCTTCGGCGAGGCGGTGCGCGTCCAGGGGGGGTGGGACGCCTTGCGCGTCATCGGCGACGAGACCTTGTCCGACGAACAGCGGTGCGAACTGGAAAGCGCCCTGACACGTATCCCCGGGATCCACCAGGTGCAGGTGATCGAGGAACTCCCGTTCCTCTCCTTCGATGATACCGCTCGGCGCCTCGTAGCCATCTGGCGGGCGGCCATCGCCGGTCGCCGCTTCCGCGTCAGCGTCCGCCGGCGCGGGGAGCACGATTTCCGCTCGGTGGACCTCGAACGCCACCTCGGGCGGGCGCTGCTCGACGCCGAACCCAGTGCCAGCGTCAGCCTCAATCGCCCCGAGGTCAACGTCCGCGTGGACGTCATCGACCAGCGCCTGCGCCTCGTCCATGACGGCTGGCCGGGGCTGGGCGGCTACCCGCTGGGCCAGCAGGGCCAGGCGCTGTGCCTGATGTCCGGCGGCTTCGACTCGCCGGTCGCCGCGTGGAAGCTGATGCGCCGCGGCATCAAGACCCACTTCCTGTTCTTCGACCTCGGCGGCCCGGCCCATGAACGTGCGGTACGCGAAGTGGCCCACCATCTCTGGGCGCGCTACAGCCTCTCGCACCGCGTGCGTTTCGTTTCGGTGCCCTTCGAGGGGGTGGTCGGTGAAATGCAGCGCACCATTCCCGACGGCCTGATCGGCGTGGTGCTCAAGCGCATGATGGTGCGCGCCGCCGGGCGCATCGCTCGTCGTGCGCGCATCCCAGTGCTCGCCACCGGCGATGCCATCGCCCAGGTCTCCAGCCAGAGCCTGACCAACCTGGCGCTGATCGACGAGGTGAGCGAGCTGCCCACGCTGCGCCCGCTGATCGCCGAGGACAAGCTCGACATCATCGCCATCGCCCGGCAGATCGGCACCGACCGCTTCGCCGAGGGCATGCCGGAGGTGTGCGGTGCCGTGTCACGCCGCCCCAATACCCAGGCTCGCCGCGACAAGGTGCTGGCGGCCGAGGAAGGCTTCGACTTCGGCGTGCTCGACGCCGCGGTCGAGGCGGCGACGACCACGCGCTCGGATCAGCTGATGGCGAACGTCCGCCCCGAGCAGGACGTGCGTATCGTGCAGGGCATGGCGGCGCTCGCCAACGAGCGCGCGGTCAGCGTGATCGACATCCGGCCGCCCGAGGAGCGCGAGGCTGCCCCGCTCGAGCTGGCGCAGGTGGAGCAGTTGGCCATCCCCTTCTACGAGCTGCAGGCCCGGGCCGAAGCGCTGCCGCGCGATCGCGAATACCTGCTCTATTGCGATCAGGGGATCATGAGCCGGATGCAGGCGCTGCACCTGGCCGACCGCGGTCTGCACCACTTCGGCGTCTACCGGCGCTAGCCAGGCCAGCCCGTGCCGGTCGCTTGCCGTGACGGATGCAGGCCCGGCGGAAGATGCTACAATCGGGGCCTGATTTCACGGACCTTTCTTTCACGGACCTTTCTCGTGGCGGCCTCGACTTCGCCCAGGCGTCGAGTCGGTCGCCGCGCACCACGCTTCACGGGAACCTCAGAGCCGCCATGTCGAACACCGCCCCGCGCCAGATCCTGGTCACCAGCGCCCTGCCCTACGCGAACGGCGCCATCCACCTGGGCCACCTGCTGGAGTACATCCAGACCGACATCTGGGTGCGCTTCCAGAAGAGCCGTGGCCAGCAGTGCCACTACGTCTGCGCCGACGACGCCCATGGCACCGCCATCATGCTGCGTGCCGAGCAGGAGGGGATCAGTTCCGAGGCGCTGATCGAGCGGGTCTCCCGGGAACATCAGCAGGATTTCGCCACCTTCGGCGTGGCCTTCGACAACTACCACTCGACCCACTCGGAAGAGAACCGCCACTTCAGCGAGCTCATCTACACCCGACTGCGCGACGCTGGCCACATCGCCACCCGCGACATCGAGCAGATGTACGACCCGGTCAAGGGGTTGTTCCTCGCCGACCGCTTCATCAAGGGCACCTGCCCGAAATGCGGCGCCGACGATCAGTACGGCGACAACTGCGAGGCCTGCAGTGCCACCTACACCCCGGCCGAGCTGATCGATCCGGTCTCCGCCATCTCCGGCGCCACGCCCGAGGTGCGCAGCTCCACCCACTACTTCTTCAAGCTGCCGGACTTCGCCAACTTCCTGAAGCGCTGGATCGACGACGATCACGTCCAGCCGCAGATCCGCAACAAGCTGATGGAGTGGTTCGAGGCCGGCCTCAACGAGTGGGACATCTCCCGCGATGCGCCCTACTTCGGCTTCGAGATCCCCGACGCCCCGGGCAAGTACTTCTACGTCTGGCTCGATGCCCCCATCGGCTACCTGGCCAGCTTCAAGCACCTCTGCGAGCGCGAGGGCCTCGACTTCGACGCCTACTGGAAGAAGGACTCAACGGCCGAGGTCTACCACTTCATCGGCAAGGATATCGTCTACTTCCACGCGCTGTTCTGGCCCGCCATGCTGCATGGTGCCGACTTCCGCACCCCCTCGGCGGTGAACTGCCACGGCTTCGTCACCGTGAACGGTGCCAAGATGTCCAAATCCCGCGGCACCTTCATCAAGGCGGCCACCTACGCCGAGCACCTCAATCCCGAATACCTGCGCTACTACTTCGCCGCCAAGCTCACCTCGCGGGTCGACGACCTCGACCTCAACCTCGAGGACTTCGCGGCGCGCGTCAACGCCGACCTGGTCGGAAAGGTGGTCAACATCGCCAGCCGCTGCGCCGGCTTCGTCAGGAAGCTCGGCGACGGCCGGCTCTCGGCCCACTGCGCCGAGCCGGAGCTGGTGGCACGCTTCATCGCCGCCGGCGACGCCATCGCCGAGGATTTCGAGGTCCGCGAGTTCGGCCGCGCCGTGCGCAAGATCATGGAACTCGCCGACGAAGCCAACACCTACATCGCCGAGGCCGAGCCTTGGGTGCTGGCCAAGCAGGCCGGCCGTGAGCAAGAGGTGCTCGATATCTGTTCGGTGGGCATCAACCTGTTCCGTCAGCTGATGGTCTACCTGGCACCGGTGGTCCCGGCCATGGCCGAAGCGTCCCGCGACTTTCTCAAGCTCGACTCGCTGGCCTGGGAGAGCCGTCACACGGTGCTGCTGGACCACGAGATCGCCAAGTTCAAGCCGCTGATGACCCGCGTGGAGCGGGACAAGATCGACGCCATGATAGAGGCGTCGAAGGAGGATCTGGTGGAAGAACAGAAGCTCAAGGAAACCCCCAGGGGGCCCCTGGCAGAAGACCCCATCGCCCCGGAGATCGCCTTCGACGACTTCGCCAAGGTCGACCTGCGCATCGCCCGCATCGCCAAGGCGGACTACGTCGAGGGCGCCGACAAGCTGCTCGAGCTGACCCTCGACCTGGGCGGCGAGACGCGTACCGTCTTTGCCGGCATCCGCGCCGCCTATGCCCCCGAAGCGCTCGAGGGCCACCTGACGGTGATGGTCGCCAACCTCGCGCCACGCAAGATGCGCTTCGGCGTCTCCGAAGGCATGGTGCTCGCGGCCGGCAGCAACGGCGGTATCTATCTGCTCGAGCCGCACTCGGGCGCCGAACCCGGCCAGCGAGTCCGCTGAGCGTCTCGGTCCTGCCGTCAACTGTGCAGGACCGAGCCATTGGTTGAATTCTGCAAGGGTCGTCTCAGGTCAGCTCTTTTTCGGCCGATACTATTCATGCAACATGCATGACTGATTTGCGCCGCGGACCCTGCCGATGCTCCGACCTCTCGCCTCGCTTCGTCATCGTTTCCTGCTGGCACTCGGCAGCGTTCTCGCGCTGGCACTGCTGGCACTGGGGCTGGTGGCTCGCTATCAGATCACGCCCATTCTGCTCGAGGAGGAGCGTCGCTACGCCACGGCCGAGCTGGACCGCGCCGAACGCGCCCTGGACAACGAACTGGGACACATGCAGCGCCTGGTCGAGGACTGGGCCTGGTGGGAGGACACCTACCAGTTCGTGCGCGGCGAGCGCCCCGAGTACGTCGATTCCAACCTTTATGAAGGCACCCTCGCCACGCTGGACCTTCAACTGATGGTGTTCTTCTCCGCGGACGATGAACCCTACTGGACACTGGGCTTCGACGCCTCCGGCCGCTTCGCCACCTGCACGGCGGAAACCCAGGCCTGTCCCTGGGCCGACCACGCCCTTCGCGTCCTGCAGGAGCGCATCACCAACGGGCTCACCGAGGATTCCCACACTTGGCTGATGGCAGCACCCCGTCTCGCCTTGATCGGAGTGTCGCCAATCTACAAGGGCGACGACGATACGGTGCCCCCCTCCGGCTGGCTGGCGATGGTCCGCCCTCTCTCGGCCACCTGGATCCAGCAACTGCGCGAGACGACCGGCATCGATCTGACTGTCGATAGCGTGCCCATGGCAGCCTCACCGCCTGCGGAGGCACTCTCGCGGCTGTCGGCCACCCGAATGCGAGCCTTCCGCGACGTCGAAGCAATGTCCGAGGGACACCAAGTACGCCTTGCGGCCACACTACCGCGTCAGCGCTACCAGGCGAGCCTTGAGACCTTCCGCTTTGCCCTCTACTGGACCAGCGGCGTGCTGGTGGTCGCCATGATCGTGGTCCTGCTATTGCTCGAAAGCATCGTGCTCAAGCCACTCCGCCAGTTCGCCCGCTTTGCCCAGCGGCTGAAGGAGCAGGAGACCCTGGACGACACCCCATTGATCCTGCTCGGCCGACAGGACGAGATTGGCATGCTCGTGCGTGAATTCCAGCAGTTGCACGAACACCAGCGTGCCCAGAAAGCCCTGCTGCTCAATCTATCGCAGCACGATCCGCTGACCGGCCTGGCCAACCGACGCCTCTTCGACGAGAAACTGGACGCGGCCTTGGCCCAGGTGCCCGAGGAATCCGACAGCGTGGTCACCCTGATGCTGGATGTCGACCATTTCAAGCCCTACAACGACCACTACGGGCACCCCCAGGGCGACGAGTGCCTGGTCACGCTTGCCGAGCACATGACCCGCCACTTCTCGGCCCCCGGCCAGCTCGTGGCTCGCACCGGGGGCGAGGAGTTCAGCGTGCTGCTACCGCGCACCTCCCTGGCCGATGCCCAGCAACAGGCCGCGGCCCTGGGCACTACCATCCAGCGCCTGGCTATCCCGCATGCCACCTCGCCGGTAGCCCCAGTGGTGACCGTGAGCATCGGCGTGGCCGTCTCCACAGCCAGCCATCCCCTCAGCGCAACGCGACTGATGAGCCGTGCCGACCTCGCCCTCTACCGCGCCAAGGCGCACGGCCGCAACCGCGTGGAGGCCTATCGCGAAGCCGAGCAGCCCACCACCTCGGGCTGAGCCCGGCCGCAGTCGAGACCCAGGATCCGCGGGCGGTACAGCACGCATCGCAAAACGCGTAGAATGCTCCCCGCAAAGCATCACCTAGCGAGGAGCCACCGTGTCGGGTCAGCCCGCCTTGATCGAGGCCATCGACGCCCTGCTGCCACAGACCCAGTGCGGCAAGTGCGGCCATCCTGGCTGCCGTCCCTACGCCGAGGCGATTGCCGCGGGCGAACCGATCAACCGCTGCCCCCCGGGTGGCGAACGGACCGTGACCCGGCTCGCCGAGCTGACCGGCCGCGAGGCGCTGCCCCTCGACCAGCCCGCCCAGCCGCCGCTGGTGGCCCGAATTCGCGAGGACGAGTGCATCGGCTGCACCAAGTGCATCCAGGCCTGCCCGGTCGATGCCATTCTCGGCGCGGCCAAGCGCATGCACACCGTCATCGTCGACGAGTGCACCGGCTGCGAGCTGTGCGTCGCCCCCTGCCCGGTCGACTGCATCGACCTGCTGCCCCACCCGACCTGGCAGGCGGCCGCCAGTGACGCCGAACGCAACGCCTACCTGACCCGGCGCGCCGCCCAGGGGCGCCGTCGCTTCCAGGCACGCCAGCAGCGCCTCGATCGCGAGGCCCGCGACAAGCGTCGCGAGCGCCGGCAACGGCAGATCCACCAGCGCTCGCTGGCCGCACGCCAGAGGAACGCCAAACCGCCCGGCGAGCGGCAGCGTCAAATGGCCGTCAAGGCCGCCGAACAGGCATTGAAGCGCGCACGCCAGCAGCTCGACAGCGCGCAGCGCCGTGACGACGGCCCGGCGATCGATGTCGCCACGGCGCAGGTCGAGCGCGCCAGCACCCTGCTCGACGAGGCCCGCGCGGCGCTGGAGCGCTCCCGTACCCCATGACCCGACGGACACCATGAACGCCCAGAAACGCTACGAGATCTTCGCGCGACTGCGCGCGCACAACCCCGAGCCGACCACCGAGCTGAACTGGTCCACCCCCTTCGAGCTGCTCGTCGCCGTACTGCTCTCCGCCCAGGCCACCGACGTCGGTGTGAACAAGGCCACCGCCCGTCTCTTCCCGGTCGCCAACACCCCGCAGGCGATTCTCGACCTCGGCCTGGAGGGGCTAAAGGCGCACATCAGGACGATCGGCCTCTACAACACCAAGGCCGAGAACCTGATGAAGACCTGTCGGTTCCTGATCGAGCGCCACGGCGGCGAGGTGCCCCACACCCGGGCCGAACTGGAGGCCTTGCCCGGTGTGGGCCGCAAGACGGCCAACGTGATCCTCAACACTGCCTTCGGCGAGCCAACCATCGCGGTGGACACCCATATCTTCCGGGTCGCCAACCGCACGGGGCTCGCCAAGGGCGGCAACGTCACCGAAGTGGAGCGAAAACTGCTGCGCCACGTGCCCAGGGAGTTCCGCCGCGATGCCCATCACTGGCTCATCCTGCACGGCCGCTATACCTGCGTGGCGCGCCGGCCGCGTTGTGGCAGCTGCGTGATCGAGGATCTCTGCGAGTATCCGGACAAGGTGGACCTCTGAGGGGTACGACCAAGGGCGACTTGGCAATTGCACTGTCGCTGATAGACCCTGGCCGCACAACAACAACACAAGAGCCCTGCCATGCCATTACCACCTCCCCCCGCATCGCGGGGGCGCTTCGTCCATGCCCTGACCCGCCCCGTACCTGGCGGCACCGGGCCTGCCGTGAGGCGTCCCGATGAGTAGCCTGAAGTTCCTGCTGCTGCCGCCGGCCCTCAATGCCCTGCTGATCGCCCTCGGTCTGTTGCTGGGCGCCCGGCGCCTGGCCGGCGCCTTGCTGGTCGCACTCGGGCTCGGTGGCCTGCTGGCCCTGGCCACCCCAGTGGTCAGCCATGCGCTGCGCCAGGGGCTCGAAGCCCACGGCGTGCCGACGCCCCAGCAGCTGGACGCTGCCGAAGCGATCGTCATCCTGGGCGGCGGTCGTGACTATCGGGCACCGGAATTCGGCTGGGGCGACGCTCCGGCGAATGCCACCTGGCGGCGTCTCGCCTATGGCGCCTGGCTCCATCGCCGCACCGGCCTGCCGATTCTCGTCAGCGGGGGCACCGTCCATGACGAAGCGCTCGCCGAGGCGACCCTGATGGCTGCCGCGCTGCGCCAGACGTTCCGCATCCCCGTTCGCTGGCAGGAAGCCGCCAGCCGGACCACTGCCGAGAATGCCCGCTTCAGCGCCGAGCGCCTGCACGCGGCCGGCATCCGCCACGCGCTGCTGGTCTCCCAGGCCTGGCACCTGCCGCGCGCCGTGACCGAATTCGAGCGCACTGGGCTCGTCGTCACCCCCGCCCCCACCGACTTCGCCAGCCCACCGCCGGCGGGCCTGCTGGCCTGGCGACCCAGCGCCTACCATCTCCACCAGAGTGCAAGGGCCCTGAACGAGTGGCTGGGTCGGGTCGTGCTCGCCCTGCGCGCTCACGTCGCCCGGCTGCACGAAATCGCCACCGGCTGATCCCGCCCGCCCCACCCGCCACGCGGGCGAGGGTCCCATGGGCAAAAGTCTTAGGGTACAAGCCCCGGCGAAGACGCTAGGCTGACAGCACGCTCCCGATCCTGTAACGAGAGGCTCATGCAAGACATCCTGCTGCACCTGGCCATGGCGGCCGCCTTCGGCGCCTTCATCGGCTCGCTGTACCGCCTGTCGCGCCGCCCGGGCTACCGGCGCCCGCTGCGCTTTCCGCTGGTCGGCCTGGTCGCCGGCATCACCGCCTACCTGATCTACTACGTCCTGGCGTCGACCACCGGCGCCCCGCCCTGGCTACTGCCACTGCTGGTGGTCGCGCAGGTGTGGCTGTGGCTCGGTCCCCTGGGGCCGAAGTTCGATCGGCGCCGCGATCCCTGATTCGGCTCGCCGTCAGATAAGCGACGAGGGCCGCGGCAGCAACCGCGGCGCTCATGATGTCGGCCAGTTGGAGGCCGTCAATCGCGCGTCGAGGGACACGGCGCGCCACAGGGCGCACACGCCGTGCTGTCGCGCTGCATCAGCGTGGTCTGAACATTGCCATCGCCCATGTTGAAGGCAAAGGTGGGGCTGCCCAGATGGTCGGCGAGGATCAGGGCGAAGGCCACCAGCAGGATGGCGACGACGCTGCTCTTGCGATAGGCGGTTGGCATGGAGCGCTCTCCTCAGTTGGGCAGCCGAAACCAGGGCCTCAACCGAACCCCGATCAGCGAGCCGACGAACGCGAAGCCGAACCACACCCAGGCATGCAGGCTGGCTGAAGCCAGCCCGGAGAAGAGCGCGCCGATGTTGCAGCCGAACGCCAGGCGCGCCCCATAGCCGAGCAGCAGCCCACCCACCACGGCGGCCAGGAACGAGCGCCCCTGCGGCCGCTGGCGGCTGGCCTCATTGAAACGGTTGGCCAGGCCAGCGGCCAGCATGGCACCGAGCAGCAGACCGAAGTTCATCACCGAGGTGATATTGACCAGTACCGAGTCGGCCAGCGCCATGGCGGGATAGTCCCAGGTCCAGAACTCGAACTGGCTCATGTCCACGCCCAGCGCCTGCAGCGCTTTGGCGCCCCACAAGTTGAAGGCGAAGGTGATCCCCCAGGGCGAGCCACCGATCACGAGCGTCAGGGCGTTGCCCACCGCCAGCACCACGATGGCCCACACGAAGGGCCAGCGCCCGGTGAGCAGGGTGCGCCACCAGCCGGCCTCGCCCGGACGGATGCGCAGTTCGCCGCGCTCCAGGCTGCCGTGAGCCCGGCGCTCGATACGGTTCACCCACAGGGCGATGGCCCCCAACCCGGCGACCTGCACGGCGAGTGCCCCGACCACGCCCAGGCGATCGATCAGGCTCACCGGATCGAAACCCGGCAGGCCCAGCCACCACGGCAGGTGGAGCGAACCCAGCACCGCCCCGACGATGAAGAACAGCAGGGTCACCAGCATGCGCAGGTTGCCCGCCCCAACGGTGAAGAGCGTGCCGGAGCCGCAGCCGCCGCCCAGCTGCATGCCGATGCCGAACAGGAAGGAGCCCACCATCAGCGAAGTGCCAACGGGCGCCACGGCGCCGATCAACCCCTCCTGCCCGCTGCCGAGCAGCGGCACCATGATCAGCGAGGTGAGCGCGAACAGCAGCAGCTGAGCCCGCATGCCGGCGCCGCGCTTCCTGATGATCAGATTGCGCCAGCCGGCGGTGAAACCGAAAGCGCCATGGTAGAGCGCCACGCCGAGCACGGCGCCAAGGGCGAACAGCGCCAGCAGGAAGGGGGCGGTCTCGAGCCAGATCAACGCCCCGAGCAGTACGAGCCCGGCGAGCGCCAGGCTCACGATGAAGCGATCAACGCCCACGGCGCGAGTGCCGAGCGCAGGTGCCAGAGTGTCAGTCATGGGCAAGGTCAGTCATTCAGGTCGTCAGGGGCGCAGCCGGCCGGGCGCGCCGGGCGCGTGAGGCTATGGCGTCAATCATGCGGTGATTCTCAGTCGAAGAACTCCAGCAGCTTGCCGAGGCCACGTCTGGCCACGGCCAGCGGACGCTCCTCGTCCTGGGTCCAAGCCGCCATGGAACCGTCGTAGAGGCGCACATGGTCGAACCCAGCGACCTCGCTCAGCACGAACCAGTCGGTCGCCGCCCAGTGGCCTGTGTTGCAGAACGACACCGTCGGCGTCTCGCTGTCGAGCTCCGCCGCGTTGATACGCGACTGCAGTCCTTCGCGGTTGAGGTACCAGACCGTGGCATCCTCCTGCAGCAGGCTGTGGTGCGGCAGGTTGCGTGCGCCCGGGATGGTGCCCGGCGCCTTGGCGGCCGGCGACTGGTTCTCGCCGCGGAAGTAGTCGACAGGCCGTGCGTCGACCAACTGGGCCTGCCCGTCGCGGACGGCCTCGACCTCCGCGGTAGTGGCCAACAGCGAGGCATCGAGCTCGCCGCGAAACTCGGCCGGCTCGGGGCCTTCGCCCGACCCGCTGGCCACCGTGAAGCCCTGAGCCCGCCAGCCGGCGAAACCGCCGTCGAGAATGGCCACCTCGTCATGCCCGATGACCTTGAAGGTCCAGTAGACGCGGGCCGCACTGCCGAAGTCGGTGGCGCCGGTGCCGGCCGGCACGATCACCACGGTGTCGTCGTTGCCGATCCCCAGCCCGCCGATCAGGCGCTCCAGGCTCGCCACGGGCGGCAGCAGTCCCGCCACGCCATCCCGCATCTCTCGCCAGCCATCATCGGTATAGCTGCTGTAGACGCTGCCCGGGATATGCGCCTGCTCGAAAGTGCCGCGATCTCCCCCATCGTCGATGGCGGAACGAATGTCGAGCACCACCAGGTCGTCGTCCCCGAGGCGTTCGCTGAGCCAGCCGGCATCGACCAGCGGTTCGACGTGGTTGGCCAGGGCAGCAGGAGCTGCGATCAGCAGACCCACGGCAGCCAGGATGGTTCTGAGCATAAATCCGACCTCCGCACTCGGTTATTACGGCGTAATGTTACGTGCCTTGTGTCGCGCAACACAATATTCCCTTACAGAATAATTAGCTTGATAATGATACGGCATAGCAATAAGGCGGCCATGACGATCCTGCGCCCAAGGTCGTCTTTGCCGCCCGTTTCGCGATCACTAGACTGATTGATAACACAACAATCTATAAAGGAGAGCGCCATGGCCAAGGTCCTGGTGGTGGACGATGAACCCAACATCGTCCTGTCACTGGAATTCCTGATGCAGCAGGCCGGCTTCGAGGTGGTCACCGCCGAGGACGGCGAAGCGGCACTTGCGCGCGTCGCCGACAGCGCCCCGGACCTGATCCTGCTCGATATCAGCCTGCCCGGCATCAGCGGCTTCGACGTGCTGGAGCAGCTGCGCATCGACTCTCACCACCAGCGTCTGCCCATCATCATGCTCACCGCCCATGGCCGCGAGGTCGAGCGCGAGAAAGGGCTCGCCCTGGGCGCCGACGACTACGTCACCAAGCCCTTCTCCACCCAGGCGCTGGTGGAGAAGGTCAAGGCGCTGCTGGCCGAGGATGCGTGATGTTCGGGCAGAAGCTCCCCCGGCGCCAGCGGCTCATCGGCCTGTGGCTGCTGCTCAGCGGCATCAGCGTGCTGGGCGGCGCCATCTTCGCGGCCTGGCTCGACGGCCTCTTCCAGCCCCAGGGCATCGCGCGGCTGGTGCTGTGGCTGGGCTGCTTCTCCGGCGGCGGCACCATCTTCCTGTGCGGCCTGCTGCTCGAGCGCATGCTCTTCACCCCGCTGCGCCACCTGCAGGTGCAGCTCGCCCGCCTGGTCGCCAATCCCGACGCCCGTGAGGACTACCCTCCGGAAGGCTGGCTGCGCGGCCTGGGTCCCGATCTGATCCGCGTGCGCGAGGCGTGGCGTGCCGACCGCCAGCGTCTCGCCACCGCCCACGCCGAAGGCGCGCGCAGCGCGGCGCGCATCCGCCAGGAGCTGGAGACGCTGCTGCAGGTGCTGGACACCCCGCTGCTGCTGTGTGACCACCATCGCCGCCTGCTGCTGTTCAACCAGGCGGCCGAGACGCTCTTCGAGAATCACCCGGGGCTCGGCCTCGGCAAGCGCCTCGACGCCCTGCTACCGGTGGCGAGCCTGCACGATGCCCTGGGCCAGCTCCCCGCGGACGGTTCGCCGCGCGAGCTGCTGACCCCCTGCGACGAGCGCTGGCTGCGCGTCATCCTGCGCCGCGTCCCCAACAGCGAGGGCGAAACGCTGCTGACCCTGACCGACGCCACCGCCGCCTGGACCAGCGAGCTGGGCGCCCGCGCCGAGCTCACCGAGATACTGCCGGCGCTGCGCCGCCACGGCGCCAGCCTCAACAGCGCCGCCGAAGCGCTGGGCAGCGCCAGCCGGGCCGGCCAAGGCGACGACGCGCTGCGCGCGCGCCTGGAAGCGATCATCGAGGAGGAGAGCGGTCAGCTCGGTCGGGAGATCGAACGCCTCGGCCAGCGCATCGAGGACATGCAGCGCCAAGGGGAGCGACTGGTGCCACTGTGGTCCAACGACCTCTGGCAGTCGCTCAACGAACGGCTGACCGACTCGCCGCTGGAAGTGCAGCCCATCGGCATGCCGGCGTGGTGTCGCGGCGATGCCCCTGCCCTGCTGGTGCTGCTCACCTCGCTTCTCGAACGCCTGCGGGTGCATGCCGGCACCACCGCCTTCGAAGGCGAGATGCTGCTCGGCAACCGGCGCGTCTACCTCGATCTGGTTTGGCCCGGCGCACCACTGCCGCAGCGTGAGCTGGCCGCCTGGAGCGACGAACGCCTGGAGAGCCTGCCGCTGCGCCCGCGGGTGCACGACCTGCTGCGCCAGCACGCCAGCGACGCCTGGAGCCTCGCCGACAGCGACGGTGTCCACGCCCGGTTGCGCCTGCCGCTGCCGGCCGTGGACCGCGTCGGCGCCCCGCGCGCCAAGACGGCACCACGTCCCGAGTTCCACGACTTCGGCATCGCCGAGCTGCCGCCACCGGATGCCGAACTGGCACGCCGGCCGCTGCGCACCCTGGACATCGTCGCCTTCGATACCGAAACCACCGGCCTCGAGCTGCGCCGCGGCGACACCGTGATCAGCATCGGCGCCTGCCGTATCGTCAATGCCCGGCTGCTGGCCAGCGACGTCTTCGACGTGCGCGTCGACCCGGGCAAGCCGATACCGCCGGCCAGCACCGCCATCCACGGCCTCACCGACGACGACGTGGCCGGCGCCCCGCCGCTCGCGGTAGCCCTGCCGCGGTTCCGCGACTACATCGGCGATGCCGTGGTGCTGGCGCACAACGCCGCCTTCGACCTGCTCGCCCTGCAGCCACCCGGTGCCAGCACGCCCCTCGACATGCCGGTGCTCGACACCCTGCTGATCTCGCGGGCGCTCGACGAGAGCCTCGACGGCCACGACCTGGACAGCCTGGCCGAGCGTTACGACCTGAGCTTCCCACCCGGCACCCGGCACACGGCGCTGGGCGATGCCCGGGTCACCGCCGAGCTCTGGCTGGCCCTGCTGCCGCGCCTCGAAGCACGCGGCATCGAAACGCTGGAGCAGGCACTGGCGCTGCAGGCCAGCGCCTTCAACAAGGAGGATGCCTGCACATGAGCGAACCGCGCCGCCATGCCCGCCTCGTCGCGCTGGTCGTGCTGGCCGCCCTGCTCTTCTCGCCGCCTCTGGTCCTGGTCTTCGATCACCCGTCCGCCACGGGACCGTCGCGGCTGCCGCTCTACCTGTTCCTGGCCTGGGCGCTGGTCATCGGGATGGCCGCGTGGCTGATGGAACACTGGCAGGAGGACGGCTGACGCGATGAGGACCGAGCCGGTCGTGCTGACGGTCGCCTTCGGCTACCTGGCACTGCTGTTCGTGATAGCCGCCTGGGGCGACCGACGCGCCGAACAGGGGCGCTCGGTGATCGGCTCGCCCACCGTCTACGCGCTCTCCATCGCCGTCTACTGCACGGCCTGGACCTTCTACGGCAGCGTCGGCCGCGCCGCCGAGTACGGCCCCAGCTTCCTGCTGATCTACCTCGGCCCGACGCTGGCGATGCTCATGGGACCGCTGCTGATCCGCAAGATGGTGCGCATCGCCAGCACCCAGCGCATCACCTCCATCGCCGACTTCATCAGCGCTCGCTACGGCAAGAGCTCAAGCCTCGGCGCCCTGGTCGCGCTGATTGCCCTGATCGGCATCACCCCCTACATCGCCTTGCAGCTCAAGGCCATCACCCTGAGCCACGCGGTGCTGGTCAGCTATCCCGAGGCCACCGATTTCCGCCTCGCCGACGAGAGCTTCTGGACCGACAAGTCCTTCTGGGTCGCGCTGGTGCTGGCCGTGTTCATCATCCTCTTCGGCACCCGCCACCTGGATGCCAGTGAACGTCACGAAGGCATGGTCGCGGCCATCGCCTTCGAATCGCTGGTCAAGCTGGTCGCCTTCCTGAGCGTCGGGGTGTTCGTTCTCTTCGTGCTGTTCAATGGCCCCGCCGATCTCTTCGCGCAGGTTGCCGATGATCCGGCGCTCGTCGACAAGCTGGGGCTGGCCGCCGTGCCCGGCGGCGCCACCGGCTGGTTCGGCACCCTGGCGCTGGCTTTCTTCGCCTTCTTGGCGCTGCCGCGCCAGTTCCAAGTGCTGGTGGTGGAGAACGTCGACGAGCGCCATCTCAAGCGCGCCAGCTGGCTCTTCCCGCTCTACCTGCTGGCCATCAACCTTTTCGTGATCCCCATCGCCATGGCCGGCCTGCTGCTGCCCACCGGCAGCAGCGACCCGGACAGTTTCGTGCTCACGCTGCCGCTGGCGGCCGGTCTCGACGGCACTCCCCTGCTGGTGTTCATCGGCGGTCTCTCCGCCGCCACCAGCATGGTGATCGTCGAGACCATCGCGCTCTCCACCATGGTCAGCAACCAGTTGGTCATGCCGCTGCTGCTGCGCTCGCGCCACCTGCACCTGAGCACCCAGGGCGAACTCGCCGGCTGGCTGCTGGGCATCCGCCGCGTGGCCATAGTGCTGATCCTGCTGCTCGGCTACCTCTACCATGCGCTGATCGGCGACTCCTACAGCCTGGTGACCATCGGCCTGGTCTCCTTCGCGGCGGCCGCCCAGTTCGCGCCGGCGATGCTGATCGGCATGTACTGGCGGGGCGCCAACCGCATCGGCGCAAGCCTCGGCCTCTCGGCCGGCTTCCTGGTGTGGGCCTACACCCTGCTGCTCCCCGGCTTCGCCCAGTCGGGCTGGCTCGACGCCACCTTCCTCACCGAGGGACTCTGGGGCGTCGCCTGGCTCAAGCCCTATGCGCTGTTCGGCCTCGACGGCTGGGACATCTATGCCCACTCCCTGCTGTGGAGTCTGGTGGCCAACGTCGGCCTGCTGGTCGGGGTGTCGCTGTTCACCCGCCAGAGCCCGCTGGAGCAGACCCAGGCGGCACTCTTCACCGAGGCCATGAACCCGGGGCTCGAGCACACCTCGCTATGGCGCGGCCAGACCACCCGCGGCGAGTTGAAGAGCCTGCTCGGCCGCTACCTGGGGGCCAGCGCCACGGCACGGGTCCTGGACAATCCCGGCGATACGCCACGCGACGACAGCGACCCCGCCCCGCCGGCGCTGATCGCACGCGCCGAGCGGGCCCTCTCCGGTGCGCTGGGCAACGCCTCGGCGCGGGTGCTGATCAACTCCGTGGTACGCGGCGAGGCGCTCGACCTGGAATCGATCCTGAGCATCCTCGACACCACCTCCCAGGCCCTGGAGTACAATCGCCAGCTGGAGCAGAAATCCCGCGAGCTCGCCCGCATCGGCGAGGAGCTGCGTGCCGCCAACGAGCGACTGCGCGAACTCGACCGGCTCAAGGACGAGTTCGTGGCCATGGTGAGCCATGAGCTCAGGACCCCACTCACCTCGATCCGCGCCTTTGCCGAGATCCTGCGCGACAGCGACTCGCTCCCCGACGAGAAGCGCGTGCACTTTCTCGACGTCGTGGTGCTCGAGAGCCAGCGCCTGTCACGGCTGATCGAGGAGATCCTCGACCTGGCACGCCTGGAGAGCGGGCGACTGACGCTCAATCCCCAGCGTCTCGACCTGGTGGCCCTGACCCGCCGCAGCGTGGATGCCGTGCACCGCCTCCAGGAAGATCGCGGCGTTGCCCTCGAGGTCGACCTCGAGCTCAACGAGGCCCCGGTGATCGGCGACCCCGACCGCCTCGAGCAGGTGATCATCAACCTGCTCGACAATGCCGGCAAGTTCGCCGATGACGACGCCCCCCGCGTGCGCCTCCACCTGGCTCGCCACAAGGCGCATTACCGCCTGAGCGTCGAGGACAACGGCCCCGGCATCGTCGAGGAGGAGCGCGAGCGCGTCTTCGAGAAGTTCCACCAGCTCCAGTATCACGGCGAGAGCGCCGACAAGGTGCGCGGCCGGCCGCGCGGCAGCGGCCTCGGCCTGCCCATCAGCCGCGGCATCGTCGCCCATCTGGGCGGGCGCCTGTGGGTCGAGGACGCCCCGACCCTGGGCGGCGCCTGCCTGATCATGGAGCTGCCCCAGGCACCGCACTGATCGTCTTATCGGCGAAAGCTAGCGACGCCCGACCTGACGGACGAAGCGGCGAATCACCTGCAGGTCATGGCGCAGCAGCAGGCGTTCGTCGTCCTCCAGCCGCGACAGATCGACCCAGCCATCGGCACCGCCGCCCCCTGCCAGGTGGCGGCGCTGGGCCGCCAGCAGCCGCGCCTGCAGGCGCTCCAGGGCGGCCGCCAGGCCATGTGCCTGGCGGCTGTCGAGCACGCCCTTGGCGACCAGGTCGGCCAGGCGCAGGCGGGTATCCGAGGGGCGCACCCCATGGCGCAGCGCCAGCAGGCGCACGGCGCCCACCAGCGGCAGCATGCCCTGCCGCTTGAGGTTGACGGCGCGCTCGTGGGGGGCGCCCTCGCCGCCGCCCACCAGCCGTCCGAAGCGGTCCAGCGCCACCGGCAGCTCGTCGAGCAGCGCGGCCATCTCGTCGAGAAAGAGCCCCGCCTTCGGCAGCCGCTCGACCACCACGTCGCGCAGTGCCTCGGCCAGCGACGCATCGCCGTGAACCGGCTGGAAGTCGAGCAGGATATTGGCCTGCTGCACCCGCTTGACACGCCGCTCGGCACTCCAGATCGCCAGTTGCTCACGCCACTCCGAGAGGCACTTGCGCCACATCGGCCAGCGCGCCATCACGTGCCCGTTGCACAGCGGGATGCCGGCCTCGTCGAGACGTGCCGTGAAGCGCTCGCCGAGCGACTGGAAATAGCCGTCGATCTCGGTGTGTCGGGCATCGGGGTAGTCGGCAACGATCATGGCGTTGTCCTGGTCGGGCCCCAGCAGGCTCTCGTGGCGTGCCGCGGAGCCCAGGGTCAGCACGCAGTAGGCAACGGGTGGCGGACCCCAGCCCTGCCCGATCATCTCGTCGAGGGAGAGTGCGATGGCGCGCCGATAGAGCCAGTCGTTGTGGTCGCTGATCAGCTGACAGATACGCCCCGCCGGCAGGTCGAGGCGCTCGAGCGCCTCGACCAGTCGCCCCTGCCAGGCGTGCGCCTCGGCCAGGCTGGGCGCGGGACCGAGCTCGGCGAGGGCCGTGCACAGGGGGGCCAGCAGCGCCGGCAGGCGCGACGGATCGGGCAAGGTATCGTCGGCAAAGAGGTCACGCCACGGCGAGGCGCGGTGCAGCAGGCGCATGGACACTCCCGGTCACGGCGTCGATCGGCAATGACCGAAGTGTAGCGAGGACGCCGCGCACCGGCACTTGCGCAAAAGGCGTAGTCAGCGCGGCTTGAACATGTCCTCGCCCACCTGGTCGATGAAGCGCTGCGCCTTGCTCACCATGAGCTCGTCGCAGGCCTCGCGGCCGGGTACCAGGTCGGAGCGCTCGAAGCGGTGCTCGAGCGTCTCGCCGTCGGCCGACGGCTTGCGGATCCAGCCGCTGACGCGGTACTGACCGCCCTGCTCGGCCGGCTCGGAGACGATCTGGTAGCCGTTGTACTCGACCGGCTCGGCGGCGGCCGCATGACCCGGCTTGTCATCGCCACCGCCCAACAGTCCGCCCAACAGTTTCTTGAACATACAACCCCTCTCTCTTGACCTCCCCAGGCAGAAACGCCGGCCCCGCGGGACCGGCGTTCTACCAACCAGCAAACCGCGATGCGCGCGATCAGCTTTGCTGACGACCCTTGCCGGCGGCGATGCGCAGGCGCAGGGCATTGAGCTTGATGAAGCCCTCGGCGTCCTTCTGGTCGTAGGCACCGGCGTCGTCCTCGAAGGTGGCGATCGACTCGTCGAACAGCGACTGCGCGGACTGGCGGCCCACCACGGTGGCACTGCCCTTGTAGAGCTTCATGCGCACCACGCCGGAGACGTTCTTCTGGGTCTCGTCGATGGCCGCCTGCAGCATGCGCCGCTCGGGGCTCCACCAGTAGCCGTTGTAGATCACCTTGGCGTACTTGGGCATCAGCTCGTCCTTGAGGTGCGCCTCCTCGCGGTCGAGGGTGATCGACTCGATGGCGCGGTGCGCCTTGAGCATGATGGTGCCCCCCGGCGTCTCGTAGCAGCCGCGCGACTTCATGCCCACGTAGCGGTTCTCGACGATGTCGAGGCGGCCGATGCCGTTGTCGCCGCCCAGCTTGTTGAGGGTCTCGAGCACCTCGTGGGGCGGCATGGCCTTGCCGTCGATGGCGACGATGTCGCCCCGCTCATAGGTCAGCTCCACGTAGGTGGGCGCGTCGGGCGCCGCCTCCGGCGAGACGCTCCAGCGCCACATGTCTTCCTCGGCCTCGGCCCAGGGGTCCTCGAGGATGCCGCCCTCGTAGGAGATGTGCAGCAGGTTGGCGTCCATGGAGTAGGGGGACTTCTTCTTCTGGCTGGTGAAGTCCACCGGAATGTCATGCTGCTGGCAGTAGGCCATCAGCTTCTCGCGCGAGGTCAGGTCCCACTCGCGCCACGGCGCGATCACCTTGACGCCGGGCTTGAGCGCATAGGCCCCCAGCTCGAAACGCACCTGGTCGTTGCCCTTGCCGGTGGCGCCATGGGAGATGGCGTCGGCACCGGTCTCGTTGGCGATCTCGATCAGGCGCTTGGCGATCAGCGGGCGGGCGATGGAGGTACCCAGCAGGTACTCGCCCTCGTAGATGGTGTTGGCGCGAAACATCGGGTAGACGTAGTCGCGCACGAACTCCTCGCGCAGGTCCTCGATGTAGATCTCCTTGACACCCAGGGCCTGGGCCTTGGCACGGGCCGGCTCCACTTCCTCGCCCTGACCGATGTCGGCGGTGAAGGTCACGACCTCGCAGTCATAGCTCTCCTGCAACCACTTGACGATGACGGATGTGTCCAGGCCGCCGGAATAGGCCAGCACGACCTTCTTGACATCGGACATTCGGGGCTCCTTTCTGGTGAACGTCTAGGGGGAGGAATTATAGCGTGGCAGCGGCGCCGCGAATACCGGCGCGGGACGCTCCACGGCCAAGCTGTTAGACTGCGCGCATTCGAGGGATGGCTGTCCTGCACCGACCGCTTTCGAGCCGACCGCAACCCGCCCATACAAAGGAGAGGCGCATGAGCGAGGCGATCGCCCGCGACCTGATGGCCCAGCGATTCCGCAGCTTCCTGCCCGTGGTGGTAGACCTGGAAACCGGAGGTTTCAATCCCGAACGGGACGCGATTCTGGAGATCGCCGCCGTAACCCTGACCATGGACCCGGACGGCAACCTGCTGCCCGACGCTACCCATGCCTTCCACATCGAACCCTTCGCGGGGGCCAACGTCGAGCAGTCGGCGCTGGATTTCACCGGCATCAAGCTCGACGACCCCCTGCGCCAGCGCGTCGCCCTCTCCGAGACCGAGGCACTGAACGAGATCTTCCGCCCGGTGCGCAAGGCGATCAAGGCGCACGGCTGCACCCGCGCGGTGCTGGTCGGCCACAACGCCGCCTTCGACCACGGCTTCCTCAACGCCGCCGTGGCCCGCTGCGGCATCAAGCGCAACCCCTTCCACCCCTTCTCGAGCTTCGACACCGCAAGCCTCGCCGGCCTCGTCTACGGCCAGACGGTGCTTGCTCGCGCCTGCCAGGCGGCGGGCATTCCCTTCGACAATCACGAGGCCCACTCGGCGCGCTACGACACCGAGCGCACGGCGGACCTGTTCTGCGCCATGGTCAACCGCTACAAGGACCTGGGCGGCTGGGCACTGGCCCAGCGCGAGCAGAATGGCGAGGAAGCGTAGCGGGAAGCTGGAAAGTCATTTGCCACACCCCATAGCAAACACCCCCGCAGCTCTGCTGCAGGGGTGTTCCTCTTCAAGCTTCCAGGCGCGAAGCGCCGCTCTTCAGCCTTCCGGCTGATCGTCCTTGTGCTTGGCGGCCGTTTCCTTGATCAGCGTCTCCAGCTCGCCGTTCTGGTACATCTCGACGACGATGTCACAGCCGCCCACCAGCTCGCCCTCGACCCACAGCTGCGGGAAGGTCGGCCAGTTGGCATACTTGGGCAGCTCGGCGCGAATGTCCGGGTTGTCCAGCACGTTGACGAAGGCGAAACGCTCGCCACAGGACATCAGGGCCTGCACGGTCTGGGCGGAGAATCCGCACTGCGGCAGCTGGGGGGTGCCCTTCATGTAGATCAGGATCGGGTTCTCGCTGATCTGGCGCTGGATGTTCTCGATGGTGGTGCTCATGTGCGCTCCCGGTTGAATCGCATGGGTACCGAGACGGCCGGCCTCGAACAATACCCGAGCCCGGCGCTCAGCCTTTTCTCGTGGGCCCCATTCTACGCATGCCGAGCGCATTGCGCATCCCCCGACGGCTGGCTAGGATGGAGGTTTTTTCGCGCGGAGAGATCCTCATGGCGACACGCCATTTCCTGACCCTGCTGGACCTGACCCCGGAAGAACTGCACTACCTCATCCAGCGCGCCATCACGATCAAGAACCGCCTGCGCGCCCAGGGGCCGACCTACACCCCCTTCGCCAACCGCACCCTGGCGATGATCTTCGAGAAGTCCTCGACCCGTACCCGCGTCTCCTTCGAGACCGCCATGGCCCAATTCGGCGGCCATGCGCTGTTCCTTTCGCCGCGCGACACCCAACTGGGTCGCGGCGAGCCGATCGAGGACACCGCTCGTGTGCTCGCCGAGATGGTCGACATCGTGATGATCCGCACCTTCTCCCATGCGGGCCTGGAAACCTACGCCTCCGCCAGCGAGGTGCCGGTAATCAACGCCCTGACCGACGACTACCACCCCTGCCAGTTGCTCGCCGATGTCATGACCTGGACGGAGCTGCGCGGCAGCCCGAAGGGCAAGACCGCCGTGTGGATCGGCGACGGCAACAACATGTGCCACTCCTGGATCAACGCCGCCCGCCAGTTCGACTTCCGCCTGCGCATCTGCTGCCCCGAGGGCTACGAGCCGGACCGGGAGATCCTCGCGGCTGCCGGCGACCGGGTGACGCTGACCCACGCCCCCGCCGAGGCGGTCGTGGACGCCGACCTGGTCACTACCGACGTCTGGGCCTCCATGGGCCAGGAGGAGGAGCAGGCCAAGCGCGAGGCCGCCTTTGCCGGCTTCCAGGTCAGCGAGGCGCTGCTCGACCGGGCGAAAGCGGATGTGCTCTTCCTGCACTGCCTGCCCGCCCATCGCGGCGAGGAGATCAGCGAGACCCTGCTCGACGACCCACGCGCCGTGGTGTGGCAGGAAGCTGGCAACCGCCTGCATGCCCAGAAGGCCCTGATCGAGTTCCTGCTGCTCGGCCGCGTCGACGATTGAGGGAGAAAGGCTGCCGGCTCAGCGGCCGGCGGCACAGCTCGAGGTCTCCAGCAGCGCTGTCAGCTCCCCGAGGGGCAAGGGGCGCGAGAAGAGGTACCCCTGGTAGGCGTGACAGCCGTGCGCGGCCAGCCACTCGCGGTGGGCTTCGGTTTCCACCCCTTCGGCGATCACCTCGAGCCCCAGGTTGTGCCCGAGCTGGATGATCGCTTCCGAGATCACCGCGTTGGCACTGTCCTCGAACAGCGGGCGCACGAACGACTGGTCGATCTTGAGCTGGTCGAGCGGCAGCTGGTTGAGGTAGGAGAGCGACGAGTAGCCGGTGCCGAAATCGTCCAGCGAGAGGCGCACGCCCATGGCCTTGAGACGCTGCATCGTCTGCCGAGCCACCGCGGGCTCCTCCATGATCAGCGTCTCGGTGAGCTCCAGCTTGAGGCGCTCGGCTGATGCGCCGGTGGCGGCCAGCAGCGCCTCGAGCTCCGTCACGAAGTCGGGCTGCTGGAACTGGTGCGGGCTGATGTTGACCGCCATGGTCAATCCCGCCGTCTCCGGCTCCCCGGCCCAGCACGCCAGCTGGCGGCAGGCGCTCTCCAGCACCCAGCGACCGATGGAGACGATCAGGAAGCTCTCCTCCGCCACCGGGATGAAATCGCCGGGCGGCACCATGCCGTGCCGGGGATGCTGCCAGCGTAGCAGCGCCTCGACACCGGTCACCCGCGACGCCCCGTCCACCTGTACCTGATAGAAGAGGCGCAGCTCGTCACGGGCCACGGCCTGGCGCAGATCGCTTTCGAGCATGGCGCGGCGCACCGCCACCGCCTGCATCAGCGGGTCGAAGAAACGCAGCGTGTTGCGCCCGGCCTGCTTGGCCTGGTACATGGCCATCTCGGCCTGCTGCAGGCTCTCGTCGACGCTCTCGGTGCCGTCGCCGAGCAGCGTGATGCCAATACTGCCGGAGATCGGGTGGCGATGTTCGCCCAGGCGGCACGGCTCGGCGATCACCCCGAGCAGCTTGCTGGCCAGCCGCTCAGCCACCTGCGATGCCTCATCGAGGCTCTCGCCCAGTCCCTCGAGCAGGATCACGAACTCGTCGCCACCGATGCGCGCCACCAGGTCCGCCTTGCGGCTGGCGCTCTCCAGGCGGCGGGCGACGAGCTGCAACAGGTCGTCGCCCTGCTGGTGCCCCAGGCTGTCGTTGACGTGCTTGAAGCCATCCAGGTCGATGAACAGCAGCGCCGCCTGCTGCTGGGTTCGGCGACTCGTCGCAATCGCCTGGGTGATCCGGTCCAGCATCATGCGCCGGTTGGGCAGGCCGGTCAGCGGGTCGTAGAAGGCCAGGCGGTGCGCCTCCTGCTCGGCGGCTTTGCGGGTGGATATGTCGCTCAGCGTGGCCACGTAGTGGGTCACCTCGCCCGCCTCGTCGGTGACGGCACTGACGGTCAGGCGCTGCGGGTAGGTATCGCCATTCTTGCGTCGGTTCCACAGCTCACCCTGCCAGCGCCCTTCGGCGTGGAGGTGCTGCCACATCCGCTGGTAGAACTCGGGGGAATGGCGCCCGGAGTTGAGCAGGCGCGGGGTGCGCCCCAGCACCTCCGCCTGGGTGTAGCCGGTGATCGCCTCGAAGGTGCGATTGACCTTCTGGATGCATCCCCTGGCGTCGGTGATGAACATACCGAGGTGGGTATCGAAGGCCATGGCGGCGATGCGCAGCTCCGCCTGCAGTGAGCGGTTGATGTGCCACAGGCGCTGTTCGCTGCGCTGCAGCTCGGCCTCGGTGCGCATCAGGCGCAGGTAGTGAACGAGCGCCAGCAGGCCGAGCAGGGCGAGCAGTATCCAGCCGACGACGAGCCCCAGCACCTTCTGACGCCAGTCGGCCAGCACCACCTCGAGGCTATACCCCACCACCACCGAGAAAGGCAATCCCTCGAGGCGCACGGCACCGAAGATGCGTCGCTCGTCGTCGAGCGGGGACGTCAGGGTGACGGTGCGCGGCCTTGGATCGGCGATCGCCTCCGCCATCTCGGGCAGATCGACCGACATGCCCAGGATCTCGCGCGGCGAGAGACCCGGCACGGCGGGACGTCGCGCCACCAGGCGCAGGCTGTCATCGACGAAGGTAATGCTCTGCCCCGCGTCGAGCTGGATCCGCTGCAGGGCCCGGGAGAAGAGCCGCAGGTCCATGCGTGCCGCGGCCAGGCCGGTGAGATCCCCCTCGGCATCGACCATGCGCCGCACGTAAAGCACGCGCTGCCGATCGCTCTCCGGCGCCCAGTGAACGGCCCAGAGCCGCGCAGCCGGATCGTCGAGAAAGGCATCGATGAAGTCATGCTCGGCCGGCGCACTCGCGGGAAACCCCGGCTCGCCCGTCGAGTAGCGGGTGCGTCCCTGCGGGTCGAGGATGCCGATGGCGTCCAGGAAGGGGAGGCTCTGCTGGCGCTGGGCGAGCAGCGTCTCGAAGGCATCGGCCAGCGGCTGGGTATCGGCCGGTGCGCCGTGCAGCGACACGGCGAAGAGGTTGGCCAGCCCACCGAGCGTGTTGTCGGTACTGGTGAAGGCGCCGCCCACCCACTCGGCCATCAGCTCGGCATGGGCGAGGGTGCGCTCGCGCGCCCGCTCCAGCTCCTGCGCATGGCGGTCCGCCAGGGCCCAGGTCATCACGGCCAGGAGGCCGAGCAGCATCGCCGCATACAGGGCGGTGGCCAGCCACAGCGTCCAGCGCCACGGCGTTCTCCCCGACCTCATGGTCACCCGGCCATCTGGCGCAGCAGCAGCTCCACGCGGCGGTTGGCTGCCCGGCCCTGGGCCGTCGCATTGCTCTCGAGCGGACGCGTGTCGGCGTAGCCGACGGCGCGCAGCCGCTCGGATGCCACGCCCAGCTCGGTCAGAAAGCGCAGCACCGCGATGGCGCGAGCAGTGGAAAGCTCCCAGTTGGACGGAAAGCGAGCCGTGGCGATCGGCACGTCATCGGTGTGCCCCTCGACGGAGATTTCGCCTTCAAAGGCCGACAGCACCTCATGCAGGCTCGTCAACACCTCGCGCCCCTGGGCGGTCAGCTGTGCCTGGCCGCTGGCGAACAGCAGGTTGTCGTCGATCCGCAGGGTGATACCCTGCTGCCCCTCCGCCACGCTCACCCCATCGATCTCGAGCCCGGAAAAGCGCGGCTTGAGACCATCGTGGCGCGGCTGGAGTCCGGTCTGGAGCTGCCCGGTCACCAGCAGCGCGGCCATCCGGGCCTCCGCCGTGATCTCCTGGCTCGCCTGGCCGCCATACCGGCTGCCATCGCTCGCCGCGCCATTGCCGAGCATCGAGACCAGCAGCACGAACAGGGTGATGAGCAGCGTCAGCACGTCCAGATAGCTCATCAGCCAGCCTTCGCCATCCCCATCGGCAGCCACGACCGGCTGCAGCGCGTGACGCGTGTCACGGTCAAGCATGCTGGCCGGCCTCGCCAGGGTCATCATCGGCACGCCGGCTCACCGCAGAATCGCGGATCTCGTCATGGTAGTTGGCCACGAAGGAGTTGAGCGTCTCCTCGATGAAGGAGGGCAGGCGCCGCTTGGTGATCAGCGAGATGCCCTCGAGCACCATGTTCATGGCGATCAGCCGCTCCTCGGTGCGCCGCTCGAGCTTCACCGCGATGGGCTTGAAGACCAAGTTGGCAAGCAGGATGCCGTAGAAGGTGGTGAGCAGCGCCACGGCCATGCGCGGGCCGATCACGTGCAGATCTCCCGCCTCCATGACCTCCAGCATGTTCACCAGCCCCACCAGGGTTCCGATCATGCCGAAGGCCGGCGCATAGGTGGCCATGGTGCGAAAGATCTGCGCCTCGGCATGCTCGCGCGCCTTCAGTCGGGCAATGCGCCAGCGCAGCAGGTCGAAGATCTCCTCCTCCTTGGTGTTGGCGATCACCAACTGGATGCCGGTGCGCAGGAAGGGATTGCGGGTTTTCTCGAGCGCCGCTTCGACCGCCCGTACGTCGCCCTTGAACCACAGCCGCGACATGTCGACCAGCTCCCTGATGTCGTCGCGGGTGTAGGTGTTCTCGCGGCGAAAGACCAGCCCCACCAGACGCACCACCCGCAGCACCTCGCGCAGCGGATAGCTGATGAAGGTGGCCGCCATCGTGCCTGCCAGGACGATGGCAAGGCCGGGCAGGTTCAGGAAGCTCTGCGGCGACTCGGCGGTGAAGAAGAGCACACTGGCCAGCAGCACGATGCTGGCGAGGATGCCGATGATTGTGGACGGATTCATTCAGGACTCCTGACTGCGAGGGCGCGCGCATAACGAAATATCGGCAGCGCGGGCCCAGACTTTAGACTGGCGCCGCGCGGAACGGCAACGCCTTGCCAAGGGCTTCCTTGATCTGGAACAAGCGGATCTCTGGCTCTTCAAGTTTTTCTCGCGTCGGCCGATCCTTGCTTGGCGGGCCCCTTTCCTGCGGCCCCTCGATTGCCACCGCCAGAAGGAGTGGACATGAGCCGCTGCATCACCGTCAACGGGCACTGTGTCCGCTGCGAACAGCCCCTCCCCTTCGCGTTCACCATGGCCTTCCAGCCGATCGTCGATGTGGCGGCGGCCCGGGTCATCGCCCATGAGGCACTGGTGCGCGGCCCGGCCGGCGAATCCGCGGCCAGCATCCTTTCCCGCGTGACGCCCGAGCTGCTCTACCGCTTCGACCAGGCGTGCCGCATCCGCGCCATCGAGCTGGCCAGCCGACTCGGCATGACCACCGCCCTCTCCATCAATTTCCTGCCCAACGCGGTCTACGAACCCCTGGCCTGCATCCAGGCCACCCTGGAGATTTCCGAGAAGGTCGGCTGGCCCACGGAGCAACTGATCTTCGAGGTCACCGAAACCGAACGGGTGCAGGATCAGCAGCAACTGCGTGACATCATCGACACCTACCGCCGCCTGGGCTTCGCCACGGCTCTCGACGATTTCGGCAACGGCTACGCCAACCTCGACCTGCTCACCGTGCTGCATCCGGACCGGCTCAAGATCGACCGCACCCTGGTCGCAGGATGCGATGCCGATCCCCGGCGCCAGGCCATCCTCAACGGCCTGGTGACACTGGCCGACGAGCTCGGCATCGAGCTGATCGCCGAGGGCGTGGAAACCCGCGAGGAGTCGCTGTGGCTGGCCCGCAACGGCCTTTATCGTCAGCAGGGCTTCTTCCATGCCCGCCCGGCACTGGAGGCCCTGGCCAGCGGCCTCGAAACACACCTGGCATTGCTCCGGCTGGCCATTGCCGAGTGATCCCGGCCGTTTCGCCTCCGCCTGCGTATCTGGTGTCACGGTGAGGACGCGATGTACCGCTTCCCGTATCATGCCTCCAACCTCGGGCGCACACGCATTCAGCAGGGAGCCAAGCAGCATGTCGCAGCCACGGGATCTCGATCCTTGCACCATTGCCCTCCATCCGATCCACGACAACGAGCACCGCCACGTGGCGGACCGGCTCGTCCATCGCCAGCACGGTGACGACGACACGGAGACCCTGGCGATAACCGCCCGCGCATTGGCCGCCGCGGTCTACGAGCTCGGCGACACCGGGCTGCTTGGCGAACGCCTTCTGTTCGTCACCCTGCCGATGGCGTGGATCACCCGCCCCGAGCTGCTGCCGACCCCGGCCCGCCGGCTGGTCATCGGCATCGGCGACGCCCCCGCGGTGGACGACGATCTGCTGCACCGTCTCGACGAGATGCGCGAGCGCGGCTATCGCATCCTCATGCCCGCCCACCGTGTGATGCAGGCCCCCGACGCCCTGCTGCCGCGCATCGATGTGGCGGCACTCGCCTCGCCCGATCAGCTCGACCCCGCCACGCTCGAGCAGCTTGACGGCCACGGCATCGAGCTGCTGGTCGAGAACATCGGCAGCGCCTCGGAACTCGCCCGCTACCAGGCGCTCGGCTGCAACTACTACGACGGCAACTACCTCGCCCACCCCAGCTTCTTCGCCTCGCGACCGCGCGGTCGCCACGGCAACCGCGCCGCCCAGATCCGCCTCATCCAGGCGCTCTACGAGGACGACTGCGACCTGCAGCGACTGCAGGAGCTGGTCGTGCAGATGCCCCACCTTCACGTCGCCATCCTGCGGCGCGCCAACTCGAGCTACTTCCACCGCGGCGGCAAGGAGGTGATCGACCTGCGCCGCGGCATGCAGATTCTCGGCCTCATCGAGCTGCGCCGCCTGATGCTGACGCTGACCCTGGCGAACCTGCAGCCTTCCTCGCGCCTCGTGCTGCGCATGGCGCTGGTGCGCGCCTTCATGTGCCGCAACCTGGCCGCGCCCTTCCCCGGCCTGGACCCGGAGGATGCCTTCACGACCGGACTGTTCTCGATGATGGATGCCCTGCTGGAGGAGGATCGCGACACGCTGCTCGCCAAGCTGCCGCTGAACTCGAGCATCATCCGCGCCCTCACCCACCGTAGCGGCCCGCTGGGCGCCGTGCTCACCCTGTGCGAGGGCCACGAACGCCAGGTCGAGGAGATGCCGGACGACCCGCCGCCCGACCAGCTGCACCGCTGCTACATGGCCGCCCTGGAGAGCACCCGCGCGCTGATGAGCGGCCTGTAACGCCGCTCAACCGGCCTCGGTCAGCCGTGCGCGCAACCGGCTGACCGCCTGGCTGTGCAGCTGACAGACCCGCGACTCGGTCACGCCGAGTACGGCGCCGATCTCCTTGAGGTTGAGCTCCTCCTGGTAATAGAGCGCCATGAGCAGCTTCTCCCGTTCGGGCAGCGCCTCGATGCCCGCCACCAGCCGCTGGCGCCGCTGCTCGTCGCTGAGCTGGTTGAATGGGGTATCGGTGGCGGCGTTCTCGATGCCGGGCTCCACCCCTTCGGCCAGCAGCACCTCGAAAGGAAGCAGATGACCGCTGTTGGTGTCGCTGAGCAGCTGGCGATAGCTCTCGAGCTCCATGTCCAGCTCGGCGGCGATCTCCGTCTCCTCGGCAGGACGCCCCAGGCGCTGCTCCAGGCGGCGGACGGCCTCGTCCACCGCCCGGGCATTGCGCCGCACGCTGCGTGGCAGCCAATCGCGGCTGCGCAGCTCGTCCAGCATGGCACCGCGGATGCGCTGGCTGGCGAAGGTAGCGAAGCTCGCCCCTTGGCTGGCATCGAAACGTCCCATGGCTTCCAGCAAGCCCACGGTGCCGGCCTGGATCAGGTCGTCCAATTCGATGCTCGCCGGCAACCGCACCTGCAGCGACAACGCCTGACGCCGCACCAGCGGCAGGTATTCGTCCAGCAGGTTGCCCTGATCGATCTTGCCTTGTGCTGTGTACATGCTTCTTCGTCCTGCGGCGGTCATGCCCCGAAGGGGTCACCCTTGTCCGTCATGATTCACGATCACCCGCAGTCCCTGCAGAGTCACCGGGCGCTGGCGTCGCTCGCCCAGCGCAAAGCGGAAATGCAGCGGCATCTCCGCCGCCCGCCCGGCCAGCGCCTCGGTCCACCCCCGTGGGCCGGGCAGTTCGACGCACTGTCCACCGTGGCAGAGCCAGGCTTCCACCGCCACGCCGGATGGCGCCCGGTACTGCCAGCTGACGCGGCCGATGCGCTGTCCACGCGCCAGCTCGGGCGCAGGGGGAGCGAGCTCGGCGGAAGACACGCTGCGTCCCGCCATCGCCACCGTCACCGCCGGCGCACTGGCCACCCAACTGCCGGCACCGAGCGCGGCCGCCGCCCACAGGCAGCCGCCGAACGCCACGGCGGCAAGGCCCCAGCGTCTCATCGCGCCAGCACCAGCAGCTCGAGGCCGAAATAGCTCGCCGCTACCCGCTGCAGGTTGTCCAGCAGCCCCTTGCGCCCCACGTCGGGCGGGTGCACGGCCAGCAGACGACGTGGACCGCCCCGCTCGGCCACACGCTTGAGCACGCGGTAGGCGCGGCGAAAGGCCTCCTCGTCGCTGTCCACCCACAGCGCCCAGCGCGACTGCTCGGCGGCCAGCGCGGGCAGATGGGGGCTCGCCACGTCCAGCGGCACGACCCGCCAGCACTCGGGATCACCGACCCAGCGGCGCCCCTCCTCGGCCCAGGCCGTGAGCAGCTCGGTGACCTTGTGCGCATGCCGCTCTGCGCCGCCCGGCAGCCCCAGCACCATCAGCGTCACCGTGGGTGCCGGGCGCGGCGGGGCACTGCGAGAGGCCTGCCGCGGCAGCGCTGCCGGCTCGCGCTCGGCGGTCGTCACGGCCGCCGGTTCGCTCTCCGCCAGCGCGACCAGCGCTTCGGCCACATGGCGCGGACACGCCTCGTCATCGGCTCGGGGAGCCGCACTGGACGCCCACTGCCGCAGTCCTGCGGCCTGATCGATGCCCATCTAGCCGGCCTCCCGCTCGCCAAGCCCCAGGTGACGGATCGCCTCACGCACCAGGAACAGTTGCACCAGCGCCTCCAGCAGCGCCATGTCGCGGCGACGCCGTCGACCGCCCGCCAGGCCCAGCAGCTCGGCGCGCAGGTCCATGGCCTCCTCGTCGCCGGCGAGATCGAGGTGGGCAGCCACCGTCGCCAGGCCACTGGCCATCAACAGCCGCACGTCGTGACGAAGTTCGCCCAGCTCGCCCGGGTCGAGCTGCTGCCAGGCGCGACGCGCGAGCTGCACCAAGCCATCGCCCTGCAACTGGTAAAGCAGCAGCGGCACCGGCTCCCGGCCGAGCCGGGCGGGGGTCACCCAGTAGCGCCGGGCCAGCACCCGGCCACTCTCGGCATCCTGCACCTCGCTGAACCAGGCCTGTACCGCCAGTCCCTCTTCCGCGCGCCGCGCCGCCTTGGGTGGAACGACCACCGGCAGCGTCGACAGCGAAAGCCGCGCGGGAACGCCACGGAAGCGACAGGCCACGCCCTCCAGGGCTTCCGCCAGCCCGGCCAGCGCCTTGAGCGGTGCCCGCTCGCCGCCATGGGCGACGCGCTGACTGCCGCGCACCTGGCTCACCCAGCTCAGCGCACGCCGCTCCAGCCACTCCCTCGCTTCATCGTCGGGCAGCCCCGCCATGAGGTGCACGCTCGTGCCGAGCCGCTCTTCGGCCGCGGCCAAGCGCGGCCCCTGGCCGGCCACCTGGCGATGCTGCAACAGCGGCAGCGCCAGCCAGCGGCCGTCGGCGTCGAGGGCCACGTCGGGCATCGGCCAGGGCTCCCCCTTTACCCGTCGCCGCTCGCTCCACAGCATGCCCAGCGCCCGGCCGTGAGACGGGTAGCGCGCCAGCAGCGTCTCGAGGCGCTGCTGCTGAACCGAGGCCGGCAGCCCCAGCAGGTCCCAGACCCGCTCCAACTCGGCGAAACCGTCCAGTCGCTGCCGCAGCACCTGCAGCGTCGCCGCCAGCCGGCGCCCCTGCCCCAGCAGCGTGGGCGAGCGCGCGGCCGTTTCGCGCGCCGCCGCAGCGGACGGCTGCGGCGCCTGCTGGCGACGCTCCAGCGCCTCGTCGATCAGCGCGGCCGGGTCGGCCAGCGCCATGTCCTCCGGCACCCGCTGGCCGTGGGAGACGAACAGCAGGCGTAGGCCGTGACGCATGATGATGTCGAGAACCGGGGCGAGCCGCCCCGCCTCGTCCTGCTTGGTGATCACGCAGTCGGTGAGCTCGGCACCGGCCGCCTGGGCCGCCTGGCGGTAGCGCAGTACCACCTCCTCGAGCGTGTCGGGTTGGCTCGCCGCATTGAGCAGCAGCACCAGGCGTACCGGCGAGGTGTCGCCGCGCAGGTGGGCGACTTGCTCGATGACGCGCTGGTCGCGCTGGCTCATGCCCACGGTGTCGATGATCACCCAGGACTTGCCCTGCATGCGCCCCAGCAGGTCGCTGACCGGCTGGTCGGCGGTGAGCGCATACATCGGCACGTCGAGCAGGCGAGCATAGATGCGCAGCTGTTCGTGGGCGCCGATACGGAAGCTGTCGGTGGTGACCAGCGCCACCGGCCGGGTGCCGTGGCGCATCACGTAGCGCGCCGCCAGCTTCGCCGTGGTCGTGGTCTTGCCGACCCCGGTCGGGCCGATCAAGGCCACGACGCCCGTGCGCTCCAGCAGGGCCGCCTCGTCGCCGGGCGCCTCGAGACGGCTGAGGAGCTGCCGCTTGAGCCAGGCCAGGGCACGCTCGTCGAGGACGGCGGCGCTGGCCAGCTCCTCGGGCAGGCCGGCGGCGATCTCGTCGGCCAGGGCCGCCCCGAAACCGGCCTCGAGCAGGCGTTGAGTGATCTGTTCGGCAAGCCCGCCGGTCGGCGTCCGGCTCTCCTGCTCGCGGGCGAGCAGGGCCCGCATGTCACGCATTTCCTCGAGCAGCTTCGCGCTCATCGCCTCGAAGTCCCGGGCGGGCCTGGCCGGCGCGTCAGCCACGGGCGGAGGGACAAGCGGCCTGTCGGCGGCGGCCGGTGGTGCATGGTGAACGGCACCCGCCGGCTCGTCGGGCGCCGCCGACTCCGCCATGGCCAGGATCTCCACCCCGCTGTCGGTGGGGCGATTGGCCAGGATCAACGCCTCGTCGCCCAGCGCCTCGCGCACCTGGCGCATGGCTTCGCGGCTGTTGACACCGGTGAAACGCAGGACACTCATGACTTATCGACCTCCCACCAGGGTCGTGACTCGCAGTGTTCGATCATCGGGAATCTCCGCCTGGGACATCACCACCAGGTGCCTCAGTCGGCGGCGCAGGAAGCGCGCCAACAGCGGGCGCAGCGCATGCTGCACCACCAGCACCGGCGGTTCGCCGCTGGCCTCGTGGCGGGCCAGGGCCTGTTCGGTCTGGTTCATCAGGGTTTCGGCAAGCCCCGGCTCGAGCGCCCCGTTGCCGTTCATGGCCTGCATCAACACCTGTTCGAGCTGAGCATCCAGGCCCAGGACGTTGAGCGTCGTCTGGCCGCCGAACCACTGCTGGGTGATCGCCCGCCCCAGGGCGACGCGCACCAGGGCGGTGAGCTCGCCCGGGTCCTGCTGCTGAGGTGCACATTCGGCCAGAGCATCGAGAATGGTGCGCACATCGCGGATCGAGACCTCCTCGTCCAGCAAGTTCTGCAGGATGCGCTGCAGGGCGGTGAGGCTGATCGCCTTGGGCACCACCTCCTCGACCAGCGACTTCTGCTCGTCGCCCAGCTTGTCGAGCAGCTTCTGCACCTCCTGACGGCCCAGCATCTCGGCGGCGTGGCGATGGAGCAGGTGATTGAGGTGCGTGGCCACCACGGTGCCGGCATCCACCACGGTGTAGCCATAGACCTGGGCGTGCTCGCGTTGCCCCGCATCGATCCACACCGCCGGCAGGCCAAAGGCCGGGTCCTGGGTGGGAGTGCCCTGCAACTGGCCGGTCACCTGACCGGGATCGATGGCCAGCCACTGGCCGGGAAAGGCATCGGCGCGTCCGATCTCCGCGCCCTTCAGCGTGATTACGTAGGTGTTGGCAGCGAGCTCGAGATTGTCGCGAATATGCACCACCGGCGGCAGGAAGCCGACCTCCTGGGCGAACTTCTTGCGCACGCTCTTGATGCGCGCCAGCAGCTCGCCATCCTGGCGCTGGTCGACGAGCGGGATCAGGCGGTGCCCGACCTCGAGCCCCAGGGTATCGACGAGCTGGACGTCATCCCAGCTCGCCTCGGGCGCCTCGGGTGGCGGCGGTGGCTCGGTCTTCATCTCCTGCTCGACCAGGCGACGCTCCTGCTGGCGCATCAGCCACCAGGCAAGCCCGCCAAGGAAAGCGGTGAAGATCAGGAACACCAGGTTGGGCATGCCCGGCACCAGCCCCAGCAGCCCCATGACCAACGCCGCCAGGATCATCACCTGGGGGTTGACGAACAGCTGGCTGATCATCTGCTGGCCGACGTCCTGGTCGGTGTTGACGCGCGACACCGTGACGCCGGCCGCCGTCGAGATCACCAGAGCCGGGATCTGCGCCACCAGGCCGTCGCCGATGGTCAGCAGGGTGTAGGTCCGCCCCGCATCGGCAAAGCCCATGTCGTGCTGCAGCATGCCGATGAGCAGGCCACCGATGATATTGACCACCATGATGACCAGCCCAGCCATGGCATCGCCGCGCACGAACTTGCTGGCACCGTCCATGGAGCCGTAGAAGTCCGCCTCCTGCGCCACGTCGGCGCGCCGCTGGCGGGCCTCATCCTCGCCGATCAGGCCGGCATTGAGGTCGGCGTCGATGGCCATCTGCTTGCCCGGCATGGCGTCGAGCATGAAGCGCGCCCCCACCTCGGCGATGCGCCCGGCGCCCTTGGTGATCACCATGAAGTTGATGATCACCAGGATCAGGAACACCACCAGGCCCACGGCAAAATTGCCCCCGACCAGGAAGGAACCGAATGCCTCGATCACCTTGCCGGCCGCATCGCCACCGGCGTGGCCCTCCATCAGTACCACCCGGGTGGAAGCCACGTTGAGCGACAGGCGCAGCAGGGTGGTGAACAGCAGCACGGCCGGGAAGGCGGCGAAGTCGAGCGGCTTCTGGGTGAACATGCTCACCAGCAGCACCATCACCGCCAGGGCGATGTTGAAGGTGAAGAGCAGATCCAGCGCGAAGGGGGGCAGCGGCAGGATCATCATGGCCAGGATCATCAGGATCAGGACCGGGCCTGCCATCAGCTTCATGCGCACGTCGCCCAGCCAGTCACTGCGTCCCAGGAAATGGCTCAGGGATTTCATTCGCGGGCCCCGTCGGCATCGGCGTCAGCGGCTGGCACCGCCAGGGAGGGCGGTACCGGAAGGTTCTCGGGCGTTGGTGGCACTTCTCCCCCTTCGGTGGTCACGTGCTTGAGGCGGAAGGCCCAGGCGAGCACTTCCGCCACAGCGGTATACAGGTCGAGCGGGATCTCGCTGTCGAGGTCCACGTGGTGGTACAGCGCTCGCGCCAGCGGCGCGGCCTCGAGCAGGGGCACCCGTGCCTCCTCGCCCACTTCGCGGATGCGCACCGCCACGGCATCGGCGCCCTTGGCCACCACCCGCGGCGCCGCCATGCGCGCCTCATCGTACCGCAGGGCCACCGCATAGTGCGTGGGGTTGGTGATGATGACGTCGGCCTCGGGTACCTTGCTCATCATCCGGCCACGCGCCATGGCCTGCTGCTGGGAGCGGATACGCGCCTTGACGTGGGGGTCCCCTTCGGACTCCTTGTGCTCGCGCTTCACCTCTTCCTTGGTCATGCGCAGCTTCTTGGCATGGCTCCACAGCTGGTAGGGCACATCGATCAGGATCACCACCACCAGGGTCAACACCATCAGGCCGCAGGCCTGGGCCGCCAGCGTCAGCGCGCGGGCCAGGGCCTGGCTCGTCGGCATATCGAGCAGCGACAGGTACTCGCCGCGCTTGAAGTAGAGGAAGGACATGCCCACGCCCCCTACCAGCACCGACTTGGCAATAGCCTTGGCCAGCTCCGCCAGCGCCTGGGTCGAGAACATCCGCTTCAGCCCCTTGAGCGGGTTGAGCTTGGAGAGCTGCGGCTTGAGCGACTTCGCCGACACCAGCCAGCCACCGAGCAGCGCCGGCGCCACCAGGGCAATCAGCGTCAGCAGCAGGAACAGCGGCAGCATCGTCATCAGGGTGCGCTGGCCGAGATCGAGCACATTGGCAAGCATCGGCCCGGTGTCGAAGGCCTGGCGGCGTTCGAAGAGAAACGCCTGCTCCATCACCAAGCCGAGCTGGTCGTAGAGCATGGCGCCCATCGACCACATGCCTGCCACGCCTCCCAACAGCAGCATGAAGGTCGTCAGCTCGCGCGAGCGTGCGACCTGCCCCTCCTCACGGGCTTTCTCGAGGCGTCGCGGTGTGGCCTCTTCGGTCTTTTCCTGATCGCTGCTCTCGTCGGCCATGCCCCACTACCAGGCACTGGGTTGCAAGGCTGCCATTGTGGCGACCGGCGGCACAGGGTGATACGCCAAAAAGCGCCGATGATCGTGGCCTTATCGGCCAGGACCCGCGGCGCCGAGGGGGCAGGCTCGTCGAGAGGGATGGCTAGAAGCCCAGTTGATCGAGCAGGTCGTCCACCTGATCCTGGTTGGTGACGATATCGGCCCCGTCCGGCTTGACCTGGGGGCCATTGAGCAGGCCCTCATCACGCTTGCGGGCATCCGACTCCCACTGGTCGTCGGCCTGACGCTGCATGTTCTCGCGCGCCAGCTCCTCGGGCACGTTGTCGATCAGCACCTGGACGAGCTGATGCTCGATCTCGCGGATCACGTCCATCATCTTCTTGATCACCTGGCCGGTCAGGTCCTGAAAGTCCTGGGCCATCATGATCTCGAGCAGTTCCTTCTGCGTGGCCTGCGCCTTTTCCGGCACATCGGCGAGAAAACTGCGCGTCTCCGTGACCAGCTCGCGTGCCTCGTCGAGTTCCTTGGGCTCGGCAAACCACTCGGCCCAGCGCTTGTCCAGGGCCGCGGCACTCTGGTTGATCGAGTCCTGCAGCGGCTGGGCACGATCGATGGCGTTCAAGGCCCGTTCCGCCGCCTGTTCGGTCATGCTGGCCACGTAGTTCAAGCGGTCGCGGGCATCGGGAATGGCCTCGGCGGCCTTCTCGATTTCCTTGTCCAGGCCAAGCTCACGCATGCTTTCCCGCAGCATGCGCGTGAGCTGGCCGATGCGCTGCACCAGGTCCTCGCCAGCGGCGCTCGACGATCGAGCCTCACTCGGCTGCTCGTTTGCGCTCATTTCACGTCTCTCCTCTACCGGCGGGTCGCGCCCGCCGGTCACATTATTTGCCCAGCTTCTCGAAGATCTTGTTGAGTTTTTCTTCCAGAGTCGCCGCCGTGAAAGGCTTGACCACATAGCCGCTGGCCCCCGCCTGTGCCGCCGCGATGATGTTCTCCTTCTTCGCCTCGGCGGTCACCATCAGCACCGGCAGCTCCTTCAGGGCATCGTCGGCGCGGATCTGCTTGAGCATCTCCAGGCCGTCGAGATTGGGCATGTTCCAGTCCGATACGACGAACTCGAAGCTGCCGCCACGCAGCTTGGTCAGGGCGTCCTGGCCATCCTCGGCCTCCTCGACGTTGGTATACCCCAACTCCTTCAACAGGCTGCGAACGATCCGGCGCATGGTCGGGAAGTCATCGACCACCAGAAAGCTCATGTCTTTATCGGCCATGGGGAAATCCTCGTTCCTTTCGATTGATTACGCTGTGTTCAAAACTCTTCCCATTCCTCTTCGAGTGCGACGTCAGGTTTCGCCGCACGAGGCTTGGGTTTGGGGTCTACCTGGGCCGCCTGCTGAGAGGCAGCCAGTGCCGGCACGCCGGTCGCTGCCGCCAGATCACGCCCAGCCTGACGTCCGGCACGCCCGGACGCCGGCGCGCTCAGTTGGGCGTCGCCCACCAGCCGAAAGACGGCCACCGCCCGTTCGAGCCGGTTGGCCTGCTCCTCCAGCGAGGTGGCAGCGGCCGAGGCCTGCTGGACCAGCGAGGCATTCTGCTGGGTCACCTGGTCCATCTGCCCCACCGCCTGGCTGACCTGCTCGATGCCGTCGCTCTGCTCCTGCGATGCCGCCGAGATCTCGTCCATGATGTCGGTCACCCGACGCACCGCCTCGACCACTTCCTGCATGGTCTCGCCCGCCTCGCGCACCAGCTGCGAGCCATCCGTAACCTGCGTCACGGAGTCGTCGATCAGCGACTTGATCTCCTTGGCCGCGGTGGCGCTGCGGCTCGCCAGGTTGCGTACCTCACCGGCCACCACCGCGAAACCGCGCCCCTGCTCGCCGGCCCGGGCAGCCTCCACCGAGGCGTTGAGCGCCAGGATATTGGTCTGGAAGGCAATAGAGTCGATCATCCCGGTGATGTCGCTGATCTTCTGCGAACTCTCGGAAATGCCATCCATGGTGGTCACCACCCGCTCGACCACCGCCCCGCCGCGCTCGGCGGTGGTCGATGCCTCCCGTGCCAGGCCGCTGGCCTGGCGGGCATTGTCGGCATTCTGGCGCACCGTGGCGGTCAGTTCCTCCATGCTCGAGGCGGTCTCCTCGAGCGAAGCGGCCTGCTGCTCGGTGCGCGTGGAGAGGTCGGCGTTGCCACTGGCGATCTCCTTGATGCCGACGTGGATCGACTCGCTGCCCGTGCGCACATCGGTGACGATCCGCCCCAGGCTTTGCTGCATGCCGCGCATGGCGCGGAACAGCCGTCCCACCTCGCTACGACCGCCGTCGGGAATGGTCACGGTGAGATCGGCCTTGGCGATGGCATCGAGACTCTCCACCGCGCGGTTGAGCGGCCGGATGACGATCCGGCGCAGCCCAAGGTAGATCAGCGCCACCAGCAGCCCGACGACGGCCAGGATGATCACCTCGAGCCAGCCGAAGAGGTCGGCCATCGCCTCGTACTCCGTCATCAGCTCATGACCGTGCTCGTCGGCGTAGCGCACGAAATCGGCCAGCGCAGCATCCATCGCCTCGAGCGGCTCGACCAGCTCTTCGCGAAGGTCGTTGAATTTCGTCGTGCTCATCTCCTCGAGCACCCGATGCTGTTGACGCGCCAGATCCAGCACGGCAGCCATGGTGACCTCGACACGGTCCCCCAACTCCTCGGTGTGCCCACTGCGTGGCTCGGCGCTGAATTCGTTGAAGCGCTGCTCAGCCAAGTCGATCTGGCCGAGCGCCAGCGCCAGATGCTCGTCGGCCTGGCTGCGTCGCCCGAGCATCAAGTGATTGGACGCCACTTCCAGATCGTAGAGAGCACCGATCAGCAGCGCGTCGGCGCGATTGATCTCATTGAGCTGGACCACATTGACCCGCTCGAGCGTCGTCAAGGTATTGCTGGCCGTGCGACTTGACATGAATCCCATCCCGGCAACGGCGGCGATGGCAACGACGAAGACAGCAAGCACCGCGATCATGGCGGCATGGATGCTGATATTGCGTAGTAAACGGATCATGGGGGCGGCTCCTCTAGCGGACCGGGGTCACTGTCGCGTTGCGCTTCTCTGCTGGCTTTTCCATGCGCTCATCACGCATTGCCTTCCGGCACCAGCCAAAACGCAGCAAAGGCCACCTCCCTGGCTGCCAACTTACACGCGCTGGGCACGGCCCGAAGCCGCCACCAGCGCCATCAAACGTTCGGGAATGTCCTCCAGGGCCACCACTTCCTGGGCGCCGCCCATGGCGATCGCCTCGCGCGGCATGCCGAAGACCACACAGCTCGCCTCGTCCTGGGCAATGGTGGATGAGCCGGCCTGACGCATCTCCAGCAGGCCTGCCGCACCATCCTTGCCCATGCCGGTGAGCAGCACGCCAATGGCGTTGCGGCCGGCCAGGGACGCCGCCGAATGGAAGAGCACGTCCACCGACGGACGATGCCGGTTGACGGGCGGGCCGTCGTCCAGGCGAGCGACGTAGTTGGCGCCGCTGCGCGCAAGCTTGAGATGGTGATCGCCCGGGGCGATGTAGGCATGCCCGGGCAGCACCCGTTCGCCGTCGGTTGCCTCCTTGACGGTGATGCTGCACAGGCGGTCGAGGCGCTCGGCGAAGGAGCGCGTGAAGCCCCCGGGCATGTGCTGTGTGATCAGGATCGCCGGGCTATTGGCCGGCAGCGGCTCCAGCACGGCGCGAATCGCCTCGGTACCGCCGGTCGATGCACCGATGATGATGAGTTTCTCACTGGTGCTGAGCGGTGCCGCGAGACGGCGGGGAGCCGGCGTCGCCTGTTTCCTTGCCTGCCGCGGGCGCGACTTGGCAGCGGCACGGATCTTCTCGGCGATGTCGTTGGCGTACTCCATCATGCCGCTGCGGATGCCCAGCGACGGCTTGGCGACGAAGTCCAGCGCCCCCAGTTCCAGGGCGCGCAGGGTGACTTCCGAGCCGGCCTGGGTCAGCGACGACACCATCAGCACCGGCATGGGACGCAGGCGCATCAGCCGTTCGAGAAAATCGAGGCCGTCCATGCGCGGCATTTCCACGTCCAGCGTCAGCACGTCGGGGTTGTGACGCTTGATCAGATCACGTGCAACCAGCGGATCCGGTGCCACGGCCACCACTTCCATGTCCGGCTGCTCGTTGATGATTCCGCTGAGCAAGTCGCGTATCAGCGCCGAATCATCGACGCACAGCACCTTGATCCTGTCCGCTCCCAAGGCAAGCCTCCTTGTCATTCAGGCCGCCGTCGGCGGCCTGCAGCGATTACCCATTGTTGATTTCTATCGGCGAGACCGCCGATAACTTTAGGCTTCGTACGGAAACCGGCCGCGCTCGCCCACCCGGCGTCAAACACCCTGGATAGGACGATCGGCCCGTGTGTAGACAGTCTGGCCGCGCAGTCGAAACACATCGGTGATGTAGGAAAAATTCTCCGAATGGCCGGCAAACAGCAGGCCATCGGGTTTGAGCAGCGGCGCGAAGCGCTCGAGGATCCGCGCCTGCGTCTGCTTGTCGAAATAGATCATGATGTTGCGACAGAAGATGGCATCGAAGGGCCCCTTCACCGGCGCCCAGCGTGGCGCCAGCAGATTGAGCGACTGGAACTCCACCAGGGCGGCGACCTCCGGCCGCAGCCGTGCCAGCCCTTCGTGTCGGCCGCGGCCGCGCTGGAAGAAGCGCTTGACGCGGCTCTCCTCGAGCTTGTGGACCTGCTCGATGGGGTAGATCCCGGCCCGGGCGCGCTCCAGCGCCTCGGTGTCGATGTCGGTGGCCAGCACCCGGGCCTCGCTGGCACGCGGGCCCAGGGTTTCCATCAGGGTCATGGCGATGGAATAGGGCTCCTCGCCGGTGGAGGCCGCCGCACTCCACACCCGTACCGGCTCGCGACGCTCCCTGACATGGGCCGCCAGCAGCGGGAAGTGGTGGGCCTCGCGAAAGAACGCCGTGAGGTTCGTCGTCAGCGCATTGGTGAACGACTCCCACTCCCGCGCCTCGGGATGGCTCTCGAGGCGTGCCAGGTAGTCGCTGAAGCGCGTCATGCCGTGATGGCGCAACCGCTTGGCCAGCCGGCTGTAGACCATCTCGCGCTTGTGTTCGGCCAGCACGATACCCGCCCGCTGGTAGATCAGCTGACGGATCTTCGTGAAGTCCGCGTCGGTCAGGACGAGGTCACGCTCCAGCTGGCCTCCCCCTGACCACTGGCCCGCTTCGGAAGCGGGGCCCTCCACTGGCGCTGTCAAAACGTCTCCCACTCCTCTTCAGCGGCCCTGTCCGCACGAGCCGGGCCCGGTTGGCGCTTCTCGGGCAGAGGGTCGCCCTGCACCCGGCGCCCCCTGTTGCCACGGGAGCCGCCGGCAGACTCGCGCGGCGCCTCCCGCGACGGCGAGGTGACCCGCTCCGGCCCCAGCCCGCGCATGCGGTAGACCTGCATGTCACGCGCCAGGCTCGCCACCTGGGTCTGCAGCTCACCGGCCGAGCGGGCGCTCTCCTGGACCCGGGCGGCGTTCTGCTGGGTCACCTGATCGAGCTCGGTGATCGCCTGGTTGATCTGGCCGATGCCGTTGCTCTGCTCCGTCGAGGCGGCGGTGATCTCACCGATGATGTCGTTGACGCGGTTCGAGGTCTCGACCACCTCGGCCATGGCGCTTTCCGCCTGCTGGACCCGGGTCGCGCCGCCCTCGATCTCGGTATTGGTCCCGTCGATCAGCTCGCGGATCTCCTTGGCGGCATCCGCGCTGCGCCCGGCCAGGCTGCGCACCTCGCCGGCGACCACGGCAAAGCCCCGGCCCTGCTCACCGGCGCGCGCCGCCTCCACCGAGGCGTTGAGCGCCAGGATGTTGGTCTGGAAGGCAATGCCGTCGATGACGTTGATGATGTCCTTCATCTTCTGCGAGCTGGCGGTGATCCGCTCCATGCTCTTGACGACGCCGTGCATCAGCTCGCCGGTGTCGCGCATGCGACTGGCGTTGTCGGTGGCCAGGGTACTGGCCTGGCGGGCGTTGTCGCTGTTCTGCTGCACGGTGGTGGTCATCTCTTCCATGCTGGAGGCCGTCTGCTGCAGCGAGGCCGCCTGCTGCTCGGTGCGCGAGGCGAGGGCCTCGTTCCCCGTGGCGATCGTCTGGCTCGCCGGCATCACCACGTCCACCCCACGCTTCACGCTGAGCGTGGTGTTGTAGAGGCTGCGGCGCATGATGCCCAGGGCGTCCAGGAGGCGCCCCACCTCATCGTGTTTCCTCTGCGGCACGGCAATGGCCAGGTTGCCGGCGGCGATCTGCAGCGCCACATCCACCGCGCGGCGCAGCGGCCGGTTGATGGCGGCCATGATCCAGGCGCCGAGGGCGATCAGCACGATCAGCCCGAGCGCCAGGAAGGCGGCCTGGCCGATCAGCATCTGGCGCTGCCCCTGCTCGGCGGCTGCCGACATGTCGAGCGCCGCCTGGCGCTTCTGCTCGATCAGTTGGTTGACGATGCCGGACAGTTCGACCCCCTGTTCGCGCAGCGGGCCCACGTCGTTGTTGAGTGCCGTGAAGGTATCGAGGGAGTCCTCCGAGGCAAGCGCATCGCGCATGCTCGCGAGCCCCCCCTCGAGATAGGCGCTGAGCGCCGCGTCGAAGGTATCGGCCAGCGGAGTGGCATTGACATCACGCGCACGGTAGTCACGCCAGAGTTCACGCAGTCGCTCGATGCTCTCATCGAGCGCTTCGGCGTGCTCCGTTCGCGCCGAGAGGATGGCCATGCGATCCTGGCTCCCCACCCGCCGGTGACCTTCCGAGACCAGTTGATCGATCTGCTGCAGGCGGATGACGTCCTGCAACCCGTCACGGTTGAGCGCGTTGACGCGCTCTCCGGAAACCTTGACGCCGTAGAGCCCGACACCGCTGCTGATGGCGAGCAACAGCAGCGGCACCAGCGTCATCATCACCAGCTTGGCGCGTATGGTGCCCAGGTTGAGACGCGTCCACCAGCCGGCCAGGCCACGACGCGTGACGCGGCCGCCACGCACGGTGAGGCCGTGCCCCTTGCCGTTGCGCAGGCGCGCATACTGCCTCTCGGCGCGCTCCACGGCCGCGGGGTCGGCCTTGACGCGGACCGAGGTGTAACCCAGACACTCGCCCTCCTCCAGGATCGGCGTCACCGTGGACTGGACCCAGTAGAAATCGCCGTTCTTGCAGCGATTCTTCAGCACCCCTTGCCAGCTCTCGCCGCCTTGGAGGGTCGCCCAGAGATCCTCGAACACTTCGGGGGGCATGTCGGGATGGCGCACGAGGTTGTGGGGAGAACCCACCAGCTCGTCCCAGTCGAAGCCGCTGACCCTGATGAAATCGCTGTTGGCGTAGGTGATCCGCCCCTCGAGGTCCGTCCGCGAGACCAGCAGGTCGTCGTCATGGAGATGGTATTCGCCCTGCGTAACGGGCTGATTGTTGCGCATAGAGCCTTCCTGTTCTTTGACCCCGGCTCCTCGCCGGCATGGCCACGGGGGTCCTGCGTATCGCCGCAGCGGGAGCCAGTGATTATCGTTGTTGTGAGATTGCAGTGGTGTGTGAATCCTCTACCGCTAGAACGACGTCCACTCCTCCTCTTCTTCCTGCGTTTGATGGTTGTTGCGCCGCGCCGGCGGCAAGGCCGGCGTCACCTGGCCTTTCGGCGAACCACCCTGCCGCTTGGCGGCCGGGGTCGGGTCGACGACAGCGGGCGGCGAGGCATCGCGAGCGCCCGAGTTCGACGCCCTGGTAGTCGTGCCTTTGGTCGCGTGACCGGCGCGCCCCCCCTCGCCGGCCAGCCGGAAGCGCAGCACCGCCTCGCGCAGGCGAGCGGCCTCGGCCTCGAGCTGGGTGGCCGCCGTGGCGGCCTGCTGCACCAACGCCGCGTTCTGCTGGGTGACCTGGTCCATCTGGGTCACGGCCTGGTTGACCTGACCGATGCCGCTGCTCTGCTCCTGGGAGGCGGAGGCAATCTCGTCCATGATGTCGCTGACGCGCTGCACGGCCGCCACGATCTCGGACATGGTCTTGCCCGCCTGATCGACACGCTGGGTGCCGACATCCACCCGCTTCAGCGACGCCTCGATGAGCTGGCGGATCTCGCCGGCGGCGTCGGCGCTGCGCCCGGCCAGGCTGCGCACTTCCTGGGCGACCACGGCGAAGCCGCGCCCGTGCTCGCCGGCGCGCGCCGCCTCGACCGAGGCGTTGAGCGCCAGGATGTTGGTCTGGAAGGCGATGTTGTCGATCACCTCGATGATGTCCGACATCTTGTGCGAGCTCGCATTGATCTCGTGCATGGTGGAAACCACCTCGCCCACCACCGTGCCGCCCTGCTCGGCCGTGCGCGACGCCTCGGCCGCCAGCTGGCTCGCCTGGCGGGCATTGTCGGCGTTGTGCTCCACGGTCGATGCCAGCTCCTCCATGCTGGAGGCGGTTTCCGCAAGCGAGGCAGCCTGCTGCTCGGTGCGCGAGGAGAGCTCGTTGTTGCCCTGGGCGATGTCCTGGGAGCCGTGATAGATGCCTTCGCTGCTGCGACGCACGGTCCCCACCGTGGCAGAGAGCCCTTCCTGCATGTGCGCCAGCGAGTTGAAGAGGCGGCCGATCTCGTTGTTGCCGCGGCTCTCCACGGGCTGGGAGAGATCCCCCTGGGCGAGGCCTTCGAAATAGCCGACCAGTCGCGCCAATGGCTTGAGCACGTTGACCGTAATGCCCCACATGACGACCGCCATCACCAGCGCAGAACCCATCAGGATGGCGATGATGCCCAGGCGCATCCAACCGGCGATGGCCTCGTAGGATTGTGATAACGCCAGGCCAGTCTCACCGGCCTGCGGGGCAATCTCCGCAACGGCCGAGGTGCCGATGTGCAAGGCATAGAGCCCCAGACCGCTGAGCAGTGCGATCATGCCGGCAAAGAACACCAGCACCAGGCTCCAGCTGACCCGAACGGTCATGTTGTCGAGAAGCTTCACGTCAGTCCCTCATGATCGACAGGCACGCAGCCTGCTGGTTGTCATTGGGTAACCGGCCGGCGTGCCGGCCGGCTCGTCCACGGCTATCAGGCCTCTGCCAGCTCGTGGCGCTCGCCCCAGGCGTCCTCTGCTGCGCCGCTCGGGGAGGGTGCCGTGAGACGCGGCGGTCGTGGGTCCTGCGGCACGCGAGACCCTCCAGCGACGCGGAAGTGCGCCACCTGCTGGGTCAGGCTCCGACTCTGCTCGCGCAGGCGCTGGGTTGCCGTATTACTGCTCTGCACCAGGCTGGCGTTCTGCTGGGTCATCTGGTCCATCTGGGTGACCGCCAGGTTGACCTGCTCGATCCCGCTGCTCTGCTCCACCGAGGCGGAAGAGATCTCGGCGACCAGGGTGCTGAGCTGGGTGATGTCGCGCACCATGGCCTGGATCACCTCGCCGGTCTCGCGTACCAGCTGGCTGCCGTTGGTGACCTGGCTGTCGGACTGCTCGATCAGCGCCTTGATCTCCTGGGCGGCCTCGGCACTGCGGCTCGCCAGCTTGCGGACTTCCTCGGCCACCACGGCGAAACCGCGGCCATGCTCGCCGGCACGCGCCGCCTCGACCGAGGCGTTGAGCGCCAGGATGTTGGTCTGGAAGGCGATCGACTCGATGGTGTCGACGATGCTGGTCATCTGCACGGCGCTGTCGTTGATGTTCGACATCGCGGCAACGACGTTCTCCATCGCCTCGCTGCCGCGCTTGGCGCTCTGCTCGGTGTTACCGGCAAGCGTGCGCGCCTGATCGGCATGCTCGGCATTCTGGCGCACCGTCTGGGTGAGCTGCTCCATGCTCGAGGCCGTCTCCTCGAGCGAGGCCGCCTGCTGCTCGGTGCGGGTCGCCAGCTCGTCGTTCACCGCAACGATGCTCTCCACCTCGTGGTCGACCTCCGCGCTGCGGCGGTTGATCTCACCGATGGTGTGGGCGAGCGAATCGCGCATGCGGTTGATGTGGTAGAGCAGGCTGCTGTCGTCACCCCGGCGCAGCGCCACCTCCGACGTCAGGTCGCCGTCGGCGATGTGGCCAACGAACGCCGCGGCATCGCGCGGCTCGCCCCCCAGGCGGCGGGAAATGTCACGGAACACCGTGCCGATCAGCAGCGTCAGCGGCAGGCCGATGGCCACCAGGCGCACCAGGCTCCAGATCAACTTGGAGAAGAAGGCGGCATTGATGTCGTTGACGTAGACGCCGGTGCCGACGATCCACCCCCAGTCGGCATGGGACTGGTGGAAAGAGGTCTTGGTGACGAGTTCGTCGTCGTCATCCGCATGGGCCCAGAGATAGCTGACGAAACCGTCGTCGTTGCGAACCGAATCGACGAACTCACGGAACAGGTAACGTCCCTCGTCGTTCTGGAAGTCGGCCAGATTGGTGCCCACCGGCAGGCGCGGGTGGGCAAGCAGCTCGTAGTCCTCGTTGAAGACATAGATGTAGCCGCGCCCTTCATCGTAGGTCATGTTGCTGATGACCTCCGCCACCTGCTTCTTGGCTTCCGCTTCGTCGAGCTCGCCGGCCGCCACACGCTGGGCATACCCCTCGATGGCGTTCATCGCCATGTCGGTGTAGTCGGTCAACGCGGCTCGACGCTCCTCCACCATGATCTGGCGGTTCTCCCAGGTGCCCCACGCCACCAGCAGGATCATCGCCAGCCAGATGAAGGCGAAGGATCCCCATAACTTCTGCATCGTCGACAGTTTGAACATGCCACACCTTGTTCCGAAACGGCTATCGATCACCGCTTCTGGTTATCCTAACGAGGCCGGGGCGCAGAAAACTTGACCCCGGCCAAGTGTCACTCCGCAACTTTCTCGACCAGCGCCATTTCATCGCTGGTGAGCAGCTTGTCGATGTCGACGATCACCAGCATGCGATCGTCGAGGCTGCCCAGGCCGCTGAGGAAATCGGACGACAGCGTCACGCCGAACTCCGGCGCCGGCTTGATCTGGTCCGGGGACAACGTCATGACGTCGGAGACGCCGTCGACGACGATGCCGACGATGCGGTCCTCGACGTTGACCACGATCACGACCGTCTGGCCGGCATACTCGACCTTGTCGAGGTGGAACTTGATGCGCAGGTCGACGATCGGCACGATCACGCCGCGCAGGTTGGTCACGCCCTTGATGAAGTCGGGGGTATTGGCGATGCGGGTAACGTTCTCGTAGCCGCGGATCTCCTGCACCTTGAGGATGTCGATGGCGTACTCTTCATCGCCCAGCGAGAAGACCAGGAACTCGCTGTTCTGGGCCTCTGCCGCGGCCAGCGCTGCATCCGTCGTCTGGTTCATGATGACGTCTCCAACTCATTGTCGTTTACGGTTTCGAGAGAGGGGGCGGCACGCCGCGCGGGACGCGCCGCCTTCTTTTCACGGCTCAGCCGATGCAGGCCGGTGATGTCGAGGATGAGTGCCACGCTGCCGTCGCCCAGGATGGTGGCGGCCGAGACGCCAGGCACCTTGCGATAGTTGGTCTCGAGGTTCTTGACGACCACCTGCTGCTGGCCGACGAGGTCGTCCACCAGCAGTGCGTAACGCCGTCCCTCGCCCTGCACGATCACCGCGATGGTCTCGGTCAGCTCGGTCCTGGCATCGCTCACATCGAGCGCCTCGTGCACGGCCACCACCGGCAGGTATTCGTCGCGCACCTTGAGCACCACGTCGTCGCCGGCCATGGCGTAGAGATCCTCCCGGGACGGCTGCAGCGACTCCAGGACCGCGGAAAGCGGCAGGATGAACATCTCGCTGCCCACCTTGATCGACATGCCGTCGAGAATCGCCAGCGTCAGCGGCAACACGATGCGGATGGTGGTGCCTTCGCCCGGCGTGGACATGATCAGCACGTGACCGCCCATGCCCTGGATGTTGCGCTTGACCACGTCCATGCCGACCCCGCGGCCAGAGACGTCGGTGACCTCCTTGGCGGTGGAGAAGCCAGGGGCGAAAATCAGCTGCCACACCTCGTCGTCGCTCATGGTGTCGGAGACGTTGAGGCCGCTCTCCCGGGCCTTGGCCAGCAACTTGTCGCGATTGAGGCCAGCGCCGTCGTCGATCACCTCGATGATGATGTTGCCGCCCTGGTGCTTGGCCGAGAGCGTCAGCTTGCCGGTGCGCGGCTTGCCGGCCGCCTCGCGCGCCTCGGGCGGCTCGATGCCGTGGTCGAGGCTGTTGCGCACCAGGTGGGTGAGCGGGTCGATGATGCGCTCGGTGAGGCTCTTGTCGAGTTCGGTGGCGGCCCCCTCGGTGACCAGCTCGATCTCCTTGCCGAGCTTGCCGGCGGTCTCGCGCACCACCCGCGGGAAGCGGCTGAACACGAAGTCCATGGGAATCATGCGGATCGACATGACCGCTTCCTGCAGGTCGCGGGCATTGCGCTGCAGCAAGCTCATGCCGTTGACCAGGTTGCCGTTGGCCGGCCCCTCCAGCTCGCTCACCGTCTGGTCGAGCATCGACTGGGTGATGATCAGCTCGCCGACCAGGTTGATGATCTGGTCCACCTTGTCGACGGAGACGCGGATCGAGGACGACTCGCCGCCGCTCTTGGCTTTCGGCTTCGGCTTGCCGGAGGGTTTGGGCTTCTCGGTCGCCTTGGGCGGTTCGGCAGCGGGCTTGTCCGTCTTGTCCTGGGGGGCCGACCCGGCGTCCGCCTGGGCTGACGTCGCCGTCTCGGCCTCCTTGGCGCCGGCTGGATCGGTGGCTTCCTCGGCCTTTGCCGCTGCCGGCTTGCTGGCCTCGACCGTGGAGCCCTCTCCTTCCGCGCGGATCTCGAGCTGGTCGGCGTCGATGATGAAGCACATCACGGCTTCGATGTCGCCGTCGCTGACGGTGGACTCCATCACCACCTCGTAGCGTGTCTCGTCACCGTGGTGCTCGATCACCTCGCCGAGCTGGCCGAGCTCTTCCACCAGCAGGCCGCGGTCCTTCTCGCCCACGCCGAGCAGCGACACCACGCGCCGGCCGCTGCCGCCGGCCTCACCGGCATCGGCTTCGGCGACGGGTTCGGGCGCCTCAGTCTCGGCCGCGGGCGCCTTGGGCTCGGCAGCGGGCGCTTCGGGCTCCGTCGGCGCCTCGCCACCGGCTGCTTCCAGGCCCTTGCCGATCTCCTCCAGCGCCAGCCGCTGCAGGGTCTGGCAGATTCGCTCGAAGGCCTCCTGATCGGGCTCTTCGCCATTGCGGTAGGCGTCCAGCTGATCGTTGAGCATGTCCTTGGTTTCCAGAAAGGTGTCGACCATGTCCCGCCGCAGGGTCAGTTCGCCGTTGCGGGCATGGTCCAGCAGGTTCTCGAACAGGTGAGTGGTCTTCTGCAGCACGTCGAACCCGAAGGTACCGGCACCGCCCTTGATGGAGTGCGCGGCGCGGAAGATGGCATTGAGCTGTTCGGCATCCGGGGCGTCCACATCCAGTTCCAGGAGGTGGCGTTCCATGTCGGCCAAGAGCTCTTCGGCCTCCTCGAAGAAAGTGTCATAGAAGTCCGTGATATCCATGCGCAGTCCCACCTGGTGTCAGATTGGTTTCCCAGACGTGTCACTCGTCGCCGAGCGAACGACTCAGGCCTTCCGTGAATAGCCGTACCGGTGCGAGATTCACCTCGCCGCCAAGCGCGTCCTGTCGCCGGCTGAGCGGACTCGGCACGCCAGGCCCACTCAACACGCTGGGGTGTCGAATACGCTCGGCCACCTCGGGCAGCAGTACCAGCAGCTCGATGCGCCGGTTCATCGGATCAAAGGGTTCTGTGTCCGGCATCGTCACCCGATCCGCAAACCCCGAGACCCGCAGCAGTTTGGTCGCCTCCAGCCCCCCTTCCACCAGCTCCCGGCGCGAAGCATTGGCGCGGTCGGTGGAGAGCTCCCAGTTGCTGTAGCCCCGGATGCCGTTCAGGTAGGCCAGGCTGTCGGTATGGCCGCTGATACTGAGTTCGTTGGGCAGCTCGTTGATCAACGGTGCCATGGCGCGCAGCAGGTCGCGCATGTAGGGCGCCACCCGGGCGCTGCCGAGGTCGAACATCGGCCGCTGTTCGGTGTCGAGCAGCTGGATGCGCAGCCCCTCGGGGGTCAGGTCGAAGCGCATCTGTTCGCGCAGCTCGCGCAGCTGCGGATCCCGCTCGATCACCGCCTCGATGCGCCGCTGCAGGTCCATGAAGAAGCGGCGCTGCTGCTCGCTGGGCCGCGTGCGCTCCAGCGTATCGATGCGCGCCCGCTCGCCCTCGCTATGCGCCGGATCCGGGCCGCCGCCGGGAATGACCTGGGTGCTGCCCGACCGGTCGCCGCCGGTGATCGCGGTCACCAGTGGCGTGCTGAAATACTCCGCCACGCCTTCACGCTGCTCCACGGTGGCCGAGGAGAGAATCCACATGACCAGGAAGAGCGCCATCAACGCCGTCATGAAGTCGGCCAGGGCGATCTTCCAACTGCCGCCGTGATGCGCGTGAACGACTTTCTTGCGGCGGATGATGATCGGCCGCTTCTCCCCCTTCTCGCTCATTCGATCGTCGCACCCGCCTTGGCATTACGCACGTAGTCCTCCAGCTCACTGAAGCCAGGCCGTTCGGCGGTGTGCAACGCCTTGCGGCCAAACTCCACGGCGAGCTGCGGGGCATAGCCGTGCAGGCTCGCCAGCAGCGTGACGCGAATGCACTGCAGCATCTTCTCGGCCTCCTTGATCTGGCGTTCGACGCTGTACGCCACCGGGGAGATGAAGCCGTAACCCAGCAGGATGCCGAGGAAGGTGCCAACGAGCGCGTGGGCGATCATCACGCCCATTTCGTCGGGGCCGGCATCGGCGGCGCTGAGCGCCTTCACCACACCCATCACCGCGGCCACGATGCCGAACGCCGGCATGGCATCGCCCACCTTGGCGATGGCATCCGCCGGGACGTGCGCTTCCTGCTCGAAAGCCTCGATTTCGTGGAGCATCAATTCGTCGATCTCCATGGGATCCATACCGCCGCTGACCATCAGGCGCAGGTAGTCGGTCAGGAAATTCATCACCATGGGGTCGGCGAGCACCTTCGGGTGCTCCTGGAAGAGCGCGCTCTCCTGGGGATTGTCGATATCGCGCTCGATGCCCAACATCCCCTCGCGACGCACCTTGCTGAGCAGCTTGTACTGCACCGCCAGCAGTTCCATGAACATTTCCTTGTTGTACTTCTTGGTACGACGCAGCTTGGGGAGGATCTTGAACGTGGCCTTGATCGCCTTGCCGTTGTTGGCAGCCACGAATGCCCCCACTCCGGCGCCGCCGATCATCAGCAGCTCGGTGGGTTGGTAGAGCGGTCCCAGGTGGCCGCCGGCGAGGACATAGCCGCCAAATACGCAGAGAATGACGACAACATAGCCAATCAGAATCAGCACAATCGATACCCTTTCAGGAACGCGACTTGACGTTATCTCGACTTATCGGCCGCTATCGCCACGACTTGAGCGACCTCCGCAAAAAAAACGCCACGCCAACGACACCGCCCCGACAGGTTCTGCCGGGGCGGCGCAGTGATGGGGAGTCAGCGCGGAACTCTCGAGGCCCTCAGGCGCCGCGCTGCCCCATGACGGCCGGCACCGGGCGCGGCTGAGCCTGCGCGGCCTCGCGCTCGCGGCGCTTGCGCGTCTTGCCGGCGCGAGACGGCGGCATGCAGATCCCGCACACGTAGTCGTGAGCGGGCGAGTGGGCGTGGGCGACGTAGCGCCCGCCGCACTGGGTGCAGGTCGAGAGTTGCAGCTGGTCGCTCTCGAAGAAACGCACCAGCGTCCAGGCCCGGGTCAGGCCGAGCACCGGCTCGACGTCGTCGATGCGCACCTGCTCGCCATACAGGCGGTATGCCGTGACGAAGGCTTGCATGCGCTCGCAGCCGTGGTTCTCACGCAGTCGCTCATAGATGTTGTAGAAGAGCGAGGCGTGGACATTGGGCAGCCAAGTGATGAACCAATCGGTGGAGAACGGCAGCATGCCCTTGGGGGGAGACATGCCACGCACCTCCTTGAAGAGCCGGATCAGGCGCGCACGGCTGAGGTCGGTCTCGGTCTCCAGCACCTGCAGGCGCGCACCCAGCTCGATCAGCTCGATGGCGAGCTGGACCTGCTGCATCTCTGCCACAAGGCTTTTCTGCGTCATGCCTTGCCCTCCGCGACCAAGCCCTCGACGCCATGCCCGGCCATCAGCAAGGAGGCATGGAAGCGCGAGAGGCCGTTGTCACGGGGGTTGTCCACCACCTGGCGAAGCCGATCGGCCGCATCGTGCCCGAAATGGCACAGCAGCTGATTGGTCCGCGACAGCGTGGTGAGCTGGTGGGCGTTCAACGAGAGGATGAGGTCGGCCATGTCGTCGTCGATCTTGAGCCGGAACATGGCGGCGGTGCGGTCCTCGTTCAGCAGCCGCTGAGCGAGCAACAGATAGGCAAGGTTGAGATCCTGGATCTCATCCAGATGGTCAGTCTTTTGCATGATGTTCCCTGCACGCGATGTTGCGTGTCCTTATTTTATCGTTACCACGGCCCTGCCTGCCGATGACCGGGCATTCCAGCAGCAAACCCTGAAATAACCACCGGTCGGACCGTGCTTTTCGGCCAATTGCATTGTGCGGAATCGCGCCGGCATTGCCAACTGGCCAAAAAACAGGGGGCAACGGGGTTGCTACCATGACCGGGATCAGCCTTTCCGGTCACAATGATAACCCACTGGTCAAAAAGGACTAACAGGAAGGCACCAGACTTGACAAATCTGCAACGCCCTAAGGCAGAATCACTAAAATACAAATAATTACTTTATGTAACTCATTTGTCTTGTTGAGCACCAGAAATCTCATACACCCAGACCAGAAGCTCGGCAATCACCTGGTAGAGGGCAGGAGGGATACGCTCGTCGAGGTCGAGGCGCATCAGCAGGGCCACCAGTTCCGGGGCATCGTGCACGTAGATCCCCTGGCGCTGCGCCTCGGCCAGGATCCGCTCGGCCACGTCGCCGTAGCCCTTGGCCAGCACCCGCGGGGCATCGTCGCCCTCCCGATAGGCGAGCGCCACAGCCTGTCGGCGACGTTCCGCCCCCTGGTCAGCCATCGGCGCCACTCCCCCCTGTCCGCCGCGTATCGATCAGCACGTCGCCAAGGCCGGCGGCTTGAAGACGCTCCCTGAGTTGCGGCACGCCGTCGCGCAGCGCGGCCAGTGCCGCTGCGTCGCTCGCCCTCAGTTCGAGCCGTACCGCATCGTCGCGCAGCCACAGGGCGACCTGCACTTCACCGAGACGCGGCACTTCCAGGCGCAGCTCGGAGTGCCAGGTCTGCTCTTCGCTTTCCTCACCGTGCGCATGCTCCTGGCCGCCCTCCCCCTCGCGCTGGGCAGCGGCAGGGACCTGCACCATCAGCGCCATGAAGATGCCCGACCAGACATCCCCCTCCCAGCGCAGCACCGGCGCCACCAGCATCTCGAGCTGGTGGCGCACCAGGCCCTGCAGGCTCTCGTGCACCGGGTCGGCGGTGCCGCCGCGCTGCACCGGTGGCGCGGAGTCGGCGCGCTCGCGGCCGGCACCGGCGGCCTCGGCGCCGGCTGCCGGTGACCGGCTCACCGGCACGGCGCTTTCTCGAGGGGCATTCGCGCGAAGGGCTGTCTCTTGAGAGGCAACCGGCGCTTCGCCGGGCGCTGCCGGCCGAGAAGGCAACAGCGCCCCGGTGGCCGCGTAGGACCCGGCTGCCTGGGCGGCGCCCGACTTGGCCGCCAGCAATGGCGGTGCGAGCACTTGGCTGCTACCGGGCGGAGGCGATGGCGAGTTGTGCAACGGCGCCCCCGTCGGTCCCGCCCCGGCCGTGATCGAAGGCCTGGGCTGTGCCACGGGTGACTGAGCGGCCGACGACGCGGCCGCCGGCGTGAAGCGTAGCGTGCGCCACATTTGCGGTTCGCGCTCGAGCTGCTGGCGCACCAGCTCACCGCGATACCAGCGCGCGAGGTGTGACTCATAGAAGAGGCCGCTGTCGCGCACACTGCCCTGGAGGCGGTCCGCCAGCATCGCTGCACTGGGTGACTCATCGGCCCGCATCAGCGGCGCCTGGGAACTCAACACGGAGGGCGGTGCGGGAAAGCGCAGCAGCAGGTCGGCGATGGTGCGTGCCGAGGGGCTGAAGTGGGTCTGGAAGGAGCTGGAGCGGGCCGTGTCGGTCAGCGGCGCCTGGACTCCCGCCCCTTCACTGCGGCGCGGGGTCGGGGTTAGCTCCGTGAGCGGGGTACCGGCGGGACGGCGCCCCTCCAGGCGCGAGTCGCTGTGCAGCGCCCGCGGCCCCTCGCCGGGATCGACCGGGCGTACCGGCTCATTGAGATCCCGCGGCGATGGGATGTCGGCACGCTTGCCCAGCACCTGATGCAGCAGCGTGTCGAGCAGCGGGGTGATGCCGCTCACGTCATCCTCTTGTCAAAGTGGGTCGAGGCATCGACCACCGAACCACCCTGCCGACCATAGGTGCGTTGCAGGTCACGCTGGCGCCGCGAGTGGTCGATGAGCTGGCCCAGCTCCTCGCGGCGCGCCATCAACCGCTCACGAAGCGCCAGATCGTCGGCCAGAATCGCCTCCAGCAATTCGGCCTTGCGAACCGCGGCATCACCGACGAGGGGACAGGCGGCATCCAACGCCTTGACGCGCTCCATCTGCTGCAGGTAGTCCTGCTGGCGATCGATGAGCAACGCCCAGTCGGCTTTCTCCGCCAGGTCGCGCATGTCGGCAACCTGCGCCCGCAGCTGACGATAACCGGCAATCACCTCTTGTGGTCCGTGCGCCTCGATCATGGCTCTCTCAGCCCTGGGCCTGAGCCTGGACGCTGCCAATCTCGCGCCAGGCCGAAGCGATGTCGTCGAGCAGCCGCTCGGCCTGCTCAAGGCTCTCCACATCGTTGTGCAGGTTGGCCGAGAGCAGCAAGCGCGCAATGTAATCATAGAGCGAACCGAGCCGCTCGGCGATCTCGCCGCCCTTCTCGGTGTCCAGCGCCGCCAGCAGGCCGTTGTTGACGATATCCAGCGCCTTGGAGATCGACTTGCCCTTCTCGGCGGTGTTGCCGGCTTCCATATGGATTCGCGCAGCGCGAATCGCCCCCTGGGCCCCGTCGAACAGCATCACGATCAACTGGTGCGGGTTGGCCGACATCACGCCACTCTCCACGCCGACCCGGGCGTAGGCTCCGGCCCCGCGTCCGTAGGCGGCAGCTCCTCGCATGGCACTCATGGTTCACTCCTCATTCGATCCGGTCTCTCGCTCCCGGTTCAGTGGCGCCAATCCGTACACCCAGCCTCATTTCTTGTTGCTCGACAGCATGGCACTGAGCGAGTCGAACTGCTGGGTCAGGTAGGTGCTGGTCTGGTTCATGCTGGCGACCAAGCCGTCGAGCTGACTGAACTGGCTACGATAGCGCTCGATGGTCTGGTCGATCGAACGCTCCATGCGCGCCTTGCGCTCATCGAGCCGCTCGATACTCGATTCCAGGCCGGTGGTGACATTGTCCAGAGTGCCGTCGTCCTCGAGTATCTGCTCGAGGGTGGTATCGAGGGTATCGGTCAGGCCATCGGCGGTATCGGTGCCGGCGAAGAAATCGGTGAGCGCCTGGCGATTGTTGGCGATGGCATCGTCGAGCTTCTCGTTGTCCAGCTCCAGGGTGCCATCGAGCTGGCGGCTGATCCCCACATCGGTGAGGTAATCGAAGGCCCCCGCCTCCACGGTGTCGGTCAGCACCTCGCGCAGCCGGGACTCGACATTGCGCAAGGTAGCGTCTCCCAGCAGGGTTCCGGCATCCCCGGTCTCGGCATCGAAGCTGGTGAGAGAGTCGATGGTGCCCTGCAGGTCGTTGTGGGCCTTGACGAAGCCGGAAACCGCATCGCGCAGCGCGAGGTTGTCCTGCTCTACCTTCACGGTGGACTCTCCGGTGGCGATGAGGTCCAAGGTCACGCCCTGGATGGCCCCCTCGACGTCGTTGCTCTGGCTGCTGATGGCGATACCGTTGACCGTGAGGGCGGCATCCTCGGCGGCCACCGTCTCGCTCATGGTCCCGGTACCGCCGTAGGAGAGCTTGTCGTCCAAAGCGGTATCGCCGGCATCGCTGACGAAGTCGATCGTCTGGATGGCCGACTCGGTGCCGGTGTCGTCGCTGGAGAGCACCAAGCGATAGGGATCAGTCCCACCATCGTTGACGATGGTCGCCGTGATGCCGGCATCCTTGGCGTTGATGGCATCACGGATGCCCTCCAGGGTGCTGTCGGCCTGGGCGATGTCGATGGTCAGGGTCTGGGCCTTGTCGCCGGTCCCGACATCGATCGTCATCGTCCCTGAGCCCAGTTCGGTATCTCGGGCGGTGAAGCCATTGGTGGCCAGGCTCTGAGCTTTTGCCAGGTTGGTCACGTTGACGTCATAGGTCCCCGCCTGAGCCTCACTGGTTGCAGAGGCGGTGACACTGTCGCCGGTCACGTTGGTGGACAGGCTCTCGTAGAGCGAGGTGTCATTGAGCTTTGCTACGGCATCCTGGAAGGAAGAGAGAGCGCTCTCAAGCTTGCCGAAGGCGGAAATCTTCGCCTGGTAGCTCTGCTGTTGCAGCTTGATGGGGGTGAGCTGCTGCCGCTCGGCGGCCTTGAGCTGGTCGAGCAATCCGTTGAGATCCAGTCCAGAACCGATGCCTAGTGATGAGATCGATGCCATGAGGGTTTCCTTGCTCCGTCCTGACCAGTCTGACAGGCCACGGGGCCGAGGGTACGGCGAAAAGCGCGGTGGCCTGCGGTTATTTTTGACTATCGGCACCTGGCGAGAGAACTTTAGCCGCCCAGGCAGCCATCTCGTCTTGCCTCGCAGGGATCGTCAGGTCGAGACCGGCACTTCTTCGGCCGGCTCCCCCAGGCGAGCGACCACATCGCCGCGCACGACTTGCCCCAACGCCTTGCCGGGGGGCTCGATCTCGTCGGTGAGCTGGACCTGAAAGGGGCGGCCACGCTCGTCGAGCCGCTGCACCCAGCCCAGTTCGCCACCGGTGAAGCGCACGAGAGAGCCCACCGGACGCAGCCCGAAGCGCTGGATATAGCGCTTGACCCAGCGCGGGTCGAACCGCCCGGGCTCCTTGAGCAGGTGACGGTAGACGGCATCGATCGACCAGGCCCGCCGGTCGGGCCGATCGCGGCGCATGGCGTCGACCACGTCGACCACGGCAGACATGCGTGAGAGCTCGTGGAGCTGATCGCCGGAAAGCCCTCGCGGATAACCGCTGCCGTCCAACCGTTCGTTGATGCCACCCACCACCGCATTGGCCACGCTCGCCGAGAGCCACTGGCACGACTTGAGGCGGTCGAGTACCGTCGCCACATGCACCTTGAGCTGTTCGTACTCTGCCGGACCGAAGGTCGTGGCCGACAACAAGGACCTGGGCAGCTCTCCCTTGCCCAGATCGTGCACCAGGGCACTGGCCGCCACGGCCTTGCGTAGGTCGCGCGGCACGCTGCTGCCCCCGGCCAGCGCCAGCAGGTGCACCGCCACGGCCAGGCCATGGCGCACCGGCAACGGCTCACGATACAGACACCGGGTAGCGAACAGCAGCGCCTCGATGTCCTCCTCCGCCAGTAGCAGCAGCAGGTCGGTGTGCCGGGAAAGCTGCACGGAATCGATCCCCTCCCCCTTCTGCAGCTCGAGCATCTGCGCATCCAGGTAGCCCGCCACCCGCGCCAGTCGTCGCGCCATGGGAGTGGGGTATTCCTGCAGGTTGCGACGCCCCACGGCCGGCTCGGCCGCCGGCTGGGCCTGGAACAGCAGGGAGGGCAAGCGCCCATGGTCGCCCTCTCCGGCGCTGCGCATGGACTCGCGCTCGATCTCGCGCACGAAGTACCACAGCTTGCGCTCCTGGGCGGCACTGACGCCTTCGAAACGGAAGCCCACGCGCATTGCCTGGCGCTCGGGATCCGCCGCCCGGTGACGCGGCGCCGCCTTGATCACGAAGCGCGTGCCGTTGGGAAAGCAGAGCTCGATCTCCAGCGGGCTGGCCGAGCCGGACAGCAGCGAGGCCACCGATGTCGGCAGCTCGAGCTGGCACCCCTCCAGGGAGAGGTCCTTGAGGTCTCCCTGCACCGAGGCGTCGCCATCACCCCGCAGGATGGCGCCCACCTCCATCCCCAGGCGCAGTTGCGCCCGGAACGACTCACGCCGCTGCAACTCCTCGAGGTAGTGCGGATACTCCCCTTGGCAGGTCACGCGATCACCCACGATCTCGCAGCCCTGCGCCTTGAGCAGCGGCGTGCGCACCATCTTCCCGTCGACCTGACCCAGCAGCCGGAAGCCCAGGCCACGCTTGAGATCGCTGCTGACCTCCCGTATCGCCGTGAGGTCCAGCAGCAGCGACTCGCCGGGCGACTGCTCCATCAACAGCACCGGCTGGGGAGTGCTCGCCGGCTTGTCGATGAGCAGCGATGCCCCACCGGGCTCGATCAGCTGGTCGAGCAGCGACTCGATCGCTGCGGGACTGGTGATACGGGTAAAATCGTCTTGCGCCTGCGCCATCCTTGCCTCATTCACAGTGCGCCGCGCGGGCGGCGGCGCTACACCTCGTTCTCTTAATTCTTCGCGGACTGGCATGAAATAGCTTTGTGGGAGGGAGCTTCAGCTCGCGAAGCAGCGCGCAGCGCTGCCAACAGGGCGCCTGCGGCGCCTTCGCCCGGCAGAGCCGGCCTCCCACCATGTAGCCTGCAGAACAGATTCACGCCAAAGTGCGAAGAACCATTCGCTTTCCCGGTCGTCGTGCCGGGTACCGATAACCTCCTACCTATCGGCCGGCGTCGGCAGGCCTTTAGCCATCGGCGAGCTGCCGCTGCGCTGGGCGAGATACTCGCGCAGGCGCGCCAACGGCATGGGTCGGGCAAAATAGAAGCCCTGAAAGACATCGCAGCCGTGCGCGGCCAGGTAGTCGCCCTGCTCCACCTCCTCGATACCCTCGGCCACCACGACCAACCCCAGATGGTGCGCCATGGAGATGATGCCCTGCACGATCGCCCCGTCGTGAGCGTTGCGGGTCACGTCGCGCACGAAGCTGCGATCGATCTTGATCTTGCCGATAGGCAGCAGCTTGAGGTAGCTCAGGCTGGAGAAGCCGGTGCCGAAGTCGTCGATCGCCACCTCGACCCCCATCTCGCGCAACGCCCGCAGCGTCTCGATGGCGGCTGCGGTGTCATCCATCAGGATGCCCTCGGTGAGCTCGAGCCCCAGATACTCGGGGGCCAGCCCCGTCTCGAGCAGCGCCTGCTGCAGGTTGGCAAGGAAGTTGGGACGGTGGAACTGCAGCGGGGACAGGTTCACCGCAACTCGATAATGCCCCAGCCCGTCGCGGGCAAGCGCGCGCATGTCGCTGCATGCCTGGCGGAGCACCCACTCGCTGATCGGCACGATCTGGCCCGTCTCCTCGGCCAGGGGAATGAAGAGCCCCGGCGAGAGGTAACCCCGCTCGGGGTGCTTCCAGCGCACCAGCGCCTCGAAGCCGGCCACGCTGCCGTCGACCGCCTGCAACAACGGCTGGTAGTGCAGCTCGAAATTGCCGGCGTCGATGGCCTCCTGCAGGTCGTTGCGCAGCGCCATGCGCGTGCTCACCTCGTCGTTGATCTCCCCGGTGAAGCACTGCCAGGTGTTGCGCCCCTTCTGCTTGGCCCGGTACATGGCCATGTCGGCCTGCTGGATCAGCTCGACGGGGTTGGTCAGTTCTTCGGCCAGGAAGGCCACGCCGATGCTTGCGCCAAGGTAGAGCTCGTGATCATCGACCCGGTAGGGGCGGCCCAGGCAACTCAGCAGACGCTCGACCAGCGCCAGGGCGTCCTCCTCCTGGGCCAGGCCGGGAAGCAGGATCACGAACTCGTCGCTGCCGAATCGCGCCAGGGTATCGCCGGGGCGCACCTCATCGGCCATGCGCAGCGCCGCCTGCACCAGCACCTGATCGCCGATCTCATGGCCCAGGCTGTCGTTGATCGGCTTGAAGTCGTCGAGGTCGATGAACAGCACCGCCAGCTGCCTGCCCTGGCGCTTCGCCAGCATCACGTCGTGGGCGAGATGGTCCTCGAACAGCGAGCGATTGGCCAGTCCCGTCAGCGCATCGTGACTGGCGTGGTAAGCGAGCTTGGCCTCGTAGGCCTTGTGCTGGGAGATATCGTGCTGTACGCCCACGAAGTGCGTCACCACGCCGGCATCGTCGCGCACCGGCGCCAGGTAGAGGTTGTTCCAGAAGGGCGTGCCATCCTTACGATAGTTGCGCAGGGTGACGCTGGCCTCGCGACACTCGGCCAACGCCTGATGAACCTCCGCCAGGACCGCCGGGTCGGTTTCCGGCCCCTGCAGGAAGCGGCAGTTACGCCCCAGCACTTCGTCCCGTGCGTAGCCGGTGATGCGCTCGAAGGTCCTGTTGACGTAGATCAGCGGCATGTCCGGCTCACGCATGTCGGCGATCGTCACGCCGTTGATGCTGGCCTCCACGCTGCGCTGCAGGATGAGCAGCATCTCGCGGTTGCGCTGGCGCTCCACGGCCAGCGACACCAGCTCGGCGGCCTCGACGATGCGACGCCGATCGTCGAACGAAGGCACGCCGGGGGCGGCGTAGTAGGTGGCGAACGTACCCAGCAGCTGGCCGCGACTGCCAATGACCGGATAGGACCAGCAGGCACGCAGGCCATGTTTGGCCGTGATGTCGTGAAACCCTTGCCACTGCGGATCGACGGCGATGTCTTCGCAAATGATAAAGTCGCGCCGATAGGCCGCGGCGCCACAGGCGCCGGCACCCGGGGCAATGCGCACGCCGCAGACTGCCGCCTGATACTCCTGCGGCAGGCTGACGCTGAAGACGCTGTTCAGACACTGCTCGGCGCGGTCGCAGAGCATGATCGACGACACCGCCCCGCTGGCCTGCGCCTCCACCATGCGGCAGATCGCCTTGAGCGTGGTGGCGAGCGGCTTGTCGCGGGCCACCATCGTCTGCACCCGCTGCTGGGCACGCAGGTGGCGCTGGGTATTGGCCAGCGTCACCGAGCGGCGGGCACTCAGGTTCGCCACGCCCAGGCTGAAGGCCATCAGGTAGCTGAGGATCACGCCACCGATGCCGACCCCGAGGGGCAGCGCCTCCGCCAGGCCGGTCGCCTGCACCGCCGGCGCATGACCACGCGTCTTGAGGGTAGCTCCCCCCGGCAGCGCCAGCAGCCCTCGGCTCAGCACGGCACCCGGCTCGCCATGGGCCTGCGTATTGATCAGCAGCGGTCGTTCGCCACGATGTACCGTGATCACCAGCGGGCTGACGATGCCCCGCACCTCCGTTGCCAGCAGGTGTTCCAGATTGATCACCGCCACCAATTGGCTGCGTGGCGACAACGACAACGGCACTGCCACCAGTGCCAGATACGGTTGCTGCGGATCGGGCAGTGTCCAGCGGGGATAGGCGCCACCCACCGCCAGCCAGTCCAGCAGCCACTCCTCTTCCTGCCTCACCCAGGCCCGCAGGCCGAACGCCGGATCGCGATCGCGCCCCCATGCGAAGCGCTCGTCCCCATCCTGCCAATAGAGCGAGAGCAGGCTCGGCTCGTCGCGAAAGTAGCTCGTGATTTCACGCTCTCGATAACCGGCGGAAGGCAGGCCGCCCAGCGTGTCCCAGCGCTCCGCCATGCGCTGCAGCAGCAGTTGGTGCTCGTCGAGCTCGCGCTCCGCGGACGCCTTGAAGCTGGCCAGCAACGCATCGGCCTCGCGCAACCGAACATCGTGCTGCTGCCAGGTGAGGATGAACCAGGCCAGCACGCTGGCCGAGAGGCTGCCCGCCAGCGCCAGCAGTACCGGGCGCGGCATGATCACCGGGAGATCGGCCGGACGCTGACCGACCAGCAACAATGCCGTACCCAGCAACCCTGCCGGCAGGGAGGTAAAGACCGGCGAGAAGGCATGCCCCCAGGGCGCCGGCAGCTCGAGCGTCGGCCCGAACTCGCCCAGCATGCTCAACCCGCTCAGCGCCATGACGGCAAGGCCGACCAGCGTCCAGCCAAGCCTCCCGCGTTCGAAGCGCAGCCCAGCCATCAGGCAAAGCGCCACGCTGATCGCGACGGTGCTGGCGATCGGGTTGATGGGAAAAGGCCAGCCCTGCACCACCATCGACAGGGGAGCCGGCAGTTGAGACATCAGTGGCACCACCGCCAGCATCAGCAGGATACCGCCGCACAGACGTGCCCAGCGCGATCGGCCCAACAGCGTAGCCATCAGCCCGCTGCCAACCAGCACCATGAGCGGCAAGGTGGCAAGCGGCGGTCGCGATTCCGGTGGCAGTTGCCAGGCCATCACGCCATTGATCGCCCCCATGACGATCAACAGGACCGCCACCATGATCAGCCAGGTATGGATCGCTACCTGCTGCGTACTATTGGGCATGCCGCCCCCATGGAGTAGAGACCGTTGCGAAGGATGTGCACAAGGACCCTATCGGCCGTGCGGGCCGATTCTTTAGGCGGCCCTTCCATACCCGGGATTCACACAACGCCTCGAGTGCAGGTGGTCCCGTCAGACAAGCGTCACCTCCTCGCCCGTCGTTTCGGCCGGCAGGGCACGGTTGCGCCCGGCCTCCTTGGCTCGGTAGAGCGCGACATCGGCACGCTTCAGGGCGTCCTGAGGTGGCTCGTCCTGGCGCAGCTCGGTCACGCCGATGCTAGTTGTCACCGGTACGCGCCGATGGTCGCGATCCAGGAACTCGAACGCCTCCACCGCATAGCGGATCCGCTCGGCCACCTCGAGCGCGCGTGGCTGATCGCTGCCGAGCAGGATCACCACGAACTCTTCGCCGCCGTAGCGCGCCACGCAGTCGTGCTTGCGCGTCTGCCCGGTCAGGATGCGGGCAAACTGGCACAGCACGTTGTCGCCGACCGAGTGGCCGTAGGTATCGTTGATGCGCTTGAAGTGGTCCAGGTCGAGCATCAGCACCGAACAGGGGGCACTGCCCGCCTCGCCGGCGCCCTCGATCTCGCGCTGCCAGGCCTGAATCTTCTCCAGGTGCACCTCCAGGGCACCGCGGTTGAAGAGCCCAGTCAGCGGGTCGTGGGTAGCCTGACGGTAGAGGCGCAGCAGCAGGCTGAGCTGGAAATGATTCGCCGCCATGGCTACCGCCAGCAGGCTCGAGAGCAGCCAGACTTCCTCCACCCCCTGTCCGGTCATCCAGCTGCCGTCCATCATCTGGGAGAACCCCAGCAGGACCAGCATCGCCAGGCCCGCGCAGAAGGATTCCAGCAGCGTGAAGGGGAAGACGCTGAGCGAAGCGACGAGCAGGAAAGGAATGAAGCCGTAGCCCACCAGTTCTTGCACCGCCTGCTGCGGCAACATCAGCAGCACCAGCACGTAGAAGCCAGCCGGCAGCGCCAGCAGCATACCGGCGCAGAACCGGATGCGGCGGATACGCTCCATGCTGAACAGCGCCAGTACCAGCACGGTGAGCAGCCCCAGCATCAACACGACCCGGCCCAGCAGCGTGTAACGCAGCAGCCCCGCCGGCAGCACCAGCGAATCGACCACGATCCACAGCGGCGAGAGCAACGTGAAGATGATCCCCAGTGCCAGCACCCGGCTGCGCAGGTAGTGGGCATGGGCAAAGGCAAAATCACGCGAGTGGTGGCGACTGCTGAGGGTATCGCGCAGCGAGCTCAGGCCCACGAAAAGCTCATGACTCATCTCCGGCGGGTCCGCCACGGACAGCGTGCGGCGATCGCTGGATTCCCCGGGATGACGTTCCGACTTCCGTGACAGCATGGCGAGATCCCTTGGCAGAGACACAAGGCCGACGCGACTGTCGGCCCGATCCGTCAACAATAATAAACACAGTTTCCGCATGGTGTCAGAGTGATCGCGCAGAAGGAATAGAGAGATTTGACCTGCGCCAAACTCCCGGCAATAAATACGCTGTTTACAGCTACTACTCCAGGCGCACGATGGCCTGAAAGCGCCCTGCGGTGGAAAAGTGCAGCCGGAAAATGCCATGCACGCCATCGCGTGTCACGACACGCCGCAACGCCTCGGCAGGAAACACCACCCGGCGCCCATCGAGGCTGCGCGTGCGCACGCGCCCCGCCCGCCCTTCGTAGTGAGCCAGACAGGCCTCGGCGGAAAGTTCGATCACGACATCGATGGTTGGCATGTCAGAAAGACGGTGGGCATGGCGCGCGGCCGCTTTGGCTTGTGGTCAACGGCAATTTCGCCAATACTCTACCCCATTCGGCCCCTTTCGCGGACATGTCTCATGCACGCCACCACCGTCGTCGGTCCCGTCGCCCTCTCCCCCGATGCCTGGCAAGCCGCCAACAACACCGCTCCCCAGGTGGACGGCACACGGCGTCTCGGCGAGCCACAGCGAACCGACACGAGCACCGAAAGCCCGGAGGGCAAGGCGCCCCGGGAGGCGAGCGAAGGAAAGGTCAACGGCGGCGAGCGGGCCACGAAACCCAACGGCGAAACGCTCAGCGACGCCGAACTGCGCCAGCTGGAGCAGCTCAAGACCACCGACCAGGAAGTGCGCCGCCACGAGCTCGCTCATCAGGTCGCCGGTGGCCAGTACACCGGGGCGGCCAGCTACGAGTACCAGCGCGGACCGGATGGTCAGCGCTATGCCGTCGCCGGCGAAGTGCCCATCGACTACGGCCCGGTGCCCGGCGACCCGCGCGCCACCATCGACAAGATGCAACAAGTGATCAGCGCCGCCCTGGCTCCCGCCGACCCCTCACCCAAGGATCACCAGGTCGCTGCCACCGCACGCCAGTACCTGCTCACCGCGCAGCTCGAACTTGCCCAGCAGCAGAGCGAGATGAATGAGGCGCGGGCAACCGGCCAAGCCGGCAGCGAGTCAGACACGAGCGACAGCACCGAAGCCCCGTCACTGAGCCGCTACGACATCGTCACCCGCACCGCCCAGGCCAGTGGCAGCGACGCGTTGGAGGCGTGATGCCCGGCTGGCATGGCCGCTACCCCGATATGCCCTGCTGCAAGGCACTCACCCGATCATAGAAACGGCGCGCCTTCTCGATAGCAGCTGCCTCGCTCTCGTCCAGCGCCAGCAACGGCCCGGCCTCCTGGCCTTCGCTTTCCTTTACCGCCCGCACCGCCTCGGGATGTCGCCTGAGCAGGTGTTCGACATTCAAGCGAATGGTGAAGAGCTCGAGCTCCAGGGCGGCACGCTGCTCCTCGCGGCGAGCCCGCTCACGGGGGTCGCCCGTCGCCTCGATGATCGCCGTCAGGGTATTGCGGATCAGCGTCTCGGCGGAGTGAAGTTGAGGCAGTATCTGGTAGATGAGTTCGCGAATCGTGATGTGGGATTGTCCGAGGTGCATGTGTGGCTCTCGCGTGTATACTTGTTGAGCCTTTACCAGGCATAAGCGTTTCGACACCCACCCCAACAATCAAGCATGTCGAGACGGGTGTCCTTTGGCACTCTTTCATGTTTTGATCAGGCAGGGACCGCTGCATAATCAGCCCACACCTTTTCAAGCTGCCGGTGATCAACATCATCTTTTACCTTGAAAATACCGGCAGATTCCGATCTTTCCACCACCTCAAGAAACTCAAGAACCACATGATAATGAGGGCGATTCCAGAAGTCGTGGATAAAAATCCTAGCCTTCCCGGGATCAGCGCCATTGGCAAGAATATGCTGTATCGCTGCTATTGTACATGCCACCCGAAAGCGACCATCCACCAAGATCAAGTCAAAGCCATGCGAATGATTGAATATTTCTCTGCTATAGCTACCGAAACGGTCGCTATTTTCCATAGAGACAGGATACCCCCACTCACGTGTCGGCCCGATATCTACGGCCACCACTTTGCAGAATTCGCCCAGCTTTTCTTTCAAGCCACTCACCCACTGCCGATCGCTTTCCACGCCATAGGCCGTCAGCCCCTCCTCAACGGCCCAGACCGTTGAACCACCACTACCAAATTCAAAGTAGTTTCGAGCAGATTCCAGCGAACGTTTGAAGAGTGTGCGCTCACTTGAGGTCATAAAAGGCGCATCAGGAACAGCCATCCCAGACACACCTTTCTCATCGTCTGGCACGCCACTTTTTTCTCTAGGTTCTTTATAATAGCCAAGGCTAAACAAGCATTGTTCCGCTTTCTCCTCATCAGCCTCAGCCAACAGTCGATATGCAGCATCCTTGGCACCAAACACCGTATCCAGCAGGAATGCCAGCTTCATGCGCTGGTTATCACTCAAGCTCGCCATGCGCTCATGGCTCGGCAGGTACAGCGCATCGGCACTGTGCAGTTCCGTGGCTTGGCGATACGCAGCTGGCACGCTTTCCGGCATCAGGCTGCGGTGGCACTCATCGTTGAAGCGGTAGAAACGGAATCCGTGTTGGCTGGCCCAGTGGCTGACCTGAGCGAAACTAGGTTGATTGTGATGAGTGGGCTGAAACGCCAAACGCACCTGCAGCAGCAAGGTGTCTTTCAACGCATGCACACCATTTTCAAGAATGGCCATTGCATCATTATGTTCGTCGAGGATCAGCCAATCGAGGCTTTCCAGGCCTTCGATACTATCCAGGCTCACTGTATTGACAGACAATTTCGTCAAAACCTGGGTTGCTTTTTCCTGCTCGGGTTCAAGGCTCTCCGCCGGCAAGGGTTCCAGCGTAGCGCTGGCAGCCGGGTCGAGGGTAGCGTAGAGAGTGGCTGGTTCGCCGTTGCCCAGGCTAGCATGGGGGAATAGCTGCACATCGTCACGATTGGCAAAGCGCTCGGGAGTGGCTATCCGGCTAGCTGGATCGAAAGCCACGATACCGAAGGCGCCGAGTTTTGCCAGGCCATCCACGGCACCGCTGCGCATCAGCTTGGCGCCGCTGTCAATCACGATCACCTTGCCCGTAAAGTTCCAGCGAAAACGGTTGCTTTCCGCTTCCAGTGCTTCTGGCTCGATGATCTCTACCGGCTCGCTCTCGCCTTCGAATGTAGCCCATCCCTCTTTATCGAACGTCAAAGCGGCTGGAGCTTTCCCTTCGCAATAGCGCTGCCAGATTGCGCGCAGCGCGGTGGTGAGGTGACGAGCAAAGCGCGGGGCATCGCAAACCGGAGATTCCAACAGCACTTGACGCAGATGTTGGCGAATCGTCGCCAGGCTATCCAAGTCGGAGGCCAATTCCACTGCGCGCTCCCGGTACTCCTCCCAGCTATTGACCACCAGTTCCGGCATCCCTGCATTCACCAAGTGGGTGGCGCTGTGGCGGCCGGCAAAGGTGGGCCCAGGCAGCGTTACCACCGGGACTCCCATCAATAGTGCCTCGCAGGTAGTCAATCCACCCGAGTAAGGCCAAGGATCCAATGCGATATCGACCTTATTATAACAAGAAAGAAGCTCCTTATGCCCAGAGGGCCCTTCAACGGTAACACGCCACTCCTCGACACCGAACTCTACAAGCTTTCCTTTAACCCGTTGAGCAAAAGACACATCACTGAACTGCATTCCCTTGAGGTAGATACGAGAATTATCAAGTTCATCGAGAATCTTTGCCCACTCACGAAGAACCACATCGTTGATCTTGCTTGGGTTATTGAAGCACCCTAATGTGATATATCCTTTTTCTTTTGCCGGAAGCGGTGAGACAGGCGGTGCATGCCGTGGTGGGGAGTAGCAGATATAGTCATCAGGCAGGCGAATCAGCTTTTCCGAATAATCACTATCAACGCCACTTGGCGTTTCAATTGAATCGGAGATCAAATAGTCAATTGCCTCAACACCAGTTGTGTTAATAAGCCCTCCTACCCATTTAACAATCACGGGCGCCGGCTCCTTGGCAATTGCTAGCATTCGATTCCCGGAATTATGCCCAGTAAGATCCAGCAATATATCAATCTGGTCATGAACAATGAGTTCAGAGAAGGCTTCATCACTCAGATGCTGCACACCTTTCCACTTCCTCGCCACGCCTTTCAACATGGCCGTAATGCCGTCCTCATCATTATTAGAAGTATAGAAAAACAGCTCGAACGAGGAGTTAGAAAGAAGACTAACAGCCCGAGTAATCATGTATCCAACAGGGTGTCGACGAAAACCATCTGAAAACAAGCCTAGACGAACAACTTTATCTGGCGAAGAAAACTTAGGCTTCGCGCGCTTGACAATCGCTTTGGGAGCAAATATCTCATTCCACTGCCGACATGCTCTTGTAATCGCCTCCGCAGATATATCAGGATGGTAGTGTAGCGTAACTACTTTGTTAGAGTAGGCAAAACAATATTCGCCAGATACCTCATGCGCTTTTTCGTAATAACGAATTGCAGCATCGAGATTGCCAACAGCCTTCTCAATATTGCCTAAATTATTTAAGGCAGAAAAATTATTACCATTTATCGAAAGAGATTGCTCATAAGCAGATCTTGCATTATCAAAATCATGCAGACCCTCATAGGCATTTCCCAGTGTAATATAATAATGGAAATTATCCGGCGCGTGAACACATGCCAATTTGCTGTATTTTAATGATTTTTCAAAATTGCTTTCGTAACGATACAAGTATGCCAAATAATTATGTGCAAAAGCATAATCATCCTGTGACTCAACAGCCTTGTGCAAAAGCTCAATAGCACGTTTAACATTACCAAGACGATGCTCGGCGCGTCCCAGCAAGGCAAGTGCTTGTGGATCTTCCGAGTCTAATTGAAGAGCTTCCTCAAGCGCCTGAATGGCTTCCTCATATTGATTGGCGTTACACAATCGCTCACCCAATACCTTCCAGACATTAACATCCCGAGGGGACTTTTTGGCTGCCTCCCTTGCCTTTTGAATAGCTTCCTCAGGTGTTTGCTTTCCCCACCCCTTACGCCCGATTCGTTTTCTATTGGCTCGACCCATATCAAACCTGCAGCTGTTGAGAAAAATAGGGCTTACTCGTCAATCTTGTGGCACGGTAGCAAAAAAGGCTGTCCATAGACAGCCTTATATAGAAGGGTTATGTTTCCCAATTCTGGGCTTTGAAGCTTACCCCAGCAGTGAGAGGACGTTCTGCGGAACCTGATTGGCTTGTGCCAGCACAGAGGTGCCAGCCTGCTGAAGGATCTGCGCTCTGGTCATGTTAGCTACCTCCTTCGCATAATCGGCATCCTCAATACGAGAGCGGGCCGCTGACAGATTAGTCTCGTTGGTGGCCAGGTTGGTAATGGCGGAGTCGAAACGGTTCTGGATCGCACCAAGGTCGGAGCGGAGGCTATCAACCTGCTTAAGTGCGCTATCGATAGCAGCCATTGGATCGGTGGTACCTTGAGTCACCAGAGCATCAGCAGTTGCTGCCGAGGTGGCCACAGTAAAGGTTGCCGTAGTGGTAGAAGTAGCTGCAGACTGCGGATCAAGCGCGACGTAGAAGGTTGCCGTCACGCCACTCTCCACATCCAGCCCCTGAGCTTCCAGAGTCGCCAGTTCCGCGGTATCAGTCGTGTTAATAGTGACTTGGGCATAATAGTTGCCATCACTATCGACCAATGCATCAGCAGTAGTGACGGTTACACTGGTACTAGCAATACCCAAGTTGGTAGCCAAATCTGTATCAAAGTCAGTTACAGCTGAATCAACAATAGAGGTAGTGTCACCGTAGGAATCTTGGAAATTAGTGGTCGTTGCAGCAGCCGGGGTGCCCTCAGGGCCCGAGACAGAGAAACTATCCAGTCCCAAGGTTTTAGCATTAATTTCTTCCAGACTAATCTCGATAGTCTGATTATCCTCGGATCCCACCTGTATCCGGAGTTTTTGATCGTCTGACAGCACCTTAACGCCGTTGAAGTCGGTTTCCGCAGAAATGCGGTCGATCTCGTTAAGGCGCTGATCGATCTCATCCTGAATGGACTTCAGGTCGTCGGCAGAGTTGGTGTCATTGGACGCCTGCACACTCAGCTCGCGGATGCGTTGAAGGTTGTCGTTGACCTGATTCAAGCCACCTTCAGCTGTCTGCGCAACGGAAATACCGTCGTTAGCGTTGCGCTGGGCCTGAGCTAGACCGGTGATCTGGGCGCTCATGCGGTTAGCGATGGCCTGACCGGCAGCATCGTCCTTGGCGCTGTTGATGCGCAGGCCGGAAGAGAGGCGCTCCATGGATGTGGACAGGGCGTTTTGGCTCTTCAGCAGGTTCTGCTGACCGATCATCGAGGTGATGTTGGTATTGATCACGGACATGAGATCATTCCTTCTTCGTTGAGGGCTCCATTGGCCGCCCCGAGCCTTGCAACGGTGGGGCCTGCCGCAACGGCGCCGTTGGCCGTTACCTCCTTTAACGGCGGTACGCAGGAAGACTTTAGGGTAAGGGTGAAAAAAATTTCTTGAGGCGTTGACAGGCGGGACAGCCGGCACGGCACGCCGGCCGAATCAGCTTCCAAGGATCAACTACCCTGCTCCAGCAGGGTGAGCACGGTCTGTGGGTTCTGGTTGGCCTGAGCCAGCACGGCATCCCCCGCCTGCATGACAACCTGGGCCTTGGCCAGGCGGGCCGTCTGCTCGGCGTAATCGGCATCCAGGATACGGGAGCGCGCCTCTGCCGTGTTGAGGTCTTGCTGTGCCTGGGTCTCCAGCACGCTCGCGAAGCGGTTGTTCACGGCACCATACTGACTGCGGTAGTCATCCACTTGGTTGAGGGCAGCCTGCAGCTCCCCCAAGGCCTCGCGCGCCCTCTCCGCCGGATCGAGCTCTGTCTCGTCAATCTTCAGCGAAACGCTGTCGGCTGGCGTTGGCTCAATTGTCACCTTGCCCATGGCATCGCCGTAATTGGCGCTGGTAACGATCTCCACTGGCTTGCTGTGCGGCGGCGGAGGCGGTGGCAGTTGTTCAGTGGCCTCCGGCATGGCATCCCACGTCGCCTTGGCATTGAAGGCACCGCTCCCCACCACCAGCAGTACGAGATCCTCCTTGGCTTCGTCGATATTCAGCCGCTCATGCCGCTCGACACCATTGGTGCCGTCGTTGTAGTCGCCGCCACTCTCATAGCGGTCGCCATCGCCGCTGTAGGTGAAGGTCATGCCGTTGTAGGAGCCGGTCGCGCTGCCACTGAGGTCGAAGCTACCTCCCCCCTCCAGCAGCTGCGCATCATCATAGCTGGCGCCCGGGAGAAAACCGTTAGCTTCGGTGAGCACCAGGTTATCGGCGTCAGCCGGGCTATGAACAGCGTTGCTTGCCCATACAACGTCAGGATCCGTGCCCTGCAGTGGCGTACCTACCAAGTGCGTGCCATCACGAGCGAATAGCTGGATGTCGTCGTCTAGACCGAGCGAGTCAATTTCCAAGGTGACGTTCTCAGCCCCTTTGGGGATGAAGGCGGTAGACACGATGCCGGAAGAATAACTCCCCCAGGAGCCATCGACCGGCAGTGTATCGCCCAGCGAGGCCGTGTCACCCAACTGTTTGGGAACGGTCTTTCCCTCGCTGCTTGGCGCCAGTGGGTGCTGGCCAAAGATTTCTGTCGCTCGCGAGATACGGTCGATTTCATCGCGCAGCTGCTTGAATTCGCTGTTGATGCTGGCTCGGTCACTGTCTGAAAGAGCCTCGCTGGAAGCCTGCACGGCCAACTGCCTGGAGCGCTGCAGCAGATCGTTGATGGCGTCCAGCCCACCCTCGGCGGTCTGCACCAGGCTGATACCGTCGTTCACGCCCTGGGAAACGGCATCACCTGCCCGAAGGTTGGCTTCCAGGCGATTGGCAACGGCCTGACCGGCAGCATCGTCTTTCGCGGCGTTGATACGAAACCCGGAAGAGAGTCGCTCGATGGTCGAAGCAAGATCCGACTGGGTGCTCTGACGCTGGGCCTGGCCCTTGATGGCCATGAGGTTGGTATTGATGGATGGCAAGCGGCCTATCTCCTGTCGATGAACGGGGCGATTGTAAGCCATCGGCATCAGCAAATTAAACTTTGTTGGCTATCCGCACGGTGCATTGCCGGCCCATGCGTGCTTGCGACCGAGCAGCGACGGGTAAAGACACCGCCCCGGGCAGGACATCAGCGACACCGCCACGCCGCCAGCCGCTGAACGAGCCCCGCCAGCAGCAGCCCCGCTGCCAGCCAGCCCAGCACGATGACGATCGTATGGTAGCCGCCGGGCGCGGCATGAGGAGGACGGAACTGCAGGCCGTATTCGGCCAAGCGGGCGACGAGGTAAACGAGGCTCGCCACCAGGGCCAGCGGCAGCGCGGCATGCCAGCCGGCCAGCCAACGGGTGAAGCGGCCCGGCTCGCGGCGCGGGCGGGAAGCTGGCTTGGCTTCAGCCTTGCGGCGAGAGTCGGCCTTCGTTGAACGCTTCGCGGCTTGGCGCTTGTTTTGCCGGGCGGGCTTGCGCGTCTTCGCAGGCTTGCGCGAGCCGCGGTCACCCGAAAGACAGCCCAGCAGCCAGCGTAGGCTGCGCCACAGGGCCCAGCCCAAGGCAAAGGACGCGGAGAGCGCAAGCCCCCCCATCACCAGGAAGTAGGCCATGCCCCGCTCAGGCGATGCGGCCGAGCGACTGCAGGGTGCGCAGCAGGTGGGTCACGCTCTCGTCGGGCTGGGCGTATTCCTGCATCAAGGCCCGCAGGCGCTCCTCGAAGGCCTCTTGGCGTGCCGTCTCGTCCTGCTCCTGCGCTTCCAGGCTACGTACCGGCGGGCCGGTGGGAATGTCGCGCCTGGCTGCGGGATTGTCGAGTTCGCGCAGCGCCTCGGCGAAGGCATCGTCCAGTTCACGAAATTTGCGCAGCTTCTCGCGCTCGTCCATGGGTCGGTTGGGTTTCTGTTTCATCTGCATCCATCTGTGACCAAGTGCCGGGCGGCACTCGAACGGTGGCAAGCCAAAAGTATACCGTCTATTCCGCTAACGGCGAAACATTGGGCCTTCCAATACCGATTCCAATTTTCATGCCCGCCCAGCCTAACACTCTTGCCCCAAAAGTGTGCACAATCGCTCAGCGAGGCTCGCCAAACTTGCCTTTGACGACGCTCAAAGCGCATAAAGATAGGCACAAAAGCCAATCGACATGCGGAAACCAAAGTAGAGACCATCACCGTCCGACACCGCGAGATCGGTATCGGCTGATATGGCAGAGCGGCGGACTGAAACTGTCGCCAGCAGGTACGCAGGGGCCAGATAGTGTTCAAAGAAATGATGCGAGCGGAAATCTGGCTGCAGGACCACCTGGATAGCCAGCAGGGAATCGACGATCTGGCCAACCGCCTCGGCTATTCGAGCTCACAGGTTCGGCGCAGGTTCAAGCAGTGTTTCGGGCTCTCTCCCAGCACCTATCGCGACATCCTGCGGCTGGAAAAGGCCGCACGACTGCTCGCTCTCACCCCCCACAGTATAGCCACCATTGCCGAGCACTGCGGTTACCGCAACCATTCGGCATTCAGCCGCGCCTTTCAGCGCCACTTCGCGCAGAGCCCGCGCCAGTTCCGGCAGAAGCAGCGAAAGCGACTGTACGACCTGCGCTCTGGTGACGACCCACCACCTTTCGACATTCGTCAACATGCGGCCCGTCAAGCGTTGGTGACACGCCTCTATCAAACGCCGCGCCGCATCGGCGACCTAACCAAGCTCGCCACACAGACCCACGGTGACGATATCCTGCCCACTCGCCTGCGCAAGGCGCCCGCCGTGGCCGTGGTACACGGACTGCCGCTGCCCACCACCCAGGAGCGGATCGATCTCGGCGTATTGGTCGCGCCGCAGGCGGCCACTTGCATCGCCATCCCCCCGACCTTTCGACTGCTGAAACTGCCCGCGCGGCAGCACGCGTGCCTGGTGGTTGAGGCATTCAGCGAAGTGCCGTCGGCCGTCGAGTACCTGGTCAGCCAAGGGCTGCCCAACAATCACCGCTACGCCAGTGGCGATCCCGTGCAGGTGCACTGGCATCCGCGCGGGCTGGAAGTACAACTGCCGCTGCTGGGAGACAACCAGGCGACAAAGTAACAAGCATGCCGGGACTCGTCGCCCGGCACGCAAAAACTCACTCCTCGACACGCACCAGCCAGCTCTCGACGATCTCGGAGCCGTACTCGTCCTTCCACGCCTTGAGGGTCTTCTGGTTACCGCCACGGGTTTCCACGACTTCCCCGGTATTGGGGTTCTTGTAGATCTTCAGCTTGCGCTTGCGACGCCCACCGCTGCCCGTCGGCGCCTTGGTCGCGGGCTTGGCGCCCGCCTGCGGGTCGAGCAGTTGGATGACATCGGCGGCGCTCTTGCCGTATTCGCGCATCAGCGCCTCGAGCTTCTCCTTGAACGCCAGTTCCGCCTTGAGACGGTCGTCGTTCTGGAGCTTCTCCATCTCCTCCTGGAGGCGCTTGAGCTGCTGTTCCTTCTGGATGAACTCGCTGAGTAGGGACATGATCGATTTCCTTGCTGAGTGTGAATGTATGGGATGCGGCGCCAATAAATACCGTATTGGCGCCTCTATGACAACAGCGTGGCCTGTTTTTTACCAGAATTCCATCGGCAGGGGCAAATAAGCAAGCCTTGGAAACTAACGAGTGGCGCGAGGAGCCTTAACGGTAGGGCTCACAGAAAGCCTTGACACTATCCAATGCGCTCAGCAAATCCCCAGCCAGGGTAAGCCTTGTTCAGCAAGTTGGCTTGTATTTCAGGATCATTCGGGTAGTCATGCGCGAACTGGTTACGCATTTCCCGCAGCTCTTGCCACTTCTCGGCAGATTCAAGGGCACCGATCTTCTCGAGCCGATTCAGCTTATCAATAAACGTTCGCAACTCCCCCTGCTCCTGGGTCAGGTCAAGGACGGAGGGCAGCAACTTGGCCCCCATGGCATCCTGGAGCTTGGAGTAGCGGATGACGAATTGGTCCATTACCGCCAGATCAATGGCTGACAAGCGCTCGAGCGCTTCCGGCGTCAAGGGAAACTGACTGGCGAGGGTCTGCATCGCCCAGGACAATCGCGCGGCATGTCGGTCACAGGTCTCGAGAGCCACCTCAAACTGTTGCTGGCGTTGATTCATAGCGGCGTTCCCGTCTCCCTCGCCACGCGATAGATCGGCAGGGCTGGCGCCTCCCGTCGGCGAATCACCAGATCGATCTTCTGATCCCCCAATTCACGGCGCAGTTCAACCAAGGCCTTGAGTTTGGCATCGACAAGGCGGTCAGGTTCCTGAATCTCCGGCTCGATATACAAGTCGATATCCCCTCCCTTGGCAGCATCATCGACTCGCGAGCCAAACAGGCGGATAGCCGAAGCGTCGCCGAAATGGCGCTTCAAGACAGACTTGATGACGGTTTGCTGCTGCGGCGTCAGGCGCATGACGCCCCCACTCGTATCGGGCTTACCGTCATTATGGCTGCAACCTGCCCCCACGCATAGCCAGAGAACATCACGCCTCGACGCGCACCAGCCAGCTCTCGACGATCTCGGAGCCGTACTCGTCCTTCCACGCCTTGAGAGTCTTCTGGTTACCGCCGCGGGTCTCCACGACTTCCCCGGTATTGGGGTTCTTGTAGATCTTCAGCTTGCGCTTGCGACGCCCACCGCTGGCCGCCGGCGCCTTGGCCGCGGGCTTGGCGCCCGCCTGCGGGTCGAGCAGTTGGATGACATCGGCGGCGCTCTTGCCGTATTCGCGCATCAGCGCCTCGAGCTTCTCCTTGAACGCCAGTTCCGCCTTGAGACGGTCGTCGTTCTGGAGCTTCTCCATCTCCTCCTGGAGGCGCTTGAGCTCTTGTTCCTTCTGGATGAACTCGCTGAGTAGGGACATGATCGATTTCCTTGCTGAGTGTGAATGTATGGGATGCGGCGCCAATAAATACCTTATTGGCGCCTACATGACAACAGCGTGGCCTGTTTTTTACCAGAATTCCATCGGCAGGGGCAAATATGCAGCTACTGTAAATCTTCACCACCCCTCTTGATGCGCAGTCTTCTGGTCGAGTTTCCAAGCTAGAAGAGAAAGGGAACGTTGATGGTGAAAGAAGAAGCCATGTAGCCAGTTCAGTCGCCTGCTGGCGCAAACCCCAGCTCGACCACCTGCAGCGCCTCGGCATCACCGGGTGCGCGAGGCACGCCTTCCAGCGACTCGCCGTTGACGGTAATCGTCGTGCAGGCACCGTCGTCGGGATAGGTGGAAAACAACGCCGATGACGCTACCACGGTCTTCAAAGATGAGATGGCGGTAGCAATGAGTCATGGCAACATCGTACCTGATGGAGTAAGTATTGCACCGCCCATGTTCTGCAAACCCTACCCGATCATACAATGGAATCCCAAAGACAGATGATGGCAATCCATTGACATTGCCCAGCACTTTGCCTCATCTAGCGTAGAGAGGACTTCTACACCAATGCCATCCAGAAGCACCATCCTCGGAAACAGCGTCTACCAAGCACTGGGCGCAATGCCTGGAAAACCAGTAAAAAAGCGGCCAGGAGCACTGGCCGCAACACGATATGATACAACTAATTAAAATTACATGTAGCAGCTTCATATTACCGACAATTTGAAGGAACCAAATCATCTGAAGCAGTAGTAGAACATGCCCACGTTATACCGCCACCAGTTTCTGTAGGCGCCAACTGAAGTGGCACATTCCCTTGGCTGGTTGCAACTGTTGCAGTAAGCGTCCCCGCATTACATGCAAGCGTAGTATTTCCAATCGTACCAGTACTTACTCCTGCACAATCATCAGTCGCACCCGAAAAAATATTTTCAGACACTGTAGCCTTAGCTGATGCAAGTGAAGCCAGCCCTTCGGTAACTTGTGCACGAGCCGTATAATCCTGATAGGCAGGAACTGCAATAGCAGACAAAATCCCAATAATCGCCACCACGATCAGCAGTTCAATCAGGGTAAAACCGCCCTGCCCCTGCTTGACCACTCGTTCTTCGCTCACTTCATTCATCTCGACTGTCTCGTTCATTGCCCTGGGTCCCCTTGTGTTGCCCTTTCGCGTATCCGGCACCCCCAAGGGGATGCTGCGGGGTTTCTCTCGTGTCGCCACCCGACGGTGACGGCTGGCCGGCTCGTCATCCGGCCTCATGACCTGACAGTATGCGGCGCCTCGCTATCTGGCAAGGGATGAATCACATACCTTTGTCCAGTGTCAAACTCAGCGTAATGTACTAGATCGTTGAGAGCCCGCCTAGGGCATGATGGCACCGGCGCTGCACTTGACGATCGCGGCGGGTTACACTGAAAACAGTGTTTTTTCATCGCCTGGTGGCACCAACAGGCGCCACACCGGGCCGAGGCTGCAGGACAGGGTTGCCATGAACGACTACCGAACGCCGCCACAGGCACCTGCGGAGCAGGGAGCATCGAGCGCACCGCTCAAGCGCGCGGCCCAGGCACAGGGGCTGCGCGGGCTGGCACGCCGCCTGGTGGAGGACGGTCACCTCTCGCCCGCCGCGGCACAGCGCGCCGAGCAGGAGGCGCGGGAGTCCGAGGTGACGCTGCTGCGCCACGTGATCGATGCCGGCCTGGTCACCGCGCGCCCGGCCACGCTCAGTGCCGCCTGGGAGTATGGCCTGCCGATCGTCGATCTCGATGCCGTACGCCTCGCCAGCCTGCCGCCGGCCGGGGAGTACCCCGAGAAACTGCTGCGCAAGCTCAGCGTGGTGCCGCTGGCACGGCGCGGCCACCGGCTCACGGTGGCCGTGCCCTACCCCTCCACGCTGGCCCAGCTCGACGACCTGCAGTTCGCCACCGGACTCAGCATCGAAGCGGTGCTCTGCCCCGCCGACCAACTGATCCCGGTGCTCGAGGCCTACCTGGCCCAGAGCGAGGCCAGCCTGATGGACGAACTGGGCAGCGTCGACGAGGCCCTCGGCGAGCTGGAGTACGACCAGGGCGAACACAGCGACGAGGAGGGCACCACCGACGCGGCCGAAAGCGCCGCGGAAGACGCGCCCATCGTCAAGTTCGTCAACAAGATCCTGCTCGATGCCATCCGCCGCGGCGCCTCGGACATCCACTTCGAGCCCTACGAGACCAGCTACCGGGTGCGCATGCGCATCGACGGCATGCTCCTCGAGGCGGCCCGGCCGCCGTTTGCCATGCGCACGCGCATCGCCGCCCGTCTCAAGGTAATGGCGCGCCTCGACATCTCCGAGCGCCGCCTGCCGCAGGATGGCGCCATCAAGCTCAAGGTGTCGAAGAACCGCACCATCGATTTCCGCGTCAACTCGCTGCCCACGGTCTACGGCGAGAAGATCGTGCTGCGTATCCTCGACCCGGCCTCGGCACAGATCGGCATCGACGCGCTCGGCTTCACGCCGGAGCAGCGCGCGCTCTACGAGGGCGTACTCGACGACCCCCAGGGCATGATCCTGGTCACCGGCCCCACCGGCAGCGGCAAGACGGTGACGCTCTACACCGGGCTCAACATCCTCAACCAGGTGGAGCGCAATATCTGTACCGCCGAGGACCCGGTGGAGATCAAGGTGCCCGGGGTCAACCAGGTGAACGTGCTGCCCAAGATCGGCCTGGATTTCGCCAGCGCCCTGCGCGCCTTCCTGCGCCAGGACCCGGACGTGGTGATGGTCGGCGAGATCCGCGACCTGGAGACCGCCGAGATCGCCGTCAAGGCGTCACAGACCGGCCACCTGGTGCTCTCCACGGTGCACACCAACTCGGCGGCGGAGACCCTCACCCGCCTGGCCAACATGGGCGTGGCCCCGTTCAACATCGCCAGTTCCGTGAGCCTGATCATCGCCCAGCGCCTGGCGCGGCGGCTGTGCAAGCAGTGTCGTCAGCCCGCGGAGATCCCCCGCGAGGCGCTGTTGCGCGAGGGCTTCACCGAGCAGGAGGTGGACGGTGCGACCGTCTTTGAAGCGGTGGGCTGCCAGCACTGCACCCAGGGCTACAAGGGACGGGTCGGCGTCTACGAGGTGGTGCCCATCTCCAGCGCCATGAGCCAGCTGATCATGCGTCAGGGCAACTCGCTCGACTTCGACCAGCTGGCGCGCCAGGAGGGGCACCCCGACCTGCGGCGCAGCGGCCTGCTCAAGGTGATGCAGGGCATCACCAGCCTGACCGAAATCAATCGTGTGACCAAAGACTGACGGGCATCATGCCCGCTGTAACCCCTGGCAGGACACCCGATGGCAACGCAAACCGCACAGCAACCGCGCAAGAAGCTCAAGCTCTACCGCTGGAAATGGACGGGCAAGGGTCCCGGCGGCCGGTCCGTCAAGGGCGAGGTCGTGGCCAGCCAGAAGATCGAGGTGGAGAAGGAACTGGCGGGGCAGAACATCATCGTCAAGAGCATCCGGCGCAAGGGCGGGGTCGCCGGCGGCATGGGCCGCGTCAAGCCGCGCGACGTGATGCTCTTCGCCCGCCAGATGGCCACCATGCTGCGCGCCGGCGTGCCGGTGATCCAGGCCTTCCAGGTGGTGGCCGAGAGCCTGCGCAAGCCGGCCATGAGCGCCGTGGTGCAGCAGATGATGAACGAGGTGGCGGCCGGGGCGAGCTTCTCCCAGTCGCTGCGCCGCCACTCCGAGCACTTCGACTCGCTGTTCTGCAACCTGGTGGAGGCGGGCGAGGCCTCCGGTTCGCTCGACCGCATGCTCGATCGCATCGCCACCTACAAGGAGAAGGTCGAGTCGCTCAAGGGGCGGGTGAAGAAGGCGTTGTGGTACCCGGCGGCGGTCATCGCCGTAGGCGTGGGGGTCACGGCGCTGCTGCTGATCAAGGTGGTGCCGCAGTTCGAGAGCCTGTTCCACGGCTTCGGCGCCGAGCTGCCGGTGATGACGCAGATGACCATCACGCTCTCCGACTACGCCCAGGCCTACTGGCTGCACGGCGTGGGCGGCCTGGCGGCGGCGATCTTCCTGCTGCGCCAGGGCATGCGGCGCTCCGAGCAGTTCGCCTACCGCGTGCACCGTTTCGCGCTGAAGATCCCGGTGATCGGCGACATCCTCGACAAGTCCGCCGTGGCCCGCTTCTCGCGCACGCTCGCCACCACCTACGGCGCCGGGGTGCCGATGGTCGATTCGCTGGACATCGCCGCCGGCGCCGCGGGCAACCTGGTCTACCAGCGCGCCATCGAGCAGGTGCGCGAGGATGTCGCCACCGGCCAGCAGCTGCACTTCGCCATGCGCCTGACCGAACGCTTCCCGCCGCTCTCGGTGCAGATGGTCGGCATCGGCGAGGAGTCCGGCGCGCTCGACACCATGCTCAACCGCGTGGCCGACTACTACGAGGAGGAGGTCGACAACAAGGTCGACGCCCTCACCTCGCTGCTCGAGCCCTTCATCATCGTGGTGCTCGGCGTGCTGGTCGGCGGCCTGGTGGTGTCGATGTACCTGCCGATCTTCGAGCTGGGGACGGTGTTGTAAGGAGGCTCAATGACCAAGCCACTTTCTGACTTGCTCAAGCGGGTCGATCCTGAAATCGTCGCCAAAGCAAGGGAGCAGGCGAAACAATCATTGGCACAAGACCGAAGAGCCACTCAGACCTCGACTGCCACCAATCCGGTTGCAGGCCCGAAGAAACCCGAATAAACTGCTACCAACCAGGTTACAGGGATGGCCATCAAGAGCTTTCGTCACAAGGGATTGGAAGATTTTTTCTATGACGGTAGCACCCGTGGCATAAATCCGAAGCATGCGGAGAAGCTGGGTACCCGGCTGGACCGACTGGATGCCGCTACCGGGCCAAGCGACATGGATTTACCCGGATATCGCTTGCATGCTTTGAAGGGACGCATGAAAGGGCGCTATGCCATTGATGTATCAGGCGCCTGGCGTCTCACTTTCGCATTCGAAGGTAAGGATGCCATTGTCGTGGATTACGAGCAGTATCATTGAGAGGCTACCCCATGAGCCGCCAACGTCACCGCAAGCCTTCCCATCCCGGCGCCGTGTTCAAGCATGACGTGCTCGAGCCTCTGGGCGTCAGCATCTCGCGTGCCGCTGAAGCGCTCGGGATCTCCCGCAAGCACCTCTCCGCTTTCGTCAACGGGCATGTCCCGTGCAGCAGAGAGCTGGCACAACGTCTTTCCAAAGCCACCAATACCTCGGTTGCGAGCTGGCTGAACATGCAAACCGCACTGGATGTCTGGGAAGCCGAGCAGACTCCCGACCGGGAACTGGCGGAGGTGCGCCTGCTCACCAGTATCAAGACGAACAGACGTCATGGCCAAACAGAGGGGCATTGCCATTGACCGACCTCCCCCCCGCCCTCCTCTGGCCGCTGGTCGCCGTCCTGGGCCTGTGCCTGGGCAGCTTCCTCAACGTGGTGATCGTGCGTGTGCCGGTGATGCTGATGCATGGCTGGCGCGCCGAGGCGCGCGAGGCACTGGAGCTGCCCGAGGAGGAACGCCCGCGCTTCAACCTGCTGGTGCCGCGCTCGATCTGCCCACGCTGCGAGCAGCCCATCGCCTGGCACGACAACCTGCCGCTCATCGGCTGGTTCAAGCGCCGCGGTCGCTGCGCCCACTGTGGCGCCCGCATCAGTCCGCAGTATCCCCTGGTCGAGCTGGCCGGCGGCGTGCTGGCGCTCGCCGTGCTGGCGCTCTACGGCCCCACCTGGCCGGCGCTCTTCGTGTTCGGCGCCTGCCTGACGCTGCTGGCGCTCGCGGTGATCGACTTTCGCACCCAACTGCTGCCGGACCTGATCACCCTGCCGCTGCTGTGGGCGGGCCTCGTCTACCAACTGCTGTTCCAGCCGCTGCAACTGGCCGACGCGGTGATCGGCGCCATGGCGGGCTATCTCGCCCTGTGGAGCGTCTACTGGCTGTTCAAGCTCGTCACCGGCAAGGAGGGCATGGGCTACGGCGACTTCAAGCTGCTCGCCGCACTGGGCGCCTGGCTCGGCTGGCAGTACCTGCCGCTGGTGCTGATCCTCGCCGCCGGGGCCGGGGCGCTGGTCGGCATCGCCGTGCAGCTCGCCCTGCCCCGCCTGCGCGGCGCCCCCCTGCCGTTCGGCCCCTACCTCGCCGTGGCCGGCTGGGTCGCGCTGCTCGCCGGCGAGCCGCTGATGGCGGCTTACGTGGGCGTGACGTAGGCAATCAGCGGGTGCCGTCAGAGCCCGCGGAAGGCGTATCGTCATGGCGACGATAGAGCGTCACCCCCACGCGCGCGATATGCTCGAGCAGCGCCTCGTTGGCCAGGGCATGGTGGAGCGACAGGTCGATCTTCCACGGCAATAACAAGTCGTCCAGTGCCAGCTCGATATCGAGCAAATCGGCATGCGTGAGCGTATCTCCGATCAACGTCAGGTCGATATCCGAACCCGGCCGGTAGGTGCCCTTGGCGCGGGAGCCATAGAGGATGGCCGCCTCCACGGCAGGAGACTCACCCAGCACGCGACGGATGGCATCAACCGAATCGCTATCCAGCCCGGTATCGTTGCATTTCACTGCTCTTGCTCCGCGATGCTCGTCAGGGTGTTCTCCAGTGCCTTGAGCAGCGGATGGTGGCGCTCGCGAATACTCTTGAGGATCGCCTCGGCAGCGGCCTCGTCGTAGGTATGCGAAGTACGGTTGCGGTCGGTCAGCATCTGCATCCACCCCTTGCCATCCTCGATCAGCCCCTTGCTGAAGCCCTCGCGAATGGTATCCCGCGAGCCCACGAGACCGGCAATGCCCTGCCAGATCAGATAATCCTTGAGCGTGTTCCAGCCCAGCTCGTAGCTGTACTCGAAGCCCTGGATCACTCCCTGCTTCTCCAGATTGGAGAGTTCTCGTTGCTGCATGAGGGCCATGGCGTCATCCAGCTGTGCCATGGCCCGGCGGAAGTTCTGCAATCGCTGAAGCCAGCGAATGTCCTCGGAAGCCATGCCCCCTCCTGCGTCTAGCTACGTTAGGATATGTCACTTTACCATTGAATATGTCATTGACAGCGGAAGGAGTTCAGCCGTGATCATCGGCGTAACCGGGGGTATCGCCTCGGGAAAATCCACCGTGGCGCGCGCCTTCGAGCGGCTGGGCATCCCCTGGGTGGATGCCGACGACGTGGCCCGCGAGGTCGTCGCCCCCGGCGAGCCGGCGCTGGCCGAGATCGCCGCGCGCTTCGGCGAGCGCGTGCTGCATGCCGACGGCAGCCTCGACCGCCGCGCGCTGCGCGAGATCGTCTTCGCCGATCCAGCCGAGCGGCGCTGGCTGGAGTCCGTGACCCACCCGCGCATCCGCGAGCGCCTGGTCGCCAGGCTCGAACAGCTCCAGGCCGGCGGCGCGCCCTATGTGCTGCTGGTCTCGCCGCTGCTGTTCGAATCGAGCCAGCATGAGATGGCCGACCGCTGCCTGGTGATCGACGTGCCGGAAGCCGTGCAGATCGCCCGCACCGCCGCACGCGACGATGTCGACGCGGCCCAGGCCCGCGCCATCGTCGCCGCCCAGTTGCCGCGCCGCGAGCGCCTCGCCCGTGCCGACGACGTCATCGACAACAGCGGCGACGCGGCGGCACTCGAGGAGCAGGTCAGAGAACTCGACCAGCGCTACCGGCGGCTGTCATCCACCGGGCGTTCCTCGCTAGAATGAGCACTACATCCCCGATACGACCGCACCTATGAGCCAATCACAGAGCCACCCCCTGACCGTCGACTGCCCGCAATGCCACCGCAAGGTAGAGTGGCGCGAGGCGAACCCCTACCGCCCGTTCTGCAGCGAGCGCTGCAAGCTGCTCGACCTGGGCGCCTGGGCCGATGAGTCGCACCGTATCGCCGGTGAGCCGGCCCTCGACGAGGCCAACATCGACGAGTGGCTCGCCCGCGCGGATCGGGACGGCTGAGATGGGCCTCGCTTCAGCAGCACTCTCTTCAGCACCAAAGGAAGCGTGACGATGCACGAACAGAGCCCCCTGGTGGAGCGGCTGATCGGGCTGGCCAAGCAGCGTGAAGAGATCGCCGCACTCTGGCTCTATGGCTCGCGTGCCCGCGGGGATCACCATTCAGGCAGCGATTACGATCTCGCGGTTGCCTTCACTGACTGGATACCGGACGCGCTCGAACGCCGCCTGAGACCCGAGCTTCTGGCGATGGACTGGCAGAAAGCACTAGGGCTTTCCGAGGGTCGACTGAGCGTGGTGGATCTGGCCATCTGCCCCATTCCTCTGGGCTGGAGTATCCTCAGCGAGGGCCAGCTGCTGCTGGATCAACACCCGCAAGTCCGCATGACTCACGAATCCCGGATCTTTTCGCGCTGGGAGCTGGACTACTCACAGCGAGCGAGACGTCATGGCTGAAGCCAAACCCACCGCTGCCTATCTCATGGCAGTGGGTGATCATCTCGATGAATGCGAGACCGATATCGCAAATCTGAAAACGATCTTGGCCGATCGGCCCTGGTCTCGCCTGGAACGTCACGCCGCCGAGCGCACCCTGCAGGTGCTGATCGAAGGCTGCATTGGCCTCGCCAAGCATTGGGCAAGACGCGAGATCGGCAGGCTGACCAGCGATGCGGCCAGCGCCTTCGAACACCTGATCGAGCGCGGCCAAATCGGCCATGAGGTGCCTTGGCGTAAGGTCGTCGGCCTGCGCAACGCGCTGGTTCATGACTATCTGGACGTGGATCCCCAGATCATTCAAGACGTCATCGAGCAGGATCATTATCGGTCGCTGCTCGACTTTGGCCGCCAGGCGATCGCAGCGCTCGCCCAAGAGGACGGGGGCGGCTGAGATGGCCACCAGTCAGGCGCCAGAGTCCCGAAAGAGCGAGTATCGCCTGCTCGCCGAGCTCGAGACCGCCTTCGACGCCCTGATCGAGCGCACCGAGGTGCTGCTCGCCGCCTACGCCCGCTCGCCCGGCGAGGCGTGGGCCTTCCAGGCCGAGGCGAGCACCGCGTGGCTGCGCCACGCCCTGCTCGACTTCTGGTATCAGGACGGCCAGGACGGCCGCGCCACCCGCAGCCATGTCGGCCTGGTAGCAGCCGACGATAACCTGCTCGAACACGTCGCGGCGGTGAACGCGGCCAAGGCCGCCTTCGCCGCGCTGCTCGCGCGCATCCGCGACGAGCACCCGCCGCTCGTCGCCGAGATCAAGGCGGTGCTGCCCTTCCGCCACCCCGAGCTGCACCAGCACCTGCGCGGCAGCGGCCTGGCGCGGTTGCACCTCAAGCAGTGCTGGCGGGCGATTCCCGTGGCCGAGGCGCCGGTAGCCCGGGTGCGGCTGGCCTGGTACACCAGCGGCCGCTCGATCAAGCGCCTGACGGTACGCGACGCGGAACAGAAGCTGCTGGCGCTGGACAGCGACGCTCCCCACGTGCGCATCCAACTGCGCAAGCTCGCCGGCCTGCCCAGCGGCGAGCCGCTCGCCCAGGTGCAGGAGCAGGCGCCGCTGATGCGCGCCAACCTCTTCTTCGCCGAGCCCCTGGAGGATGGCCGCACCCGGCGCGCCCTGAACGTCGCCCTGCCGCTGTTCCTGCCGGCCCCCCGCGGCCGACTGCCCGATCGCAACGCGCCCCCCGCCGCCCCGCCCGAGACCCGTACCCGCGCCCGGCGCCGCGACGAGCGCCTGGAAGCCGAGCCCTTCCTGCCCAGCCTGCGCATCCACCGCTATCGCAGCGGCGGCGCTTGACCCACGTCATGCGGCCACGCGGCGACTCGACCATACTGGCTGATGACCCCGGGCAATCGCTGAGCAGAGGAGGCAATCGCCTTGGCACCCATGGATGCACCACTCCCCCTGTCCGTCGACCAGGCGTACCGGGCCTGTCCGGAAGACGCCTTCGATTTCGAGGTGAGCAGCGAACTCAGCTCGCTGGACCTGCTCAGCGGCCACACGCGGGCCCGCGACGCGCTCGGTTTTGGCACGGCGATGCGCAGCGAAGGCTACAACCTCTTCGTGCTCGGCCACACCGGCCACGGCATGCACGAGATGGTGGGGCGCTTCCTGGCCGAGCGCTCGCACAATGAACCGACGCCACCGGACATCGCCTACCTGTACAATTTCGACGATCCCTCCCGGCCCATTCACCTGTCGCTGCCGACGGGCCGGGGTCGCGTGCTGCGCGCCGACATCGAGAACCTGGTGGAGGAGCTGCGCACGGCGATCCCGGCGGTATTCGAGGGCGACGAGTACCAGAACCGCCTGCACGAGCTGAAGCAGGCCATGGGCGAGCGCCAGCGCGATGCCATCGAGGCGGTACGCCGCGAGGCCCGCGAGCACGACATCCTGCTGCTCTCCACCCCCAACGGCTTCACCTTCGCACCGGCCGGAGGTGACGACAAGATGATGTCGCCGGAGACCTTCCAGAAGCTCCCCAAGGACGAGCGCGAGCGCATCGAGGGCACGGTGGAGGTACTGCAGAAGAAGCTCACCGCCGCGATTCGCCAGATGCCGCGCTTGGCCAAGCAGCTGCGCGAGCAGGTCAATGCCCTGAACGAGGAGATGCTGGAGTCGGCCATCGGTGCGCCGCTGGAGGAACTGGAGGCACGCTACGCCGATCACCAGAGCGTGATTGCCCACCTCTCGGCCATCCGCCAGGCAATCCTGGCGCACGTCGGCTCCTTCATCGAGGAGGAGCCGGACATCCCGCCCGAGGCCGTGTTCAGCCGCTGCCATATCAACCTGATCATCGACAACCACGGCAGCGACGGCGCCCCGGTGGTCTACCTCGACCTGCCGAGCCACCAGCACCTGGTGGGGCGCATCGAGCATCACGTGCACAACGGCACCCTGCTCACCGATTTCTCGCTGATCCGCGCCGGCGGCCTGCACCGCGCCAACGGCGGCTACCTGGTGCTGGACGTGCGCGCCCTGCTCACCCAGCCCGGCGCCTGGGAAACCCTCAAGCGGGTGCTGCGCGCCGGCGAGATCCACACCGAGTCGCTGGAGCAGGCCTACGGCCTGATCAGCACCACCACGCTGGAACCGGAGCCGGTGCCGCTCGACCTCAAGGTGGTGCTGCTCGGCGAGCGGCTGCTCTACTACCTGCTGTGCGAGCACGACCCCGACTTCCTGGCGCTGTTCAAGGTGCAGGCCGACCTGGAGGACGACTTCCCACGCAATGCCGAAAACCAGTCGCTTTTCGCGCGGATGATCGCCACCCTGGCGCGGGAGTCGGCGCTGCGCCCGCTCGACCGCAGCGGCGTGGCGGCCGTGATCGAACGCGCCAGTCGCCTGGCCGACGACCAGCAGAAGCTCACGGCCCGCCACCGTGCGCTGAGCGACCTGCTGCAGGAGGCGGACCACTGGGCGGGCCACGAGGAGGCCTCGGTGATCAGGCGCTTCCACGTCGAGAAAGCGGTGGCTCAGCAGCTGTGGCGTGCCGGGCGCCTGCGCGAGCGCAGCTACGATCTGATCACCCGTGGCACCGTGGCGATCCGCACCGAGGGACGCGAGGTAGGCCAGGTGAATGGCCTCTCCGTGCTCACCCTCGGCGAGGTCGCCTTCGGCCAGCCCTCGCGCATCACCGCCACGGCCCGTCCCGGCGCCGGCCAGGTGGTGGATATCGAACGCGAGTCGCGCCTGGGCGGACGCGTGCACGCCAAGGCAGTGATGATCCTGTCGCGCTACCTGGCCGGCCGCTATGCGCCGGACAAGCCGCTCTCGCTCTCGGCGAGCCTCGCCTTCGAGCAGTCCTATGGCGGGGTCGAAGGCGACAGCGCCTCGGTGGCCGAAGCCTGCGCCCTGATCTCGGCCATCGCGCGGGTGGGCATCGACCAGCGCCTGGCCGTCACCGGCTCCATCGACCAGTACGGCCGAGTCCAGGCGGTGGGCGGGGTGAACGAGAAGATCGAGGGGTTCTTCGAGATCTGCCGGGCACGTGGCAAGCTGGAAGGGCACGGCGTGCTGCTGCCGGCCACCAACGTCGAACACCTGATGCTTGCCAGCGAGGTGCGTGAGGCGATCGCGGGTGGCCGGTTCCGTCTCTACGCCGTTCATGATCTCGACGAGGCGCTGGTCCTGCTCACCGGCATGACGCCGGGGGAGGCCGACGCCGACGGCCGCTATGCCGCAGGCACGCTCAATGCCCGCGTGGTCGAGCGGCTCGCCGCCTTCCACGAGGCCGTGAAACGCAAGGGTCGGGAGGAACACGACGGCAACGACGATACATCACCTGCCGAGGAGGGCGATAACCATGATGGCTGAACGCCCCGCCAAGGGCGACCAGTCCCCGGCCCCTGCTACTGGCCAGCAGAGCGCGGAGTACCCCTCGCAGGAGCTCACCCGGGTGCTGGCCCTGCTCGATGCGTCAAGACACAGCCTGGCTGCCCTGGCCGCGGCGGTGGACCTGGCCAGCCGGCGGCACGCCGAGCTGGTGGCCCTCTACGTGGAAGACAGCGACCTGCTGAGCTGCGCCGCCTTCCCCTTCTCCTGCGAGATCGGCGCCCAGTCGGGGCTCGCCCGGCCGCTCTCGGCAACCAGCCTGGAAGCCACCATCGCGCGCCAGCTGAAGCGCATCCACCAGGCACTCGAGAGCGCCGTGGCCGGCCGCGAGGTACGCTACCGGCTGGAAGTGAGCCGCGGCCAGGTGGCGTCGGAAGCGCTGGCCAAGGCCGGCCCGGGCGACGTGCTGACCATGGGCAAGGCCGGCATGTCGGAGCGCTTCGGCCCGCGGCTGGGCTCCACCAGTCGCCGCCTGCTGCTTGACGCGCCCTGCACGGTGCTCGTGTGGGACGAACGACATGCCTTCCGGCGCGGGCCACTGCGGCTGGTCGACCACGGTCAGGCCCCCCTGGAGGCCGGCACGGTCCCCGACTGGCTCGCCGCGCTGTTCGACGGCGTCATGCCCCTGCCGGACCACTACGCCGGCGAACTGGAACGCTCGCTGGCCCACAGCGACGCCGGCGGCCTGCTGCTGCACCGCCGGGAACTCGCCCGCCTGCTCGACGAGGACCCGGAGTTGCTGGCGCGCCTTCCCCTGCCGATCGTGGTAATCAATTGATAGCCGCCGCCGCTGCGCGGCGGTTCGCCCGGCAGAGCCGGCCTCACACACTACATTCTCCTGCCAAAGAGAGAGGCCAGGTGGGAGTGAGCCTCGGCTCCGGTTCGACGCCTCGACGAAGTAGCGCGCAGCGCTGCCTAGGCGACCCTATCGACTGCCCGGCAAGTCGCGCATGAGCAGCGCAAACTCGATGCGCTCGGGCGCAATGGCCTCGCCGGGCACCGGGATGCGCACCCGATGGCCGGAACCCGGCGCCGCGCCGACCGACTCGCCGCGCCGGTTCTCGATGGCCTCGAGGGTGAAGCGGCGATTGCCACCGGGCAGCATCAGCTCCACGCCGTCGCCCACCTCGAAGCGGTTCTTGACGTCGATCTCCAGCACGCCGCGGTCGGGGTCGTAACCGATCACCTCGCCGACGAACTGCTGGTGCACGCCCACCGAGTTGCCGCGCTCGTAATTCTGGTACTCGTCGTGGACGTGACGCCGGTAGAAGCCCTCGGTGTAGCCGCGGTTGGCCAGGTTGTCGAGCTCGTCCATCAGGCGCATGTCGAAGGGCCGGCCGGCCACGGCGTCGTCGATGGCGCGGCGGTAGACCTGGGCGGTGCGCGCCACGTAGTAGTGCGACTTGGTGCGCCCCTCGATCTTGAGCGACGTCACGCCCATCTCGGTGAGCCGGGGGACGTGCTGCACGGCGCGCAGGTCCTTGGAGTTCATGATGTAGGTGCCGTGCTCGTCCTCGAACACCGGCATCAGCTCGCCGGGGCGCGAGCGGTCCTCGATCAGCGCCGAGAGCTCGTCCTGGCCCTCCACGCCGCCGGCTGTGGCCGTGCTCTCCAGCCCCGACGCGCTGCCGCCGCCGGAGGCGATCAGCCCGGCCTGTGCCCCGCCCTGCTCCGGCGTCCACACGCCGCTGGCCGCGTGGGCCGCCGCGGAGTTGGCCGGCACCAGGTCGCCGGTCTCGTCCTGGGCGGCGGCCACGGTGTTGTACTTCCAGCGGCAAGCGTTGGTGCAGGTGCCCTGGTTGGGGTCGCGGTGGTTGAAGTAGCCGGAGAGCAAGCAGCGCCCGGAGTAGGCGATGCACAGGGCGCCGTGGACGAAGGTCTCGATCTCGAGACCGGGGCACTCGGCGCGGATCTCGGCGATCTCCTCCAGCGACAGCTCCCGCGACAGGATGATGCGGCTGATGCCCTGGCGCTGCCAGAACTTCGCCGCCGCCCAGTTGACCACGTTGGACTGCACCGAGAGGTGGATCACCTGCTCCGGCCAGCGCTCGCGGATCATCATGATCAGCCCCGGGTCGGACATGATCAGGGCGTCGGGCCCGGCCTCGATCACCGGTTCCATGTCGCGCAGGTAGGTCTTCAACTTGCTGTTGTGCGGCGCGATGTTCGAGGCGACGTAGAACTGCTTGCCCCGCTCGTGGGCATAGGCAATGCCCTTGTGGAGGTTGTCGAGTTTGAAGTCGTTGTTGCGCACACGCAGCGAGTAGCGCGGCTGCCCGGCATAGACGGCATCGGCACCGTAGGCGAAGGCATAGCGCATGTTCTTGAACGTCCCCGCCGGGGAGAGCAGTTCGGGAGCTTGCATGGAGGGGTCACCGTTTGCAGGACGATGGCTAGTCACTGCCTGAAAACTGGCTGCGCTCGGCCATACGGCGTTAAAAATCAACTCAAGGTACTCATTTACGTCCCGTAAACTCGCGTGCGAGCCCAGTCCGTCCTTTCGTGGATTTTTGCCTTGTCTGGCCTTCGCTCGCCGACTTTTCAGACAGCGACTGGCGCTGATATGGGGACGGTATTATAACAGCGCCAACGTCGAGCGCCGAGTCCGTCCCCTTACACTTGTCTTGTCGGTCAAGTAGAATGATGGCCTTCCGGACCGGATCCCGGACCGCCGTCGCTGCCCACAGCGCGGCCCGACAAATTCTCCGATACGAGACCCACTATGACCCTCTCTGCTTCCCCCACGGCGGCCGACCGCGCCACCGTGGTGATCTATTCCGGCGGCATGGACTCCTTCACCGTCTTGCACCGCGCCCGGCGCGAAGGGCTCGCCATCCACGCCCTCTCCTTCGACTACGGCCAGCGCCACGCCCGCGAGCTCGAGGTCGCCGCCCGCGTCTGCCAGAGGCTCGGCGTGCCCCACCAGGTGGTCGACATCCGCGCCATCCACGGCCTGATCGACGCCTCGGCGCTCACCGACGCCAGCCGCGAGATGCCCGAGGGCGACTACGGCGAGGCCAATCTCAAGGACACCGTCGTCCCCAACCGCAACATGATCCTGCTGTCGCTGGCCATCGCCAAGGCGGTGAACATCGGCGCCGGGCGCGTCGACTACGGCGCCCACGGCGGTGACCACATGCTCTACCCCGACTGTCGTCCCGAGTTCGTCGAGCGCATGAACGCCGTGGCGGGCATCGCCAACTTCGAACCGGTGACGATCCACGCGCCCTACCTGCGTTCGACCAAGGCGCAGATCCTCGCCGAGGGGCTGGCCATGGGCCTCGACTATGCCGACACCTGGACCTGCTACCGCGGCGAGGCGCTCGCCTGCGGCCGCTGCGGCAGCTGCCGCGAGCGGCTCGCCGCCTTCGCCGCCAACGGCGCCTGCGATCCCCTCCCCTATGCCGTCGAGGTAGCCTGATGTATAGCGTCAAGGAGGCCTTCTACTCGCTGCAGGGGGAAGGCGCCCGGGCCGGGCGGGCGAGCGTCTTCTGCCGCTTCGCGGGCTGCAACCTCTGGTCGGGCCGCGAGGCGGACCGCAGCGCCGCGGCCTGCCGCTTCTGCGATACCGACTTCGTCGGCACCGACGGCCAGCACGGCGGGCGCTTTCCCGACGCCGAGTCGCTGGCCGAGCATCTGACCGCGCTGTGGCCCGACCAGGACGGCGTCGCCACCCCCTATGTGGTGTTCACCGGCGGCGAGCCGCTGCTGCAGCTCGACACCGCGCTGCTTGACGCCATGCACGCTCGCGGCTTCGAAGTGGCGGTAGAAACCAACGGCACCCTGACGCCGCCCGCCGGCATCGACTGGCTGTGCGTGAGCCCCAAGGGCGAGAACGCCCTGGCGGTGAGCGGCGGCGACGAGCTCAAGCTGGTCTACCCCCAGGCCGATGCACCACCGGAGCGCTTTGCCACCCTCGACTTCGACCATTTCTTCCTGCAGCCGATGGATCGCACGCCGCTGGGTGACACGCGCTCGGTCATGGCCGAGACGGTGGCCTACTGCCTGGCGCATCCGCAGTGGCGCCTGTCGCTGCAGGTCCACAAGATCGCGGGGATCGACTGATGACACTCTTCGTCAACCACCTCACCCACCTCGACGTCTCGCTGTGGTGTCCGACCCGGGGGCTGGTCGGCGCCAGTTGGCAGGTCGACGTGGAACTCGACGGCGAGCTGGGCGAGGACGGCATGCTGTTCGACTTCGGCGAGGTGAAGCCCTGGCTGAAGGCACATCTGGACGGCAGCCTCGACCACACCCTGCTGGTGCCGACCCGCGCCCCGGGCGTGACGGTCCAGGAGTGCCGCGAGGGGCTCGCGGTGCGCACCACCGCCCCCTATCCCATGGAGGTGCGAGCCCCACGCCAGGCCTTCACCCTGCTGCCCTGGCACGCAATCGGCGCCGAGCGCCTGGCCGAGCACCTCGCCACCGAGCTCTCGCGCCGCCCACCGGCGCAGGTCTCGGCCATCCGCCTGCAGCTGCGCGACGAGGCCGTCGAAGGCGCCGCCTACACCTACAGCCACGGCCTCAAGCGCCATGCCGGCAACTGCCAGCGCATTGCTCACGGCCACCGCTCGCGACTGCATGTCTGGCAGGCCGGGCGGCGCCAGCCGGCGCTGGAGGCCGAGTGGGCCGAGCGCCTCGCCGACCGCTACCTGGTGGACGCGGCCGACCTCGTCGACCCCGACGAGGTCCCGCAGTATCAGGCGGGGTATCGCAGTCTGCAGGCCATCAACTACGTCGCCGACCAGGGCCAATTCTATCTGCGGCTGCCGGCCGAACGCTGCGTGATCCTGCCCACCCCCACCACGGTGGAGCAGATCGCCGCCTGGCTGGCCGAGCGGATCGCCCGCGAGACCGGCCAGACCACACGGGTCCAGGCGTTCGAGGGGATCGACAAGGGCGCCATCGCCGAAGCACTGCCGTGACCGCCGAGACGGGGAACGACGGAGCACCGGTCGCCACGGATAGCGAGGCAAGGCGCCGCAGAGCGGCAGACGTGGCGGGGAAGGACGGGGCCACAGGGTGCCGCCCCGGCTGCGGCGCCTGCTGCATCGCGCCCTCGATCAGTTCGCCGATTCCCGGCATGCCCGAGGGGAAACCGGCCGGGGTGCGCTGCGCGCAGTTGGACGACGCCAACCTGTGCCGGCTGTTCGGCGACCCGCGCCGCCCCGCGGTGTGTCACCGCTTCGACTATGACGCCGAGCTGTGCGGCCGCAGCCGTGCCGAGGCACTGGCACGCATCGCGGCGCTGGAAGTCGCCACCTGAAACTCCCGCCTCAGCCTTCGACCTGCTGCACCGTGCGCGGCAGTCGACGATCGAGCAGGGTACGCCAGCGCGCCAGCACGGGGGCGTCGCTGTAGCTGACCAGGCTCAACAGGCCGCGGAATTCCTCGCGGGCCGCCTCGTCGTCGCTGTCGATGAGCGTCAGCCATGCCTCCAGCGCGCAGAGCTGCAGATGACGGTTCTCGTGGCGGCGGGCGACCTCGAGCCCCTCCTGGACCAGGTGGCGCACCTCGTCGCGCGGATGCCCCAGGCGCTGGCGCACCTTGGCGAGCTGGACGGCCAGCTCCGGCACGAAGAGGGTGCTGCGCTCGCGGGCGATCATCAGGCACTGGTCCAGGTAATCCTCGGCGCGGGCGAATTCGCCCAGGGCGATGCAGGCATCGCTGAACCACAGCGAGGGGCGATGGAAGCGGTCGCGGCCGGTGATCTCGCTGAGCTCCTCGAGCGCCTCGTCGAGCAGCGCCAGGCCATCGCGGTCGCCGGAGAGCGCGCGGCGCCAGCCGAGCACGCCCTGCCCGGTCACCTGCCAGAGGTGCAGGTCGGGCGTCTCGGTGAGCGCCACGGCCTGCTCTGCGCGGCGCGCGGCCAGGTGCACGTGGCCCATCTGCCGGTAGAGGGCGGCGGCAAACAGCAGTGCCATGGCCTGGGAGCCCGGGTGGCCGATGGCCTCGGCCAGGCGAATGGCCGACTCGACCTGATGCTCGGCACGCCGATAGTCGCCGCGCAGGCACATCGCCCAGCCCTGGAAGCAGGCGGCGGCCACCTGGGGGTGGTCGGAGAAGGGCAGCCACTCGATCAGCATGGGCTGCTCGAGTGGGTCGATCTCGTCGAGGTGCTCGTAGGCCTGGCGGATGCGCCCGGCCCAGTATTCGCAGTTGGCCCGCGCGTAGTCGGCCAGCCGGCGGTAGCGCGGGTCGTCCAGCCGGTCGGCGAGGTCGGCCAGCTTGGCGGCCAGCGAGAAGGCGTCGGCATGAGCGTGGCGCTGGCTGCAGCCCACCCACAGGCCCCACTTGACCAGGAAGGCCTGCTCCAGATCCTCGGGCTCTTCACCGCCGCACGTCTCCTGGCTCACCAGCAGCTCTCGCGCCCGCACGAAGCTCTCGTGGGCGGTGGGCGAAGCGTGCCCCTCCAGTGCGAAGGCGGCCTGGCCACGCACGGTCAGCAGGCTGATCTCGCGCTCCTCCTGCCCCTCCACGTGGCGCAGGCTCGCCAGGCCGAAGTCGGCCATCTTCAACGCCGTACGGTTGGCGCTCACCTTGAGCGCCTCGCGGGCGGCCAGCTCGAAGTAGCGCGCACCGCGAGCGTAGTGGCCACTGCGCCGCAGGTGCGTGGCGAAGTCGCCGGGATGGCGACTGATCCACATGGGGAAGCGCTCCTCGATGAGGCTGACCACCTGGCGGTGGATGTGCACCCGCACGTCGCGCGGGCAAGAGAGATAGGCGGCCTCCTGCAGCAGCTGGTGGCTGAACTGGAATTCGCGACCGCCCTCCTCGCCGCTGGCCGGCTCGATGATCTCCAGACGGCGCATCTGCTCCAGGGCGCGGTTGAGGCGTGGCAGCTCCCACCCGCTGCATTCGGTGAGGAAATCGAGGCGGAAGCGCCGCCCCAGAACGGCCGCCACGTGGGCGACCTCGCGGTCGCCGTCGAGCTGGTCGATGCGGCTGGCGAGCAGGCCCAGCAGGCCACGGGGCAGCTCGTCGAGATGCACGCTGCGCCCTTCGCGGCGGTCCATCTCGAGCCGCCGGCAGATCTCCTGCATGTAGAGCGGCACGCCGTCGCAGCGCTCGATGATCTGGCCGCGCAGGCGCGGACTCAGGTGCAGGCGGTAGCGCCGCGCCAGCTGGGAGAGCAGCCGCGACGACTGCATGGCATCGAGGTGGCCGAGGGTGATCTGCTGGTCCCAGTGCAGGCGTGTCGGCAGCGCCTCGCGGCCATGGTGGCTCGCCACCAGCAGGAAGGCGCAGTTGATCGGCAATCGCGCCTGCAGGCCGGTGAGAACCCGGAAGGAGGGCTCGTCGAGCCACTGCAGGTCGTCGATCATCAGCACCAGCGGGCGTTCGGCGGCCTGCTGCTCGATGAGCCGGCAAAGCAGCGACACCACCAGCTCCACCGCCTCGCCGCTCTTGGCGATCTGTGCCACCTCCGGCGACTGCCGCACCCCCAGGGCCTCTTCGAGCAGCACCCGCTGCTCGTCGGTCAGTTCGCGGTCGGAGTGGACGGCGAGCAGCTGGTCCAGGGCCTCGGCATCGAGCTCACCGTCGAGATGCCAGCGCAGCAGGGTGCGCGCCACGCCGTAGGGCTCGAGCACCGAGAGGCGCGTGGTGGGCTGCCAGCAGATGGCGGCATCGCGACTCAGCTCGAGCTGACGGAAACCGACCATCAGCGCCGATTTGCCCATGCCCGAGGCGCCACGCACCAGCACGCTCTGGCGCAGACCGATACCGGCCCTTGCCAAGGCGTCGCGCAGCACGCGCAGCGCACACTCGCGACCCACCAGGCTGGGGGGCATGGCGTCGCGCCCGCCCTCGTTCGTCCCCAGGACAAGCGCCCGCAGGCGCACCCGGCCGTCGCTCGCCACCAGACGCGACGCCAGCCGCGGCTGCAGGTCCAGCGCCGGCGGCATGTGCTGGCTGGCCTCCTGGGAGATCACCAGCTCGCTGCCCTCGGCGGCGTTCATCAACTCCAGCGACCCCTGGGTGACCTGGCCCAGCGGATCGACGAGATGGCGCTCCGGCAGGTAGACGACCCGCCCGCTGTTGAGGCCCGCGGCCAGCTCGATGCACGGCGGCTCGCCCTCGCCGCTCCAATGGCGAGCAATCTCGTCGGGTAGCATGCGGCGGCAGTGCTCGTAGAGCGCCACCAGTTCGGCGAGTTGGTGGGCCGGCCCGTGGGTGCCGAAGCAGGCCAGGCCAAGCCCCCCGGTGGCGCCGGGCAGCCAGAAGCCCCCCAGGTGGCGGCACTGCTGCTCGAGCCAGCGCAGCAGCTCGATCTGCAGCGCCAGGCAGGCGCGTGTCTCGTCGCGGGCGGAGAGCTCGCCCTTGAGGCGCAGGCGAATGGCCATCACCGAGAGCTGGCGCTGCTCGATTTCGTCCTCGCGCAGCGGCGTGCTGTCGGCGGCCAGGGTGCGCGAGAAGGCGCCCTGCGGCGACATGCCCTGAAGGTCGGGCTGGCTGTCGGACCAGTAGCGGGCCAGCTGCAGGAAGGCAGGATCGGGCTGCTGGCCGGAGAGCGCCAGCAGCTGCAGATAGGCGTTGTACTGCTCGTGGGCCGCCGCCAGCTGCTCCTGCTCGGCGAGCTGGCGCACCAGGCGTTCATGGAAGGGGCCGTAGCCGGAGAAGCGGCTCACCAGCGCCTCCAGCAACCGGTCGGGGACCGCATCATGGCCCTCGAGCACGCCCTCGGCGAAACGGATCACGCGCTGGCGCCACTCGTTGCGCAGTTGGACCAGCCAGCGCTGGAACTCGGTGCAGGCAGGCAGTTGCAGCTCTTCCACCAGGTCACCGCGGTAGTACTCCAGCACGCGCTCCAGGTTGGTCACGTCCTGGGGCCCCTCGAGCAGGCGATCGAGCCGGTGGAGATCGAAGTACCACTCCTCGGGCAGACGAAAGGCGATGGTCTGACGCGACACCACCAGCACCCGTTCGGCCTCCTCGCCCAGCGACTGCCGCAGGCAATGCAGCGCATGGCGCAGGTTGGTGCGCCCCGACGAGAGCCCCTGATCCGGCCATAACAGCTCGGCCAGGCTGGCCCGGTTGACCGGCTGCTGATGCAGCAGCAGATAGACCAGCAACGCCTTGACCTTGTCGTAGCTGAACTGGGTCAGGACATCGTCGCCCAGCGACAGCGAGAAGTGGCCAAATAGTGCCAACCGGTCTCGGTCTGTGTAATGAACGTCTGAAGCGTCCTGCATGATGGCACCCTGCGTGGCGGTCGCGGCCCTTTCAGGCCGGCACACCGCTGTGAAAACGGAAGTTCGCATCCGGCGTGACGATCAGTTCGCGTTCGCGCTCGGCAAAGAAAGCCACCCGGTCCTCGATGAGTGACGGTGCCAGATGCTGCGCCAGCATCAAGTAATCTTCGTAATGCCGCCCTTCCGACTTAACCAGACTGCGATAGAACTTGGCAAGCTCATCATCCAGATGGGGGATGAGCCGGGCAAAGCGCTCACAGCTGCGCGCCTCGATGAAGGCGCCGACGATCAGGGTATCGACCAGTCGCTCGGGATCTTGAGTGCGCACGTGTCGTCGCAGCCCCTCGGCATAGCGCGACGCGCTCAGGTGACGATAGACGATGCCACGCGCTTCCATCAGCTTGACCACCTGTTCGAAGTGCAGCAGCTCCTCGCGGGCGAGCTGCGACATCTTGGTCAGCAGCAGCGGCTGGTCGACGTAGCGGTAGAGCAGACTCATGGCGGTAGAGGCCGCCTTCTTCTCGCACTGGGCGTGATCGATGAGCAGCAGTTCCGGGTTGTCGAGCGCCCAACTGATCCACGCCTCCGGCGTGCGGCAGGCCAGGAAATCGATGAGGTGGTCGGGCAGCAGCGCCTCGGCACTGGCCATGGATGACGGAGTGGAGTCGACGGCGGTCATGGGGTTCCTCATACAGGTTGGCGCTCATGGTAACCCGCCACCCACCCCGGCCAAAATGCGTTCTGGAATACTTCGTCAGGCTGACCGGCCCCGGCATGACGGCACGCAGAGACGTTCGCCCAACGTCTTGTTTGCCGAAAGTTCTAGGGGCCTGGCCGGCGGCTCAGCTTAACATTGTCGACAGTTTGCCGTAGAATCGCGCCACCCAATGACACGTCGTTGTGAAGACGGATTGTCGAGACCGTTTCATGGGCCATCGCGGGCTTTTCGGCGACATTTGCGCCAACTGCCGCGCGTTGGCTACCACAACCAATGAGGGCCCCAACGTGCTTGAAGCTTATCGCCAACATGTCGAGGAACGCGCCGCCGAGGGCGTCCCGCCCAAGCCCCTGAACGCCGAGCAGGCTGCTGCGCTGGTCGAGCTGCTGAAGACCCCGCCCGCCGGGGAGGAGGAATTCGTCCTCGACCTGCTGACCAATCGCGTGCCGCCGGGCGTCGATGAGGCCGCCTACGTCAAGGCCGGCTTCCTCACCGCCATCGCCAAGGGCGAGGCCGAGTCCCCGCTGATCGACAAGGTCCATGCCGTCAAGCTGCTGGGCACCATGCAGGGCGGCTACAACATCGCCACCCTGGTCGAGCTGCTCGACGACGCCGAGCTGGCCAAGGAGGCCGGTGAGCAGCTCAAGCACACCCTGCTGATGTTCGACTCCTTCCACGACGTGGAGGAACGCGCCAAGGCGGGCAACGCCGTGGCCAAGGAGGTCCTGCAGTCCTGGGCCGACGCCGAGTGGTTCCTGGCCAAGCCGCAGCTCGAGGAGAAGATCACCCTCACCGTCTTCAAGGTGCCTGGCGAGACCAACACCGACGACCTCTCCCCCGCCCCGGACGCCTGGTCGCGCCCCGACATTCCGCTGCACGCCAACGCCATGCTCAAGAACGAGCGTGACGGCATCGTGCCGGAGGAGCCGGGCGTCAAGGGCCCGCTCAAGCAGATCGAGGAAGTGAAGGCCAAGGGCCATCCGGTCGCCTACGTGGGCGACGTGGTCGGCACCGGCTCCTCGCGCAAGTCGGCCACCAACTCCGTGCTGTGGTTCTTCGGTGACGACATCCCGAACGTGCCCAACAAGCGCGCCGGCGGCTTCTGCTTCGGCGGCAAGATCGCCCCGATCTTCTTCAACACCATGGAAGACGCCGGCGCCCTGCCCGTCGAGATGGATGTCTCCAAGCTCGAGATGGGCGACGTCATCGACGTCTACCCCTATGAAGGCAAGGTGTGCAAGCACGGCACCGACGAGGTGGTGAGCACCTTCGCGCTCAAGACCCAGGTGATCCTCGACGAGGTGCGTGCCGGCGGCCGTATCCCGCTGATCATCGGCCGCGGCCTGACCGCCAAGGCCCGCGAGGCACTGGGCCTGGCCCCGTCCGACGTCTTCCGCCTGCCCGAGCAGCCCAAGGACACCGGCAAGGGCTACACCCTGGCCCAGAAGATGGTCGGCAAGGCCTGCGGCATGGAGGGCGTGCGCCCGGGCATGTACTGCGAGCCCAGGATGACCACCGTCGGCTCCCAGGACACCACCGGCCCGATGACCCGCGACGAGCTCAAGGACCTCGCCTGCCTCGGCTTCCAGGCCGACCTGGTGATGCAGTCCTTCTGCCACACCGCCGCCTACCCGAAGCCGGTCGACGTGGACACCCACCACACCCTGCCCGACTTCATCATGAACCGCGGCGGCGTCTCGCTGCGCCCGGGCGACGGCATCATCCACAGCTGGCTGAACCGCATGCTGCTGCCCGACACCGTGGGCACCGGCGGCGACTCCCACACCCGTTTCCCGCTGGGCATCTCTTTCCCGGCCGGCTCCGGCCTCGTCGCCTTTGCCGCCGCCACCGGCGTGATGCCGCTGGACATGCCGGAATCGGTGCTGGTGCGTTTCAAGGGCAAGCGCAAGCCGGGCGTCACCCTGCGTGACCTGGTCCATGCGATTCCCTACTACGCCATCCAGCAGGGGCTGCTGACCGTCGAGAAGTCCGGCAAGAAGAACGCCTTCTCCGGTCGCGTGCTGGAGATCGAGGGCCTCGAGGACCTCACCGTCGAGCAGGCCTTCGAGCTCTCCGACGCCTCCGCCGAGCGTAGCGCCGCGGGCTGCACCATCACGCTGTCCGAGGAGAGCGTGACCGAGTACCTGAAGTCCAACATCACCCTGCTCAAGTGGATGATCGCCAACGGCTACGGCGACCGCCGCACCATCGAGCGCCGCATCCAGGGCATGGAGGAGTGGCTGGCCAACCCGAGCCTGATGCGCGCCGACAAGGACGCCGAGTACGCCGAGGTCATCGAGATCGACCTCGACGCGCTCGACCAGCCGGTGCTGTGCGCCCCGAACGACCCGGACGACGCCCGCCTGCTCTCCGAGGTGGCCGGCGAGACCATCGACGAGGTGTTCATCGGCTCGTGCATGACCAACATTGGTCACTTCCGCGCCGCGGGCAAGCTGCTCGAGAAGCAGCCGGCCGGCAGCCTGAAGACCCGCCTGTGGCTGGCGCCGCCCACCAAGATGGATCAGCACCAGCTCACCGAAGAGGGCTACTACGGCATCTACGGCCGCGCCGGGGCACGCATGGAGATGCCGGGCTGCTCGCTGTGCATGGGTAACCAGGCCCGCGTGGCCGCCAAGTCCACCGTGGTCTCCACCTCGACCCGCAACTTCCCCAACCGCCTGGGCGACGGCGCCAACGTCTATCTGGCGTCCGCGGAACTCGCGGCGGTGGCCGCAGTCGAGGGTCGCCTGCCGACCGTCGAGGAGTACCAGCGCTACATGGGCGAGTTCGACGCCATGGCCGGCGAGATCTACCGTTACATGAACTTCCACGAGATCGAGGAGTATCAGAACGCCGCTTCCAACGTGATTCCGGTCGCCCAGGAAGGCTGATACCCCCTTATCGACACCGATCTCGCACCATCGCTGTCCGCCGTGCGCGGCGGACAGCGTCGATAGCGAGTGACGATACCGAAGCGCCCCGCGGGGCGTTTTTTTGCGCGTCATGCGCCTGCCGGCGCGTCAAGGCATACCAGATAGTGGCGGAAGGCGACCTGCGCTGCCGCTACGGCTTCGCCAACCTCAGCCATCGCACAGTGGCGTTCGGCAAAGGCGAGAAAGCGTTGCCACTGCCAGCCGGGATCAGCCGCGACAAAGAAGTCACGGGGCACGTGTGCCCCCAGCCTCTCGGCCACCTGCCGGGCAATGACCAGGCCGCCCAGCCGTGAGCCCTCCAGCACATAGCACTGGCCCACCAGCGCTGCCGGTGTCTCGGCGCGGGGCCATTGTTCCACTTTCAGGTCGTCCAGGTCCGGTCTTCCCGCAGGGGGCAGGTGCACTGCCAGGGCGTGCAGATCCGCCACCAGCAGCGGCAGACGCAACGCTGCCGGGTCGCCGGCATCCAGGCCCAGCCGTGCTGCCGCCGCCGTGACGCTGGCTTCCAGGGCCGCATGGGGCCGATACAGCGACACCAGCGACTCGGCATAGGCCTGCCAGGTCAGCCCAGGCAGTACCAGTCGCTGCAGCAGCGGGTGATGATCCAGGCGATGGTGAGCGGCTCGCGTCTGGCGGCGCAACGTTCTGGCCACGGCGGGAATCTCCCCCATTACCCTAGCGTTGATGTGGCACATGCTGAGACTTTTCTCCCTTGGAACTGGCACTTCCTCGTGTCACTTTTCTGATAGGGTAGGCGCAAAGATATCATGACAAGCGTCCCTGGCCCCCGACACCCTTAGCACGAGGCCTCGCTGCGCGTGAACCGCCCCAACCACCCCGACAGCCACGAGGCCGACCTCGCTGACGCCCTGCGCAACTGCGCTGAGGCGCCGGTACATCATCCGGGCGCCATCCAGCCCGGCGGCTGCCTGATCAGCCTGGATGCCGAGCTGTCGGTCATCAGCCAGGTCAGCGCCAACCTGGAGGCCTTCCTGGGTATCCCGGTCCATCAGGCGCTGGAAAGCGAGCCGTCCGAGCTGCTCGGTGCCGCCCTGCTCCGGCGCCTCGCCCGAGCGCTCGGCGACAGCGATCACGCCACGGCAGTGCAGACAACCCAGCTGGGAGCCGACGCCTTCCCCTTTCGCCTGAGTGCCTATCGAAGCGGCCAACGCGTGGTTATAGAACTGGAACCGCTCGTCGACGAAGACGAGCACCATCTCCTGTCGGTGCTCAATCACTGGCTGACGACCGTGCGGGAAACCACCTCGCTGCAACAGCTGGAGGAGCATCTAGTTGCCCAGGTACACCAGCTCACCGGTTTCGACCGGGTACTGATCTACCGCTTTGACGAGCGCTGGAATGGCAGTGTCACCGCCGAAAGCCGAAGTGACGGAGTGGGCAGTCTGCTCGGCCACCACTTTCCCGCCAGCGACATCCCGCCACAGGTACGCCGGCTCTACGATCTCAACCCGCTGCGCAGCATTCCCGAGGCCAGCGCAGCAGCCGTGCCACTGGTACCCGCCGTCGATCCCGATGACGATACCCCCCTGGACCTCTCGCCCGGGGTGCTGCGCGCTGTCGCCCCGGTCCACCAGGAGTATCTCGCCAATCTGGGCGTGGCCAGCTCGCTGTCGGTGGCGCTGCACGACGACAAGCACCTGAGCGGGCTGCTGAGCTGCCATGCCCTGGCTTCCCCCCTCACCATCACCCCGGCCAAGCGCGATGCCGTGCTGGCCCTCGTCCAGATCACGGTGCCCCACCTGACGCTGCTGCAGACCCGTGCCGAAAACGAGTTGATGCATAACGTCCAGATCAGTCGGGAATTGTTGAGCGAGCGGCACCAGCAGTGGGTCAACCCGGATTTCGTCCTCCGCCAACGCGGCGCTGACTGGGCGTCCCACTTTCGCGCCGACGGCATGGTCCTGTCCCACCGCTGGCAGCACGGCCGCTGGGGCTGCGTGCCGGACACTCGTGCCCTGGACGCCATTATCGACTGGCTCGATCGCCGTGCCGACTCGGCCGCTCTGTGGTACAGCCACTGTCTCAAGGAGACGCCGCTGGACAGCTGGCGAGGCCCCAGCAGCGGCCTGCTGGCAGCACCGCTGCCGATCGATACCGAGCATCCGAGCTGGCTATTGCTGTTTCGCAACGAGGAAATCGAGACGCGCCGCTGGGCCGGCGTACCCCACAAGCAACTCGAGACACGTGACGGGCTGCCCGTGCTTACGCCGCGCCGCTCCTTCGCCGAATGGCAGGAGAAGGTTCGCGATCATTGCCGTGTCTGGCGCCGGAGCGAACGCCACGCCGCCAAAAGCCTGGCGGAAAATCTAGCTGCGGTAATTGCCAGCCACGAGATCCACCTGCTCAACGATCGCCTCCGGGAGGTCAACAAGCGGCTGGAACGCCTGGCCTCACACGACAGCCTGACCGGGGTATGGAATCGCTACCGCATCGAACAGGCGATCGAGGAGGAACTCGCCGCCGCCGCCCGTTACGACCGCCACTGCGCCCTGCTGCTCTTCGACATCGACTACTTCAAGGCCATCAACGATACCCATGGCCATGAGATCGGCGACAAGGTGTTGATCAGCCTCGTATCCTGCGTTAACGCCAGCTTGCGGGAAACCGATCGCCTGGGACGCTGGGGCGGCGAGGAGTTCGTGGTGCTGGCAACCGAAACCACTGCTGAAGGTGCCCGGGAGCTTGCTCACCGGCTATGCCAGCAAGTGGCGCAAACGCACTTCGAGGAAGTGGGTCAGGTAACGGTGAGCATCGGCACCGCCACCTATCAGGCCGGTGACACCATCAAGACGCTGGTCGGGCGGGCCGACGAAGCGATGTACACCGCCAAGAAGAGCGGACGCAATCGCGTCCACGACGCATAGCGCGACCAAAGCCGCCCTGCCTCGCCGGCAGGACTATGACATCATCGGGCTGTATTCGCCTTACGATCATTCACCCAAGGAGCCTTCGATGAGCGCGATCATCACCCCGGACATCTGCGACGCCCACCCCGAAGTGCAGGTGCTGGACCCGATCTTCGTCAACTTCGGCGGACGCGAGGCCTTCTGCGGTCCGGTGCGCACCGTGAAATGCTTCGAGGACAACTCGCGCGTCAAGGAGGCGGTCGCCGAGCCCGGCGAGGGCGCCGTGCTGGTGGTGGACGCCGGCGGCTCGCACCGCTGCGCCATGCTGGGCGACATGCTTGCCGAGCAGGCCGCCGACAACGGTTGGGCGGGCGTGGTGATGTACGGCTGCGTGCGCGACGTCGACGTGCTGGCCGAGACTGACCTGGGCGTGCAGGCGCTCGGCAGTCATCCGCGCAAGAGCGAGAAGCGCGGTGAGGGGCAGCGCGATATCGCCGTGACCTTCGCCGGCGTGACACTCGAACCCGGCCAGTGGCTCTACGCCGACAACAACGGCATCGTGGTCGCCAAGGAGCGCCTGCCACTGGACGGCTGAAGCCCCCAGTTACCCAAAGCGAAAGGCGCCGGAGACAGGTCGGAGAGGAGGTCCTTGCGCCTTGCCCAACCCCACCCGCCGGTGCCACTCTGACAGCATGTTCCTCTCCGCCCGGCCCACATGCTGACCCTGAGGTCCCTCAGCCGCAGCGTACTGCGCTCCCTGCGCGAGCACCTGCGCCCGCTGATCGCCTACCACCTCTTCTTCACGCTCCTGGCCTCGGGGCTGCTGCTGCCCGCCGTCGCCTGGACGCTGACCCACCTGCTGGGGCGCTTCGACCGCCCAATCCTGACCCGGGCCGAACTGCTCGACCTGCTGCTGAGCCCGGGAGGCGTGCTGTGGTTGCTGCTCGCCATTGCCCTCACCTTCCTGGTGCTCTACCTGCAGCAGGCGGGCATGATCCTGGTGGCGGTGCGGCGCCGCGACAACCATTTCTGGCTGGCCGTCGTGGCGCTGTGGCAGACCCTGCATCGGCTGCCCTCGCTGGCCGGGCTGGTGGTCGTGCAGGTCGGCGCCCACCTGCTCCTCGTCATACCACTGGCCCTGATGCTCGGCTGGCTCTACGGGGTCTTCCTCGGCGGCCTGGACCCCTACTACGTGCAACAGGTGCGCCCCCTGGCGCTGTGGCAATACCTGGCCGTGGCCACGCCGCCGACGCTGCTGTGGGCGTTCGTCGCCTCTGGCCTCTACGTGCGCTGGATCCTGGCCCTGCCGATCGTCACCCTGGAGCAGCGCGCGCCACTGGCCGCGCTGCGGCGCAGCCATCGTCTGACGCGCCGCCGCACCCGCGCGCTCACCCTGGCCGTGCTCGCCCTGCTGCTGGTCATCGTCGCCCTGCCGCTCACCGCCAGTGCGCTCTTCGGTCAGCTCTTCGCCCCGCTGCTGGGGTGGCTGCCCGAGCACGAAGCCGTGCTGATTCCCACCACCCTGGCCTACGTGACGCTCCACGTGCTGGTCACCCTGGCCATCACCTTCGTCGGTATCGCCGCCAATGCCCTGCTCTCGGCATGCCTCTACCTGCGCCTGGCGCACCGCAAGCCCCACCCGGAAGCGCCGCCCTCCGATGCGCACCCCGGCCGCCTGGCCTGGGCCGTGGAGCTATCGGTGCTGCTCTTCGCCGTGATCCAGGCGTGGTGGATCGTCAACAGCTTCGAGCTACGCGACGAGGTGGCGATCATCGCCCATCGCGGCAGCTCCCTGGCGGCACCGGAGAACACCCTGGCGGCCATCGAGCGGGCCATCGACGAGCGTGCCGACCTGGTGGAGATCGACGCGCGGCTGACGGCGGACGGCGAGGTCGTGCTCTATCACGACCGCAGCCTGCAGCGACTGATCGGCGATCCCCGCAACCTCGCCGAGCTGACGCTGGCGGAGCTGCGCGAGTTCGACGTGGGCAGCTGGTTCGGCGATGCCTTCGTGGGAGAGCCCATCCCCACCCTCGCCGAGACGTTCGCCATCACCCGCGGGCGTGCAGCCCTGATGATCGATATGAAACCCGAACCGGGACAGGAGGTAGCGCTGGCCGAAGCGGTGATCGAGGCCCTGCACCGTGAGGCGGCGCTGCGTCACGCCTGCCGGGCAACGATCGAGGTGCCGCAGTCGGCCGCCCACTGCGGCGACCCCGATGTGGTCGGCGAGACCCGCCTCGCCGTGGCGATGCCCTGGCTGATCGAGGCGATCAAGCTGCGCGAGCCAGACCTGCGCATCACGCTCCTGGCCCAGCTGATCGTGCCCGGCACGCTGGAGCGGCGCGGCTTCGATGCGCTGGGCCTGCGCCACAACCGCATCACCGAGGAGGAGATCCGCCTGGCAAGCCACTACGGCTACGAGGTGCACGCCTGGACGGTGAACGCCCCCGGCCAGATGTCGCGCATGATCGACCTGGGCGTCGATGCCATCATCACCGACCGTCCGGCGCGCCTCGCCACCCTCATCGAGCGGCGCAGCGAGCTGAGCGACGGCGAGCTGCTGCTGGTGAAGCTGCGCAACTGGCTCGCCAATTGAGCCCAGACGTCATGAATAGCTCGAAAATTCAGCGCGACCAACGATCAATGGGTCGATGGCCCCGATATTCCTCACATCCTTGCCTTCGTAGTTGAAGGCATTCAGCACATGCCGCATGGCGTTCAGCCTGGCTCGCTTCTTGCAATCAGACTTGACAACGATCCAGGGACATTCTGAATGGTCGGTGTGAAAGAACATATTCTCCTTCGCCAGGGTATACTCATCCCATTTCTCCAGAGAGGCAAGATCGATCGGACTCAGCTTCCATCGCTTCAAAGGGTGAAGCCCCCGCTCCTCGAACCGCCTCTGCTGTTCTTTTCTACTGACAGAAAACCAGAACTTGATGATATGTATCCCGCTGTTGGCCAAATGACGCTCCAACTCGGGCGCCTGACGCATGAAGTCGTTGTATTCCTGATCAGAGCAGAACCCCATGACGCGTTCGACGCCCGCCCTGTTATACCAGGAGCGATCAAACAGCACTAATTCCCCGGCGGTGGGAAGATGCTGAATGTAGCGCTGAAAATACCATTGGCCGCGCTCAGTCTCGGTGGGTTTCTCCAGAGCCACCACCCGCGATCCGCGCGGATTCAGGTGCTCCATGAAACGCTTGATGGTGCCACCTTTTCCTGCCGCATCCCGGCCTTCAAAGAGGATGACAACGCGCTGCCCGGCCTTTTTGATCCACGACTGAAACTTCAGAAGCTCAACCTGCAGGCGATATTTCTGCTTTTCATATGACTTTCTCGTCAGCCGATTCTTGTAAGGATAGGGAGCTGTCTTCCAGTCCCTTACAAGCTCATCATCCTTGGATACAGAGCGCCCCAGGTCGTACTGCTTCCAGTTGATGAGGGTCTTCTTCAGCTCTGCCACGTCATCCAGTGATGCACCATCAATGATACTGGCAACGGTCTTCAGCGTTTCCTCGTGCGGCTCTGGCAAGGCCCCCTTCAGCCCCAGGATGTCAGCAATGGCGGTCGCTTTGGCCTGCTGAGCGCCATGCGTCTTTTGCATGACAGAAAAGGCCTCGACTGCTTGTTCCTGAGCAACGCCTTGCTTCTTCTCTCCACTCTCACTGGTTTCTACCACATCCCCATGAATGCCATCTCTTGTCATTGTCATTTCTCCTGCCTACAGACCATCCTGCTTCCCTGCCCAACCCCAAAAGCGGTCAGGTTCATGGTTACCGTACTGTATTACTCTGCCCTCTTACTATTGCAGAGGATCTCGATGGCGAAGCCTATGAGCAAAAATTGATGTATATCAATATTTTTTCTTGCTCCTCGATCTCACTCTCCCATCACCACGCCTTCGCGACGCGGGTCGGCACCGCCGAACAACCCGTCGTCGGTCACCTGCAGCGCCTGCAGGCCGCTGACCAGTTCGCGCTCGCTGATCTCATGGCCGCGGGCGCTGAGCGTCTCGCGCGTCTCGGCGGAGAAGCCGTCGCTCTCGAGGAAGACCGGTCCCCCCAAGGTGACGGCGTGGGGCAGGTTGATGGCCTGCTGAGCGTCCAGCCCCCAGTCCAGCATGGCGATCAGCGTCTTGGCCGTGTAGTGGATGATCGCCGCCCCACCCGGCGAGCCGAGACTGGCCACCAGCTCGCCGCTGTCACGGTCGAACACCAGCGTCGGACTCATGCTGGAGCGTGGGCGCTTGCCCGCCTCCACGCGGTTGGCGATGGGGTTGCCCGCCTCGTCCTCGGGCAGGAAAGAGAAGTCGGTGAGCTCGTTGTTGAGCAGGTAGCCCCCGGGCAGGCCGGTGCCACCGTCGGCCATGATGCGCGAGCCGAATGCCTGCTCGATGGTGGTGGTCATGGCCAGCGCGTTGCCGTGCTCGTCGATGATGCTGATATGACTGGTACCGGACTCGGGCTGGGTCGGCTGCACGGCCCAGGCGGTGGCCAACGCCCCGGGGTTGCCCGGCTCGGCTCCGCCGCTGCCCAGGCTCTCCTCGCCGACGAGCTCAGCTCGCCGCGCCAGGTAGTCGGGGTCGAGCAGTGTCGCCCAGTCGCCACCCGGCGCCTCGACGAAGTCGGGGTCGGCGATGTACTTGCCGCGATCGGCGAAGGCCAGGCGCGCGGCCTCCAGGAAGCGGTGCAGCCACTCGGCGCTCGGCTGCCCGTCCGCCAGCGGTGATTCGAGCGCCGGCAACCGATCGAGGATGCCGAGGATCTGCATGATCGTCAGGTGACCGGACGAGGGCGGCGGGAAGCCGCAGACTCGATAGACATGCCACTCGGTACACAGCGGGTCGCGGACTATCGCCGCATAGCTCGCCAGGTCCTCCACGGAGAGGGCCCCAGGGCGGCTGGGGTGGTTCTGCACGCGGAACGCCAAATCCTCGGCGATGGCGCCGGTATGCAGGGCGCTGCTGCCATGCTCGGCGATGTCACGCAGGATGACGGCCAACGCCGGGTTCTTGAGCGTGTGGCCGACCGGCAGCGCCTCGCCCGCGTCCGTGTAGTAGAAGGCGCCGGCCAACGGGTCATTGCGCAGCCGCTCCGCGTCGACCAGGCTGGCGTGCAGACGCGGGCTCACCGCGAAGCCCTCCTCGGCCAGGCGGATGGCTGGGGTGAACAGCTCGGCCCAAGGCAGCCGGCCATGCTCGCGATGCGCCCGCTCCAGCATGCGCACGGTGCCGGGTACCCCCACGGAGCGACCGCTGGCGACCGCCTCCATGAAGTCGAGCGGCTCGCCCGCCTCGTCGAGGAAGAGCGTCTCGTCGACCGCGCTGGGGGCCGTTTCGCGGCCGCCGTAGGCCACCACCGCCTCGCCGTCGTGGTGCATCAGGAAGGCACCGCCGCCGATACCGCTGGACTGCGGCTCGACCAGTGTCAGCACCATCTGCACCGCCACGGCGGCATCGATGGCCGAGCCCCCGGCCTTGAGCACCTGATAGCCGGCATCGGTGGCCAGCGGATTGGCCGCCGCCACGGCGAAACGCTCGGTGGCCCAGCCGGGCTTCTCCTCGTAGCCGGACGCGGTTTCCGGGTCGATCGCCGGCATCTGGTACTGGAAGTCCACCTCGGCCGGAAGCGCCGTGGACAGCGACAACAGCGCCGCCGCCAGAGCGGCGAGCGGCCAACGACGCGAAGAAGGGATCAAGCGCATGGGCGTCTCTCCTGATTGTCGTTCGGGGAAGGGAGACACACAGCATAGGCGATGACTGATGCACTGCGCCCGGCTGACTCTCGTCAGCCGGGCGCAGCCAGGAGGAAATGGCGTGTGGTCACTGCCTCAGGCGAGGGTTTCCCCAGCCAGCATGAACCAGGTCTCCAGCACCGCGTCCGGGTTCAGCGACACGGAGTCGATTCCCTGCTCCATCAGCCACTTGGCGAGCTCCGGATGGTCCGAGGGCCCCTGGCCGCAGATGCCCACGTACTTGCCCTGGGCGCGGCACGCCTGGATGGCCATGGAGAGCAGCCGCTTGACCGCCGGGTTCCGCTCGTCGAAGAGGTGGGCGACGATGCCGGAGTCGCGATCGAGGCCCAGGGTGAGCTGGGTCAGATCGTTGGAGCCGATGGAGAAGCCGTCGAAATATTCGAGGAAGTCGTCGGCGAGCAGCGCGTTGGCCGGCAGCTCGCACATCATGATCACCTTGAGGCCGTTGTCACCGCGCGCCAGGCCGTTGGCGGCGAGCAGTTCGACCACCTCACGGGCCTCGTCGGTGGTGCGCACGAAGGGCACCATGATCTCGACGTTGTCGAGTCCCATCACGTCGCGCACGCGCTTGATCGCCCGGCACTCCAGCTCGAAGCAGGGTCGGAAGGCATCGGAGACGTAGCGCGAGGCGCCGCGGAAGCCGAGCATGGGGTTCTCTTCGCCCGGCTCGTAGAGCTTGCCGCCGATCAGGTTCTCGTACTCGTTGGACTTGAAGTCCGAGAGGCGCACGATCACGCGCTGCGGGTAGAAGGCCGCGGCCAGCGTCGAGATACCTTCCACCAGCTTGTCGACGTAGAAGCTCACCGGGTCGGTGTAGCCGGCGGTGCGCAGGTCGATGGTCTGCTGCAGGTCGAGCGGCAGGGTGTCGTACTCGAGCAGCGCCTTGGGGTGCACGCCGATCATCCGGTTGATGATGAACTCGAGGCGCGCCAGGCCGACGCCGGCATTGGGCAGGCTGGCGAAGCTGAAGGCGCGGTCCGGGTTGCCCACGTTCATCATGATCTTGAAGGGGATCTCGGGCATGGCGTCGACGCTGGAAACGCGCCGGTCGAACTCCAGCAGCCCCTCGTAGACGTGGCCGGTGTCGCCCTCGGCGCAGGAGACCGTGACGTCGCGGCCGTCGGCCAGCGCCTCGGTGGCATCGCCGCAGCCCACCACGGCGGGGATGCCCAGCTCGCGGGCGATGATCGCCGCGTGGCAGGTGCGCCCGCCGCGGTTGGTGACGATCGCCGAGGCGCGCTTCATGATCGGCTCCCAGTCGGGATCGGTCATGTCGGTGACCAGCACGTCGCCGGCATCCACCTTGTCCATGTCGTCCGGTGTGAAGACCACCTTGACGGCACCGCGCCCGATGCGCTGGCCGATGGCCCGCCCGCTGACCAGGGTGCGCCCCTTCTCCTTGAGGTGGAAGCGCTCCAGCTTGCCGCCCTCCTGCTGGGAGACGACGGTCTCGGGACGCGCCTGAACGATGTAGAGGGCACCGTCATCGCCGTCGAGCGCCCATTCGATGTCCATGGGGCGGCCATAGTGCTGCTCGATGGTCACCGCCTGACGCGCCAGCGCCATCACCTCCTCATCGCCGATGCAGAAGCGCCCGCGGTCCTTGAGCGGCACGTCGACGGTGGCCACCGACTTGCCAGCGCTGGCATCCTCGGTGTAGACCATCTTGATCAGCTTGGAGCCCAGGTTGCGGCGCAGCACGGCGGGGCGGCCGGCGGCCAGGGTCGGCTTGTGGACATAGAACTCGTCGGGGTTCACCGCGCCCTGCACCACCGTCTCGCCGAGGCCCCAGGAGGCGGTGACGAAGACCGCATCGCGATAGCCGGACTCGGTATCGAGGGTGAACATCACGCCGGAGGCACCGGTCTCGGAACGCACCATCTTCTGGATGCCGGCGGAGAGCGCCACGTTCTCGTGGGCGTAGCCGCGGTGCACGCGGTAGGAGATGGCGCGGTCGTTGAACAGCGAAGCGAACACCTCGTGGACGGCGCGCTTGACGTTGTCGAATCCCTCGATGTTGAGGAAGGTCTCCTGCTGGCCGGCGAAGGAGGCATCGGGCAGGTCCTCGGCGGTGGCAGAGCTTCTCACCGCCACCTTGAGGCTGGGGTGCCGGGACGCCAGGGCGTCGTACGCCTCGCGCAGGGCGGCCTCGAAGGCCGGCGGCAGCGGTGTGTCGATCACCCACTGGCGAATCTCGGCGCCCACCCGCGCCAGCTCGCCCACGTCGTCCACGTCGAGCTCGGCCAGCGCCCGGTTGATGCGCTCATTCAGGCCTTCATGGGAAAGGAATTCCCGATAGGCATGGGCGGTGGTGGCAAAGCCGCCGGGCACGGTCACCCCGGCTCCCGAGAGGTTGGAGATCATCTCGCCGAGCGAGGCGTTCTTGCCGCCGACGCGCTCCACGTCGTCCATGCCGAGCTGATCGAACCACAGGATGTATGCTTCCACGAGACCCCCTTGATCTTCGATGGCCTGGCACGGCAGCCGTGCCGCCAGGCTTCAATGCGATGCTCGCTACGATAACCGCTGACGGCCATATTCGCCATTGGTCTAACATCGAAGTCACTGAAGGATTTTTACTACAGTGGGCGCGAATCCGGCATTTCTGTAGTCATCGGCCCTCGTGGGCAGTGAAAACGACGCCTTGCCCCCGATGACGCCAGCCCGGACAATGACACCCCTGCCTTGTCTCACGGGAACCGACCACACCATGCCCCGCACCGCCTTCTTCATCTCCGACGGCACCGGCATCACCGCCGAGGGCCTGGGCCGCAGCCTGCTGGCCCAATTCGAGGACGTCGAGATTCGCATGCTCACCAAGCCCTACATCGACACCCTCGAGAAGGCACAGGCGCTGGTGCAGGTCATCGAGGCCACCGCGGTGCGCGACGGCGAGCAGCCGATCATCATCGACACCATCGTCGACGAGGACGTCCGCGCGGTGATTCGCGAGTCGATCGGCTTCAAGGTCGATGTCTTCTCCACCTTCCTCAAGCCGCTGGAGGAAGAGCTGGGCACCCACTCGAGCTACACCGTCGGGCGCACCCACTCCATCGGTCGCGACGACGTCTACATGGACCGCATCCACTCGGTGCACTTTGCGCTGGACAACGACGACGGCGCCCGCACGTACCAGTACGGCAAGGCCGACGTCATCCTCATTGGCGTATCGCGCTGCGGCAAGACGCCCACCTCGCTCTATCTGGCGCTGCAGTTCGGCATCCGCGCCGCCAACTACCCGCTGACCGAGGACGACCAGGACGAGGACGGCACGCTGAAGCTGCCGCGCGTGCTGGCACCCTACCGCCACAAGCTGTTCGGCCTGACCATCGACCCGCGCCGGCTGGCGGCGATCCGCCACGAACGACGCCCCAACAGCCGCTACAGCTCGCTCGACCAGTGCGTCCAGGAGGTGCAGCAGGCCGAGGCGCTCTACCGCCAGATGCACGTGCCCTTCATCGACACCACCCGCTTCTCGGTGGAGGAGATCTCCACGCGCATGATCGCCGAGACTGGCCTCCACCGGCGCTTCTCGCCGCGCTGAGCCCCTCTGCCTCAGCGCACGATGCCCTCGCGCCGCAGTCGCGCGATCGCCTCGGCAGAGAGCCCCATCTCGGCCAGTATCGTGTCGCTGTCCTGGCCGAGGCGCGGCGGCGCCACCTCGCTGGTGGCCGGCGCACCGTCGAAGCGCAGGGGATTGGCCACCTGGGGTACCTCCAGGCCATCCCGCCGCAGCGTGCGCCGCATGCCGCGGTGGCGCACCTGGGGATCGGCGAACACCTCGGCCACGGTGTTGATCGGCCCGGCGGGGATGCCGCAGGCCTCGAGCTCGGCGAGCCAGGCGTCGCGATTGCGGGTCAGGAAGATCGCCTGCAGACGCGCCACCAGCTCGTCACGGTTACCGACCCGTGCGGCGTTGGTGGCGTAGCGCGGGTCCTCCGCCCATTCGGGCTGGCCGAGCAGCTCGGCCAGCCGGGAAAACTGGCCATCGTTGCCCACGGTGAGGACCAGATAGCCGTCGGCACAGGCGAAGGCCTGGTAGGGCACGATATTGGGGTGGGCGTTGCCGTGGCGCTCGGGCGAGACGCCGCTGACCAGGGCGTTGAGTGCCTGGTTGGCGAGCGCCGCCACCTGGACATCGAGCAGCGCCACGTCGATATGGCGGCCCACGCCGGTGCGGCTCCGCTCGTGCAGCGCGGCGAGCACGCCGATGGTGGCATAGAGCCCGGTCATCACGTCGGTGATCGCCACGCCGGTCTTCATCGGCATGCCGTCCGGCTCGCCGCTGATGCTCATCAGCCCGCCCATGGCCTGGATCATGAAGTCGTAGCCGGCGCGGTGGGCATAGGGGCCGTCCTGGCCGAAGCCGGTGATCGAACAGCCGATCAGCCGCGGGTTCTCCGCCCTGAGGCTGGGATAGTCGAGACCGTACTTGGCCAGGCCGCCGACCTTGAAGTTCTCGAGCATCACGTCGGCCCCCTGGGCCAGCCGGCGCACCAGCGCCTGGCCCTCGGAACTCGCGATATCGAGGGCCAGCGACTGCTTGCCACGGTTGGCGCACAGGTAATAGGCGGCAACCTTCTCCAGATCGTCCTGCCCATTTTCAAGATCTTCGGCGAGCCACGGCGGCCCCCAGCCGCGCGTGTCGTCGCCCCGCACCGGGTGCTCGACCTTGATCACCCGCGCGCCAAGGTCGGCGAGCAACTGGCCGGCCCAGGGGCCCGCCAGCACACGCGACATATCGAGTACCGTGATACCGTCCAGCGGTCCGCTCATCTTGAGCTCCTTGCTCACTCGGGGCTGATCCGGCAACAAGCCTACGGGGAGGCGCTGTGAATACCTCCCTGTACGCTACCGACGCCATCCCTGGCGTAGGACCTCCCCTTCGGCTTATTCCCGGCGCCTCTCGTTAGACTCGTTTCCTGTTGCCTACCCGTCAGCCAGTAAAGGCCTGGATGCCGGTCTGCGCCCGCCCCAGGATCAGAGCGTGCACGTCGTGGGTGCCCTCGTAGGTATTCACCGCCTCCAGGTTCATCACGTGACGGATCACGTGGTACTCGTCGGCGATGCCGTTGCCGCCGTGCATGTCGCGCGCGACGCGGGCGATGTCCAGCGCCTTGCCGCAGTTGTTGCGCTTGATCAGCGAGATCGCCTCCGGCACCAGCTGGCCGTCGTCGATCATGCGACCGACGCGCAGCGCCGCCTGCAAGCCCAGGGCAATCTCGGTCTGCATGTCGGCGAGCTTCTTCTGGATCAGCTGGTTGGCGGCCAGCGGCCGGCCGAACTGCTTGCGGTCGAGGGTGTACTGGCGGGCGGCGTGCCAGCACGCCTCGGCGGCGCCCATGCTGCCCCAGGCGATGCCGAAGCGCGCCCGGTTGAGGCACGAGAACGGGCCCTTGAGGCCGGTCACGCCCGGCAGGCGCTGTTCATCGCTCACTTCCACGTCCTGCATGGCGATCTGGCCAGTGACCGAGGCGCGCAGGCTGAACTTGCCCTCGATCTTGGGCGCTGAGAGGCCCGACATGCCCTTCTCGAGGAGGAAGCCGCGGATCACGCCCTCATCATCGCGCGCCCAGACCACGAAGACGTCGGCAATCGGCGAGTTGGTGATCCAGGTCTTGGTGCCGTTGAGGCGCCAGCCACTATCGGTGCGCGTGGCGCGGGTGGACATGCCGCCCGGGTCAGAGCCGTGGTCCGGCTCGGTGAGCCCGAAGGCCCCCACCCACTCGCCAGTGGCCAGCTTGGGCAGGTACTTCTCCTTCTGGGCATCGCTGCCGAAGGCGTGGATGGGGTACATCACCAGGCTCGACTGCACGCTCATGGCGCTGCGGTAGCCGGAGTCGACGCGCTCCACCTCGCGGGCGATCAGGCCGTAGCTGACGTAGTTCATGCCGGCGCAGCCGTAGCCATCGATGGTGGCGCCGAGCAGCCCCAGCTCGCCCATCTCGGTCATGATCTCGCGGTGGAAGATCTCGTGGCGGTTGGCCTCCAGCACTCGCGGCAGCAGCTTTTCCTGGCAGTAGTCGTGAGCGGTCTGGCTGACCATCCGCTCCTCTTCGCCGAGCTGGTCGACGAGGCGAAAGGGATCGTCCCAGGTGACGGGGGTGATCTGGCTCATGGCGGGCTCCTCGGTGGCGGGCAAATAATTTCTACATTTTTAGTAAATGTAGAGCAAAACCGCCCCGCTGCCAACCCGACCCGGCGACTATGCAGGCTATCGGAGCCGGGCATGCACGGACACCGGGGACAGGCCGAAGAGGAGGTCATTTGCCATGGGTGAGGAGCATGGCTCCGAACGGGCTGGCCATGGATGGCCAGCCCCGGTCCTGCAAACGGAGCAGGATGCGAGAGCGAAGCAGGGCAAATATAGCGCCCATGGATGGGTTCACAGCGCCTCCGGAAGGCCGGCCCCGCTCGTAGGCCTGTCGACGGCGTACTTGATGGCAATCGACATCACGTTACGGCGTCGCCGCCAGCCGCGCACGGATCTGCCACCAGGCCACCAGCGCGACCAGCCCATTGGCGAGCAGCATGCCGAGGAAGACCCCGGTCGGGCCGGCGAGCCGGCCCCCCAGCCAAGCCAGCGGCACGGTGAGCACGAACAGGCGGATCAGCGACAGGCGCATGGCGCGCCCCGGCTCGTGCAAGGCATTGAGCGAAGAGACCGCCAGGATCACCACGCCCTGGGCACCGAGCCCCAGCGGCACCCACCACAGGAAGTCGCGCAGCACCTCGGCCATGGCCGGCCCCTCGGCATAGCTCGCCACCAGCCAGGGCGCGAGCGCCTGGAGCAGCAGCCACACCCCGAGCTGCCAGACGAGCACGAAGGCGAAGCAGCCGAGGATGGCGCGCCGCACCCGACCGAGCTGCCCGGCGCCGCTGTTCTGGCTGACCAGCGGCGGCAGGGTCATGGAGAGCGCCAGCACGGCGATCTGGGCGATGGCATCGAGGCGCGTACCGACCCCGAAGCCGGCCACCGCATCGTGGCCGTGACCGGCCATGATGCGCGTGAGCAACCCCATGGCGAGCGGCGTGAAGACGCTGGTGATGGCCGCCGGCACGGCGATGCGCGAGAGTTCGCGCCACGACTCGGCGAGCCCCCGCCGGGTGAGGCCGGCGAGGTCGATGAGCTCGCGCAGCTCGCGCTGGAAGAGCAGCGCCAGCGCCATGGCGCTCCAGCTCAGCAGCGTGGCGAGCGCGGCGCCGGACACGCCCAGTGCCGGCAGCGGGCCCGCGCCGAAGATCAGCAACCAGTCGAGTACCCCGTTGAGCAGCGCCGCCAGCGCCATCGTCAGCCCCGGCACCAGCGTATTGCCCTGGGCACGCAGCACGCTGTTGAGCACCCGCGGCACGATCACCGCCGCCGCGCCCAGGTACCAGACGCCCATGTAGTCGCGCACGTGCGGCATGAGCGCGGTGTCCGCTCCCAGCAGGCGGAACAGCGGCTCGAGCGTGGCCAGCCCGAGCACACTCAGTGCCACACCCACGGCCAGCGCCAGCAGCGCCGCATCGGTGGCCCGGCGGCGCACCGTAGCCACCTCGCCCTGCCCCAGGCGCCGCGCCACCACCGCCGAGGTGCCGATGCCCAGGCCGATCGCCAGGCTGATCACCGTGAACACCACCGGGAAGGTGAACGACACCGCCGCCAGCGGCGCGGTGCCCAGGCGGGCGATGAACCAGGCGTCCACCAGGTTGAAGCTCATCATGGCGATCATGCCGCCCACCACCGGCAGGCTCTTGCGCAGCAGGGTGGCGGCAATGGGCCCCTCGAGCAGCTCGCGGCGAACAGGGCGGCGGGAAGCGGCAGGGGAAGCAGGCGTAGGGGCGCTCATGCGGGCTCTCGACGGCGAAACGGGCACCCGATTGTGCCCGTTTCGCGAATACGTTCCAAAGCGAGACAGGGAGAGTATGCAAGATGATCGCAACTATCGACGTCTACCTGAAGTTGCGCATCAAGGTGGGAGGCCGGCTCCGGCGGCTCGATGAAGGCGCCGATAGGCACCCCTGTCTGGGCAGCGCTGCGCGCTGCTTCGCGCGCTGAAGCGCCCTCCCACACGCAAGCACCAGGGCTGGCTAGCTTAGCCCTGTGGGAGGCCGGTTTACCGGCGGTTCGACGCTTCGATGAAGGCGCCGATAGGCACCCCTGTCTGGGCAGCGCTGCGCGCTGCTTCGCGCCGAAGCGTGCTCCCACACGCAAGCACCAGGGCTGGCTAGCTTAGCCCTGTGGGAGGCCGGCTCCGCCGGGCGAAGGGAGCCGTAGGCTCCCCCGTCCTTGCCGGGGCACCTTCGGTGCCTTCGCGAGCTAAAGCGCCCTCCCACACCGATAGACAGAGTTAGTTTTCTTCGCCAGCGCGATAGAGCTTCTGAATACTCGAAAAGTCCAGCTGCCCATGGCCCTGGGCGCTGTGCAGCGCGAAGAGGTTGCGCGCCTGGGAGCCCATGGGCACCGTGGCCTTGCTGCCCAGCGCCAGCTCC
>SBLD01000065.1 GCA_004551485.1 Billgrantia azerbaijanica | reverse complement strand
TCGCCGCCTCGACCAACAAGGCCGCGGCCATGGACTTCGGCATCCGCGAGGAGAACGTCTTCGAGTTCTGGGCCTGGGTCGGCGGGCGCTACTCCATGTGGTCCTCCATCGGCCTGCCCATCGCGCTGGCCATCGGCTTCGACGGCTTCCTCGAGCTGCTCGACGGCGCCTACGCCATGGACCAGCACTTCCTCACCGCCCCCCTGCGCGAGAACATGCCGGTGCTGCTGGCGCTGATCGGCATCTGGCACATCAACTTCCAGGGCGCCGAGACCCACGCCATCGTCCCCTACGACCAGGCCCTGCACCAGCTGCCGGCCTTCCTCCAGCAGCTCGACATGGAGTCCAACGGCAAGTCGGTGGACATCTTCGGCCACCCCGTCGACTACAAGACCGGGCCCATCGTGTGGGGCCAGACCGGCTCCAACGGCCAGCACGCCTTCTTCCAGCTGCTCCACCAGGGCACCCGCTACGTGCCCATCGACTTCATCGCCTCGCTCAAGCCCGAGCCCGGCGTCGAGGAGCACCACTTCGCCCTGCTCACCAACATGCTCGCCCAGGCCAACGCCTTCATGGAGGGCAGCCGCCAGCAGGGCGGCCAGCTCGACCCCTACAGCTGCCCCGGCAACCGCCCCTCGAGCACCCTGCTGCTCGACGAGCTGACCCCGCAGAACCTCGGCGCGCTGATCGCCCTCTACGAGCACAAGGTGTTCGTCCAGGGGGTGATCTGGAACATCAACTCCTTCGACCAGTGGGGCGTGCAGCTCGGCAAGCGCATCGCCGGCGAGATCAGCAGCCGCCTCGACGCCCACAGCCAGGACTTCGACGCCTCCACCCAGGGGTTGCTGGCCATCGTGCGCGAGCACTTCCGCGACGACGCGGCCCAGGA
>SBLD01000064.1 GCA_004551485.1 Billgrantia azerbaijanica | reverse complement strand
AAGGCTGAATCCCAGGCCGCATCTCTGACCTCCTACCCTTCCCTTTTGGCAATTTCACGTACTGTTTAACTCTCTTTTCAAAGTTCTTTTCATCTTTCCATCACTGTACTTGTTCGCTATCGGTCTCTCCCCAATATTTAGCCTTAGATGGCATTTACCACCCATTTTGAGCTGCATTCCCAAACAACTCGACTCTTAGAAAGCGTATCACAAAGCTTCGGGCGCTCCATGCCATGTACGGGATTATCACCCTCTATGATGCCCTTTTCCAAGGGACTTAGGCATGGTCCGAAGCGGAAAACACTTCTTGAGATTACAATGCGGACGCCGAAGACGCCAGCTTTCAATCTTGGGCTCTTCCCTCTTCACTCGCCGTTACTAGGGGAATCCTTGTTAGTTTCTTTTCCTCCGCTTATTGATATGCTTAAGTTCAGCGGGTAGTCCTACCAATCTGAGGCCGATGAATTGAAATAAAATCCCTTCCCTTTTGCAAGGGCATGGGCGGGTTTCAGAAGCACTCCAACCAGCAAAACGTTGCGTCCAGCTCTAACCCATCTCTCTGCCTCCGAAGCCCTGATATTATCAAAACCCGGCAGGAAAGAGAGGGCGAAATTCAAGCTTTCGTCCGTCTTGCCTATTGAATGGATGCGCTAATGCATTTCGAGGGAGCCACGGTAAATGGCAAAAACCCTCATTACCGATCCGCCAACTCTCTTGCAAAGAAGAAAGCTGTCGTTCGAAACAATTCGCGGCCCTCAAACAGGCATGCTCCCCAGATTAGATCTGCCGGGAGCGCAAGGTGCGTTCAAAGATTCGATGATTCACTTCTGCAATTCACATTACTTATCGCAATTCGCTGCGTTCTTCATCGATGGGAGAACCAAGAGATCCGTTGCCAA
>SBLD01000063.1 GCA_004551485.1 Billgrantia azerbaijanica | reverse complement strand
TTGGATGAGTGTGGGCCATATATACTGGCAGAGATAAGAACACACTCCTCCATGATAGGGAAAGATAGCATATATACACAACCCCATACACATGCTCAAAGATAAGCTCCTACAATGTTTCACTGTCTCTACTCAAGATCCCAAACAATGCTCCATACTCTCCAAGACTCGACACAGGTATCATGCCCTCAATATAGCAAAGACATAGCCAACTTTGAGAAGGCATTGCCATCATAGGAAAACACATATATACATTGACTCACTTGTAGATACAGTTGCAGAAAGTCATTCGAACTAGTTCCCACATCCTCGCATAGCAAGGTCTGCTCTTTCTCTTCTTCTTTTCTCTTCCTCCTGCGTGAGCAAGTTGCCTACATTGGTAGTTGCTCCTCAATCACTACTGCAACCCTCTGATATCCTCTACATACGGAGTGTATCTAAGCTGAAATATCCTCAGACTTAGCTCTACAAGCCCCTCCAATATAGGGAAGGCACTGTCAAGATAGCTACTCGCCTTTGCCTTAGCTGATCAGTGGTTTCCCCAGGATCCCTGAACCGGCAATGGTAACACATTACCGGTTCACTCCTTCCAATAGTATTGACAGTCTTGGTATATACATTAGAATGGCGAGGTAGGTTCTGTTGGAATATACAGTCACTCACGTTTTCGACTTTGGAACGATCTGTTAGATTGTGGAGGTCCAACACAGGCAACCAGGATGTGTCAATATTCCTCAAAAATTATTTCGACACTGTTAGGACACAACACGTCAAGAAAAGTCCAATTTCGGACCCCCCACATCCGGCTAATAGGACCCCACTTACCCAATTCCAGCTATTAGTCCATGACTGCAGGGACCCTGGACCCATATCTATGAAACAAAATTTGTGTCAGACAAGTGTGGACCATATATATTGACAAGATA
>SBLD01000062.1 GCA_004551485.1 Billgrantia azerbaijanica | reverse complement strand
TCTGTTCCGATGAAAGAGCACTGATAAAAACCGGACAATCTGAACTGATGAAATGCGGACAACCTTCATTGGCGTTGACACCATGATCTGCTTCCTGGGGGCGGTCATGTCGTCCAGCTCGATGGCGGGCCGGCCGCGAAGCTCCCAGACGATGCGCTCGGCGCCCACCGAAAAGGCGCGGCGGATGTGCTTGGGATCGGCCTGGCGCAGCTGCCAGGCGGTGCGGATGTCCATCAGCGCCAGGCGCTCGCCCATGCGCCGCGCCACGCCCCAGAGCTCCGTCACCGGCAATCGCTCGAGCAGAGCGCGGGTGGCGGGGCCGTCGGCGGCTAGCCGGCACACACCCTCGTAGACAGGGATCTTCTTGGCCGCGCGGTTGGCCACCTTGGCGAGCACGCGGGTCGGTGCGAGGCCCACGGAGACGGGGATGCCGGTCCACTGACGCACGGTCTTCCGCAGCGCCTGGCCGCGCTCCTCCAGGGTATCGGGATCGAAACCCTGGAACCCGACGAATGATTCGTCGATGGAGTAGACCTCAATGTGGGGCGAGAACTCGGCCAGCGTCTGGGTCACTCGGCGGCTCATGTCGCCGTAGAGCGCGTAGTTGCTGGAGAGCAGCACGGCCTGGCGGTGGATGGCCGGCGGCAGCAGGTGCATCGCGGCGCCCATCTCGACGCCCAGTGCCTTGAGCTCGCTGCTGCGCGCCACTACGCAACCGTCGTTGTTGGAGAGCACGCCGACCGGGCGGCCCTCGAGGCGCGGGTCGAAGGCGCGCTCGCAACTGACGTAGAAACTGTTGCAGTCCACCAACGCGATCAAGGCAGCCTCCAGGTTCCGATCCATATGCTATATATTTATACAGTATTAGGCAGACAGTTCGCCATGCCTGTAGAAAATCCTGGATTCATAGAATAACCGCAGCACTTTGGGCACCACGGTGGAGGCAGGAGGGCCAGCGCCGGTACCCTCCCTGCT
>SBLD01000061.1 GCA_004551485.1 Billgrantia azerbaijanica | reverse complement strand
GTTTGGTGCTGGTCATCCAGGCCGCGCAGCGCCTGCTCGACCTGCCATGCCGCCTCATCCAGATCGCCCAGGTTGAGCGGGTCGCGGCTGCCCTTGGGCGCGCTCGAGCGCGGCGGGATGCCGCCGAACTCCACCAGCTGGCCCAGCGGGCTGCACTGGCGCAGGCCACGCCCGCGGTGCTGATCGGCCCAGTGATGCAGCAGCTCGTCCATCTCCTTGATCATGCGGTGTGCTCCTCGTCGTGGTGGTCGGCCTGGTGGGTGGCCGTGGGCTGGCAAAAACCAACCCTAGATCAAAATCGCCAAACCCTATCCCTACCCTAGACACTGAAAAACCTAACTACGTCAGTTAATTATTTAATGGTGTCTAGGGTGTCTAGGGTTGCTAGGGTTCTCCGCGCGTGAGGGGAATTTTTCAATCCGGCTGTGGATAACCGAGAGACATACACACGCACGCACGCGCCCGCGCGACAAACCCTAGACACCCTAGACACCCGCAGAAAACCTCTTTCATTTCATGAGATTGCATTGTCTACCCCTTGGCAATCGACCCTATCCCGCGCCTAGACACCCTAGACACCTCGGTCAGTCCGCCGGCGAGCCGCCGTAGGGCTTCACCCAGCCCTTGCACTTGTCCCAGCTCAGCGGGTTCCAGTCAGCCTCATAGGCCGCATCGCGGAACGCGCGCACGTGTTTGCCGAGCGCCTTACCGTCGCTCAGGTCCAGGTCATCCGGTGGGTTGGGCAGGAAGAACATCGAGCGTTTTCGCCGATCCTCCATGTCGTACCACCACAGCTGCCGCTCCGACTTGGGCACCTGGGTGCTGAGGAACAGCGAGAATTTCGTCTCGCTCATGGCGTGCTCGCGGTTCTTGGAGCACCACTCGAGGAAGAGATCGTGCACGTCCTGGGTGCGAGCCACCGTGTACGGCACCCCGAGGATTCCCTCGCGCCAGGCCACCAGGAAGTTCTCCCATGCCGAACGG
>SBLD01000060.1 GCA_004551485.1 Billgrantia azerbaijanica | reverse complement strand
TAAAACCTCGAGCCCGAGGGCGGAGTTATCCGATCAAAAAACCCACTTGTCATATAACTATTGTTTTAAAAGATATATCCTTAGATGAATATGAATATAGAGACTATCTCGATCTCGAGTGCTCAAAAAACACTAGATTAATAAATAAAAAAAAAAAAATTAATAAATAAAAAAAAGAACAAAACTATGACATGTCATGATACATATAGGAATGGGGGATTATGGGACAAAAAATAAATCCACTAGGTTTCCGGCTTGGTACAACACAAAGTCATCATTCTCTTTGGTTTGCAAAACCAAAAAACTATTGCGAGGGTCTACAAGAAGATCAAAAAAATACGAAACTTTATTAAGAATTATATAAAAAAAAATAGCAGAATATCTTCCGGTGTTGAGGGAATTGCACGGATAGAGATTCAAAAAAGAATTGATCTAATTCAAGTTATAATCTATATAGGGTTCCCAAAATTATTACTAGAAAATAGACCGCGAAGAATTGAAGAATTACAGATGAATGTACAAAAAGAACTTAATTGTGTGAATCGAAAAATAAACATTGCTATTACACGAATTACAAATCCTTATGGACACCCCAATATTCTTGCCGAATTTATAGCCGGACAATTAAAAAATCGAGTTTCTTTTCGAAAAGCAATGAAAAAAGCTATTGAATTAACGGAGCAGGCCGATACAAAAGGAATTCAAGTACAAATTGCAGGGCGTCTTGACGGAAAAGAAATTGCGCGCGCCGAATGGATCAGAGAAGGTAGAGTTCCTCTAC
>SBLD01000059.1 GCA_004551485.1 Billgrantia azerbaijanica | reverse complement strand
CCTGGATTCATAGAATAACCGCAGCACTTTGGGCACCACGGTGGAGGCAGGAGGGCCAGCGCCGGTACCCTCCCTGCTTTACCGACCAAAGTGAAGCAGAGCATGGGATACCGACAGCTGACCCAGACCCAACGATACCAGATCCACGCCCGCTATGACTTGGGCATGAGCCAGCGGCAGATCGGCAGGGAGCTGGGCCTCCACAGCAGCACGATCAGTCGTGAGCTGCGCCGCAACACCACCTCCGGTGGCTACGATCCCGAGCAGGCCCAGGCCCTGAGTGATCACCGGCGCCGTACAGCCTGGAAGTGGACGAAGCGCTTGCCGAGCATGATTGCCGCCGTTGTCGGCCGGCTGCGTGAGGAGTGGAGCCCACAGCAGATCAGCGGCTTCATGGCGCCCTTGGCAGGCGTCGGCGTCAGTCATCAGTGGATCTACTCCGTGATCTGGGATGACAAGGCGCAGGGTGGCGATCTCTGGCGGTATCTCCGTCAGCCTAAACGGCGCAGCAAGCACCGCGCCCAGGCCAAGAGCGCAGGGCTGGGCAAGATTCCCAACCGGGTAGGCATCGAGTACCGCCCGGCTGAGGCCAATGACCGGCACTTCATCGGCCACTGGGAAGGGGATACCGTGATCCATGGGCACAAGCAATCGGGACTGGTCACGCTGGTAGAGCGTCGCAGCGGCTACCTGCTGGCAGCACGGCTGCCCAGGATATCGGCGGAGCTGACACAAGCGGCCATGATCCGCCTGCTGAAACCTCGCCGAGGAGCGGTGCAGACCATCACCCTGGACAATGGCTCGGAGTTCGCTGGTCACCAAGCCGTGGCCGAGGCGGTGACCGCCGCGACCTACTTTTGTGACCCCTACTGCTCCGGCCAGCGAGGGAGCAACGAGAATACCAATGGGCTGATACGGCAGTACTTCCCCAAGGGAACGGACTTCCGACAGGTCACTGATGCCGAGCTCAGGAAGGTGATCAAGAAGCTGAATGACCGCCCCCGAAAGCGTCTCGGCTATCGGACACCGGCACAGGTGTTCCTGGGAGAATACTCAGGAGCCCTGGACACCGCAGGTGCTGCGCTTATTGCTTGAATTCAGG
>SBLD01000058.1 GCA_004551485.1 Billgrantia azerbaijanica | reverse complement strand
GACACCGGCACAGGTGTTCCTGGGAGAATACTCAGGAGCCCTGGACACCGCAGGTGCTGCGCTTATTGCTTGAATTCAGGGGGACAAGCGGGCAAGACTCCGACACCACCCCCACGGGGGCCGAGCGAGCAAGAGCGCCGCAAAGCCAAGTTACGGGCAGAGATGGACGCCAAGAGGGCAAAAAGACAGCAAAAGGGACGCTCACTATAGTGCTTTCCCTTTGGAAGGCGGCAACAAACAGTAGATGCGATTAACCCTTGGGAAGCCTAACCGTTCCCCAGGACAATGACACCGATGTTCAACAACCATTGGCCGCGCGTTCTGACGGTGTCGCGCAGGTCGGACGCCGGGATAGTAAGTGACGAGCTATCCCTGTAGAGGTCCACACTTCACCGCTGGGTTCTCCGGCAGGGGTAGTGGCTCGCAATCTTCATGAGCGAGCCGCTACAGGTTGGTGAGTGCAACTTAGTCACGATGAAGCTAAGAGCACTCAATCATGAGAAGAGAAAGAATTTTAGCGGCTAAAATTCCTGTCGCGGTCATGTCCTTGGCGTTAACCGCTTCCATGCCTGCCCAAGCGGGCATCCCTGTCGTCGACGGTACCAACCTGCAGCAAAACGTTATGACGGCGATGGAGTCCGTCTCTCAGACTCTCAAGCAGATCGAGCAGTACCAGACGCAGTTGCAGCAGTATGAAAACCAGTTGCAAAACACCATGGCTCCAGCGGCCTATATCTGGGACAGGGCACAATCCACGATTAATGATCTGATCCAAGCCACCAATACGCTTCAGCATTACCAGAACCAGCTCGGCAGCCTCGATGCCTACCTGGGCAAGTTCCAGGACGTAGCGTATTACCGGAGTTCCCCCTGCTTCAATGGCGGCGGTTGCACGGATGCCGAACGTGCAGCGATGGATGAAAACCGTCGCCTGGCGTCTGAATCGCAAAAAGCGGCCAACGATGCGCTCTTCCGAGGGCTGGATCAGCAACAGGATAACCTGGCGTCTGATGCTCGACAGCTTGAGCGTTTGCAATCCGCCGCCCAGGGCGCGGATGGCCAGCTTGCCGCCATTGGTTACGCCAACCAGCTCGCCAGTAACCAGGCTAACCAACTCCTGCAAATTCGCAGCTTGCTGATTGCTCAGCAGAACGCTGAAGCCGCCCGTCTCGCCGCCGAACTGGACGCTAACGCCAGAGGGGAAGCGCGGGAACAGCAGATGCGTACCTGGAATTCCTGAATTCAAGCAATAAGCGCAGCACCTGCGGTGTCCAGGGCTCCTGAGTATTCTCCCAGGAACACCTGTGCCGGT
>SBLD01000005.1 GCA_004551485.1 Billgrantia azerbaijanica | reverse complement strand
GCCGAACTCAGCAGTGAAACCGCTCAGCGCCGATGGTAGTGTGGGGCTTCCCCATGCGAGAGTAGGTCATCGTCAGGCACTCATTCAGAAACCCCAGCTTCGAGAGAGGCTGGGGTTTCGTCGTTGGGGCTATTCCGAACCCCCGGGCTCGATCGAGCCCGGGGGTTTGCTTTTTCAAGGTGCTGGATTTCCGGGGCTGCGGCGGTTTCGATAGAATGGGGCTTTTCCCGCACAGGGCATAGGGCATGACCATCGGTGATTTGATCCGCTTGCTGAGCGACGGTGAGTTTCACTCCGGGGAGCAGCTCGGTGAGCGTCTGGGCGTGTCACGCACGGCGGTATGGAAGCAGTTGAAGAAGCTTGAGGCACTGGACATTCCCCTGGAGGCCGTCAAGGGGCAGGGCTACCGGCTGGCAGAGCCCTTGGAGCTTCTCGACGGGGGCGCTATCGTGGCCGGGCTGTCGCGGGCAGGTCGTCAGCACCTGGTCAGGCTGTTCATCGAAGAGACGCTCCCCTCCAGCAACCAGTTCATCCGCCAGCGCTTCGAGCAGGGCGCCGGACACGGTGAGGTGTGTCTGGTAGAACAGCAAAGCGCTGGACGGGGGCGGCGGGGGCGGACCTGGATCACGCCTTGGGGGCGGGCGCTGATGCTGTCGCTGGGCTGGCGTTTCGATGCGGGAGTGGCGGCGCTGGAGGGGCTCAGCCTGGCCGTGGGCGTGGCGCTGGCCCGGGTGCTGGAGCAGCATGGGGTCACCCCGCGCCTGAAGTGGCCCAATGACGTGTTGCTGGAGGAGGCGTCGGGGCGGCTGGGCAAGCTGGCCGGCATCCTGGTCGAGATCAGCGGCGATGCGGAAGGCCCTTGCGAGGTCGTCGTGGGCATGGGGATCAATGTCAGCCTGCCGTCCGTGTTCCGCGACAGGATCGAGCAGCCGGTGGCGGCCGTGACGGACCAGGCTCCGGAGCTGTCGCGCAACCGCCTGGCGGTCGAGCTGCTCGAAGCCCTCCTGCCCCTGTTGGCCGAGTACGAAGACCAAGGTTTTGCGGCCTGGCAGGATGAGTGGAATGTACGCCACGCCTATGCCGGCTGTGCGATCGAGGTGCTGCGAGGCGAGCAGCGCCTGCCTGCGGTGGCCGAGTCCGTGGACGAGGTCGGCAACCTCTGGGTTCGCCGCGACGGACAGCGTGAACGCCTGGCGGGAGGCGAGATCAGCGTGCGTGGCCGCCCATGATCCTCGACCTGGACATCGGCAATACGCTCTCCAAGTGGCGTTTGAAGGATGCCGACAGCAGCGAGATTCGCTCCCGAGGGGCAGTATGGACGCGTGAGGAGTGGAAGCCGGGGGCCGACATTCCCGATCTCGACGTGGTCGAGGCGGTGCGTATCTCCAGTGTGGCGCGCGCGACCGTGCTCGAGCAGACCGTGGCGCTGCTGCAGCGCCGCGTTCCTCAGGTGCATGTCGCACGTTCCACCCCAGAAGCGCTGGGCGTGGTCAACGGCTACGAGGAGCCCCAGCGGCTGGGCGTGGATCGCTGGATGGGCGTGTTGGCCGGCTACCAGTTGGCGGGTGGCTGCTGCAGCGTGGACTGCGGGAGCGCCATCACGGTCGATTTCGTGCTGCCCGGTGGGCGCCACCTGGGGGGCTACATCCTGCCTGGCCTGCGCCTGATGAAAGAGAGCCTCAAGCTCGGCACCCGCAACGTGGCCATCGACCCCGACAGTGAGGCCGAGGAGCTGCTGCTGCCGGGGCGGCGTACCGTCGAGGCGGTCAATCATGGCATCTACCTGGCGGCGGTCAGCGCCGTCAATCGCATCTATGCCGAAGTGTGCGACCGCGAAGGGATTGCGTTGCCGATGCTCCTGACTGGTGGCGATGCCCGGGTGGTGGCGCGGGGCGTGCAATCGCCCCATGCCGTGTGGCCCGACATGGTCTACGGCGGGTTGGAGGCCTGCTTTCCGCTCACTGCCGCCGAGCGGGCCGGACGTATGGCAGGTGCGCCGCGCGTACCGCCACCGGCCGGCCTGGAAAAAATTCGCGCCGGCCTTGCATTCTCTCTGCTGCTTTGACACAATGCAGCGCGTTCCGGGGCGGCGGCAGCGAGAAAACCTCGTGGTCCCTGCAAGAGGCTTGATAAACAAGCACTTGACAGCGCTCGCGGAGGCGGTAGAATAGGCCGCCAGTTGGAGGGGTTCCCGAGTGGCCAAAGGGAGCAGACTGTAAATCTGCCGCGAAAGCTTCGAAGGTTCGAATCCTTCCCCCTCCACCAAGTTTTTGCCGTGATCGGCTTTGGCGATTCGGCAGCCAGAGTGGGTAGGCGGGTATAGTTCAATGGTAGAACCTCAGCCTTCCAAGCTGATGATGCGGGTTCGATTCCCGCTACCCGCTCCAGGCAGGTTTTGGCTCATGTAGCTCAGGGGTAGAGCACACCCTTGGTAAGGGTGAGGTCGACGGTTCAAATCCGTCCATGAGCTCCAATAGTGAAAGGCGAGCCTTGGCTCGCCTTTTCTTTTCTCGGCTCGATGCGGTCGAGAGGGGTTGCCAGGCGGCAAGAGCTTCGCTATCATGGCGCCCGCTGTCGTGCACGCCGCCTGCAAAGGGCGGTGCAGGCAGATCCAGGCCAGTAGCTCAATTGGCAGAGCAGCGGTCTCCAAAACCGCAGGTTGGGGGTTCGATTCCCTCCTGGCCTGCCAACCTTCCCCAGGTTGGCGTTATACCCATCACGAAGATATCCGATTCGATTGCCGCACCCTGAGGAGTCTCGTTTTCATGAAACACAACGCCGAGGTGCAGGAGTCGCGCCACGACGGGCTCAAGTGGGCGGTTGTCGTCACTCTGCTGGTTCTTGCCGTCGTCGGCAATACCTATTTCGCTGACCAGGCGCTCCTCTATCGCGTGCTGGGTGTCGTTGCCCTGAGCGTGGTTGCGGCGCTGATCGCCCTGACCACCGCCAAGGGGCGCGAGCTCGCCGAGCTGGCCAAGAACGCCAAGAAGGAGATCCAGCGCGTGGTGTGGCCGACGCGCCCCGAGACGGTGCAGACCACCGCTATCGTGCTGGTCGCCGTGCTGGTGGTCGGCCTCATGCTGTGGCTGATCGATACCCTTCTTGGCTGGGCGATGTCCGGCGTCATCGGTTAGGAGTACTCATGTCCAAGCGTTGGTACGTCGTTCACGCCTACTCCGGCTTCGAGAAGCATGTCATGCGCTCCCTCAAGGAGCGCGTGAAGCTCTACGGCATGGAGGACCGCTTCGGTGAGATCCTGGTGCCGACCGAGGAAGTCGTCGAGATGCGCGACGGCAAGCGCCGCAAGAGCGAGCGCAAGTTCTATCCCGGCTACGTGCTGGTCGAGATGGAGATGGATGACGCGACCTGGCACCTGGTCAACGAGACCCCGCGGGTCATGGGCTTCATCGGCGGTACCAAGGAGAAGCCGGCGCCGATTACCCAGAAGGAGGCCGATGCCATCCTGCGCCGCGTCAAGGACGGCACCGACAAGCCGCGCCCCAAGACGCTGTTCGAGCCGGGGCAGTCCGTGCGCGTCATCGACGGGCCCTTCGCCGACTTCAACGGCGTGGTCGAAGAGGTCAACTACGACAAGAGTCGCCTGCAGGTCAGTGTGCTGATCTTCGGTCGGGCGACGCCGGTCGAGCTGGAATTCGCGCAGGTCGAGAAGGAGTAGCCTTCTCGGCCCGCCACTCGCAAGGCGGTCGCGTGCCGGCCGCGTAACCCGGGGAGCCGCAAGGCGCTACGACCCAACTGGAGTGCAACATGGCCAAGAAAGTACAGGCTTACATCAAGCTGCAGGTAGCAGCGGGTAAGGCCAATCCGAGTCCCCCCGTGGGCCCCGCGCTGGGTCAGCACGGCGTCAACATCATGGAGTTCTGCAAGGCGTTCAACGCAGCGACCCAGGACATCGAGCCGGGTCTGCCGACGCCGGTGGTGATCACCGTCTATTCCGACCGCAGCTTCACCTTCGTCACCAAGACCCCGCCGGCGGCGGTCCTGCTGAAGAAGGCGGCAGGCATCAAGTCCGGCTCCGGTGAGCCGAACAAGAAGAAGGTCGGTACCGTGACCCGTGAGCAGCTCGAGGAGATCGCCAAGACGAAGGAGCCGGACCTGACGGCTGCCGATCTCGACGCCGCGGTGCGTACCATTGCCGGTAGTGCCCGCAGCATGGGCCTGAACGTGGAGGGGCTCTGATCATGGCCAAACTGTCCAAGCGTGCTCAGATGATCCGCGAGAAGGTCGACCCGACCAAGGCCTATTCCCTGGAGGAGGCCGTGTCCCTGCTCGCCGAGCTGTCCACCGTCAAGTTCAAGGAGTCCGTGGACGTTGCCATCAACCTCGGCGTCGACCCGCGTAAATCCGACCAGGTGGTGCGTGGTGCGACCGTCATGCCCAACGGTACCGGCAAGGACGTGCGTGTCGCCGTCTTCACGCAGGGTGCCAACGCCGACGCCGCCAAGGAGGCCGGTGCCGATATCGTCGGCATGGATGACCTGGCCGAGCAGGTCAAGAAGGGCCAGCTCGACTTCGACGTGGTCATCGCCTCGCCCGACGCCATGCGCGTCGTCGGTCAGCTGGGCCAGATCCTCGGTCCGCGCGGCCTGATGCCGAACCCCAAGGTCGGCACCGTGACGCCGGACGTGGCGACCGCCGTGAAGAACGCCAAGGCGGGCCAGGTGCGCTTCCGTACCGACAAGAACGGCATCATCCACACCACCCTGGGCAAGGTCGATTTCGAGGCCAATGCGATCCGCGGCAACCTCGAGGCGCTGGTCGCCGACCTCAAGCGGCTCAAGCCGAGCACGTCCAAGGGGATCTATTTCAAGAAGATGACCCTGTCCACCACCATGGGGCCGGGCCTGACCCTCGATCCGTCTCCCTTCGTGTAAGCGAAGCGGCGATCGAGACGAATGCAGAAACTTTGCGGTCCGCGCGTCCGGGCTTCCTGCCCCGACGCGAGGCGCCGTCAAAGACCGCAGGCGCCGCCCGACTCGTCGGGCGGCTTAAGCTTCCTTCGGGATGCCTGCGCAGATGGTGTGGCCGCCAGGATACTGGTGAGCACCATCACCCAGGACTCCCGGACGTGGCCCGATGGCCCGGCCGGGAGAGATGGTAACCACCGGAGCCCGCATGGCGTGGCTCCGGCACGAAGGAGTGATCACCGTGCCACTAGCACTCGAAGGCAAGAAGGCGATCGTTGCCGAGGTCAGTGAAGCGGCCAAGGATGCACTCTCCGTCGTTGTTGCCGACTCTCGTGGCGTCACGGTCAGCAAGATGACCGACCTGCGCAAGCAGGCCCGCGAGAATGGCGTGCAGATCCGTGTTGTGCGCAACACCCTGGCACGCCGCGCCCTGTCCGGAACTCCCTGGGAGATTCTGGAGGAGAGCTTCTCGGGTCCGACCCTGCTGGCTTTCTCTTACGAGCACCCGGGCGCTGCCGCCCGTCTGTTCAAGGAGTTTGCCAAGGACGAGAAGAACTTCGAAGTCAAGGCGCTGGCCTACGAAGGCGAGTTGATCCCGGCAAGCGATCTCGACCGTCTGGCGACCCTGCCGACCTATGACGAGGCCATCGCCAAGCTGATGTCCGTCATGAAGGAGGCATCCGCCGGCAAGCTGGTTCGTACCCTGGCCGCGCTGCGCGACCAGAAGCAGGAAGAGGCCGCCTGATCGGCGAACTCTGCTTCGCAGCCTGAATCGAACACTGAACAGACGAGCGCTCGGTGCGCCGAGGCTCCCGCAAAGTTAGGAATACCGAAAATGGCACTGACCAAAGAAGACATCATCAACGCCGTGGCCGACATGTCCGTCATGGAAGTCGTCGAGCTGATCGAGGCGATGGAAGAGAAGTTCGGCGTCTCCGCTGCGGCCGCCGTCGTGGCCGGCCCGGCCGCCGGTGGCGAAGCCGCCGCCGAAGAGCAGACCGAGTTCGACCTGGTGCTGACCGCGGCCGGCGACAAGAAGGTCAACGTGATCAAGGCCGTTCGCGAGATCACCGGCCTGGGCCTGAAGGAAGCCAAGGGTGCCGTCGACGGCGCACCGGCGACCATCAAGGAAGCGATGTCCAAGGAAGACGCCGAAGAGGCCAAGAAGAAGCTGGAAGACGCCGGCGCGAGCGTGGAGCTCAAGTAACCCTTGTGCCCCATGGCTTTACGCGCTGCGTAAGCTTCCACGGCTGGTGGCGGGCCTACCCGCTGCCGGCCTTTTTCTGTTGCACTAGCGCTTTGCTCACGCAGCGCCGCTAGACGAATTCCGACGGCGAGCTCTCCTTGGTGGGGCTTGCCGTCAGCGCCTGACGGGGCCGAGCCCGTCGGGTGGCGCCGACCGCGCAACGGTCACCCATGGTGAACAAGCTGGGGAATACAGATGGCTTACTCATACACTGAGAAAAAACGCATCCGCAAGGATTTCGGCAAACTGCCCCAAGTGATGGATGTGCCCTACCTGCTGGCGATCCAGCTTGATTCCTACTACGACTTCCTCCAGCAGGACCGTGCCGCCGAGGAGCGCCTGGACCTGGGGCTGCACGCCGCCTTCAAGTCCGTGTTCCCGATCGAGAGCTTCTCCGGCAATGCCGCCCTGGAGTACGTCAGCTACCGTTTCGGCACCCCGGCCTTCGATGTCAAGGAGTGCCAGCTGCGTGGCGTCACCTACTCGGCACCGCTGCGGGTCAAGGTTCGCCTGATCATCTACGATCGCGACTCCGCGAACAAGGCCATCAAGGACATCAAGGAGCAGGAAGTCTATATGGGGGAGATCCCCCTGATGACCGAGAACGGCACCTTCGTGGTCAACGGCACCGAGCGGGTCATCGTCTCCCAGCTGCACCGCTCCCCCGGCGTGTTCTTCGACCATGACAAGGGCAAGAGCCACTCCTCCGGCAAGCTGCTCTACTCGGCGCGGGTGATCCCCTATCGCGGCTCCTGGCTCGACTTCGAGTTCGATCCCAAGGACAACGTCTTCGTGCGTATCGACCGTCGCCGCAAGCTGCCGGCGACCGTGTTGCTGCGCGCGCTGGGCATGAGTGCCGAGGAGATCCTCGACGAGTTCTTCGAGACCAGCACCTTCCACATCGAGAAGAGCGGCTTTTCCGTGGAGCTGGTGCCGTCGCGCCTGCGTGGCGAGACTGCCACCTTCGACATCAAGGACGGCGAGGGCAACCTCATCGTCGAGGAAGGCCGGCGCATCACCCAGAAGCACATCCGCCAGCTGGAGAAGGCCGGCCTCGAGCGCCTCGAGGTGCCGATGGAGTACCTGTTCGGCAAGACGCTGGCCAAGGACCAGATTGACCCCAACACCGGCGAGCTGATCTGCCCCTGCAACAGCGAGATCACCCCGGAGCTGCTGGAGAAGATCGGCCAGGCCGGCATCACGTCGCTGGAGACGCTCTATACCAACGACCTCGACTGCGGTCCCTTCATCTCCGAGACCCTCAAGCTCGACACCACGGGGTCGCAGCTCGAGGCACTGGTTGAGATCTATCGCATGATGCGCCCCGGCGAGCCGCCCACCAAGGAGGCCGCCGAGACGCTGTTCAAGAACCTGTTCTTCACCGAGGACCGCTACGATCTCTCGGGCGTCGGGCGCATGAAGTTCAACCGCCGCTTGCGCCGTGATTCCGACACCGGCTCCGGCGTGCTCGATCAGCGCGACATCCTCGACGTGCTGGGAGAACTGATCTACATCCGTAACGGCTTCGGCGAGGTGGACGACATCGACCACCTGGGCAACCGCCGCATCCGCTGCGTCGGCGAGATGGCCGAGAACCAGTTCCGGGTCGGTCTGGTGCGCGTCGAGCGCGCGGTCAAGGAGCGTCTCTCCATGGCCGAGAGCGAAGGCCTGATGCCGCAGGACCTGATCAATGCCAAGCCGGTGGCGGCGGCGGTCAAGGAGTTCTTCGGCTCCAGCCAGCTCTCGCAGTTCATGGATCAGAACAACCCGCTCTCCGAGGTCACCCACAAGCGCCGCGTCTCCGCGCTCGGCCCGGGCGGCCTGACTCGCGAGCGGGCCGGCTTCGAGGTGCGCGACGTCCACGCCACGCACTACGGCCGCCTGTGCCCGATCGAGACGCCGGAAGGGCCCAACATCGGCCTGATCAACTCGCTGGCCACCTACAGCCACACCAACAGCTACGGCTTCCTCGAGACGCCGTACCGCAAGGTGGTGGATCGCCAGGTCACCGACGAGGTGGTGCACCTCTCGGCCATCGAGGAGGGCGACTACGTCATCGCCCAGGCCTCGGCCGGCGTCGACGAGTCCGGCAAGCTGGCCGACGACCTGGTGCAGGTGCGCCACAAGGGCGAGACCACCTTCATGCGTCCCGAGCAGGTCACGCTGATGGACGTTTCGCCGCGCCAGGTGGTGTCGGTGGCCGCGGCGCTGATCCCGTTCCTCGAGCACGACGACGCCAACCGCGCCCTGATGGGCTCCAACATGCAGCGCCAGGCGGTGCCCACCCTGCGCGCCGAGAAGCCGCTGGTCGGTACCGGCATGGAGCGCTTCGTGGCGCGCGACTCCGGCGTGTGCGCCGTGGCGCGCCGCGGTGGGGTGATCGACTCGGTCGACGCCAAGCGCATCGTGGTACGCATCAACGAGGACGAGATCATCGGCGGCGAGGCCGGCGTCGATATCTACAACCTGACCAAGTACCTGCGTTCCAACCAGAACACCTGCATGAACCAGCGTCCCATCGTGCGTCCCGGCGACGTGGTGGCGCGCGGCGACATCCTGGCCGACGGCCCGTCCGTCGACATGGGCGACCTGGCGCTCGGCCAGAACATGCGCATCGCCTTCATGCCCTGGAACGGCTACAACTTCGAGGACTCCATCCTGCTCTCCGAGCGGGTGGTGCAGGAGGACCGTTTCACCACCATCCACATCCAGGAGCTGACCTGCGTCTCCCGCGACACCAAGCTGGGGCCGGAGGAGATCACCTCGGACATCCCCAACGTCGGTGAGTCGGCGCTGGCCAAGCTCGACGAGGCGGGCGTGGTCTACATCGGCGCGGAAGTAGGGCCGGGTGACATCCTGGTGGGCAAGGTCACGCCCAAGGGCGAGACCCAGCTGACCCCCGAGGAGAAGCTGCTGCGCGCCATCTTCGGCGAGAAGGCCTCCGACGTGAAGGACACCTCGCTGCGTGCCCCGACCGGCATGCGCGGCACCGTCATCGATGTCCAGGTGTTCACCCGTGACGGCGTGGAGAAGGACTCCCGCGCGCTCTCCATCGAGCAGATGCAGCTCGACGAGGTGCGCAAGGACCTGCAGGAGACCTACCGCATCGCCGAGGACGCCACCTTCGAGCGCCTCAAGCGCACCCTGGCCGGTCAGCCGGTCAACGGCGGGCCCAAGCTCAAGAAGGGCGATGTGCTCTCCGAGAGCTACCTCGAGGAGCTGCCGCGCCAGCAGTGGTTCAAGCTGCGCCTGCAGGACGAGACGCTCAACGAGCTGCTCGCCCAGGCCGACGAGCAGCTGGAGAACCGGCGCAAGGAGATGGAGGAGCGCTTCGAGGACAAGAAGCGCAAGCTCACCCAGGGCGACGACCTGGCACCGGGCGTGCTCAAGATCGTCAAGGTCTACATGGCAGTGAAGCGCCGTCTGCAGCCGGGCGACAAGATGGCCGGCCGTCACGGCAACAAGGGCGTGATCTCGGCGATCATGCCCATCGAGGACATGCCGTTCGACGACAACGGCCAGCCGATCGACCTGGTGCTGAACCCCCTGGGCGTGCCCTCGCGCATGAACGTGGGACAGATCCTCGAGACCCACCTGGGCCTGGCCGCCCATGGCCTGGGCATGCGCATCGGCGAGCTGCTGCGCGAGGCGCGTGAGCAGCAGGTGGCGGAAATTCGCGAGTTCCTGGCGCAGGTGTACAACTCCACGCCGGGGACCCGCGTCGAGGACCTCGATTCGCTGACCGACGAGGAGGTGATCGCGCTGGCGAAGAACCTCAAGGCGGGCGTGCCGATGTCCACGCCGGTGTTCGACGGCGCCAAGGAGCACGAGATCAAGCACCTGCTCAAGCTCGCCGGGCTGCCGGACTCCGGCCAGATGACGCTCTACGACGGGCGTACCGGCGACGCCTTCGACCGTCCGGTCACGGTCGGCTACATGTACATGCTGAAGCTCAACCACCTGGTCGACGACAAGATGCACGCGCGCTCCACCGGCTCCTACTCGCTGGTCACCCAGCAGCCGCTGGGCGGCAAGGCGCAGTTCGGCGGTCAGCGCTTCGGGGAGATGGAGGTCTGGGCACTGGAGGCCTATGGCGCCGCCTACACCCTTCAGGAGATGCTCACCGTCAAGTCCGACGACGTGGAGGGTCGCACCAAGATGTACAAGAACATCGTCGACGGCGACCACACCATGCAGGCGGGCATGCCGGAATCCTTCAACGTGCTGGTGAAGGAGATCCGCTCGCTGGGCATCGACATCGAACTGGAGAGCTGAGGCTGCCGCGCCGGCGCTTCACAGTATGACGGTCCGCGGGGGCGAACCCGACGCCCCCGCCCATGACAACTCCGCAGCGGAGCCGACCCATGAAAGATTTGGTGAAAGTCCTCAAATCGCAGTCTCAGTCCGACGAGTTCGACGCGATCAAGATCACCCTGGCGTCCCCGGACATGATTCGCTCCTGGTCGTACGGCGAGGTGAAGAAGCCCGAGACCATCAACTACCGCACCTTCAAGCCGGAGCGCGACGGCCTGTTCTGTGCCAAGATCTTCGGCCCGGTGAAGGACTACGAGTGCCTGTGCGGCAAGTACAAGCGGATGAAGCACCGCGGCATCATCTGCGAGAAGTGCGGCGTCGAGGTCACCAAGGCGGCGGTGCGCCGCGAGCGCATGGGCCACATCGAGCTGGCCAGCCCCGTGGCGCACATCTGGTTCCTCAAGTCGCTGCCGTCGCGCATCGGCATGTTCCTCGACATGACCCTGCGCGACATCGAGCGCGTGCTCTACTTCGAGAGCTTCGTGGTCATCGACCCGGGCATGACCACCCTGGAGCGCGGCCAGCTGCTCAACGACGAGCAGTACTTCGAGGCCCTCGAGGAGTTCGGTGACGACTTCGACGCGCGCATGGGCGCCGAGGCGGTACAGGCGCTGCTCAAGGACATCGACCTGGGCGAGGAGATCGAGCGGCTGCGCGAGGAGATCCCGCAGACCAACTCCGAGACCAAGATCAAGAAGCTCTCCAAGCGCCTCAAGCTCCTCGAGGCCTTCCACCAGTCCGGCAACGACCCGGCGTGGATGGTCATGGAGGTGCTGCCGGTGCTGCCGCCCGACCTGCGTCCGCTGGTGCCGCTGGACGGGGGGCGTTTCGCGACCTCGGACCTCAACGACCTCTACCGTCGCGTCATCAACCGCAACAACCGCCTCAAACGGCTGCTCGACCTCAATGCGCCGGACATCATCGTGCGCAACGAGAAGCGCATGCTGCAGGAGGCGGTCGACGCGCTGCTCGACAACGGCCGTCGCGGGCGTGCCATCACCGGCTCCAACAAGCGACCCCTCAAGTCCTTGGCCGACATGATCAAGGGCAAGCAGGGCCGCTTCCGCCAGAACCTGCTGGGCAAGCGCGTCGACTACTCCGGCCGCTCGGTCATTACCGTGGGCCCGACCCTGCGCCTGCACCAGTGCGGCCTGCCGAAGAAGATGGCGCTCGAGCTGTTCAAGCCGTTCATCTACTCCAAACTGCAGGCCAGCGGCCAGGCCTCGACCATCAAGGCGGCCAAGAAGATGGTCGAGCGCGAGTTGCCCGAGGTGTGGGACATCCTCGCCGACGTCATCCGCGAGCATCCGGTGCTGCTCAACCGCGCCCCGACCCTGCACCGCCTGGGCATCCAGGCCTTCGAGCCGCTGCTGATCGAGGGCAAGGCGATCCAGCTGCACCCGCTGGTGTGTGCCGCCTACAACGCCGACTTCGACGGCGACCAGATGGCGGTGCACGTGCCGCTGACGCTGGAAGCCCAGCTCGAGGCGCGGGCGCTGATGATGGCCACCAACAACGTGCTGTCGCCGGCCAACGGCGAGCCGATCATCGTGCCGTCGCAGGACGTGGTGCTGGGTCTGTATTACATGACCCGCGAGAAGATCAACGCCAAGGGCGAGGGCATGGTGTTCGCCAACCTCGACGAGGTGGAGCGCGCCTTCGGCACCCAGAGCGTCTCGCTGCACGCCAAGGTCAAGGTGCGCCTGACCGAGGTGGAGATCGACGAGGAGAGCGGCGAGCGCAGCCAGCAGCGCCGCCTCTACGACACCACCGTGGGCCGTGCCCTGCTGTTCCGCATCCTGCCGGAAGGGGTGCCCTTCGCGCTGGTCGACCAGCCGATGAAGAAGAAGGCGATTTCCCGGCTGCTCAACGAGGTGTACCGCCGTGCCGGCCTCAAGCCGACGGTGATCTTCGCCGACCAGCTGATGTACACCGGTTTCCGCCTGGCGACCTGGTCTGGCGCCTCCATCGGCGTCAACGACTTCGTCATCCCGGAGAGCAAGGCCGAGATCGTCGATGCGGCCGAGGCCGAGGTCAAGGAGATCGAGGATCAGTTCTCCTCCGGTCTCGTCACCGCCGGCGAGAAGTACAACAAGGTGATCGACATCTGGTCCAAGGCCAACGACAAGGTGGCCCGGGCGATGATGGACGGCATCGAGAAGGAGACCGTCATCGATCGCGAGGGCAACGAGGTCGAACAGGGCTCCTTCAACAGCGTGTTCATCATGGCCGACTCCGGCGCCCGGGGTAGCGCCGCCCAGATTCGCCAGCTGGCCGGCATGCGCGGCCTGATGGCCAAGCCGGATGGCTCGATCATCGAGACGCCGATCGTCGCCAACTTCCGCGAGGGCCTGAACGTCCTGCAGTACTTCATCTCCACCCACGGGGCACGCAAGGGCCTGGCGGATACGGCGCTCAAGACCGCCAACTCCGGCTACCTGACCCGTCGCCTGGTGGACGTCGCCCAGGACATGGTGATCACCGAAACCGACTGTGGCACCGAGAACGGCCTGACGCTGCACCCGATCATCGAGGGCGGCGACATCATCGTCTCGCTGGCCCAGCGCGTGCTCGGCCGCGTGGTCGCCCAGGACGTCATCGATCCGGCCACCGGCGAGGTGCTGATCGAGAAAGGCACCATGCTCGACGAGGCCTGGTGCGCCCGTCTCGACACCATGGGCGTCGACGAGATCGTGGTGCGCAGTGCCATCAGCTGCGAATCGACCCATGGCGTCTGTTCGGCCTGCTACGGCCGCGACCTGGCGCGCGGCCACCAGGTCAACATCGGCGAGGCGGTGGGCGTCATCGCCGCCCAGTCGATCGGCGAGCCGGGTACCCAGCTGACCATGCGGACCTTCCACATCGGCGGGGCGGCGTCGCGCGCCTCCGCGGTGGACAGCGTCCAGGTCAAGCACGGCGGCAAGGTGCGCCTGCACAACATGAAGTTCGTCGAGCGTGCCGACGGCAAGCTGGTGGTGGTCTCCCGCTCCAGCGCCTTGGCGGTGGCCGACGAGCACGGCCGCGAGCGCGAGTACTACAAGCTGCCCTATGGCGCCGAACTCGACGTGCGTGACGGTGATGCCGTGGAGCCGGGCCAGGCGGTGGCCAAGTGGGATCCGCACACCCACCCGATCGTCGCCGAGGCCGAGGGCCAGGTGCAGTACGTCGACATGCTCGAGGGCGTCACCATCCACCGCAGCGTCGACGAGATGACCGGGCTCTCCTCCATCGAGGTGATCGAGTCCGCCTCGCGCCCGCAGGCCGGCCGCGACAAGCGCCCGATGATCATGCTTGCCGATGCGGCGGGCGAGCCGGTATCGCTGCCCGGCTCCAACACCCCGGTGCAGTACCTGCTGCCGGGCAACGCCATCGTCTCGGTGGATGACGGGGCCCAGATCGGCATCGGCGAAGTGGTGGCGCGCATCCCGGTCGAGGCCTCCGGCACCAAGGACATCACCGGGGGTCTGCCGCGGGTCGCCGACCTCTTCGAGGCGCGCAAGCCCAAGGAGCCGGCGATCCTCGCCGAGATCAGCGGCACCATCAGCTTCGGCAAGGAGACCAAGGGCAAGCGGCGCCTGACGATCACCCCCAACGACGGTGGCGATCCGTTCGAGATGCTGATCCCGAAGTGGCGCCAGATCGCCGTGTTCGAGGGCGAGAGCGTCGAGAAGGGCGAGGTGATCTCCGACGGGCCGAGCAACCCGCACGATATCCTGCGGCTGCTGGGCATCGCCGAACTGGCCAAGTACATCACCGCCGAGGTGCAGGACGTCTACCGCCTGCAGGGCGTGGGCATCAACGACAAGCACATCGAGGTGATCGTGCGTCAGATGCTGCGCAAGGTCGAGATCACCGACGCCGGCGACAGCGACTTCATCCCCGGCGATCAGGTCGAGCTGGTCCGCGTGCTCGAGCAGAACGCGCGCCTGCAGCAGGAGGAGAAGTTCCCGGCCAAGTACGAGCGCCTGCTGCTCGGTATCACCAAGGCCAGCCTGGCCACCGAGTCGTTCATCTCCGCGGCCTCCTTCCAGGAGACGACCCGCGTGCTGACCGAGGCGGCGGTGACCGGCAAGCGCGACTACCTGCGCGGCCTGAAGGAGAACGTGGTCGTGGGTCGCCTGATCCCGGCGGGGACCGGGCTCGCCCATCACCAGGAGCGTCGCCGCAAGCGCGAAGACGCCGAACGCACGCTCCATCCGTCGGCCTTCGACGTCGAGCAGGAGCTGGGCGCCCAGCTCACCGCGCTGGACTCGGACGACGACGACCTGTAGGCGGCGAGCGACGGCAGCAGGGGGCCAAGGCCCCCTGCTTGACGCCCGACCCCGCCAGACATTAGAATGCGCAGCCTTTAACAGTGGGGTGGGTGCGCCCGCGCCCGCTGGAAAGGCAAGGCAACCATTGGAGTCAGCTACACAACATGGCAACGATCAATCAGCTCGTGCGCAAGCCGCGCAAGCGCCCCGCCGCCAAGAGCGACGTGCCGGCGCTGCAGGCCTGCCCGCAGAAGCGCGGGGTGTGCACCCGCGTCTATACTACCACCCCGAAGAAGCCGAACTCGGCGCTGCGCAAGGTGTGCCGCGTGCGCCTGACCAACGGCTACGAGGTGTCTTCCTACATCGGCGGTGAGGGCCACAACCTCCAGGAGCACTCCGTGGTGCTGATCCGCGGCGGTCGCGTCAAGGACCTGCCGGGTGTGCGCTACCACACCGTGCGCGGTGCGCTGGACACCTCCGGTGTGCAGAACCGTAAGCAGGGTCGCTCCAAGTACGGTACCAAGCGTCCCAAGGCCTGATTTGGCCCGGGGCGAGACACAGAATTTGCTATCGGTCTGATGAGAGTAAGGCCGGGCGGCGTGACGGTGCATTGCGGTGGGCCGGCGTGAGTCCCGGGTTTGCCTGAAAGACCCTTACCACAGAGGGCTTGTCATGCCTAGAAGAAGAGTTGTTGCCAAGCGTGAGATTCTCCCGGATCCCAAGTTCGGAAGCGAGCGCCTGGCCAAGTTCATGAACCACCTGATGGTCAGCGGCAAGAAGTCCGTGGCTGAGCGCATCGTCTACGGTGCGTTGGACAGGGTTGCCGAGCGTAGCAAGGAAGAGCCGCTGGAGATCTTCGACAAGGCGCTGGAAGCTATCCAGCCGATGGTCGAGGTCAAGTCGCGCCGCGTCGGCGGGGCGACCTATCAGGTGCCGGTCGAGGTGCGTCCGTCACGCCGCCAGGCGCTGGCGATGCGCTGGCTGGTGGATGCCGCACGCCGTCGTGGCGAGAAGACCATGGTGCAGCGCCTGGCCGGCGAGATGCTGGATGCCGCCGAGGGCAAGGGCGCGGCCGTCAAGAAGCGGGAAGACGTGCATCGCATGGCGGAGGCCAACAAGGCCTTCTCCCATTATCGGTTCTAAGAGCCGCGTTTTCGCGCACGCCGCTTCAGACGCGTTCCATACACGAAGTGCCACCCGGATGGGTGGCCCTTCACAGCAATGGAGAATTCCATCGTGCCACGCAAGACCCCGCTCAAGCGCTACCGCAACATCGGTATCGTGGCTCACGTCGACGCCGGCAAGACCACCACGACCGAGCGTATCCTGTTCTACACCGGCCTCTCCCACAAGGTGGGCGAGGTGCATGATGGCGCCGCCACCATGGACTGGATGGAGCAGGAGCAGGAGCGCGGCATCACCATCACCTCGGCGGCGACCACCTGCTTCTGGCAGGGCATGAACAAGCAGTTCGACGAGCACCGCATCAACATCATCGACACCCCCGGACACGTCGACTTCACCATCGAGGTGGAGCGCTCGCTGCGCGTGCTCGACGGTGCCGTGGTGGTGCTGTGCGGCTCCTCCGGCGTGCAGCCGCAGACCGAGACCGTCTGGCGCCAGGCCAACAAGTACGAAGTCCCGCGCATGGTGTTCGTCAACAAGATGGACCGTACCGGCGCCGACTTCTTCATGGTCGTCAACCAGCTCAAGGAGCGCCTGGGCGCCAACGCCGTACCGATCCAGATCAACTGGGGCACCGAGGACGAGTTCAAGGGCGTCATCGACCTGATCACGATGAAGGCCATCCTCTGGGACGAGGATAGCCTCGGCATGAACTACGAGCTGGTGGACATTCCCGCCGAGCTCCAGGAGACCGCCGAGGAGTATCGTGAGCAGATGATCGAGGCCGCCGCCGAGGCGTCCGAAGAGCTCATGGACAAGTACCTCGAGGAGGGCGAGCTCAGCGTCGAGGAGATCAAGGCCGGCCTGCGTCGCCGCACCCTGGACAACGAGATCGTCCTGGTCACCTGCGGCTCGGCGTTCAAGAACAAGGGCGTGCAGGCGGTGCTGGATGGTGTCATCGAGTACATGCCGTCGCCCACCGAGGTCAAGGCCATCGAAGGCGAGATGGACGACAAGGACGGTACCATCGAGACCCGCGAGGCCGATGACGACGCCCCCTTCGCCGCCCTGGCCTTCAAGATCGCCACCGACCCCTTCGTCGGCACCTTGACCTTCATCCGCGTCTACTCGGGCGTGCTCAATTCCGGCGACAGCGTCTACAACTCCGTCAAGCAGAAGAAGGAGCGCGTCGGCCGTATCGTGCAGATGCATTCCAACTCCCGCGAGGAGATCAAGGAAGTGCGCGCCGGCGACATCGCCGCCTGCATCGGCCTCAAGGACGTCACCACCGGTGACACTCTGTGCGACATCAACAGCAAGATCGTGCTGGAGCGCATGGAGTTCCCGGACCCGGTGATCTCCGTGGCCGTGGAGCCGAAGTCCAAGGCCGACCAGGAGAAGATGGGCGTGGCGCTGGGCAAGCTCGCCCAGGAGGACCCCTCCTTCCAGGTCAAGACCGACGAGGAGACCGGCCAGACCATCATTTCCGGCATGGGCGAGCTGCACCTCGACATCATCGTCGACCGCATGCGTCGTGAGTTCAAGGTCGAGGCCAACATCGGCAAGCCGCAGGTGGCCTACCGCGAGACCATTCGTGCCACGGTCGAGCAGGAAGGCAAGTTCGTGCGCCAGTCCGGCGGTCGCGGTCAGTACGGCCACGTCTGGCTGCGCATCGAACCGCTCACCGCGGAGGACAAGGGCGAAGATGAAGAGATGCACTTCAAATTCGCCTCGGAAATCGTCGGCGGCGTGGTTCCCAAGGAATACGTGCCGGCCGTCGAGAAGGGGGCCTACGAGCAGCTGCAGAACGGTGTCATCGCGGGATACCCGATGATCGACGTCAAGGTTACGCTGTACGATGGCTCCTACCACGACGTGGACTCCAACGAGACCGCGTTCAAGGTCGCTTCTTCCATGGCGATCAAAGAAGGTGCCAAGAAGGCCAAGGCCGTGCTGCTGGAACCGGTGATGAAGGTCGAAGTCGTGACGCCCGAGGAGTTCATGGGTGACGTCATGGGCGACCTGAACCGCCGTCGCGGCCTGGTATCGGGCATGGATGATTCGCCCGCCGGCAAGATCATCCGTGCCCGGGTTCCGTTGGCTGAGATGTTCGGTTACGCGACCGATCTGCGTTCTCAGACCCAGGGCCGCGCAAGCTACGTCATGGAGTTTGCGGATTACGAAGAGGCGCCGTCCAGCGTCGTTGAAGCCGTCATCAACCAGAACGGTTAACCGTTAGCTAACGTAAAGAGGTTAAAGCAGTGGCTAAGGAAAAATTCGAACGTTCCAAACCGCACATCAACGTCGGCACCATCGGTCACGTCGACCACGGCAAGACCACGCTGACAGCGGCCCTGACCCGCGTCTCTGCCGAGGTGTTCGGCGGCGACTGGCGTGAGTTCGACTCCATCGACAACGCCCCGGAAGAGCGTGAGCGCGGTATCACCATCGCCACCTCTCACGTCGAGTACCAGTCCGAGACGCGCCACTACGCCCACGTGGACTGCCCCGGGCACGCCGACTACGTCAAGAACATGATCACCGGTGCGGCCCAGATGGACGGCGCCATCCTGGTGGTCTCCGCCGCCGACGGCCCCATGCCGCAGACCCGCGAGCACATCCTGCTGTCGCGTCAGGTCGGCGTGCCCTACATCGTGGTGTTCCTCAACAAGGCCGACATGGTCGACGACGAGGAGCTGCTCGAGCTGGTCGAGATGGAGGTGCGCGAACTCCTCAACGAGTACGACTTCCCGGGTGACGACACCCCGATCATCACCGGTTCCGCCCTGATGGCCCTGGAAGGCAAGGACGACAACGGTATGGGCACCACCGCCGTTGCCAACCTGATCAAGGCCCTGGACGACTACATCCCGGAGCCGGAGCGCGCCATCGATCAGCCGTTCCTGATGCCGATCGAGGACGTCTTCTCCATCTCCGGTCGCGGTACCGTGGTCACCGGCCGTATCGAGCGCGGTATCATCAAGGCCGGCGAGGAAGTCGAGATCGTCGGTATCAAGGACACCACCAAGACCACCGTTACCGGTGTCGAGATGTTCCGCAAGCTGCTCGACGAAGGTCGTGCGGGCGAGAACGTCGGCGCCCTGCTGCGTGGCACCAAGCGTGACGAGGTGGAGCGCGGTCAGGTTCTGGCCAAGCCGGGCACCATCACCCCGCACACCGTCTTCGAGGCCGAAGTGTACGTGCTGTCCAAGGACGAGGGTGGTCGTCACACCCCGTTCTTCAAGGGCTACCGTCCGCAGTTCTACTTCCGTACCACTGACGTGACCGGTACCTGTGAGCTGCCGGAAGGCGTCGAGATGGTCATGCCGGGCGACAACGTCAAGATGGTCGTCACCCTGATCGCTCCGATCGCCATGGACGAAGGTCTGCGTTTCGCCATCCGCGAAGGCGGCCGCACCGTCGGCGCCGGCGTCGTGGCCAAGATCATCGAGTAAGCGGTACTCCACGATGATCGAAGGGGGCTCCGCGAGGAGCCCCCTTTCTGCGCACCGTCGCGAGTGTTTGACTCTCGGCGGAGGCGTGCCTATAATGCGCATCCTTTGAATGCGTGGGTAGACGGCGTACGCCGTCGACAGCCATTGGAGTTTAGGGCAAATGCAGAACCAGAAGATTCGCATTCGGTTGAAGGCGTTCGACCACCGCCTGATCGACCAGTCCACGGCGGAGATCGTCGAGACCGCCAAGCGTACTGGTGCTCAGGTGCGCGGTCCGATCCCGCTGCCGACCAATCGTGAGCGGTACACCGTGCTGATCTCGCCGCACGTCAACAAGGACGCGCGCGACCAGTACGAGATCCGCACGCACAAGCGCGTGCTCGACATCGTCGAGCCGACCGAGAAGACCGTCGATGCCCTGATGAAGCTCGATCTCGCCGCCGGCGTGGACGTGCAGATCAAGCTCGACTGATTGCCACACTAGACACCGCGGCCCAGCGCTCGTCACGTGACTTCGCACGAGCAGCAGCCGCCGCGCCGTGAGGCGCCACACAACGTGCTAGTGGAATGCTCTGGAAAGGGCAGCCATAGCGGGTGATAGCCCCGTACACTAAAGGAGACTGAGAATGACTATCGGTTTGGTCGGTAAGAAGGCCGGTATGACCCGTGTCTTTACCGAAGATGGCGCATCCGTGCCCGTGACCGTGATCGAGGTTGAACCGAACCGCGTGACTCGCGTCAAGTCCGTCGACTCCGACGGCTACGCAGCGGTTCAGGTGACAACCGGCTCCCGCAAGGCCAAGCACCTGACGAAAGCCCAGGCCGGGCAGTTCGCCAAGGCAGGTGTCGAGGCCGGTCGCCTCCTCATGGAGTTCCGCCTTCCCGAAGGCTTGGATGCTCCGGAAGTGGGCGGCGAACTCACCGTATCCCTCTTCGAAGCCGGTCAGAAGGTTGACGTGACCGGTACCTCCAAGGGCAAGGGCTTCCAGGGCGCCGTCAAGCGCTGGAATTTCCGCACCCAGGACAACAGCCACGGCAACTCCCTGTCGCACCGCGCGCCGGGTTCCATCGGCATGTGTCAGACCCCGGGTCGCGTCTTCAAGGGCAAGAAGATGGCCGGTCAGCTGGGCAATGTCCGTTGCACCGTGCAGAGCCTCGAAGTCGTGCGGGTCGATGCCGAACGCAACCTGCTGCTGATCAAGGGTGCCGTGCCCGGTGCCACCGGTAGCGACGTCATCGTGCGCAGCGCCGTCAAAGCTGGCTGAAGGGGATAGAACCGATGAATCTGAATCTTGCTGCAGGCGCGGGTACCGTCGAAGTGTCCGACGCCACCTTTGGCAAAGAATTCAACGAGGCGCTGGTGCACCAGGTCGTCACCGCCTACCTGGCCGCTGGCCGCCAGGGCACCCGCGCCCAGAAGAACCGTTCCGACGTGCGCGGCGGTGGCAAGAAGCCGTGGCGCCAGAAGGGCACCGGCCGCGCCCGTGCCGGCACCATCCGCTCGCCCCTGTGGCGCAGCGGCGGCGTGACCTTTGCGGCCCGGCCGCAGGACTACACCCAGAAGGTCAACCGCAAGATGTACCGCGCGGCGATGCGCGCGATCCTCTCCGAGCTGGTGCGCCAGGAGCGCCTGGTGGCCGTCGACTCCTTCGGCGTCGAAGCCCCCAAGACCAAGCAGCTCGTCGCCAAGCTGGGCGAGCTGGGTCTGGAGAAGGCGCTGATCGTCACCGAGGAAGTCGACGAGAAGCTCTACCTGGCTGCCCGCAACATTCCCAACGTGGATGTGGTGGACGTGGCCGCCGCCGATCCGGTGAGCCTGATTGCCTTCGACAAGGTGCTCGTCACCGTCTCCGCCCTGCGTAAATTCGAGGAGAAGCTGGCATGAACCAGGAGCGCGTATTCAAGGTGCTGCTTGGGCCGCACGTGACCGAGAAGGCCGCCTTCGCCGCCGAGAACAACCAGTACGTGTTCAAGGTGGCCGACGACGCGACCAAGCCGGAGATCAAGACCGCCGTACAGGTTCTGTTCGGCAAGAAAGTCGATCGCGTCCAGGTACTGAACGTGAAGGGCAAGACCAAGCGCAGCGCGCAGGGTCTGGGCCGTCGCAAGGGCTACCGCAAGGCCTACGTGACCCTGGCGGCCGGTGAGACGCTCGAAGACTTCACTGGCGCCGAATAAGGGCAGGAGTACGGATCATGGCAATCGTCAAGACAAAACCCACATCCGCCGGTCGTCGCCACCTGGTCAAGGTCGTCAGCGACGAGCTGCACAAGGGCAAGCCCTATGCGCCGCTGCTCGAGAAGCAGGCGCGCTCCGGCGGTCGCAACAACAACGGTCGTATCACCACTCGTCACGTGGGCGGTGGTCATCGTCAGCACTACCGGATCATCGATTTCAAGCGCACCAAGGATGGCGTGCCCGCCATCGTCGAACGCCTGGAGTACGACCCGAATCGCAGCGCCCACATCGCGCTGCTCAAGTATCTGGACGGTGAGCGTCGCTACATCATCGCGCCCAAGGGCGTGAGCGCCGGCGACCGTCTCGAGTCCGGCGTCAACGCGGCGATCAAGAAGGGCAACACCCTGCCCCTGCGCAACATTCCGCTGGGTTCCACCGTGCATTGCATCGAGCTCAAGCCCGGCAAGGGCGCCCAGCTCGCCCGCAGCGCCGGCACCAGCGCCCAGCTGGTCGCCCGCGAAGGCAACTACGCCTCCCTGCGTCTGCGCTCCGGCGAGATGCGCAAGGTGCTGGCCGAGTGCCGCGCGACCCTGGGGGAGGTGAGCAACTCCGAGCACAGCCTGCGTCAGCTTGGCAAGGCCGGTGCGAAGCGCTGGAGAGGCGTGCGTCCGACGGTTCGCGGCGTGGCCATGAACCCGGTGGACCACCCGCACGGTGGCGGTGAGGGCCGCACCAGCGGTGGTCGTCACCCGGTGACGCCGTGGGGTATCCCCACCAAGGGCCACAAGACCCGCAAGAACAAGCGCACCGACAAGCTGATCGTCCGTCGCCGCAAGGCCAAGTAACAGACTTTAAGAGGTAACGGCTGTGCCACGTTCACTGAAGAAAGGTCCCTTCATTGACCTTCATCTGCTGAAGAAGGTTGAGGCTGCAGTGGAGAAGAACGACCGCAAACCGATCAAGACCTGGTCGCGTCGTTCCATGATCCTGCCCAACATGGTCGGGCTCACCATTGCAGTCCATAACGGTCGCCAACACGTCCCGGTGCACGTCTCCGAGGAAATGGTTGGCCACAAGCTGGGCGAATTCGCTGCCACCCGCACCTATCGCGGCCATGCGGCGGACAAGAAAGCCAAACGGTAAGCCAGAGAGGATTGAGAGATGGAAGTCACAGCTAAGCTGCGTGGCGCTCGTTTATCCGCCCAGAAGGCCCGTTTGGTGGCTGACCAGGTGCGCGGTAAGCCGGTCGCCGAAGCGCTCGACCTGCTGACCTTCTCGCCGAAGAAGGCTGCCAAGCTGGTCAAGAAGGTGCTGCAGTCCGCCATCGCGAATGCGGAAGAAAACAACGGCATGGATATCGACGAGCTGCGTGTCTCGACCATCTGCGTCGATGAGGGCATGACGCTCAAGCGCATCCGTCCGCGCGCCAAGGGCCGTGCGGATCGCATTCTGAAGCGCACCTGCCACATCACCGTCAAGGTAGCCGAGAAGTAGGAGTCGACCAGATGGGTCAGAAAGTCAATCCAACAGGCATTCGGTTGGGCATCGTCAAGGACCACACGTCCGTGTGGTACGCCGAGAGCGACGCCTACGCCGACCGACTGAACAACGACCTCGAAGTGCGTCGCTTCCTCGAGGAGCGCCTGAAGAATGCGTCCGTGAGCCGCATTACCATCGAGCGTCCGGCCAACAACGCCCGCATCACCATTCACACCGCCCGTCCGGGCATCGTGATCGGCAAGAAGGGCGAGGACGTCGATCGTCTGCGCCGCGAGGTCACCGCGATGATGGGCGTGCCCGTTCACGTCAACATCGAAGAAGTCCGCAAGCCGGAACTCGATGCCAAGCTCGTCGCGCAGAACATCGCCGGCCAGCTCGAGCGCCGCGTGATGTTCCGTCGCGCCATGAAGCGCGCCGTGCAGAACGCCATGCGTCTCGGCGCCGGCGGCATCAAGGTGCAGCTCTCCGGCCGTCTCGGCGGTGCGGAAATCGCCCGCACCGAGTGGTACCGCGAAGGTCGCGTGCCGCTGCACACGCTGCGGGCGGACATCGACTACGCCACCTACGAGGCCAAGACCACCTACGGCATCATCGGTGTCAAGGTGTGGGTCTTCAAGGGGGAAATCCTCGGCGGCATCGAGGAAGTCCGCGCCAAGGCCAAGCAGCCGCAGGCCGCGCCCTCCAAGAAGAAAGGTTCCAGGTAAGGGGAGAGCGAGTCGATGTTACAACCCAAGCGTATGAAGTTCCGCAAGATGCAGAAGGGTCGCAACCGTGGCCTGGCGCATCGCGGCAGCAAGGTGAGTTTCGGCGAGTACGGCCTGAAGGCCACTGGCCGGGGTCGCGTCACCGCCCGTCAGATCGAGGCCGGGCGCCGTGCGATCACCCGTCACGTCAAGCGTGGTGGCAAGATCTGGATCCGTGTCTTCCCGGACAAGCCGATCTCCAAGAAGCCGCTCGAAGTCCGTATGGGTAAGGGCAAGGGTTCCGTGGAGTACTGGGTGGCGCAGATCCAGCCCGGTCGCGTGCTGTACGAGATCGAAGGGGTTTCCGAGGAGCTGGCCCGCGAGGCGTTTGCCCTGGCCGCCCAGAAATTCCCGGTCTCCACCACCTTTGTGAAACGGACGGTGATGTGATGAAAGCCCAGGAAATTCGCGAAAAGTCAGTCGAGGAACTCCGCGAGCAGCTCCTCGAGCTGCTCAAGGAGCAGTTCAACCTGCGCATGCAGAAGGCCACCGGCCAGCTGAGCCAGACGCATCTGCTCAAGCAGGTCCGTCGGGATATCGCCCGCGTGAAGACTGTGCTCAACGAGAAGGCAGGTGACTGAGATGGCCGAAGAGAAGAAAGCCCGTACGCTCACCGGCAAGGTGGTGAGCGACAAGATGGACAAGTCCATCGTCGTGATGATCGAGCGTCGCGAGCGCCACCCGATCTACGGCAAGTACGTGAAGCGCTCCACCAAGCTGCATGCTCATGACGAGGCGAACCAGGCGAAGTTCGGCGACACGGTCTCCATCCAGGAGTGCCGCCCGCTGTCGCGCAAGAAGGCCTGGGCCCTGGTCGAGGTGCTCGAGCAGGCCAAGGGCTGAGCTCGGCGAGTGCAGTCAGATTAGGTTTGGAGAAAACCGATGATTCAGACTCAGACAATGCTGGATGTCGCCGACAACAGCGGAGCGCGCCGGGTGCAGTGCATCAAGGTGCTGGGCGGTTCGCACCGCCGCTATGCCCGCGTGGGCGACATCATCAAGGTGACGGTGAAAGAAGCCATCCCGCGTGGCAAGGTCAAGAAGGGCCAGGTGCTCAAGGCGGTGGTGGTGCGTACCAGGAGCGGCGTGCGTCGCAATGACGGCTCGCTGATCCGCTTCGACGGCAATGCAGCGGTGCTGTTGAACAACACCAACGAGCAGCCGATCGGGACCCGTATCTTCGGGCCGGTGACCCGTGAACTTCGCACCGAGAAGTTCATGAAGATCATTTCCCTGGCGCCCGAAGTGCTGTAAGGAGCGAGGCGGACATGCAAAAGATCAAACGTGACGATGAAGTGATCGTCATCGCCGGCAAGGATAAGGGCAAGCGCGGCACCGTGAAGCGCGTCCTCAAGGACGACCGCTTCGTCGTGTCCGGTGTGAACATGATCAAGCGTCACACCAAGCCCAACCCCATGGCGGGCAAGCAGGGCGGTATCGTCGAGCGCGAGGCTCCGATTCACGCGTCCAACGTGGCGATCTTCAATCAGGAGACCGGTAAGGCGGATCGCGTCGGCTTCCAGATCACGGAAGACGGTACCAAGGTACGCATCTACAAGTCGACGCAGTCGCAGATCGACGCCTAACGCGAGTCGGGTAGCAAAATGGCGAACTTGAAAGAACGTTATCAGAACGAGGTGGTGGCTCAGCTCAAAGAGCAGTTCAGCTACGCCAACGTGATGCAGGTGCCGCGGGTCTCCAAGGTGACCCTCAACATGGGCATCGGCGACGCGACCAGCGACAAGAAGCTGATCGAGAATGCCATCGCAGACCTGGAGAAACTCTCCGGTCAGAAGCCGATGGTGACCAAGGCGCGCAAGTCCATCGCGGGCTTCAAGGTGCGTGAGGGCTGGCCGATCGGCATCAAGGTGACCCTGCGCCGCGAGCGCATGTGGGAGTTCCTCGATCGCCTGGTCAACATCGCGATTCCGCGCGTGCGCGACTTCCGTGGTCTCAACCCGAAGTCCTTCGACGGTCGTGGCAACTACTCCATGGGGGTGCGTGAGCAGATCATCTTCCCGGAGATCGAATATGATAAGATCGACCGGGTCCGTGGTCTGGATGTCACCATCACCACCACTGCCAACAGCGATGAGGAAGGTCGCGCTCTGCTCAGCGCGCTGAACTTCCCGTTCAAGAGATAAGGGTGGGATCATGGCAAAGAAAAGCATGGTAGGGCGTGAGCTCAAGCGCGCCAAGCTGGTCGAGAAGTACGCGGCCAAGCGCGCCGAGCTCAAGGCAATCATCCAGGACGTGAACGCTTCCGACGAAGAGCGCTTCGACGCAACGCTCAAGCTGCAGCAGTTGCCGCGCGATTCCAGCCCGGTGCGCCAGCGCAACCGCTGCCGCATCACGGGTCGCCCGCACGGCTACTACAACAAGTTCGGCCTGGGCCGCAACAAGCTGCGTGAAGCCGCTATGCGTGGCGAAGTCCCTGGGCTCAAGAAGTCCAGCTGGTAAGCCGCCACGGAATCATCAGGAGCGCAACGTACATGAGCATGCAAGACACTCTGGCGGATATGTTTACCCGTATCCGCAATGCGCAGTTGGCCACCAAGGAGACGGTCACCATGCCGTCCTCCAAGCTCAAGGTCGAGGTGGCTCGCGTGTTGAAGGAAGAGGGCTATATCGCCGACTACGCGGTGGCCGAGGGCGCCAAGCCCGAGCTGACCGTGACCCTCAAGTACTTCGAGGGCAAGCCGGTCATCGAACACCTGCAGCGGGCCTCCAAGCCGTCCCTGCGCCAGTACCGGGGCAAGGACACCCTGCCCAAGGTGGCCGATGGGCTGGGGGTGGCGATCGTCACGACCTCCAAGGGCGTGATGACCGACCGTGCCGCCCGTCAGGCCGGCGTCGGTGGCGAAGTCATCTGCACCGTATTCTAGGAGTTTGGAATGTCCCGCGTAGCCAAATATCCGGTTAAACTGCCTGCCGGCGTCGAGGTCAAGCTCGACGGCGACCAGCTGACCGTCAAGGGCAGCCAGGGTACGCTCTCCATGACCGTTCATCCGGACGTGGTCATCGGCCAGGAAGAGGGTCAGCTGACCTTCAACCCGTGCGAGAGCGCCAAGTCCTGGGCCATGGTCGGCACTACTCGTGCGCTGGTTCAGAACCTGGTCACCGGCACCTCCGAGGGCTTCACCAAGACCCTCGAGATCAACGGCGTCGGCTATCGTGCCCAGGCCAAGGGCCAGACGCTCAACCTGACACTGGGCTTCTCCCACCCGGTCGACTACACGCTGCCCGAGGGTGTCTCGGCGGAAACGCCGAAGAACACCGTCATCGTGCTGAAAAGCGCGGACAAGCAGAAGCTCGGCCAGGTGGCTGCGGAAATCCGCGCCTTCCGTCCGCCCGAGCCCTACAAGGGCAAGGGTGTGCGTTACGCCGACGAGCAGGTGCGTCGCAAAGAAGCCAAGAAGAAGTAAGGCAGGGTTATGAACGCGAAGAAAGAATCTCGTCTCCGTCGTGCCCGCCGCGCTCGCGCCAAGATCCGCGAGCTGGGCGTGTATCGCCTGTGCGTCAACCGTACCCCGCGTCACATCTATGCGCAGATCATCTCGCCGGATGGTGGCAAGGTCCTGGCCAGCGCTTCGACGCTGGACAAGAGCCTGCGCGAGGGTGCGACCGGCAACGTCGAGGCCGCCTCCAAGGTGGGCGCCCTGATTGCCGAGCGCGCAAAAGAAGCGGGCATCACCCAGGTGGCCTTCGACCGCGCCGGTTTCAAGTACCACGGTCGTGTGAAGGCCCTGGCCGACGCCGCTCGTGAAGGCGGCCTGGAATTCTAAAGGGTTTTACGATGGCGAAGAACGAACAGCAAAGCGGCGATCTGCAGGAAAAGCTCGTGCAGGTCAACCGTGTCGCCAAGGTGGTCAAGGGTGGCCGGATCTTCGGCTTCACCGCCCTGACCGTCGTCGGTGACGGCAAGGGTCGTGTCGGCTTCGGCCGCGGCAAGGCGCGCGAAGTGCCGGTCGCGATCCAGAAGGCGATGGACCAGGCACGCCGCAACATGGTCAAGGTAAGCCTCAAGGGGCACACCCTGCAGTACCCGGTCAAGGCCCGTCACGGCGCCTCCAAGGTGTACATGCAGCCGGCCTCCGAGGGTACCGGGATCATCGCCGGCGGTGCCATGCGCTCCGTGCTCGAACTGGCCGGGGTGCATGACGTCCTGGCCAAGTGCTACGGCTCCACCAATCCGGTGAACGTGGTGCGCGCGACCGTCAAGGGCCTCGCCGCCATGCAGTCGCCGGACGACATCGCCGCCAAGCGCGGCCTGACCGTCGACGCGATCACGGGGTAATCACCATGGCAGCCACACTCAAGGTCACCCAGATCCGCAGCACCATCGGCACGCTGCCCAAGCACAAGGCCACCATCAAGGGCCTGGGGCTGCGCCGCATCGGTCATACCGTCGAACTGGAAGACACCCCTGCCGTCCGCGGCATGATCCACAAGGTCAACTACCTTGTGCGGGTAGAGGGAGAGTAATCCATGAAACTCAATAGCCTGAGCCCGGCCCCGGGTTCCAAGCACGCCGAGAAGCGCGTCGGTCGTGGCATCGGCTCCGGTCTGGGCAAGACCGGCGGCCGCGGCCACAAGGGCCTGAAGTCGCGCAGCGGCGGTAGCGTGAAGCCCGGCTTCGAGGGCGGCCAGATGCCGCTGCAGCGGCGCCTGCCGAAGTTCGGCTTCACCTCGGCCAAGTCGTTGGTCTCCGAGGAGGTGCGCCTGGCCGAGCTGGCCAAGGTCACCGGTGACGAGGTCACCCTGGAGGCACTGAAGCAGGCCAACGTGCTGAAGGACGCCACGCAGCATGCGAAGGTGATCCTCTCCGGCGAACTGAACAAGGCGGTCACCGTCCGCGGTCTCAAGGTCACCAAGGGTGCCCGTGCCGCGATCGAGGCCGCCGGCGGCAAGGTAGAGGACTAAATGGCCAAGTCAGGAAACATGCCGGCGATGGGCAGCGGTCTGAGTGAACTGTGGGCGCGCCTGCGCTTCGTGCTCCTCGCCATCGTGGTGTACCGCATCGGTGCCCACATCCCCGTGCCCGGTATCAATCCTGACCAGCTTGCTGCCTTGTTCAGGGAGCAGCAGGGCACCATCCTGGGCATGTTCAACATGTTCTCGGGCGGCGCCCTGGAGCGCATGAGTATCCTCGCCCTGGGCATCATGCCCTACATCTCGGCGTCGATCATCATGCAGCTGCTGACCGCGGTCTCGCCCCAGCTTGAGCAGCTCAAGAAGGAGGGCGAGGCCGGCCGCCGCAAGATCAGCCAGTACACCCGCTATGGCACGGTCGTGCTGGCGCTGATCCAGGCCACCGGTATGTCGGTGGGCCTGGCCAGCCAGGGCATCGCCTACACGGCCGACTTCAGCTTCTACTTCACCGCCATTGTCACCTTCGTGGCGGGGGCGGTGTTCCTGATGTGGCTGGGCGAGCAGATCACCGAGAAGGGCATCGGCAACGGCATCTCGCTGCTGATCTTCTCCGGCATTGTGGCGGGACTGCCGAGCGCCGTGGGCCAGGCCTTCGAGCTGGCGCGCAACGAGGGTGCGTGGAACGTGCTGCCGCTGCTGGCGCTCACCGCGCTGGGCGTGGCCACCGTGGCCTTTGTGGTGTTCATCGAGCGCGGCCAGCGCCGCATCACGGTGAACTATCCGCGGCGTCAGGTGGGCAACAAGATGTACGCCGGGCAGAGCAGCTACCTGCCGCTGAAGGTGAACATGGCGGGCGTGATTCCGCCGATCTTCGCCTCCAGCATCCTGCTCTTCCCCGCCTCCATCGGCCAGTGGGTCGGTGCCGGCGAGGGCATGGAGTGGCTGCAGCGGGCCTCCCAGGCACTGGGGCCGGGCCAGCCGCTCTACATCTTGCTTTTCGCGGCGGCGGTGGTATTCTTCTGCTTCTTTTACACAGCGCTGGTCTTCAATCCCAAGGATGTCGCTGACAACCTCAAGAAGTCAGGGGCCTTCCTGCCGGGTATCCGCCCTGGTGAGCAGACCGCTCGCTACGTCGACAAGGTCATGACCCGTCTGACCCTGTTCGGTGCCCTGTACATCACTGCCGTCTCCCTGATGCCGCAGTTCCTGATCGTGGCGTGGAACGTACCGTTCTTCTTCGGCGGTACCTCGCTGCTGATCGTGGTGGTGGTCATCATGGACTTCATGGCCCAAGTTCAGTCGCACCTCATGTCGCACCAGTACGACTCGGTGATGAAGAAGTCCAACCTGAAAGGCTACGGTAGCGGCGGCATCATGCGCTGAAGCGTGCCGTACACGTTTGGGCGCACTGCGAGCCGATTTTGGAGAGAACGATGAAAGTTCGAGCTTCCGTCAAGAAGATGTGCCGTAACTGCAAGATCATTCGCCGCAATGGCGCCGTGCGCGTCATCTGCAGCGAGCCGCGGCACAAGCAGCGCCAGGGTTGATTCCTGGCGCGTGTTGAAAGCGGTGCCGGCATGCCCCTTGTCCTCACTGGGATAAAGGGGTATGCTGTTGCGCCTTTTGTAGTGACCAATCGAGCAAGCCGCTCAAATTTCGGAGTAAGCTGATGGCCCGTATTGCAGGCGTCAATATCCCGGACAACAAGCATGCGGCGATCTCGCTGACCTATATCTTCGGGATTGGCCGTACGCGCGCACGTGACATCTGTGCCGCTGCCGGCATCGCGCCGACCACCAAGATCCAGGATCTCTCCTCCGAGGAGGTGGATACCCTGCGCAGCGAGGTCGGCAAGTACACCGTGGAAGGTGACCTTCGTCGTGATGTGACGCTGAACATCAAGCGTCTCATGGACCTGGGTTGCTATCGTGGTCTGCGTCATCGTCGCGGTCTTCCGCTGCGCGGTCAGCGCACCAAGACCAATGCGCGTACCCGTAAGGGCCCGCGCAAGCCGATCCGCAAGTAACACGCACGTTCTGGCGTAACGACAGGAAACGACATCAACATGGCTAACCCGCGTAGCAACCGCAAGAAGGTTAAAAAGCAGGTGGTGGATGCCGTCGCGCATATCCACGCCTCTTTTAACAACACGATCGTGACGATCACAGACCGCCAGGGCAACGCGCTCTCCTGGGCGACTGCCGGTGGTTCGGGTTTTCGTGGTTCTCGCAAGAGCACCCCGTTCGCTGCTCAAGTGGCAAGCGAGCGTGCAGCGACCGCTGCAGCCGAGTATGGTGTGAAAAACGTCGACGTGCTGGTCAAAGGCCCCGGTCCGGGCCGTGAATCCGCCGTGCGCGCCCTGAGCGCCGCCGGCTTCCGCGTGCAGAGCATCACCGACGCGACGCCCATTCCCCACAATGGTTGCCGTCCGCCGAAGAAACGCCGCGTTTAAGGAGACAGATTCATGGCTCGTTACATTGGACCGAAGTGCAAACTGTCTCGTCGTGAAGGCACCGACCTCTTCCTGAAGAGCGGTGTCACTCCCTTCGAGAAGAAGTGCAAATCCGAGCAGATCCCGGGTGTGCACGGCCAGCGCCGTCAGCGTCTTTCCGACTACGGCTTGCAGCTTCGCGAGAAGCAGAAAGTGCGCCGCATGTACGGCGTGCTCGAGAAGCAGTTCCGCAGCTACTACAAGGAAGCGGCTCGCCGCTCCGGCGCCACCGGCGAGGTGCTGCTGCAACTGCTCGAATCCCGACTGGACAACGTCGTCTACCGCATGGGCTTCGGGTCCACCCGCTCCGAAGCGCGCCAGCTGGTGAGCCACAAGGCCATCGCCGTCAATGGCCGCGCCGTCAACGTGGCCTCCTACCAGGTCAAGCCCGGTGACGTGGTGTCCGTTCGCGAGAAGGCGAAGAACCAGGCGCGCATCCAGAGTGCGCTCTCCATCGCCGCCAACCGTGGCGAGGTGGCCTGGATCGAGGTGGACGCGAAGAAGATGGAAGGCACCTTCAAGGCTATCCCGGAACGCGGCGACCTGTCTGCCGACATCAACGAAAACCTGATCGTCGAGCTGTACTCGAAGTAAGCGTCGCTGACCGCGTCGTGCCGGCCCCGTCCGGGGCCGGCGTCGAGTACCGAGTAACCGTTTGGCAGCCTTAAAGGTGTAGTTATGCAGCGTTCAGTGACAGAGTTTCTCCGTCCGCGCGATATCAAGGTCGAAGAGATCAGCGCTCACCACGCGAAGATCGTGCTCGAGCCGTTCGAGCGCGGCTTTGGCCACACCCTGGGGAATGCGCTGCGTCGTATCCTGCTCTCGTCCATGCCCGGCTGCGCCGTGGTCGAGGTCGAGATCAGCGGTGTCGAGCATGAGTACAGCGCCATCGAAGGGGTTCAGGAAGACGTCATCGAGATCCTGCTGAATCTCAAGGACGTGGCCATCCGCATGCACAGTCGCGACGAGGCGATGCTCTCGCTGAACAAGCAGGGCCCGGCCGTGGTGACCGCGGGTGACATCGTTCTCGACCATGATGTCGAAATCGTCAATCCGGATCACGTCATCGCCCACGTCAACGAGGGTGCCGAGCTCAAGATGCAGCTCAAGGTCGCTCGCGGCCGCGGCTATGAGCCGGCCGACGCCCGTGTCGACGCCGACGACGAGTCGCGCGCCATTGGCCGCCTGCAGCTGGATGCTACCTTCAGCCCGGTACGGCGCGTCTCCTACGCCGTGGATGCCGCGCGCGTCGAGCAGCGCACCGACCTCGACAAGCTGATCATCGACCTGGAGACCGACGGCACCCTGGATCCCGAGGAGGCCATCCGTCGCAGCGCCACCATCCTGCAAGAGCAGTTGGCGGCGTTCGTCGACCTGGAAGCCGACAAGGAGCAGGAGGTCGAGGAGGAGGAGGATCACATCGATCCCATCCTGCTGCGCCCCGTCGACGATCTCGAGTTGACCGTGCGTAGCGCCAACTGCCTGAAGGCCGAGAACATCTACTACATCGGCGATCTCATCCAGCGTACCGAGGTGGAGCTGCTCAAGACCCCCAATCTCGGCAAGAAGTCGTTGAACGAGATCAAGGACGTGTTGGCGGCCCGTGGTCTGTCGCTGGGCATGCGGCTGGAGAACTGGCCCCCGGCAAGCCTGAAGGACGACAAGACCTCTGCCTGAGCGTCGACTCGAGTCCCAGTTTGGTAAGGAATCACAACCATGCGTCATCGTAAGAGTGGTCGTCACCTGAATCGTACCAGCTCGCATCGCCAGGCCATGTTCAAGAACATGAGCGTGTCGCTGATCGAGCACGAAGTGATCAAGACAACCCTGCCCAAGGCCAAGGAGCTGCGTCGTGTCATCGAGCCGCTGATCACCCTGGCCAAGCAGGACAGCGTCGCCAACCGGCGCCTGGCCTTCAGCCGCACCCGCTCCAAGGAGGCGGTCGGCAAGCTCTTCAACGAGCTGGGCCCGCGTTACGCCGAGCGTCCCGGCGGTTATGTCCGCATCCTCAAGTGCGGCTACCGCACCGGCGATAACGCGCCGATGGCCTTCGTCGAGCTCGTCGACCGCCCGGTCGTCGAGGAGGCCGAGGAAGCCGCCGAGGAGTGATCTCGGCGGGCCCCGGCCCGGCAGCGCCATAGCAGTACGAAAAACCGGCCCGCGAAGGGCCGGTTTTTTGTCGCTGGTCAATTGGGCATTGTCCTGGCTTTTCCGTCGGCAGGCCCCGGGGCCCGGAGCATCGCGGAGGCGCTGCTCCCCCTTCCCTGGCGCTACATTCGCCATCCTGGCCGCTGTGCCACGGCCTGCCGCCGACGCAGCGGCCAGGGTGGCCGACGGCCGGTTCAAACCGTGGTTTCGTGTTCGTCGACCGGCTGTCTGGCACGCTCCAGCAGCGGCTTGAGGAAGCGCCCGGTGTGGGAGTGTTCGAGCCGGGCGACCTGCTCGGGGGTGCCCTCGGCGATGATTCGCCCGCCGCCGGCGCCGCCTTCGGGGCCAAGGTCGATGATCCAGTCGGCGGTCTTGATCACGTCGAGGTTGTGCTCGATCACCACGATGGTGTTGCCATGGTCGCGCAGCCGGTGCAGCACGGCGAGCAGCTGGCGGATGTCCTCGAAGTGCAGCCCGGTGGTGGGCTCGTCGAGGATGTAGAGCGTCTGGCCGGTGTCGCGCTTGGCCAGCTCGCGGGCCAGCTTGATGCGCTGCGCCTCGCCGCCGGACAGGGTGGTGGCGCTCTGGCCCAGGCGGATGTAAGAGAGGCCGACGTCCATCAGCGTCTGCAGGCGCCGGGCGATGGCCGGTACCGGGCTGAAGAAGGTCAGCGCCTCCTCCACGGTCATCTCCAGAACCTCGTGGATGTTCTTGCCCTTGTAGGTGATCTCCAGCGTCTCGCGGTTGTAGCGCTTGCCCTTGCAGACGTCGCAGGGCACGTAGATGTCGGGGAGGAAGTGCATCTCCACCTTGATCATGCCCTCGCCCTGGCAGGCCTCGCAGCGTCCGCCCTTGACGTTGAACGAGAAGCGCCCCGGCTTGTAGCCCCGCGAGCGCGCCTCCTGGGTGCCGGCGAAGAGCTCGCGGATCGGCGTGAAGATGCCGGTGTAGGTGGCCGGGTTGGAGCGCGGCGTGCGCCCGATGGGGCTCTGGTCGATGTCGATCACCTTGTCGAGGTGATCGAGCCCCTCGATGGTGTCGTGGTCGGCCGGGGTCAGGGTGGTGGCGTGGTTGAGCTCGCGTGCGGCGATCGGCATCAGGGTGTTGTTGATCAGCGTCGACTTGCCTGAGCCGGAGACGCCGGTCACGCACACGAAGAGCCCCAGTGGCAGCGTCAGGGTGACATCGTGCAGGTTGTTTCCCCGGGCGCCGCTGAGGCGCACTGTCTTCTCCGGATTGCCGGGAATGCGCCATGGGGGGACCTCGATGCGCCGCTTGCCGGCGAGGTACTGGCCGGTCAGCGAGTCGTGGCTGGCCATGATCGCCTCGGGCGTGCCCTGGGCGACGATGCGCCCGCCGTGCACCCCGGCGCCGGGGCCGATGTCGAGCACGTGATCGGCGGCACGAATGGCGTCCTCGTCGTGCTCGACGACGATCACGGTGTTGCCCAGGTCGCGCAGGTGCAGCAGGGTGCGCAGCAGGCGGTCGTTGTCGCGCTGGTGCAACCCGATGGAAGGCTCGTCGAGGATGTACATGACGCCGACCAGGCCGGCACCGATCTGGCTGGCCAGGCGAATGCGCTGCGCCTCGCCGCCCGACAGGGTGTCGGCGCTGCGCTCCAGGGTGAGGTAGTCGAGGCCGACGTTGACCAGGAACTCCAGGCGCGAGTGGATCTCGTGGATGATCTTGACGGCGATCTCGCCCTTGCGCCCGGGCAGCGTCAGGCGACGGAAGTATTCCCAGGCCTCGCCGATGGGCAGTCGCACGATGTCCGGCAGGCTATGGCCATCGACGAAGACGTGGCGTGCCTCCTTGCGCAGCCGCGAGCCGTCACAGGTGGGACAGGCGCGCTCGGCGATGTAGCGCGCCAGTTCCTCGCGTACCATGCTCGACTCGGTCTCGCGGTAGCGGCGCTGCATGTTGGGCAGCACGCCCTCGAAGGGGTGCTCGCGGGTCACCTTGCGCCCGCGGTCGTTGACGTACTGGAAGGCGATGTCGTCGTGGCCGCTGCCGTAGAGGACGATCTCCTTCTCGTGGCGCGCCAGCTGCCGCCAGGGCGTCTCCAGGGTGAAGCGATAGTGGTCGGCGACGGCCTGCAGCTGGCTGAAGTAGTAGACGCTGCGTCGGTCCCATCCCTTGATCACGCCCTCGGCGAGCGACAGCTCGGGATGGCTGATCAGCTTGCCGGGGTCGAAGACCTGCTGGACGCCCAGGCCGTCGCAGCTCGGACAGGCGCCGGCCGGGTTGTTGAAGGAGAACAGGCGCGGCTCCAGCTCGGCGATGGCATAGCCGCACACCGGACAGGCGAAGCGCGACGAGAAGGGGATGTCCGGCCGTTCGCCGTCCATGAAGTGGATCACCGCGGTGCCGTCGGCCAGGGCGAGGGCGGTCTCGAAGGACTCCGCCAGGCGCTGCTGTAGTCCGTCGCGCACCTTGATGCGGTCCACCACCACGCTGATGTCGTGCTTCCTGTTCTTGTCCAGCGGGGCGATGTCGTCGAGCTCGAGCACCTGGCCGTCGATCAGCGCCCGTACGAAGCCCTGGGCGCGCAGCTCGGCGAGCAGCTGCAGGTGCTCGCCCTTGCGCCCGGTGACCACCGGGGCGAGCAGCATCAGCCGGCTGCCCTCGGGCAGCGCCAGCACCTGGTCGACCATCTGCGACACCGTGCTCGCTTCCAGGTCCTCGCCGTGCTCGGGGCAGCGCGGAGTGCCGGCGCGAGCGAACAGCAGGCGCAGGTAGTCGTAGATCTCGGTGATGGTGCCGACCGTGGAGCGCGGGTTGTGGGAAGTGGACTTCTGTTCGATGGAGATGGCCGGCGACAGCCCCTCGATGTGGTCGACGTCGGGTTTTTCCATCATCGACAGGAACTGGCGGGCGTAGGTGGAGAGCGACTCCACGTAGCGGCGCTGGCCCTCGGCGTAGAGGGTGTCGAAGGCCAGTGACGACTTGCCGGAGCCGGAGAGCCCGGTGACCACGATCAGCCGGTCGCGGGGCAGGTCGACGTCGATCTGCTTGAGGTTGTGAGTGCGGGCACCCCTGATCAGAATCCTGTCCATTCCCACCTCGAGACGCGCGGCAAAACCGCCATTATACGGTGCCCCGACGGGGGGCGGCAAAGTGCGCCGGGGGTGGCCGTTTCCTGCACCGGGCAGAAACGCTAGAATAGGCGGTTCACCCACGGGCCTCGGCCCGCCCACCCAGGAATGTGCGACCCCCCTATGCGCAAGGTCTCGGGACTGCTGCTCACCGCCGAACGGCGTGCCATCACCGGCCTGGCCGGCCTCTATGCCACGCGCATGCTCGGGCTGTTCATGGTGCTGCCGGTGCTGGCGCTCTACGCCGACGAGCTGGCCGGTGCCACGCCGCTGCTGGTGGGCCTGGCGCTGGGCATCTACGGCCTCACCCAGGCGGCCCTGCAGATCCCCTTCGGCGTGCTCTCCGACCGCATCGGCCGCAAGCCGGTGATCGCCGGCGGGCTGCTGCTCTTCCTGCTCGGCAGCGTGGTGGCGGCGAGCGCCGAGAGCATCGGCGGGGTGATCGCCGGGCGCTGCCTGCAGGGCAGCGGGGCGGTGGCGGCGGCGATCATGGCGCTGCTCGCCGACCAGACCCGCGAGCAGGTGCGCACCGCCGCCATGGCCACCATCGGCCTCTCCATCGGCATCGCCTTCGCCGTGGCCATGGTGCTCGGCCCCTGGCTGGCGGCAGCCCTGGGGCTTGCCGCGGTGTTCTGGTTCACCGCCGGCCTGGCCGTCCTGGGCCTGGTGGTGCTGTGGAAGCTGGTACCGCCTGCCCCGCGTCGGCTGCGCCACCGCGACGTGGGCATCGACCGCGCGCAGCTGGCCGAGATCGTCACCCGTGCCGACCTGTGGCGACTCGACCTGTCGATCTTCGCCCTGCACCTGGTGCTGATGGCGAGCTTCGTCGCCGTGCCGTTCCGCCTGGTCGAGGCGGGCATCGCCGCCGAGCAGCATGGGCTGACCTATCTTGGCGTCATGGCCCTGGCCTTCCTCGGCATGGTGCCGCTGGTGATCATCGCCGAGAAGGGCCAGCGCATGAAGGGCATGTGCCTGGCCGCCATCGCCGCCATCGCCGCGAGCCTGTTCGGGCTGGCCGGTGCCGGCGGCAGCGGTGTGGCGCTGTTCGCCTGGCTGCTGCTCTTCTTCATCGCCTTCAACCTGCTGGAGGCCACGCTGCCCTCGATGCTCAGCAAGCTGGCGCCGGCCGGCGCCAAGGGCACGGCCATGGGCATCTACTCCACCAGCCAGTTCCTGGGGGCCTTCCTGGGCGGCGTGCTGGGCGGGTTCCTGGCCCAGCAGTGGGGGCTGGCGGCGGTGTTCGTCGGTGGGGGGCTGCTGGCGCTCGTCTGGGGCGGGTTGATGCTCGGCCTGCCGGCGCCGCCGCACCTCTCGAGCGAGGTGGTGGCGCTGGACGACGACCACTCGGACGACGCCCTGGAGACCCTCATGGCGAGCTTCGCCGAGGTGGCCGGGGTCGAGGACGTGCTGGTCGTCCCCGAGGAGCGCCTGGCCTACCTCAAGGTCGACCGGCGCCGCCTCGACAAGCAGGCCCTGGCGCGCCTGACCGGTACCCACCGCCACTCGGACGGCTAGGTTTCGTACGAAAACTGGCCGGTCGCGGTGGGCTGAAGTACGCTCGTGACCACGAGCCCGTAGCAACGAGCGCCGTCGGCGCTCTTTTCACACAACAGGGAGTCCAGCATGGCCCGCGGCGTCAACAAAGTGATCCTCATCGGCAACCTGGGGCAGGACCCGGATGTGCGCTTCATGCCCTCCGGCAACCCCGTGGCCAACCTGCGTCTCGCCACCACCGACACCTGGATGGACCGCCAGAGCGGTCAGCGCCAGGAGCGCACCGAGTGGCACAACGTGGTGATGTTCAACAAGCTGGCCGAGATCGCCCAGCAATACCTCAAGAAAGGCTCGCGCATCTACGTCGAGGGCCGCCTGCAGACCCGCAAGTGGCAGGGGCAGGACGGCCAGGACCGCTTCACCACCGAGATCGTCGTCAACGACATGCAGATGCTCGACTCGCGCGGTGGCGGCGACTTCCAGGGTGGCGGCTTCGGTGGTGGTCAGGCCCAGCAGGGCGGCTACGGCGGCCAGCCCCAGGGCGGCTATGGCAATGCGCCCCAGCAGGGTGGGAGCTACGGTGGCGGCCAGCCGCCGCGCCCGGCGGCCCAGCCCAACCGGCAGCCGCCGAACAACCCGCCCCAGCAGCAGGGCAACCCTCCCCAGCAGGGCAACTCTTCCCAGCAGGGCAACTACGGTGCCCCCGACCCGGGCAGCTTCGACGACTTCGACGATGAAATCCCGTTCTGAAGCCGCGGCCCGCATCGCCGAGGAGGTCGAGTGAAGCTGCTGATACTGGATGCCGGCCACTGCCTGAACCTGGCGCTGGCGCGGATGGCGCATCGGCGTAGCGACACCGAGCTGGTCATCGAGCCGGGCCTGTCGGTCACGGTCCAACAGCTGCGCGAGCTGGCGCCGGATGCGGTGATCATCCCGCCGCTGGCCGGACCCATGGATATCGAGCCGGCGGCGGTGACCGCCCACGGTGAGGGCGTGGACGCCTGTCTCGCCGCCTGTCGCGAGACCGATACGCCGCTGGTGTGGTGCGTCTCCGACCAGCTCTACCAGGATGGCTTCGAGGTGCCCATCGACGAGCACGTCATCCCGGCGCCGCGCGACGAGAGCCTGCGGCGGCTGATCGCCATCGGCGATCGCATCCGCGAAAGCCATCCGCGCCATCTGATCGTGCGCCTGGGGCCGCTGTTCGCCCTGGAAGGCGGACACGCCTGGCTGGGCGGACTCATCGACAGCCTGATGGCCGGCGACGACGTGCGTGCCGCCCAGGACGTGATCTTCTGCCCCACCTCGGCGGATGCCGTGGCCATGGCGCTGGTCGGCATGCTGCACCAACTGGCGTGCGGCTCCCGCGCCTGGGGCGCCTACCATCTGGCGGGCACCGAGCCGGTGAGCGCCTACACCTTTGCCTCCATGGTACGCACCCAACTGGCGACGCGGCTCGAGGGGCTCGGCGAGCAGCCCGCGCTGGGCGAGGTCAAGGCGCTCAAGCACCACCACGACCAGCCGCTGCGCCGGGTGCTCAACTGCCGGCGCGTGCTCGAAGCCTTCGGTGTGCACCAGAAGCCCTGGCGGCTGGAGGTGGGCCGCATGCTGGATGACTGGATCCAGGCTCGCCACCCGTCTCCCGAAGAGGGTGGCGCGCGCCCATGAACGTGATTCGCAGCGCTCTGTTCTACGCGGGCTACTTCGCCGCCATGCTGGTCTGCGGCCTGCTCTTCCTGCCGCCGTCGCCCCTGTTGCCGCTGAAGTCGCGCTATCGCCTGCTCAACCTCTACAACCATTTCATCCTGGCCTGGTTCCGCCTCACCTGCGGCGTGCGCTACGAGATCCGCGGCCGCGAGCGGCTCCCCGAAGGGCCCTGCGTGATGCTGGCCAACCACCAGTGCGAGTGGGAGACGATCTTCCTGCAGTTGCTCAAGCCGCCGGTGTGCACGGTGCTCAAGCGCGAGCTGCTGCGTATCCCCATCTTCGGCTGGGGGCTCCGGCTGCTGCACCCCATCGCCCTGGACCGCTCGAAGCCGGCCCGCGCCATGAAGCAGGTGCTGACCCAGGGGGTGCAGCGCCTGCAGGAGGGGCTGTCGGTGCTGATCTTCCCCGAGGGCACGCGGGTCGCGCCGGGCAGTCGCAAGCGCTACAACAAGAGCGGGGCGGTGATCGCCTGCCGCGCCGGGGTGCCGGTGGTGCCGGTGGCGCACAACGCCGGCGAACGCTGGCCGGGACGCCGCTGGGTGAAGAATCCGGGCACCTTGCACGTGGTGGTGGGGGAGCCCATTGCCACCGTCGGGCGCACGCCCGAGGCGGTGCTGGCCGACGTGGAAGCCTGGATCGAGGCGCGGCTCGCTGAGATCTCCGAGGTGCCGCGACCGGTTGGGGCCGAGGCGCCCGCCAGTGAGAAACCGCTGGTGTAACACCCGCTGAGACGTCAGCGGTGACCTGCCAACGCACCGGAGGCGCCCCGCGGGGCGCCTCCGGTGGTTCGACGTCGCTGCAACGGCGCGTCAGTCGCGGAACTTCTGCAGCACCAGGCAGGCGTTGGTGCCGCCGAAGCCGAAGCTGTTGGAGAGAACGCGCTCCACATTCACGCCGGAGCGGCACTCGGTAACGATGTCGAAGCCCTCGGCCTGATCGTCGAGCTGCTCGACGTTGGCCGAGGCGGCGAGGAAGTCGTTCTCCATCATCAGCAGCGAGTAGATCGTCTCCTGCACGCCGGTCGCCCCCAGGGAGTGTCCGGTCAGCGACTTGGTGGAGCTCATCGCCGGGGTGCTGTTGCCGAACACCTCGCGGATCGCCTTGAGCTCGGCGACGTCGCCCACCGGGGTCGAGGTGCCGTGGGTATTGATGTAGTCGATCTGGCCGTCGACGGTGGCCAGCGCCTGACGCATGCAGCGCACCGCACCCTCGCCGGAGGGGGCGACCATGTCGTGGCCGTCGGAGGTGGCGCCGTAGCCGACCAGCTCGGCGTAGATCTTCGCCCCGCGCGCCTTGGCGTGCTCCAGCTCCTCGAGCACCAGCATGCCGCCGCCGCCGGCGATGACGAAGCCGTCGCGGGCCTGGTCGTAGGGGCGAGACGCCTTCTCGGGGCTGTCGTTGTAGTGGGTCGACAGCGCTCCCATGGCATCGAACAGGCAGGAGAGCGTCCAGTGCTCCTCCTCGCCGCCACCGGCGAAGACCATGTCCTGCTTGCCCATCTGGATCTGCTCCATGGCGTTGCCGATGCAGTGGGCCGAGGTGGCGCAGGCCGAGGAGATGGAGTAGTTGACGCCCTTGATGGCGAACGGCGTGGCGAGACAGGCGGAGACGGTGCTGCCCATGGTGCGCGTGACCCGGTAGGGACCCACGCGGCGCAGGCCCTTCTCGCGCATCACGTCGGCGGCCTCCACCTGGTTGGCACTCGAGGCGCCGCCGGAGCCGGCAATCAGGCCGGTGCGCTCGCTGGAGACCTGTTCCGGGGTGAGGCCGGCGTCCTCGATGGCCTGGGCCATGGAGACATAGGCGTAGGCCGCGGCGTCGCCCATGAAGCGACGCAGCTTGCGGTCGATCAGGGCGTCGAGGTCGATGTCGACGACGCCAGCGACCTGGCTGCGGAAACCGCGCTCGGCGTACTCCTCCTTGAAGCGAATGCCGGAGCGCCCGTTCCTGAGCGCCTCGACGACGGTTTCCCGGTCGTTGCCCAGGCAGGACACGATGCCCAGGCCAGTGACTACCACTCGTCGCATGGAAGCCTCCTGATCAGAAATTCGCAGTGGAGGTGAACAGGCCGACACGCAGGTCCTGGGCCTGGTAGATCTCGCGGCCATCCACCGACACCGTGCCGTCGGCGATGCCCAGAATCAGCCGGCGGGTGATGATGCGCTTCATGTGGATATGGTAGGTGACCTTGTCGGCCTCGGGGAGGATCTGGCCGGTGAACTTGACCTCGCCGCACCCCAGGGCCCGGCCGCGACCGGGATGGCCAAGCCAGCCGAGGTAGAAGCCTACCAACTGCCACATGGCGTCCAGCCCCAGGCAGCCGGGCATCACCGGGTCGCCGGGAAAGTGGCACTCGAAGAACCACAGGTCGGGATGGATATCCAGTTCGGCGATCAGCTCGCCCTTGTCGAACTGGCCACCCTGCTCGTGGATGTGCGTGATGCGATCGAGCATCAGCATGTTGGGCGCCGGCAGTTGGGCGTTGCCGGGGCCGAACAGTTCGCCGCGGCTGCAAGCCAGCAGTTCTTCGCGTTCGAAGGAGTGTTGCTTGGTCACTGAATCGTTCCGAGTCGCAGTTGTTGTGAGCCCCCCGCGGACGTTGCGGCCGGCACTGGCGGCCGTCCCGCCCGGACGGCCCCGCCTAGTCTACTGGCCGTGGCGGGCGAATGCACGCCAGGCATGACGTGCCCGTGCCGAGCGATTAAAGTGGGGGCGCTGGGTGACGATACCTTTCGCTACATTCGACACGTCGAGTGGGTGCGCGATCCCTGCACCTCTTCAGCCATCCGACCGGAACACATCATGTCGCCATCCCTGACGCTCAACCGCCCCCTGATCTGGTTCGCCCTGGCGGCACTGCCGGCCTGCGTCTGGTTGCCGGCGCCAGGGCTACGCCTGGTCGCGGTGGGGGTGGTGATCATGGGGCTCGTGGATGCCTGGCGCCACCTGCGCCGCGATCGCCAGAACGCCGAACTGATGCAGCAGGCGCTGATGCTCTCCGAGGAGGGCGTGCAGATCACCGATGCCGACAACCGCATCCAGGCCGTCAATCCGGCCTTCACGCGCATCACCGGCTTCACCGAGGAGGAAGTGCGTGGCCTCAACGCCGCCAACCTGGTCGCCGCCCGCCACGACACGGCCTTCTTCCAGCGCTTCTGGCAGTCGCTCGCCAGCAAGGGGCGCTGGGAGGGGGAGATCTGGAATCGCCGCAAGCAGGGCGACGAGTACCCCGAGTGGCTGCGCGTCAAGGCGGTCACCGATGCGCGTGGACGCATCACCCACTATGTGGGCACCTTCACCGACATCTCGGTGCACAAGGCCCGCGAGCAGGACCTGCGGCGCATCGGCTTCGAGGACCCGCTCACCGGCCTGCCCAACCGGCGCCGCCTGCACGACCTCATGACTTCGCGGCTGCGTCACCTGCGCGCCGGCGAGAGCCTCGACATGGCGATCATCGACATCGACGGCTTCAAGTCGGTCAACGACAGCCTCGGCGTCGAGCAGGGCGACCGCCTGCTGGCGCGCTTCGGCCAGCGCCTGGCGCGTCACATGGCCGGCGGCGTCGTCGGGCGCCTGGGCGGCGACGAGTTCCTGGTCATCCGCACCACCACCTTCGACGACCACGACAAGTGGGTCGCGGGGCTGCGCCAGCACATGGGCGAGCCCTTCGAGGTGGGCAGCCGCACGCTGCGCCTGGGGCTCTCCATCGGCAGCTGCCGAGCGCCGGAGGACGGCCGCGACTCGGGCGTGCTCTTCCAGCGCCTCGAGTCGGCGCTCTACACGGCCAAGCGTCACGGTCGCAACGTCAGCCAGCGCTTTCGTCCCGCTCTCGACGTCCAGGACAGCCCGCACATGGCGTTGGTCTACGCGCTGCGCGATGCCCTGGCCACCGGCGACCAGCTGGAGCTGCACTACCAGACCCAGCACCGCATCCACGACGGCGCCGCGGTGGGCATGGAGGCGCTGCTGCGCTGGCGCCATCCGGAGCACGGCATGGTCTCACCGGGCGAGTTCATTCCCCTGGCCGAGCGCCACGGCCTGATGGGCTCATTGGGCAACTGGGTGATCGACGAGGCGCTGGCGCAGATGGCACGCTGGCGCGAGCTGGGTCTGCCGCCGTTGCCGGTGTGGATCAATATCTCGGCGATCCAGATGTTCCAGGGCGAGCTCGAGTCGGCGCTCTCCTCGGGGCTCGCCCGCCACGGCATTCCCGCTGCCCAGCTCGGCCTGGAGCTCACCGAGTCGGTACTGCTCGACGAGCGGGCCGGCGACATCGTGCCGCGTCTCGAGGCGTTGCGTGGGCGGGGGCACCGCATCGCCATCGACGACTTCGGCACCGGCTACTCGTCGCTCTCCTACCTCAAGCACCTGCCGCTGGACAAGATCAAGCTCGACCGCGCCTTCATCCGCTCGCTGCCCGAGGACGCTGCCGACGCTGCCATCGTCGGTGCGGTTCTCGCCATGGCGCGCGGGCTCGACCTCGAGGTGGTGGCGGAGGGGGTCGAGACCGAGGCGCAGCTCGACTTCCTGAAAGGGCAGGGCTGCACCCTGGTGCAGGGCTTCCTCTTTGCCCGTCCGGTCCCGGCCGAGGCGCTGATCGAGCAGTGGCAGAATGGGCCAGTGACCCCCGCCGGCACGGCGGCGTTGGGCGTCGAGCCGTCCACCTGAGCGCTGTCGCCTGCCCTCCCGAAGACGATCACGCCTCTTTCAGCGCCTGGAAGGTGGCCAGGGCGCGTTGCCGGGCTGCCTGGTGGTCGACGATGGGCGGCGGGTAGCCCAACTGCCGGCGCACGCCACGGGGCGGGTCGTGGCGCTGTGCGGTGGGGAGCGTTGCCAGTTCTGGCACGAGGTCGGCGATGAAGGTGCCGTCCGGGTCGAAGCGCCGCGACTGGGTGGTGGGGTTGAAGAGGCGGAAGTAGGGCACGGCATCGGTGCCGGTGGAGGCCGCCCATTGCCAGCCGCCGTTGTTGGCGCAGAACTCGCCGTCCACCAGATGGCGCAGGAAGAAGGCCTCGCCGCGGCGCCAGTCGACCAGCAGGTGCTTGGCAAGGAACATGGCGGTGAGCATGCGCAGGCGATTGTGCATCCAGCCACTCTGTGTGAGCTGGCGCATGGCGGCGTCGACCAGCGGGTAGCCGGTGCGTCCCTCGCACCAGGCGGCGAAGCCGGCGTCGTCGTCGCGCCAGGGCAGCGCCTCGGTATGGGTCTGGAAGGCGCGATGGCGGCACACCCGGGGAAAGCCGGCCGCCACGTGCCGGTAGAACTCGCGCCACACCAGCTCGTTCACCCAGGCCACGAGGCCCGCATCCCCCTCGGCCAGCCGGCCGTCGTTCTCGGCGAGCACCGCCTGCAGGCACTGGCGGTGGGACAGCATGCCCAGCGCCAGGTAGGGCGAGAGCTCGCTGGTGCCGGCCAGCGCGGGAAAATCACGCTGGGCGGCGTAATGGTGAGCCCGGCAGCGCAGGAAGCGCGCCAGGCGCTCGGCGGCCGGTCCCTCGCCGGCCGGCCAGCGCTCGCGGGCCACCGGGACGTCGGCGAGCGCGGGCAGGTCGCCGGGCCGCGGGTCGGTGGCGATCGGCAGCGGGGCCTGCGGTGGCGGGGTGTCGCGAATGGCCAGCCGCTCGGGGGTGAGCGCGCGGTGCCAGGCGCGGCGGAAGGGGGTGAAGATGCGGTAGGCCTCGCCCTGGCCGGTGAGCAGCTCGCCCGGGGCGAAGGCCACGGCGTCGTGGTGGCCGACGGCTTGCAGCCCCGCGGCTTGGAAGCGTTCGCAGACCTGGGCGTCGCGGCGCTGCTCGTCGAGGGGATACTCGTGGTTGAAGTGCAGCTCGCGTGCGCCGTGCGCCTGGGCCAGGGCCAGCAGCGCGTCGGGCGCGCCCTGGAAGGTGCCGATATCGCGGTGCAGCAGCGGGATGTTGAGCCGGGCGAGCGACTCGCCCAGCGCCGCCACGCCGCGCTGCCAGAAGTCGAGCTTGTTGGCGCCGTGGCCGTGGCGCTGCCACTGGGCCATCGTGCGCAGGAAGACGGCGATCACCGGGCCGCGCCGGGCGGCGGCGGCGAGGGCGGTGTTGTCGTGAACGCGCAGGTCACTGCGAAACCATACCAGCACGGGCGGCATTGGGTGTCTCCGTTTGCTTGGCGGCTCAGCCGTCGCGCAGCAGCGGGCGCAGCCGCGCCACGGCCTGGGGCAGGTCGTCGCCGAGCAGCGTCACCGGGCTCTCGGCGAGATCGCTTTCGCGGATGCGCGCTACCGGTCCGCACAGCGCCAGGGGCACCTCGAGCTGCTCGGCGAGCCGCGGCAGCTGGCGGCGGATCAGGTCGGCGCGTTCGGCGCGGCCGCTGGCGAGCAGCAGCGCCGCGGCCTTGAGGCGCTCCACGGCGAGCGGCAGCTCGGCGAGGGGCAGCGGTGCATCGAACAGCTGTACGCGGTAGCCGGCGTCGCTCGCCGCCAGGGCGCTCAGCAGCAGCCACAGCGGGCCCGGGTCGTCGGGCAGCGGCGTGACCAGCAGCGTCGGCCCCAGTGAGACCTGGTTGGCGTGATAGAGGCGCGTGCCGATACGGGTGCGCAGGAAGGCCTCGAGGGTCAGGCGCTGCAGGCGGGCGCCGAGCTGGTCGTCCCAGCGCTCCTCGAGCTCGCGCACGGCCGGCTGCCACAGCTCGACGAGGCCGGTGCTCACCGGGTAGAGGGCCAGGGCCTGGTTGAACAGCGTCTCCAGACGGCCCAGGTCGAGCGCCTCCACGGCGGCGATGAGCTGGCGCTGCTGGCTCGGCCAGTCGCCGGCGGTGGGTTCCGGGGCGCTGGCGGCGTCCGGCTGGTCGAGCAGGTCCTTGACCTGGCTGACCGGCACGCCGCGGCCCAGCCACTGCAGGATGCGCTCGATGCGTTCGATGTCCTCGCGGGCATAGAGGCGGTGCCCCTTGGGCGTGCGCTGCGGGCGGATCAGGCCGTAGCGGCGCTCCCAGGCGCGCAGGGTGACCGAGTTGACCCCCGTGAGACGGGACACTTCGCGGATGGGATAGAGCGGCGTGTCGGCCGGGTGGGTGGCGGTATCGGTCATGCGGGTCTCTGCCTCTTGCTGGCGCGGGGCCCTTGTCGGTCGCCATGGTGCCCCGTGCGAATGATATTGTACATCAGTCGGGCGATGTACAACCGCTGTCGCTCACTCGCGTGGCGTCTCCCCGGCCTGCTCGGCGATCACCGCGGCCAGCGCCTCGACGAAGGCCGGGTGCTCGCCGACCGGCGGCAGCAGGGTCAGGTCGATCCCGGGGTGGGCCGCCGCGAGGGCCGCGACCTGGCCCGGCACGTCCTTGCGCAGGTGGCGCCCGGCGGCGAAGAACAGCGGCAGGATCTCGGCGCGGGTGGTGCCCCGTGCGGCCAGTTCGGCCACGGTGGTCTCCAGCGACGGCTCGCACAGCTCCATGTAGGCCAGGCGCAGCGGCGTCCGCAGGCGCGCTGCCAGGGCGTCGGCGAGGCGCTGGAAGGGGGCCTGCCAGTTGGGATCGGGGGAACCGTGGGCGAGCAGGATCAGGCAGTAGGACATGGGATCTCCCGGGGCGGTGGGGTGTCGGCGTCGCGGTGACTCGCCGCCTCCCTTACGCTGTAGACGTGAACGGCGGGGACGGCGGGCGGCGCAGGCACTCGCACGGAGCGGCTTTCTTCCCCTAGACTAGCAGACACGTATAACCACTGTATAACTCGGTGCCGACACAGGAGGAGCTCGGAATGCGCGTGCTGATCACGGGGGGAAGCGGTTTCGTCGGCCAGCGGCTGTGCCGGCGGCTCGAGGAGGCCGGGCATCGCTTGCAGGTGGTGTCGCGCGATCCGCAGGGGGTGCGCTCGCGGCTGCCGGCGGGCACCGACATCCGCCGCTCGGTGCTCGACTTCGTCGACGCCAGGCCCGCGGCGATCGTCAACCTGGCCGGCGAGTCCATCGCCGCGCGACGCTGGAGCGACCGGCAGAAGCAGCGGCTGATCGACTCGCGGGCCGACATCACCCGTGATCTGGTGATCCTCTGCGAGCAGCTCGCGGCGGCCAACGGCGAGGCCCCGCGGGTGATGGTGTCGGGCTCGGCGATGGGCTACTACGGCGACCAGGGCGATCGCGAGGTCACCGAGGAGACGCCGCCCCACGACGAGTTCGCCCATCGGCTGTGCAAGCGCTGGGAGGACGTGGCGAAGGAGGCGGCCGAGCACGGCACCCGCGTTGCGCTGCTGCGCACCGGCCTGGTGCTCGACGCCGGCGGCGGCACCCTGGCGAAGATGCTGCCGCCCTTCAAGCTGGGGCTGGGCGGGCGCTTCGGCAGTGGCCGCCAGTTCATGCCCTGGATCCACCGCGAGGACCTGGTGCGGGCGATCCTCTTCCTGCTGGAGCGCGACGACCTGGAGGGCCCTTTCAACGGCAGCGCGCCGCATCCGGTGACCAACGCCGAGTTCACCCGCACCCTGGCCAAGCAGCTGAAGCGCCCGGCGCTCTTCCCGGTTCCCGCAGTGGTGTTGCAGGCCGCCCTGGGCGAGATGTCGCGGCTGCTGCTCACCGGCGCCGACATGCGTCCGCGGCGCCTGCTCGATGCCGGCTTCGACTTCCGCTTCCCGACGCTGGAGACGGCCCTCGCCGATATCCTGGGGTGAAAAGGCCTGCCACCGGATCAGCCCCGAGGTGTTTCCGGCTTGGCGGTGTCAGCGCGTTTCTTCACCCACGGTGACGATCACCCGCACCGCATCGAGGCGCAGGCGGGTGCCGTCGATGGCATCGTCGAGTTCGGCACGCTCGCGGCGCAGGGCCTCGAGCTCCGCCTCGCGCACCGCCGGATTGATGCGCGCCAGCGCCGCCAGGCGCGCCAGCTCATCGTCCAGCTCGCGGCGCATGCGTGCCTGGGCAGCCTCGACGATGCTCGGCAGCTCGCGCTCGGCCTCCGTCTCGCCCTGGCCGAGCAGCTCGCGTAGCTGGTCGTGGCGGCTGCGGATCAGGTCGCGGGCCATCGCCTTCTTGACCTTGCGCAGGTTCTTGGCGAGCCCGCTGAAGGAGACCTTGTCGCTGAGCACGGCGCCGGACTCGTCGAGCAGCACGCGCACCGCGGTGGGCGGCAGGAACCGGTTGACGTGCAGCCGCTTGGGCGCCGGGCAGTGGGTGCGGAAGACCAGCTCGACCATCAGCCGCCCGGGGGGGATCGCCGGGTGCTTGAGCAGCGCCAGCGCCGTGTTGCCCATGGTGCCGTCGAGGATGCGGCCCATCATTTCGCGCAGCAGCGGGTGCTCCCAGGAGAGACGCTGGACGTCGTCGCGGGCCAGGGCGTGGGAGCGCGACAGGGTGGCGGTGAAGCCCTCCTCGTCCTTGGCGAGCCCCGGCAGGCCGTCGAGCATCTGCGGGCTCGGAACGAGGTGCCAGAGACCGCCGCCGAGCTCCCGGCTGTCGACGCCGAAGATGTCCAGCGCCTGCTCCAGGTAGCGCGGCAGGGCGCGGTCCTCGTCGAGCTCTTGGATTGCCTCCGTCACGGTCTCGGCACGCTCGTGACGGCAGGCGTTGAGCTCGAGCAGCCGATTGCGGCCGGCATCGCGCTCGGCGCGGCGGCTCTCGAACAGGGCGCGGGTCTCGTCGATCACCTCGTCGAGGCTCTCGTCGTCGAGCAGGGCGTCGGCCATGGCGTCGCCGAAGGCGTCGAACAGCTCGTTGCCCAGGCCATGGGGGGCGCTGAAGGCGTCCATGCCCTCGCGGTACCAGCGCAGCAGCCGCGCACCGGGGCTCGCCGTGAAGAGCGGCACGTGGATCTCGATGGCGTGACGCTGGCCGATGCGATCGAGGCGCCCGATGCGCTGCTCGAGCTGGTCGGGGTGCTGGGGCAGGTCGAACATCACCAGGTGGCGGCAGAACTGGAAGTTGCGTCCCTCCGAGCCGATCTCCGAGCAGACCAGCACCTGGCAGCCCGACTCCTCGTCGGCGAAGGCGGCGGCGGCCCGGTCGCGCTCGACGAGCGACAGCCCCTCGTGGAACACCGGGGCGTGGAAGCCACCCAGCACGCGCAGCGCCTCGGCGAGGTCCTGGGCGGTCTCGCGGCCGTGGGCGATCACCAGCACCTTGTCGCCGGCGAACCCCCCCTCCGCGTCGTCGACGAGGCGCTCGAGCAGCCAGGTGACGCGCGGGTCGATCTGCCACCAGGGCTCCGTATTCAAGGGGTCGTCGGCCAGCGCCCGGTACATGGCATCCGGGTAGATGAGCACGTCGGGGTGGTCGAGGCCGGTCTCGATCAGCAGCTCGTCGAGGTAGTCCTCGTCGCGTTCGAGCTTGCGCAGCACGCGGCGGTAGGCGGACGGCGGCTCGAGTTCGCTGACGTGCAGGCGGCGCTCGGGGAAGCCGCCGACATGGCGGCGGCTGTTGCGAAACATCACCCGGCCGGTGCCGTGGCGATCGAGCAGCTGCTCGCGCAGCCGGTCGCGGGCGCTCGCCTGCTGGGCGGCGCTGCTCTCGGGGTTGGCCAGGGTGTCGAGCAGCGCCAGGCTGTCGGGCTCGCCGATCACCGCCGCGACGGCCTTGCGGTCGGCGGCCGCGCCGGGCAGGCGCTCGAGGGCCTCGATGGCCTCGGCGACTTCCACGTAGTGCGCCTCCTCCTCGCGGAAGGCGTCCAGGCTGTGGTAGCGGTCCGGGTCGAGCAGGCGCAGGCGGGCGAAGTGGCTCTCGAGACCCATCTGCTCGGGGGTGGCGGTGAGCAGCAGCACCGCCGGGACACGCCCGGCCAGTTGCTCGACGCAGGCGTAGCCGGGGCCGACCTGCGCGGGGCTCCAGTCCAGGTGGTGCGCCTCGTCGACGATCAGCAGGTCCCAGTCGCAGGCCAGCGCCTGCGACTGGCGGTGGGGGTTGGCGAACAGCCAGTCCTGGCTGGCCAGCACCAACTGCCCCGATTCGAAGGGGTTGGCGGCGCCGTGGGCCTGGCTCTGCTGCTCGTCGAGCAGCGTCACCTCGAGGGCGAAGCGGCGCAGCAGCTCCACCAGCCACTGGTGGGTGAGGCTCGCCGGTACCAGGATCAGCGCGCGCTCCGCGCGGCCGGTGAGCAACAGGCGGTGCAGGATCAGCCCCGCCTCGATGGTCTTGCCCAGCCCCACCTCGTCGGCCAGCAGCACGCGCGGCGCATGGCGTCGGGCCACCTCGTCGGCGATGTAGAGCTGGTGGGGAATCAGGTCGATGCGCGGTCCGGCCAGGCCCAGCGCGGGGTTCTGCTCCACGCGGTGGTAGTGGTGCAGGGTGCGGAAGCGCAGGTCGAACCAGTCGTTGCGGTCGACCTGGCCGGTGAGCAGGCGGTCGCGGGCCTGGTCGAACTGCATGGTGTCGGCGAGCCGCGCCTCGGGCAGTTCGGTGAGCTCGCCGTGGTCGTTCTCGCCGATGTAGACGATCAGGCCGTCGACCTCCTTGCTGTCGTCGACGGTGAGACTCCAGCCGTCGGCGGCGCGGATGCGGTCGCCGCTGCCGAAGGCCACCCGGGTGAGGGGCGCCTGGCGGCTGCTGTAGGTACGGGTTTCCTGGCTGGCGCCGAACAGCACGGTGACGCTGCGCGCGTCGCAGCTGAGGATGGTGCCCAGGCCCAGCTCGGCCTCGCCGTCGCTGATCCAGCGCTGGCCGGGTGAAAAGTCGCTCATGGTGCCTCGGAGGATGCTGAACACGGTGCGCACGCCGCCGCCGAGGGGGAGCGGCGACAGCGGGGCGGGGGATTCTAACGCAAAGCCTGCCGCGGCTTAAGGGTGGCAGGGCGCGGCGCGACGTGATAGGCGGCGCGACTCAGTGGTCGGCCAGCCAGGCCTCGAGCTGGGCGCGAGTCAGCTCGCCCACGTGGCGCTCGACGAGGCGGCCCTCGGCATCGAACAGCAGCGTGGTGGGCAGCCCCGGGGATTCACTCAGCACCATGAGCTGCTGGCGCGGGTCGCGCAGCGGATAGCGGAAGTCGAGACCCTGCTCGTCCAGGTAGCGCACCACCGGCAGCAGCGCCTCGCCCTGGTTGGCCACCACCACGGTGAGGTCGTCGCGCCGGTCGGCCTCGGCGAGCAGCGGCAGCTCGCGGCGGCAGGGCGGGCACCAGGTGGCCCAAAGGTTGAGCACCAGCCGCTCGCCCCCGAGGTCGCGCAGGTTGACCGTCTCGCCCTCGAGGTTCTCCAGGGCGAGGTCGGGCAGGGTGCGCGGGCCGGCCTCGCCACCCAGCGGGGCCAGGGTCACCAGCGTGAGCCACAGTACCGAGGCGCCCAGCGTCAGGGCCATGGCGCCGATCAGGCGCAGCAGGTTGTCGCGCAGCGCCCAGGCGGTCCAGATCAGCGCGGCGAGCAGCCCCCAGAGGCCGTGGTAGCCGGGCTGCCAGAGCTTGAGGGCGTCCAGCGGGGCGGCCACGTAGGCATCGAGGTTCAGCGCCACATGGCCCAGTCGGGCACCGATCAGCCAGGCGAGCAGCAGACCGTTGAACCAGCGCGCCCGGGCGGGCCCGGAGAGGCCCAGCAGCAGCCAGGCGGCCGCGAGCAGCAGCGCGGCGCAGGCCAGCGCATAGAGGCGGGGCACGGCAATCAGCACGGGGCCCAGGGCTATGGCGTCCATCGAATGGCTCCGGTACGGGTCGGCGCGGGTGGCGGGACCGGGTAGAATCACGGACTTGCGTCACGACGTCAGGCCAAGCCTACTGTTTCGTGGACAGGCGTGTCACCCGCTAGGAGTTTTCATGGCCAAGCCAGCCTTTGACATCCTGCGTGCCCTGGCCATTGCCAGCCAGGCACTCGGTTTCATCCTGATCATCACCCTGGAAACCCTGATGGGGAGTGCCGCCCGCCCCTGGCAGGGCTGGACGCTGGCCACCATGGTGCTCTGCGCGCTGAGCATTGCCCTGGCCCGGCTCTATCGGCGCAACAAGCGGCGCAAGGCGCTGGATCGGCGACTCGCCGATGCGGACGATGACGACGCGCCCTGAACCCCGGCCCGACGTTGCCTGGCGCATCCTGCTGCTGGCGTTCGTGCTGCTGCTGGCCGGTTGCGCCAGCCCCGTGCCCCGCGAGCACGGCACCGCGCTGACCCTGGTCGAGGCAGAAGCGACCACGCTGGGGCAGTGGGCGGCGAGCCAAGCGGCGGCCCATCCCGGCCAGAGCGGCTTCGAGCTGCTCGCCAGCGGCCAGGACGCCTTCCTGCTGCGCGCCCTGCTCGGCCGGCGGGTCGAACGCCAGCTCGACATCCAGACCTACTTCATGGGCGACGACCTGACCACGCGCGTCCTGCTGTGGCACCTGCTGGAGGCGGCCGAGCGCGGGGTGCGCGTGCGCCTGTTGCTCGATGACCTGAGGACCGCCGGTCAGGGGGAGCGCCTGGCAGCGCTGGACAGCCATCCCAATATCGAGGTGCGGGTCTACAACGCCCTGGCGTTGGGGCGTGGTTCCCTGATGGCGCGAGTGCTGGCCGCTCTGCCTCAGGCCGCCCGCCAGCATCGGCGCATGCACAACAAGCTGTGGATCAGCGACGGCGCCGTGGCGATCGTCGGCGGTCGCAACCTGGGCGACGAGTACTACAGCGCCGGTGGTGAGCCGCGCAACTTCACCGACCTCGACCTGATGGCGATCGGGCCGGTGGTGCCCGCGCTGTCGCGCAGCTTCGACCTCTACTGGAACCATGGCCTGGCCCAGCCGCTGGCGCGCTATCACGTTGCCGCGCCCGGGGCCTGGCAGGCGCTCGCCACCTCGCTGGCCGAGTGGCTCGAGACGCAGACCGATGCCCCCTACCTGGTCGTGCTGCGCCGCCGCTATGCCGACGAGGGGCCTGCGACGCTGGTGGAGCGGCTGCACTGGGGCGAAGGCGTGGCGCTGTGGGACCCGCCCGGCAAGCCTGCCTGGCCGGGGCGCCCGCCGCTGTCGCGGACCCTGGGCGGGGCGCTGCTGGCCCGGGCGCCGACGCCCGATGATCGCCTGACGCTCATCTCCGCCTATTTCGTGCCCGGCGAGGCCGGGACGCGGTGGCTCGCCACCCAGGCCGAGACCGGGGTCGAGGTGACGGTCATCACCAACTCGCTGGAGGCCACCGACGTGTCGCTCGTCCACGGCGCCTATCAGCGCCGCCGCCCCGCACTGCTGGCCAGCGGCGTGGCGCTGCATGAGTTGAAGAGCGACCCGTCGGCGCTCACCGAGCCGGTGTCGGGGCTGGCGGCTTCCCCCTCGGCGCTGCACCTCAAGGCGCTGGCCATCGACGGCACCTGGCTCTTCGTGGGCTCGGCCAACGCCGATCCCCGCTCGGTGTGGTGGAATACCGAGGTGGGATTGCTGGTGAGAAGCGAGAGCCTGGCCGCCGAGTTCCGCGACCTGGCCGAGCTGGGCATGGACCCGCGGCTCAGCTACCGGGTGGGATTATCGGCGGCGGGCCGGCTCTATTGGGAGACGGTCGTGGCGGGCGAGTCGCGGCGGTTGACGCGTGAGCCGGGCAGCCACTGGCAGCGTTTCATGGCCTGGCTGGGGCGGGTGCTGCCCCTGGAGCCCTGGCTCTAGCCCCATCGGCAAAGGAGGGACGCGATGGCGGATGCGGTGGAAGAGAGCCCGGTCGCACTGGCGCGCCGGGAGCGCCGGCAGCGCTGGCGCCTGGGAGCGGGGCTGCTCGCCGGCCCGCTGCTCGCCTTGGCGCTGGGCCTCCTGGGGCCGCCGGCCGGGGTCGCCCTGACCGCCTGGCAGGTGGTGGCATTGACGGCCTGGATGGCCACCTGGTGGGTGGCCGAGCCGGTGCCCATCGCCGTGACGGCGCTGCTGCCCGTGGCGGTGCTGCCGCTGATGGGCACCCTGCCCATCGCGGCGGTGACCGCGCCCTATGCCAACCCGCTGCTGTTCCTGTTCCTGGGCGGCTTCCTGCTCGCCGAGGCCATCCAGCGCTGGAACCTGCACCGGCGTATCGCCATGCTGGTGCTGCGGTTCTGCGGGCATCGGCCGCATCAGCTGGTGGGCGGCTTCATGTTCGCCACCGCCGGGCTCAGCATGTGGGTCAGCAATACCGCCACGGCGGCCCTGATGGTGCCCATCGGCCTCTCCGTGCTGGGGCTGCTGGAGCGTCGGGGCGGCGTGGGCGCGAGCCGCCACATGGCGCTGACGCTGCTGCTGGGCATTGCGCTGGCCGCCAACATCGGCGGCATGGGCACGCTGATCGGTACCCCGCCCAACGCCCTGCTGGCCGGCTTCATGGCCGACAACTACGCCATCGAGATCAGCTTCGCCCAGTGGATGCTGTTTGCGGTGCCGCCCTCCCTGGCGCTGCTGGCGCTGGCCTGGTGGCTGCTCACGCGCGTCGTCTACCCGCTGCCGCGTGAGGCCCTGCCGGAGGTGGCGCAGCTGATCGAGGAGCAGGCCGCCGACCTCGGGCGCATGACCCCGCCCGAGCGGCGCGTGGCGGCGATCTTCGCCCTGGTGGCGCTCGCCTGGGTGACGCGGCCGCTGCTGCAGGGGTGTCTGCCCGGGGTCGAGCTCAGCGACGCCGGCATCGCCATCATCGCCGCGGTGCTGCTGTTCGCCGTGCCGGCGCGCTGGCGCGAGCGCCAGTTCCTGCTCGACTGGGAGAGCGCCCGCCATCTCCCCTGGGGCGTACTGGTGCTGGTGGGTGGTGGTCTCAGCCTGGGCAGCGCCATCGAGACGAGCGGCCTGGCGGCGACGGTGGCCGAGGGGCTCGCCGCCTTCGGCGACTGGCCGACCTGGGGGCTGGTTGCCGTGGTGGCGACGGTGGTGATGCTGATCAGCCACGTGACCAGCAACACCGCCACGGCGGCGGCCATCCTGCCGCTGACCGCCTCGCTGACGGTGAGCCTGGGCGCCAGCCCGCTGCTGCTCTCGGTGCCGGTGGCCATGGCGGCGAGCTGCGCCTTCATGCTGCCGGTGGCCACCCCGCCCAATGCCGTGGTGTTCGCCAGCGGCAAGCTCAAGGTGGTCGACATGGTGCGCGCCGGAGCCCTGGTGAGCCTGGCCGCGGTGCTGGTCATTATCCTGGTGTTGTTCGGACTGGCGATGCCGGTGCTGGGCTTTGGCTGGGCGAGCTGAGGCGCGGGGCGGTGATCACCGTCACCCGAGCGCGTCACTGCCGGCTCAAGGCTATCGGCCGGCCACCCGTGTGGCGTTGCGCCCGCTGCGCTTGGCGCGGTAGAGGGCGGCGTCGGCGCGCGACAGCAGGCTGTCGGGAGCGTCGCCGGGCTGGTAGTCGGTGAGCCCCAGGCTGACGGTGATGGCCAGCCCCTGGAAGCGGGTGGCGGCCACCTGCTGGCGGAGTCGCTCGGCGAAGGTGAGGGCTCCCTTCAGCGGCGTGTCGAGCAGCAGGATGGCGAACTCCTCGCCGCCCCAGCGCGCCAGCAGGTCGGTGCTGCGCAGGCTGTGGCCGACCCGCTCCGCCAGGCGCCGTAGGATGGCATCGCCGGTGTCGTGGCCGTGGGTGTCGTTGACCGCCTTGAAGTGGTCGACATCGAACAGCAGCAGCGAGAAGGCATCGCCGCCCTGCTCGGCCTGGCGGATCGCCTGGCGGATGGCCGTGTCGAAGGCGCGGCGATTGTGCACGCCGGTGAGATGGTCGCGCGTCGCCTGGCGCTCCAGCTCGCTCTCCATCTGCTTGCGCTCGGCGATGCTGTGGAAGACCGCGATGAAGTGGCGGATCTCGCCCGCCTCGTCACGGATGGCGGTGATCGACTGCCAGAGCGGATAGATGTCGCCGTACTTGTTGCGGTTCCAGATCTCGCCCTGCCAGTGACCGGTTTTCAGCAGCGAGTCCCACAGGCGGGCGTAGAAGGCCCGGTCGTGATGGCCCGACTTGAAGAGGCGCGGCGTCTGGCCGATCACCTCCTCGGCCCGGTAGCCGGTGATGTCGGTGAAGGCCTGGTTGACTCGCTCGATGCGCATCTCGGGATCGGTGATCAGCGTTGCCTGGCCGGTCTCGAAGGCGCTGGCCAGCACCTTGAGTTCGTCCTCCTGGCGCTTGCGCTCGGTGATGTCCTCCTTCACCGCGATGAAGTTGACGATTCGCCCCCGGTCGTCGCGCACCGGGGTGATGGTCTCGGCCTCCCAGTAGAGCTCGCCGCTCTTCTTGCGGTTCTGCAGCTCGCCCTTCCACACCCGGCCGCTGCGCAGGGTCGCCCACATGTCGCGGTAGACCGACTCCGGCGTCATGCCCGACTGGATCATGGCGGGGGTCTTGCCGAGCAGCTCCTCGCGGCGGTAGCCCGTGACGTCGAGAAAGCGCTGGTTGACGTACTCGATGCGGCCTTCGGTGTCGGTGATGGCCGTCGCCGCCGGGCTCTGTTCCACGGCGATGTAGAGCTGGTAGAACTTCTCGCGCAGGGTGTCGATGTCGGTGCTGGTCCAGAGGGTGCCGGGCGGCAAGGCACCGTGCGCGGCGCTGTCGGGCCCGTCGATCGTCACACGCACTCTCCTTGTTCTTGGGCAAGCCTCGGGAGCGATCTGACTGATCGCAAGGCGTGAGGCTGGGGCATTGTTCGGCGCAGCATACCGCCTTTTCGCGGCGTGATCATCCGGATTGCCGTCCCCACCGTGCCGTGGTGGTATCCGTCGGATGGGGGGAGAGCGACGGCTGCGGGCCGGCGAGGCCAGCTCGCACTCTGCTGGAAAATGCCGGGCCGGCGGCTCCGTCCAGGGTGGGCCCGGCATGCGGGGGGAGGATCGCTGTGTCAGGGGCTCGCTATTCCGGTCGGTAGCCCACCTGGATATGGGTGGTGCCCGACAGTCGGTAGATGGCGACGTGCTCGTGCCGGGCCAAGGCCTCCATCCAGCGCCGGGAGGCTGGCGTCTCGATGTCGGCGGGCATGCCTTTGGCGAAGGTCACGTTGTCCGCTGCCTCCCGGTAGCGGGTGAACCCCTCCAGCCTGTCGGCATAGAAGTCGACCACCTCCGCCACCGGGTCTGGGGTCGTCATCATCGCCACGGAGACGGCGTCCTCGCCCAGCGGCTCGTCGCTCATCGTGAACGCGGCCATATCCGGATAGTGGGCGGTGAGTGCATGGTTCGGGTACAGCGGCAGGGTCACGGCAGATTCGCTACCCTCGGCGGCCTGGGCCACGCGCTGCTTGATGGCCGCGAGCTCGTCGCGCGCCGCTTCGGGGACGGCGGGGGAGGGCGCTGCGTCACCGGCATGGGCGCGGCATTCCCGCATCTCGGCGCGTGTAACCCCCAGGCGTTGTCGTGACTGGGCGCCGATGCACTCGCCGAAGGCCTCCCGCTGCGCCTCTCCGGGGGCGAAGTGATCCGCACAGGCCGCGACCACCTCTCGCGCCAGCCGCGTACACTGTGACGCCTCGATCCCCAGGCAGGCCGACTGACTGCCCTCGGCACAGGATCGTGCGAGCTGTTCCCGGATCCGTTCGAGCCCCTGGTCTCGGTCCATCGCCAGGGCAGGGGCGGCGGTGGCCGCACACAGTGCCAACAGGGGAAGGGGTCTGCCTCCAAGCATGATTTTTCGCTCCTTATCGTCTCCTCACCCACGGGGTGAGCGTTCTACACCCAGCCATGCGAATGACTGCTCGAGAAAGGTTTGGCCGTCGTGCCGTCGCCAGGTGCCGTGAGCCATGATGACCTTGTCGGGCCCGAGGTCGATCAGCCTCTGGACCGCGGCCCGTGCCGTCCGACGGTGAATCGTGGAGAGGCGCACTTCCAGCGGTGCCTTGCCGGCTGACTCGGTGATGCCCCAGGCGCGGGCAATGGCGCGTTGCCACGGCGCCCAATGCCGGCGCAGGAAGCCGTGGTCCAGGGCCTCGCTCAGGTCGGCCAGCAGGGCCGTGCGCGAGGGAAGATGGAAGAACAGCACTTCGTCGAGCAGGGGGGAGCCGCGGAACCAGACCTGCTCGATGGTGCCCCGCCAGGCGGCCGGCGGGGCGTCGCCCAGGGGGGCGGCGAAGCGCAGGTCGCTGCGCTTGCGGAGCGTGGAGGGCGGTCCCCATAGCTCGGCCTCGGGAAACGCTGCCTGCCACGCTGCCAGGCTCAGGTGGTGGAGCTTGTTGGGGCTGACCAGGTGGGCGACCGGGCCCAGGCTGGCGACCTGCTCGGCGAGGGCGTCATCCAGCGCAATGGGCGACCATACCCAGAGCGCGCCGTCCGGCAGGCGGATGATCACCATGCGCGTGGGGTAGGGGAAGCCGTAGAAGCTGACCGGCGGTCCCTCCACCAGCCAGACATTGGTGTCGACGTGTTCCAGGCGCTCGCGTGGGGGCATCTCGCTTCCTTGCGGTCGAACGGTTGAGGGATCGGGCGACGTGGGGCTCCTAGGTCTCGGGGGCCTTTGCCATGCCCTGGCGCAGGATGGACAGCAGGCTCGCGGCGCTGGCGCGGGGATCGACGGCGGGGTCGAACCAGTGCTGGAGCAGCAGGCCGTCCAGGCTCCCCACCAGCCAGGCGGCGGTGGCTTCGACATCCAGGGTCCGGTCGAGGTCTCCCTCGGCCTGGCCTTGCCGCAGCAGGGTCATGACCAACTCGCGGAACTCCCCATACATGCCCGCCATCACCGCACCAAGGCGCTCGCGGGCCGGTCCGGCGCTGGCGGCGGCCCAGAACTCCAGGGTCAGGGGATAGAGGGCGATATGGCGTTGCAGCGCCTCCACGCTCACGGTCACACCGGCGGTGAGCTTGTCCCAGGCGCGCTCCTGGGCGTCGATGGCCGTGGTGCAGTCGTGCAGCAGCTGCTTTTGCACCGCCGCGAAGGCGGCGTGGAACAGCGCCTCCTTGTCGTCGAAGTAGCGGTAGATGGACCCCTTGCTCAGGCCCGCCGCGGTGGCGATGTCGCTCACGGCGGCACCCTGGAAGCCATCCCGGGCGAAGACCTCGATGGCGGCGCGGCTGATCTGCTCCCGACGCGTCTCGGCGTCGGCGATACGCGGTGGCATGGCCCGTCTCTCCAGTGACTGACTGGTCAGTCAGTTTAGGCGGTGAGTCGTCGGCGTCAAGGCGGTGTTGCCCTCTTCCAGTAAGGCCGGCAGCAGATGACGCTGACTGCGACGCGCTCAGGCGACCGGTTGGCGTCGGGCCAGGGTGGCGATCACCCGCAGCCCGCCGCCGGGGGCGTCCGCCAGGGCCAGGGCGCCGCCGTGGCGCTGCAGCACCCGGTCGACGATGGAGAGCCCGAGGCCGGCACCGGCCCCGGGGCCGGCACGATGGAAGCGTTCGACGACCCTGGCGCGCTGTGCCGCGGGAACGCCCGGCCCCTCGTCGTCGATGGTCAGGTGCAAGGCGCGCTCGTCCTGGGTCAGGGCGATGCGGACTTGGCCATGGTCGGGAGAGTGCTGCAGGGCATTGCCGACCAGGTTCTGGATCAGGGTGTCGATGGCGCCGGGTTCCTCGTCCAGTGACCAGTCGTTCGCCTCGTCGGCCTCCAGCTGCAGTGTCTGGTGGCGCTCGGCCGCCAGCGGTGACAGCTTGGCCAGCGCCTCGCGCACCTCGCTCAAGGCGTCGGCAGGCCGATGGTCGGTGCGCGTTTCCTCCGCCGGGTCCAGGCGCGCCAGGGTCAACAGCTGGGCGACCAGGCGGGTGGCCCGGGCCACCCCGGCTCGCAGCTCCGTCAGGGCTTCGCGGCGATCCTCGGGGGTCTTGGCGGCCAGGGCGTTCTGGGCGTGCAGGTCGAGGACTGCCAGGGGGGTGCGCAGCTCGTGGGCCGCATCGGCGATGAAGCGCTTCTCGCGCACCCGCAGCCGGCGGATGCGCTCCAGCAGGCGGTTCAGGGCGCCGGCGATGGTCTCCAGTTCCCGCGGCAGCGGTCGCAGCGTCAGCGGCTGGAGGTTGCTGGGATCGCGGCTGCGGATCTGGGCCGCCATCTGCGACAGGGGGCGCAGCCCCCAGCCGGTGGCCCACCACAGCAGCAGGGCCAGCAGCGGCAGGCCGATCAGGTCGGGCAGCAGGGTGCGCAGGGCCATGGCGCGGATCAGCTCGCCGCGCACGTCGTCGCGCTCCGCCACCATCACGCGCCGCGAGGCACCGGCGACGTCCAGCACGTAGACCCGCCAGTCATGCGCCTCGACGCGGCTGTGGGTGTAGCCGGGCGGCTGGTCGGTGAAGGGCATGAGCGGGGCGCTGGACGAGCGCAGCACGAGGCGATCGTCGTCCCAGAGCTGGAACGCCAGCTTGCTCTCGTAGCGGTGGCCGGCGAGGCGCTTGTCGGACCGTTCGGCCCGCTGCAGGGCGCTTTCCAGGCTGGCGAGCAGCGCCTCGCGCCGCTCGCTGGGCAGCGGGGTCTGGCTCAGGCCCTCCAGCAGCCGGGCACTCTGGGCCAGGTTGGCGTCGTAGAGCTCCTCGATCTCGTGGGCGGCGTAGTGGTAGCTGACCAGGCCGATGGCCAGCATGCTCACGCCGAAGACCAGCAGGACGACCCATAGCGTGCGTTGGCGGATGGAACTCATGCATCGACGCCCGGCTCGGTCTTGTCCATTACGTAGCCGATGCCGCGCAGGGTGCGGATCAGCCCGGGGAACAGCTTGCGCCTCAGGTGGTGGACGTGGACCTCGATGGCGTTGCTCTCCACGTCCTCGTCCCAGCCGTAGACCAGCCGGGTCAGGGTGTCGCGGGTGAAGACACGCCCGGGATGGCTCATGAACTCCTCCAGCAGGGTGAACTCGCGGCGCGACAGGGCGATCGGCTCTCCTCGATAGCTGACGCCGCGGGTGGCCGGATCCAGGCGCAGGCCGCGGCACTCCAGCACGCTGCTGGCCTGCCCCCGGCTGCGGCGGAGGAGGGCGCGCAGCCGCGCCTTCAGCTCCGCGACCTCGAAGGGCTTGACCAAGTAGTCGTCGGCCCCGGTATCGAGCCCGGCGATACGATCGTCGATGGCATCCCGGGCGGTGAGCACCAGCACCGGGACCCGGCTGCCGTGGCGTCGCGCGCCGGCGAGCACCTGCATGCCGTCGAGGCCGGGCAGCCCCAGGTCGAGGATCACGGCGTTGAAGGGTTCGCCGTCGGTCAGGGCGGCCAGGGCCGCGGTGCCATCGGCCAGGTGGTCCACGGTGTAGTGCTCGGACTTGAGGGCCAGGCGAATGCCCGAGGCCAGGCTCGGGTCGTCCTCTACCAGCAGGATGCGCATGGGGCGGTGGTCACTCCTCCAGTCGGGTCAGCAGCCGGCGAACCTCCTCGCGGCGTCCGGCATCGGCGAGCTCACGGCCGGGGCGGGGCGGCGCCTGCAGGGCCTTCTCCAGGGCCTGCCGCGCCTCGGCGTCGCGGCCCTGCTCGTGCAGATAGTCGCCCCAGAAGTAGAGGCTGTCGAGTCCGTCGGGGTTGATCGACAGCGCCCGCTCGAGAAGCCGCTCGGCCTTGTCGTCGTCGCCGAAGCCCAACGGCCACCCGGGCACCTGATAGTACAGCGCCCCCAGGCTGGTGTAGGCCGAGCCGTTAAGCGCCATCGGGTCGATCGCCAGGGCGGTTTCCAGGTGGGCCCGTGCCTGCTTGACCAGCCCGAGGGCGCCGAGGCCGCCGCGGGCGCCGGCCTGGGTGGAGCGCACGATGCCGGCCCAGATGTGCAGCTCGGCGGCGCGGGGATGCGCCTCCAGCAGGCGTTCGGCGTCGTCGCCCAGGGCGGCGAAGGCGTCCGCCTGCTGCGCGTCGGGCAGCTCGTACTGGATTTCGGCCCAGCGAGCCTGCAGACGGGCGAGTGCCTCGGCAACCGCCGGCTCATCGGCGGCGACGACCGATGGAACGAGGCCCCCGACCAGGGTCAGGGAGAGGGCGAGCGCGGCGAGTCGGCGTGTCAGGGCGGTGGTGCTCATGAGGCTTGCTCCGATGGGGCGAGGAAGCGGCGGATGACGGGCAGCTGGCGAGCCAGGGCGCGGTCGACCAGGCCCGGTACCAAGGCGTTGAGGCGCACGTAGAGCCGCTCGGGACGGCCCAACTGGGCCTCATTGCGGCCCCGTTCGATGGCGCGGCGTACCGCCCGGGCCACCTGGGCGGGGCTGTCCATGGCGTTGCCCAGGGCGGCGTTCATGGCCTCCACCGAGGGGGCGTTCATGGCGGTACGGGTGGCGCGTGGCGACACGTACAGGACGCGCACCCGGGTGTCGGTGAGTTCGCGGCGCAGCGCCTGGCTGAAGCCGCGCAGGGCGAACTTGGTGGCGCAGTAGCCGACCTGGCCGGGGTAGCCCAGGGTGCCGAAGGTGGAGCCGAGGTTGACGACCCAGCCCTGCCGCGCTGCCATCAACAGTGGCAGCAGGGCCCGGGTCAACTGCAGGGTGGCGGTCAGGTTGAGGGTGACCAGGCGCTCGATCTCGTCGTCGCTGCACGTCGCGAAGAAGCCCATGCGGTTCACCCCGGCGGCATTGACCAGCAGGTTGCAGCCGTCTCGGGTGGCCACCTTGACCAGCTGCTGGCGTTCCTCGACCCGGGTCAGGTCGGCGGCCAGCGCCGTCACCTGCTCCGGGTAGCGGGCCTCCAGCATGTCGAGCACCTCGGCGCGCCGCCCGCTAACCAGGAGCCGGGCCCCGGCGGCGGCGAACTCATCGACCAGGGCCTGGCCGATGCCGCCGCTGGCGCCAGTGACCAGGATCCGCTGGGCGGGCCAGCCGCCCTCGGGCAGCGGTTTACGGAACCAGCACATGGGCGAGCTCCCGGGTGGCGCTGCCACCGGCGCAGCGGGCCTCGATCCCGCGGAACATGGCGCCATAGAGGCGATAGACCAGGCGCGCCGTGTCGATGACCGCCCGCAGGTCCTCCCCTGTCAGGCGGTTCACCAGCCCCTCGAAGAAGGCCAGGTGGCCGATGTCCAGGCTGCCGTGGGAGGTCAGGTAGCGCACCGCGTCGTCGGGCAGGTCGAGGCTCGCCTGGAGTCGCTCGGCGGCCTGGGTGGCGAGCGCGGTGCTGGTGCCCTCGAGCACCTGCACCATGCCGAAGAAACCCACCGGGTTGCCGTGTGCGATTGCGTCGCGCACGGCGGCGACCAATAGCCGCGTGGCGGGGTGCGGCGCCGCCTGGGTCGCGGCATCCGGATCGCCCCCGGCGGCGCGGATGTCGTCGAGGATCCACTGCTCGTGGCCGTGCTCCTCCGCGATGTACGCCACCAGCGCGTCGCGCAGCCAGTCGAGGCGTTCGGGCAGGCGGGAGCCGCAGGCCATCATCAGCGGCACCGTGAAGCGCACGTGGTGGTAGGCCTGGCCGAGAAAGGCCAGGTACTCCTCGCGGGTGACCTGGCCGGCCAGGGCGCGGGTCAGCAGGGGGGTGGCCAGCAGCCAGTCACGCTCGGCGCGGGTGGCGTCCTGCAGTTGCTGGTACGGGGTCATGAGGATTCTCCTTCCATCGAGTCAGGGGCGGCACACAGCCAGTCGCCGTGGGCGGCGAGGATGGCGTCGCGGTGCAGGCGGCCGTTGGCCGTCAGCTGGTGGTTGGCAGGGGTGAAGGGGGCACTGCGGCGCCACTCCCGGACCCGGGCGTAGTCGGGCAGGGTGGCGTTGGCGGCGGCCACCGCCTCGGCCAGGTGACGGTCGTCGAGCGCGGAGGGCGCCGGCACGAGCAGGGCGCGGTTCCCGGGCAGTGCCTCGCCGTGCACCAGTGCCTGGGCGATGGCCGGCTGGGCGCAGAGCTCGCCCTCGACCCACTGCGGGTCGACGTTGCGGCCATAGGCGGTGATGAAGACCTCGCGGCGCCGCCCCTCCAGCATCAGGGCCCGGCCCTGCCAGTGGCCCAGGTCGCCGCTGGCGTGCCAGTCGCCGGCCGCCGCTTCGCCAAGATAGCCCAGCATGGTGGCGCCCCGGACGTGGACCTCCCCCGCGGGGTCCACCCGGACGCGGGCGTGGGGGAGGGGGCGGCCCACGCCACAGGCGGGCTCGTCGGGGCGGTTGAGGCAGACTACCGAGGCGCACTCCGAGAGGCCGTAGCCCTCGAAGACCGGCCAGCCTCCCGAGTGCGCCTGCGCCAGCAGGGTGTCGGCGACCCGGGCGCCGCCCACGGCGACGAAGCGCAGGCCGTGTGGGGCCTGCGGTCGGGCCGCCACCAGGGCCTGGAGCAACTGAGGCACCAGGATCAGGCTGTGAGGACGGAAAGCGTCGATGGTGGCCAGCGCTCGGTGCGGGTCGAAGCCGCTGGCGCCCCGCCAGCCGAGCTCGGCAACCCCGGGCAGGCAGGCGGTGGCGCCCAGCCACAGTGGCACATAGAGCCCGCCGATGTTCTCCAGCAGGGTGGCCAGCGGCAGCATCGCCAGGTGGCGTTCGATGGCCAGCGGCGCCACCGCCTCCGCCAGGCTCTCGGCGACCGTCAGCGGCGCGGCGTTACCCAGGCAGACGCCCTTGGGCGCCCCGCTGGTACCGGACGTGAAGGTGATCTGGTGGGTGCCGGCATGCAGCGGGGGTGGTGTCGCGACGCGACGCGTGACGATGCCCGGGGTGCCGACGTCGGTGAACCCGAACGGCTCGCCGCCGGGGCCGATCCAGGCGTCCAGCCCGGCCTGCGCTACCAAGTGACGGCGCTGGGCGGCTGTGAAGAAGGCGGGCACCGGCACCCGGACTCGGCCTTCAAGCAGCAGGGCCAGGTCCCACAGCGCCCACTCAATGCCGTTGTCGAGTGCCAGGGCTACGCGGCGTGCCCCGACCTGCGCCAGGCGCCGGCGGCGTGATGCCAGCTCGGCCGGCAGGTCGCCGTAGCGGACCTGGCGTTGGCCGTCGGCCAGTGCCGGCCGCTCGGGGCGCTCGACGGCATGGCGCGCCAGCCGCACGCGGAGGCGCTCAGGCGAGCCGGGCATGAGGGGCCTCCGTCCGGCACTCCGGGCGCAGGGGCAGCAGGCCACGCGCCAGCAGGTCGCGGTGGGCGCGGCGCAGGTCGCCGGCCATCACCCAGGGGCGGTGTGCGTAGTAGCGGCCCCAGTCGGCCTGCTCGTCACCCAGTCGCGCCGGGTCGGCGGGCATCAGCGGATGGAGCTCGAGGCCCAGGCGGCGGATGCCGTTGGCCACCTGCGGGGTGGCGGTGAACAGCAGCCAGGCGAGGCCCTCCTGCGCCAGCTGCGCCACCAGGTGCAGGAAGAGCCGGCGCTGCAGCCCGGGGAGGGCGCTCGCCAGATTGCCGATCTCGGCGATCTCCCGGCGTGGCAGGACCTGGCCGAAGCGCGCGGCCAGGAGCGCCTCGGCGCTGTCGTCCAGGTAGCGCTCCTGGAAGAGCGGGCCGGTGTGCGCGGCGCGCAGGCCCACCGCGGCCCGGGCCCGGTCGCCCTGCCAGAGACCGAACAGTCGCGGCAGGAAATGGCGGACCCGGGCACCGTGCTCCTCGGCGAAGCGACGGCGTACCAAGTGTTCCAGGCGCCGGCGCTGCGGCCAGTGCCGGGCCTCCTGCCAGTGCAGGGGCACGGAGGAGGTGGCGGGCGAAATGGCGGGGAGGGAGGTCGTGCCAGGCATCGGGGCGTCTCCATGACGTTGTTCCGATACTCTGGCCCGGTCAACTTAACGAAGGCTTAAGGGCCCGCTGACGAGTGGCAAGATCACGCCTCCTGAGGGTGGCACGATAACCTGTGCAGCCCGGGAGGAGGTCACCTCGATACCGGCGACCGGCTGACTGTGCCGCAGGACTCAGGCCTCGGCTCGTACGCGGTCGGGCAGCCAGAGGTGGGCGGCCAGGCCGCCGAGTGTCGAGACTTCGAGACGCAGTCGGCCGCCGTAGAGCCCCGCCAGCTCGTTGACGATGGCCAGGCCGAGGCCGCTGCCGGAGTGGCGCTCGTCGAGCCGTGCGCCGCGTGCCAGGGCCTGCCGGCGCTCGGTTGCGCTCATCCCGGGGCCGTCGTCCTCGATCGTCAGCCACACCCCCTCGGCATCGCTGCCGCCGCTCAGCGTGACGCGGCTGCGCGCCCAGCGCAGGGCGTTCTCCAGCAGGTTACCGGCCAGCTCCTGCAGGTCCTGGGGATCGACGCGCGCGCTCAGCGTCTCGGGCAGCGCGGTGTCGAGCGCGATGCCGCGCCGGGTCGCCAGGCGGCCGAGCCCGTCGAGCACCGGGGCGAGGGTGTCGGCCACGGCGACGCGGCGGTTCAGGCCGCTGGCGCCGGCCGCCGAGGCGCGGGCCAGGTGGTGGCGCACCGCCGCGTCGATGCGTGCGAGCTCGGCCTTCACGCGCTGGCGGGCGGGGTCGTCGAAGCCCTCGGCGAGGGTGGCCAGCACGCTCACCGGCGTCTTCAGGGCGTGGGCCAGGTTGCCGGCGGCATGGCGGGCGCGCTCCATCAGCCGCCGGTCGCGCGCCAGCACGCCGTTGATGGCGCCGGCGAGGCGCGCCAGCTCGGCCGGCAGACGGGTTTCCAGTGACTCGGCCGTGCCGTTCTCGACCGCATTGAGGTCGGCCTGCAGGCGGCGCAGCGGGGCCAGCCCCCAGTGCACCTGCAGCGCCAGGGTCAGCAGCAGCAGGATGCCTACGCCGACGAGGGAGCCCGCCAGGCGGGTGGTGAAGCCGTCGAGGGTGGCGTTCAGCTCCTCCCGGGAGAGGGCCACGCTGACGTGCAGCGGCGTTTCCAGGGGGGCCAGCCGGATGTCGCGCTCGATGAGGCGCAGCGGCGTGCCGCGCGGGCCGGTGGCATCGCGTACTTCGGGGGCGGCGGCCGGCTGGATCGGCAGGCGTTGGTCCCACAGCGAGCGCGAGGCGAGCCGGGTGTCGGCGCCGTCGCTGACCTGCCAGTACCAGCCGGAGAACACCCGGTCGAAGCGCGGGTCGCCCAGCGCGGCGTCGTGTTCGAGGCGTTGTGCGGCGTTGTCGTAGTTGAGCCCGGCGATCACCACATTGAGCAGCGACTCGAGGCGCTCATCGAAGGCGGCGGTGGCCGAGGCGCGGAAGTGGTGGGCCAGGCCGACGCCGGCCAGGGGCAGGGTGATCAGGATGATCGCCAGGGCCGCGGCCAGCAGGCGGACGGCGATCGGGGCCGTGGCCAGGGAGGGCCGGCGGCGCCTCATGGGGCGGCGTCGCCGTCGACCAGGCGGTAGCCCTGGCCGCGCCGCGTCTCGATGCGGGCCGCGCCGAGCTTGCGGCGCAGGCGGCTGATCTGCACGTCGATGACGTTGGAATCGGGCTCGTGGTCGCGGTCGTAGACATGCTCGGCGAGCTCGCTGCGGCTGACCACCCGCGGCGCGGCATGGGCGAGATAGGCGAGCAGCCGCGACTCCTGGGCGGTGAGGCTGACCGGGCGACCGGCCAGCGTCACGCTGCCGGTGTGGGTGTCGAAGGCCAGCTCGCCGATGCGCAGCACCGGATGGGCGTGGCCATGGCTGCGCCGCACCAGGGCGTGCAGGCGAAACAGTACCTCGGCCGTCTCGAAGGGCTTGGTGACGTAGTCGTCGGCGCCGGCGGAGAAGCCGGCGGCCTTGTCGCTCCAGCGGGAGCGGGCGGTGAGCACCAGCACCGGCAGCTCGATGGCATCCTCGCGCCACTGGGCGAGCCAGCGGCTGCCGTCGCCGTCGGGCAGGCCCAGGTCGAGGATCACCGCGTCGTAGCGCTCGGTGCGCACCAGGAAGTCGGCCTCGCCGCCCGTCGCGGCCTGCTCGACCAGCACGCCGGCCTCGTGCAGGGCCTCGCCCAGGGCTTCGGCCAGGGCCGCGTCGTCCTCCACCAGCAGCACCTTCATCGTTCGTCGTCTCCTTTGCGCCGCATGGCATCGATGTTCACGCCCTCCATGCCGACGAGCTCGCCGCTCCTGGCGTCGAACTCGAACTCCACGACCTGGCCCTGGGGGCCGAGCATCTCGACCTCGTAGGTCGGCCGCCCGTCGTCGCGCTCCAGCTCCACCTCCAGCACCTGCCCGCGGTAGCGCGCCTCCAGCCAGTCGAGGATCTCGGGCAGGGCGACCAGGCGGCCGTGGCGTACCTCGTCGTGGAGGTCGTGCCAGTGCCGGTCGGCCAGGGTGGGCAGGGCGAACGCCAGTGTCGCCGCCAGCAGGAGCAGCGGTAGGGCACGGTGGCGAGTGTGGCGGGCGTATCGGCGTCTCATGGTGGGGAGGATGCCAGCGCGAACATGAATACAGCATGAACGGCGCCGTCAGCTCAGGGCAAGGTGGCCGGTGCTACAACGGAGCGGCACCCATCAACGGAGGTACCATCCATGACACGCAAGATGCTGCTGACCACGTCCCTGGCCACCCTGCTGCTGGCCTCGAGTGCGGCCCAGGCCGACGATGACGAGCGCCTGCCAGTGGAGCGCCTCGACGGCGTGCTCGAGCAGGCCGCGGCCTTCGGCTTCACCCACTACCAGGAGATCGAGATCAAGCGCGACGCGAGCGTGGAGGTCGAGGGCTGGCTCGACGACGAGTGGCAGGCGGATGTGCGCCTGTCGCTGGAGAGCGGCGAGAGCCTCGAGGAGGAGCGGCAGCGCCGCGAGGGCGGCGCCTGGGGCCTGAGTGAGGCCGACGTGCGCCTGGCCATGGAGGCCGCGGTGGCCGAGGGCATGGCCGAGTTCGCGGAGCTCCAGGTCGACCGTGACGGACGCATCGAGGTCGAGGGCTACGATGCCGACGGCCGCGAGCTCGAGGTGACGAGTCGCCAGGGCGAGCGCGATGTCGTCGAGGTGGAGTACGACTGACCCCTTCCGCCGGGGCGCTGCCCCGGCGATTCCTTCGCCCACGCAACGGGCCCGGCGCGAGTCTCGCGCCGGGCCCGTATTGTGGACGAGCGATTACCAGAGACGAGCCGTCAGGTCATGCGCTGCAGGCTGCGCTCGCCGAGCCACCACTGGTGGGCGAGGGCGGCGAGCACATGGCCGCCGAGCACCAGCCACAGCAGGTTGGCGAGGACCTCGTGGGTCTCCTCGAAGGCGTCTTCCAGCCATTCGACCTCGGGACCGGCGGGCAGCAGCGGCAGCCCGAAGAAGGCCACGCCATGGCCGCTGCCCCAGGCGGCGAGCACCCCGCTGGCCGGGATGAACAGCAGCAGGGCATAGAGCGTCAGGTGGCCGAGGCGGGCGGCGAGGCGCCAGTGGGCCGGCGGCAGCAGGCGACCGCGGTTGAGCCAGCGCCAGACCAGCCGCGCCGCGAGCAGGGCCAGCAGCAGCACGCCGATGCTCTTGTGCAGGCCCATCAGGTTGGCCTTGCCGAGGTGCTCGAAGGCCTCCATCCAGAGGTCGCTGGCCAGCATGAGCAGGATCAGCAGGGCCATGGACCAGTGCAGCACGCGCGAGACGAGGCCGTAGCGGTGTTCGGTGTCGAGCCAGTGCATGTAGATCACTCCTTGGTGAATGGGTACCTGACCCTTCTACACTCGCTCGTCTTGCAGGAGCCTTAATGGCCCGTTCATGCTGGGTTCATCTTCCTGATCCGCGATGCGCCGCGGATCAGGGGTCACCGCATGCCGATCACCTCCATGCGAGTGATCCGTCGCCGAACTAGCCGGTCGGCCTTCTGTGTGCGGCGGGAATCCCTGTCGACTAATGGAAATTGCTGGTGGCCTCTGCCGTACCTTGCCGCGGCCTGGGGGGCACACGTATGGAACCTGGAAGGATGCCAACGAAAAACGGCCACCGCTCTGATGAGCTAAGTGGCCGTTTTTCTGAATTCTCTGGTCGGAGTAGCAGGATTCGAACCTACGACCTCTGCCTCCCGAAGGCAGCGCTCTACCAAGCTGAGCTATACTCCGATGCGCTCGTCTCAAGGGTCGTTGCCCCGAGCGCGATGCGTACTATACCGGATTCTCTGTTTGGTGCAAGCCCCGTGTGGTGCGTCAGGCCTTGCGGTTGACCGCGAGATGGGCCAACTCGGCCATGCTGTCACGGTAGCGGCTGGGGGGCAGGACGTCCAACTGGGCCAGCGCGCGGTCGGCCATGGCCTCGGCTCGGGCGCGGGTGTAGTCGAGGGCACCGGTGTCGCGGACGATGGTGAGCACCTCGTCGAGGTGGTCGAGGCCGCCCTTGCGGATGGCGCGGCGTACCACTTCCGTCTGCTCGGGCGTGCCGGCGGCCATGGCCTGGATCAGCGGCAGGGTGGGCTTGCCCTCGGCGAGGTCGTCGCCGACGTTCTTGCCCATGGCCTCGGCGTCGCCCTGGTAGTCGAGCAGGTCGTCGACGAGCTGGAAGGCCAGCCCCAGGTAGCGGCCGTAGTGCTGCAGGGCGGTTTCCTGTTCCGGAGTGGCGTCGGCGATGATGGCGCCGCTGTGGGAAGCCGCCTCGAAGAGCATGGCCGTCTTGCCCTGGATGGTCTCGAAGTAGGCGGTCTCGTCGGTGTCGGGGTTGCCGACGTTGGTGAGCTGCTGGACCTCGCCCTCGGCGATCACGCAGGTGGCCCGCGACAGCACGTCCATGATCTTGAGCGAGCCCAGCTCCACCATCATCTGGAAGGAACGCGAGTAGAGGAAGTCGCCGACCAGCACCGAGGGGGCGTTGCCCCAGGCGTCGTTGGCGGTGGCCTTGCCGCGGCGCAGGTGTGATTCGTCGACCACGTCGTCGTGCAGCAGCGTCGAGGTGTGCATGAACTCGATCAGCGTGGCCAGCGTCACGTGCTTGTCGCCGGCGTAGCCCAGGGCCCGGGCGGCCAGCAGGACCAGCAGCGGGCGCAGGCGCTTGCCGCCGCTGGCGATGATGTACTGGCCGATGGTCTCCACCAGCGGCACACGCGAGGCCAGCTGCGCCTGGATGGTGCGGTTGACGGCGGCGAAGTCGTCGGCGACCGCGGCGTGGAGCGGAGAGGCGGTGGGCTGAGTGGGGGAGGTCGAGGCGTCGGCAGGCATGGAGCGATCATCGTCGAGTGGATGGGCCGGCGCGTCGCGCGCAGCCTGGGAATGCCGGCCATGCTATGGGCCCCCCGGGAGGGCGTCAAGCGCATGCGCCTCGCGCGCGGGCGAGGGCAGGTTGTGCGGTGTCGCGCCGGCCGTTATAATACGCGGCCCACTCATCATGCTCCCTGTCAGATGGCTGCCGGAAGGGGCGCCACTCGAAGCAGGCCGATGAAGAGCCAACCCCCGATGAGTCCTGGAGAGAGAAGCATGTACGCAGTTATCAAGAGCGGTGGCAAGCAGTACCGCGTTCAGGAAGGCCAGACCCTCAAGCTCGAGAAGCTGGAGATTCCCACCGGCGAGAGCGTCGAGTTCGACGAGGTGCTGCTGGTTGCCGATGGCGACGACGTCAAGGTCGGCGCGCCGCTGGTCGAGGGGGCCAAGGTGGCCGCCGAGGTCGTCTCCCACGGGCGTGGCGAGAAGGTGCGGATCATCAAGTTCCGTCGCCGCAAGCACCACATGAAGCGTCAGGGCCACCGCCAGTGGTTCACTGAAGTCAAGATCACCGGGATCTCCGCGTAAGCGGCAGTCCCCTGAACGAGCGAGGTATTTGCAATGGCTCACAAGAAGGCAGCGGGCTCTACCCGCAACGGCCGCGACAGCGAATCCAAACGCCTGGGCGTCAAGCTCTACGGTGGTCAGGCCGTCACCGCCGGCAACATCATCGTGCGTCAGCGCGGCACCAAGTTCCACGCCGGTACCGGTGTCGGCGTCGGCCGTGACCACACCCTGTTCGCGCTGAGCGACGGCGTGGTCAAGTTCGAGACCAAGGGTCCGAAGAGCCGCAAGTTCGTCAGCGTCGTCTCTGCCTGAGCGCGCCACGGCTTGTCGTGAGAAGGCCCCGCTCCGGCGGGGCCTTCTTGTATCATGGCGGCAGCTGCCGTCAGGAGAGTGAGCAATGCAGTTCGTCGACGAAGCCTCGATCATCGTGGAGGCCGGCAAGGGCGGCAACGGCTGCCTGAGCTTCCGCCGCGAGAAGTTCGTGCCCAAGGGCGGCCCCGACGGCGGCGATGGCGGCCATGGCGGCAGCGTCTACCTGGTGGGCGACGATTCGCTCAACACGCTGATCGACTTCAAGTACCAGCGCTTCTACGCCGCCGAGAACGGCCGCCCCGGCCAGGGGCGCCAGATGAGCGGCCGCGCCGGCAGCGACCTGGTGGTCAAGGTGCCGGTGGGCACCACGGTGATCGACGAGGACACCCTGGAGGTGATCGCCGACATCACCGAGGCCGACCAACAGGTGCTGGTCGCCCAGGGCGGGCGCCGGGGGCTCGGCAACATCCATTTCAAGTCCTCCACCAACCGCGCGCCGCGCAAGACCACGCCGGGCACGCCGGGTGAGCGGCGCCCCCTGCGTCTGGAGATGAAGGTGATGGCCGACGTGGGGCTGCTCGGCCTGCCCAACGCCGGCAAGTCGACGCTGATCCGTGCCGTCTCCGCTGCCAAGCCCAAGGTCGCCAACTACCCTTTCACCACCCTGGTGCCCAACCTTGGCGTGGTGAAGCTCGGCACCCATGAGCACTTCGTCATGGCCGACGTGCCGGGGCTGATCGAGGGGGCCTCCGATGGTGCCGGCCTGGGGCTGCGCTTCCTCAAGCACCTGACCCGCACCCGGCTGCTGTTCCACGTGGTCGACGTGGCGCCCTTCGACGAGTCCGACCCGGTGGAGTCGGCACGGGCCATCGCCCAGGAGCTCGACCAGTTTTCACCGACGCTCGCCGAGCGGCCGCGCTGGCTGGTGCTCAACAAGCTCGACCTGCTGCCGGAAGAGGAGCGCGAGGCGCGCGTGGCCGCCATCGTCGAGGGGCTGGGCTGGAGTGGGCCGGTCTATCGCATTGCGGCGATCGCCGGCGAGGGCACCGACGCCCTGGTGCAGGCGGCGTACCGCTGGCTGACCGAGCAGCGTCGCCTGGAGCGTGAGGACGAGGCGGTCGCCGAGCGCGAGCGCGAGATGCGCGAACGCATGGAGGCCGAGGCCGTGGCCCGTGCCGAGGCGCGCCTGGGCCGCAAGCGCAAGCCACGAGATGAGGATGACGACGACGATTTCGATGATGATGATTACGACGTCGAAGTCGAATACGTGGAGTGAGGCGATGGCCTTCGCTCGCTCAGTTCGCTGGGTGAAGGGCTCGAGGCTGAGGCCGGTACTTAAATAGCGGATACCACGTCAGGATTGAGAGCGAATGGAGAGCAACGAGCAGGTACCGGGCCGCGAGGCGCTGCGCGGCGCCCGCCGGGTGGTGGTGAAGATCGGCAGCGCGCTGTTGACCAACGACGGACGCGACCTCGACGAGGCGGCGATCGGCGGCTGGGTCGACCAGATCGCTGCCCTGCACCGCCGCGGCATCGAGGTGGTGCTGGTATCGTCCGGCGCGGTGGCGGCGGGGATGGTGCGGCTCGGCTGGCAGGCGCGCCCCGCGGCGGTCTACGAGCTCCAGGCCGCCGCCGCGGTGGGGCAGAACGGCCTCACCCAGTGTTACGAGCACCACTTCGCGCGCCATGACCTGATCACCGCCCAGGTGCTGCTGACCCACGACGACCTCTCCAACCGCAAGCGCTATCTCAACGCGCGCTCGGCGCTGCGCACCCTGGTCGACCTGCGCGTGGTGCCGGTGGTCAACGAGAACGACACCGTGGTCACCGATGAGATCCGCTTCGGCGACAACGACACCCTGGGGGCGCTGGTCGCCAACCTGCTGGAGGCCGATGCGCTGGTGATCCTCACCGACCAGGAGGGGCTCTTCGATGCCGACCCGCGCCACCACCCCGAGGCGCAGCTGATCCACGAGGGGCGGGCCGGCGATCCCTCCTTCGCCGCCGTGGCCGGCGGCGGCGGCGCCCTGGGGCGCGGCGGCATGGCCACCAAGGTGCGTGCCGCACGGCTCGCCGCCCGCTCCGGCGCCTGCACGGCGATCGCCAGCGGTCGCCAGCCCGATGTCCTGCTGCGGCTGATCGAGGGCGAGCGGCTCGGCACCCTGCTGCGGCCCGACCGGGCGCCCATGGCGGCGCGCAAGCGCTGGCTGGCCGGCCAGCTGCAGGTGCGCGGCACCCTGACCCTGGATGCGGGCGCCGTGAAGGTGCTGCGCGACCGCGGCTCGAGCCTGCTGGCGGTGGGCGTGAAGGCGGTGTCGGGCAGCTTCGTGCGCGGCGACATGGTGCTGTGCGTCGACGAGCACGGCGAGCGCGTGGCCAAGGGGCTCGTCAACTACGGCGCCGAGGACGCCCGCCAGATCCAGGGGCGGCCGAGCCACCAGATCGAAGCGATCCTCGGATTCATGGAGGCGCCGGAGCTGATTCACCGCGATAACCTCGTGGTGCTGTGATGGATGGCCAGGCGGCTCGGGCGTTGCAGCCAGCTCGTTCGCTTGGGCTGCGCCGTCGACAAGTCTGTGAGGAGGCGCTGTAAACCCGTCCCTGGGCGCTACATTTGCCATCCATGGCAAATGACCTCCTCTTCGACATGTCCCCGGCGCCCGCCATGTCCAGCTGCGGTTACGCTGGGCAGGCGGCTCGGGTGCTGGCAAGGCGCGTCGGGGTTGTGATAGGATGCGCCATCCTCTCAGACACGGCCCGTAAGCGACCGCTTCCGAACAAGCGGTCGGCCGGATGGCCAAGCCGACGGGGATGTTTTTGTTTTCCTGTCGGATCAATCGGTTAATAATGTGTCGCCCGCTAGCGGCGGCAGCAACTTTCTCCAAGGAGACAGTCAGTGGCAAACAGCAAGCAAGCCCGCAAGCGCGCCCGTCAGGCAGAGGGTCGTCGTGTCCTGAAGGCGAGCCAGCGCAGCATGGTTCGTACCTACGTCAAGAGCGTCATCAAGGCCATCAACGGCGGCGATCACGCCCAGGCCATGGACGCCTTCAAGAAGGCGCAGCCGGTCATCGATCGCATCGCCGACAAGGACGTGATCTCCAAGAAGAAGGCTGCCCGCCTGAAGAGCCGCCTCAATGCGCGCATCAAGGCGCTCGCGGCGTAAGCCGGTGAGACGCCAGAAAAAACCGGCTGCGGCCGGTTTTTTTGTGCGTGGACATTGCCGGCGGAGCGCGCTCGCAGCCGTCGGAGCCAGCCGAGGTCGACCGTGACGCAACACCAGCCGCCTCCCGATTCGCCGCCGCCGGACCCCGATACCCTGCCCGTGGTCGATGACGACCGGGCCGTGGCGCCCAAGCGCGCGGGGCTGATGCGCTCGAGCCTGGTGGTCGGCGCCATGACAATGCTCTCGCGCGTCATGGGGCTCGTGCGCGACGTGGTCATCGCCGCCCTGCTCGGGGCCGGCAGCGGGGCCGACGCCTTCTTCGTCGCCTTCAAGGTGCCCAACTTCCTGCGCCGGCTGTTCGCCGAGGGCGCCTTCAACCAGGCCTTCGTGCCGGTGCTCTCGGAATACGCCACCCGGCGCACCCGGCAGGAGGTGCGCGAGCTGCTCGATGCGGTGGCCGGCAGCCTCGCCGCCGTGTTGGCGCTGCTCACCGCGCTGGCCGTGTTCGCCGCGCCCTGGCTGGTGTGGCTCTTCGCCCCCGGTTTCGGCCGCGACCCGGCGAAGCTCGCGCTCACCGCCGAGATGCTGCGGCTCACCTTCCCCTACCTGCTGCTGATCTCGCTCACCGCCTTCGCCGGCAGCGTGCTCAACACCTGGAACCGCTTCGCCGTGCCGGCCTTCACCCCGGTGCTGCTCAACCTCTCGCTGATCGGGGCGGCGCTCGTGCTCACCCCGCTGTTCGCCGAGCCGGCCATGGGCCTGGCCTGGGGCGTGCTGATCGCCGGGGCGGCCCAGCTCGCCTTCCAGGTGCCGTTCCTCGCGCGGCTGCGCCTGCTGCCGCGTCCCTGGCCCCACTTCGCCCACCCCGGCGTGCGGCGCATCCTCAAGCTGATGGCGCCGGCACTGTTCGGCGTCTCGGTGTCGCAGATCAACCTGCTGCTCGATACCGTGCTCGCCTCGCTGCTGGCGGCGGGCAGCGTCTCCTGGCTCTACTACTCGGACCGTCTCGTGGAGCTGCCGCTGGGCGTGTTCGGCATCGCCATCGGCACGGTGATCCTGCCGGCGCTCTCCAAGCGCCACGCCGAGCAGTCCCGCGAGCACTTCGCCGCCATGCTCGACTGGGCGGTGCGCGCCGTGCTGCTGCTGGGCCTGCCGGCGGCGCTGGCGCTGGCCCTGCTCGCCGAGCCACTGCTGATCACGCTGTTCCACTATGGAGCCATGACCGAGCACGACATCGCCATGGCGGCCATGAGCCTGCGCGCCTACGCCCTGGGACTGGTCGCCTTCATGCTGATCAAGGTGCTGGCGCCGGGCTTCTTCGCCCGCCAGGATACCCGGACGCCGGTGAAGGTCGGCATCGTGGCGATGGTGGCCAACATGGTCTTCAACCTGATCCTGATCTGGCCCCTGGCCCACGCCGGCCTGGCGCTGGCCACGGCGCTCTCGGCCTTCCTCAACGCCGGCCTGCTCGGCTGGCTGCTGTACCGGCAGGGCGTACTGACGTGGCAGCCCGGCTGGGGGCGCTACGCGGTGCAGCTGCTCGGCGGCTGCACGGTGATGGGGCTTGGCCTCGTCTGGCTCTCACCTGGCTGGCAGGCGTGGCTTGGCTGGGACGTATGGGCGCGCGTGCAGTGGCTGGCGCTGCTGGTGGTGGCGGGGGCCGGGGTCTACTTCGCCTGGCTGGCGGCGCTGGGCGTACGCCTGCGCCACTTCCGTTTGCAGGGGTAGATACCATTGCGCGTCGATGCTTTGGACAGAGCCAGGCAGAGATCGCTTGGCCCGGGGCCGCGGGGAACGTCTATGCTGGCTGAGGTAACGACTCCAGGGAGGGCACGGCAATGGCGGCGACATGCGAGCGGGGCGGGATCGACGGCGGTACCCTGCGCCTGCTGATCATTCTGTTGGCGGGGGCGGTGCTGGTCGCCGTGCCCTGGCTGACGCACAACCGCCTGGTGGCCGGTGAGGAGCGGGTGGCGGCGGCCTGGGCGGATGTCGAGAGCAACCTGCAGCGCCGTGCCGACCTGGTGCCGAACCTGGTGCGCAGTGTCGAGGAGTACATGGCCTACGAGAGCGAGACCCTGGTGCGCCTGGTGCGCGAGCGTGCCGCGGCGCTCAGCGAGGCGCTGGCCGTCACCGGCGGGGAGGACCCTGCCCGCCTGGCCGGGCTGGAGGCGGCGCTGGCCGAGGAGCTCGGGCGCCTGATGCGCCGTGCCGGAGAGCATCCCGAGCTGCGCAGCGGCGACCAGTTCCTGCGCCTGCAGGCCCAACTGGAAGGCAGCGAGAACCGCATCAACGTGGCGCGCATGCGCTACAACGCGGCGGTGCGCGAGTACAACGCCGACCTGCGCGGCTTCGTGGGGCGCTGGGTGGCCGAGCCGATGGGGCTGCAGCCCCGCGACTACTTCGAGGCGCGGCCCGGGGCGGCAGCGCCGGTCGAGCTGGCCTTCTGAGCATGACCGCTCTGCTGCTCGGGCTCGGCCTGCTGGCCCTCGCCCTGCCGCTCGCGCGCTACGGCTGGCGCCGGCTCGGGTGGGTGGCACCGGCTCTGGCCGGGCTGCTGCTGGTCGCGGGCGTGGCGCTGTGGCCGAAGGGCGCCGAGCGGGTGGACGACCGCGCCGGTCTGCTCGGCGAGGAGCAGCGCCGTCGCCTGTCGGAATACCATGCCCTGCTGGCCGACGACCACCGCATCGATTTCCGGGTGGTGATCGGTCGCGAGCTGGGCGACCTGGAGCGTTTCGCCGTCGATTACGTGCGCCGCTACGGGGTCGGTGGCGACGAGGGACGCGGGCTGTTGCTGGTGCTGGACGCGACCGCTGACCAGGTGCGCCTCGAGGTGGGATTCGGCCTGGAGGGGCAGTTCGTCGATGCCTTCGTCGCCTACCTGGAGGCGCGCCAGATGACCGAATTCTTCGCTGCGGGGCGGGTCGCCGACGGCATCCTGGCCAGCACCGAGCTGATCGTGAGCCAGGCCCAGCAGGCCGAGGGCGAACTGGTGCCGGCCATCGCCGGCAGCGGCGGTGCCGGGGCGCGCCTGCCGGCGCGTCTGGACGCGGGAAGGGCGGCGCCCAGCGACGCGCCGGTGGCGGCCGGGGAGGGCGCCTCGCCCCGCGAGGTGCTGGCCGCCTATCGGCGGGCCATGGCCGGCCGCAACGACAACCCGGCGCTTGCGATCTACAGCCGCGAGACGCGCACCCTGCTCGCCGACTGGGTGATGACGCCGGCGCAGATGGACAACATGGCGCGCAGCCTGGCGGAGTGTCCCGTGGCGCGTGTGCTGGCCGACGCCGAGGCGCGGCACGCCGTGCTGCTCGCCCCCCTCGCCGAGCGTCAGTGTCCGCCCTACTTCCTCGTTCGCGAGGCGGGCGCCTGGCGCCTCGACCTGGCCACCATGATGGCCGCCGTGCGCTTCGGTCGCGGCAACCGCTGGCGGCTGGAGACCGGTGCCCTGGGGCCCTACGGCTTCGGCTTCGCGGCAGTGGCGCTGGACTCGCGGGGCTATCCGCGCCTGCCCGAGGCCGCCTCTCGCTAAAGACCAAGCCGGCCCGGCTGTCAAGGGCCCGGCTGTCCGGTATAATCCCACCCTTTACCCCCATCCGGTGAGCGGAGCTGTGGCGACTCCATGCAAGTGATTCGAGGACTGCACAACCTGCGCGAAACGCACCGTGGCTGCGTGGCCACCATCGGCAACTTCGATGGGGTGCACCTCGGCCATCGGGCGATTCTCGAGCAGTGCCGGGAGAAGGCCTCGCGGCTCGGCCTGCCGGTGACGGTGGTGGTCTTCGAGCCCCAGCCCCGGGAGTTCTTCGCCGGTGACCAGGCGCCGCCGCGGCTGACCCGGCTGCGCGAGAAGGTGCGCCTGCTGGGCGAGTGCGGCGTGGAGCGCGTGCTCTGCCTGCCGTTCAACGAGGCCCTGCGCAGCCTCACCGCCGAGGCCTTCATCGAGCAGGTGCTGATCGACGGCCTGGGGGTGCGCCACCTCGTGGTGGGCGACGACTTCCGCTTCGGCTGTGATCGCCGCGGCGACTTCCACCTGCTGATGTCGGTGGGTGAGGCGCGCGGCTTTAGCGTCGAGCACACCCGCACCTTCACCCTCGACGACGAGCGCGTCTCCAGCACCCGGGTGCGTACCCTGCTGGCCAGCGGCAACTTCGCCCAGGCGGCGCGCCTGCTGGGACGCGCCTATCGGCTGAGCGGCCGGGTGGTGGCCGACCAGAAGCTCGGCCGCACCATCGGCGTGCCGACCGCCAATCTGCCGCTGCTGCCCTTGCCGCTGGCGCTGCGCGGGGTCTACGCGGTGGTGACCGAGCTGCCCGACGGCACCCGCCGGCCCGGCGTGGCCAACATCGGCTGGCGGCCCACGGTGGGCAGCCAGCGCCCGGTGCTCGAGGTGCACCTGTTCGACTTCGACGGCGATCTCTACGGCGAGCGACTGGCGGTCACCCCCTGCGCCAAGCTGCGCGGCGAGACCAAGTTCGACGGCCTCGACGCCCTCAAGCGCCAGATTGCGGCCGACCAGCGCCGGGCGCGGGACTATTTTGCCCAGCACCTCGCCGCGGGCGCTTTTTCCCAACACCTCGCCGCGGGCGCTTTCGCCGAGCCCCTCCGTCCCGGCGTCGGCGAAACGCTTCCTCTGGCATCGGCGCCGCTGGCGCGCGAGGCCGTGACTTCCGATTCCTCGGCGGCCAGGTCCGCCGACCACGACGACGGCTGATCCCCGGATATGAGCGACTACAAGCACACGCTGAACCTGCCCGAAACCGACTTCCCCATGCGCGGCATGCTGCCCAAGCGCGAACCCGAGCGGCTGGCGCAGTGGGACGCGCTCGATCTCTACCATCGCCTGCGCGAGGAGCGTCGCGGCCGCGAGTTGTTCGTGCTGCACGACGGCCCCCCCTACGCCAATGGCAGCATCCATATCGGCCACGCCGTCAACAAGATCCTCAAGGACATCATCGTCAAGTCGAAGAACCTGGCCGGCTTCGACGCGCCCTACGTGCCGGGCTGGGACTGCCACGGGCTGCCCATCGAGCACAAGGTGGAGACCACCCACGGCAAGCACCTCGAGCCCGAGAAGGCGCGGGCGCTGTGCCGCGAGTACGCCGCCGAGCAGATCCAGGGGCAGATGGCCGACTTCGTGCGCCTGGGCGTGATCGGCGATTGGGGCAACCCCTACCGCTCCATGGACTACGCCAACGAGGCCGGCGAGATCCGCGCGCTCGCCGACATGGTCGAAGCGGGCTATGTCTTCAAGGGGCTCAAGCCGGTCAATTGGTGCTTCGACTGCGGCTCGGCGCTGGCCGAGGCCGAGGTGGAGTATCAGGACAAGCAGTCCGATGCCATCGACGTGGCCTTCCCGAGCGCTGACGATGCCGGGCTTGCCGCCGCCTTTGGGCTCTCCGAGCTGCCCAGGCCCGCCGCCATCGTCATCTGGACCACCACGCCCTGGACCGTGCCCGCCAACCAGGCGCTCAACGTGCATCCCGAGTTCACCTACGCCCTGGTCGACACCGGCGAGCGGCTGCTGCTGCTCGCCGAGGAGCTGGTCGAGTCGTGCCTCGCGCGCTACGGGGTCGACGGCGAGATCATCGCCACCGCCACCGGCGAGCGCCTCGACGGCCTCGAGTTCCGCCACCCCTTCTACGAGCGCCGCTCGCCGGTCTACCTCGCCGACTACGTCGAGGTCGACGAGGGCAGCACCGGCATCGTCCACTCCGCCCCGGCCTACGGCGTCGACGACTTCGTCACCTGCCGCGCCCATGGCATGGCGTTCAGCGAGATCCTGGCCCCGGTGCAGGGCGACGGCGTCTACGCCGACGACCTGCCGTTCTTCGGCGGCCAGCTGATCTGGAAGGCCAATCCGCAGATCGTCGCCAAGCTCGACGAGGTGGGGGCGCTGCTGGCCCACAAGACCATCACCCACAGCTACATGCACTGCTGGCGCCACAAGACCCCGGTGATCTACCGCGCCACCGCCCAGTGGTTCGTGGGCATGGACGTCAAGGGCAAGGACGGCCGGACGCTGCGCGAGCGGGCGCTGGCGGGCATCGAGGCGACCCAGTTCACCCCGGCCTGGGGCCAGGCGCGCCTGCACAGCATGATCGCCAACCGCCCCGACTGGTGCATCTCGCGCCAGCGCAACTGGGGCGTGCCGATCCCGTTCTTCCTGCACAAGGCGACGGGCGAGCTGCACCCGCGCACCGTCGAGCTGATGGAGGAAGCCGCCCAGCGGGTCGAGGCCGAGGGCATCGACGCCTGGTTCCGTCTCGATCCCGCCGAGCTGCTCGGTGACGAGGCGGCCGACTACGACAAGGTCACCGACACCCTGGACGTGTGGTTCGACTCCGGCACCACCCACCGCCACGTGCTGCGCGGCTCGCACCCCCACGGTCATGAGAGCGGCCCGCGCGCCGACCTCTACCTGGAGGGCTCCGACCAGCACCGTGGCTGGTTCCACTCCTCGCTGCTCACTGGCTGTGCCATCGACGGCCACCCGCCGTACCGCGGGCTGCTCACCCACGGCTTCACCGTGGACGCCCATGGCCGCAAGATGTCCAAGTCGCTGGGCAATGTGGTGGCGCCCCAGGAGGTGATGGACAAGCTCGGCGCCGACATCCTGCGCCTGTGGGTCGCCTCCACCGACTACGCCGGCGAGATGGCGGTCTCCGACGAGATCCTCAAGCGCACCGCCGACGTCTACCGGCGGATTCGCAACACGGCGCGCTTCCTGCTCGCCAACCTGCACGGCTTCGACCCCGCGCGCGACGCGCTGCCGTTCGACGAGCTGCTGGCGCTGGACCAGTGGGTGGTCGATCGCGCCGCCCAGCTGCAGGGACGCATCGCCAAGGCCTACGAGGAGTACCGCTTCCTCGACGTCTACCAGCAGGTGCACGGCTTCTGTGCCCGCGAGCTCGGCGGTTTCTACCTCGACGTCATCAAGGACCGCCAGTACACCACCCAGCGCGACTCGGTGGCGCGCCGCAGCGCCCAGACCGCGCTCTACCAGGTGGTGGAGGCGCTCGCCCGCTGGGTCGCGCCGATCCTCAGCTTCACCGCCGAGGAGATCTACGCGCACATCCCGGGAAGCCGCGCCGACAGCGTGCTGCTCGAGGAGTACTACACGGGTCTGGGTACCCTGGCCGAGGACGCGGCGCTGGGTCGCGACTTCTGGGAGCGGGTGCTCGAGGTCAAGCAGGCGGTCAACAAGTGCCTGGAGGACGCGCGCAACGCCAAAGTGATCAAGGGCAGCCTGGCCGCCGAGGTCACCCTCTACGTCGACGAGTCGCTGCACGCGACCCTGGCCAAGCTGGGCGACGAGCTGCGCTTCGTGATGCTCACCAGCGAGGTGACCCTGGCGCCGCTCGCCGACGGGGCGAACGCCGAGGCCACCGAGCTCGAGGGCCTCAAGGTCGCGGTTGCCGCCAGCGCGCACACCAAGTGCGAGCGCTGCTGGCACCACCGCGCCGACGTGGGTAGCCACGCCGAGCACCCCGACCTGTGCGGGCGCTGCGTGAGCAACCTGCCCGAGGGTCCCGGCGAGACGCGTCGCCATGCCTGAGCGCGCCCCGGCGCCGGTGCCCCCCATGCACCGTCCGCTGCGCTGGCTGTGGCTGGCGGCTGCGCTGCTGGCGCTGGACCTCGCCACCAAGGCGCTGGCGTCGAGCCTGCTCGCCTACGGCCAGCCGGTGGCGGTGCTGCCGTTCTTCGACCTGACGTTGCTGCACAACACCGGCGCGGCCTTCAGCTTCCTCGCCGACCACCCCGGCTGGCAGCGCTGGTTCTTCGCCGCCATCGCCGTGGCGGCGAGTGTTGGCCTGACGATCTGGATGAGCCGGCTCAAGGCCGACGAGCGGCTGATGGCCGCGGCGCTGGCGGCGATCATCGGCGGGGCGCTGGGCAACCTCTACGACCGCCTGGTGCACGGCTACGTGGTGGACTTCCTCTCCTTCCACGTCGCCGGCTGGTACTACCCGGCCTTCAACGTGGCGGACATCGGTATCACCCTGGGCGCCATCGGCCTGATCTGGGAGTCGCTGTTCGGCGAGAAGCGCCGCGCCCGGCGGCACAAGTCCTGATCGAAAGTCCTGACGCCCGGCCCTGTCCCGGGCGTGACAGCAAGAGAGACGACATGAGCGACTATCGCATCGACGAGGGCATGGAAGTGACCCTCCACTTCACGCTCAAGCTGGAGGACGGCACCGTGGTCGACTCCACCCGCGACAAGGCCCCGGCCACCTTCGCGGTGGGCGACGGCAACCTGCCGCCCGGCTTCGAGCACCCGATCAAGGGGCTGGCCGCCGGCGAGAGCGGGAGCTTCGAGATCACCCCGGAGCACGCCTTCGGCCAGCACAACCCGCAGAACGTCCAGCTGCTCAAGCGCGAGGACTTCCAGGACATGGAGCCCGAGGTGGGCACCGTGATGTCCTTCGCTGATCCCGCCGGCGGCGAGCTGCCCGGCGTGATCGCGCGCGTCGACGACGTCCAGGTGGAGGTGGACTTCAATCACCCGCTGGCAGGGCGTACCCTGACCTTCGAGGTGGACGTGATTGACGTGAAGCCTGCCCAGACCCACTGAGCTAGTTTTTACCACCGGGCTGACTTGTGGGAGGGCGCTTCAGCGCCGGTTCGACGCTCCGACGAAGCAGCGCGTAGCGCTGCCAGGATAGGGCGCCTGCCGGCGCCTTCGTCGCACCGCCGGAGAGCCGGCCTCCTACTTTATTCTCGCGACGGAACTCAGCGCTTTCCCGCTTTTCACAGGCAGATGCCCCTGACGCATCAAGGCAAGGCAACCATGCAAGCTAATTCTTTGCAGATCAGGCTGGCCAACCCGCGCGGCTTCTGTGCCGGCGTCGATCGCGCCATCGAGATCGTCAACCGCGCGCTGGACGTCTTCGGCCCGCCCATCTACGTGCGCCACGAGGTCGTCCACAACCGCTTCGTGGTCGACAGCCTGCGCGATCGGGGCGCGGTGTTCGTCGAGGAGCTCGACGAGGTGCCGGACGACGTCATCGTCATCTTCTCCGCCCACGGCGTCTCCCGCGCCGTGCAGGAGGACGCTGAGCGTCGCGGCCTCAAGGTCTTCGACGCCACCTGCCCGCTGGTCACCAAGGTGCACATGGAGGTGCTGCGCTACGCCCGGCGCGGCCAGGAGTGCATCCTGATCGGCCATGCCGGCCACCCCGAGGTGGAGGGCACCATGGGGCGCTACGACACCGGCCATGGCGGGCAGATCTATCTGGTCGAGGACGAGGCCGACGTGGCGCGCCTCGAGGTCCGGGACCCGACGCGGCTCGCCTTCGTCACCCAGACCACGCTCTCCATGGACGACACCGCCAAGGTGATCGACGCCCTGCGCGCCAGGTTCCCCGAGATCGACGGCCCGCGCAAGGACGACATCTGCTACGCCACCCAGAACCGCCAGGACGCCGTGCGCGACCTCGCCGCGGCCTGCGACCTGGTGCTGGTGGTGGGCAGCCCCAACAGCTCCAACTCCAACCGCCTGCGCGAGTTGGCCGAGCGGGTCGGCACCCCCGCCTACCTGATCGACAACGCCGAGCAGATCGAGTCCGACTGGCTGGCGGGCATCAAAGCCATCGGCGTCACCGCGGGCGCCAGCGCCCCCGAGGTGCTGGTGCGCGGCGTGATCGAGCGCCTGCAGGCCCTCGGCGCCTCGGCGCCCGACGAACTCGCCGGCCGTGAGGAGACCATCACCTTCTCCATGCCGCGGGAGCTGCGCGAGCGCCTCATCGCCAGTGATTAGCGCCAGCGACTGGCTAGCCACGTCCCGATAGTGCTACAAGGGCAGTACCGCTCTGGACGAGGCATGCCATTCTTGCGTATTGCATGAGAAGCCAGGCAAATGCCTGGCTTTTCTTGATCTCGTCCCTGGCGAGTTCGTATCACCCTGCCACATACTGACAGTATCGTGACGTAGCCAGGGAGAAGTCCCGCGTGACCCATCGCACCCGACGCCAGCCGCACCCCCTGCCGTGCTCCGTACGCCGCAGCGCCGGCTTTACGCTGATCGAGCTGCTGATCGCCGTGGCCATCATCGGCATCCTGGCATCGATTGCCTACCCCAGTTACCAGGACTACGTGAAGGACGCCCGCGTCAGCGACGGGCAGGCCAAGCTGATGGAACTCGCCGGGCAGCTGGAGCGCTGTTACAGCGATGACTACGCCTACGACGATTGTGTGAGTCTGCCGGTGAACTCCGATGATGGATACTACACCATCTCGGGGGCCCCCTCGGGGTCGAGCTACACCCTGACGGCCACCCACCGCGGCAGCCAGGTGAAGCCGGGGTGTAAGACGCTGACCATCGACCAGACAGGACAGACGACGCCCGGGTCGGGGTGCTGGTGATGCGATGCGCCATCATGGCTTCACGCTGATCGAGCTGATCATCACCGTCGCGGTGGTTGCCATTCTTGCCACCATCGCCGTACCGGGTTTCCAGGGCATGATGGCGAGCAACCGCCTGGCCAGCGACTACAACGAGCTCCTCTCCGGTCTCCACTTTGCCCGGAGCGAAGCCATCAAGCGGCGGCAGGACGTCTCCTTCGAGGTCATGACCAGCTCGCCCTGGGAGTATCGGGTCTACGTCACGAGTGACGGAAGCGGCAGCGCGATCCGCATTCGCAAGGCCAGCGGCGACGTGGTGGCCGCTTCGGATGACGACGTCGTCGAGTTCAACAGGCTGGGGCGGATCGTCGAGGGCTCGGACTGCGATGGCGGCTGCACCCTGACCGTCAGCCACGACAATGGCGACAGCAAGACCATCGAGATCAGCGGGTTCGGCAGAATTGGCCGAGGTGGCACATGACAGCGAGTCGGCAACGTGGTTTTACGCTGGTGGAAGCCCTGGTGGCACTGCTCGTGCTCTCCTTCGGCCTGCTGGGCGTGGCCGCCATGCAGCTCAAGTCGTTGCAGAGCGCGCACGCCGGCTATCAGCGTGCCGCCGCGTCCTTGGCCGCGCAAGATGCCGTCGAGCTGCTGTGGGCGGCTTTCGAAGATGGCCAGTGTCACGATCTTGATGGTGGGATTGAAACCGCTTGGGCGAACCGCTGGCAAGCGATCATTCCCGGGTTAAGTGGGAGCATTTCTGATGATGGCAGCGGTGACTGTGTATTCACCGTGACGCTGACGTGGAGTGATTCTCGGCTGGATGGGGGCGCCGCACAGAGTTTTTCCTATACGACCCGCCTGCCAGGGAGTGGGCCATGAAACAGTTGCAGAGTGCCTCCCAGGGCTTTTCCCTGGTCGAACTGATGGTGGCCATGCTCATTGGCCTGGTCATCACGCTAGGGGCCGGGCAGCTGTTTCTCACCGGCTTTCAGAATTTCCAGAAGATCGAAGGACTGAGTGACAAGCAGGCGGCATTTACCTTTGCGGCGGATGTGCTGGTGAAGGATATCCGGCGGGCGGACCTGGACGTGACTTGCAGTGCCGTATCCGCACAGCTGTCTTTGAGCGTTGATGGGGAGTGCCACTATTATCAGTTGTATGACAGTGGCTCGGCTATTTCACTGCGACTGAATGTCGATGGTGAAGGATGGCAGCCGGTAGTGAATGGATTTAGAAGCGCTGCCCAATTCCAAAGTGATAATGGTGAAGGTTTGTTCACAATTACCTTCAGGCTGACTGGTGAAGATCAAGACATTGTGTTTTACGCCATGAATAGAACCGAGGCGGTTGCCGGTAGCTGAGACTTTGCGCGGGGTGCTGGATGAAAAGACAAGAAGGTATGGCGCTGGTCATTGTCCTTACCATGCTGACCATGTCGCTGATGCTCGGTCTTTCCGGTATGCAGTCGTCCCTGGTCGATGAGCGGTTGGCGGGTAACTACAAGGCAGCGACCGAAGCGCAGATGGGGGCGGAGAAGGCAGCGTCGGCTGGCTTCAATAAGGAGGACCTCAGTTCCGATGATTTTGAAACTGGTAATCTGGAAGATTTTGATGGTGTTGGTTGGGATGGTTTCGGTGTGGGCCTTTCCGTCAATGATGGTGGATGTAGCTCCCCGGTGGGGTGCAAGTATGTCTATGTGAATGACGGCGGCAGCAATTACATTGTTTCCATAGGCGCAGTTAATGGTGGTAACGTTGCTGAGAGTGAGCTGATCTTTGTTGAGGTAGACTTGTCCAGTGGCTATGTTGGGCCTGCAGCGCTGAACTTCCCTTCAGGGTTGTCTGAAGATGCTGATACTCATTGGCCTAATTCGCAGAGAAGCCGGATCTCAGGGCGTGGGGAGAATGGTGATGACGACTACGTTCCCGCCTTGACCCTCTACGAGGGTGAAGGTGTGTACTCAAGGTCTGACCTCTTGGCAGAAGTCAATCAAGGAAATAACAAGACGGGGATAGAAGAGGGAACCCTTGAAGCATTTAGTGGGGGAGAGCAAGATTTTATTGATAACATAAAAGATCTTTACGATAAGTATATGGATGACGATAAGGGCTCCGGTGTTGTCTTTCATGAAGGTCGAATGACGATTTCTGGAAATGCAAGCGTTTCGGGATTGCATATTGTCCTTGGTGGAGAGGTGGTTTTTAACGGAAATGTTGATTTGAGCGGTGTCCTCGTGGTTTTGGATGTGGCCAATCTTGGTGAGTATAAAGATGATTCATCCACCGCTTGGGATGTGGGGCCAGTCACTAAGGCTAGGTTCAATGGAGGTGGGCACAAGGGAACTGTTTGGTATGATGAGCAGACTGTCGTTGATGCATTGGAGCCCTATGGTTTCTCATTGGAAGGGTTTTTTGGCGGTGGTGGAGGGTCAGGACATTCTGGCTCAAAGCCAAAAATCTCTGGATGGCAGTAATCCTCGATGAGGCTCGTAACTTGTTCTGTTAGGCATGATTACTGTTTTTGCATTTGTAGTACCCCGGCACGATCACCCTTTCCCCATTCGGCCCCACCTTCACATGAGTCGGCACATACACCCGCTTGATGACGCTCTTGCCGTGTTCGTTGGCCATGGCTCATGCCTCCCTGCCGGTTGACAACAGCGCTTACGGTACGCCTGGCGCTGTTACGAATCAATACCATTCCCTGTGCCAAGCCTGCAAGGTCGGCGTCGTCCGGTGATCGGCATGGACTGTGGATAACCTGTGCAGTCACGGTGGTCTACCTGTGAGGGGCGGCCGGCCGGCAATCCCTGCAGGCGAGCGGCGTTTTTTCGGGTATCCTTGAGTGAGTATCAATGCAACAGAGTGTCGCTGTTGAGTAACACTAGCCCAGTACGGGGAAGGACGAGGATGGATGACAACCTGGCGCCCGGTGACCGGGAACACGTGCTGATCATCGAAGATGACGAGCGATTGGCCACGCTGACGCGTGACTACCTGGAGGCCAACGGCTTCCGCGTGACGCTGGAGGCGGACGGCGCGCGCGGCGTCGAGCGGATCGTGACGCTGCAGCCGGACCTGGTGATTCTCGATCTGATGCTGCCCGGTGAGGATGGCCTGTCGATCTGCCGCCGGGCGCGTCCCGACTATGCCGGGCCGATCCTCATGCTCACGGCGCGCACCGACGACATGGACCAGGTGCTGGGGCTGGAGATGGGGGCCGATGACTACGTGGCCAAGCCGGTACAGCCGCGCGTGCTGCTGGCCCGCATGCGCGCCCTGCTGCGCCGGGCGGAGAGCACCGAGGCCGCGGGCGACGACATGCGCCTCACCTTCGGCAACCTGGAGATCGACAGCGCTACCCGCGAGGCGTGGCTGGCCGGCGAGCGCATCGACCTGACCAGCGCCGAGTTCGACCTGCTGTGGCTGCTGGCCAGCAACGCCGGCCGCGTGCTGAGCCGCGAGGAGATCTTCTCGCAGCTGCGCGGCATCAAGTACGACGGCCAGGATCGCTCCATCGACGTGCGAGTGTCGCGGATCCGTCCCAAGATCGGAGACGACCCCAACCACCCGCACCGCATCAAGACGGTACGCAGCAAGGGCTACCTGTTCGTCAAGGATGGCTGATGGCGCTTCCCCGGACCCTGGTCGACAACACCTTCCTGCGCGTCTATGTGCTGCTCGCGCTGGTGCTGGTGCTGACCGGCGGTCTGGCGCTGGGCGGCTTCCTGCTGGTCGACCGGGTGCGCCGCGAGCACTATCACGAGCAGCTGGCGGCCTCGCCCATGGCACTGCTCACCGCCCAACTGGCGGACCAGCCCGAGGCCGAACGCAGCGCCTGGATGCTGCGCCAGCATCGCGAGCTGGACATCGTGCTCGAGCTGCATGCGCTGGCCGACTACCCCTTCAATTATTTCGAGCGCGCCCGTCTCGAGGCGAATCGCACCCTGGTCAAGGCGCAGGAGGACGGGGGCTGGCGGCTACATCGCAAGCTGCCGGGCGAACCCCGGGTGCTGACCGCCACCCTGATGAGCCTGGGCGAGCACCAGTTGCTGGGGCTCGCGGGGATGCTGGGACGCTGGCTCTCCGAGGTCGAGGGGCCGGAGCGCATGGCGCGGCTCGAGCAGCTGCAGGGCTCGGCCATCCCCCTGGTGCTCAGTGACGACCCGCCGGAAGACCTCGAACCGACACAGCTCGCCCGCCTGCAGGATGCCGAGGTGGTCATCCGCCTGCTGCCTCAGCGCTGGGCGCTCTCGCTCTTCCTGCGCCTGCCGACCTCGACCGCCGGCTTTCAGTGGGTGCAGGTCGGTCCCCTGCATGCCTTCGAGCCCATGCCGCTGTCGTTGTCGATGCTGCTCGCGGTGATCATCCTGCTCGGCCTGGCGGGAGCCATCTACGTGATCGTGCGCGGCGTCGAGGCGCGCATGGCGCGTCTGGAGCTGGCGGCGACGCGCATCGCCAGCGGTCACCTGGACACCCGGGTCAAGGTCGAGAGCGGCGACTTCCTGGGGCGCCTGGGCATGGCCTTCAACGGCATGGCGGCCCAGGTGCAGTCGCTGCTGCGAGCCCAGCAGGAGATGATCCGCGCCGTCTCCCACGAGCTGCGCACCCCGGTGGCGCGCATCCGCTTCGCCGTGCAGATGGTGGAGGACATGACCGATGAGGAGGCGGTGCGGCGCCAACTGAGCGGTATCGACGGCGATATCGAGGAGCTCGACGGACTGATCGACGAGATCCTCACCTACGCTCGGCTGGGGGGCGACCAGAACATGCGCCTGGAGACCGAGCCGGTCGACTGCCGCGCCATGGCCGAACGAGTGGTGGAGGCGCTGGTGCCGCTGCACCGTCAGCTGCGGTTGCACGTGGTCCCGGGCGACGAGATCGAGGTGGAGGCCGAGCCGCGCTACCTGCAGCGCGCCCTGCAGAACCTGGTGGCGAATGCCTGCAGCCACGCCCGCCGCGAGGTGCGCATCACCCTCCAGGCCGAGCCCGCCGCCGTGCGCCTCGACGTCGAGGACGACGGCCCCGGCGTGCCCGAGGCGCATCGCCAGGCCATCTTCAAGCCCTTTGCCCGCCTCGATGACAGCCGCACCCGGCGCTCCGGCGGCTATGGCCTGGGGCTTTCCATCGTGCAGAAGATCATGACCTGGCACGGCGGCAGCGCCATGGTGGACGACAGCCCCGACCTCGGCGGGGCGCGGTTCATGCTGCTGCTGCCGCGTCGCCCTCCCGCCCGTCACGGCTGAGCCGCGGGGTCATGCCGGGCGAATGCCCTCCAGCACGGCGAAGGAGGTCTCACGGGCCGTGCGCAGGAAGTCCTCCATCCACGGCAGGTTGCGGCTCTCCTCGCGCACGGCCGCGAAGAGCGTGCTCCACACCCCGTCTTCGCCGAGCGGTACCGCCTTCACGTAGTCGCGCTCCAGGTACTCGGTGAGCGCCCAGTTGGGCAGGGCGCAAACGCCACGGCCGCTGGCGACGAGCTGCATCATCATGATGGTGAGCTCGGCGGTGCGTACCTCGCGGGGGCGGACGCCGGCGGGGTCGAGGAACTGGGTGAAGACGTCGAGGCGGGCGTGCTCCACCGGGTAGGTGATCAGCGTCTCGTCGACCAGGTCTCGCGGGCTGACGAAGGTGCGGCCGGCCAGGCGGTGCTGGCGTGCCACCGCCAGCAGCCCCTGGTAGCGGAACAGTGGCTCGTAGTGCACCCCGGCGAGCGGCTGGGGATCGGCGGTGATCACCAAGTCGAGCTGCTCGCGGGCCAGTGCCGGCAGCGGGTCGAAGTGGTGGCCGCCGGGGATGTCGACCTCGACTTCCGGCCAGTGGTCGCGGAAGTGGTCGATGGTCGGCATCAGCCACTGGAAGCAGCTGTGGCACTCGATGGCCATGTGCAGCCGCCCCGCTTCCTGGCCGACGAGGCGGGCCAGGTCGCGCTCGGCCATGCGCACCTGGGGCAGCACCTGCTCGGCCAGGCTCAGCAGCCGCTGGCCGGCGCGGGTGAATTCCACCGGGCGGGTCTTGCGCACGAACAGCGGGTTGCCCAGCCGCTCCTCGAGGTCCTTGATCTGGTGGGAGAGCGCCGACTGGGTGAGGTGCACCCGCTCGGCGGCTTCCACGAGCGAGCCGGCGTCGCGCAGGGCGACCAGGGTGCGGAGATGGCGGAGTTCGAGCATCGAGTGAAATCGTTTCAAGTTTGAGATTAGGAAGCTTAGTTTGATTCACTGCTGATGGCCAGCGAGACTTCGCGGCACCACTCACTCCCGCCAAGGTGCCTGCAACGGGAGAATCCCGGGTGGGAGGCTTGACCTGGGGCAGCTTCGTCCCGCTGGGGGCCTGCTAGGCTTATCAGGACCGCAGCCGGCGACCATGGGGAGCCGCCAGCATGGAACCTGAAGCGATGCCGCGGCCCGCGGCCCTGATCGACCGTCAGGGGCTGCAGGCGCTGATCGACGCCCTGGCCGATGAGGGCTACCGGGTGCTGGGCCCGATGCGGCGCGACGACGCCATCGTCTACGACGACCTGGCGGGCATCGACGAGCTGCCCGCCGGCTGGACGGAACGCCAGGAGGCGGGCCGCTACCGGCTCGAGCGGCGCGACGACGCGGCCCTGTTCGGCTACGCGGTGGGGCCGCACTCGTGGAAGCGCTTCCTGCACCCGCCCGTCGAGACCCTGTGGACGGCGCACCGCGACGAGCACGGCCTCACCTTCCGCGCCCCCGAGCCCGCCGAGGAACGCTTCGCCTTCCTCGGCGTGCGTGCCTGTGAGCTCCACGCCATCGCCATCCAGGACCGGGTCTTCCTCGACGGCCCCTACGTCGACGCGGGCTATGCCGCGCGCCGCCGCGAGGCCTTCATCGTCGCCGTGAACTGCGGCGAGGCCGGTGGTACCTGCTTCTGCGTCTCGATGCAGACCGGCCCGCGGGCCGAGGCGGGCTTCGACCTGGCGCTGACCGAACTGCTCGATGCCGAGCGTCACGACTTCCTGGTCGAGGTCGGCAGCGCCGCCGGGGCCGCGCTGCTCGAGCGCCTTCCGCACCGGCCGGCCGGCGAGGCCGATCGCGAGGCGGCTGCGACGGTGGTGGCGCGCACCGCGAGTCGCATGGGACGGCGACTGGAAACCGACGGGCTCAAGGCGCTGCTCCAGGACAACCCCGAGCACCCCCGCTGGGACGACGTCGCCGAGCGCTGCCTGACCTGCGGCAACTGCACCATGGCCTGTCCGACCTGTTTCTGCACCACCGTGGAGGACCACAGCGACCTGAGCGGTACGAGCGCCGAGCGCGTCCGCCAGTGGGACTCCTGCTTCACCCTGGACTTCTCCTACCTGCACGCCGGCAGCGTGCGCCAGACGCCCCGCGGCCGCTACCGGCAATGGATGACCCACAAGCTGGCCAGCTGGATCGACCAGTTCGGCACCTCGGGGTGCGTGGGCTGCGGGCGCTGCATCACCTGGTGCCCGGTGGGCATCGACATCACCGAGGAGGCGGCGGCGATCCGCGCCACCGCCCCGGACTGGCGGGACGACTGACATGGCCTACCTCGAGCGCATCCTGGGAGAGCACCCTTTCTTCGCCGGCCTCGCCGCCGAGCACGGTCGGCTGGTGGCCGGCTGTGCCCGCAATCGCCGCTTCGCCGCCGGCGAGTACCTGTTCCGCGAGGGCGAGGCCGCCGACGAGTTCTACCTGATCCGCCACGGCCAGGTAGCCCTCGAGACGAGGGTGCCCGGCCGCGCGCCGCTGGTCTTCGCCACCCTCGGCGAGGGCGAGATCGTCGGTGCCTCCTGGCTGTTGCCGCCGTATCGCTGGATGTTCGACGCCCGCGCCGTGACCCTGACCCGCGCCATCGGCCTCGACGCCGCCTGCCTGCGTGGCAAGTGCGAGGCCGACCACCACCTCGGCTACGACATGATGAAGCGCTTCCTGCCCATCGTGGTGAAGCGCCTGCACGACACCCGGCTGCAGGTCCTCGATGTCTATGGCGACGACTGACCGCCCGGCGCCGGGCGCGGCGCCCTTCGTGCCCCAGGCCTACCGGGTCGACGAGGTGACCCGTGTGCTCGCCGACACCGTCACCCTGACCCTGGCGCCGTTGGAAGGGCCCCGGCCCGACTTTCGACCGGGGCAGTTCAACATGCTCTGGGCCTTCGGCGTGGGGGAGGTGGCCATCAGCATCAGTGACGGCGAGGCGGCCGGGAGCTTCGTGCATACCGTGCGCGCCGTGGGGGCGGTGAGCCGTGCCCTGGCGGAGCTCGAGGTCGGTGCCCGGCTGGGCCTGCGCGGGCCCTTCGGCCGCGGCTGGCCGTTGGCCGAGGCGCGCGGGTCGGACGTGGTGGTCATCGCCGGCGGTCTGGGCCTGGCGCCGTTGCGCCCCGCCATCCAGGCGCTGCTGGCCAACCGCCAGGACTATGGCCGCCTGGTCATCCTGGTCGGCGCGCGCAGCCCCGAGGCGCTGCTCTATCGCGACGACCTCGCGGCCTGGGCGCAGCGTCCCGACGTCGAGGTCCAGGTCACGGTGGATCATGCCGGGGCCGACTGGCCGGGCCGGGTGGGCGTCGTGCCGGGGCTCGTCGAGCCCGCCGCCTTCGATGCCGACGACTGCGTGGCCCTGGTCTGCGGCCCGGAGGTGATGATGCGCTTCACGGTCGCCGCCCTGCGACGCGCCGGGGTGCCCGCCGAGCGCATCCAGGTGTCGATGGAGCGCAACATGAAGTGCGCCATCGGCTGGTGCGGGCACTGCCAGTTCGGGCCCGATTTCGTCTGCAAGGACGGCCCGGTGATGCGCTACGACACCATCGCCGATCGCTTCGCCATCCCCGAGGTGTGACATGTCCGAACCGAGCCGTCCGCGTCTCGCGGTGTGGAAGTTCGCCTCCTGCGACGGCTGCCAGCTGTCGCTGCTCGACTGCGAGGACGAGCTGCTCAGCGTCGCCGAGGCCATCGACATCGCCTACTTCCCCGAGGCCTCGAGCGCCATGGGCGAGGGCCCCTACGAACTGTCGCTGGTGGAGGGCTCGATCACCACCGCCCACGACGCCGAGCGCATTCGCGAGGTGCGCGCCCGGTCGCGCCACCTGGTGACCATCGGCGCCTGCGCCACCGCCGGCGGTATCCAGGCGCTGCGCAACTTCGCCGACGTCGACGACTTCGTGGCGGCCGTCTATGCCTCGCCGGAGTACATCGCCACCCTGGCCACCTCGACGCCGATCTCGGCCCATGTGCCCGTCGACTTCGAGCTGCGTGGCTGCCCGATCAACAAGCTGCAGCTGCTCGAGGTGCTGTCGGCCTTCCTGGCCGGTCGCCGGCCGGCGATCGCCGCCCACAGCGTCTGCATCGAGTGCAAACGGCGCGGCAACGTCTGCGTGATGGTGCAGGGCACCCCCTGTCTGGGGCCGGTGACCCATGCCGGCTGCGGGGCGCTCTGTCCCGCCTACCGGCGCGGCTGCTACGGCTGCTACGGCCCCATGGAGACCCCGCAGACGGCGGCCCTGGCCCGCGAGTGGCAGAGCCTGGGCGTGGCGCCGCGGGAGATCCGCCACGCCTTCCGCAGCTTCAACGCCGCCGCCGAGGCGTTCCGCGAGGAGAGCGAAGCCCATGACGACCAAGCGCCTTAGCGTCGACTACCTGGCCCGGGTGGAGGGGGAGGGGGCGCTCGACCTGGAGATCGAGGGCGACCGGGTGGCCGCCGCGCGGCTGCGCATCTTCGAGCCGCCGCGGCTGTTCGAGGCCCTGCTGCGCGGGCGCGGCTACGTCGAGACGCCGGACATCGTGGCGCGCATCTGCGGCATCTGCCCGATCGCCTACCAGATGAGCGCCGCCCATGCCCTGGAGGACGCCTTCGGCGTTCGCGTGGAAGGGCAGCTGCGCGCGCTGCGCCGCCTGATCTACTGCGGCGAGTGGATCGAGAGCCATGCGCTGCACGTGGTGATGCTGCACGCCCCCGACTTCCTCGGCTACCCGGATGCCATGCGCATGGCCGCCGACCACGGCGAGGTGGTGCGCCAGGGACTCGAGGTGAAGAAGGTCGGCAACGAGGTGCTGCGGGTGCTGGGTGGGCGCGAGATCCATCCCGTCAACGTGCGGGTCGGCGGCTTCTATCGCCTGCCCACCCGGCGCGAGCTGGCCGGACTCGCCGAGCGGCTGGAGCGGGCCCACGAGCTGGCGGTGGGGCTGGTGCGCTGGGTGGCGACCTTTCCCTTCCCCGACGTCGAGCGCGACTACGAGCTGGTGGCGCTGCGCCACCCCGACGAATACCCGTTCAACGAGGGGCGCCTGGTCTCCAGCCGCGGCATCGACAGCGACATCGCCGACTTCGAGGCGACCTTTGCCGAGCGCCAGGTACCGCACTCCACGGCGCTGCACGCCCACGTCAGGCAGCGCGGGGCCTATCTGGTGGGGCCGCTCGCCCGCTACGGGCTCAACGTCGACCGCCTGCCGGCCGAGGTGCAGGCGCTGGCCAGCGAGGCGGGGCTCGCCCCGCGCTGCCTCAACCCCTACCGCAGCATCGTGGTGCGCGCCCTGGAGATCGTCTATGCCTGCCAGGAGGCGCTGCGGATCATCGCCGAATACGAGGCCCCCGAGGCCGCCGCCGTGGACGTCGAGCCGCGCGCCGGGAGCGGTTTCGGCTGCACCGAGGCGCCGCGCGGCATCTGCTGGCACCGCTACGCGACCGCTGCCGACGGCAGCATCCGCGCGGCGCGCATCGTGCCGCCGACCTCCCAGAACCAGCCGAGCATCGAGGCGGATATCGCCGCCGTCGCCGGGACGCTCCTCGACCAGCCGGACGAGGTGATCCGCGAGCACTGTGCGCGGAGCATCCGCAACCACGACCCCTGCATCTCCTGCTCGACCCATGCGCTCAAGCTGCGGGTGCAGCGCCGATGACACCAACCGCACCGCCCCGGGTTCTGGTGGTGGGGCTCGGCAATCCCGACCGCGGCGATGACGGGGTGGGCGTGCGCGTGGCGCAGCGGCTCGCCGACCGCCTGCCCGCCGGGGTCGGCCTGCTCACCGCGAGGTGTGACGCGCTCGCGCTGATCGACGACTGGGCCGGTGTCGATGCCCTGGTGGCGATCGATGCCGCCACGCCGCTGGGCGTTCCCGGCCGGCTGCATCGCCTGGCGCCGGGTAGTGACATCCCGGAGGACGCGGGGGCCCCCCTGTCGGGCCATGCGCTGGGGCTGTTCGAGGCCCTGGCGCTGGCCCGCACCCTGCACCTGCCCGTGCCGGCGACGGTGGTGGTCTACGCCATCGAAGCCGGCGCTTTCAGCCCGGGGGCGCCGCTCTCCCCGGCGGTGGCTGCTGCCGTGCCGACGGTGGTCGCGTGCGTGGCCGACGAGGTCGCCCGGCTGTGTCGCGATGGCTGAGCGCAAGCGTCATCCGACATCCCACGATGCTATGCTGGGGCCCCTCAGGAAGTCCGTTGTCACGCAAGGAGCCATGATGTCCGCGACCCCGTCTCGTTCCGCTTCGTCGATCCTGCCATTGCTGCTGGGCACCGCCCTGGGCCTGGCCGGCTGTGCCGCGCCCGGCGAGGCGCCGCCGCCCGAGGTCAGCGAGGCGCAGCCGGCACCACCGCCTCCCGACGAGGGTACGGTCGCGACGCCCACGGCGCCGCTGATGCCGTCGCTGCTGTTCCCCGGCGGGGCGGAGGCGTTCCAGGCATGGCGCTGCACCCCGGCCCAGGACCTGGTCTCCGCCGTCGCCGGGGAGGAGCTGCGGCTGTGGTCTGCGCATGGCGCCTACCGCCTGACCCCGGCCGTGGTGGCCAGCGGGGCACGCTACCAGAAGGGCGATCTCAGCTTTTGGGCCAAGGGGGACGAGGCCATGGTGGAGAGCGCCAACGGTCGCCTCGACTGCACGGCCGACCTGACCCGCCGCGCCCTGACCCGCCGGCAGCGCCCCGGGGTGATGTTCCACGGGCGCGGCAACGAGCCCGGCTGGACGGTGAGCCTCGCCCACGACGCGCCCGAGCTGTCGCTGGTCCTCGACTATGGCGAGCGGACGCTGACGCTGCCCTACCGCGTGACCGAGATGGACAACGGGGGGCGGGTGACGCTGGCGAGCGGGCGTGCCGACCACCCCTTCACCCTCGCGCTGGAGGCGCGCGCCTGCTTCGACTCCATGAGCGGCAAGCCCTTCCCGGCGCGCGTGACCCTGACCATCGACGGGGAGACGTATCGCGGCTGCGGCCAGGGCATCGCGCCCTCGGCGCAACCGTGACGAGCCAGGGCGTCCCCGGTTCTTGGCCGGGGCTCAGGGCGTCCTGGGCCTGACGCGGTAGGCGCAGCGCCGGTCGCCGGCCAGCACGTGATCGCTGCGCTCGACGCTGGCGCCGTCGCCGAGCACGGCGCGAAACACCGCGAGCTCGGCGTCGCAGAAGCCGGGGCAGGCATGCGCCGCGCTGCAGATCGGGCAGTGGTTCTCGATCAGCAGCAGGCTGCCGTCGGCCTCCGCCTGCCACTCGGCCATGTAGCCCTCGCCGCTGCGCAGCTCGGCGAGCTTGGCCACCCGCGCCTCGAGCGTCGCCAGCCCCGCCAGGGCCTGGCGGTAGTGCGCCAGCGTCTCCGCCTCGCGGGCCTCCACCAGCCGTTCCAGTGCCGCCTCGCCGAGGGTGTCGCGCACGCTGGCGATCAGCCGGGTGGCGAGCTCGGCGTGGGCGTCCGGGAAGCGGCGATGACCGGCCTCGGTGAGCCGCCACTCGGCCTGGGGGCGCCCAACGCCGCCGGGCAGCGTGCGGTGGGTGACGAGCCCCTGGCGGGCCAGCTTGGTGAGCTGCTGGCGGGCGTTCTCGCCGGTGGTGCCCAGGCGCTCGCCGAGCGCCGCGGCGGAGTGCGGCCCCTCCCGCTTGAGCAGGTGCAGCAGCCGCTCGGCGGCCGTAGGGGGTTTTTGATTAGCGTTGCTTGACATGGCGCCTGCGGTGATTAATCTAAGTACACACTTGGAAAATAACCCCGGGGCGCGCCGCAGGCAAGTCGCAGCGCCCGCGGTCACCCCGGATCGACCGTGAAAGCCAGGAGCAAGGAGCCAACCCATGGCATTCGAACTGCCCGCACTGCCCTTCGAGAAGAACGCGCTGGAACCGCACATCTCCGCCGAGACCCTCGAGTACCACTACGGCAAGCACCACCAGGCCTACGTCACCAAGCTCAACGAGCTGGTCGACGGCACCGACAACGCCGGCAAGTCCCTCGAGGAGATCATCAAGTCCTCCTCTGGCGGCCTCTTCAACCAGGCGGCGCAGGTGTGGAACCACACCTTCTACTGGCACTGCCTGTCGCCCAACGGCGGCGGCGAGCCGAGCGGTGCGCTGGCCGAGGCGATCAACGCCAAGTTCGGCTCCTTCGACAAGTTCAAGGAGACCTTCAACGCCAACGCCGTGGGCAACTTCGGCTCCGGCTGGACCTGGCTGGTCAAGACCGACGACGGCGGTGTCGACATCGTCAACACCAGCAACGCCGACACGCCCATCGCCCATGGCCAGATCCCGCTGCTGACCATCGACGTCTGGGAGCACGCCTACTACATCGACTACCGCAACGCGCGGCCGAAGTACCTGGAGAATGTCTGGAAGGTACTCAACTGGGACTTCGTCGCCCAGAACTTCAGCTGATCGCCCGCGCCGTCTCGGCGCTTTCCGGCTGATTCGAGGCCCTGCCACCGATGGCGGGGCCTTTTGTTGTCCAAAGGTTCGTTTTTATCGAATGAATAGCGCGAAACTATGCGCTTTTCGTGCCAAAAATTGCACGTAATATGGTGATCATCACCTGATCGATCACAAGGAGATCGCCATGAGCCGCCGTATTCTTCTCGTCACGTCGTCCATTCTCGGCGAACAGGGGCAGTCCAACGCCCTGGCCGCCCATCTCCAGGCCCGTGCCGCCGAGCGCGATGACGTCACGCTCACCCACCGCGACCTGGTCGCCGAGGAACTGCCGCACCTGGGGCTCGAGGAGCTCTCCAGCTGGCAGGTCGCGGACGAGGCGCGCAGCGCCGCACAGCGCGAGCTGGCGGCCCGCTCCGACGCGCTGATCGAGGAGCTGCAGGCCCATGACGTCGTGGTGCTGGGGGTGCCCCTCTACAACCTCGGCATCCCGTCCCAGATGAAGGCGTGGTTCGACCGCGTGATGCGCGCCGGCCGGACCTTCCGCTATACCGAGAGCGGCCCGCAGGGACTGGTCGAGGGCAAGCGGGCGCTGATTCTGGCCGCCCGCGGCGGCCAGTACGCCGGCACCGAACTGGACAGCCAGACGCCGCACCTCAAGGCGATGCTGGGGTTGATCGGCATCACCGACGTCTCGCTGGTCTACGCCGAAGGACTGGCCATGGGCGAGGCGCGGCGCGAGGCCGCGCTCGCCGAGGCAAAACAGGCCATCGACGGGCTGGTCGCGGCGCTGTAATGCTTGGGAGCAGCTAGCATCCTTCCGGTGCCTTGACCCGCCACTGCGGGGCGACGAAGCGGCTGGCGCACAGCCTCGGTTCGCTGCCCAGCAGGCGGCCGGCGAGGCGGCTCAGGGCATCACCGTCGGCGCGGCGTGCGGCGGGCAGCTGCTCGGCGCGTGCCAGTGGCTGCCAGCCGTCATCGGCGCGCTGGGCCAGCGTGAAGCGAAAGGGGTAGAAGCCGGGGAAGCCCAGGCGCAGGTCCGTGGCGACGAGCGTCTCCCGCCCGTCGCGTACTTGCACCTCGTAGCGCAGGAAGGGGCCGGCGAACCACGCCAGACGTGCGCCCTGATGGGTCGCCAGGGCCGCCGGTTCCAGCTCGGCGCCGCGGCGGAAGGTCTCCAGCGTCGGCGGCGTGTCGCCGTCGAAGACGCCGACCAGCGCCTCGTGGTGGCGGTCGCCGTCGATCAGCGTGGCGCGCCACAGCAGGATATTGAACGGCGTGGGCTGCACCAGGCGCGGGGCCTGGTCGAGGCCCTCGGCGGCGAGCACGGGCTCGAGGCGCTGGATCACCAGCGCCTTGGCGCCCACGGCGAGCACCAGGTAGGCACCGGCCAGCGCCAGCCCCCAGCGCGGGGCGCGCTGCCCGTTGCCGGTGGCCAGTGCCACGGCGATGCCCACCAGCAGCGGCAGGGTGAACAGCGGGTCGATGATGAACACCACCGGCCAGGCCGTGGGGCGCACGTCCAGCGGCCACCACAGCTGGGTGCCGTAGGTGGTCAGGGCGTCGAGCAGCGGGTGGGTGAGCAGGCAGAGCCCGAAGAAGGCCCACCAGCGACGCAGGGAGATATCGCGCAAGGCCGTGAGACGCCGGGCGAGGCCGGCCAGCAGAGTGGCGAGCCCGGTGAGCAGGAACAGTGAGTGGCTGAAGCCGCGATGGCGGGTCACGTTGGCCACGGCGTCGCCGTAGTCGATCAGGGCGTCCAGGTCGGGCAGGGTGCCGAGCGCCGCCCCCAACAGCACCGCCTTGCGCCCCAGGCGCCGGCCCAGCACGGCGCCCCCCACGGCCGCGCCCAGCGCGGCCTGTGTCACTGTGTCCATGGGTGTTCGCTTCCTCGAGGCATCCTTGTTGTGAGCCCAGAGAGGCGCCCAGGTTCCCTTCCGCCTGTGCTCAGGCCGCTGCCGCGGATACGTCGGCACCGAACCCGTCGCTGGTACTCATGCGGGGGCAGCTCAATCGAGGCGTGGGGGCTGCAGAAGATGAGCGTATGGAGCCAGGTGCTCAGAAGCATATTGCTCTGATCGATGATCGATCCAAGGAGGGTTTTGGTGGGCGATAAGTGAGCAATGTAAAGTTGTCGTGTTTTCCACGAACAACGATCTCTGTATTTCAATTGTTCAAAGAGAACCACTCATCGACAAATATCTGCCTGTGCATTTAATTAGCGAGACATCAGTTGTGCCAGAGACTCCGAAAAAGTGTAAGAGCGAGCCTGTCGTGCGTTGTCGGTGTAGTGGATGGTGCCGCCCAGTGCTTCGGCGATCTGCTGGGTGCGTTCCTGGGCCAGGTTCGCGCCGGAATCGCTGAGCCGGTCCGCCAGGCCGGCATGGGCATTGGGAAGCCCCACTATGCCTGTCTCCCAGACCTTGGCCACTACCTTGCCGTTGACGGTGATTTCCGCATACAGCTTCTCGGGGCTATTGTCCGCCTCCCTCTGGGGCGGAGCGGGGTTCAGCGCCTTGTCGAGCGCCGCGACTTGCTTGGCCGATAGCTTCGTGATGTGGGGGGATCCTTGCAAACTGAGGGGGCTGCCCCCCTGAAGCGGGAAATTGCCTCCGCCGATACCGGATATGCTCATGCTTACCTCCTCCATGGTCTAAGCATGGTTAAGCATAGACGGCGCCGCCAGCAAGGTGAACCATGCTTAATTCATGAGTAAAGGCTGAAATGAGCCGCTATTCATGGCTTGGTTGCAGGGGGGAAAAAGCCTTCCCGGCGGCCACGAAGTTCCGCTGAACGCCACCGTGCCTGTGCGTGTCGGCAATACAGACTATTGGCAAGCGCGCCAAGGCTTGTCACGATTCAGGGCAACGACCGCTGCCGTGACTCTGCAGGAGACTTGCCATGACATACCGTACCCGTCGCCGGCTGCGCCCGGCCATCGCCGGTTCGCTGCTCGCCCTGTTCGCTGCCTACGCCTGGGGTGGCCCCCTGGTGGAGGTGCACAAGGATCCCAACTGCGGCTGCTGTACCGCCTGGGCCGAGCACCTGGAGGCCGAAGGCTTCGAGGTGGAGGTGACGGAGACCCGCGACCTGCGCAGCGTCAAGCTCGAGCACGGCGTCACGCCGGAGCTCGCCTCCTGCCACACCGCCACGGTCGAGGGCTACGTCATCGAGGGCCACGTGCCGGCGGCCGACATCAAGCGCCTGCTCGAGGAGCAGCCGGACGTCGCGGGGCTCGCCGTGCCGGGCATGCCCCACGGCTCGCCGGGCATGGAGACCGGGCGCGTGGATGACTACGCCGTGCTCAGCTGGCGGCGTGACGAGCGCACGCCGGCGATCTTCAACGAGTACACTCACTGAGCACTCGAGAAACCGGGCGGTCGCCGTAGCTGTTCCGACACCGGGGCTTTTCCGGCGGCAGGCCTGCGCGGAGGCGCTGTGAACCCTTCCCTGGGCGCTACATTCGCCATCCCTGGCGAATGACCTCCGCTCCGCCCTGCCCCCGGCGCCCCTTGTGCCACCGGACTGGTAACGGCGATAGCCCTTACCCGACAAGCAAGGAGTCGACCATGCAGTACCTGCACACCATGGTGCGCGTCAGCGACCTGGACGCCTCGCTGCATTTCTATTGCGACCTGCTGGGCCTCAAGGAAGTGCGCCGCAAGGAAAACGAGAAGGGGCGCTTCACCCTGGTCTTCCTCGCCGCGCCGGAGGACGAGGCGCGCTCCGCCGAGCTCAAGGCGCCGGAGCTGGAGCTGACCTGGAACTGGGACCCGGAGGCGTACACCGGCGGGCGCAACTTCGGCCACCTGGCCTATCGCGTCGACGACATCTATGCACTCTGCCAGCACCTGCAGGACAACGGCGTGACCATCAACCGCCCGCCGCGCGACGGTCACATGGCCTTCGTGCGCAGCCCCGACGGCATCTCCGTGGAGCTGTTGCAGAAGGGCGAGGCGTTGCCGCCCCGGGAGCCCTGGGCCTCCATGGAGAACACCGGCACCTGGTAATGTCGCCGGCTTGTACCGAGTCTTGCTGCCGCTCGCTGCGTTGTCACGCAGCACAGGCGCGGACGTGTCGAGAGGAGGCTCGCTAATCCGGACGCCGCCGGCGGATTCCCCGCCGGCGGCGTCATCGTGTGTGGGCGGGATCAGTCCGGCTTGACCGCCATCCGGCCGCTGCCGAGGAACACCAGCGCCAGGGCGGAGAGGAAGTACATGCCCTGCAGCTCCAGCTGCCAGCCGCCGTTGTCGGTGAGCTGGAACACCTCGCCGGTGTGGACCAGCAGGAAGGCCACCAGCATGTTGCCGGCCATCAGCAGGCCGGCGATGCGCGTCTGCCAGCCGACGATGGCCATCACCGGGGCGAGGACCTCGCCGATCAGCACCCCGTAGGCCAGGAAGGCGGGCAGCCCGTAGCCCTCGATCAGGCCGCCGATCCAGTCGATCGCCCCGGGGTCGATCAGCTTGGCCACGCCGTGAAACAGGATCAGTCCGCCGACGGCGAGGCGTACGACCAGCTTGCCGAGGGCATCGTTGTGCAGGGCAGAGAGCATGGGGGTGTCCTCGTCGGGGGCCTGGAGTTCAGCATTGTCCAACCGGCCGGGTTGATGCAAGCTTGGGCCGCGTCGATGCCTCTCTGACCCAGCTCTCGAGGAAGTCCCCCATGCCGCTGTCGTATCGCTTTCTGCTCTCGTCGACCCTGCTCGTCCTGCTGCTGGCCGGCTGCGCCGCTGGCCCCGCTCCGGCGACGCCCGCTGGTGACGGCCTGTCGGGGCCGGTGGTGGGGCCGCGCTGGAACCTGCTGCTGGTGGGTACCGACGAGCGGCTGTCGCTGCCGGAACCCCCCTACTTCACGGTGGCGCGCGACGGAAGGGTGAGCGGCAGCGACGGCTGCAACCGGCTCACCGGCCGGGTGCGCCTGGGCGACGAGGGGCGCATCGCGTTTTCCGAGCTCGCCACCACCCGACGCGCCTGTCCGCAGGCCGACGACGCCCGGCGCGTCACCAATATGCTGGAGAACGCCTATCGCTACCTGATCGACCACGACCGGTTGGTGTTCTTCGGCCCCGACCAGCGGGTGCTGGGGGGTTGGCGACGTGCGGATTGACCGTGCGTTCCTGCCCATACGACAACGGCCCGCCTGAGCGGGCCGTTGTCGTTACAGGGACTGATCGATGCCGCGAGCGCAGCAGCAAATCCGTGTTTCCTACAGCGCGGCGATCTTGTCGCGCTGCTCGGCCAGCACCTGACGGGTGGCCTGGAGGTCGGCGAGCTTGCCGCGCTCCTTCTCGACCACCGCCTCGGGGGCCTTGGCGACGAAGTTCTCGTTGGCGAGCTTCTTCTCGATGCCGCCGATCAGCTTGTCCTGCTTGTCGAGCTCGCGACCCAGGCGGGCCAGCTCGGCCTCCTTGTCGATCAGCCCGGCCATGGGCACCAGCACCTCCATGTCGCCGACCAGTTGGGTGGCCGAGAGCGGCGCCTGGGCCGGGTCGTCGAGCCAGCGGGCGCTCTCCAGCTTGGCCAGCTTGGCGAGGAACGGCCGGTTGGCCTCGAGGCGCTCGCGGTCGCTTGCGCCGCCCTTGGTGAGCAGCACCTCGAGGGGCTTGCCCGGGGCGATGTTCATCTCGGCGCGGATGTTGCGCACGGCAACGATCACGCCCTTGAGCCAGGCGATGTCGCGGCCGGCGGCCTCGTCGAGCTTGGCTTCTTCCGGCTCGGGCCAGGGCTGCTCCATGATCGACTCGCTGCCGTCGCCCTTGGCGGTACCGGCCAGCGGCGCCACGCGCTGCCAGATCTCCTCGCTGATGAACGGCATCATCGGGTGGGCCAGGCGCAGGATCGCCTCCAGCACGCGCACCAGGGTGCGGCGTGTGCCGCGCTTGGCTTCGGGGCTGGCGGCCTCGTCCCACAGCACCGGCTTGGAGAGCTCCAGGTACCAGTCGCAGTACTCGTTCCAGACGAACTCGTAGAGCGCCTGGGAGGCCTGGTCGAAGCGGTACTCCTCCATGGCCTTGGTCACCTGCGCCTCGGTGCGCTGCAGCTCGGAGACGATCCAGCGGTCGGCCAGCGACAGCTCCACGGGCTCATCGCCGGCGCCGCAGTCCTGGCCTTCGGCGTTCATCAGCACGTAGCGCGAGGCGTTCCACAGCTTGTTGCAGAAGTTGCGGTAGCCGTCGAGACGGCCCATGTCGAACTTGATGTCGCGCCCGGTGGTGGCCTGGGAGAGGAAGGTGAAGCGCAGCGCGTCGGTGCCGTGGGGCTCGATGCCCTCGGGGAACTCGTCGCGGGTCGCCTTGGCGATCGCCTTGGCCTTCTGCGGCTGCATCAGGCTGCCGGTGCGTTTCTCGACCAGGCTCTCCAGGTCGATGCCGTCGATCAGGTCGATGGGGTCGAGAACATTGCCCTTGGACTTGGACATCTTCTGGCCCTGGGCGTCGCGCACCAGGCCGTGGACGTAGACCTGCTTGAAGGGCACCTCGCCGGTGAACTTCAGGGTCAGCATGATCATCCGCGCGACCCAGAAGAAGATGATGTCGAAACCCGTCACCAGCACGCTGGTGGGGTGGAAGGTGAGGAAGTCCTCGCCCCGGTTGGGCCAGCCGAGGGTGGCGAAGGTCCACAGGCCCGAGCTGAACCAGGTGTCGAGCACGTCCTCGTCCTGGGTGAGGCGCGGCACGCCGATCCGCTCCATGGTCAGCAGGGCATCGTCGGTGAGGTGGGTGCCGCCGAGCAGCTTGTCGAAGGAGCGCAGGCGCATGGCGCTGTCGAGATCGCCCTGCTCGTGCTCGATGAAGTCGGCCATCTCGATCAGGTACTGCTTGGTGGCCTCGACCTCGTTGCGCGCCACGAAGACGTTGCCATCGACGTCGTACCAGGCCGGGATGCGGTGGCCCCACCACAGCTGGCGCGAGATGCACCAGTCCTGCAGGTCGCGCATCCAGGCGAAGTACATGTTCTCGTAGCTCTTCGGCACGAACTCGATGTCGCCGTTCTCGACGGCCTCGATGGCCGGTTTGGCCAGGCTCTCCACGGCGACGAACCACTGGTCGGTGAGCAGCGGCTCGATGACGTCGCCGGAGCGGTCGCCGTAGGGCAGGGTGTTGCTGACGGTCTCCACCTGGTCGAGCAGGCCAGCGGCCTCCATGTCGGCGACGATTTGCTGGCGCGCCGCGAAGCGGTCGAGGCCGGTGTAGGCCGCGGGCAGGGCGGTGTCGATGTCGGGCAGCGGCCGGCCCTGGATGTCGAAGGCCTCGGCCCGGGGCAGGATCGCGGCGTCCTGGGTGAAGACGTTGATCAGCGGCAGCCCCTGGCGGCGGCCTACTTCGTAGTCGTTGAAGTCGTGGGCGGGGGTGATCTTCACGCAGCCCGATCCCTTCTCCATGTCGGCGTGCTCGTCCGCCACGATGGGAATCCGCCGGCCCACCAGCGGCAGCTCGATGGACTTGCCGACCAGCGAGGCGTAGCGCGGATCCTCCGGGTTCACCGCCACGCCGGTATCGCCGAGCATGGTCTCGGGACGGGTGGTGGCGACCACCAGGTAGTCCTTGCCATCGTCGGTGGTCACGCCGTCGGCGAGCGGGTAGCGGAAGTGCCAGAACTGGCCCTGCTGGTCGCGGTTCTCCACCTCCAGATCGGAGATGGCGGTGTGCAGCGTCGGGTCCCAGTTGACCAGGCGCTTGCCGCGGTAGATCAGCCCCTCCTGGTGGAGGCGCACGAAGACTTCCTGGACCGCCTTGTAGAAGCCGTCGTCCATGGTGAAGCGCTCGCGCCGCCAGTCGACGCTCGCGCCCATGCGGCGCAGCTGGCGGGTGATGTGGCCGCCGGACTCCTGCTTCCATTCCCACACCCGCTCGATGAAGGCCTCGCGGCCCAGGTCGTGACGGCTCTTGCCTTCCTCCGCGGCGATCTTGCGCTCCACCAGCATCTGGGTGGCGATACCGGCGTGGTCGGTACCCACCTGCCACAGGGTGTTGTGCCCCTGCATGCGCTTCCAGCGGATCAGGGTGTCCATGATGGTGTCCTGGAACGCATGGCCCATGTGCAGGCTGCCGGTGACATTGGGCGGCGGGATCATGATCGAGTAGGGCGCGCCCTCGCCCGAGGGGGCGAAGCGGTCGTCGGCTTCCCAGCGCTCGTACCAGCGGGATTCGATCTGCTCGGGTTGGTAGGTCTTGTCCATGGGCGTTCCGGGTCGAAGAAAAGGGTGGCAACGAGGCACGGCGCCCGCCGCCCATGGGCGGCGGCACGGTGCGGGGTGCGAAAAATGGGTTCGATTATAGCCCGTTGCGACGGTCGGCGTCATGGGCGTGGAATGTCGATACCAAGGCTGTCGCGGTTATCCCTGCCCGCGCAGCTGATGCGCCTTGACCGGGTAGCCGCGCTGGCGATAGGTCTGCCAGCAGGCGCGCTTGGCGGTGAGCACCTGCTGGTGCTGGTTGATGATCTCGGCGACCCGCTCGAAGCGCGAGAACCACTCCGGGATGTCCGGGGCCAGGTTGAGCATGGCCGTGCGGGTGTCGGGGCGCGGTTCGGGCGGGCCTTCCCAGCCGAGGGTCACCGTCACGCTGTCGGCCAGGTCGCTGCCGAGCAGCGCGTGGGGCAGGTAGGCGTCGGGGCGGAAGGTCCACAGCCGCTCGTCGAGGTCGACGGCCATGGCCTCGTCCTCGGCGTGCAGGTGCAGCCGGTAGCCCTTGCCGGCGATGGTCTCGGCCAGCCGGCAGGCGAAGCCGAGACGTGCCTCCAGGGTGGTGTCGGGCAGGATGTAGAAGTCGACGCGGGTCATTTACAGCTCGCGGCCGTTCTCCACGCTCTTCGTCTCCTCCTCGCGGTCCAGCAGGTACTGGGTGAGCAGCCCCACCGGGCGGCCGGTGGCGCCCTTCTGCTTGCCGGTCTGCCAGGCGGTGCCGGCGATGTCGAGGTGCGCCCAGGGGAACGCCTCGGTGAAGCGCGACAGGAAGCAAGCGGCGGTGATGGTACCCGCCGGGCGGCCGCCGATGTTGGCCAGGTCGGCGAAGTTGGAGTCGAGCTGTTCCTGGTACTCGTCCCACAGCGGCAGGTGCCAGGCGCGGTCCCAGGCAGTCTCGCCGGCGTCGAGCAGGTCGAGTGCCAGGTCGTCGTCGTTGGAGAGCAGCCCCGTGGCGTGGTGACCGAGGGCGATGATCGCCGCCCCGGTGAGGGTGGCGATGTCCACCACGCTGGCGGGCTGGAAGCGCTCCGCATAGGCGAGGGCGTCGCACAGCACCAGGCGACCCTCGGCATCGGTGTTGAGCACCTCCACGGAGAGCCCCTTGAGCGTCTTGATGATGTCGCCCGGCTTGGTGGCGCGGCCGTCGGGCATGTTCTCGGCCGCGGCGACGATGAATACCAGGTTGAGCTTGGGCTTGAGGGTCAGCACCGCCTGGGCGGTGCCGAACACGCTGGCGGCGCCGCACATGTCGAATTTCATCTCGTCCATGGCCTCGCCGGGCTTGAGCGAGATGCCGCCGGAGTCGAAGGTGATGCCCTTGCCGACCAGCACGTGCGGGGCCTCGTCGGCGCTCTCGGCGCCCTGGTAGCGCATCACGATCAGCCGTGACGGCTCGGCGCTGCCGCGCCCCACGGCGAGCAGGCTGTGGGCGCCCAGGCGCTCCAGCGCCTCCTCGTCGAGCACCTCCACGGAGAGCGCCCCGTCCGAGGCCTGGCCCAGTTGCTCGGCGCGTTCGGCCAGGTAGCGCGGCGTGCAGACGTTGCCGGGCAGGTTGCCCAGGGTGCGGGTCAGGTTGACCCCCTGGCCGATGGCGTCGCCCACGCGGGCGCCGGCCTGGGCCGCCTGGCGGTCGCCGCCCTCGCTGACCAGCAGGGTCACGCCGGCGAGCCGCGGCGGCGTGCCCGGCTCGGACTTGAACTCGGTGAAGCGGTAGACGGCGCGATGGGCCGCCTCGGCGACCATGCGCGCCTTCCAGTCGCAGGCGCGATCGTTGAGGGGCACGTCGGTGAAGGCGACGGCGGTCTCGTCCACGGCGAGCTCCGCCAGGGCCGAGAAGGCGGCATCGAGCGCCTTGCGAAAGGCGCCTTCCTGGAACTTGTCGCGGCTGCCCAGGCCCACCAGCATCAGGCGGTCGGCGGAGAGGCCCGGGGCGAAGGGAATCAGCTGCACCTTGCCGAGCTTGGCTTCGAAATCGCCGCGCTCGATCAGCTGGCCGATGAGGCGCTCGCTGGCGTCATCGAGCTTGGCGGCGGCGGGCAGCAGTTCGCCGTCCGTGAACACCGGTAACACGAGACAGGCCGTCTCGACCTTGGCGGGGTTAGCCGTCTGAACGGGGAATTCCATGGCGACTCCACAAGACAAGCGAAGGGGGATTCTGGATAATGCCGGCACGACCCGAGGCCGTGCCGAGTCTCCCCAGTGTACCCAAGGCATGGCCCCAATGCATAAATGAGCTGCATGATCATCTTCCGTTACCTGACCCGCGAGATCCTGCTGACCATGGCGGCGGTGGCCGGCGTGTTGCTGCTGGTGATCATGGGCAGCCGCTTCATCCGCTACTTCTCCGATGCCGCCGAGGGCGACATCCCCGCCAGCATCCTCGGCACCCTGATGCTCTTCCACCTGCCGGGCTTTCTCGAGCTGATCCTGCCACTGGCCTTCTTCCTCGGTATCCTGCTCGCCTACGGGCAGCTCTACCTCAACAGCGAGATCACGGTGATGGTGGCCTGCGGCACCAGTCCCGTGCGGCTGCTGGAGGTGAGCCTGGTACCGGCCACCCTGGTGGCGCTGCTGGTGGGGTTGTGCAGCCTGTGGCTGACGCCGGCCGGGGCGCTCCACACCGAGCAACTGCTCGAGGAGCAGCGCAGCCGCCTCGATTTCACGGCGCTCGCCCCGGGGCGTTTCCAGGACTTCGGCGGTGGGCGCACCGCCTATACCGAGACCTACAACGACGATCGTACGCGGATGCAGGAGGTGTTCATCAGCGAGCGGCAGCGGCGCGGCGACGGCACGCCGGAGAGCGCCGTGACCCGGGCAGCGAGCGGCTACCAGGCGGTGGACGAGACGACCGGCAGCCGCTTCCTGGTGCTCGCCGACGGCGAGCGCTACAGCGTCGCACCGGGGCGCCACGAGGCCGAGCGACTGGAGTTCGCGACCTATGCCGTACGCCTGTCGCGCACCGCCGAGGACTCCGACCTGGAGTCGCCGGAGTACGCCACCACCGCGGCGCTGCTGGCAAGCGAGGATCCGCGTGCCCAGGCGCAGCTGCAGTGGCGGCTGTCGCTGCCGGTAATGGTGTTCGTGCTGACTCTGCTGGCCATGCCGCTCTCCCGCGTCAACCCGCGCCAGGGGCGCTTCGCCAAGCTGCTGCCGGCGGTGTTCCTGCACGTCTGCTACCTGAGCCTGCTGCTCGCGGCGCAGGATGCCATGGGTCGCGGCGCGTTGCCGGCGGCGGTGGGCATGTGGCCCCTGCATGCCGCTTTCCTGGCCCTCGGCCTCGGCCTGATGGTGCGCGCCCAGCGCCAGGGGATGGTCGGATGATCGCCGACCGTCTCGACCGCTACATCGCGCGCAACGTGCTGGGGGCGATCCTCGTCGTCCAGGTCGTGCTGCTGGGCCTCGACCTGGTGATCACCTACATCAACGACCTCGAGGACGTGACCGGCGACTACGGCGCCTTCGAGGTGCTGCTCTACCTGCTGATGCGCCTGCCGTGGCGCTTCTACCAGTACGCGCCGGTGGCGGTGCTGATCGGCGCACTGATCGGCCTGGGCGGTATGGCGTCGAGCAACGAGCTCACCGTGATGCGCGCCGCCGGCCGCTCGCTGACGCGCATCCTGTGGGGCGTCATGAAGCCGGTCCTGGTGGTGGTCGTGGTGGTGCTGCTCACGGCGGAGTACGTCAGCCCGCGCACCGAGCAGTTCGCCAGCGCCTGGCGCCTCATCAAGCTGCAGGGCGAGGGGGCCGTGCTCACTCAGCGCGGCGGCTGGCAGCGCGAGGGCGACAGCGTCTACCGCTTTGGCGCCATCCGCGCCGACGACACCGTGCTCGACGTGACCCGCTACCGCTTCGAGGGCCGGACGCTGCGCGAGGCCACGGTGGCCGAGCGCGCGGTGTGGCACGACGGCGCCTGGCGGCTGGAGGACGTGGCCACGACCCGCTTCATGGACGGCCGCACCGTAGTCGAGCAGCATGCTGCCCAGCCCTGGGAGACACGCCTGACCCCCGACCAGCTCGACCGCTTGCTGCGCGACGTCGACAGCCAGGCGCCCAGCGAGCTGTGGGCCTATGCGCGCTACCTGCACGACCAGGGGCTGCAGGCGACCCAGCCGCTGCTCTACTTCTGGCAGAAGGTGCTGATGCCGCTCACCATGGCCTCGCTGGTGCTGGTCGCTGCGTCCTTCGTGTTCGGTCCGCTGCGCAGCGTGGCGGCCGGCACGCGGGTATTCTATGGCGTGATCACCGGGCTCGCCTTCAAGTACCTGCAGGACCTGCTGGCCCCGGCCTCCACGCTGTTCGGCTTCTCGCCGGCCTGGGCGGTGCTCACCCCGACCCTGCTGTGCGTCGGCCTGGGGCTCTACTTGCTGCGGCGCAGTGGCTGAGAAGGTACCTCTGATACGGGAGAGACGAGTGCAACGACGCTTCGACCAACTCGACGATGTCTGGCCCGCGGGCCTGGGACGGCGCCTGGGGGGCATGCTCTACGACGCCTTCCTGGTGGCGGCGATCTGGCTGCTGGTGACCGTGCTCCACCTGCTGGTGTTTCGCTTCGGCTTCGGCGGCAGCGCCGAGGCCGTGGGGAGCGGCCTGGCCCAGCGTCTCACCCTGCAGCTCCTGCTCGTGGCCAGCGCCTTCGCCTTCTTCGCCTTCTGCTGGGGGCGCGGTGGCATGACGCTCGGCATGCAGGCGTGGCGGCTGCGCGTCCAGACCCCCGACGGCCGCCCCATCTCGCTCGTCCAGAGCCTGATCCGCTATGCGGTGGCCTGGCTGTCGTTGGCCGCCTTCGGGCTCGGCTACCTGTGGGTGCTGATCGACGCCGAGCGGCGCAGCTGGCCGGATCTCGCCTCGGGCACGCGTGTCGTGGTACTGCCCAAGTCCCCTCGGCGGCGATAGTCTCACGCCATGACCTTGGTCAGAATTTTTTTGATTTGGGGTTGCGGCACGCCATGCGAATCATTTACATTCGATATCGCAACGAACGGCGAGGTGCTGCAATGTACGTGTGTATCTGCAAGGGCGTGACCGACCACCAAATCCGCGATGCCGTCGAGGAGGGCGCGCGCAGCTTCCGCGAGGTCCAGCGCGAGACCGGTTGCAGCACCCAGTGCGGCAAGTGTGCCTGCGTGGCCAAGCAGATCACCCGTGAGGCGATCGTGGGGCAGATGGCCGCCGCCGTCGACGACCTGGCCTACGCCGTGTGACGTTTCCTACCGCCTCTGCGCTTCGGTCGCGGAGGCAATAGCCAATCCTTCTCATTCTGGTTGGTTTTCTCCCAACTCGTTGTCGTATTTGGACTTTTCCCGGTGACTGGGCAATACTGGGGGTATCTGCCGTGCGGCAGAGGGCCGCGCCTGTGGCGTATGGCCGGCACTACCCTGACAACAAGCCATGTCCGCCCCAACCGCGATGAAGAGGGAGAAACGCTATGAAAGGCGATGCCAAGGTCATCGAGCATCTCAACAAGGCTCTAGGCGCCGAACTGGTGGCCATCAACCAGTACTTCCTGCACGCCAAGATGTACAAGGACTGGGGGCTGAAGAAGCTGGCCAAGTGGGAGTTCGACGAGTCCATCGACGAGATGAACCACGCCGACAAGCTGATCGAGCGCATCCTCTTCCTCGAGGGCGTGCCCAACCTGCAGGACCTCGGCAAGCTGAACATCGGCGAGAACACCCGCGAAATGCTCGAGTGCGACCTCAAGCTCGAACACGAGGGCCGCAAGGGCTACATCGAGGCGATCGCCTACTGTGAATCGGTGCAGGACTACGTGACCCGTGACCTGCTGCGCGACATCCTCGCCGAGGAGGAGGGGCACATCGACCATCTCGAGACCGAGCTCGGCCTGATCGACACGGTCGGCATCGAGAACTACCTGCAGAAGCAGATGCAGGAAGCCGGCGACGAGTAACGCCTCTCGTCCCCGACACGCTCGCGCCCGTATCGGCTTCACCGATGCGGGCGCCTTCGTTGCGGCGCCGGCCGTGGCGTGCCGGTGTCGTCGCTTCCGCGCGTGCCGCACGCCGGGCTCAGACGAATGCCTTCTCCAGCTCGAAGCGCGGCACCGGCTCGCCCTGCACCTCGACGGTCTCGGTGAAGTTGTCCAGCGGTCGCACCCAGAGGCCGTAGTCGCCGTACAGGGCGCGGTAGACGACGAGCGCCTCCTCGGTCTCGCTGTGGTGCGCCAGGCCGAACACCTCGTAGCGGTTGCCCTTGTAGTGGCAGTAGATGCCGGGGACGGGGGTAGGGTGTGACATCTCGAGCTCCAGGCTGAGGGTCAGGGGGGGGTGTCGTTGGTCTTGGCCGCCGCGGCGGCCTGCTTGGCCAGCCGCGCCAGCACCCGCGAGGCGGCCACGAAGCCGAAGCTGCCGGTGACGAAGGTGGCGGCGCCGAAGCCCGAGGCACAGTCGAGGCGTGTTGTCTCACCCTGGCCGGGCTTGGTGGCGCACACCTCGCCGTCGGCGGCGGGATAGACCAGCTGTTCGTCAGAGTAGACGCATTCCACGGCGAAGCGCCGCTTGGGATTGCGCGAGAAGCCGTAGTCACGACGCAGCCGGGCGCGCACCTTGGCGAGCAGCGGGTCGTGCTCGGTGCGCGTGAGGTCGGCGACGCGGATGCGGGTAGGGTCGGTCTGGCCACCGGCGGCGCCGGTCACGGTGATCGGCAGCTTGTGGCGGCGGCACCAGGCGATCAGCGCCGCCTTGGCCGCCACGCTGTCGATGGCGTCCACCACGTGGTCGGCGTCCAGGGGCAGTCGCCTGGCCAGGTTGGTGGGGGTGACGAAGGCGGTGTCGGCCACCACCTCGATGCCGGGCTGGATGGCTCGGCAGCGCTCGGCGAGCACCGCGACCTTGGGGCGGCCGATGGTGCCGTCGAGGGCGTGGAGCTGGCGGTTGACGTTGGAGACGCAGACGTCGTCGAGGTCGATCAGCGTCAGCCGGCCGATGCCGGAGCGCGCCAGCGCCTCCACGGTCCAGCTGCCCACGCCGCCGACGCCGACGACCACCACGTGGGCACTGCGGAAGCGCTCGGCGGCGCGCTGGCCGTAGAGGCGGCGGATGCCGCCGAAGCGCAGCTCGTGGTCGTCCACGGTGGCGGGAACGAAGGCAGGGGAAAACTCGGTCATGGCAACGGGGTCAGGGGATCTCGGCTTGCGGATTCGGGGACAGGGGCCTCGCTCAGGCGGGCGTCGTTCACCGGCAGGTGGCCGGCCCAGCCGAAGCGTGCGAACAGGCGAGCCATGGTGGCGTCCAGGGCACAGCTCAAAAGCAGCCGCCGCGGCTCGACGGGGTGGTCGAATGCCAGGCCCACGGCGGCCAGCAGCAGGCGCGGGCAGTCGAGCCGCTCGGCGAAGAAGCGGTTGTGGTTGCCCTTGCCGTGCTTGGCATCGCCGATGATCGGGTAGCCGCGCCGCGACAGGTGGCGGCGCAGTTGGTGGCGGCGCCCGGTGAGCGGGCGCGCCTCCATCAGCGAGTAGCGGGCCTGGGGGTAGCGGTCCACCTGCACCGGCAGCTCCACGCTGTCGAGCCGGCGGATGTCGGTGACCGCCGGCAGGGCCGGCATCTCCGCCTTGGGACGGCGGCCGTCCTCCTCGCGCAGCGCATAGTCGAGCCGCTCGCGCTCGGGGCCGATGCCGCGCACCACGGCAAGGTAGCGCTTGTCGACGCGGCGTTCGGTGAACGTTTCGCCGAGCCGCGTGGCGCTCGCCGGGTCGAGGGCGAACACCATCACCCCCGAGGTGGGGCGGTCCAGGCGGTGCACCGGGTAGACGCGCCGACCCAACTGGTCGCGCAGTCGCTGTACCAGGAACTCGCGCTCGCCACGTGCCAGCGCCGTACGGTGCACCAGCAGCCCCGCGGGTTTGTGCACGGCGACGAGGTGGTCATCCTGATACAGGAGGGGTAGCGGTTGCGACATGCCCGGCCCGGAATGCGATGCAAGGCCGGCCATTGTCGCCGCTGAGGGCGGTGCTGTCATCCTGCGCGGTGATTGTCGCGCCGTCGCGCGCGGCTTGCGCGTGAAGGAGGCCGGCCCCGCCCGGCTCGCCTCGGCGCTGTCATGCTTCTGTCACGCCGGTGTCGCACGCTTGGGGCATGATCAGGCTGCGCACGGGGCTAGCGATGATGGTAGAGGAACAGGAACGGCAGTCACTCAGGGCGATCCTCGAGGGCGATCGGCTCAGGGTGTTCTTCCAGCCCATCGTTGACATGAGCCGGCAGGCGATCCACGGCTACGAGGCGCTGGTGCGAGGGCCGGAGGGCTCGCCGCTGCACTCGCCGGTGCGCCTCTTCGACGAGGCCATGCAGGCCGGCCTGTTGGTCGAGCTCGACCTGCTGTGCCGGCGCCTGGCGATCCAGCGCTTCGTGGCGCTGGGGCTGCCCGGGCGGCTCTTCCTCAACGTCATGCCCGCCACCATCGTCGAGCGCGACTTCCGCGAGGGCCTGACGCTGAGTTTCCTGCACGAGGCCGGCCTGGCCCCCAACCGGGTGGTGATCGAGCTGACCGAGCACATGCCGATCCACGACTACGCGCTGATGCGCCAGGCCGTGGCCCACTACCGCGAGATGGGCTTCCAGGTGGCGCTCGACGACCTGGGTGCCGGTCACTCCAGCCTGCGCCACTGGTCGGAGCTGCGCCCGGATTTCGTCAAGCTCGATCGCCACTTCGTCGCCGGCATCGACCAGGCGCCGGCGAAGCGCGAGTTCCTGCGCTCGATTCTCGACGTGGCGCGCAGCCTCGACTGCCGGCTGATCGCCGAGGGCATCGAGACCGAGCAGGAGCATCGCTGCCTGTGGGAGCTCGACCGGGGACTCTCGCTGCTGCAGGGCTACTTCTTCGCGCGCCCCTGCGCGAGCCCGCCCCTCCACGTCGAGCACCTACTGCCCGCCCATGCCCCGCCGTGCGGCGAGCAGGCGCACTGCGCCTGTGCCATAACCCGCCCCATCGAGCCGGTGGCCCCCGAGCTGCCCGTGCTGGAGCTGCTCGAGCGTTTCCGCCGCCAGCCGCAGCTGCGCTGCGTGGCGGTGGTGGAGCAGGGCCGGCCGCTGGGTGTGGTGCGGCGCAACGCCTTCCTGACGCTGTTCACCAACCAGTTCAGCCACGCGCTCTACACCAAGCGCCGGGTGCGCGAGCTGGCCGACAGCCAGGCGCTGGTGGTGGCCGAGGACCTGCCGCTGGCCAAGCTCAGTCAGCAGGTGACCGACGGCCAGGGCGCCCAGCAGGAGGATTTCGTGATCGTCGATGGCGAGGGCGCCTACCGGGGCATGGGCAACATCGTCGACCTGCTGCGCGAGATCACCGCCATCCAGGTTCGTCAGGCGCGCCACGCCAACCCGCTGACGGGCCTGCCGGGCAATATTCTGATCAACGAGACGCTGAGCCGCTGGCTGGAGAGCGGCGCGCCCTTCACGGCGGTGTACTGCGACCTGGACAACTTCAAGGCGTTCAACGACGCCTACGGCTATGCGCGCGGTGACCGGGTGATCATTGCCGTCGCCCAACTGCTGCAGGCGCAGGCCGGCGAGGAGGACTTCATCGGTCACGTGGGCGGCGACGACTTCATGCTGCTGCTCGAGGCGGGGAGCTGGCGTGACACCTGCCGGCGTATCCTCGATGGCTTCGCCACGCTCGCCCCCGACTTCTACGATGCCGAGGACCGACGGGCCGGCGGAATCCGCCTCGAGAACCGCCGGGGGGAGGATACCTTCTTCCCCATCGTCAGTCTGTCGCTGGCTGCGCGTCCCGTCGCGGCCAGGACGGGCGGCAACGCCCTGGACATCGCCAGCGAGCTCTCCGAACTCAAGGCTCAGGCCAAGCAGCGCCCCGGCAACAGTCTCTTCGTCGACCGGCGGCGTACCGAGCACTGAGTCGCTCGTCATCTGGACGTAGCGCCGACGGCGAGCGTCGCGCCGTTTGCCAATTCAAATGATAATGTTTATCATTAATCGATGTGTCCCCTCCCCCCGACCGGAAGCGAGCGGCCGCCCCTGGCCGCCAAGGAGAGACGGATGGAGTTCTCGAGCGCACGTCAGCAGGCCATCCTGGATGCCGTCGACGCCGTGCAAGCGGCTCACCTGGCGATGTCGACCTCGGCTCTCGCCGAGCGCTTGGGCATCAGCGAGGGCGAGGTCCAGGCCTCTCGCCTGGGGCGGGACGTCTGGACGCTGCCCATGGCGCCGTGCCGGCTGGCCAATCATCTGGCCGAACTGGGCGACGTCCGGGTGGTGACCGGCTCGGCGCCGGTCAGGCTCGCCCAGACCGGGCGCTATCCGGCCGTGGTGGCAGGCGCGACGGCCCTGGATGCCGACCGCCTGGCCATGCGCTGGCAGCCGCGGCGCTGGCACTGGGCGTGCTTGGTGCGCGGTGAGGCGCCGCTGGCGCCCTGGCGCCTCCAGCTCTTCGACCCGCATGGCCGCTACGTGCATGGCTGTGCTCCCCGGAACGGCGTCCTCTCCGCCGGCTGGCGAGCGCTGGTCGCCATGCGCAGCGCCACCCCGCCCGCCTTTACCCGGCTCTCCCCCCTGCCACGGCGCCCGCTGCCGGCCGTGCCCGGTCTGGCCGCGGCCTGGGCGATGCCGGTCGATGATGCCGCGCGTGATGCCTTGCTGGGTCGCTACCGTCTCGAGCGCCACGAGGCCCTGGCGCTCCTCGAGGGGCATTTTACCCATGCCTTGCCGGCCGAGGCGTTGCCCGTGTGGCTCGCCGCGGCCGCCGACTGGGGCGTGCCCGTGACGATCAGCGTGGCCACCGTGGGCTGCCGCCAGGCGGCCGTCGGCCGCATCGCGCGGCTGCGGCGTCGTGGCCGCTGGCTCGTCGTGACCGGCGAATCGTGTGCCCTGCGACTGGACATGACGGCCGTCGCGCGGCTGTGGCAGGCGTCACGACCGGCGTTGCAGGGCGGTGCGCTGACGAGCCTGGAAGCCTTCGATGGCGACGGTCAGCCGCTCGTGACGATCGCCGCCACGCAGGTCCGAAGGCGTACTGAATCGCCTGCTTCGCGGCCTGGGCCATGGGAGGCGATACCGCGCGCGAACGTAGCCTGAGCGGCTAGCCTGCCAATGCCAGGCTGGCAACCGCGAAGGCGTAGCCGATGGTGCCGCCGGCGATGACGTCGCTGACGTAGTGCAGCCCCAGGCCGACCCGCGACACGGCGATCAGCAGCGCCAAGGGCAGCAGCAGCGGCAGGAGCCCGGGGGCGTGGCTGGCGGTGAGGGCGCAGAACAGCACCGCGTGCATCGTATGTCCGCTGGGGAAGCTGTAACGGTCGCGGGCGGGTTCGAGGCAGGCGATGCGCGTGCCGAAGGTGATGAAGGGGCGCTCGCGACACAGCCGGGTCTTGAGCAGGCGGTAGACGACGATGGCCAGGCTGGCCGTCACCACGTACTGCAGGAGATAGTCGACCCCATCCTCGTCATGCAGCCAGGGCTGGGCGGCGGTCACTGCCACCCACACCGGCCAGTCGCCGAGCTTGCTGGCGGTGCGCAGAGTGGCAAGCCAGGGGCGGTAGAGGCTGAAGTGGGCGATACGCTGGCAGAGTTGCCATTCGATCAGGTCGAGGCGGTCAAATACCGCAGGGGCGCGTGGTTTCATGGGCACTCTCCCGGGCATGGTCGAGAACGGCGAGGAAGGTATCGGCGATGGCCGGCCAGCGATACTCCAGGGCGCGTTGGCGGGCGGCGCGCCCCAGCCGGGCATAGCGGGCCGGGTGCTGGCAGAGAGAGACCGCCGCGGTGCAGAAGGCGCTCTCGTCGCCCGGGGGGATGGCCAGGCCGTTGCGGTCGTGGTCGATCAGCTCGGCGGCTGCGGCGTGGCGGTAGGCCACCACGGCCAGGCCGCTGGCCATCGCCTCCAGCACCACGTTGCCCCAGGTTTCGGAGAGCGAGGGAAACAGGAAGATGTCGGCGCTGGCGTAGTGGCGTGCCAGCGCCTCGCGGGGCAGGAAGCCGGTGAAGTGGGTCTCGGGCAGGGCCTTTTCCAGGGCCGCCCGCCATGGCCCGTCGCCGACGACCACCAAGGCCATGTCGGGGCGGGCGTCGAGCAGGGCGCGAAAGCTCGCCTCGAGCAGCGCGAGGTTCTTCTCCGCGGCCAGGCGGCCCACGTAGAGCGCGACGGGCTGGTGCTCGCCGACGCCCCACTGCTCGCGCAGCAGCGCATCGCGATGGCGCGGCGAGAAGCGTGCGCCGTCGATGCCGCGCCCCATCACCGCCAGGCCGGTGAACCCCTTGGCGGTCAATGCCTCGGCCTGGGCGTGTGTCGGCACCAGGGTGGCGGCGCAGCCGTTGTGGAAACGCCGCAGGCCAGCGAGCACGGCCGAGGTCAGCCAGGGCAGGCCGTAGGCGTGGCAGTAGTGGTCGAAGTTGGTGTGCCAGCCGGCCACGACCGGGATACCGAGGCGCCGGGCGACGCGCCGGGCCGACCAGCCGAGCGGGCCCTGGGTGGCCAGGTAGACCACGTCCGGGCGCTGCTCCTGCCACAGGCGCCGCAGGCCGCGTGCGGCGGGCAGGCCGATGCGCACCTCCGGGTAGCCCGGCATGGGCAGGCCGCGCACCTGCAGCTCCGCCTGCATGCCGGGAAGCCGTCGGCGATGCTTGGCCAGGCGCGGAATGGGACGGACCAGCTGCAGCGCCTCGCCACGGGCGAGCAGGGCATCGCTCAGGTGGTTGAGGGTGTGGGCGACGCCGTTGATGTCGGGTGGCCAGGTCTCGCTGACCAGGCAGATACGCATGGGCTTCCTCGTCGGCAGGGTATGGCGGGCTGTATCGATGAGCGTGCCCGCCGAGCGTGACGAGCCGACGACAGGAATGTGATGAAACGATGACCCGGGTGGGGCGCGCGGCCCGACCTTCGCCGCTCGACCTGTCGTATGACTACATGCTGATCCACCATGGTCGGCTCGCGGACAACGGCGAAATCCGCGATGCTGGGGGATCACGCTGCCCGGAGTCCGCCATGAAGCTGTCGCCTGCCTATCGCCTCGCCGCCACCATCCTCCACGGCTTCGACGAGTACCGCTCGCGCTTCAAGGCGATCACCGCCGATGCCAGCCGGCGCTTCCGCGACGCCGCCTGGCGCGAGGCGCAGCAGGCCTCGGCGGAGCGCATCAACCTCTACGAGCAGAAGGTGGGAGAGACGCTGGACCGGCTCAGACGCACCCTGAGCGAGGAGGAGCTCACCCACTGCGAGTGCTGGCGCGAGGCCAAGACCCATTACTCGGACCTGATCAGCCAGCGCCTCGACTACGAGCTCGCCGAGACCTACTTCAATTCGCTGTTCTGCTCGATCTTTCATCACCGCCATATCCGCAACGACTGGATGTTCGTCTACAGCTCGCGGCGCAAGGCGGCCCACCACTCGGGGATCGAGCGCTGCCGGCGTTTCACGGTGTACGGCGACTGGGATGCGGCGATCCGCTGGGCGCTGGCGGAGGCGCCCTTCGAGACCGCCTTCGACGACCTCGAGCGCGACGCCGGCCTCGGCGGGGACTTCCTGCGCGGCCACCTGCCGGGGGCGATCCTCGACGACGCCGATGCCGAGGTCGAGCTGCTCAAGAGCGTCTTCTACCGCAACAAGGGAGCCTACCTGGTGGGACGCATCCGCGGCGGCGGGACGCAGGTGCCGCTGGTGCTGCCCATCCTGCACGGCGAACGGCAGGAGGCCAGCGAGGGGCTGCACCTGGACACGGTACTGATCGAGCCCAACGAGGTGTCGATCATCTTCTCCTTCACCCGCGCCTACTTCCAGGTGGAGGTGCAGGTGCCGGGCGAGTTCGTCGACTACCTGCGCGAGCTGATGCCCGACAAGCCCGCCGGCGAGCTGTATGCCGCCATCGGCTTCTTCAAGCACGGCAAGACGGAGTTCTTCCGCGCCCTCAACCGCCAGGTGGCCAAGCGCGAGGACCGCTTCATCATCGCCCCCGGCGTGCGCGGCATGGTGATGGCGGTGTTCGTGCTGCCGTCGTTTCGCACCGTGTTCAAGATCATCAAGGACCGTTTCGACCCCACCAAGGAGATGAGCCGCGAGGACGTGCGCGAGAAGTACCGCCTGGTCAAGCGCCATGACCGCGTCGGGCGCATGGCCGACACCCAGGAGTTCTCCCACTTCATCGCCCGCCAGGATCACTTCGACCCGGCGTGCCTGGAGGAGCTGCTGCGCGTCGCGCCCTCCACCGTCTACCTCAAGGGCGACAAGGTGATCATCGAGCACTGCTACACCGAGCGCATGATGACCCCGCTCAACCTCTACCTGGAGCAGTGCGACGCGGCCGAGACGCGTGCCGTGCTCAAGGACTACGGCAACGCCATCAAGCAGCTCGCCGCGGCCAACATCTTCCCCGGCGACATGCTGCTCAAGAACTTCGGGGTGACCCGCCATGGCCGGGTGATCTTCTACGACTACGACGAGATCTGCTACCTGACCGAGTGCAACTTCCGCCACATCCCCGAGCCTCTCTACCCGGAGCAGGAGCTGGCCGACGAGCCTTGGTACTCGGTGGGGCCGAATGATATTTTCCCCGAGGAGTTCGGCCCCTTCCTGTTCGCCGACGTACGCCTGCGCAAGCTCTTCTACGAGCTGCATCCGGAGCTGCTCGACGCCGACTACTGGCAGGGGCTGCAGCAGGCGATTCGCGACGGCCGGGTGATCGACGTCTACCCCTATCGCAACAAGCAGCGCTTCGCCGCCAGCGAGGGCAACGGCCTGGTCTACTGAGACGACACGACACGACAGGACGAGGCAAGACGAGGCCAAGCAAGACGAGGAGAGCGCAGTGGAGGAGTCCCGGCGTCCCCATCTGGTGGTGCTCTCCGGCGCCGGCATCAGCGCCGAGAGTGGCATCCAGACCTTCCGTGCCAGCGACGGCCTGTGGGCCGACCACCCCATCGAGGCGGTCGCCACACCGGAGGCCTGGACCCGCGACCCCGAGCGCGTGCTGCGCTTCTACGATGCCCGCCGCGACCAGGTGCGCCGGGCTCGTCCCAATGCCGCCCACCGGGCGCTGGCGGCGCTCGAGACGCCGGGCTTTCGGGTCAGCATCATCACCCAGAACATCGACGACCTGCACGAACGTGCCGGCTCGCGCGACGTGCTGCACCTGCACGGCGAGATTCTCCAGGCGCGCTCCTCGGTCGACCCGCGCCTGCGCTACCCGCTGCGGCGCGGCGGCATCCGCCTGGGCGATGTGTGCGACAAGGGCAGCCAGCTGCGCCCGGACGTGGTGTGGTTCGGCGAGAGCGTGCCGCGCTTCGGCGAGGCGTGCGACATCGCCGCCACGGCCGACCTGCTGCTGGTGGTGGGCACCTCGCTGGCGGTGATGCCGGCAGCGTCGCTGCTCGAGTACGTGCCGCTCGACACGCCCTGCGTGCTGGTCGATCCCGAGGCCCACGCCCTGGCACCGCCCGGCGTGGTGCGCCTCGACCGACCCGCCGGCGAGGGCGTGCCGGCGCTGGTGCGCCACTGGCGGCGCGAGGGGCGGCTGTGGGTGCCGGAGACGCTGTTTGAGTGACCGCCGCTCCCTGTGCGGGGCGCATGCTAGAATGCCGCACCCCGTTTTCAGCCAGCCGCCCCCATGACCGACAATCCGCTTCGCCCGACGCCCCCTGATCCTGCCACCGCCCCGGCGGCCGGCGACCCCGCGACCGGCCATCCCCGCCCGCCGCGGCGCGAGTTCAAGGCGCGCGGCAGCTTCGTCGAGCGCTGCCCCGGCTGCAACCTGCCGGCGCTCAACTGCCTCTGCCCCTACCGGGTCGCCGCCACGAGCCGGGCACGGGTGTGGCTCCTGACCCACCCCCTGGAGCACCACAAGCCCACCAATACTGGCCGGTTGATCCGCGATGTGTTGCCGGGCACCGAGGTGTTCACCTGGTACCGTACGGCCCCGGACGCGCGACTGTTGGCGCTGCTCGACGATCCGCGCTACGCGCCCTTCGTGATCTTTCCCGACGATCAGCCCGACTATGCCGACCGGGTGGTGGGGATGGAGCGCGTCGTGATGAGCCGGCACAGCGGGAAGACACCGGTCTTTATTCTGCTCGACGGTACCTGGCGTCAGGCGCGGCGCATCTTCCGCAAGAGCCCCTACCTCGACGCCTTGCCCGTGCTGCCGCTGGCCACGCAGCGCCAGACCCGCTACCGGCTGCGCAAGCCGGCCTCGAGCGCGCATCTGTGCACCGCCGAGGTCGCCGCCGAGCTGCTGCGCCAGGGCGGCGATACCGACGCCGCCCAGGTGCTGGATGATTACTTCGACGCCTTCAACGACAGCTACGCTGCCAGCCGGCGCTTCGAGAAGATCGAGGCGCCGACGGCGGCGATGCGGCGGCTGCTGGGGCGGCGAGGGGCGTAACCCGCTTCAGGGGGGCGTTTCCACCACGCGCACGCAGCCGCGTCCTGCTTCCTTCGCTTCGTACATGGCGAGATCTGCACGCCGCACGATGCTCTTGGGCGTGTCACCTGGTTGCCAGCAGGTGACACCGATGCTTATCGATATGCTTCCCGCCGGTGGGATAGGGGTGCTCTGTCGCTCCCGGCACAGTCTGTTGGCCAGTTCGGTCGCTGCCTGCAAGGGGCAGTCTGGGGCAATGATCAGGAATTCCTCTCCCCCCCAGCGCCCCAGATGATCGCCGGCGCGCAGGCGGGTGAGGGTTTCCTGGGCGAGTTGACGCAGGACCTTGTCGCCCGCGTCGTGGCCATGGGTGTCGTTGATGCGCTTGAAGTGATCGATGTCGAAGAGCAGCAGCGAGCAGGGCCTGTGGCTATGCTCGCAGTCGAGCAACTCGTCATCGAGCACCTGCTCGATGCGGTGTCGGTTGGCGATCTGGGTGACCGGGTCGGTGTGCGCGAGCCGCATGAGGGTCGCGTTGTGCTTCTGCAACTGGTGGGCGACTTGCCGTGCGTTGCACACGGCTATGTCGGCAGACAGCATGCATGCCAAGTCTTGTGCGCTATGCAGGTCGGAGGTGCTCCATGGCCGGCCGACGCCGTTGCGGTGCGCCTGGCGGAAAAGCAGCAGCCAGCCATCCGCTTTACCACCGGTGCTCAGCGGTGTGGCGAGCAATCCGGCGATGGGACAGTTTTGTACCAGGATGCCGGCGAGGGGAGTTTGGGATAGATCGTGGTTCGCCCAGGGCAGGGATCGGCTGTGCCCTTCCAGGAAGTGGGTAATCTGGGCCAGTGTCGACGTGTCTGGATGCATCCCGATGCCATTGACCTGATCGCCATGGACGAGGAGCATGCCGCATGCTCGGAAGTCATCGAGCCACGTCTGGCTGGCCTCACGCAGGGTACGAATCGGCAGGCGCTGCTGGCTGCCAATGTCGATCCGCCCGTAGGTGTCAAGGAAGCGCTGCCGGCGTTGCAAGTTGCGTCGTGCATCCAGCAGTTGGAGCCGCTGCCATGCCGTTTGCGTGATCAACTGAAGCAGGCGGCGCAGCGGTGGGGACAGGTAGCGTGGCACGTTACTGTAGCCGATTAGCGTCCCCCAAGGGGGCTCGCTGCCATGCTGGAGAGGGATCGCCAGCACGGAGCGAATGGTGCGCTGGCGAAGTTGCCGGGCCGGTTCCGCGGGTAATGCCAGTAGGTCACTGGACGATAAGGCCTCGCTGGCGAGTGGCTCGCCGATGAGGGGAATGGGGTTGGCCTGCGTGTCGGCGACCATGCGCAGGGGGGCAAGGCTAGCGGATGTGGGGCATGCTGTCGGTGCGAAGTGGTGAATCGATGCCTGGTCATGGCCGCTGAGTTCGCGAATGGCACGCAGCCACAGCTCGGCTGTCTGCTCCTCGTCGGCGCATTCGGCAATGCGGCTACCCCAGGCCATGGCTCGGCAAGTCAAGTCGTCGCGCAGACCGTCGAGCGGTTCGATCTCGAGGGTGGCACCTGATGTCGTACCGTGCGCGGTAACCAGAAGGGAGCGCTCGGCTGATCTCAGGCGGTGAGAGGCAAAGCGGCTCGGTTCTGCCTGGGTGTTGTGCGAAAGGGCTTGCTGCAAGGCATCGACGAGTGGGGCGCCGAGGAGTCGATGTGGAGAGTGGTCGAGAGCCTCGTCGCTCGTCAGGTCGAAAAAGCACCCCAGATTGATGCTGGCCATACGGATACGGCGCCACTGTCGATCGACGGTGACGAGGCAGCCACACGGTTGAATGGCTCGAGTGTCGCGCTTTAGTGCCGCACGGTAGTCGCTCGCTTCGAGGTCCATTCCCAGCGAGTCCATGGCTGTGTCCTTGGCTTGGCTCCCCGCAGGCCGGGCCGCCCGTGGTTACCATCGCCTGCGTTTTGGTTTCGGGGCACAGGATATTTCCTGTTTTGTTAATTTAACCATTGGTTCACATGCCTGTTCAACTAGAGTTTATCTTGGCGTACGGCCCACGCGGCAAGTTGCCGCCATGAGCGACAAGACTTCCTTTGCCGAGCGCCTGGCCAGCGCCATGCGCGCTGCCGGCTACGAGCCCCGCCCCGCCGTGCTGGAGCGTGAATTCAACCTGCGCTACTGGGGCAAGCCCGTGACGCTTCAGGGGGTCAGACGATGGCTGCTTGGCGAGACCCTGCCGAAGCAGGAAAAGATCGAGGTGCTGGCGGCCTGGCTGGAGGTAGAGCCCCAGACGCTGCGCTATGGCGAGACCGTTGGCCGGCAGATTCGTGAGGCCAGGGGGCGGTGGGAAGCCTCGATCAGTGCCGAGGAACGCCAGGTACTGGACCAGTACCTGGCGTTACCCGTGGCGAAGCGCAAGCTGATCGCTCAAGTCATCGAGGCCTTCTATCTTGCTGAGGCCAGCTCGGATGGCGACCCCTAGCCCTTGGCCTTGGCTGGGTGAGCGTGCCACCGACCGGACAAAGCGGAGATGCTCAGCCGCCGAGCAGGGCGTCGGCGATGCGGAAGCCGGCGATCCAGGTGCCGGCGGCGGAGCCCAGCGTCGCGAACAGGAACACCAGCAGGGTGCGCGAGACGCGGTTGCGCCACCAGCCCTTCAGTTCGGTGACGTCATGGCGCAGGGTCGAGAAGTCGCGCACCTTGGGCTTGCGCAGGAAGAGTTCGACGCCGGCGGCGACGAAGCCGGCCCCGATGGTGGGGTTGAGCGAGGTGAGCGGGGCGGCGACTACCGTGGCGGCTACGGTCAGCGGGTGGGCCAGGGCGACCAGGGTGGCCAGGCCCGAGAGCGCGCCGTTGATCACGAACCACTCGCCGACCAGCTGCCAGCCGAGCTCGGTATTGCGCGAGAAGCCGATCACGAAGCCGGTGAGGACCAGCGCGGTGATCAGCCACGGCAGGGTACGCCACAGCCGGGAGGGGGGCGGGGTGGCCTCCAGCGCCTCGCGCTCGGCGCGCGGGGCGGCGGGCAGCGGCTGCTCGAACTGCTCGGCCATGCCCTTGAGGTGGCCGGCGCCGATCACCACCAGCACGTGGCGGTAGCGCCCGGGCGGGGCCTGTTCGGCCAGGCGCAGTACCATGTAGCGGTCGCGCTCGCTGATCAGCGGCGTGTAGAGCGTCTCGGACTCGGCGGCGAACTCGCTGAAGGTGGACTCCAGGACATCGCCCTCCTTGAGCCGTTCGATCTCCTCGCTCGACACCTCCTGGCGCGACAGCACGCTGCCGAGCAGCCCCGAGAACAGCGAGAGGCGCTGCCACCAGGGCACGTTGTGGTAGATGCGCTTCAGGGTGATGCCGACATCGCGGTCGATCAGCAGCAGCGGCAAGTCGTCGCGCCGCGTCTCCTCCAGGGCGGCGCGCATCTCGGCGCCGGGCTCGATGCCGGACTGCTCCGCGAGGCGCTGCTGGAAGGCGCCCAGCGCCAGGCTCGCCGCCACCATCCCGGCCTTGCCCTGGCGGAAGATGGCGAAGAGGTCCTGCTCGCCCAGCGCATCGGGGTTGCTGAGGTTCTGGTGGCGCGAGTCGCACAGCTCGATGGCGACGGCGTCGAAGTCGCCGGAGCGGATCAGGGTGCGGACGTCCTCGGCGCTGTCGGCGGAGACGTGGGCGGTGCCCAGCAGGGTGTAGCGGGTCCCGCCCACCGTGATGACCCGGCATGGGCCGCTGACGGTGCCGGCCGGCTCGGGGGCGGTGGCGGGTTCCTGGGAGTCGATCATGGACGCTCGGCGGTAGGGGGTGAGTGGGCCGATTATCCATGAAGCGGCGCAGCACGCCAAACCCCGGTCATTTGCGCCAGAAGGCGGGCGTGAACAATACCAGCACGGTGAAGATCTCCAGGCGGCCGAGCAGCATGGCCACCACCAGGATCCACTTGGCCGCTTCCGGCAGATTGCCGTAATGTGCGCTGGCCTCGCCCAGCGCCGGGCCGAGGTTGTTGAGCGCCGAGCCCACCGTCGACCAGGCCGTGACCTGGTCGACCCCCGTGGCCATGACGCCGACCAGCATCAGGAAGAAGAGCAGCAGGTAGACCGAGAAGAAGCCCCACACCGCCTGGGCGATGCCGTCGGGCACGCTGACCCGGCCGATCTTCACGGTGATCACCGCGCTGGGGTGGATCAAGCGCATGATTTCGCGCAGGCCCTGCTTGAGGATCAGGATGATGCGGATCACCTTCATGCCGCCACCGGTGGAGCCGGAGCAGCCGCCGACGAAGGCGGTCACGAAGAGCAGGAAGGGCAGCGCCCCGGGCCAGGCGGAGAAGTCCGCCACCGCGAAGCCGGCGGTGGTCGCCACCGAGACCACTTCGAAGAAACCGTGGCGCAGACCGAGCTCGATGTCTTCGACCCCGGTGAGCCACAGCGACACCACGGTGATCACGGTGAGGCCGGTCAGGAACAGCAGCAGGAAGCGCGCTTCCGGGTCCTGCAGGTAGTGGCGCAGTTGCCGGCCGCGCCAGGCCATGAAATGCAGGCTGAAGCTCATTGCCGAGACGATCAGGAAGGCCGCGCAGATCAGCTCGATGGCGGCGCTGTCGAAGTGGCCGATGCTGGCGTCGTAGGTGGAGAAGCCGCCGATGGCCACGGTGGAGAAGCTGTGGCCCAGGGCGTCGAACCAGTGCATGCCGGCGGCCATGTAGGCGAGCATGCAGGTGAGTGTCAGGGCGGCGTAGATGTACCACAGCGCCTTGGCCGTCTCGGTGATACGCGGGGTGAGCTTGGAGTCCTTGAGCGGTCCCGGGATCTCGGTGCGGTAGAGCGCCATGCCGCCCACGCCGAGCGTCGGCAGGATCGCCACGGCCAGTACCACGATACCCATGCCACCGAGCCACTGCAGTTGCTGGCGGTAGTAGAGGATCGACTTGGGCAGGAATTCGATGCCGGTGATCACCGTCGCTCCGGTGGTGGTGAGCCCCGAGAAGGACTCGAAGACCGCATCGGTGAAGGAGAGCGTCGCCTCGCCGGCAAACATCAGCGGCAGTGAGCCGAAGAGCCCCAGCACGCTCCAGAACAGCGCCGCGATCAGGAAGCCGTCGCGGGTGCGCAGCTCGCGGCGGGCGCGGCGGTTGGGCAGGTAAAGTACTGCCCCGGCCGCCACGGTGATGGCGATGGCGGTCAGGAAGTCCTGCCACATGCCGTCGGCGAACAGCCAGGAAATGACGATCGGCGGCGCCATGGTCAGACTGAACATCATCAGTAGCAGGCCTAGGATGCGCAGGATCATGCGCAAGCTCATGGCGTCCCCTCCCAGACGAGGCAGGCGGGGGCCGTGGACGGCCGTGCCGGGCCGGGGCTCGGGGGTGTCGGCAGGCGTGACGACCGCATCAGAAGAACGTCAGTCCGACCTGGAAGAGACGCTCCACCTCGCGGATACGCCGCTTGTCGATGACGAAGAGGATGACGTGGTCGCCGGATTCCACCACCACGTCGTCGTGGGCGATCAGCACCTCCTTGCCGCGTACGATGGCGCCGATGGTGGTGCCCTTGGGCAGGTCGATCTCGCCGATGGCGCGTCCCACCACCTTCGATGACTGGGCATCGCCGTGGGCGATCGCCTCGATCGCCTCGGCGGCGCCGCGCCGCAGCGAGTGGACGTTGACGATGTCGCCGCGCCGCACGTGGGTCAGCAGGCTGCCGATGGTGGCCTGCTGCGGCGAGATGGCGATGTCGATCTCGCCGCCCTGCACCAGGTCGACGTAGGCCGCGTTGTTGATCAGTGTCAGCACCTTCTTGGCGCCCATGCGCTTGGCCAGCATCGACGACATGATGTTGACCTCGTCGTCGTTGGTGAGCGCGCAGAAGATGTCGCAGTCCTCGATGTTCTCCTCTTCGAGCAGCCGTTTGCTGGTGGCGCTGCCGTGCAGCACCACGGTGCGGTCGAGGCGCTCGGAGAGTACCGTGCAGCGCTCGATGCCGTGCTCGATGATCTTGACCTGGTGGCTGTGCTCGAGGTGCTCGGCGAGGCGCTCGCCGATGTTGCCGCCGCCGGCGATCATCACCCGGCGGAAGCCGCGGTCGACGCGCCGAAGCTCGCTCATCACCGCGCGGATGTCGCGGCGGGCGGCGATGAAGAAGACCTCGTCGTCGGCCTCGATCACGGTGTCGCCGCGCGGGATGATCGGGCGGTTGCGGCGGTAGATGGCCGCCACCCGGGTATCCACGCTGGGCATGTGGCGGCGCAGGAAACCGAGGTCCTGGCCCACCAGCGGGCCGCCGTAGAAGGCCTTGACCGCCACCAGCTGCACCAGGCCGCCGGCGAACTCCAGCACCTGCAGCGCCCCGGGATGCTCGATCAGCCGGCGGATGTGGTCGGTAACCACCTGCTCGGGGCTGATCAGCACGTCGATGGGGATGGCCTCGTGGGCGAACAGCCCCTTGCGGGTCAGGTAGGCGGTGGCCCGAACCCGGGCGATCTTGGTGGGGGTGCGAAACAGGGTGTGGGCGACCTGGCAGGCGATCATGTTGACCTCGTCGCGACTGGTCACCGCGATCAGCATGTCGGCGTCCTCGCAGCCCGCCTGGCGCAGCACCATGGGGTAGGAGCCGGCCCCTACCACGGTGCGAATGTCGAGCCGGGTATGCAGCTCGCGCAGCTTGTCGCCGTTGGTGTCCACCACGGTGATGTCGTTCTCTTCGCGGGCCAGGTGTTCGGCCAGGGTGCCGCCGACCTGGCCGGCACCGAGAATGATGATCTTCATGAGGCTGTCGTCGTCCGTGGTCGGAGCGCAGGAGCACCTTTGCGGCGCACATTTGTGCACCGCACTACTTTAGCGGCTAGCATAAACCAGCCGGCCGGCGGGGAACAGGCCCGCGGCAGGTGTCGCCTCAGTCGAGGGTGAAACCGATCTTCAGTGTGACCTGCCAGTGGGCGACGCGGCCGTGCTCGATGTGGCCGCGGGTGTCGACGACCTCGAACCAGCGCATGCCGTGCAGTGACTCCGAGGCCTTGACGATGGCGTTGTTGATCGCCTCTTCGATGCCCTGCTCCGAGGAACCGGTGAGCTCGATGTGCTTGTAGGTGTGGTGACTCATATTGCCTCCTGCTTTCCGAGGACGTCCGGTCCGACCGGCTTATAGGTGCAAATCAGTCGGTTGCCCTGTTCAGTCTGGCACTTTTTTCAGCCTGGCGTAGAAGAAGCCGTCGTGAGCGTCGGGCTCCGGCAGCAGTTGGCGCCCGGCGCCGGCCGGTCGTCCCCAGCTCAGATCCTCGGGCGTGGTGACCCGGGCGTCCGGCGTGCGCGCCAGGAAGTCGCGGATCTGGTCGCTGTTCTCCTCGGGCAGCACCGAACAGGTGGCGTAGACCAGCGAACCGCCCGGGCGCAGCAGCGTCCAGAGGTTGTCGAGCAGGCGACGCTGCAGCTCGGCCAGCTTGGGGATGTCCGAGGGGCGGCGCAGGCGCTTGATGTCGGGATGGCGACGGATCACCCCGGTGCCGGAGCAGGGCGCATCGAGCAGGATGGCGTCGAAGGGGGTGCCGTTCCACCAGCCGCGGCCGGTGGCGTCGGCGTGCATCAGGCTGGCCGAGAGGCCGAGGCGCGCCAGGGTGTCCTCGACGCGGGCCAGGCGCACCGCGTCGCTGTCCAGCGCGACCAGTGCGATGTCGAACAGCTCCAGCAGGTGGGCGCTCTTGCCGCCCGGGGCGCAGCAGGCATCCAGCACCCGGCCGCCGGGGCGCGGCGCCAGGCTCGGCCCGAGCAGCTCCGCGGCGAGCTGGGCCGCCTCGTCCTGCACGCTGACGTCGCCCTCGGCGAAGCCGGGCAGCGCCTGGACGTCGCAGGGCGCCGCCAGCACCACGCCGTCGGGGGAGTGCGTGCACAGCCGCGCCTCGATGCCGGCCTCGGTGAGGCGCTCCAGGTAGGCCTCGCGGTCGCCGCGGCGGCGGTTGACACGCAGCGTCATGGGGCCCGGCACGTTGTTGGCCTCACAGATGGCGCGCCAGTCGTCGGGCCACGCCTGGCGTAGCGCCTTGAGCAGCCAGCGCGGGTGCAGCAGCGCCACCGCGGGGTCGTGGTCCACTTCCGCCTGCAGGGCCGTCGCCTCGCGGGTGAGGCGGCGCAGGCAGCCGTTGATCACCCGAGTCGCCCACTCCTTGCCGAGCAGGCGCGCGGCGCCCGCCGTCTCGCCCACGGCGGCATGGGCGGGGATGCGCAGGTAGAGCAACTGGTAGATGCCCAGCAGCAGCAGCGCCTGGACGTCGGCGTCGCGACGCTTGAAGGGGCTCTTGAGCAGCCGGTCGGCGAGGGCCTCGAGGCGCGGCAAGGTGCGGCAGGTGCCGTAGCAGAGCGCCTTGAACAGGGCGCGGTCGCGGGCGATCACTTGGTGGTCATCGAGCGCGTCGAGCGAGCCCTTGCAGGCGATCACCGGTGCGAGCGCCTGGGCGGCGCTGGCGCGCACCGCCTGGCCGCCGCCCTGGAGCGAGTGGTCGCGGCGCGAGAGGGGGGTGGAACGCGGCATCAGCGGCCCCCCTCAGCGGAGATGCCCAGCCGCCGTCCCGGGGCCAGGCGCTCGCCCCGGGCGTTGAGCAGGTCGCGCGCGGGCAGCGGCTTGCCACCGGGCAGTTGGGCGCGGGTGACGCGCAGCACCTCGTCGCCCCGCGCGCCGCAGGCGATGCGCAGGGCCTCGCCATCGGGCTCGAGCAGGGTCCCGGGCGGTTCGGCATCTTCGTCCTCATGGCGTGTCGCCGCCTCGGCCATCAGCAGGCGCAGGCGCGAGTCGCCCAGGGCGCTCCAGGCCACCGGCCAGGGGTTGAAAGCGCGGACCCTGGCGGCGAGTTCGGCGGCCGGGCAGGTGAAGTCGAGTTCCGCCTCGGCCTTGGAGAGCTTGGCAGCATAGGTGACGCCCTGCTCGGGCTGCGGGGTGGCGGGCAGTCGCCCTTCAGCCAGGGCGTCGAGCGCCGCGACGAGCGCCTCGCCGCCGAGCCGGGCCAGGGTGTCGTGCAGCTCACCGCCGGTGGTGGCGGCGGTGATGGGGGTGCGGCGCACGAGTAGCATGTCGCCGGTGTCCAGCCCCTCGTCCATCTGCATGATGGTCACCCCGCTCTCGGCGTCGCCCGCCTCGATGGCGCGCTGGATCGGTGCGGCGCCGCGCCAGCGCGGCAGCAGCGAGGCGTGGACGTTGAGGCAGCCGAGCGGCGGGATGTCGAGAACCGCGCGGGGCAGGATCAGGCCGTAGGCCACCACCACCATGACGTCCGCGGCGTGGGCGGCCAGTTCGGCCTGCACCTCGGCCGACTTCAGCGTGGTCGGCTGGAAGACCGGCAGGTCGTGCTGGCCGGCCAGCCGCTTGACCGGGCTTTCCGTCAGCCGGCGACCGCGTCCGGCGGGGCGGTCGGGCTGGGTGTAGACGGCAATGACCGAGTGGCGGCTGTCGAGCAGGGCGGTGAGGCTCGCCGCGGCGAACTCGGGGGTGCCGGCGAAGATGACGCGCAGGGGTCGTGACATGGTTGCGAGGCCTTGCCAGTGGGCGAATGCGGCCATGATACCGGAGCGCAGGCCGAACGACGAAGGCCGACGCCATTGGCGTCGGCCTTCAGGGAAGCGCTTGCTCTGGAGAGCGGGGAAGCGGAGGCTCAGGCGGGCTGCATCTGCTTGTGGCGCTTCTCCATCTTCTTGCGCACGCGTTCGCGCTTGAGCGGCGAGAGGTAGTCGACGAAGAGCACGCCCTCCAGGTGGTCGTACTCGTGCTGGATGCAGTGGGCGAGCAGACCGTCGGCCTCCAGCTCGTAGGGCGTGCCGTCGCGGTCCAGCGCCTCGAGGCGGACCCTGAGCGCGCGCGGCACCTCGGCGTAGTACTCGGGGATCGACAGGCAGCCCTCGGACATCGGCTCGCGCTCGTCGCCGAGCGGCGTGTACTCGGGATTGATCAGCACCAGCGGCTGGTCGCGGGCGTCGCTGACGTCCATGACAATCACCCGCCGGTGGACGTCCACCTGGGTGGCGGCCAGCCCGATGCCATTGGCGTCGTACATGGTCTCGAGCATGTCGTCGACCAGCTGGCGCACCTCGTCATCGACCGTCTCGACCGGCGTGGCGCGGGTGCGCAGCCGTTCGTCGGGAAACTCGAGGATGGGTAATTTGGCCATGGCGTTGATATCACCGTTATGCTGGGTTCAGGGGATGCCCGTAGTCTAGAACTCCGGGGCGCGCGGGGAAACCGCCTGTCCCGTATCCGGGCCATAGCGTGAGACTATATCATGAACCGGGGGTTCCCGGGCGCGCGCCGGGGAGCCCGGGCAGTGGCGACGCAGAGCAGGGGGGCGACAGGGATGCAGCGGAGTGCAAAGGGAGCGTGGCGCCGCGCGATCGCCGGCCTGGCGGTGGCGTGGGCGCTGGGGGCGATGCCAGCCTGGGCACAGGCGCCGAGCTGGGAGAGCGGGCTGCGCGACAGTGCGCCCGAGCGCTACACCGTGGCCTCTGGCGACACCCTGTGGGACATCGCCGGGCGCTTCCTGCGCCATCCCTGGCAGTGGCCCGAGGTGTGGCGGGGCAACCCCCAGATCGACGATCCGCACCGCATCTACCCGGGCGACGTCATCACCCTCCGCGACTGCAACGGCCGGCCCTGCCTGGGGCTGGAGCGCGGCCAGAACGTGGTGCGCCTGTCGCCGGAGGTGCGGCGCATCCCGCCGCGCGAGGCGATTGCGCCGATCCCGCTGGAGTCGGTGCAGCACTTCCTGCGCGACCATCGGGTGATCGACGACCCGGACGCCCTGGCGGCGCTGGCCTACGTGGTGGCCGGCGACGACCGCCGCCTGCTCAGCGGCGTGGGCGATCGCCTCTACGCCCGCGGCGCGCTGACGCCGGGCGCCCGCTACGGCGTCTACCGCGTCGGCGAGCGCTACCGCGATGCCGCCAGCGATGAGGTGCTGGGGCTCGAGCTCGAGAGCGTCGGTCGGGTGCGGGCGGTGCGCCAGGAGGGCGAGATCGCCGTGCTCGAGGTGGTCGCCTCCCACCGCGAGCTCCGTGACGACGACATCGTGCTGCCGCTGGAGAGCCGTGCGATCGAGCGCGAGTTCGTGCCCCGCGCGCCCGATGCCGAGGTGGACGGGCGAATCCTGGCGGTGCCCGGCGGGGTGCGCTTCGTCGGGCGGCTGCAGGTGGTGGCGCTGGACCGCGGGCGGCGCGACGGCCTCGCCGCCGGGCACGTGCTGCGCGTCGAGCAGCGCGGCGAGCGGGTCGTCGACCCGCGCACCGACGAACGGCTGACGCTGCCCGGCAACGAAGCCGGCCTGGTGATGGTCTTCCGCCCCTACGCGAAGATGAGCTACGCACTGGTGATGCGGGCCTCGCGCAGCCTGGAGGTGGGTGACCGCGTCCGCACCCCGACCTCGGCCGCCGCCTTGGTACAGCAATGAACGGTGCAGCAATGAACGGTGCAGCGATGAACGGTGCAACGATGAGCGGTGCCGCAGTGAGCGCCGGCGCACTGCCCGCGACGCGCGAATGGCTGGCGCTCGCGCACCTGCCCGGCGTCGGCGCGGCGCGCCTGGCCGAGCTCCTCGCCGCGCGGCCGCCCTGGCCGGACGGCTGGCTGGCCGGCCTGCCCCGCGAGGCGGCCTTGGCCCTGCGCCTGTGGCTCGACCACCCGTCACGCAGCCCGCTCGACGCCGCCATCGCCGCCGACCTGGCCTGGCGCGACGCCGCCCCGGCCCGCCACCTGCTGCATCCCGGTCACCCGGCCTGGCCGGCGCTGCTCGACGAGATCGCCGACCCGCCGCCGCTGCTCTGGGCGCTGGGCGATCTTGCCGCGCTGGCGCCGCCGGCGCTGGCCATCGTCGGCTCGCGCCGCCCGACCCGCGAGGGGCTTGCCAACGCCGCCGCCTTCGCCCGCGAGCTCGTCGCCCGCGACTGGGGCGTGGTCAGCGGCCTGGCGCTGGGCATCGACGGGGCCGCCCAGCAGGCCGTGCTGGAGGCCGGCGGGCGCACCGTCGCCGTGCTGGGCTGCGGCGTCGACGTCATCTACCCGCCGCGTCATGCCGCGCTCTACCACCGCCTGCTCGCCGGGGGCGGCCTGCTGCTCGCCGAGCACCCGCCCGGCACCCGGGCCCGGGCCGGCTTCTTTCCGCGCCGCAACCGCATCGTCACCGGGCTCTCCCTGGGCGTGCTGGTGGTGGAGGCCGCCGAGAAGAGCGGCTCGCTGGTGAGCGCGCGGCTCGCCACGGAGCAGAACCGCGAGGTCTTCGCCCTGCCCGGATCCATCCACAACCCCCAGGCGCGCGGCTGCCTGCAGTTGCTGCGCCAGGGGGCGGTGCTGGTGCGCGGGATCGACGACATCCTCGAGGAACTGACCCAGTGGGCGGGCCCGCCGCTGGCGCCGGCTCCCGCGGAGGGGCTCGACACGCCGTGCGATCCCCTGCTGCGCTGGCTCAGCGATACGCCCGCGCCGCTCGACGCCCTGGTGTCGCTGACCGGACTCGCCGTGCCGGAGTGCCAGCGGCGGCTGCTGGAGCTCGAGCTCGACGGGCGCGTGGCCCAGTCGCCGGGCGGCTGGGTGCGCCTGCCGGACCCGGCGCCGTCGTGATAGCATGACGCTGCCGGCAGTGAGCCGCTAAGGTTTCGAACCGGCAGGGTTTCCGTCTTCAGGTAGTGATTTCGAGGTTCGACCCCGCATGACCCAGGATTCCTCTCTCGCCTCTGCCGTGTTCGCGCTGCGTGCCGGTGGTGTGATCGCCTACCCCACCGAGGCCGTCTGGGGGCTGGGCTGCGACCCGGACAACGACGAGGCGGTGGCCCACCTGCTGCGGCTCAAGGAGCGCGACCCCGCCAAGGGACTGATCCTGGTGGCGGCGAGCATCGAGCAGTTCGCCCCCTGGCTCGCCGACCTGCCGCCGGCGCTCCATGCGCCGCTGGTCGCCAGCTGGCCGGGGCCCAACACCTGGCTGGTGCCCGACAACGGGCGCACCCACGCCTTGGTGCGTGGCGCCCACGACTGCGTGGCGCTGCGGGTCAGCGACCACCCCGGCGTGGTGGCGCTGTGCGAGGCCTTTGGTGGCCCGATCGTCTCCACCTCGGCCAATCGCGCCGGCGAGCCGCCGGCCATGAGCGCCGCCGAGATTCGCGAGATTTTTGGCGGCGAGATCGACGCCGTGATCGAGGGCGAGCTTGGCGGGCTCGAGCGTCCCAGTACTATCCGTGATCTGCTCAGTGGGCGGGTGATGCGCGCCTGAGGGCGCCGTCCGCCGCGTACTGCCGGGAGAGACCATGGCGCTTGCCAATCTCGACGACGTCAAACGCTACCTGCTCGACCTGCAGGATCGCTTGTGCACCGAGCTCGCCGCCGAGGACGGCGGCGACGGCTTCCGCGAGGACGCCTGGCAGCGCGAGGCGGGCGGCGGCGGCCGCTCGCGGCTGATCGAGCGGGGCAGGGTGTTCGAGAAGGCGGGGGTGAACTTCTCCCACGTCTTCGGCGAGCGTCTGCCGCCCTCGGCCACCGCCGCGCGTCCCGAGCTCGCCGGGCGCAGCTTCCACGCCGTGGGCGTCTCCTGGGTGCTCCACCCGGAGAACCCCCACGTGCCCACCAGCCACGGCAACGTGCGCTTCCTGATCGCCGAGAAGGCCGGCGAAGCACCGGTGTGGTGGTTCGGCGGCGGCTTCGATCTCACCCCCTACTACCCGGTCCTCGAGGACGTGGTGCACTGGCACCGCGTCGCCCGCGACGCCTGCGCGCCGTTCGGCGCGGACGTCTACCCGCGCTTCAAGGCGTGGTGCGACGACTACTTCTACCTCAAGCATCGCAGCGAGCCGCGCGGGGTCGGCGGGCTGTTCTTCGATGACCTCAATGAATGGGGGTTCGAGACGAGCTTCGCCTTCCAGCGCGCGGTGGGCGACGCCTTCCTCGATGCCTACCTGCCCATCGTGCGGCGCCGGCGCGCCACCCCCTGGAACGAGCGCGAGCGTGACTTCCAGCTCTATCGCCGCGGCCGCTATGTGGAGTTCAACCTGGTGTGGGACCGCGGCACCCTGTTCGGCCTGCAGAGCGGCGGGCGCACCGAGTCGATCCTGATGTCGCTGCCGCCGCTGGTGAGCTGGCGCTACGACTGGCGGCCGGAGCCGGGCAGCCCCGAGGAAGCCCTGTATCGTGATTATCTGCGTCCCCGCGACTGGCTGGGAGAAGAGGACAATTGATGACCGACCGCTACTGTGTCTTCGGCAACCCGGTGACCCATTCCAGGTCGCCGGCCATCCACGCCGCCTTCGCCGAGCAGACCGGTGACGATATCGAGTACACCGCCATCGAGGCGCCGCGCGATGACTTCGCCGGCGCCTGGCAGCGTTTCACGGCCTCCGGCGGGCGGGGTGCCAATGTCACCGTGCCTTTCAAGGAGGACGCCTTCCGCCTGTGCGATACCCTGAGCGAAAGGGCGCGTCGCGCCGGGGCGGTGAACACCCTGATCCCCGGGGAGGGCGGCCAGAGCAACGATGTCAAGGTCCATGGCGACACCACCGATGGCGTGGGCCTGGTGCGTGACCTGGTGCAGCACGGCGTCGCGCTCGAGGGCGCGCGCATCCTGGTGCTGGGCGCCGGCGGGGCGGTACGCGGCGTGCTGGAGCCGCTGCTCGAGGCACGGCCGGCGCGCGTGTTCGTAGCTAACCGCACAGCGGCGAAGGCCGAGCAGCTCGCCACCGACTTCACCGACCTGGGCGAGATCGCCGGTGGCGGTTTCGCGGCCGTGGCTGGGCCCTTCGAGGTGGTGATCAACGGCACCAGCGCGAGCCTGGCGGGCGAGCTGCCGCCGCTGCCCGACGACCTCTTCGCCCCCGGTGCCACCGCCTACGACATGATGTACGGCGCCGAGCCCACGGTGTTCCTGCGCTGGGCGGCCGAGCGCGGCGCGCGCCCCCTCGACGGCCTGGGGATGCTGGTCGAGCAGGCGGCGGAATCGTTCTTCCTGTGGCGCGGCAAGCGCCCCGACACGGGCCCGGTGCTGGCAGCGCTGCGCCGCTCCCTCACCGCTTCCTGACGTAGAGGCGCACCATGCACAGCCCCAGGCCGACCACCGACAGCAGCATGCCGCCGTTGACCAGCCAGGGGGTGCGTTCCACCCAGGGCACGAAGGGCTGCGGGGTGTCGCGGCACACGCCCTCCAGGTAGTCCCAGTGGCCGCCCTCGATCAGCAGGCATTCGCGTACCGCCGAGTGCTCCGTGAAGTAGAGTCCCATCAGCGCCAGCGGCGGTACGATCAACAGCAGCAGTCCAAGTTTCAGCATGTCTCTTCCGGTTGGTTGGGAGTCTTGGCTAACGCTTGAGGGGCGCCGGGGCCTGTCGCCGGATCAGCCCCGTCAGTAGTCACCGCCCCGGTGGCTTCAGGGGCGTGGGCAGTTCGGCGTCCGTCCGGCACTGCGCGCCTGCTCGTAGCGGGCCACCGCCTCGTTCATCTGCGCCTGCAGGCCGCCCATGCGCTGGTCGTGGCTGGGGTGGGTCGACAGCCAGACCGGCGGCTGAGCGCCGCCCTGGGCGGCCATGTTCCGCCACAGCTGCAGGCTTGCCCGCGGGTCGAAGCCGGCATCGGCCATCAGGTTGAGACCGATCACGTCCGCCTCGCTCTCGTGACGGCGCGAGAAGGGCAGCAGGACACCGTACTGGGCGCCGAGCCCCAGCGCGGCCATCATCTGCTGGCCGCCGGGGCCCTCGAGTCCGGCGGCCGAGCCGAGCGCCGAGAGGCCGACCTCGGTGGCCATCTGGGTGGAGGCGCGCTCGTTGGCGTGGCGGGCCAGCACGTGGCCGATCTCGTGGCCGATCACGGAGGCCAGCTGGTCCTGGCTCTCGGCAATCTCGAGCAGCCCGGTGTTGACCCCCATGTAGCCGCCGGGCAGCGCGAAGGCGTTGGCCTCCTCGGATTCGAAGACGCGGATCTGCCAGTTCTGCTGGCGCGCGCGCTCGGGGAGGGCGGCGACGATGGCACTGGCCACGCACTCGGCGTAGCGCTGCGGCGCCCCGCCCACGGCGGGCAGCTCCTGCTGGTACTGCTGGAAGGCCTGCTGCCCCATCTGGTCGAGCTGCTGCTCCGACAGCAGGGTGAGCCGCGAGCGCCCGGTGGGCGAGGTGGTACAGGCGGCGAGGGCGACGCTCAGGGCGACAACGGCAAGGCAGTGGATCCAGCGCATGGAGGGGGCTCCTGTCGATTCCAGATTCTTGTGACTCTGGACGGGGCATCGAGGTTCGCCACAAGATACCCGGAACGCCCGCAAGGTCAACCGCCCGTCACGGACAAGGAGAATGCCATGGATGCCGAGCTGACCCGCCGCCTGACCCGCCTGCTGGACCACGTGGAGCACTGGCTGCCGCCGGCGCCCCAGGAGGTCGACTGGTCGCGCGACGTCGCCGCGCTGTGGCAGCGCCACACCCTCGGCGGCCATCTGCTGCCGGTGCCGCCGCGCGACGCCCTGACCCTCGACGACCTGCTGGGCATCGAGCGGCAGAAGCTGGCGCTGATCGACAACACCCGCGCCTTCCTGCAGGGATTGCCGGCCAACCACGCCCTGCTGTGGGGCTCGCGGGGCAGCGGCAAGTCGTCGTTGATCCGCGCCCTGCTCAACAGCCTGGCGCCGGAGGGGCTGCGCCTGGTGCAGGTAGACCGGCATGACCTGGGCGGCCTGCCGCTGCTGGTCTCCCAACTGCGTCGCTTCGACCGGCGCTTCGTGGTCTACTGCGACGACCTCTCCTTCGAGGGCCACGATGACGCCTACAAGGCGCTCAAGAGCGTGCTCGACGGGGCGCTGACCGGGCCGCCGGAGAACGTGCTGCTCTACGCCACCTCCAACCGCCGCCACCTGCTGCCGGAGTCGCTGGCCGACAACGAGGCCAGCCAGCTCGTTGGTGACGAGCTGCACCACGGCGATGCCGTGGAGGAGAAGATCTCGCTCTCCGACCGTTTCGGCCTGTGGCTGGGGTTCTACCCCTTCAACCAGGACACCTACCTGGAGGCGTGCTGCCACTGGGTCTCCCAGCTCGGCCGTGCGAGCGACTGGAACGCCGAGGCGCGCGCCGCGGCGATCCGCTTCGCCACCCTGCGCGGCGGGCGCAGCGGGCGCGGGGCCTGGCAGTTCGCCTGCCAGTGGGTGGGGCGGCGGCGCCTCGCCGAACGGCGCTGATCAGCGCTGCGGGCGCAGCTCGCCGCCTTCGCCCACGTTGAGCCGCACGGTGGGGGTGAGCAGGCCGGCGGGCAGCGTCATGCCCAGCCCGCGCAGGTCGCCGGGGGTGATCGCCAGCTCGCTGCCCGCCGGCAGCTCGCCGCGCCGGGCGAGCTGGCTGGCCAGCTCCACTACCGGGGCCAGGCGGTCGCGGTCGGCACCCAGCACATCGAAGACCACCGGCAGGCGCAGCGTGGCGTCCTCCGCCGAGGTCAGCTTGACGGCCTGCTGGTAGTCGCCGCTCACCGGCTCGGCGCCCGGCACGTCGAGGGTCCAGCGGAAGCCGGCCATCTCCACCGCGGGCATGCCCACCGGCAGGCCCAGGCCCAGGGCCAGGGTGGCCTGCACCGGCAGGCTGCCGGCGCCGAGGCTGGAGAGTGCCAGGGACATGAGGTCGCTGGTGTCGAGGCGGGCATCCACGGCATAGGGGCCGATGCGCACCTCCTCCACGCCCAGCGAGGTCACCGCCAGGCGGAAGGCGAACAGGCCGGTCTGGGGAATCGCCAGGCAGCCGCCGAGCAGGGCGGCCAGACACAGCGGGGCGAGGAGGCGCCAGCGCGCCAGGCGTGAGCGACGGGGACTTGGCATGGTGTCTCCTGGGGCCAGGAAGCAGGCGCCCGGTGAGGGGAGTGGAAAGCGCGAGGCGCGCGAATTCTAGGGGCGAGGCGGCGGGAGACCAAGTGTTTTTGCGGCCTGGCGGGGAGATTGGTCAGAAAGTCGGTGATGGGGGCATGCCGATGCATGAGCGCTCTCATGCACACGAATGAGAGCGCTCCAGACGCAGCGAAGGCGCCCACAAGGGGCGCCGTCGTGTCCTGGTCGAGCGGCCGTCAGCGTCGCTTGCTGCGTGCCTCGCGGGTGCGGCCGAGCTCGCGCTGCTTGGCCTTCTCGCGGTCGCTGGCGCCGGCCAGCTTGTCGTAGGGATTCTGGCCGGAGCGGAACTCGAAGCGGATCGGCGTGCCCTTGACCTTGAGCACCTTGCGGAAGGTGTTGGTCAGGTAGCGCTTGTAGGCCTCGGGCAGCGCCTGGGTCTGGTTGCCGTGGACGACGATGATCGGCGGGTTGCTGCCGCCCTGGTGGGCCATGCGCAGCTTGATGCGCCGGCCGTGGATCAGCGGCGGCGGATGCTGGGCGACGGCGTCCTGCAGCAGGGTGGTCAGGCGGTTGGTCGACCAGTGGGCGTTGGCCGAGGCGAAGGCGCGCTCGATGGAGGGGTAGAGATCGCCCACGCCGGTGCCGTGCAGCGCCGAGATGAAGTGCAGGTCGGCGTAGTCGGCGAAGCCCAGGCGGCGCTTGATCTCGGCGCGCATCTTCTCCTTGGCCTCGCTCTCCAGGCCGTCCCACTTGTTGACCGCCAGCACCAGGGCGCGACCGGTGGTGAGTACGTAGTCGAGCAGGTGCAGGTCCTGCTCCACCAGACCCGAGCGCGCATCGAGCACCATGATGGCGACGTGGCACTCCTTGATCGCCTCGAGCGTCTTGATGATCGAGAACTTCTCGGCGACCTCGCGGACGTTCTTGCGCCGCCTGACGCCGGCCGTGTCGACCAGGACGTAGGGCTTGCCGCGCCGCTCGAAGGGGATCTCGATGGCGTCGCGGGTGGTGCCCGCCTCGTCGAACACCACCACGCGCTCCTCGCCGAGCAGGCGGTTGACCAGGGTCGACTTGCCCACGTTGGGGCGGCCGATCACGCCGATGCGGATGCCCTTGGTGCCGGTGTCCGCGGGCACGCTGTCGTCGCGCTCGGGGAAGGGGGCGAGCACCTCCTCGATCAGCGCGGTGACGTTGCGCCCATGGGCGGCGGCGATGGGGTGCGGGTCGCCCAGGCCGAGCTCCCAGAACTCGGCCATGGCACCATGCTCCTCCAGGCCGTCGGTCTTGTTGACCACCAGCCAGGTCTTCTTCTGGTTGACGCGCAGGTGGTTGGCGATGGCCTCGTCGGCGACATGCAGCCCGGCGCGGGCGTCGACCAGGAAGAGTACGATGTCCGCCTCGTCGATGGCGGCGAGCGACTGCTCGGCCATGACGGCGTCGATGCCCTCCTCGTCGCCGCTGATGCCGCCGGTGTCGATCACCGTGTAGGCCTTGCCGCCGAGCTGGCCGTTGCCGTACTTGCGGTCGCGGGTCAGCCCCGGGAAGTCGGCCACCAGGGCGTCCCGGGAGCGAGTCAGGCGGTTGAACAGGGTCGACTTGCCCACGTTGGGGCGGCCGACCAGAGCGATCACGGGGGTCATTCGGTCAGTTCCAGGGCCTCGAGGCGGCCGTCGTCGGCCAGCACGTAGATACGGCGGTAGTCGGTGATCGGACGCAGGCTGATGCCGGCGCTGTCGATGCGGGTGCGACCGACGAGACGGCCGTCGCGCGTGTCGAGCAGGTGCAGGTAGCCCTCGAAGTCGCCCACCACCAGCTTGCCGTCGGCGAAGGCCGGCGACGTCAGCCAGCGCCCCTCGAGGGCCTCGCTGCGCCAGATCTCGGCGCCGCTGTCGGCGTCGAGAGCGACGACGTGGCTCGCCACATCGACCACGAAGAGGCGGTTGCCCACCAGTACCGGGGTCCGGTAGCTGGAGAGCTCGCGCTCCCACTGGATCTCGCCGCTGGTGGCTTCCAGGGCGACCAGGCGGCCGTTGTAGCTGGTGACGAAGAGGCGTCCGTCGGGCGTCAGCACCGGCTGGCCGTCCAGGTCGACGAGACGCTCGATCTCGCTGCGCCCCTGAGGCACGGCGATGCGCCGCTCCCACAGCGGCTGGCCGCTGCGGTTGTCCAGGGTGACCAGCCGGCCGTTGGCCAGGCCGGCGAAGGTGACCGGGTCGATGGCCTGGGGCGTGCCGGTGCCGCGCAGGGTGAGGGCGGGCTCGCTGGCGGTGTAGACCCAGCGCTCGTCGCCGGTGCGGCGGTCCAGCGCGGTGACGGTGCCGTCGACGCTTTGCACCACCAGCAGCTGTCGGGTGGGCTGCGGGGCGGCCAGCACTTCGCTGGCCACCGGGGTGCGCCAGGCGATCTCGCCGGTCGACTGCTCGAGGGCGAGGACCTCGCCATTGCGCGTGCCGAGGTAGAGGCGGTCGGCCACGGCGGTGATGCCGCTGGAGACGCCGACCTCGAGCTCGGTCTGCCAGCGCTGGCTGCCGCTGTCGGCGTCGAGTGCCACCACCAGCCCCTGCTCGTCGGCGGCGAACAGGGTGTTACCGTCCAGTGCCGGGGCAATCGGGTAGCGAGCCCGGCCCAGGCCGTCGCCGACGCGCTCGGCCCAGTGCTCCTCGAGCTCGACGGTGGCCTCGAAATCTTGCAGCGCCTTGGGTGCATAGCGCGGCTCGGCCTTGTTGGCGCAGCCGGCCAGCAGGCCGAGGGCCAGGGTGGCGGCGATGGCGAGGGGCGTCCGGTTCCACGTCATAGGGTGACCTCCTCCACGCCGAGGTTGTCGAGCTTGAGTTCCACGCCGTAGAGCGGCTGGCCGTGCTCTTCCGCCAGCGCCATGGCCTGGCGCCACGCCTCGCGGGCCTCGGCCTCGCGGCCCAGCGCCTGGTAGGCGTTGCCCTGTACGTCGGCGCGCTGGGCGGCCAGCGCCTCGGGGATGCCGCTCTCCAGGGTGGCCAGCGCCGCCTCGGGCTCTCCGGCGTCGAGTTGCAGACGCGCCAGGCGCAGGCGGGCGAGCCCCGGCAGGTAGGCGCGGTCGGTGTCGATCACCGCCTGGAGTGCCGCACGGGCGCCTTCCCGGTCGTCCTGCTGCACGGCGAGACTGGCGTCGATGAGGCGCGCCAGATCGGCGTAGAGGCTCTCGCCGTGCTCGTCGACGATCTCCTGGGCCAGCGTGCGCGCCTCCTCCCGGTCTGCGGCCTCGAGCTCGTTGCCGCCGGCCAGGTTGAGAAGTTGCTGGTAGCGCATCGAGGCGGCGGTGGCCTGGTTCGCCTGGTAGCTCTGCCAAGCGTTCCAGCCCACCACGCCGGCGACGGCGATGGCCACCCCGGCGATCAGCGAGAGGCCGTTCTCCTTCCACCAGCGCTTGAGCGCCTCCACCTGTTCTTCTTCGGTTCTCAGCTCCGCCACGGGCGGTCTCCTTCTACGGCATGTCCGTTGGGTCAGGCAAGTGCCCGGCTCAGGTGGGCTCGCCCGTCAGCAGGGCGGGCAGCGCTTCGGCCAGGGCGTCCTGGGGCAGGCGCTGCTGGTCGCGCGCCTCGCGCAGGAACTTGACGGTCACGACCCCCTGGGCCAGTTCGTCCTCGCCGAGCAGCAGCGCCAGGCGGGCGCCGCTCCTGTCGGCCTTCTTGAGGCGGCTCTTGAAACCGCCACCACCGCAGTGCAGCTGCAGGCGCAGCGCGGGGCTGGCGCCGCGCAGCCGTTCGGCGAGCAGCATCGCCGGCGCCTCGGCGCCCTCGTCGAGGGGCACCAGGTAGGCGTCGAGCGCCTCGCCGGTGGCGGCGGGGAACAGCTCCAGGGTCTCGAGCAGCAGGATGAGTCGCTCGATGCCCATGGCGAAGCCCACCGCCGGGGTCGGCTTGCCGCCGAGCTGCTCGACCAGGCCGTCGTAGCGGCCGCCGGCGCACACCGTGCCCTGGCTGCCCAGCGCCGTGGTGGTCCACTCGAAGACGGTGCGGCAGTAGTAGTCGAGGCCGCGCACCAGGCGCGGGTTGATCACGTAGTCGATGCCGGCGGCCTCGAGGCGGGCGGTGAGCGCCTCGAAGTGCACGCGCGATTCGTCGTCGAGGTGGTCCATGAGCCGCGGGGCGTCGGCCAGCAGCGGGGCCATCTCCGGGTTCTTGGAGTCGAGGATACGCAGCGGATTGCTGTGCAGACGCCGCCGGGAGTCCTCGTCGAGCGCCTCATGGTGTGCCTCGAAGTAGGCCACCAGGGTGTCGCGGTAGGCGGCCCGTGCCTCATTGGAGCCCAGCGAGTTGAGCTCCAGGGTAACGTGGTCGGTGAGCCCCAACTCCTGCCACAGGCGCGCGGAGAGCAGGATCACCTCGGCGTCGATGTCGGGGCCGTCGAGGCCGAAGGCCTCCACGCCGACCTGGTGGAACTGCCGGTAGCGGCCCTTCTGGGGGCGCTCGTGGCGGAACATCGGGCCCTGGTACCACAGCCGCTGGGTCTGGTTGTGCAGCAGACCGTGCTCCATGGCGGCGCGCACGCAGCTGGCCGTGCCTTCGGGGCGCAGGGTGAGACTGTCGCCGTTGCGGTCCTCGAAGGTGTACATCTCCTTCTCGACGATGTCGGTGACCTCGCCGATGGAGCGGGCGAACAGTGCCGTCTGCTCGACGATGGGCGTGCGGATCTCGGCATAGCCATAGCGCCGCATCAGCGACTGCACGATGCCTTCGAAATACTGCCACCGCGCCGACTGGTCCGGCAGCAGGTCGTTCATGCCACGAATGGCCTGGATTTTCTTGGTCGACTCGTTCTTGCTCACTGGGGGCTTGCTCAATGCTGGCTCCTTGTCGTCGCCCGGTTTACTGGTCGCGGGCGATCACGTCCCGTTCGGCCTGCTCCTTCTCGCGCACCTTGTCGCGGATCAGCCGCTCGAGGTCGTCGACCAGGTGGTCGTTGCGCAGCTTGGAGGCGGGCTTGCCGTCGAGGTAGACGAGATTGGCGGGGCTGCCGCCGGTCAGGCCGACATCGCTCTCCTTCGCCTCGCCGGGGCCGTTGACCACGCAGCCGATCACCGAGACGTCGAGCGGGGTCATGATGTCGTCGAGGCGCTCCTCGAGGGCGTTCATGGTGCCGATGACGTCGAAGTTCTGGCGCGAGCAACTGGGGCAGGCGATGAAGTTGATGCCCTTGGACCGCAGGCGCAGGCTCTTGAGCATGTCGTAGCCGACCTTGATCTCCTCGACCGGGTCGGCGGCCAGCGACACGCGGATGGTGTCGCCGATGCCGTCCATCAGCAGCATGCCCAGGCCGATGGCGGACTTGACGGTGCCCGAGCGCAGCCCGCCCGCCTCGGTGATGCCGAGGTGCAGCGGTTGCTCGATGCGCGTGGCGAGGTCGCGGTAGGCGGCCACCGCCATGAAGACGTCCGAGGCCTTGACGCTCACCTTGAAGTCGGGGAAGTCGAGGCGGTCGAGGTGGTCGATGTGGCGCATCGCCGATTCCACCAACGCCGCCGGGGTCGGCTCACCGTACTTCTTCTGCAGGTCCTTCTCCAGCGACCCGGCGTTGACGCCGATGCGGATGGGGATGCCGTTGTCGCGGGCGGCGTTGACCACCGCCCGGACGCGGTCCTCACGACCGATGTTGCCGGGGTTGATGCGCAGGCAGTCGACGCCGAGCTCGGCGACGCGCAGGGCGATCCGGTAATCGAAGTGGATGTCGGCGACCAGCGGTATCGCCACCTCGCGCTTGATCTGGCCGAAGGCCTCGGCGGCGTCCATGGTGGGCACCGAGACGCGCACGATATCGGCCCCGGCGGCCTCGAGCTGGCGGATCTGCGCCACGGTCGCGGCCACGTCCAGGGTGTCGGTGTTGGTCATGCTCTGCACGGAGATGGGGGCGTCGCCGCCCACCGGTACCGTGCCGACCCAAATCTGGCGCGACTTGCGGCGGATGATGGGGGATTGTGCGTGCATGGCGACGATCATTCTCCCAGGGTGAAGCGGGCGACGTTGTTGGCACCGGCGCGCTCGCCGAGGTTCACGGCTTCGCCACCCCAGGTGAGCTCGACGCCGGTGGCGTTGCCGACGGTCAGGCGAAACGGCGGTTCGCCTTCGACGCGTGCGCTGGTGCCGGGTTCCTGGAGGCCGACGAAGATACGCTCGTTGTCGGCATCGAACACTTCGGTCCACGATTGCTCGTTGAAGGTGAACTCCAGCACGCGGGAATCGGCGGCCGGGGCGGCGCTCTCTTCCGGCTCGGCGGCGGCGGTGTCGGCGGCCGGCTCGGTGCTTGCCGTCGTCTCGGTGGCCGGTGCCTCGGCCTCCGTCGGCGACGGTTCCTCTTCCGCTGCCGCGATCGTCTCGTCGGTGGCGCGCGTTGCGCTGGCTTCGCCGGTCTCAGCTGGCTCGGCGTCGGTGGCTGCCTCGTCCGGGGCAACCTCTTCGCTGGGCATGGCCTCTTCGGTGACGGCCTGGCTCGCCTCGTCGCCCAGGGCGTCGACGCCCTCCTCGGGCAGCGGCGGCAGCGTCTCGTCGTCGGGGGCCAGGGGTTCCTCGATGAGGGTGGGCGTCCCGTCGAGGCCATCCACCGTGATGGGGCTGTTGTCACCGAGGTCCAGCGGCTCGCCGCCCCCGCGGCTTTGCCACCACAGCAGGGTCAGGCCGATCAGGCCGGCGATCACCAGCAGACTGGCCAGCTTGAAGAGCCAGGCGCCGAGGCGCGACGGCGGCTTGGTGACCTGCACCGGGGTGGTGTGCTGCGGCGGCTCCTCGTGGCCGAAGCGGCTGGTGTAGGCGTCGAGGACCGGGCGCTCCTCGATGCCCAGCAGCCGGGCGTAGGCCCGCAGGTAGCCGCGCCGGTAGGCGGCGATCGGTACCTCGTCGAAGCGGTCCTCTTCCAGGCCCGCCACCACGGCGGGCCGCAGGTTGAGGGCCGTGGCGACGTCGTCCCGGCTCAGGCCCTGCGCCTCGCGCTCGCGCTTCAGCTGCTCCCCGGGTGAGGCCTGTGGGGTGACGTCGGCGGCATCGGTGTAGTGAGTGTCGCTCATGTCTGAGCATCCTTCGTGATAGTCGGTATTCAGGGGGCGCGGCGGGTGTCTCCCTGAGCGGCGGCGATGTCACGGGCCAGCGCCCGCGCCTCGGCGGTGTCGCCGGCCAGGCGCACGTAGCGCTCCAGCTGCTGCCGCGCGCGCGCCGGGTTGCCTTGGGCCAGCTCCAGCTCGGCCAGGCGGAGATGGCTCTCGGCGTAGCGCGGGTCGAGGCTCTGGGCGCGCTCGAGGCTCCGGCGGGCGGCGGCGAACTCGCCCTGCGCCTGGCGGCAGCGGCCCAGGTTGGCGAACAGCTGGGCGCGCCGGGCGTACTGCGGGTCCCGGGTGGCGTGCTCGAGCTGCTCGCAGGCCGCCCCGATACGCCCCTGGTCATAGAGGAAGGCGGCGTAGTTGTTGCGTGCCCGGGTGAAGTCGGGATCGGCATCCAGTGCGCGTCGGAAGGCCTGGTCGGCGAGTTCGGCCTCGCCCTGGTGCTGGTAGACCACGGCCATGGCCTGCAGCGCCTCGGGGTCGGACGGCGCGTGTTCCAGGGCGCGGTCCAGTGCGGCCATCGCCCGGGGCAGGTTGTTGCGTTCGAGATAGGCCAGTCCCAGCCGAGTGTAGGCCGCGGCCGGCTCGTTTTCCTCCACGCGCACGTCCTGGCTGGCACAGCCGCCCAGCCACAGCGACCCGGCCAGGAGTGCCGCGAGCGGCACGGGCGTGAGTCGGGCTGACAGCGGAGGGCGGCGCGTCATGGCATCCTCTTCAAGGGGTACATCGGGCAGCGGCGCTGACGCCAGGAGACAGGCCGAGCGTGATGAAAAACCTGACCATCAAAGCGCCGTGCCGGGTTGAAGTCAAGGCGGGCACGGTTCAGTCGGCGTCGATCTGGATCGAGCGGATATAGCGCTCGTGGCGACGCGTACGATCCTTCACCCGGCCCACCAGCTGGCCGCAGGCGGCGTCGATGTCGTCGCCGCGGGTGGTGCGGATCGGCGCCGTGTAGCCGAGCTCATACAGCCACTGCTGGAAGCGCACCGCCTGGTTGCGCGATGGCTTCTCGTAGCCCGAGTGGGGGAACGGGTTGAAGGGGATGAGGTTGATCTTGCACGGTAGCTCGCGCAGCAACTCGGCGAGCTCCCGGGCGTGCTCCTGCTGGTCATTGACGCCCTTGATCAGGGTGTACTCGACGGTGATCATCCGCGTGTCGTCGCACTTGGCCAGGTAGCGCTGGCAGGCGTCGAGCAGGGTGCGGATGTTGTACTTGCGGTTGAGCGGCACCAGCTCGTTGCGCAGCTCGTCGTTGGCGGCGTGCAGCGAGATGGCCAGGCTCACGTCGAGCTCGTCGCCGAGGCGGTCGAGCATCGGCACCACCCCCGAGGTGGAGAGCGTGACGCGGCGCTTGGAGAGGCCGTAGCCGTTGTCGTCGAGCATCAGCTTCATCGCCGGCACGACGTTGTCGTAGTTCATCAGCGGCTCGCCCATGCCCATCATCACCACGTTGGTCACCGGGCGGTTGGCGGTGTCCTTGCGCGGTCCGACGCTGCGCTGGGCGACCCACACCTGGCCGATGATCTCGGCCGCGGTGAGGTTGCGCTGGAAGCCCTGCTTGCCGGTGGAGCAGAAGCTGCAGTCGAGCGAGCAGCCCACCTGTGAGGAGACGCACAGGGTGCGGCGCTTGCCGTTGTCGGCAGGGATCAGCACCGTCTCCACGTAGCTGCCGTCCTCCACCTCGAGCACCCACTTGCGCGTGCCGTCGCTGGAGGTTCCCTCGTAGACGACCCCGGGGCCGCGGATCTCGGCCACCTCGGCGAGGCGGTCGCGCAGCGCCTTGGAGAGGTTGGTCATGGCCGCGAAGTCGTCGCACCCCTCGTGGTGGATCCACTTCATCACCTGGGCGGCGCGGAACTTCTTCTCGCCGAGCGCAAGGAAGAAGGCCTCCAGCTCCTCGCGGGACATGCCGAGCAGGTTGGTACGTTGGGCGGTGGTGGAGGTCATGGCATCACGGTGTCGTTGGGGCAGGGCGCGGGGGCCATCGCCCCCGCGTGGGCAGCGTTCAGCCGCGCGGGCAGATCTCGCTGTCTTCAAAGAAGTACGCGATCTCGCGGGCGGCGGACGCGGGAGAGTCGGAGCCGTGCACGGCGTTGGCGTCGATGGTCTCGGCGAAGTCGGCGCGGATGGTGCCCGGCGCGGCTTCCTTGGGGTTGGTGGCGCCCATCAGCTCGCGGTTGGCGGCAATGGCGTTGTCGCCTTCCAGCACCTGTACCACCACCGGGCCGGAGGTCATGAAGCCGACGAGATCGTTGAAGAAGGGGCGCTCCTTGTGCTCGGCGTAGAAGCCTTCGGCCTGCTCGCGGGACAGGTGCAGCATCTTGGCCGCGACGATGGCCAGGCCACCCTTCTCGAAGCGGCTCTCGATCTCGCCGATGACGTTCTTGGCGACGGCGTCGGGCTTGATGATGGACAGGGTGCGTTCGGTTGCCATGGGCAGGTCTCCGTAAAGGGGTGATGGTCAGGGATGTCGATGGATAGCGCCGCGCCGCCCCGGGCTTCCGTGGCGGAAGCGAGGGCGGCGCGGCGAATCGGATGAAGCGGTCCGGCGTCCGGCGGTGTGCGCCGACTGGGCGCGAATTATACCGCCCCGGAGCAGGGTTGAACAATCATTGCTCAGACGCTGAAGCTCTCGCCGCAGCCGCATTGGTCCTTGACGTTGGGGTTGTTGAAGCGGAAGAAGCGGTTGAGCCCTTCGTTGACGTAGTCCACTTCGCTGCCATCGAGCATCTCCAGGGCATCGGGGGCGACGAAGACGGTCACGCCGTGCTCCTCGAAGGCCACGTCGTCATTCGCGGCCGCGTCGGCGAAGTCGAGCACATAGCTGTAGCCGGAGCAGCCGCTCGGCTTGACCGAGACCCGCAGGCCCAGGCCGTGGCCGCGCTCCTCGAGCACCCGGCGGATCTGCTCGGCGGCGGCGTCGGTGATCGAAAGGTGCGCCATGGATGGTTCTCCTGCAAGGGTGAATGACGGACGGCTAGCGCCGCAGTCCGGTGAGGGCATGGCGCAGCGACGCCAGTGCCTGGTCGATATCCGCCTCGGTGGTGAAGCGACCGAAGCTGAAGCGCAGCGAGGCGAGCGCCAGGCGGCGCGGCAGGCCGATGCCCTTCAGTACGTAAGACGGCTCGACGCTCGCCGAGTTGCAGGCCGAGCCGGTGGAGAGCGCGACATCGCGCAGCGCCATCAGCAGCGACTCGCCCTCGACGCCCTCGAAGGCCAGGTTGAGGATGTTGGGCACGGCCACCTCGAGGACGGTGTTGCGGTGCACGCCCGCCAGGTCGACGAGGCCGTCGAGCAGGCGGTCGCGCAGCGCGGTGATGCGTGCCTGGTCGGCCTCGCGCTCGGCGGTGGCCAGGGCGAAGGCCTCGCCCATGCCGGCGATCTGGTGGGTGGGCAGGGTGCCCGAGCGCATGCCGCGCTCGTGGCCGCCGCCGTGGATCAGCGCCTCCACGCGGATGTCGGGGCTGCGCCGCACGTAGAGTGCACCGATGCCCTTGGGACCGTAGACCTTGTGCCCGGAGAGCGACAGCAGGTCGATGCCGAGCTGCGCGACGTCGAGCGGCAGGCGCCCCGCCGCCTGGGCGGCGTCGACATGGAAGGCGGCGCCGCCGGCGTGGGCGACCTCGGCGAGGGCCGCCAGGTCGTGGATGCAGCCCAGCTCGTTGTTGACCGCCATCAGCGACACCAGCACGGTGTCTTCGCGCAGCGCCTCGCGCAGCTGCTCGGGGGTGACCCGGCCGTCACGGCCCGGGGAGAGCCAGGTGACCTCGAAGCCCTCGGCCTCCAGCGCCTTGGCGGTATCCACCACAGCCTTGTGTTCGATGAGGGAGGTCACCAGATGGCGGCCGCGGGCGCGGTTGGCGCGCAGGAAGCCGGTCAGCGCCAGGTTGTCGGCCTCGGTGGCGCCGCTCGTCCAGACGATCTCGCGCGGGTCGGCACCGATCGCATCGGCCACCTGGCGGCGGGCGCTCTCCACGGCCTGCTCGGCCTGCCAGCCGAGCATGTGGCTGCGCGAGGCGGGATTGGCGAAGATGCCGTCCAGGGTGAGGTGGCGGCTCATCACCTCGGCGACCCGAGGGTCGACCGGCGTGGTGGCGGCATAGTCGAGATAGACGAGGGCGCTCATGGGCTCGCGGGCGTCTCCATGCTGAAGGTCCAGGGGGCGGCCGGTGTCAGGGCGAGGTAGTGGCGATGGTATCGGCGTCGCGGTTGCCGCGCTGGCGGGCGGCGATGCGCTGCACCTCGCCGTGATCGGCCAATTGCCCCAGGGTGATGCCGTCGAGAAAGCCGTGGATCTGGTCGGACAGGGCGCACCACAGGTGGTGGGTCAGGCAGGTGTCGCCCTGCTGGCAGTCGGACAGTCCCTGGCAACGGGTGGCGTCCACCGACTCGTCGACCGCATCGATGACCCGGGCTACGGAAATCTCCGCCGCCGGCGCGGCCAGCAGGTAGCCACCGCCCGGGCCGCGCACGCTCTTGACCAGCTCGGCGCGTCGCAGCCGGGCGAAGAGCTGCTCCAGGTAAGGGAGCGAGATCTCCTGCCGGCGGGAGATATCGGCCAGGCTGGTCGGCCCCGTGTTGGCGTTCAGGGCGAGGTCGAGCATGGCGGTGACGGCGTAGCGTCCCTTGGTGGTCAAGCGCATGGCGGGCTCGTCAAACGCATAGCGGGCGTTCCTCGGCGACGGGCGCTCCATCGTCCGGTGGGCGTCGCGGCCGCCAGCGACGGCAGGGCCACGGAAATCGAACCGCCATTATGGTAAAGACCCAGCGCGGCGGTCAACCTTTGCCCCGGGAACCGCCGGTGTCATCCTTGCTGCGCTCCTCGCCACTCCCCTTGCCGCTGGCGGGATCGGCGGTGGTGGCGTGGGTCGGCCCGCAGCAGCTCTCCACGTCGGCGAGGATGTCGGCGAAGTCCTCGTCGCGCAGCTCCGGCAGATGGCCTTCGCGGTAGCCGGCATCGAGCTTGCGCAGGGTGTGGCACATGCGCTCGATGCGCTCGTCCACGGCGTGCATGTGGTCGAGCATGGCCTGGATGGAGCGCGCCACCGGGTCGGGCATGTCCTCGCTGACGCCGTAGGCGTCGAAGCCGAACTTGCGGCGCATCGCCTCGCGCCGCTCGGGGTCGATGGCCAGCACCTCGGCGGCATCGGGCTCGGCGCGCTTGACGATCTTGCCGGGGATGCCGACCACCGTGGCGCCGGCGGGCACCTCCTTGGTGACCACGGCGTTGGAGCCGATCTTGGCCCCGGCGCCCACCGTGAAGGGGCCGAGGATCTTGGCGCCGGCACCGACGATGACGCCGTCCTCGAGGGTCGGGTGGCGCTTGCCCTTGTGCCAGCTGGTGCCGCCCAGCGTCACGCTCTGGTAGAGGGTGACGTCGTCGCCCACCTCGGCGGTCTCGCCGATCACCACGCCCATGCCATGGTCGATGAAGAAGCGCCGGCCGATCTTCGCACCGGGGTGGATCTCGATGCCGGTCAGCCAGCGGGCGAAGGTGGAGAGGCTGCGCGCCAGCCACTTGAGGTTCTTCTGCCACAGCCAGTGGCTCAGACGGTGCAGCAGCAGGGCGTGCAGTCCCGGGTAGTTGGTGAGCACTTCCAGGAAGTTGCGTGCCGCCGGGTCGCGGGCGAATACGCTGTTGATGTCCTCGCGCAGATGTTGAAACATGCGGCGGTCCTGTTGTGGCAAGGGTGGCGAGGGCGCACGGCCGCCGCCACCGGGGATCGTTCTTCCATTATTGAGGGCGGGGCCAGGCCGCTTCAAGCGGCCGGCGGGGATCACTCCTCCGCGGCGTCGCCCTGGCGGGTTGCGGCCTGCTGCTCGGTGGCGGTGAGGATGCCGCGCAGGATATTGAGCTCCTGCCGTTCGGGGCGGGCGCGCAGGGTGAAGCGGCGCAGTCGCGCCATCAGCTGGCGCGGGGTGGCCGGGTCGTGGAAGCCGATGGCGATCAGGGTGCGCTCGAGATGGGCGAAGTAGTGCTCGAGCTCCGCGTGGCTGGCCAGCGGCTGGCCGGTGCCCTCGTCCGTCCCGTCCGGTGTCTCGCGCTGCGCCTGCCAGGCCAGGCGGCACTCGTAGGCCAGCACCTGTACGGCCGCGGCCAGGTTGAGCGAGCTGAAGTCCGGGTTGGTGGGGATGTGCACGTGGGCGTGGCAGCGCTGGAGCTCGGCGTTGGAGAGGCCACTGTCCTCGCGGCCGAAGACCAGCGCGACGCGCCCCTCGGCATCGGCCAGCTCGGCGGGCAGGCGCGCGCCCAGCTCGCGGGGGGCGATCATCGGCCAGGGCAGGGTGCGCGAGCGGGCGCTGGCGCCCACCGCCAGGGTGCAGTCGGCCACCGCCGCGTCCAGGCTGTCGTGCATCCGGGCGGCGTGCACCAGGTGGTCGGCGCCCGAGGCGCGCGAGATGCTGTCGGCGGTGAGCGGCTCGCAGCGCGGCGCCACCAGGGCCAGGTCGCTCAGGCCCATGTTGTGCATGGCACGGGCGGTAGCGCCGATGTTGCCGGGGTGACTGGTGCCGATCAGGACGATGCGGATGCGCTCGAGCATGGAGGAACTGCCGTCGTCGAGGGTGGGTGGGCAGCGATTCTAGCACGGCGGTGGCACGCCGCGCATGGCGCCGTCCCCGCGCTTCTGCTAGGATTCGCGCCGACCGTTCTTTAATCCTCGTTCTTTAACATCACCGAGTTCCCAAGGCCCGATCATGCATCCGATGGTCCAATACGCGCTGCGCGCCTCGCGCAGCGCCGCCGAACAGTTCCTGCGCATTCGCGAGCGTATCGAGAATGCCCACGAAGAGCACAACCCGGCGCGTCTGCTCGAGGACGCCGCGCGCAACGCCGAGACGCTGATCACCCGTCAGCTGGCTCGTGGCTATCCCCAGCACGGCGTGGTGGGACGCTTCACGCCGCACCGCGAAGGGGAGGGCGAAGGGCGCGACGTGCTGTGGCGCATCGAACCCTTCCACGGCTACTCCAACCTCAGCGTGGCCGCCCCCGGCTTCGCGCTCTCCGTCGTCTGCCTGGTCAAGGGCCGCCCGGAACACGCGGTGGTGATCTGCCCCTTCAGCGACGACGAGTACCTGGCCAGCCGCGGCCGTGGCGCCCAGCTCAACGGCAAGCGCATCCGCGTGCCGAAGACCACCGCCGTGGGCGGCGCGCGCCTCGCCCTGAGCCTGCCAGAGACCTGGCTGCGTGCCCGTCACCTGCCCAGCTACCTGACCCTGGTGCAGCAGCTCGGCCCGCAGATCGAGCTGCTGCGCGCCTCGGGCAGCGGCCTGCTCGACCTCGCCGAGCTCGCTGCGGGGCGCGTCGACGCCGCCTTCGTGCTGGGCCTGGAAGAGCAGGACCTGCACGTCGGCAGCCTGCTGCTCAAGGAGGCTGGGGCGCTGCTGGGCACGCCAGACGGCCAGCCCGCGGTGACGGTGGAGGGCCAGCTGATGGCCGCCGGGCCGCGGCTCTACAAGGCGCTGGTGCAACAGCTCAAGCCGCATTTCTGAGCGGCAAGTCCGCAGCCATGAAAACCGCCCCCGCAGCATCGCTGCGGGGGCGGTTTCGGTTAAGGCCAGTCTTCGAGCCCTAGGCGGCGGTCAGGGCAGCTCCTCGGCCTCCGGGTCCTCCTTCTTCGGCGGGATCAGGTCCTTGCGCTCCAGGTGCACCGCGAGCAGCAGGGCCGAGGCGACGTAGATGGAGGAGAAGGTACCCACCACGATGCCGAGGATCAGGGCGACGGCGAAGTAGTGGATCATGTCACCGCCGAGCAGCAGCAGCGCCAGCAGCACCAGCAGGGTGGTGCCGGAGGTCGCCAGGGTACGCGACAGGGTGGCATTGATCGCCTCGTTGAAGATCGTCGGCATGTCATCGATGCGCGACTTGCGGATGTTCTCGCGGATGCGGTCGTAGACCACGATGGTGTCGTTGAGCGAGTAGCCGATCACCGCCAGCAGGGCGGCAAGCACCGTGAGGTCGAACTCGAACTGGAACAGCGAGAAGAGGCCGACCACGATGATCACGTCATGCACCAGCGCCAGCAGGGCGCCGAGGGCGAACTTGTACTGGAAGCGGAAAGCGACGTAGAGCATCACGATGCCCAGCGCCGTGAGCAGCCCCAGGCCGCTCTGGTCGCGCAACTGGTCGCCCACCTGGGCACCGACGAACTCGGCGCGCACCAATTCCACGCTGTCGCCCTGATTGCGCAACAGCTCCACCACCTGCTCGCCGACATCCGGATCGAAGGCCTGCTGCAGGCGGATCAACACCTCGGTGGAGGCGCCGAAGGTCTGTACCGCGACATCGCGGAAGCCGGCGCCCTCGAGGGCCTGACGCACGGCATCGAGCGAGGGCGCGGCGGCGTAGCGCACTTCCACCAGGGTGCCGCCGGTGAAGTCGAGCCCCAGGCTGAGTCCCTGGAAGAGCAGCGAGGCGAGCGAGATCACGATCAGCGCCGCGGAGAACGCGAAGGCGATTCGCCGCTGGCCCATGAAATCGAACTGTCGGTTGATGAGGGTCTTCATGGTCACCTCTTAAATCCAGAGCTTCTTGACCGGCTTGCCGCCGTAGGTCAGGTTGACCATCGCCCGGGTCACCATCAGGGCGGTGAACAGCGAGGTCAGGATGCCCAGCGACAGAGTCACGGCGAAGCCCTTGACCGGCCCGGTGCCGATCGAGAACAGGATCACCGCCACCAGCAGGGTGGTGATGTTGGCGTCGATGATCGAGCTGAAGGCGCGCTCGTAGCCGGCGTGGATGGCCTGCTGCACCGAGAGCCCGGTGCGCAGCTCCTCGCGGATGCGCTCGAAGATCAGCACGTTGGCGTCCACCGCCATGCCCAGCGTCAGCACGATGCCGGCGATGCCGGGCAGCGTCAGGGTGGCGCCGAGCAGCGACATGGCGGCCACCAGCAGGGTCAGGTTGATCGCCAGGGCGACGTTGGCGAAGACGCCGAACACCTTGTAGCGCACCAGCATGAAGAGCACCACCAGCAGCAGGCCGATCTGCACCGACATGATGCCGCGCTCGATGTTCTCGGCACCGAGGCTGGGACCGATGGTGCGCTCCTGGGCGAAGTAGATCGGCGCGGCGAGCGAGCCGGAGCGCAGCAGCAGGGCGAGTTCCGCCGCCTCGGTGGGCGAGTCGAGCCCGGTGATGCGGAAGCTGTTGCCCAGCGCGCTCTGGATGGTGGCCAGGCTGATGATGCCGCGCTCGGTGTAGGGCTCGCGGACGGTAACCTCCTCGCCGTCCTCGATCACCGTGCGCTCGCGGGTCTTGTGCTCGATGAACAGCACCGCCATGTTGCGGCCGATGTTGGTGCGCGTGGCGCGGTTCATCAGGGTGCCGCCGGTGCCGTCGAGGTTGATGTTGACCTGCGGGCGGCCGTTCTCGTCGAAGCTGCGGGTCGCGCTGGAGACGCTGTCGCCGGTGATGATGACGTCGCGCATCAGGTCTGCGGTACGGCTCGGCTCGTTGCGGAAGGCGAAGGTCTCGGTCTCGTTGTCCGGGGTGTCCGGCCGCGCCTCGAGGCGGAACTCCAGGTTGGCGGTGGCGCCCACCACGCGCTTGGCCGCCACGGTGTCCTGGACGCCGGGCAGCTCGACCACGATGCGATCCGGCCCCTGGCGCTGCACCAGCGGCTCGGCCACGCCGAGCTCGTTGACGCGGTTGCGCAGGGTGGTGAGGTTCTGCTCGATGGCGTAGTCCTGGATCTCGGTCACCGCCTGGTCGGTGAGCGTCATCGACAGCAGGGCGGCGCGCCCCTCTTCCTCGCTGGTGTAGGTGAAGTCGGGGAAGGAGCGGCTGATCAGGCTTCGGGCGGTGCTGCGATCCTCTTCGCTGGCGAAGGTGAAGGTGAGGGTGCGGCCGTCGATCTCGGTGTTGCGGTAGCGGATGCGCTCGTCGCGCAGCTGCTCGCGGATGGCGCTGGCGTTGACCTCGAGGCGCTGCGTCACGGCGGCCTCCATGTCCACTTCGAGCAGGAAGTGGACGCCGCCGCGCAGGTCCAGGCCCAGCGTCATGGGCGCGGCGGAGAGCGCCTCCAGCCAGCCCGGCGTCGACTCGGCCAGGTTGAGCGCCACCACGTACTCGCCGCCCAGTCGCTCGGCGATCAGGTCGCGCGCGCGCAACTGGTCGTCGTCGTTCTTGAGGCGGATGAGGACGCGGCTTTCCTCGCGCTCCACGGCCTTGATGGCGATGCCGGCATCGCGCAGCGACTGTTCCAGGCGTTCGAGGCGCTCGCCTTCGACGGTGCTGTCACCGCGCTCGCTGCTGATCTGTACCGCGGGGTCTTCGGGAAAGAGGTTGGGCAGCGAGTAGACGAAGCCGCCGAGCAGCACGATGAGGATCAGCAGATACTTCCACAGGGGGTAACGGTTGAGCATGGGAGCCCTGCCCTAGGTTGCTGAAAGGGGGACGATAGAGACGTCGGCACGCCGTGATGCCGCGGGTGCGGGCACGGCGCGGCATCGGTCGGTGCGCGACCCTCGCCGAGGTGCCGCGCGGGCGGACACGGGCGAGGGGGAGTGACTCAGATGGACTTGATGGTGCCCTTCGGCAGGACGGCCGCCACGGCGCTCTTCTGCACGTTGACCTCGGTGCCGTCGGCGATTTCCATGCTGATGAACTCGTCACTGACCTTGGTGATGCGGCCGACCAGGCCGCCGCCGATGACGATCTCGTCGCCCTTGGAAAGGCCGCCGATCAGCTCCTTGTGCTGCTTGGCGCGCTTGGCCTGTGGGCGCCACAGCAGGAAGTAGAAGATGAGGACGAAGCCGACCAGCATGACGATCTGGGCGATGCCGCCACCGGCAGGGGCGTCCTGGGCATAGGCCGGCGAGATGAAGAAGTCCAGCATGGCGAGTGGGTCTCCTGGGTGTGTGACAAGACGGATGAAACGGTGCCGTCAGCCGGCGTCAGGGGCCCGATAGGGGCGCCGCCGGCTGGGAATCAAAGCGGTGCGGGAGGAACCGGCAGGGCGCGCTGCGCATAGAAGCCTTCCACGAAGTTCGCCAATGTACCCGCTTCGATGGCACCGCGCAAACCGGCCATCAGGCGCTGGTAGTAGCGCAGATTGTGGATGGTATTGAGCATGGCGCCGAGCATCTCGTTGCAGCGATCGAGGTGGTGCAGGTAGGCGCGCGAGAAGTGCCGACAGGTGTAGCAGTCGCAGTCGGCCTCCAGGGGGCGAGTGTCGTGGCGGTGCTTGGCGTTGCGGATCTTTACCGTGCCCTCGGCCGTGAAGAGGTGGCCGTTGCGCGCATTGCGGGTGGGCATCACGCAGTCGAACATGTCGATGCCGCGGCGCACGCCCTCGACCAGGTCCTCGGGCTTGCCCACCCCCATCAGGTAGCGCGGGTACTCGGCGGGCATGTGCGGGGGCAGGGTGTCCAGCACCTTGATCATCTCTTCCTTGGGCTCGCCCACCGAGAGCCCGCCGATGGCCAGGCCGTCGAAGCCGATGTCGAGCAGTCCGGCGAGCGAGCGCTCGCGCAGCTCGGGGTGCATGCCGCCCTGGATGATGCCGAACAGCGCCGAGGGCGAGTCGCCGTGGGCGTCGCGCGAGCGCTTCGCCCAGCGCAGCGACAGCTCCATGGAGGCTTCGGCCTGCTCGAAGCTCGCCGGGTAGGGCGTGCACTCGTCGAAGATCATCACCACGTCGGAGCCCAGGGCGCGCTGCACGGCCATGGACTCCTCGGGGCCCATGAAGACCTTGGCGCCGTCCACCGGCGAGCGGAAGTGCACGCCCTCCTCGGTGATCTTGCGGATGTCGCCCAGCGAGAAGACCTGGAAGCCGCCGGAGTCGGTGAGGATGGGCTTTTCCCATTGGGCGAAGTCGTGCAGGTCGCCGTGGGCCGCGACCACCTCGGTGCCGGGGCGCAGCCACAGGTGGAAGGTGTTGCCGAGGATGATCTCGGCGCCGATCTCCTCGACCATGGCGGGCGTCATGCCCTTGACGGTGCCGTAGGTGCCCACCGGCATGAAGGCGGGGGTTTCCACCGTGCCGCGCGGGAAGGTCAGGCGGCCGCGGCGGGCCCGGCCGTCGCTGGCCAGGTGCTCGAAGGTCATGAAGCAGTCGTTGCGCATGGGGCTCTCTGAAGTCAAGCGGACAGCGGCTGGCGCGTCAGGAACATGGCATCGCCGTAGCTGAAGAAGGCGTAGCGCTCGCGCACCGCCTCGTGGTAGGCGGCCATGGTGGTCTCGAAGCCGGCGAAGGCCGACACCAGCATCAGCAGCGTCGACTCCGGCAGGTGGAAGTTGGTGATCAGGGCGTCGACGCAGCGCCATGCGTAGCCCGGGTAGATGAAGATGTCGGTCTCGCCGGCGAAGGGGGTGATGGCGCCGTCGGCGCTCGCCGCGCAGGCGCTCTCCAGGCAGCGCACGCTGGTGGTGCCCACCGCCACCACGCGGTTGCCGCGTGCCTGGGCGGCGCGCACCTGCGCGCAGACCTCGGGCGAGACCTCGATCCACTCGCTGTGCATGCGGTGCTCGCGGATGTCGTCGACGCGCACCGGCTGGAAGGTGCCGGCGCCCACGTGCAGGGTGACGAAGGCGCTCTCCACGCCCTTGGCCGCCAGCGCCTCGAGCAGCGGCTGGTCGAAGTGCAGCCCGGCGGTGGGCGCGGCCACGGCGCCGTCGCGCCGGGCGTAGACGGTCTGGTAGCGGTCGCGGTCGGCGAGCTCGTCCTCGCGGTCGATGTAGGGCGGCAGCGGCATGTGGCCGTGCCGCTCGAGCAGCTGGACGAGCGGCGTCTCGCCGAGGAAGCGAACGACGAACAGCGCCTCTTCGCGGCCCTCCACCACGGCGCGGACGCCGCCCTCGAAGACGAGTTCGGTGCCCGGCTTGGGCGACTTGCTGGCGCGCAGGTGGGCCAGGCCGCGGTGGGCATCGAGGGGGCGCTCGAGCAGCAGCTCGACGCGCCCGCCGCTGGCCTTGTGGCCGTGCAGGCGGGCGGGGATCACCCGGGTGTCGTTGAACACCAGCAGATCGCCGGGCGCGAGCAGCTCGGTGAGGTCCGTGAAGCGGCGGTGCGCCCGTGCGCCGCTCGCGCCGTCGACGCACAGCAGGCGGCAGTCGCTGCGCTGCTCGGAGGGGTAACGGGCGATCAGCTCCTCGGGAAGCTCGTAGTGGAAATCGGCGCGCTGCATGCGGTTTCGGACTCGAGTGACGGCGGTTCGACGGGACGACGGTTGGACCGTCCGGACAAGCCGCCTAGGATACCCTCTCGTCGCGGCGAAGTCAGGCGTTGCGATTGACCTGCCGGGCTCCCCACGTATAATGCTTGGCGCGCTGCCGGCGTGGCGGAATTGGTAGACGCAGCGGATTCAAAATCCGCCGGGTGCAAGCCCTTGTCGGTTCGAGTCCGACCGCCGGTACCATCAAATCAACCATTTAGCGGTTTCCCTCCCGGTTGATTCCTTCGGTTTTTCCTAATGTGTCAACAAAGTGTCAACCGACCTTCGGCGCGTACTTGATGGCGTCGGCCAGGTGGTCGGGGGACAGGTGTGCATAACGCATGGTCATGGTGATGGTCTGGTGACCGAGGATCTTCTGAAGGGTCAGGACGTCGCCACCGTTCATCATGAAGTGGCTGGCGAAGGTGTGCCGCAGGACATGCGTGCACTGGCCCGGTGGAAGCTCGATACCCGCATCACGAACCCCTTTCACGAAGGGCTGGTAGCCGTCGGTACGGAAGACCCGGCCGAACTTGGGGGCATGGTCGACCAGGGCGTCGAATAGATCCCGAGGGAGTGGTATGGAGCGATTGCGACGGTTCTTGGTGCCGACGTAGGTCACGCGACCGTCTCTGAGCCTTTCGACCCGCAGGTATTGGGCTTCGCTCCAGCGGGCACCGGTGGCGAGACATAGCCGGGTGATCCAGTAGACGTCACGGTTATGCGATGCCTTGAGCGCGGCGAGTAGCTTGGCGATCTGGTCTTCGGTGAGGTAGGCGAGTTCCTTTTCGTCCAGACGTAGCGGTTCGATGCTGGCAAAGGGGTTCTGGCCTTGCCACTCTCCGAGCTTGATGGCTTTGTTGAAGACGGCGCGGAGATGGGCTTGATCGTGATTGGCGGTGTTGGGGGTGATGCCCTCGGCGAGTCGCTGCTGGCGGAACCTGGCGGCATCCAGGGGCGTGATGCTCCTGGCAATGGGGTTGCCCATCTTTTCGGCGAGTGCCTTGAGCTGGGAGAACCGCCGCTTGCCATCCTTGAGAGTGACACCGTGGAAGTCGTACCAGACCTGGATCAGGTCCAGGAGGCGACGCCGATCGCGCTTGCGGGGCTGGTAGGGCTCACCAGCGGCCACTTTCCCGCGCACATAGGCGTCAAAGCGCTTGGCTTCGGCCTGGGTACGAAACGTCTTGCGGACTCGGCGACCATCGCGCCCGTCGGGCTGGATGTCGACCTGCCACCCTGTCTTGACCTTCCTGATCGCCATGGGGTCTAGGCCGCCCTCCCTAACAATCGTCGTTCAATCAGCTTTTGCTCGACCAGCTGGCGGAAGCCGTGCTTGTCGATGCCGCGTCGTCGGTAGTACGCGGCGAGGTCTTCCCACATGCCGGAGCGCTGCAGGTGGCGGATGGCTTCATGAGTACGCAGCCCCTGCCGGGCATAGATGGAGATGAGGTTACCGAACGCCAGGCAGACGTTTTTTTCATTGCCCAGCCCCGGAGCCTTACGCGCGCGTTTGTATAGGAAGTCCGGGGCCTGGCAAAAAAAACGCGGGTCATCCTGGAAGAGCTGCCAGGCGGGGTCGATGAGATCGCGGCAGGTGTCGAGACGGTAGCTTTGCAGGGCACTGCGCCAAATGCCGGTCAGGTGCGGCACGGTGTCGACGAAGCGGGCGAAGCCGTGGCCGTCCTCGAGGACTTCGCCAGTGTCGACGTTGCAGGGAATGCCGCGGGCAAACTCGGCAAGCACTGACTGGTGAAAGCGCATCTCGATGCGCCAGACGTCCTTGTCGGGGTCGTAAGCGGGGCTGAGGTCGTCGCGGGTAGCGTCCTTCCAGATGCCTTCCCAGAAGTGCAGCTTGTCGCGGTGGTGGGCTTCCTTGGTCTTGTTGTAGATCGCGCACTGCAGGGCACCGGCGGTGCCGAACATGAGCGTCTCGGTGCGCCCGTAAGTGGTGGCGATGCTGCTGTGATCGAAGGTCAGGGTGTCGATGCCATCGACCTTCATGACCTTCTTGGAGCGGGTAACGAAGCGGTCCATGAAATCGCGGGGCGGTTCCCAGCCCTGGACGTCGAGGGCGAGGTGTACCGCGCAGCCGGCTGGTTCAAGCTGGGCCAGCAAGTGGGCGGCGATGTTCTCCATGTAGGCATCGCACTCTGCTGGGGTCCGCTCATGGATGAAGTGGGGTGAAAGCTCGATCTTGACGTGAGTGCCGACATTTTCGGCCTTGATGTGCCTGGCGTAGAGGAAAACGATCACGCCCAAGTCGTTGTTTTGAAGACGGTAACGAAAGCCGGAGCCTGCTGCGCCAGCCCCTACGGCCCAGGTGGCGCCGAATAGGTCGATGGTGGCACCGCGTCCCTGCTGGTAAGCGTTGATGATCTCGTCAAACTGAGCGAGGCAGGGCTTCCCCCGGTAGAGCTGGCGAACCGTGTCCACGCCGGCATGCAGGAGCCGGACCTTGTGCAAGTTCACTTGCCCCTTGGGACTGATAAACAGGTTGCCTCTCGGGTCTTCCTCGCCCCGGGTCAGAGAGGCTATGGAGTAGCGTTCCCAACGTTTCATTTTCCTTTCTCCATGTATAGTCAGGTATTGGCAGGTAATGAATTGATGCTTGGTTAGTCTGCGAGACGTGTTACAGGGAGGGTCTCGCCGACCGCTGGTATCTAAACAAGCACTAAACGTGATTCTCGGCAAGTCGGTGATTTTTCGTGAAATTTAAATTCATGTTGCAGTGAGCCGTAATGGCAACTAATGGCAGATACAGGCAGGTAACGAGGCTTTGTGAAAAATTGTTATGGGAGATGGGAGAGCCAGGATAGACACGCGATCAGGGCGAAGTGCAGGGGGTACCAGGCAAGCCACAGGGGGCGGGGCATGGGGGCGAGGGTGGGCAGTACGTGTTGGGAGAAACGTACCAGGAGAAGGAGCAGCCCGAGGACGGTGGCGAGGCTGACCAGATTGAAGAACAGGGCGTGATTGAGGGTGGCGCCGATCAGCAAGGCGGGGATGGCGGCGATGGGTTGCCAGGGCGATGGCCAGGGGGTGACGGCGAGCACGAAGGCCGGCACCAGGAGCAGCCCCAGATGGCCGTATTCGAAACGGGGGCCGGCGACGGTACCCAGGGCAACGAGGACGACCAGGAGCGCGGCGTTGCGGACGTTGGGACGTTGCAGGCAACTGGCGGCGATCAGGCCGGCGGCCAGGGTGAAGACCACGTTGAGCGAGTCGACATCGCGCACCAGGGTATAAGGCAGCTGGGCGATCACGGCGATGGTCAGCAGGCGCAGGGCGTAGGCCATGGGGTCGCGGGTGTTGTGCGCGGCGTGCCAGGCGACCATGGCGGCGAACAGCGGAAAGGCGATGCGGCCGAGCAGGGTGGCCCAGGGCGCGAGGCCCCAGGCAGGTGGCAGGGCGAAGCGGGCAATGTGCTCGAGGGTCATGGCGGCGACGGCGAGCCATTGGCCCCAGGGAATCCAGGCGTTGCGGGTATCAGGCACCATGGCGGGCGACCTCCGTGGCTTGCAGCAGGACGAACAGCTGACGTTGTTCGGTGCTGGTCGAGGTGGAACGGAACAGCCGGCCGAGCAGCGGGATCTCGCCCAGCACGGGCACGGCGGTGACGGTTTCGCGGGTGTCCTCGCTGACCAGGCCGCCCAGGAGCAGGGTCTGGCCGGAGCGGATCTGGACCGTGGTGGCGATGGAGCGCTGGTTGGTGATGATGTCGGCGGCGGCCATGGAGTCGGAGAGGCTGTCGGCGGTGGTGCGCACGTCCATGACGATCAGCCCCGAGGCGGTGACCACCGGGGTGACGCTGAGGGTGACGCCGACGTCCCGGCGCTCCAGGGTCTGAAAGGGGTTGTCGACGTCGGCGGCCTGGCCGGTGACGCGGCCGGTGATGACGGGCACGTTCTGGCCGACCGAGATGCGCCCGGTGCGGCCCGAGAGCGACAGGATCTGTGGCGTGGAGAGCACGCGGGCGTTGTTGGTGCGCTGGATGGCGTTGATGGCGAGCGCCAGGGTGCTGCCGTCGAAGATGCCGAAGCTGCCGCCGGGCAGGGCCAGTTGGTTGCCGAGCTGGCGGGTGTTGAAGCCGCCGGCAAGGGGGCCGCCGGTGGCACTGCCCAGGGCAATCCCGAGGTCCAGGCTGTCGCCGTCGGTGAGCTCGAAGATCACCGCCTGAATCATGACCTGGGGGTGGGCAACGTCGAACTCGGGGAGCAGGGCTTGCAGGGCGTCGAGGCGGTCGCGGGGGCCGCTGACCAACAGGGCGTTGGCGGCGGGCAGCACGTCGGCGGAAGCCGGGGTGGTGGTGCCCTGGCGGGATCGGTCGAGGAAGCGGGTGACCAGGGGCGCCAGATCGGCGGCGCGCACGTTGTCCAGGGCCAGCAGGCGGGTGGCCTGTGGCGCCTGGAGGACGTCGAGTTCCTGGGTGAAGTCCTGGGGCTGGGCGTGACGGGGCACCAGCACCGTGGGGTTGCCGTAGACGATTTCATAGCCGTTGGCGTTGAGCACGCCGTGCACGAAGTCGGTCAACTCGGCCTCGGCCACGTCCTCGGCGTAGACGGTCAGGCGGCCGTCGACACGGGGGTCGATGGCAATGGAGAGGTCTTGTTGCTCGGCGTACCAGCGCACGAAGTCGCGCACGTCGGTGTCTTCCATGTGCACGGGCAGGGCGTGAGCACCGGTGGTCAGGCTGAGGCCGAGCGCCAGGCTAGCAGCGAATGTCCGCATGGTGGGGTCCTCGCGTCAGACGGAGGTGACAGGCATCGACCGGCACGACCCGGAGCCCTTGGCTTGCGAGGTCGTCGCTGGTGAGGGTGCGGCGGTCACCGTCGGTCAGTCGGTACAGGGTGGATTCGCCCAGGCGGGCGAAGCTGGTGATGCGATAGCCGTCGTACTCGCTGAGATCGACGGCGGAGAGGGTGTCGGCTGCCTCTGAGGCGCGGGCGCTGACCCGGTCGACCACCAGGACGGACACCGTAAGAAAGATCCCCAGGCCGAAGCCGGCCAGGGCGAGCAGGGGGCGGTTGAAGCGCTTCCAGTAGATCCGCGTCATGCGCATGTAGAACCTCGCATCCCGGGGCACGCGAAAGATGCCGTGGGTGTACCAGGGCGGGAGCATCGAGTAGGTGCCGTGGGGGTAGCTGTCGGAGAAGGCTTGCTTGGTGTCATAGGCGGGGTAGAGGCGCCGGCCGGTGTAGGTCCAGCGCTCGACGACCACGCTCTGGGGGCTGTCGCCGTACTTGACGATGCCCAGGTGAAGCTTGGGCAGGGGCAGCTTGCTGCCCACGAACAGCGAATAGATGGCGCCGACGAACGGGATGGTGATGCGATCCAGGCGGCGGCAGTAGACGACGTGCTCGGCCAGGGCTACCCGGGCCTGCTTGTCCATGATCGACAGGTCCTGGATGAGGAAGATGATGTCCCAACCGAGCTTGCGGGCGTGGAGGAACCAGTTGATCACCGCCTGGCGGGACTTGTCGGCCCAGGAGCGCGAGTTGAACCAGGTACCGCACTCGTCGAGAACCAACAGGCCGTTGTCGGCCTCGTCGTAGGAGTCGGTCCCGGTGCCGATGGCCTCCAGGTCCTCGAGGGTGGGCTTGTCGGGGATGCGGAAGCAGCGGGTTTGCCGGGGCTTCTCGCCGATCAGCTTGTCGAGGTTCAGATCGAGGTTGGTGGCCACCTTGCAGCCGCGGTGGAGCTTGTCCTTGATCTTGCCCACCGCGACCAGGGTCTTGCCCGCGCCCAGCTTGCCGGTAACGACGTAGACGGCCATCACACGTCCCCGGTCAGGTTGAGCACGCGGTCTTTCACGTGCAGGGCGAAGACCATGAACTTGGCCATCAGGATCGCGGAGACGCAGGCATAGAAGTTGCTGGGCAGGATGCGCCCGATCCCGTCGGCGAGCATGCCGGGCATGGCCGCCTGGATGCCGTTGGCGACGCTCTCGATACCGGACATGAAGGTTTCAACGAGAAACACGAAGATGCCCAGCTTGACCAGGAACCAGCCAAACTTGGCGACCTTGAACCAGACGAAGGAGCGCACGGCCAACATGCCGAAGTGCGCGAAGACTTCGGCAAAGAGAAAGGCGAGACGACGGAACAGCAGACTCAGTAACGGGCCCATGGTGTCCTCCAGGATCAGCTGCTGCGATAACTCAGCGCGATGGACGTGATTTCATAGGCGGTGAAGAAGAACAAAATCCACGACAGCGCCGCCTTGATGGCGTTGAAGACCTTGCAGTCGACGGTGAAACCGCCACGGGGACCGTTGAAGCTGATGGGAGAGCAGCCGCCGGAGGGCACGGCGGGCAGAAACGAGGTCACCAGGGAACGCGCCGACTCCAACACGCCGCTCAAGGGACCGCCGTCGTTGAAGACCCCCCGGTACTGCTCGAGCAGGTCGCTGTTGGTTTCCTCGTACTGCTCGTTGAGGTCGTTCATGACCCGATCACCGGGGGCGGTACCTTCCCCGCCGTCGCCATAAAAGGCCGTGCTCACGTCCTGTTCCGACAGCACGCCATCGGTGCTGGTGAGGTCGTCGCCGAACTCCTCCAGGGAGTCGGTGAAGTGATCGGAGAGGCCCTCAACGATGCCATCAAAGCCGTCCTGGAGGGACGACTTCAGACCGTTGATGGCGCCGATGATGTCGGAGTCATCGAAGCCGTCGCCGTCACCGGACCCGGAGCCATCGCCGGCATCGCCGCCCGATCCCGAGCCATCGCCGCCACTGCCTCCATCACCGCCGGAACCGTCACTACCGTCGTCACCGACGATGGTCACGGTTCCGTCGTCGATGGCCGACTGGTCGACGTGGTAGGTCTGGCCGTCGACGGTGATACAGCTGCCGGTAGAGCAGATGCCGTCATTGGCGTCGACGGGGGTCATGTAGTCGGGTGGGGTGAAGTCGGAGACGCCGCCCCCGGTATCACCGGCGCTGGGGGTGGCGGGGTTGCCGGAAGACACGGACACCCACTCGGCGGAACAGTAGTCCTGGCCGCTGCCGGCGTCGGTCCAGCAGGCAATCGTCGACGAGATGGCCGCCACGCCACAGGCCCCGCCGGCGGTGGTAAAGCCACTCTCGGCCTGGCCCATGGAAACAGAGAACGTGCGCGAGCCGCCAAACTGGGTTTCGCATTGTTCATCAGTGAAAGGGTAATTGTATATTTCTTGATATGCGCTCAAGTCATGTCCGGCAAGAGCATCTAGGTTTTCTTGATTTTTATATATATAAGACACCTGGCAGCCGGTTCCAGACCACGGCGTAACCCGAACTATCCGATCATCTCGTATAGTGTCGGAAACTATGCCGGAGCAACTATCAAATGAGGCGCCAACATAAAACCAGTCATCCTCAGAGATGGAGGAAAATGCGTGACCGGAATAAAAAACAAGTAATGTGAGTAATATTAATTTTTTCACGCTGTAACCTTAAATAAAAGGGCCCCGAAGGGCCCTGTGGAAGTACCCCGCTCAAGAGGCCCGGCTGGCGAACTTCTTGAACATCGAGATGGCCACGAGGCCGCCGACCACGGCGATGACCACCGGCCAGGCGTCGTTGGCGAAACTCTCCGCCTGGCTCTGCAGTTCACCGAAGGCGGCGGAGGCGCCGGAGCCGCTGCCGGAGGCATGGGCGGTGCCGATCCCGGCGAGGGCGAGGCCGGTGGCGGTGGCAACCTGGACCTTGCCGCGATTGGCCAGGGAGATTGCCTTGTCGAGGTGCTTCTTGGTGTGGGCTTTCAGGTTCATGTGCTGATCTCCGTGAATCGCTTGAACATGAGGAAGGAATACGCCACGGCCCAGCCAAGGCCGTAGGCGGCGAACAGGGAGCCGATGATTTCCGTGGCGGTCATCGCTGGCCCCCCTTGATTGCACCGAGCCCGAAGGCGGTCATGAGCCCGGTGCAATACACCAGGAGCCACAGTTGATCGAACTGCTGTGCGTCCATGGCTCGTGATCCGGGTTAGCCGGCTTTGCTCTCGGCCTTGGCGGCGCTGCCGCTGTGGCCGGAGGCGGCGGGTTTGCGCACGGCGATGGCGTGCATGGTCATCTTGCCCTGCGTGGTGCGCATCTCGGCGTCGATCTCGAGATTGCAGGGCATGTGTGGGGCGTGGGGGCGGAGCTGCTCGAGGATCTCGTAGGGCGCCGAAATGGTCATGACCTCGTGACCGAGGCGGTTTTCGTTGTCGGGATCGGCCTCGTTCATCAGGGTGATCTTGGCGCCCTTGGCACCGTTGTCCATGGCGTAGCGCATGGCGCCGAGTACGCGGGCGTGAATGGTGTTGATCATCGTCGTTTCCTCTCGGGTGGCGTTATGTTCTGGCGGCCAGGTGCAGGCAGTGGTCCGCGAGAACGGCTAGCTCGGTGGTTTCGGGGGTGTCGCCGGTGAGGGCGAGGGTCAGCGCCTCGGCCTCGGCGTAGTAGAGCGCGGCGCGGCCGTAGTCGCGGCCGTGGAGACACCGCGAGGCCCGCTCCCTCAAGGCTCGGGGCTCCGGGCAGGGGGCCCCCTGCACCGCCACCCTGCCCATCGGTCGAAGTGCACGGCAGTCGACTTCGCCACCCCCGTCAACCGACGCTGCGCGCGGTATGACGGGGGTGGCTTCGCCGACTCGGGGAGCCGTGCGACCGATGGGCGACGGGTGACGGGCAGGGGACAACATCAGACGGACCCCGAGTCTTGGGAGGCGGGCCGGTCGGTGCCCAACCCCAGCGCACTCAGGTCGCCGCGCTCCAGCCGGGCGAGGCCGTCGCTGATGAGCAGTTCGCCGAGGCCGGAAGGGGTGACTTGGTGCGTGCCGGCCTGGACGAGGTAGCGACTGTAGTCGGTCGAGTCCAGGAACACGCGAATGGGCTGTTTCTTGCCGGTTTGCTGGGTCATTGGGTGTTCCTCGCTGGGGGGTGGGGATAAGCCGTGGCGTCAAAAAAGGCGGCCCGTTCGGCCGTTGGCTGGGCGATGGGATGGGGAAGGCCAACGGCGTCACGGGCCAAAGGGCTGGGGACGCTACGGGGTGAAACAGGGCGAATCTGGATATCCAGGGCGCGGCGAAGCTGCCGGTTCTCGGTGCGCAGGCGCTGGATGATGGCGTCACGGTCGCGCTGGACGCAGGCCGGGCAGCCGACGGTGATGGGCGTGCCATCGGCCTTGAAGGTTTCTACCTCGCCACAGCCGTCACACAGCCAGCATTCCTCGTCGGCGGGCTCAGGGTCGCGCTGAGGGGCGTCGAGGCCGTAGAGGCGACGCAGGAAGCTCAGGGCGGCGTTGCGGGTGGCGAAGTCGTAGTGGCGTGTCCCGTCGGGGTCGGTACAGAACAGGTTGGTGGCGTAGGCATTAGTGACGTCACCGCTGGGCATGACGCCAATGGGCACGAAAACATGGCAGCAACCCGGCTTGCCGTCGTGGCCTTCCAGGGCCAGAGAGGCAGAGGCGAGGCCGGGCTGGTAGTCACCATCGGCCAGGATGTTAACGAGGTCGTGGGCGCCTTCCATGCCGTCTCCGATGCGCTCGATAAGCAGGCTGTAGGTAGTCATGCCCAGTCCTCCTGTTGGAGGCACTGCGTCTGGAGCAGGGCGACATTGATAAGGCGGTATTTGCCCATCTTCACGGCAGGCAGGTAGCCCCGGCGGACGTGGCCATACACGACGCTCTCGTCCAGGCCGGTAAGGGTGGCGAAGCGCTCGAGGGTCATGACGGGCACGAGGGGCGGGACCTGGGGCACTGGGGTGTCTTCCATGTCGTTACCTGCCTTTATCTGCCTTTGTCTGCCTGTGGTAGGCTTGATGTAGGGTTTGCTAGTAGAGGTATCCATATCTGGATACTGTGTCTACATCTGAATATATCTGGAAATGGATGCATGTCAAGCGATCTTGGCAAAAAAGTGCGTGAGATCCGCGAGGCAGAAGAGCTTGGAAGGCAAGCCTTTTGCGATCTGGTCGGTGTGCCAAAGCAAACGCTGATCAACGTCGAGACGGGGCGGAGTGGCCCATCCGGCAAGCTGCTGGCCCAGGTCAGCACTTGCTTTACCAAGTACACGCTTTGGCTGATGACAGACCAGGTTGATGAGTCATGCGGGCAGGTCAGTCCTGAGATCGAGAAGGCGCGGAAGACGCTCAAGCAAACAGGGACGGATACCGACTAGCCAGGAAGGCTGTGGATAGGTGGTACCAGGGAGCGAGAGGGCTTAGTGATGAGCGAGCTTGAACGATTGGTGAATCAACTTCTTCTGGTAGATGCAATTTTGGCGATGGTCGGACTGGCCATCGTCATTTTTGTTTTGTGGTGTTTGTATGTTTACGTGGCATCAAAGCGAGATTGGCTAGAAGAAGATATAAAGATAAGGCGTTCCGAGAAAATTCATAATTTGGCAAGAGCAGAGCAGATAAGGCTTGAGTCTTTGGCTTTGAAAGATAGATTGGAAAAAAGTGGGATAAAAGACAAAGCCATTGATGTTGAAAAGGTGTGATTTTATGATGGAAGTTTTTTATAATAAAGATAAGTGTGAAGCGCTCTCTACGGCACTGCGATGTGTTGACAGAAATCAAGTTGTTTGTGTTGATGGCGAGTGGGGTACGGGGAAAACATATTTCTGCAATAAGCTAAGGGAGGCGTCGGGAGATGATTTTGAATTTATTTACATTGATGCGTTCAGGAATGATTTTAATAGCGACCCCCTTGTTGTTCTGATTTCTGAGCTGTCTAATGCTTTAGATGGTGAAGAAAAGAGAAGGTATCTTGATTCTGCTGCTAAGCATGCTGTCCCTATAATAGGGAAGGCATGCGAATTTATAGGGAGTAACGCTCCGTTTCCCGCATCAGGGTTTGTGGGTGAGTTGGCATCAAACTATATTAGGGGTAAGATTGAAAGCTATTTGGAAGTTGATGAGTCAATAATTGGTATGCAGGCTGAGGTTAAGAAGATTGTTGATAAAAAAAGCCCAAAGCGTGTTGTTGTGATTGTTGATGAGTTAGATAGGTGTAGACCCTCATTTTCTTTGGAAATGATTGAAAAAATAAAGCACATATTTGATGTTGAGGGGCTACATTTTGTTCTTTCAATGAATAAAGAGCAAATGCTTTCATCAATAGATCATGCTTATGGGATCGCATCAAGCAAGGAGTCATATTTAGAGAAATTTATTGACTTCACAATTAGGCTGGAGAAGCCTGTTGTAGAATCGCATGATACAAATGTAAGTGCTGAAATAGATTATGCAAGGCGTCTTGTGAGGAAGAACTTTGAAGAGTTTGCTTCTGATGATTTCATAGAGCATGTTGTAAATTTTTCTTCAATAATATTGTTGAAAAATAGTATAGGTTTCCGCGGAGTGGAACGGTTTATTGATAAATGCTTAACATGTTACGTGTCGTCTGGAATAAGAATCCCTGAAGGCGGTGATAGAGCGTATGCGTGTTACATGTGCTGCTGTGTATTTGTTAGTATATATAATCGCAGTGCATTAACTAAAACTAAAGATTGTGCTAGTGAGGAATATTGCAAGTCACTGCTTGTCGATAATTATTGTTTTGTTTCTGATCGGAGATATCCGATATATGAATACAAGGATAACTTGAGTGGGGGGGAGGAAGATATGGGAGGTGGTGTTTTTTATGGATTTGTTGCTGCCGCAGGAAGTGATAAGGCCATAAATCATGTTGGCTCAAAATACAAGAATTTTGTAGACAGGTTGGTTGACCGAAGATTTACATACCAAGCTTTTCATGCTTGGTTTGATTATGTTAAATCTGTTTGTTGACTTGTTCTCTAGCGATACTGAACCAGTAGTGTCAACAAAGCGCCAACCGAATTGGCCAAAAAAGGCAGGTAAAGTCAGGTTTGGCGCTTTCAACATGCTGTTTTGGCTGACTATAGGCATGTATTGGCATGCGCTCCGTCGCTTTCAAAATCCGCCGGGTGCAAGCCCTTGTCGGTTCGAGTCCGACCGCCGGTACCACTTGAGAAACAGTCGCCTGACGGCGGCTGTTCGTGTTTCTGCCCTCCCTGTTGCGGTGCTCGGTCGCGCCATGCTTTTGTCGGCCACGGCAATCAACCCGCCATCATGTCATTTTGTAGCTTTCAGGCTACAATGTCGCAATGATGGAGCTGACGCATTATCTGACCGCTGACGGTCACGATCCCTTTCAGGCCTGGCTGGATGACACCAAGGTCAAGGATCGCCGAGCCGCCATGCGTGTGCTGACTCGCCTCAACCGGCTGGCGGCTGGCGGCTGGCAATGCGGGGGATGCCAAGGCCGTTGGCGACGGAGTGCTGGGGCTGCGAATCGACTATGGCCCCGGCTATCGCGTGTATTACGCCAGGGTGGGCCGGCGCCTGGTCATGTTGTTGATCGGTGGTACCAAGCAACGCCAGCAGGCCGACATCGAGCAGGCCAAGGCATTTCTGGCCGACCACCGTAGGAGAGCCCGGAGATGAAAAGCCACGACGATGCTGTGATTGAAATGCTCCGCAACGACCCCGAGATGGCCGTCGACTACCTGCGCACCGCATTCGACGAGCTTGACGAGGAGGGAGGTGAATCCGCCTTCCTGATGGCGCTGCGCCATGTGGTGGAGGCCCAGGGCGGCATGGCCGCCGTGGCCGAGCGTGCCAAGGTCTCCCGCGAAAGCCTGTACCGGGCGCTTTCCCCCAAGGGCAACCCGACCCTTCGCACCATGACCGCCGTCATCAAGGCTGCCGGCATCCATTTCCATGACCTGACGCACCCGGCTTCCTGAGGGCGCCGTCTCCCTGCGTCGAGCTTGCCCGCGCCAGTGAGTCAGGAAGCGTCCGGCTTTCACCAGGCAAGGCCTTAGCACTTTCCACAGCGCCAAGTAGAGATCAGACCACAGCGCCAAGTAGAGATCAGAACTCACTCAAGTCAGCCCCATCACCACCAGCGCCAGGGTGGTGCCCGTCAGCAGGTAGCCCAGCAGCGCCATCAGGCCGTCGTCGGCGAACAGTGCCAGGCCGAACAGCGTCAGTGCCAGGCCGGCGCCGTTGGCGGTGAAGGGGATCAGCTCCATGGGCGGCATGGCCAGCGCAATCAGCAGGCAGGTGAGGGCGACCGCCAGGTGGGCCGGTGGGCGGGTCAGCCGGCGCAGTCGTGGCTTGAGCAGGCGGTCGAGCCAGCTCGCCGGGCGCTCCAGCCAGCGCAGCGCCTGGACATAGCGGCGGCGAGGAGCGCGCCGCGCGAGCAGCCAGGCGGGCAGCCAGATGCGCTCGCGGCCGAGCAGCAGCTGACCGGCGGAGAGCGCCACCAGCCCGGCCATCAGGGTGGGCACGCCGGGAATGTCGCCGATGAGCGGCGCCAGGGTGATCAGGCCGGCGACCAGCAGGAAGGGGGCAAAGGAGCGGCGCCCCACGCAGTCGAGGATGGCCCCCAGGCTCACGCTCTCGGCGTTGCGGCCGGCCCGCTGCAGCTCCTTGAGCAGCGTGACGAGGTCGGCACTGTGGCGGCGTGCCTCCACGATGGGGCGGGTCTCGGGCGGCTTAGCGTCCATGGCGAGGCGTGCGGCGTGTCCACAGCAGGGCGATCCCCAGCGCGATCAGGGTGACGCCCACGAAGCCGGCTGGGCTGACGGTCAGCCAGCCCAGCACCAGCAGGACGAGGCCGAGGGCCATGAGAGCGAAGGCGAGGGTGCGTACGGTCATGGGGGCTCCCGGAAAGGGTTTCCCCTCAGTGTAGCGCCAAGCATCCTCGCGGCTTTGTCCGAAGAGTGCCCGCGCTCGGCGACTCTGCAAACGGTGCCGGGGTTCAGTGCGCCAGGGCCCCCGTGGTGATCGTCAGGGCTTCGTCCAGGCTGGTAGCCTCCGCATCCCACGGCAACGGCGAGCCGGCGAAGTGGCAGTGGTAGAGCGCGTCGTCATCGATCTCGATGCGATGGATGACGTTGCCCTGATCGTCTTGCCACCAGTCGGCATGGATATGCCGCCAGTTGGGGGGAAGCGGGGCGACGAAGGTGATGGTCATGACGGCGGTCCCTCCTCGAGTCGCTTGATGGGCATCGACTCTCTGGGTGTGGCCTGTCGGGTCACGATGATGAGGCTCCTTCCCATGCCGCATGGCATTACCCTTATCCCTAGGCTAGTACAAGAACGGTGTTTGTAAACGCCGTTCCCTAACTCGACCCACCGCGTCCTCCGGCCAGGGGGGGCGTGAGATTTCCACGCCAGCGCAGGCAAAGATCTGTTACTGCCCATACAGCGGCAGATGATCGGCGCACTTGGCGATCATCACCTCGTCCAACAGGCTTGATCTGCAAGCGTTGAGCTGCTCACTGCGCTTACCGAATGCGTGACGCTTGTGCAGCGCCAGTTCGTAGGTCGGCTTCTGGTTGACCTGCTCGCTGTGGCGCAACGCCTGCTGATTCTGCTTCCGGAGAAGGCAAAGGGGTGTCGAGATTGGCGCGCAGGGGGGCGGTTTGGCTTATACCGCGCCTTGGTCGATCATGGCGTCGGCGACCCTGCGGAAGCCAGCGATATTCGCACCCAGCACCAGGTTGGTGGGCTCGCCGAACTCCTTCGCAGTATCGGCACACTGCTGATGGATGTTGGCCATGATCTCCTTGAGCTTGGCATCGACCTTGTCCAGCGACCACTGCTGCATGCTGCTGTTCTGGGCCATCTCCAACTGACTGGTGGCAACGCCGCCGGCATTGGCCGCCTTGCCCGGGCCGTAGGCGATCTTGGCTTCCAGGAAGCGGTCTACGGCCTCGGCGGTGGAAGGCATGTTGGCGCCTTCGCTGATGCACGCGACGCCATTGTCGAGCAGGGCGGCGGCATCGGCGCCGGTCAGCTCGTTCTGGGTGGCACAAGGGAAGGCTGCGTCAGCCTTGATGCGCCACACGGCGTGGCCGTCGCCAGGGTACGCCGCCCGGGGGATGTAGTGGGCCTCGGGGTGTGCGCCTAGGTAGGCCTCCAGCGAGACCCGCTTGACCTCCTTGAGCTCCTTGAGCAGTGCCAGGTCGATGCCGTTGGGGTCGTGAATCGTGCCGCTGGAATCCGAGCAGGTTACTGCCCTGGCGCCCAGTTCGTGGAGCTTCTCGATGGTGTAGATCGCCACGTTGCCGGCGCCGGACACGAGACAGGTCTTGCCGTCGAGAGTGTCGCCGCGCGCTTCCAGCATGTTCTGGGCAAAGTAGACCGCGCCGTAGCCGGTGGCTTCCTTGCGGCCAATCGAGCCGCCCCAATTCAGTCCCTTGCCGGTGAGAACGCCCTCGTAGCGGCCGGTGAGGCGCTTGTACTGACCATACAGATAGCCAATCTCACGGGCGCCGACGCCGATGTCGCCAGCTGGCACGTCGGTGGTGGGGCCGATGTGGCGGTACAGTTCGCTCATGAATGCCTGGCAGAAGCGCATGATCTCGCCGTCGGACTTGCCCTTGGGATCGAAGTCCGAACCGCCTTTGCCGCCACCGATGGCCAGGCCGGTCAAGGCGTTCTTGAAGATTTGCTCGAAGCCCAGGAATTTGATGGTGCCCGAGGTCACGCTGGGGTGAAAACGCAGCCCTCCCTTGTAGGGACCGAGGGCCGAGTTGAACTGGACGCGATACCCCTTGTTCACCCGGACCTTGCCGGCATCGTCGGTCCAGCTCACGCGGAACAGGATCTGTCGTTCGGGCTCGACGATGCGCTCGATGATGTTGTGGTCGTGATAGTGAGGGCTGCGCTCGAAAAGTGGGCGCAGGCACTCCAGCACCTCCTCAGCGGCTTGGTAGAACTCGGTCTGGGCGGGGCTGCTCTGCTGGAGGCGTGCGAGAGTGTCGTGAACGTATGGCATGGGCGTTTCCTGTGATGGCGGCAAGAAATATAGCGGTCGCCACGGTGATGCTTGGAATTGGTTTTCACTATATAGCAATGCACCAAAATGCAGCAATTGCATTGCCCATGCAAAGATTAGACATTGATATGAAGCGAATTCCCTTTAAAACCTCGAAAATTTGTGCACCATCATTAAGCATTAGTTTTATCTTTTAAACTATATTAAAACGCTTTGGCGGGCGGGCAGTCTCGAGCGATCGGGAGAGGTTGGAGCGTTCCTCCCTATCCGGCTAGCGAGGAGCGTCGGGAGTGTGGGGGAGCCGATCGCTAAGGAAGCCCTGAGACCACCGCGGCGAGGCAGTTCATCAGCCCCCGGCTGATCAGGGCCTCGGCCTCGGGGCGAGACTTGACCAGCAGCGCGCCGGCGAAGCCCAGGGCGTTGATCGAGACGCCCGCCGCCCGCTCGCGGCGACGGGGCACCAGCAGCAGCCATTGCGCTGTCAGCAGCAGGTTGTAGGGGTGGGCGATGCAGCCGTTCGGGGCCACCTCCAGGCCGAGGGCTGCCAGCAGCGCTCGGTAGCGGTGATGGAGCCACTCGGCCGCCTCCTCGGGGCGCGACAGCAGGCCTTCGGGCAGCGTCGCCAGCCGGTGGGGGAAGCGCAGCTCGGGGACGCTTGCCAGGCCCTCGGCCGCCGCCCGCTCCAGCAGCGGCGCAAAGGGCAACCGCAGGGCCGCGCCCAGCGGGACCAGTTGCAGGTGCTTGTGCGGCTGGCTGGCGCCGGCCTCGGGCGCGCTGTTGTAGAAGGCGAGGGCGGGGCCCTCGGCCAGGCAGCCGGCCAGCGCCGCCAGGTCGGCGGCGTTCAGCGCCTGCTGCTGAGGCTCGAAATCGCGGGTGACGAGCAGCAGGTGGTCGCGGATCACGCAGAACTTGTTGAGCACGCAGCGGTGCGCCGGGGGGACTTCGGCGACCAGCAGGGCCGGGTCGGGGGGCAGGAAAGGGTTGTCCTGCTGGCGGCTGGCACGGGCGAGGCGTTTCCTGGCCTGGGCCTTGTCGGCCAGGCTCGAGAGGATGCGCAGCGTGAAGGGGATGCCGGCCTCCTCCACGGCGAGGTTCTCGGTGGCGATGGGCTGCAGCGCCCCACTGGCCAGGGCCGCTTCGCTGATGTGGTGGGTGCGTGTCCAGAGATCGTCCATCTTCTCCTCCCTGCCGGAAGTCGTGGGGCTATCAAAGCCGATGCCTAAGGCCTATGATGCGGGAAGACGCCAGTCCTTCGCCCCTCCGCGGGCGGAGGGCTGTTTTCGTTGTATGGATGGCTTTACGTCCAGAAAGCGTTGATCGGAACATGGAGAATGAAGGATGGCCCGCCCCCCTCTTATCATCAATCGACTCGACGCCGAGCGACTGCAGCGCCTCATCAATGCGGCCAGCGGCGAAGAGCTCTTCGTCGCCGAGCTGCTGGAAGAGGAGCTGGCAAGAGGCGAGGTGATCGACCCGGAAGAAGTCCCGGTGGATGCGGTGAGCATGAACAGCCAGGTGCAGTTCACGGACCTGAACCGTGGCCGGCAGGTGATCCGCACCCTCGTCTATCCCCATGCCCTGGCGGCCACCGAGGACGGCATCTCGGTGATGGCGCCCGTCGGGGCGGCGCTGATCGGCCTGCGCGTCGGTGATACCATCGATTGGCCGTTGCCGGACGGCGGCGAGACGCAACTGCGCATCGATGCCATCCTGTGGCAGCCGGAACGGGAAGGGCAGTTCCACCGCTGAGGAAGCGTCGTCTACCATCACCGAAGGAAATCGAGATGCCGTTGTCGCTGTGGATGTCCCTGGCTGCCATCTGCGCCATGGGGGCCATGTCGCCGGGGCCGAGCCTGGCGCTGGTGCTGCGCCACACCCTGGGCGGCGGGCGCGCGCCGGGCATTGCCGCGGCCATCTCGCATGCCCTGGGCGTGGGCCTGTATGCCCTGCTCACCGTGTGGGGGCTGGGGGCTCTGATCGTACGCTTCCCGGCGCTCTTCCAGGCGATCACCTGGGTCGGCGCGGGCTACCTCGCCTGGCTCGGGTTCAAGGCGCTGCGCGCCGGTCGCGGTGGGGCGCTCGAGGGGGCCGCGGCGGCGACCACGCGCGGCCAGGCGCTGCGCGAGGGGCTGCTGGTGGCCTTGGGCAATCCCAAGCTGATCCTCTTCTTCGTCGCGCTGCTCAGCCAGTTCGTCACCCCGGGGATGGACCCGGTAGCCAAGGCGATCATCGTGGCCACTGCCATGCTCATCGATGGCGGCTGGTACGTGCTGGTGGCGGTGTCGCTGTCGCACTCGCGGGTGCTGCCCTGGCTGCAGGCGCGTGCCCACTGGATTCATCGCGCGACCGGCGTGCTGCTGCTGGGGCTGGCGTTGCGGGTGGCGCTCGGTCCACTGGGATGAGCCGGCAGCGTTGACAGCAACCCCCGATCACCCGCGGTGCCGGATTCGCGGCGATGCTAGCCTCAATAAAGTTGACCGACCGAGTTTCCTACGATGGATGATCTCGCACGCGACCCCCGGGCGCTCGCCCTGGTGCTGGACGAGGACCCGGATGCCGCGGCCATCCTGTCGCTGCAGTTGCACGTGCTGGGCATGCAGAGTCGCTACTACCGCTGTGCCATGGCCATGCTGGACGAGGTGGCGAGCTGCCGGCCGCAGCTGGTGGTGATGGGGCTGGAATTCGCCGACCCCGACAGCATCGCCCTGCTGCGTCTGCTCGCCGAGCAGGAGTACCGCGGCTGGGTGCTGCTGCTCGGTGGGGTCGAGCCGAAGATCGCGCGGATCGCCGAACGTGTGGGTCAGACCCTGGGCCTGCAGATGCTCGGCTCGCTGGACAAGCCGATGCGCCTGACCGAGCTGCGCGAACGCCTGGGGAGCCTGCGCCTGGGCAGCCAGCCGCCCGGCGTGCCGTGCACCGAGCCCTTCTTCTCCGCGGCGGAGCTGGAAGGCGCCCTGGCACGGCGCGAGCTGACCGTGCACTACCAGCCGCAGTTCGAGCTCGCCACGGGGCGGCTGAGTGGTGTCGAGGCGCTGGTGCGCTGGGCCCACCCGGAGATCGGCCTGATTGGCCCGGCCAACTTCCTGCCCCTGCTTACGGCCGGGCAGAGTCGACGCCTCACCGGCTACGTGCTGGAGCAGGCGCTGGCCGATGCTGGAGGGTGGCAGCGCCAGGGGCTGGCGCTGTCGCTGTCGGTCAACGTCACCGCCGATGACCTGATGTCGCCGGACCTGCTGGCGCTGCCCCGCCAGCGCGGGCCGGGTGAGCCGCCGCCGCTGGTGTTCGAGATCACCGAGACGGCGGCCATGGACGACGAGCTGCTGGGGTCGGAGATCGCCGCACGGCTGCACCTCAATGGCCTGGAAATCTCGGTGGACGACTTCGGCGTGGGCTTCTCGTCGCTGTCGCGGCTGCAGATGCTGCCGATCAGCGAGCTCAAGGTCGACCGCAGCTTCGTGAGCCACCTCCACGAGGATGCCCAGGACGCGGCCATCGTCGAGGCGGTGGCGCTGCTCGGGCGCCGCCTGGGGCTGCGCGTGGTGGCCGAGGGGGTCGAGGCCCCGGAGGGCGTGGCGCTGCTGGAGCGCTTTGGCTGCACCCACGTGCAGGGCTTCGGCCTGTCGCGACCGGTGGCCGCCGAGGCGATCCCGCCGCTCGCCCGGACTCAGCTGTCGATCCGCGAGAGGATGGCAGCGAGCGGGGCGTCTGCAGGCATCACGCCGTAGGCGGGACCGGCGTCGGTGCCGAGCCGGGTCCGGCAGTAGGTCACGGCGACCTCGGGTGGGGCGTGACGCAGCAGCAGCGCCGCCTGCAGGCACTGGGCGAGGCGCTGGGTCAGCCAGCGTCCCTGGGCCTCCAGCCGCTCGGCGGGCTGGTGCAGGGCGTGTTCCAGGCCGACCAGGGCCAGGTCGAAGTCGGGCTGCTGGCTGTGGGCGGCGGAGAGCTCCGCCTGCACGGCCGCGAAGGCCTCCGGATGACGGCCGAGCACGCGCAGCACGTCCAGGCAGATCACGTTGCCCGACCCTTCCCAGATCGAGTTGACCGGCGCCTCGCGGTAGAGGCGGGCGAGCGGCGTCTCCTCCACGTAGCCGATACCGCCCAGGCACTCCATGGCCTCGGCGAGGAAGCCGGGGCCGCGCTTGTTGTGCCAGTACTTGGCGAGCGCCGGCAGCAGACGCGCCAGGGCGGCCTCGTGTGCCTCGCCACGCGCGGCGCCGTCGAAGGCGCGGGCGGCGCGCAGGACGAGCGCCACGCCGGCCTCCACCTCGAGCGCCAGGTCGGCGATCACCGCGCGCATCAGCGGCTGCTCGGCGAGCCGGCGGCCGAAGGCATCGCGGCCGCGCACGTGTCGCCACGCCTCGCGCAGCGCCTGGCGCATCATGCCCACCGGCGCCGTGGCCGCATCGAGACGGGTCTGCTGGACCATGTCGAGGATGGTCGCCACGCCGCGCCCGGCCTCGCCGACGCGCGTCGCCCAGGCGCCGCGGTACTCGATCTCCGCCGAGGCGTTGGCGCGGTTGCCGCACTTCTCCTTGAGGCGCTGCAGCTCGATGGCGTTGCGCTCGCCGTCGGGGGTGAAGCGCGGTACCAGGAAGCAGTCGAGGCCGTCGTCGCTCCACGCCAGCGACAGGAAGGCGTCGGACATGGGCGCGCTGCAGAACCACTTGTGGCCGGTGAGATGCCAGCCGTCCGTTGTCGCGTCGGCGCGCGTGGTGTTGGCGCGCACGTCGCTGCCGCCCTGCTTCTCGGTCATCGCCATGCCGAAGGTGAGGCCGCGCTTCTCGTCGTGGGGCAGGGGGCGCGGGTCGTAGGCGTGGGCCAGCAGCCCCGGCGCCCAGGCGGCCTCGACCGCCGGCGTGCGACGCAGCACCGGCATGGCGGCGTGGGTCATGGTCACCGGGCAGCAGAAGCCCGGCTCCGCCTGGGTCAGCAGGTAGAGGGCGGCAACGTGGGCCTGGTGGCCGCCGTTGCCCTCCTCCTGCCAGGCCACGGCGTGCCAGCCGCCGCCGATGGCCAGCGTCATCAGCTCGTGATAGGCGGGATGGTAGTCCACCTCGTCGAGGCGCCGGCCGTGGCGGTCGAAGAGGCGCAGTGCTGGCGGATGGCGGTTGGCCGTCTCGCCCAGCGCCTGCACGTGGCCGCTGCCGACCGTACGGCCCAGGGAAGCGAGGTGGCGGGCGACCCAGGCCGGCGCCTCGCGGGCCAGGGCATCGCGCAGGGGGCGGTCGTCGGCGAGGAAGTCGCGGTCGCCGGCGGGGGAGGGCTGGTTGAGCACCTCGTGGGTGGCGAGGCGCGCGCGGGGGGCCCGGTCGCTCATGGCGAAACTCCGGCAGCGGGATCTGACTCGCAGCATGGACAGCGTTGCCAAGCCGGTCAACGCGGCAGCAACCGCGGGGTGGAGTCTGGCGTGACGGCGTGGCATCTTGAGGGGTGACAGCAAGACAGGCGACCCCATGGCCATTCACGAGCATGATTGCCGCACGCACAGCGGCGAACCCTTCAATCTGCGCGCGCTCCAGGGCCAGGTGCTGCTGGTCGTCAACGTGGCCAGCCGCTGCGGCTTCACGCCCCAGCTGCGCGAGCTGGAGCGCCTCTATCGGCGCCACCGCGACCGCGGCTTCACCGTGCTGGGCTTTCCCTGCAACCAGTTCGCGCGGCAGTCGCCGGAGTCGGCGCGCGACTTCTGCGCCCTGAGCGGGCGGGAGTACGGCGTGACCTTCCCGCTGATGCAGAAAGTCAAGGTCAATGGCCCCGACGCCCATCCGCTGTTCGTGGAGCTCCGGCGCGAGGCCCCCGGAGTGCTCGGCACCACCCTGATCAAGTGGAACTTCACCAAGTTCCTGGTGGGGCGCGACGGCCGGGTGATCCGCCGCTTCGGGCCCAACGAGTCCGGTGCCGAGCTCGAGCGCGAGCTCGAGAAGGCCCTGGACGAGGCGTGATCAGCGGGGCATCTCGCCGCGCGCCACTGCCACCCGCTCGATCAGCTCGTTCCAGCGGTGGCGCGTCATCAGCGTGGTGAGCCCCGAGAAGAGCGCCCAGCCCTTGCGCCGCCAGCCGGTGAGCCGCAGGTTGTGCGACACCAACTGCTGCATCAACTGGTAGTCGTCGAAGCGCTGCCAGGTGCCGGCCACCGACATCTGGTGGCGCGACAGCACCGGTGCCAGCTCCAGGCGGAAGATCCACTCGAGCTGCTCGAGTGTCAGGTCGTGGCGCTCGATGACCGTCACCATGTGGGCGTAGTCGCGTTCGCCGGGCTCGCGGTCCAGCCACAACGGGGCCAGCGCCAGCCACAGCTTGCCGCGCTCGTCGACCAGCGTCTGTGCGTTCATCCTTCTCTCCGGGCTGTTCGGTTCGCGATGGCATCCTGCCCCAGCCGGGGCGTGCGCTCAAGAGGCGGCTCCATGTTTCCAAGGGCGGACAGCAGCGGGCGCGGCCGCTAGAATGACGCCACGGCTCTCAAGCGCCCGGCTTCGGCCCGGGCGGCGCAGGATGCCCTCGGCCACTGAATAGTAGAGGTATGACGTGATCATCAAACCCAAGGTTCGCGGTTTCATCTGCACCACCACCCACCCCGTCGGCTGCGAGAAGAACGTGCTCGAGCAGATCGAGGCGACCCGGAAGCGCAGCTTCGACCAGGCGAACGGGCCGAAGCGGGTGCTGGTGATCGGTGCTTCCAGCGGCTACGGCCTGGCGGCGCGCATCACGGCGGCCTTCGGCTATGGCGCCGACACCCTGGGTGTGTTCTTCGAGAAGCCGGGCAGCGAGAAGAAGCCCGGCACTGCCGGCTGGTACAACGCGGCGGCCTTCGACAAGTTCGCCAAGCAGGAGGGGCTCTACAGCAAGTCGATCAACGGCGACGCCTTTTCCCACGAGGTGCGCGACAAGGCCGTGGAGCTGATCCAGCATGACCTGGGCCAGGTGGACCTGGTGGTCTACTCGCTGGCCTCGCCGGTGCGCAAGCTGCCCGACTCGGGCGAACTCAAGCGCTCGGCGCTCAAGCCGATCGGCGAGCCCTACCGCGCCACGGCCATCGACACCAACAAGGACACCATCATCGAGGCCGCGGTGGAGCCTGCCACCGAGCAGGAGGTGGCCGACACCGTCGCCGTGATGGGCGGTGAGGACTGGGAGCTGTGGATCGACGCCCTCGACCAGGCGGGCGTGCTCGCCCCCGGGGCGCGCAGCGTCGCCTTCAGCTACATCGGTACCGACATCACCTGGCCGATCTACTGGCACGGGGCGCTGGGCAAGGCCAAGGAGGACCTGGACCGCGCGGCCGGCGCGATCGACACCCGGCTCAAGGCGAGCGGCGGCGGCGCCAACGTGGCGGTGCTCAAGTCGGTGGTGACCCAGGCGAGCGCCGCCATTCCGGTGATGCCGCTCTACATCGCCATGGTCTACCAGGTGATGAAGGAGAAGGGGCTGCACGAGGAGCCCATCGACCAGCTCAACCGCCTCTACGCCGAGCGGCTCTATTCGGCGCAGGGGCAGCGCGGCGAGTTCGTGACCGACGAGGCCGGACGCCTGCGCCTCGACGATTGGGAGCTGCGCGACGACGTGCAGCAGGCGTGCAAGGCGCTGTGGCCCAAGGTGACCACCGAGAACCTGTTCGAGATCACCGACTATGCTGGCTACAAGCACGACTTCCTGAAGCTCTTCGGGTTCGGACGCGACGACGTCGATTACGAGGCGGACGTGAACCCGCAGGTCGACTTCGATGTCGTCACGGTATAGCCCCCGGTGATGTGGGTCTGCCCATCGCCGGGGCCTCGCAGCGAACGGAGGTAGGCGATGGACACCCACGAAAGCAAGACGCTCGAGGAGGAACGGGAACACCTCAAGTCGGTCCGTCAACCGGAGGACTTCGAGCACCCCGAACCGGATGAGGAGCAGCCCGAGGCCCGGGAATCCCCGCACGGGCTGCACTGGGTGCTGCTGATCGCGGCCCTGCTGGCCGGCGCTATCCTGCTCTTCACCCTGATCTGGCCCTGAACGGCGGGGCGGCATCCGCCGCGATCCCGCGACGGTTGGTGCGACCGGGCGGCACTCGGCGATACGGGCACGATCGAGTAACATCACAGGCTCGTTCGCCAGGCGCCGTGCTGCATGCCCGATACCCCGCTTGCTGCCTCCTCTTCGCCGATCCGCCGGGTCGGCGCGCTCACCCTGCCGGGATTCTCCCTGCTGGCCCAGGCCTGCGCCCTCGAGCCGCTGATGGTGGTCAACCAGCTCAGCGGGCGCAGTCTCTACCGGGTCGAGGCGTTCACGCCGGCGGGGCGGGAGGTGACCAGCCAGGCGGCGCTCGATCTGGCCGCAGGGCAGCCGCTCGAGGCCTTGCCCGACACCCTCGACATGCTGATCCTGTGCGGCCCCACGCCGCTGGCTGAAGGGGGCCATGCCGCCCTGCTGGCGTGCCTGCGCCGCCTCGGCACCCGGCGGGTGACGCTGGTGGGCGTGGGGGGCGGCGCCGAGCTCCTGGCGCGGGCCGGGGTGCTGGACGGCTACCGTGCCACGCTGCCCTGGCAGCGCTTTGCCGACGGGGCGAGCCGCTACCCCCGGGTGCGGCTCTCCCAGCAGCTCTTCGAGATCGACCGCGACCGGCTCACCTGCGGGGGCGGTACGGCGGCCATGGACATGATGATGACGCTGATCGCCGCCCAGCACGGCAGCGCGCTGGCCGAGCGCGTCTCGGAGCACTTCGTGCTCGAGCGCATCCGCATGGCCGACGAGCCCCAGCCGGCGTCGCGGCGCTCGCAACTGGGCAGCGCCCCGGGGCCGCTGCGCGACGCGGTGCAGCTGATGGAGGCGAACATCGAGGAGCCGCTGACCACCCACGAGCTGGCCGCCCACCTGGGCATCTCGCGCCGCCAGCTCGAGCGGCTGTTCAAGAAGCACCTGCAGGCCGTGCCGGGACGCTACTACCTCGACCTGCGCCTGCAGGAGGCACGGCGCCTGCTGCGCGAGAGCGACCTGCCCGCCGGCGAGATCGCCATGAAGACCGGCTTCTCCTCGCCGGCGCACTTCTCCACCGCCTACCGCAACCACTTCGGCGTGACGCCCCGCGAGGAGCGCCTGGCCTGAGTCGAATGGATCTCGATCGCCTCCCGTTCGTGCCGGCAGCCCGGGGAAACCCCCACAGCCTTTTCTACAAGTCCCTGTCCCATTGCTGAAAGCCATGCGGTCGAGGGCTCCCTATACTCGAAGCTCGATCCGACAACCCTGACCGATGGAGTGGAGACCGACATGAGCCAGAGCCCGACCCGCGCCGATTTCGATCGCTACATGGTGCCCAACTACGCCCCCCAGCAGGCCATTCCGGTGCGTGGCGAGGGCAGCCGCCTGTGGGACCAGGAGGGGCGTGAGTACATCGACTTCGCCGGCGGCATCGCGGTCAACTCGCTGGGACACTGCCATCCGGTGCTGGTCGAGGCGCTCACCGCCCAGGCCCGGAAGCTCTGGCACCTCTCCAACGTCTACACCAACGAGCCGGCGCTGGCGCTGGCCAAGAGCCTCGTCGAGCGCACCTTCGCCGACAAGGCCTACCTCTGCTCCTCCGGCGGCGAGGCCAACGAGGCGGCGCTGAAGCTGGCCCGGCGCTGGGCCCACGACAACTTCAGCGAGCACAAGCACCGCATCGTCTCCTTCGCGCAGTCCTTCCACGGTCGTACCTTCTTCACGGTCAGCGTCGGCGGTCAGCCCAAGTACTCCCAGGGCTTCGGCCCCGTGCCCGGCGGCATCGTCCACGGCGAGTTCAACAACCTCGACAGCGTGCGCGACCTGGTCAACGACGACACCTGCGCGGTGATGGTCGAGCCGATGCAGGGCGAGGGCGGCATCGTGCCGGCCTCGCCGGAGTTCCTGCAGGGGCTGCGCGCACTGTGCGACGCCCACGACGCGCTGCTGATCTTCGACGAGGTGCAGACCGGCGCCGGCCGCACCGGCACGCTCTATGCCTACGAGCAGTACGGCGTGACCCCCGACATCCTCACCAGCGCCAAGTCGCTGGGCGGCGGCTTCCCGGTGGGCGCCATGCTGACCACCGACCGCGTCGCCCCGGCCATGGCGCTCGGCACCCACGGCTCCACCTACGGCGGCAATGCGCTGGCCTCCGCCGTGGCGCTGGCTGCCATCGAGCACATCGACACCCCCGAGGTGCTGGGCGGCGTCACGCAGCGCCATGCGCGCTTCCGCGAGCACCTCGAGCGCATCAACGCCCGCCACGGGGTGTTCCGCGAGATCCGCGGCATGGGGCTGCTGATCGGCGCGGAGATGGCCTCCGAGTACGAGGGGCGTGCCAAGGAGATCCTGCCGCTGGCCATCGAGGAGGGCGTGATGGCGCTGATCGCCGGGCCCAACGTGCTGCGCCTGGCGCCGTCGCTGGTGATCCCCGAGGCCGACATCGACGAGGGCATGGCGCGTCTCGAGCGCGCCGTGGCGCGGCTGGTGGCTGGGCAGTGAGGCCTGGTCGCGCCATGTCCGATGCCCCGACGCCGCCAACCGGAGACCCTGCCATGATGGTGGTACGCCCTGTCCGGCCGGCCGACCTGCCGGCCCTGGAGCGGCTGGCCGGCAGCGCCACGCCGCGGCTCACCAACCTGCCGGCGCACCGCGACCGCCTGGAGGAGCGCATCGCCCGCTCGCGGCAGGCGTTCGGCCTCGAGGTGGACTTCCCCGGCGACGAGCACTACACCTTCGTGCTCGAGGACCTGGCGCTCGGCGAGGTGGTGGGGACCGCTACCGTGCGTGCCCAGGCCGGTGCCAACGAGGCCTACTACACCTATCGCCAGGAGACCCTGATCCACGCCTCGCAGCAGCTCAACGTGCGCCGCGAGGTGCAGACGCTGGCGCTCTCCCACGAAGTCTCGGAGGCGACGCTGCTGTGCGCGCTGTCGCTGGCGCCGCGTTACCGCGGCACCAGCGCCGAGAGTCTGTTGCGCCGGGCGCGGCTGATGTTCATCGCCCAGTATCCCGAGCGCTTCGCCGAGGTGCTCGCCATGGCCTTCCCCGGCTTCCTCGATGTCCAGGGGGAGTCGCCGTTCTGGAACAGCGTGGGGCGTCACTTCTTCGTGCGCGACTACCACGAGATCAACTACCTGGCGGGGGTGCGCTCGAAAAGCTTCATCGCCGAGGTGATGCCGCAGTTCCCGCTCTACCTGGCGCTGCTCACGCCCCAGGCGCGCGCCGCCATCGGCCGCGAGCACCCCGACCACGAGCCGGCGCTGGCCGAGATGCTCGCCGAGGGGTTCCTGCGTTCGCGCCACGTCGACCTCTTCGACGCCGGACCGGTGATCAAGGGCGAGCGCGAGCGCCTTGCCTCCTTCCGCCGCGCCGCCTGGCACCCGGTGCGCATCCGCCCGGCCCATGCCCTGCCCGATGCCGAGCCGGCCATGGTGGCCAACCAGCGCCTGGCCGACTTCCGCTGCGTGGTGGCGCGCTACGCGCTCTCGCCCACTGGCCAGTTGATGCTCTCGCCGGAGCACGCCGAGCTGCTCGGCGTGGAGGAGGGCCGCGCTGTGCTCGCCGCCCCGCTGGCGCTGCCCGGGGTTGGCGATGGCGGTATCGAGGACCACGACCCCGGCTACGACGAGGGAGAGCTGTGATGCGCATTCGACCGATTGCCGAGGGCGACCTGGACGAGTTGCAGGCGCTGGCCCGCGAGACCGGCGTCGGCTTCACCTCGCTGCCCGACGACCGCGACTTCCTGGCCGACAAGATAGCCGCGACCATGGACGCCTTCGCCGAGTGCCGCCCGGCCGACCGGCGCAACTACTTCTTCGTGCTCGAGGACGAGGCGAACGGAGCCCTGGCCGGCTGCTGCGCCATCGAAGGGCAGGTGGGCCGCGAGGTGCCCTTCTACCACTACCGCCTGGGGACGCTCGCCCACTCCTCGGTGCAGCTCGACCTGCACCGCACCATCGACACCCTCTTCCTGAGCTCCGACCACACCGGCGACGCCGAGGTGGCCTCGCTGTTCCTGCGCCCCCAATACCGCGGCCGCGAGCGGCGCCACGAGCGCAACGGCGCGCTGCTCTCGCAGGTGCGCTGGCTGTTCATGGCCGAGTTCCGCGACCGCTTTCCCGACAAGGTGATCGCCGAGATGCGCGGAGTGTTCGACGAGCGCGGCAAGAGCCCCTTCTGGGAGTGCCTGGGCAGCCACTTCTTCCCGCTCGACTTCGACGAGGCCGACCAGCTCACCGGCCTGGGCCAGAAGAGCTTCATCGGCGAGCTGATGCCCAAGTTCCCGATCTACACGCCCTTCCTCTCCGAGGCGGCGCGGGCCTGCATCGGCCAGGTGCACGAGCAGACCCGCCCGGCGCTGGCCATGCTCAAGAAGGAGGGGCTGCGCTGGGAGGGCTACATCGACATCTTCGACGGCGGGCCCACCGTGGAGGCCTACGTCGACGACGTGCGCGCCGTGCGCGCGTCGCGCGCCGCGCGCGTGGAGATCGCCCGCGACGAGGGCCCGCCGCCGCCCGAACGGCCACGCTGGCTGGCGGCCACCACCGACATGGCCAGCTTCCGCGCGGCCTGGGTGAGTTGCGGCCCCGATGCGGAGGGCATCGTCACCCTGAGCGAAGCGGAAGCGTGCCGGCTCGAGGTCGCAGCCGGCGACACCCTGCGCATTCTGGATACCGAGGAGACACCATGAAGGCCACGCAGCAGCTGTTCATCGACGGTGCCTGGCAGCCGGGCGAAGGGGAGACCTTCACCAAGCAGGACCCGGTCTCCGGGGAGGCACTGTGGCAGGGCGCCGCCGCCGGCGCGGCCCAGGTCGGGGCGGCGGTGGCAGCGGCCCGGCGCGCCTTCCCGGCCTGGGCGCGGCGCCCCTTCGCCGAGCGCCAGACGCTGGTGGAGCGCTTTCGCGAGCGGTTGGAGACGCACCGCGAGGCGCTGGCCACGGCCATCGCCCAGGAGACCGGCAAGCCGCATTGGGAGGCGCGCACCGAGGTGGGGGCGATGGTCGGCAAGGTGGCGATCTCCATCCGGGCCTATCAGGAGCGCACCGGCGAACGCGAGCGTGACGCCGGCGAGGCGCGGGCCGTGCTGCGCCATCGTCCCCACGGCGTGATGGCGGTGTTCGGGCCCTACAACTTTCCTGGCCACCTGCCCAACGGGCATATGGTGCCGGCGCTGCTCGCCGGCAACACGGTGGTGTTCAAGCCCAGCGAGCAAACGCCGCTGACCGCCGACCTCACCCTGCAGTGCTGGCAGGAGGCGGGGCTGCCCGAGGGCGTGATCAACCTGGTGCAGGGCGCCGCGCCGGTGGGCCAGGCGCTCTCCGCCGACCTCGCCATCGACGGGCTGCTGTTCACCGGCAGCGCCAAGGTGGGCGGGCTGCTGCATCGCCAGTTCGCCGGTCAGCTCGGCAAGATCCTGGCGTTGGAGCTCGGCGGCAACAACCCGCTGGTGGTCAAGGACGTGCCCGACCAGGCGGCCGCCGTGCTGACCATCCTGCAGTCGGCCTTCCTCTCCGGCGGCCAGCGCTGCACCTGCGCCCGGCGGCTGATCGTCCCGGAAGGCCAGGTGGGCGATCACCTGCTCGATGCCCTGAGCGACGCCATCGCCGGGCTGCGCGTGGCCGGTCAGTTCAGCGACCCCGCGCCCTTCTACGCGGGGCTGGTCAGCCGCCAGGCCGCCGACGGCCTGCTCGCCGCCCAGGACGACCTCGAGGGGCTGGGCGGCACGGTGCTGGCGCGCATGGAACGCCTGGCGGCCGGCACCAGCCTGCTCTCGCCCGGGCTGATCGACGTCACGGGCCTCGCGGTGCCCGACGAGGAGCACTTCGGACCGCTGCTCAAGGTGCACCGCTACCGCGACTGGGACGAGGCGCTGCGGCTCGCCAACGACACCCGCTACGGCCTCTCCGCCGGCCTGATCGGCGGTGAACGCCCCGATTGGGACGACTTCCTGCTGCGGATCCGCGCCGGCATCGTCAACTGGAACCGCCAGACCACCGGCGCCTCGGGCGACGCGCCCTTTGGCGGCGTCGGCGAGAGCGGCAACCATCGCCCGAGCGCCTATTATGCCGCCGACTACTGCGCCTACCCGGTCGCCTCCATGGAGAGCGAGACCCTGGCGCTGCCCGACCAGTTGCCGCCGGGGGTGAGCCTGTGAGCGAGACCATGACAAGCGACGATCGCAACACGGACTACCGCGAGGTCAACTTCGACGGCCTGGTGGGCCCCACCCACAACTACTCCGGCCTGGCGCTGGGCAACGTGGCCTCGATGACCCACGAGGGGCTCGTCGCCAACCCCAAGGAGGCGGCGCTGCAGGGGCTGGCCAAGATGAAGGCGCTGATGGAGGCCGGCTACCCCCAGGGCGTGCTGCCGCCCCAGCAGCGCCCGGACCTGGGGGCGCTGCGCGCGCTCGGCTTCACCGGCAGCGACGAGCGGGTGCTGGCGCGCGCCGCCGGCGAGGCGCCGTCGCTGCTGCGCGCGGTGTGCTCGGCCTCGAGCATGTGGACGGCCAACGCCGCCACGGTGACGCCGAGTGCCGATGCACCGGACGGCCGCGTGCACTTCACGCCGGCCAACCTGCAGTCGAGCTTCCACCGCTTCCTGGAACCGGCCACCACCGCACGGGTGCTGGCGGCGATCTTCCGCAGTGATGCGCACTTTGCCCACCACCCGGTGCTACCCGCCACGCCGGCCTTCTCCGACGAGGGGGCGGCCAACCACACCCGCCTGTGCGCCGCCCACGGCGAGCCCGGCGTGCACCTCTACGTCTATGGCCGCGAGGCCTTCGGCTGGGGCAGCGAGGCGGGCGTGGCGCCGAAGCGCTACCCGGCGCGCCAGACGCTGGAGGCGAGCCAGGCGGTGGCGCGCCAGCACGGCCTGACCGAGTCGCACACGGTGTTCGCCCAGCAGCACCCGGACGCCATCGACGCCGGGGTCTTCCACAACGACGTCATCTGCGTGGGCAACGGTCCGGTGCTGCTCTATCACGAGATGGCCTTCCTCGACGAGCAGGCCACCCTCGACGAGCTGCGCGACAAGCTCGCCACGCCGCTGATCCCGGTGCGCGTGCCCAGCGAAGCGGTGAGCCTCGCCGACGCCGTGGGCTCGTATCTCTTCAACTCGCAGCTGCTCTCCAACCCCGACGGCAGCATGACCCTGGTGGTGCCGGGCGAATGCCAGGAGAACGAAAGCGTGTGGCGCACCCTTCAGGATCACCTGCTGGCGGGCCACAACCCCATCGCCGAGGTGGTGGTCAAGGACGTCAAGCAGAGCATGCGCAACGGCGGCGGGCCGGCCTGCCTGCGCCTGCGCGTGGTGCTCTCGGCCGAGGAGCGCGCCGCGCTCGCCGGCCGCGTGCTGCTCGACGAGGCCCTCTACGCCGAGCTCGTCGCCTGGGTGGAACGCCACTACCGCGACCGCCTGGCGCCGGCGGACCTTGCTGACCCGCAGCTCGCCGCGGAGAGCCTCGCCGCGCTGGACGAGCTCAGCCGGCTGCTCGAGCTGGGCAGCGTCTATCCGTTCCAGTTGGGATAGCGTGGAGCTTCCCATCCCTCGTCGGAATGGTGGCCATGGGGCAGCAGCACCCTGGCTCTATTCCGACAGGGGCGCCCCGATACAGCGACGGAAGATAGCCGTCATCGGTCGGTAGTCGCAGTAATAGGCTGCGACATTGGCCTCCAGCCACTCTCGGCGCTCCAGTCCTTCCCACGAGATCTCGTAGCCGCAGTTGATGACGATATGCTCGAAGAGCAGACGCTGCGCCCTGCCGTTACCTTCCCGAAAGGGGTGAACGACGTTCAGGTCGCCGTAAAGTTCGGCAACGGCGGCGATCAGTGGCTCACGTGGCAGGGGCGTGAAGTGGTCCTGCTGAGCCAGGCGATCGAAGAGCTTGTGAGACTCGGCCTCGATGCGAGGCACATGGCAGAACCGAGTCTCTCCCTTGGCGATATCGATGGTGCGGATCGCTCCTGCCCAGGGGTAGAGATCACTGAATAGCTGGCGATGGAGTGTCTGTAGATAGGCGAGATCGTAAGGGGGCGGCGAGAACTGGATCGCATCGGTTGCCAGCAATGTCAGCTCTCGCTCGACGGTGATCAGTTCTGCTTCATCGCGGATGTCGAGGAGGTTACGGAGCGTCGTGCTTTCCGGGTAGCAATACGGGTCCTGGCCTGTGCCGTATTTATCCATCAGGACCTGGAGCGATGATACTTGGCCAGAAGGGCTTCCTTGGTGGCCTTGGCATCGGGCTCAGGAGTGCTCAAGCCTTCCAGATGCATGCTGGCCTTGTAGTTGGCCCGTTTCACCTTGGCGAAGTATGCCCGCTTGGTTTTTAGTGAGACGTCTGGCATGGAAGAAGGTCCGCTAGTGTTTCCGTTATTCTAACGTATTGCCTTTGCCGGTGCATGAAAGGCGTCTCGATGAATCGTTCTGCAAGGGGGCTCTATCGCCGATTGGGCCGGCGGGATCGAGGGGCGGGGACCTACCGCGGCGTGATCCTTGGCAGCCTATCGACAGGCGGTCGAGTGGCTTTTTTCATGCCCGGCGTGGCGCGGCGCTCGGCCTCCCCGGCTCGGCCGGGGTATGCTGGGGGCCGTTCCCCCATTGCCAAGGAGGTCATCGTGGCCGGTAGCAGCCTGCTGACCCTGATCGACGACATCGCCACCCTCCTCGACGACGTCTCCCTGATGACCAAGGTGGCGGCCAAGAAGACCGCCGGGGTGCTGGGCGACGACCTGGCCCTCAACGCCCAGCAGGTCACCGGGATCGACGCCGATCGCGAGCTGCCGGTGGTGTGGGCGGTGGCCAAGGGCTCGCTGCTCAACAAGGCGATCCTGATTCCCGCGGCGCTCGCGATCAGCGCCTTCCTGCCCGCCCTGGTCACGGTGCTGCTGATGCTGGGCGGCGCCTACCTGTGCTACGAGGGCGCCGAGAAACTGGCCCACAAGTTCCTCCACGGCGAGGAAGACGAGGCGGAGCATGCGCGGCGGGTGGAGGCCCTGGCCAGCGCGGACGTCGACATGCGCGAGTTCGAGCGGGAACGCATCAAGGGGGCGATCCGCACCGACTTCATCCTCTCCGCCGAGATCATCGTCATCACCCTGGGCACCGTGGCGGGCGTGGCCCTGGGCCAGCAGGTGGCGGTGCTGGTCGGCATCGCGGCGCTGATGACCGTCGGGGTCTACGGCCTGGTGGCCGGGATCGTCAAGCTGGATGACCTGGGGCTCTACCTCAGCCGTCGCGGGGGTGCCCTGGCCGCGCTGGGACGCGGCCTGGTGAGCGGCGCCCCCTACCTGATGAAGCTGCTCTCGGTGGTCGGCACCGCCGCCATGTTCCTGGTCGGCGGCGGCATCCTCAGCCACGGCGTGCCGCTCCTGCATCACCTCGTCGAGGGCGTGGCCGCGGCGGAGGTGGCCGTGCCGGGCCTCGCCGCCATCGTCCACGGCCTGGGCCCGCTGCTGCTCAACCTGGCGATCGGCCTGGCCGTCGGCGCCCTGGTGCTGGGCGGGGTGACGCTGATCCAGAAGCTGCGCCGGGGCTGAGCCGCGGCGGTGGCGAACTCCGACAGCCCGGCCTGGTCATCGTGCGGGGCCTGCAGGTGCCGACCCACTGGAGAGAGGACGTGACGCGCATGCTTCGACATCTGGACGCCCGATGACGGTGGCGTCACCCCTGGCGGTCTATCGGCAGGCCGTGGCGCGCCACGGCTTCGTGGCGGACGACGCCCAGCGCGCGGCGGCCGAGCGCCTCGAGCGCTGTTTCCACTCCCTGCACGGCGGCGCCGGCGCGGTTCCCGGCGTCTATCTATGGGGGCCGGTCGGGCGCGGCAAGACCTGGCTGATGGACGCCTTTCACCGCCATCTCGAGGTACCGGCCCGACGCCTGCACTTCCATCATTTCATGCGCTGGGTACACCGGCGGCAGTTCCAACTGACCGGCACCGCCGATCCGCTGGCGGTACTGGCCCGTGAGCTGGCCGACGAGGTGCGGGTGCTGTGCCTCGATGAGCTGTTCGTCAGCGACATCGCCGATGCGATGCTGCTCGGGCGGCTGTTCCAGGCGCTGTTCGCGCAGGGGCTGGTGCTGGTCTGCACCTCCAACCAGGCGCCGGGGCAGCTGTATGCCGACGGCTTCAACCGCGAGCGTTTCCTGCCCGCGATCGACGCCATCGAGCGCCATATGCAGGTGGTGGCGCTCGATGGCGGGCAGGACCACCGGCTGCACCCCGGCCAGGCGTGTCAGCGCTACTGGGTCACCCCGCCCGGCCGGCCGAGCGCGCTGGGGGGCGTGTTCGAGCGGCTGAGCGGGGGCGAGGCGGCGAGTGGCGAACCCATCGAGCTGGGCCATCGCCGCATCGCGGTGCAGCGCCGCAGCGCGCGGGTGCTCTGGTGCCGTTATGCCGAGCTGTGCGAGAAGCCGCTGGCCGCGCTGGACTTCATCGATCTCTGCGACCGCTTCGCGCACATCCTGCTCGGCGCGGTGCCGCGACTCGATGGCGGGCCGGCCATGCGCGGCATCGCCCGGGGCACCGAGGACGCCAGCACCCGGGTGGCCGCCGGCGATCGCGAACTGCCGGCGTTGACCCGGCAGGACGACGGCGTGCGGCGCTTCATCGCCCTGGTCGACGAGTGCTACGACCGCAACGTGCCGCTCTACCTGGAGGCCGCGGTGGCCATGGACGAGCTTTATGCCGACGGCCACCTGGCCTTTCCGTTCCGCCGCACCCTGAGCCGGCTCGCCGAGATGCAGCTGGCGCGCTTCGGGGGCAGCTAGCCACCACGCCCGGGGCCTTCGACCGGCGCGTCCCTGTTTGCTTCCTACGCCCTGACCTTACGCCTCCTCCTCCCCCCGGTGGGAGGAGGACGCCGCGCGTCGGTTTGACGAGGCTAGTCGCGAGCGCTCCCCGTGCCGCTCGAGCGGGGCGGGGGGCGCCCGAGACGTCACAACAACACGAGGTCGCGACCCATGACACGACGCCACGCCTTCCTCACCCCGCTGCTGGCCGCCACCCTCAGCGCCGGAGCCGCGCTGCCGGCGATGGCCTTCGAGGACGACACCCTGACCATCTGGATGGGCGATAACAAGGGGCCCGAGGGCATCCGCGAGGTGGCCAGCCGCTTCACCGCCGACACCGGCATCGCCGTCGAGATCGTCCATCCCGACAACCTCACCGACCGCTTCCAGCAGGCCGCGGGCAGCGGCCAGGGTCCGGACATCGTCATCTGGGCCCACGACCGCATGGGCGAGTGGGCCCAGAGCGGGCTGATCCAGGCCGTCGCACCCGCCGACGCCTACCGCGAGCGCTACTTCGATTTCACCTGGGACGCCGTGGTTTGGAACGGCGAGACTTACGGCTACCCCATCTCGGTGGAGTCGCTGGGGCTGATCTACAACAAGGCCCTGGTGGAAACGCCGCCGCAGAGTTTCGCTGAGCTGGCCGAACTCGATGCCGTGCTCGCCGAGGCGGGCAAGCAGGCGATCCTCTTCGACTACGGCGAGCCCTACTACGGCTGGACGCTGTTGGCGGCCAACGGCGGGTACCCCTTCCAGCGCACCGAGAGCGGCTATGACGTCGCCGACATCGGCGTCAACAACGCCGGCGCGGTGGCGGGGGCCGAGCGCCTGCGCGAGCTGATCGCGAGCGGCGTGCTGCCCGAGGGCACCGACTACAGCGTGATGGATACGCGCTTCAACCGCGGCGAGGTGGCCGCCATGATCAGCGGCCCCTGGGCCTGGAGCAACCTGGAGAAGAGCGGCATCGACTTCGGCGTGACCCTGCTGCCCAAGGTCGGCGACGAGCGGGCCAGGCCGATGTTCGGGGTGATGACGGCGATGATCAATTCGGCCTCGCCCAACGACTTCCTGGCCACCGAGTTCCTCGAGAGCTACCTGCTCAGCGAGGCGGGTCTGCGCACCTTCAACGGCGACGGCTCGCTGGGCGCCGTGGCCCACAAGGCCTACCAGCAGGAGCTGGCGTCCGACCCGCGGATCGCTGCCACCCTGGAGAACGCCGAGCTCGGCACGCCGATGCCCAACATCCCCGAGATGGGCGCCTTCTGGTCGGCCATGGAGCCGGCACTGCAGAACATCGGCAGCGGTCGCCAGGCTCCGCAGGCGGCCCTCGACGCCGCCGCCGAGCGCATCCGTAACGCCATCCAATAACCTCACCGCCGCGCCCGGCGCCGCCGGCCGTACCCCCGTGGTCCGGCCGGCAGCCCGGGGAGGAACTCGCCATGTACACGACCAATGCGTCGCGCGGCCTGCCGCGCCACCGTTCCCGCTATCCCGCCGAGCGCTACACCCGCTGGGCCCTGCGTGCCCTGACGGCCGCGCTGGTGCTCGCCACCCTGTGGCTGGTGGTGGCCTTCCACCTGCGCGGGCAATGGATGTTCGCGCTGCTGTTCCTGGTGTTGGGCGCCTCGCTGGCGATCGTCTTCGGCAAGCGCCAGCTGATGAGCCATCGCTACATCTTCCCGGCACTGGCCGGGATGGGCGTGTTCGTGATCTTCCCGCTGCTCTATACCATCGGCATCAGCTTCAGCAACTACAGCTCGAGCAACCTGCTCGGCGAGGAGCGGGTGCGGGCTCAGTTCCTCGATCGGACCTACCAGGCCGAGGGGCAGGCCTTCGACTTCCGGCTGTACCGGGAGGGCGGCCAGATGCGGCTCTACCTCGAGGCCCCGGAAGCCGGGCGGGAAGGGACGCGGCACCTGGTCTCGGAGCCGCTGGCCGAGGCCGAGGGCGGCCAGCCGCTGGCGGTGCGTCCGTCCGAGGCGGCGCCGGCCGGCGAGGCGCTGGGCCTGCGTGAGGTGATCGCCCGGCGCGACGCCCTCGAGGCGCTGACCCTGGTGACGCCCGACGGCACCGAGCTGCGCATGTCGGGCCTGCGGCGCTTCGCGCCGATGCTGTCGCGCTATCAAGAGAATGCCGACGGCAGCCTGACCGACCGGCGCGACGGCACCACCCTGACACCGGACCGCGAGACCGGCTTCTTCGTCACCGACGACGGCGAGCGCCTCACCCCCGGCTGGCCGGTGGCGGTGGGCCTGGACAACTACACCAGGATCTTCACCGACCCCGACATCCGCGGGCCCTTCCTGCAGATCTTCGTCTGGACCTTCGTCTTCGCCGGGCTGACGGTGGCCTTCACCCTGGCGGTGGGCTTCGTGCTGGCGTCGCTGCTGCAGTGGGAGCAGCTGCGCGGCAAGGCCGTCTACCGCACGCTGCTGATCCTGCCCTATGCGGTGCCGGCCTTCATCTCGATCCTGATCTTCAAGGGGATGTTCAACCAGCACTACGGCGAGATAAACCTGATCCTCGAACATCTCTTCGGCATCAGCCCCGACTGGTTCACCGACCCGGCGCTGGCGCGCACCATGCTGCTGATCGTCAACACCTGGCTGGGCTATCCGTACATGCTGCTGCTGTGCATGGGCCTGATCCAGTCGATCCCCCGCGACCTCTATGAGGCCTCGGCGGTGGACGGCGGCGGGCCGCTGACCAACATGGTCCGGATCACCCTGCCGCTGATCCTCAAGCCGCTGACACCCCTGCTGATCGCCGCCTTCGCCTTCAACTTCAACAACTTCGTGCTGATCGCCCTGCTCACCGGCGGCAAGCCGGACATCCTGGGGGCGAGCACCCCGGCGGGCACCACTGACCTGCTGGTCAGCTACACCTACCGCATCGCCTTCCAGGATGCCGGTCAGGACTTTGGCCTGGCGGCGGCCATCGCCACGCTGATCTTCCTGCTGGTGGTGGGGCTGTCGTTGCTCAATCTGCGCCTCTCCAAGGTCAAGGTCTGATTTACAAGGTCTAAGGAGTGCCATCATGGCCATGGTTCAACCCCGTTCGATCCGCGCCCGCAAGCTGGGCGCCCATCTCGCCCTGCTGGGCTTCGTCAGCCTGGTGGTGTTCCCGCTGCTGCTGGTGATCTCGATCTCCTTCCGCGAGGGCAACTTCGCCACCGGCAGCCTGATCCCCGAGCGCTTCTCGCTGGAGCACTGGGCGCTGGCCTTCGGCATCCCCTGGGAGCGCCCCGACGGCAGCGTCGTCCAGCCGCCGTTCCCGGTGCTGCTGTGGCTGTGGAACTCGATCAAGGTGGCGGTGGTGTCCGCGCTGATGATCCTGGCGCTCTCCACCACCAGCGCCTACGCCTTCGCGCGCATGCGCTTCTCCGGCAAGGCGCCGATCCTCAAGGGTATGCTGATCTTCCAGATGTTCCCGGCGGTGCTGTCGCTGGTGGCGCTCTACGCGCTGTTCGATCGCCTCGGGCAGTTGGTGCCGTGGCTGGGCATCAACACCCACGGCGCGCTGATCCTCGCCTCGCTGGGCGCGGTGGCGCTGCACATCTGGACCATCAAGGGCTACTTCGAGTCCATCGATGGCTCCCTGGAGGAGGCGGCGGTGGTCGACGGCGCCAGCACCTGGCAGGCCTTCTACCACATCCTGCTGCCGCTCTCGGTGCCGATCCTGATGGTGGTGTTCATCCTCGCCTTCATCATGTCGATCATGGAGTACCCCATGGCCTCGGTGCTGCTGCTCGACGAGGACAAGCTGACCCTGGCGGTGGGCGCCCAGCAGTACCTCGCCGAGCACAACCAGCGCTGGGGCGACTTCGCCGCCGCGGCGGTGCTCTCCGGGCTGCCCATCACCCTGGTCTTCCTGCTGTGCCAGCGCTGGATCGTGGGCGGCCTGACCTCGGGTGGCGTCAAGGGCTGAGGCAGCGGCCCTGTCTTCCTCGGCCCCTGCGGGCGTTGGTGTTCCCCGGCCTTATTGCCGGGGTTTTTTTCGCGCCAGTCGCACCGGGGGCGGGATCAGGGCTGTCTCAGTTAGCGTTGTCGTTCGGGCTTATCCGTCGACAGGTCTTCGAGGAGGCGCTGTTAACCCTTCCCTGGGCGCTACTTTTGCCATCCATGGCAAAAGACCTCCTCTTCGACCTGTTCCCGGCGCCTCTCGTCATGTCCGACTGCGATTGCCCGGGGGCGTAGTGGGCCGGGCAGCCTGTCGATCAGTGGGCGATGCCGGGGATCGCCACCTGGCGCGGGCAGGCCCGGCCGTCGGGGCCGAACAGGTGGCAGTGGTCGCCGGCCAGGCCCAGCACGACGGCCTGGTGCTTCTGGAGGGGAACCAGACCGTCGAGGCGCTGGGTGAGGGTGCTCTCGACACCCTCCACCTGCAGGTGGGCGAGCGTCTCGTAGCCGAGCTTCTCGGCCACCAGCAGGCGCGCCGTCAGCCGGGCCTCGCCCTGCTCGGGCGCGACGAAGTCCTCGGCGCGCACCCCCAGGGTGGCGGTGTCACCGGCCGCCAGGCCGCGCCCGTCCACCGCCACGGCCAGCGTCTCGCCGGAGGGCAGGCGCACGCCGGTGCGCCGCGCCCCCGGGTCGAGCACCGTCACCGGCAGGGTGTTGATGCGCGGCGAGCCGATGAACTCGGCCACCTCCAGGGACTGCGGGAAGTGGTAGAGCGACAGCGGCGCGCCGACCTGGGCGATGCGCCCGCCGGCGAGCAGCACGATGCGGTCGGCGAGCGTCATGGCCTCCACCTGGTCGTGGGTCACGTAGATCATGGTGGCGCCGAGGCGCTTGTGCAGCTCGGCGATCTGCACCCGCATCTCGACCCGCAGCGAGGCGTCGAGGTTGGACAGCGGCTCGTCGAACAGGAACACCGCGGGTTCCTTGACCAGGGTGCGGCCGATCGCGACCCGCTGGCGCTGCCCGCCGGAGAGGTCCTTGGGCTTGCGTTCGAGCAGCTCGGTGAGCTGCAGGATCCCGGCGGCGTGCTCGACGCGGCGGCGGATCTCGGCCTTGTCGGTGCGCGCCAGCTTGAGGCCGAAGGCCATGTTCTCGGCCACCGTCATGTGCGGGTAGAGGGCATAGGACTGGAAGACCATGCCGATGTCGCGCTCCTGGGGCGGGATCTCGTTGATCCGCTCGCCGTCCAGGCACATCTCGCCGCGGGTGATGTCCTCGAGCCCGGCGACCATGCGCAGCAGGGTCGACTTGCCGCAGCCCGAGGGGCCGACGAACACCACGAACTCGCCCTCGTTGATGGTCAGGTCGATGTCGCGCGAGATCTTGACGCCGTCGTAGTCCTTGCCGATGCCGTCGAGTGTCAGACGTCCCATGGGGCTTCCTCCGAATCGGTGGTGCAGCGGGCGATGGCGATGCCGTAGGCAGGGAGCGCCAGCGTGCCGTCTTGCCAAGTGCCGTTGACCATCGTCGGGGCATCATCGAGCGCTTGGGCGGAGCGCGGCGCCGACAGCTCGCGGGGGGCGTCGTTGAAGTTCAGCGCGACCAGCAGGCGGTTGCCCCGCTGGGTGCGCTCGAGGCACAGGACGTCGTCACGCACCGGGTGGTAACGGATGTCGCCCTTGACCAGAGCCGGCTGGGTGCGACGGAAGGCCAGGAAGGCGCGATAGGCGTTGAGCAGCGAGTCCGGGTCGGCGTCCTGCTGGTCCACGGCCAGGCCGAGGTGGGCGTCGGGCACTGGCAGCCAGGGCGCGGCCGTCGAGAAACCGCCGTGGGGGGCGTCGGCCTGCCAGGGCAGGGGGGTGCGGCAGCCGTCGCGACCCGGGTAGGCGGGCCAGAAGGTGATGCCGGCGGGGTCGACCAGCTGCTCGAAGGTCAGTTCTGCCTCGCTCTGGCCCAGTTCCTCGCCCTGGTAGAGGCAGACGCTGCCGCGTTGGGTGAGCAGGAAGGCCAGGTAGAGGCGCAGCTTGGCCGCATTGCCCTCGGCGCCCCAGCGGGTGGCCAGGCGGGTGACGTCGTGGTTGCCCAGCGCCCAGCACGGCCAGCCGTCGCCGAGGCGTGCCTCCATGGTGGTGAGCGTCTCGCGCAGGAAGGTCGGGTCATGGCGTTCGCCGAGCAGGTCGAAGGAGTAGGCCATGTGCAGCCGCTGGCCGCCCTGGGTGTAGTCGGCCATCACCCCTAGCGAGTCGTCGTCGCCGACCTCGCCGACGCTGGTGGTGCCGGGGTACTCGTCGAGCAGGGCGCGCAGCCGCTCGAGGAAGACCAGGTTCTCCGGCTGGGTCTTGTCGTGGAGGTGGCGCTGATACGCGTAGGGGTTGTCCGGGCGCACGCCGATGGAGCCCTCGGCGACGTGCTCCCGGGGCGGGTTGTCCTTCAGCTCGCCGTGGGTGCAGAAGTTGACCGCATCCAGGCGGAAGCCGTCGACGCCGCGCTCCAGCCAGAAGCGCACCTCGCCGAGGATGGCGTCGACCACCGCCGGGTTGCGGAAGTTGAGGTCGGGCTGCTCGGCCAGGAAGTTGTGCAGGTAGTACTGGCAGCGCCGCGTGTCCCACTGCCAGGCGGAGCCGCCGAAGATCGCCTGCCAGTTGGTGGGCGGGGCACCGTCGGGCTTGGGGTCGGCCCACACGTACCAATCGGCCTTGGGGTTGTCGCGGCTGGCGCGACTCTCCTCGAACCAGGGGTGGGCATCCGAGGTGTGGGAGAGCACCTGGTCGATGGTGACCTTGAGGCCGCGGGCATGGGCGGCTTCCACCAGGCGGTCGAAGTCCTCGAGGGTGCCGAACATGGGGTCGACGTCGCGGTAGTCGCTGACGTCGTAGCCGAAGTCCTTCATCGGCGAGGTGAAGAAGGGCGACAGCCAGATGGCATCGACGTTCAGCGCGGCGATGTAGTCGAGCCTGTCGATCACGCCCTGGAGGTCGCCGATGCCGTCGCCGTTGGCGTCCAGGAAGCTGCGCGGGTAGATCTGGTAGATCACCGCGCCGCGCCACCAGTCGGCACCTTGCCGGCCGAGGTACTGGGAGGTGTCTGTGGTCATGAGCCGGATCCTCGTCGTCGAGCGGGGACGGCGTCGGCGATGCGGCCGACGCCGCGGGAAGGGTCACGGTCATGGTGGCGGCGGACTCGGCGGGAGTGATCCTCCCGCCGGGGCGGGGACGGGCGTAGTCGGGGGGAGGAGGGAAAGGCCCGTGGGGGATCACGCCCCCTCGATGCGGGCCAGGAGGTCGCCGGCCAGGGCGATGGCTTCCTCGCGGCGGCGGATGTGCTGCTTCTGGTAGAGGCTGCGGATGTGCGTCTTGACGGTGGTGGGCGCCACCGACAGTTGCTCGGCGATCTGCTCGTTGGACAGCCCGGCGTGGATCAGCCCCAGGATCTGCCATTCGCGGCGCGTCAGCGGCGAGGTGCGGATCAGTTCGGGGACGTCGGGGCGGGCGACGATATCGGCGATCACCGTGTCGTCGAGCATCAGGCGCACCGCACGACCGAAGTCGCGCTGACGGCCGGCCAGCTCGATCAGGCGCGTGGCGCGCTCCCGGGACAGGCCATCGAGCGCCTCGCGCTCGAGCAGGGTCGCGAGCATCTCGGTGAGAGGCTGGCCCAGGCGCAGGAAGCTGCCGGTGAGCGCGGTGCGCGAGGCCAGTTCGAGGGCCGCCGTCAGGTGGTCCAGCGCCGCCTCGCGTTCGCCGCACTGCCACGCCAGCGCCGCCAGGCACAGCCGGTTGCGGTTGGCGTCGGTGACCAGGCCGAAGCGCGCGGTCTGGGTCTGCAGGGCCTCCAGCAGGGGGCGGGCCGCGTCGGGCCGGTCGAGCAGCATCAGGGCCCGGGCGTGGTTGCGCACGTTGGCCTGGGCGAAGTGGTTGCTGGCGGTGTCGGGCTCGGCGGGCGGCGCCTCCTGCAGCCAGCGGGCCACGGCGTCGCGGTCGTCGTTGGCCTGCCACCAGGCGAGCAGGGTGGCATGGGCGTTGGCCCGCCAGTCGATGTGATAGTGACCATTGGCGAGGACCTTGCGCAGGCGGCGGATGTGATCGGCGCTCTGCGCCTGGTCGCCGCGGGCCAGGGCGATCTTGGCCAGCATGACGTGGCACTGCAGGGTCCAGCTCTCCCCCTGGCTGTCGAGCACGGCAATGCCGGCCAGCGCCGCCTGCTCGGCCTCCTCGAGGCGGTGCCATTCCCACAGCAGCTGGCTGCGAATGCGATACAGGAACTCGGCAACCGGCAGGCGATCGAGGCCGCAGTGCTCGATGTGTGCGAAGGCGCGCTCCTGGACGTCGTAGGCGGCCTGCAGGCGTCCCATGGCCACCAGGGTCTCCGAATGGTGGCACAGCGCCCACAGCATCAGCTGGTCGTCACCGAGCCGGCCCGCCTCCTGTTCCACGACGTGGATCCGCGCCAGCGACTCCTCCAACTGGCCCTGGACGAAGCGCGCCTCGCAGAGGATGGCGCCGGCCGATACCGGGGTGGCGGCCAGGTAGCGTGCGGGCAGGGTGAGCGCCTGCTCGGCCAGCGGTGCGGCGCGCTCGGCGTCGCCCCGGTTGATCGCCAGCTGGGCGCGCAGGGTGGCGAACTCGGCGGCGAGGGCCTGCCACGCCGGCTCGTCGAGCTGGGCCTCGATCCAGCCGATGGCGCGCTCGGTGCGCTCGAACTGGTATTGCGCATGGCTGACCCAGCCGTGGAGCAGGGCCAGACGCGGCGAGCTGCACAGGCGGGCCTCACCCAGGGCGCCCAGGGCGCGGGCGAGCAGGGCGAAGTGGCCGTTGGCCAGCAGACACGGGCCCTGCTCCTCGAGCAGCGAGGCCAGCGCCGCGGGGTGGTCGGCGTCGATGGCCTGGGCCAGCGCCAGGGCGGGCTCGCCCAGCGCCAGCCACGCCTCGCTGGCGCGGCGATGCAGGCGGCGCTGGGAGTCCAGGCTCAGCTCGTGACGGCGGTGGTGCAGGTACTGGGCGAACAGGGCATGGAAGCGGTACCACTGAGCGTGGGGATCTAGGCGCTGCAGGAACAGGCCGGCTCGTTCCAGCGCCTCCAGGCGCTGGGTGACGCGATCGCCCTCCAGCAGGCGTGCCACCAGCGCCGGCGAGAAGCGCTCCAGCACCCCGAGCTGCAGCAGCAACTCCCGGTCGGGGGCGTCGAGGCCATCCTGCAACAGGTCGTCGAACCAGGCCACGAAGTCCGGATGGGCCCCGGACAGGCGTTCCAGCAGGGCGTCGAAGCCGGCCCGCGTGGTGGTCCGCTCGACCAGCCAGTTGAGCGCCATCGGCCAGCCCTCGGTCAGGCGCAGGGCGCGCTCCAGGCTGACCCGGGTCGGCGGGAAGCTGAGCTGCTCCGCGCACAGCGTCTGGGCCTCCTCGGCATCGAGGGCCAGCGCTTCCGCCCCGATCTCCTCCAGCTCGCCACGCAGGCGCAGGGCGGGCAGGCCCAGGGGTGGGCTCGTGCGACACACCAGGGTCAGGGTCAGCCAGCGCGGCTGGTGGCGCAGCCAGTGGGCGAGCCCGTCGAGGATGGCCGGGTGGTGGAGGTGCTCGAATTCGTCGAGCACCAGGCGGCAGGGTGTGGCGTCGGCGGGCAGGGCGGCCAGCCACCCTTCGAGGCGGGCCTCCAGGGGCAGGTCGTCGGCCTGGGGAGGCAGCGAGACCGCCAGGTGTTCCCGGCACAGCCGATCGAGCGCCGCGGCGAAATACTCGCCGAAGCGTACCGGCTGGTCGTCGCGGGCATCCAGGCGTAGCCAAGCGGCCCGCTGCTCCAGGGCCGGGAGCCGCTCCGCCACCAGGGTGCTCTTGCCGTAGCCCGGCGGGGCCTGGACCAGCAGCACCCGGACGCGCTCGTCGAGCACGAAGCGGTCGTTGAGCCGTGGACGGGCGACCAGCGACAGCGGCAGGGGCGGGGGCGTGAGCTTGGCCTGTAGCAGCGGCATCGAGTGTCCCAAGACGAGCAGGGTAAGGCTGGTATTATGCCCGATGGGGTAGCGACGACGAAGGTCAGGAAGACGGGTTGCCTCGGCTCGAGAGCCGGTGCCCGAGCGCCGCTTCGCCCACCATCACGTCCCGTCACCTGGACGCCCGATGACGGCGGCGTCGCCCCTGGCCGTCTATCGGCGGACCGTGCGGTCGCATGCCTCAGCCCCTCGTCGGCTCCGGCGCGGCGAGCAGCTCGCCATAGCGCTGCCGATCGATGTTGGCGCCGGTGAGGATGACGCCGACCCGGCGGCCACGTTGCGCCTCGCGCTCCTTGACCAGTGCCGCCAGGGCGGCGGCACCCGCGCCCTCGGCGGTATTGTGGGTGTCTTCGTGCAGGATGCGAATCGCCTGGGCGATGTCACCGTCGCTCACCCGTACGACCCGTGACGCCCCGCGCTGCACGATGGCGAAGGCCTCGGCATCGGGCATGCGACAGGCAATGCCGTCGGCGAAGGTATCGGCGCTCTCCGTCGTCACGATCCGGCCACGCTCGAGGCTCTGCGCAAACGCATCGGCCCGCTCGGAGACCACGCCGATGATCTCGGTGTCGAGCCCGAGCAGATCGCGGGTCTGGATCAGCCCGCAGATTCCCGATCCCATGCCGATCGGGACATAGACGCTGTGCAAGTCCTTGACCGCCTCGAAGAACTCGAGGGCATAGGTCGCGACGCCGCGGATCAGCTCCGGGTGAAAAGCGGGCACCAGCGCGAAGCCATGCTCGGTTGCCAGCCGCTCGGCCTCGTGGCGCGCCTGGTCGAAGTCCGCCCCATGCTCGATCACCTCGGCCCCCAGGGCGCGCATCGCGGCATTCTTCTCCGTCGAATTGCCCCGCGGGACGACGATGATGGCCTCGAGGCCGGCGCGGCGCGCGGCGAGCGCCAGGCTCTGGCCGTGATTGCCCCGCGTCGCGGTGATCAGCCCGGACACCTGGGGGGAGCGCGCCTGCAACGCCCGCACGTAGAGCATGCCGCCCCTGACCTTGAAGGCGCCGGTGGGGGCATGGTTCTCGTGCTTGATCCACACCTCGCAGTGCAGGCGCTCGGCGAGGCAGGGCCAGGCATATTGCGGGGTGGGCAACATCAGGCCATGGACATGGCGAGCGGCATCACGCAGGGATTCCAGGTCGAACACGGCAACGTCTCCATCGGCGGTTTGACCTGAGCATAGAAGCGAGCGATTGTGTGGGTAAAAACTTATATTGCATGGGCAACAATAAAGATGTGGCTACCCCAGCTCGACGACGACGCCCGGCCCAAGTACCTCGCCCTGGTCGATGCCATTGCCCGGGCCATCGAGCGCGGCGAGCTCAAGGCCGGCGACCGCCTGCCGCCACAGCGACGCCTGGCCTGGCGGCTGGGCATCAACCCCAGCACCACGATGCAGGCGTATCGCGAGGCGACGCGACGGCATCTGGTCTCCGGCGAGGTGGGGCGCGGCACCTACGTCCTGGCCGACAGCAAGGAAGCGACCCTGTTTCGGCTCAAGCAGCCGGATGACGCCCTGCCCCGTTTCGATCTGTCCACCAACGTGCCCGTGGCGGAGACGCTCCATCACGATGTCGAGGCGGCCTTGCGGCAACTGCTGCAGGCGGGCAGCGCCGAACGCTTCCAGTGCTATCTGAGCGCCGAGGCGCTGACGCTCGGCAAGAGCCATGCCGCCGGCTGGCTGCAGCAGCGCGGCCTGCACCTGAGCACGGACGATGTCATGCTCTGTGCCGGCGCCCAGCAAGGCCTCTTTGCCACGCTGTCGTCACTCTGCCAGCCCGGCGAAGCCGTGCTGGTGGAGGCCCTGACGGCGCCGGGCATCAAGGCCGCCTGCCGTCAGCTGCGCCTGCCCCTGCACGGGGTGGCGCTGGATCGTCAGGGTGTCGTGCCGGACGACCTCGATCGCATGGCGAGGGCCACCCACGCCCGCGTGGTCGTGCTGGCGCCCACCCTGCACAACCCCACCGGGGCGACCATGAGCGCCGAGCGCCAGGCCCGGATCGCCGAGGTGGTCCACCGTCATGGCCTGCTCGTCGTCGAGGATGACGTCTATGGCGGCCTGGGTGCCTCGCCGCCGCTGACGCGACGGCTGGGCGAGCAGGGGCTGCTGGTCACCAGCCTGTCGAAGACGGTCGCCCCGGGGCTGCGCATCGGCTTCATTGCCGGCGATCGCGAGCGGCTGCGGCGGATCGACCCCGAGATGCAGCTGACCCACTGGGCGGTGTCCCCGCTGTGCCTGTCCCTCTTCTGCCAATGGGTGGAGGACGGGACCGCCGAGCGGCGCCAGGCGAGGCAACGCGAGGAGGTGGCGTGGCGCTGGCGGCTGGCCAAGAAGATACTGGGCGCCGGCCTGGGCGCGGCGAGCGAGCCGTCGCCCCATGTCTGGGTACAGGGGACCGGCTCGTCCGAAGCGATGGTGCAGGCCTGTCGGGATCGGGGCGTCGAGGCGGTGCCTGCCGGGGTGTTCGCCGTCAAGCAGGAGGACATGCCGGCGATGCGCGTCAGTCTCTCGGCGGCACGCAGCCGGGGAGCGCTGAAGGTGGCCCTGGAGCGAATCGCCGAGGCGTTGCGCATGCTGGCCAGGGCGTGAGCGTCGACATCCGGGCCGACCGGCAATGGCGAGGCGTCATGCCGGGAACGGCATGTTGGGGCTGCCGCCCCGACCCTGTCATCCTCTGGCGGTGAGGCCCTGTCAGGCGCTGCCGCTGCCTGCCCCGCCGACGATGCCGCCGCGCAGGCCGCTGCGGTTGGCGTCCGGCCGCAGGTGCTGCGCCACCACGTCCTCCGGTGAGCCGGCCAACTCGCGGAACATGCCCATGGAGCCGAGCAGCGCCGAGGACTCGTAGGGCACGAAGATGCGCTCGCCCTCCTGGGCCAGGGTCGGCAGGGCCTTGATGTAGCTCTGGCCGAGCAGGTAGCCGACCACGGTGCGCTTGTTCTCCTCGCCCTCGCCGATGGCGCCGAGCACCAGCTTGATCGACTCCTGCTCGCCCTGGGCGCGCAGGATGGCGGCCTCCTTGTCGCCCTGGGCGTTGAGGATCGCCGATTCGCGCTGGCCCTGGGCCTTGGCGATGGCCGCGGCCTTCTCGCCTTCCGCCTCGGTGACGGTGGCGCGGCGCTTGCGCTCGGCGGCCATCTGCAGGCGCATCGCCTCTTCCACCTCCTCGGGCATGGCAATGTCCTGTACCTCGACCCGAGAGATCTTCACCCCCCACTTGGAGGCCGGCTCCTCCATGGCGGCCTGGATCTCGTTGTTGACCTCGGCACGCGACTCGAACAGCTTGTCGAGCTCCATCTTGCCGACCACCGAGCGCAGCGTGGTCTTGGCCAGCACCTCGACGGCCTGGCTCATGTTCTCGACCTCGTAGACGGCACGCTTGGGGTCGATGATCTGGAAGTAGAGCGCGCCGTTGATGGTCACGGTGACGTTGTCGGTGGTCACCACCGGCTGGCCGGGAAAGTCCATCACCGTCTCGCGGCGGTCGATACGCACGTCATCGCTGGTGAGCGGCTGGTACTCCTCGCCGAGCTTCTTGTAGCGGATCATGGTGATGGCACGCGGCTGCTCGATGAAGGGGATGATGAGGTTGATGCCGCTCTCCAGCACGCGGTGGAAGGAGCCCAGGCGCTCGATCACCATCACCTCCGACTGGCGCACGATCACCAGGCCCTTGGCGACGATCAGGATGCCGATGACGACGACGATCAGGGCGAGGAGCAGCCCGGGGCTGACGGGAAGGTTGGCATTCATGGTCACTGTTCCTTGTCGTGGGAAACCGCGGAGGGAGCGAGACGCACGACGGCGGTGGTGCCGTCGAAGCGTTCGAAGATGACGGCCGTACCGGTGGGCAGCGAGGTCTCGCCGCTTTTTTCATCGGAGTCGGCGGCCACGCGCAGGCGGTAGAAGTCGCCGTTGATCTTGATGCCCGTGGCCCCGTCGAAGTCGCGCGTCAGGGTGGTGTAGCGGCGTCCTTTCTCCACCCCGCTGCCGGTGGTGCCGTAGGCCACGCCGCGCGGCGAGAACCAGGGGCGGATCTTCCACACCGCGAGCGGCACCAGCACGCCCGAGAAGAGCCCCATGGCCAGCAGCTGCCAGGCCAGCGTCAGCCCCAGGGCCGCTACGGCGGCGGTCAGCGCGGCGGCGACGGCCAGTGCCAGCAGCAGCAGAGCACCGGAGGTGAGCTCGGCAAGGCCCAGCAGCAGGGCGATGGCCAGCCAGATCAGGGCGGGGGACCATTCCATGGGCGTCTCCGTTTCGTGGGCAGGGCGCGCCTCCGGCGGCGCTGCGCAGAGTGCGCTCCTTCAGCGATGTCAGCATACCCTAAGAGAACCCATTATCCCTTCCCCTGCCTCAACGCCATGCCATCGTCATCAAAGCGACACCTTCCCACGGTACCAAGGAGGTCCCCGTGACATAGCCGCGATGACACCGCAGAAGAAGGAGGAGTACAGGCCATGGTCTTCAACCGTCGAGCGCACTTCGAGGAAGCCGAGAACGACCCGAGCAATCCCCACGTCCATCGACCCATCGGCGAGATCATCGAGCGACGCTTCTCGCGCCGCGGGTTTCTCAAGGGGGCCGGCAGCGCCGGCCTGGGCGTGGCGGCCATCGGGGCGCTGCATCCGCTGAGCGCGGCCGTCGCCGCCGAGGCGCACGATCGCTTCGCCTTCGAGGAGATCGGCCACGGCGTCGATACCACCCACCACGTGGCCGACGGCCACGACGCCGAGGTGCTGATCCGCTGGGGCGACCCGCTGTTCGCCGATGCGCCGGCCTTCGACCCGCATGCCCAGAGTGCCGATGCCCAGGAGCGCCAGTTCGGCTACAACAACGACTACCTGGGCTTCGTGCCGCTGGAGGGGCGCTTCGATCACGGCCTGCTGGTGGTCAACCACGAGTACACCAACGAGGAGCTGATGTTCCCGGGCCTGCCGGGGCCCCAGGACGAGCACGACTTCTCCGGCATCACCGCCGAGATGGTCGAGATCGAGAAGGCCGCCCACGGCCTGTCGGTGGTCGAGATCCAGCGCGAAGGCGGCCGCTGGCGCTACCGGCGCGACAGCCGCTACAACCGGCGCCTGACGCCGCGCAGCACCGCGATGCGCCTCGGCGGTCCCGTGGCCGGCCACGCGCGGGTGCGCACCGCGGCCGACCCCGAGGGCACGACGGTGATCGGCACCCTCAACAACTGTGCCGGCGGCACCACCCCCTGGGGCACCATCCTCACCTGCGAGGAGAACTTTCACGGCTACTTCCTGGGCGATGTCGAGGGCCATCCGGAGAAGGCCCAGCTCGAGCGCTACGGCGTGCCGGGCAACGCCTACGCCTGGGGGCGGTTCGATGCCCGCTTCGACGTCTCCCGCGAGCCCAACGAGCCCAACCGCTTCGGCTGGGTGGTGGAGATCGACCCGCGCGACCCCGCGAGCGTGCCGGTCAAGCGCACCGCCCTGGGGCGCTTCAAGCACGAGGGCGCCGCCTCGGTGATCGCCGAGGACGGCCGCCTGGTGGTCTACATGGGCGACGACCAGCGCTTCGACTACGTCTACAAGTTCGTCAGCCGCGACGTCGTCGACCGCGCCGACCCGGCGGCCAACCGCGACCTGCTCGACCACGGCACCCTCTACGTGGCGCGCTTCGACGAGGACGGCAGCGTGACCTGGCTGCCGCTGGTGCACGGCGAAGGCCCGCTGACCGAGGCGAACGGCTTCGCCAGCCAGGCCGACGTGCTGATCGACACCCGCCTGGCCGCCGATGCGCTTGGCGCCACGCCCATGGACCGCCCCGAGGACGTCGAGGCCAACCCGGCCACCGGCGACGTCTACGTCATGCTGACCAACAATCACAAGCGCACTGCGGCGCAGGTGGACGGCGCCAACCCGCGGGCCGACAACACCTTCGGCCATATCCTCGAGATCGTCACCGAGGGGCGCCACACCGCCACCCGCAACCGCTGGGAGGTGCTGGTGTGCTGCGGCGATCCCGCCAAGGGCGAGGTGGGCGCGCGGTGGAACCCCGCCACCAGCGACAACGGCTGGTTCGCGGCCCCCGACAACTGCGCCGTGGACGCGCGCGGGCGGCTGTGGGTGACCACCGACCAGGGCAGCAACTGGCCGAAGTCGGGCACCGCCGACGGGGTCTGGGCGCTGGAGACCCAGGGCGAGCGGCGCGGCACCGGCAAGATGTTCTTCCGCGTGCCGATCGGCGCCGAGATGTGCGGGCCCTGCTTCACCCCGGACGACACCGCCCTGTTCGTGGCGGTGCAGCACCCGGCGGCCGACGGTGCCGAGGCTTTCCCCGGGCACGACGGCCCCTCGACCTTCGAGAACCCGGCGACGCGCTGGCCCGACTTCGCGGAGGGCGTGCCGCCGCGTCCCGCGGTGGTGGTGATCACCCGGCGCGGCGGCGGCACCATCGGCTGACGCCGGCCCGGCCGGGCGCTATACGCCGAGCTTCGCCTTGACCCGCGCGAAGGCAGCGAGCGCCGCCTCCAGGTCGTCGCGGGTGAAGGCGGCGGACATCTGGGTACGGATGCGCGCCCGGCCCTTGGGCACCACCGGGTAGGAGAAGGCGATGACGTAGATGCCCTCCTCGAGCATGGCGTCGGCGAAGCGCGCCGCCACCGCGGCGTCGTGCAGCATCACCGGGATGATGGGGTGCTCGCCGGGCAACAGCTCGAAGCCGAGGCGTTCGAGCCCGGCGCGGAAGAATGCGGTATTGTCGTGGAGCCGGTCGCGCAGCTCGCCGGAGTGCGCCGCCAGCTCGACCGCCTTCAGCGCTCCGGCGACCACCGGCGGGGCCACGGTGTTGGAGAACAGGTAGGGGCGCGAGCGCTGGCGCAGCAGGGCGATGATCTCGCGCCGGCCGCTGGTGTAGCCGCCGCTGGCGCCGCCCAGTGCCTTGCCCAGGGTGCCGGTGGTGATGTCGACCCGGTCCCGGCAGCCCCGGTGCTCGTGGGTGCCGCGCCCGCCCTCGCCGAGAAAGCCGGTGGCGTGGCAGTCGTCGAAGTGCACCAGGGCGCCGTAGCGCTCCGCCAGGTCGCAGATCTCGTCGAGCGGGGCGACGTAGCCGTCCATGGAGAAGACCCCGTCGGTGGTGATCAGCTTGAAGCGCGCACCGTCGCGGTCGGCGGCCTGGAGCTGCGCCTCCAGGTCGGCCATGTCGCGGTTGCGGTAGCGGTAGCGCTGGGCCTTGCTGAGACGGATGCCGTCGATGATGCTGGCGTGGTTGAGCTCGTCGGAGATCACCGCGTCCTCGGGGCCGAGCAGCGTCTCGAAGAGCCCGCCGTTGGCGTCGAAGCAGGAGGGGTAGAGGATGGTGTCCTCGGTGCCGAGGAAGTCGCTGAGCGCCTGCTCGAGCCGCTTGTGCTGGGTCTGGGTGCCACAGATGAAGCGCACCGAGGCCAAACCGTAGCCCCAGTGGTCGAGGCCCTCCCGGGCCGCGGCGGCGACCTCGGGGTGCTGGGCCAGTCCCAGGTAATTATTGGCGCACAGGTTGAGCACCTCGCGTCCTTCGGGCAGGCCGACGTGGCTGCCCTGCGCCGTGGTCAGCAGGCGTTCGCGCTTGGTCAGCCCCGCGGCTTCGATGGCGTCGAGTTCGCCTTGCAGGTGCTGTCGAAAGGCTCCGTACATGTCATCACTCCCAGTTCAGGACGACCTTGCAGGCGTCGCCGGCCAGCATGGCGTCGAAGCCCTGCTGGAATTCGTGGTAGGGCAGCCGGTGGGTGATCACCGGCGAGATGTCGAGGCCCGAGTCGACCATCACCGACATCTTGTACCAGCTCTCGTACATCTCGCGACCGTAGATGCCCTTGATCGTCAACATGTTGAAGATCACGGTGGTCCAGTCGATGGCCATCTCCTCGGTGGGGATGCCGAGCATCGCCACCTTGCCGCCGTGGCACAGGTTGGCGAGCATCGCACGGAAGGCGGCGGGGCTACCGGACATCTCCAGGCCCACGTCGAAGCCCTCGGAGAGCCCCAGCTCGCGCTGCACGTCGGTGAGGTTCTCGCGGCTCACGTCGACCGTACGGGTGGCGCCAAGACGTTCGGCGAGCGCCAGGCGCGAGGGGTTGAGGTCGGTGACCACCACATGACGAGCGCCGGCGTGGCGGCACACCGCCGCGGCCATCACGCCGATGGGGCCGGCGCCGGTGATCAGCACGTCCTCGCCGAGCAGGTCGTATTGCAGGGCGGTGTGCACGGCGTTGCCGAAGGGATCGAAGATCGCGGCCACGTCGAGGTCGATGCCCGGTCGGTGCTCCCAGACGTTGGACATGGGCAGTGCCACGTACTCGGCGAAGGCGCCGGGCCGGTTGACGCCGATGCCGCTGGTGTGGGCGCACAGGTGGCGGCGCCCGGCCAGGCAGTTGCGGCAGCGCCCGCACACCACGTGGCCCTCGCCGGAGACGATCTGGCCGGGGTGGAAATCGTTGACGTTGGAGCCCACCGCGACGATCTCGCCGACGAACTCGTGCCCCACCACCATGGGGGTGGGGATGGTCTTCTGCGCCCAGCTGTCCCAGTTGTAGATGTGCACGTCGGTGCCGCAGATGGCGGTACGCTTCACGCGGATCAGCACGTCATTGATGCCGATCTCCGGCTCCGGCACCTCCGCCAGCCACAGGCCCGGTGCGGCTTCCTTCTTGACCAGTGCTTTCATGGCTCTACCTTGTGATGTGGTGTCCGTGGTGATGTGGTGTCCGTGACGTCGGCATGGATCGGCTCCTGGTAATGCGCCGCGGAATGTTTAGGATGAAGGAACGCTTTCCAGTATTGCAGAAAAATTCCATCATTCAAGAAATGATTCCTTTATCATGGAATTCGGCCGACGCCCCGCGAGGGACGACGAGGCGGCGCGAGGGGCTGCCATGGGCAGTGCCTGTGTATCGGTATAGAGGAGTGGCGGGGTGAACGACAGAACGACGGCGGTTTCCGCCTCCGGGGATGCCGGCAGCCAGGGCCTGTCGAGCCGGGTGGTGGAGCTGCGCAAGAAGCGCGGGCTCACGCTGGAGCAGCTGGCGGCCGCCTCGGGCGTGAGCCGCTCGATGCTCAGCCAGATCGAGCGCGGGCGCGCCAATCCCACCCTGGCGGTGACGCTGCGCATCGCCCGGGCCTTCGGACTCAACATCGGCGAGCTGGTCGACCAGCCGTGGGCGGCGCCGCGCATCGAGGTGGTGAGGAGCGATGACGCCAGCCAGCTGTTTCGTGACGACCGCGAGTGCCGCATCCGTACGCTCTCGCCGCTGCATCTCGAGAAAAACGTGGAGTTCTACGAAGTGCGTCTCGCCCCGCGGGCGCGGCTGGAAAGCGCCGCCCACTTCGAGGGGACCCGCGAGTTGCTGACCGTCACCGAGGGGCAGGCCGTCGTCGAGTCCGGCGACAACCGCTGCGAGCTCGGCCCCGGCGATTCCGCCCACTACCATGCCGACCTCGCCCACACCATCGAGAACCGGGGCGATACGGAACTGGTCGCCTTCCTGGTGGTGACCTATCAGTGAAACGGGGGCATGGCGACGTGCCCTGTCCGGCACGAGGAGATGACGGGTGACGGCGCTGGTCTACTGGCTGGACATGGCGGGAGTGATCGTCTTCGCGCTGTCGGGCGTGATACTGGCTTGCCGTTCGCGCATGGACCCCTTCGGCATGCTGGTGCTGGCCGCCGTCACCGGCATCGGTGGCGGTACGCTGCGCGACCTGGTACTGGGCTTGCGACCGGTGTTCTGGGTCAGCGATCCCACCTACCTGTGGGTGATCCTGGCCACGGTGGGAGTGTCGATCCTCGGCTTCCACTACATCCACCGCCTCTCGCGGGTCTTCCTGCCGCTGGCGGATGCCTTCGGCCTGGCCCTGTTCACGGTGATCGGCACCCACAAGGCGCTGCAGCTCGAGGCGCCGGGGGTGGTGGCGGTGCTGATGGGGCTGTTGACCGGGGTGGCCGGGGGCATGGTGCGCGACGTTCTGGCACGGCGCGTGCCCATGGTGCTGCGCCAGGAGGTCTATGCCACGGCGTCGATCGCCGGGGGCGTCGTCTACGTGGCGCTGGCCACGCTGGCCACGCCACCCGGCCTGGCCATCGCCCTGGCCCTGGCGGTGACCCTGGGGCTGCGCCTGGCGGCGATCCACTGGCGGCTGTCGCTGCCGGTGTTCGCCTGGGTGACGATCCGGCCGGCGCCGCGCGAAGGTGCAGCGACACCGGTGCGGCCCAAGGCGCGGGTCAAGTTGATCCGCCCCGGCCGTCGGCAGGGAGGCAAGGATGTCCATGGATCAGGAGGCAATGGTGACCATGCATGAGGCAGACCGCTATCCGCCGGCCCTGCGGCACGGGGCCTGGGGGCTCCTGCTGGCCTGGCTGGTGCTGCTCGCCGGCTGCGCCGCTCTCGAGCCGACCCCGGTCGAGAGCGAGCGAGACGGCCAGCGCCAGGCGGGACTGGCCATCCAGGCCGTCTATGACGCGGCGCTGCCCGAACTGCCGCCGGCCAAGCGGCGCCACTACGCCCAGCGCCTCTACCGGATCACCGGCGAGGCACGCTATGTGCCGCCCAACCGGGCCTACGGACACCGGCTGGTGGCCCGTCTCGAGGCCGACATCGCCGGGCTCGCGGCGCCGGGGTACGTCGCCAAGCGCAGCCACGAGATCGTGCTGGACTACCCCCAGCGCACCGAGAAACAGCGTGCCCGACGGGCCCTGCTCGCCGAGTGGGGGGAGATTCCCTTCGCCCGCCGCCTGCTGTTCCGGCTCGTCCAGGCCGAGTACCATGGCCTGCTGCCAGCGGTCGCCGGCCATGAGCGGGCGCTCGACTACCTCGCCGGCGTCGACTGGGCGCGCTTCTTGACCGACCCGGCGGTGCTGCGCGTCTACGCCGCCCAGGTGGCCAACTATGTGCACTTCCTGCACCAGCTCGGCGTCGCCGATCTGCGCGAGCCGGTGGTCGCGGCCTTTCGTCGCCAGTACCCGCCGGGCAGCGCGGCCGGGCTCGATGACCTCGAGTACCGCAACTATCTCTACGGCATGACCCACTTCGTGATCGCGGCGAGCCGCTACTACCAGCGCCGGGTGACCGCCGAGACGGTCGACTGGGTGCTGCAAACCTTCGCCCGCGAGTTCGAGGCGATAAGGGCGCGTGCCACCGAGGACATCCAGGCCGAGGTGGCGCTGAGCTTCCTGCTGGCCGGCCGCGACGACCATCCGGTGGTGGCCCGCCTGCGCGAGGCGCTGGTCGCGGCCATCGACCCGGCGAGCGGCATCATCCCGTCGCCCGAGGGCAGCACCGATCTGGTGGACGGCGAGCACCGCAACGTCCTGGCCATCATGGTGCTGCGCTGGCCGGGGCGGCTCCATCCCGGCCCTCGGCTCGACTACCCGATGCCGGACGGCGCCGTGAGCGCCGCGTCGTTCAGCGCACGCGACAGCTGGGGCGCCAGCGTCTGCTGGATGTGCCGATAGAGGGGCCGCAGCGCCTCGACCATCTCCTGCTCGGCGCAGCGCTGGTCGATGTAATAGGCGCTGCGCCGGCCGTGGAAATCGATGGTTTCGCCCACCCGGGCGAAATTCAGGCCCGAGCGCGCCAGCAGGCGGGGCAGGCGTGCCTCCATCATGGCGAAGACATGGGGGCGCTCGACGAGCCCCACCAGGGCCGTGCTGGCCAGGAAGAGTCCGACGAGGATGGCCGGAAAGGTGCGGCGCTGCGCCTCGCTGAAGGGCAGGGCGGTATCGGGGGGCGTCGTGGCGGCCAAGCGCCTGGGGCGTCTGCGAAACCCGGGGGCGATGGCCAGGCGGGAGATCTCGCAGAGGGTGTCGTGGGGCAGCCGACCGGGGTGCAGGGTGGGGTGGATGAGACTCTGACCGGCATAGCCCTGCAGCGGCAGGCGGCAGGCGGCATCCGGGCCGGTGGGGCGCGGCAGCACCAGGCGCAGGCAGCCGGCATCGCTGTCGCTGTCGTTGTGGCTCAGCAGGCAGAGGATGGCCTCGTCATCGAAGGTGTCGAACTCGAGCCGGGCCGCGGCGTCGGCCGGCTTCTCGTAGCCGAGCTCGCGACAGTAGACGTCGTGGCGCAGCCGAAAGACGCGCCGGCGCAGGGCGGGTGTGTCGGCCAACTGGAAGCGGAACTCGTGGCGAAAGCATTCGAAGAGGCGTGTCGGGGTGTCGCAACCGATGCGGGGCGTTCCTGGCGTCATCTCGTAGCTCCTTCTATCCACCCGTTTCGATATGGCGAAATGCCTCGGCAAGCGGCTGCGGCTTGCCCAGATAGAAACCCTGTCCGTAGGTGATGCCGTAGGCCTCCAGGATCGGCAGGATGGCCGGCTGGTCGACGAACTCGGCGATGGCCTGCTTGCCGAAGCCGGCGGCGATGTCGGCCATGGCCTTGACGATGACGCGACTGTCGGCGCTCGTGGTGAGCGTGCGGATGAAGGAGCCGTCGATCTTGATGTAGTCGACCGGCAGCTGGCCCAGGTAGTGGAAGCTGCTGAAGCCCACGCCGAAGTCGTCCATGGCGGTGCGACACCCCAGCTCGCGCATGGCCGCGAGTACGCCCCGCGCCGTGGCGAAATCGGTGACCGCCGCCGTTTCGGTGAGTTCCAGGATCAGGTGGTGCGGGTCGGCGCCGCTGGCGGCCAGCTCGTCGGCGAGAAACTGGCGCAGGCCTTCGTCGTGCAGCGATCGCCCCGACAGGTTCACGGCCAGGCTGATTCCTTCGGCCTGCACGGCGGCCAGCTGCCGCAGGCTGTGGCGCAGCACCCAGCGGTCGATCTGCAGGATCAGGTCGTTGCGTTCGGCCACCGGGATGAAGTGGCCCGGGGCGAGCAGCGTGCCGTCATCCTCGCGCATCCGCAACAGCACCTCGTAGTGGCGGATGTCGCCGTCGGCGAGGCGCACGATGGGCTGTACCATCAGCTCGAAGGCGTCTTCGTGCAGGGCACGGCGAACCCGCTCCACCCAGTAGACCCGCTCCTGGAGCTCGTGGCGGGCCTGCTCGACCGTGGAGAGGAGGTGCCAGCGCTGCACGTCGCTGGCCTTGGCCTTGTACATGGCCACGTCGGCGCTGGCCATCAGCTCGACAGGGGTGTCGCCATGCGCGGGATAGAGGGCGATGCCGATGCTGGCGTTGATGCGATGCTGGCGGCCGCCGCTCTCGAAGTCGAGGGTATCGAGCAGGTGCTCGACGTGCTGGGCGGCACGCACGGCGCGGTGCTCATCGGCGCCCTCCATGAGGATGGCGAACTCGTCGCCGCCAAGCCGGGCGATGACGCCCCGGTGGCCCATCTCCTGGTGCAGCGTCTCGGCCACCAGGCGCAGCAGCCGGTCGCCGGCATGGTGGCCGCTGAGCTCGTTGACGTCCTTGAACTGGTCGAGGTCGAGGAACAGCAGGGCGCCGCCGCCCTTGCGCAGCAGGGCCCGGTCCAGCGCCTCCTGGAAGTAGCGGCGGTTGTAGAGCTCGGTGAGGGGGTCGCGCTGGGCCAGCCAGGTCAGGCGCGTCTCGGCGGCCTTGCGCTCGGTGATGTCCAGCCCCACCGAGATGCGTGCCGTGTCCGCCTCGTCGCGTGCCGGCAGGGGCGCATGGTACCAGACGATGGTGCGGGTGCTGTCCGGCGTCAGCTGCAGGGTGCGCTCTTCCTGCGCGCCCGCCGCGTGGGCGCTGGGCATGGCGAGCACGCTGCGCCGCGGGAAGATGTCGTCGAAGTGGCGGCCCAGCAGCGTCTCCTCCTGCACGCCGAGGGCCTGGAGGGTATGGGCGTTGGCCAGGGTGACGCGTCCGCGCTCGTCCTGCGCCAGGATGAAGACGTGCGCCGTGTCGAGGAGGCTGCTGACGAAGTCGCGCTCGCGACCCAACTCCTCGATGCGGGCCGCCAGCAGTTCCCCGCGCGAGTGCACCTCCTGGTCCAGCGTCTCCAGGCGGTCGGCCAGCTCCAGGGTGGTCTCCTCGAGCAGGTCGATCTCGTCGGTCAGGCGACCGTGGGGGTGGGGGATCTTCGCCCGCGCCGTGGCGAAGCCGTTCATCGCCAGTGACGGCAGCACCCCGGCCAGGCGTCGCAGCCGCGCCATGGGGCGCAGCAGGATGGCCAGCAGCATCAGCTCCGCGGCCAACCAGCCGGCCAGCCCCGCGAGCAGCAGGGTGCGGGTGTCCCGTTCGATGGCATGGATCTGCTCGGTGATGTCCGAGAGCAGCAGGAAATGGGCGCCATTGTCGGACTCGCGCGCCTCCTCGAGGGGCACCGCCGAGAGCTCGTAGTGGCGCTGATCACGGTTCAGTTGCAGCGGCGTCGTCTTCACCTGCGACAGCTCGGCCTGGGCAGAGGCCCGACGCAGCAGCGGCAGGCTCGTCTCGGCATGCGTCAGGGTCACCAGGTCGCCGTTCCAGGCGGCGAGGCGGCGGGCATCCCTCCCGTCGGCGTCGAGAGCCGTGGCGACCAGCAGGGCCACTTCGCTGTCCGAGACCTGATGGGCCTGACGGGTCACGTCGGCCAGAGTGCGCGAGACGCTGACCATGCCTAGGCTCTCCCCGTCGCCGAGGATGGGAACGGCGGCATACTGGCGGCAGTCGCGGACGCAGTGCAGCGTGGTGAGCGGCGTGTCGGTGGCCACCACCTGGCGTAGCCACTCGTGCCAGGGGCGGGGACGGCCGGCCTGACCCTCGCCCCAGTGGGCGAGCGGATGGCCCTGGGCATCGAAGACCCGGATCTCGTCGATGCCGGCGTCCAGCTGCAGGGTGGGCCACTGGGACTGCAGGGCGGCGGACAGGCGCTCGCCGTCGCCGGCCGCCACGGCCGGGGCCAGCCGTGGCGAGGTGGCCACGATGCCGGCCAGCTGCTGCAGGCTCTCCGCGGAGCGCCTCAGGGCCAGCCGGACCTCGCGAGCCTGGCGAGCATGGTGTGCTTCGCGGCTCTGCTGGAACTGACGGGTCAGGTTGTCATGGCCCAGGTAGGTGAACAGCCCCGCCACTCCCAGCAGCAGCAGGCTGCTCAGGGCAAGCACCCGCCAGGTCAGGCTCAGTCGGCATGGCTTTGCGGCGCTGGTCATGGGCGTACCTTGGGTTGCGGGGCTCAGAAGCGCAGCGAGAGCTGGAACAGGATCAGGTTCCAGCGGCGGCGGGTGTCGTCGGGGTCGGGGTTGTCCTGGGACGGCAGCCAGCCGGTACCGTCCACGCGGTGATACTCGGCGGCGAGCAGCAGCCAGGGGCGCGGCAGCCACTGCAGGCCGAAGGTGATGTCCTCGGCGAATCGCGAGTGTGCCGGCTGGCCGGTGGCGGCGGCAAAGGCATCTCCCGAGGAATCGTCGCGGTCACTGATCAACCGATCGTAGCGGACCAGCCACTGCCAGTCGTCACTGAAGCGGCGCGTGTACTGCACGTAGCCGCTCTCGCCGGTGATGTCGAAGTTGAAGCGTGGGTCGTCGAAGCCCTGCAGGCTGGAGCCGCGCAGGGCATATTCGGCGGTGAGGCTCCAGTGCTCGGCGTTGTACTGCAGCGACAGGATCCAGGGGGTGAAGTCGAAGTCGCCGTCGCCCATGGCGGGGGCCGATGAATCGAAGTGCGCCTTGACCATGGCCGTGCTGATCGCGGCCGCGATGCGCCCGCCGTCGTGCTCGTAGCGCAGCTGGCCGATGGCCGAGGTGCGCGGCTCGAGCGAACCGGGCACGCTGTCGAGCGCCAGCGTGCGGCGCAGATCGTCGTCGGCCTGGGCCTGGCCGATGCCGACCTGGGCGCGCAGCGTCCCACGCGACAGTCGCTCCTCCAGATAGAGGCTGACTCCATCGGCCGCCAACCCCAGCGAGCGCGTGCGGTCGAAGTAGATGGACTGCGGCAACAGGATGCTCGGCCGGGTGAAGGCCACGTCGCGGGTCTGGTTGTAGAAGCCGAAGGGGTTCTTGAAGCGCCCCACCTGCAGGCCCAGGTTGCGGCGCTGGGTGGTGAGCATCTGGTAGTCGACCACGCCGTAGTCGAGCACCGGCTGCGCATCGCTGGCGTCGCCACCGGCGCGTCGGCTCAGCACCTGGGCGGCCAGCAGCACATCGGAATGGGGGCGCAGCGAGACGTTGGCGCCGAGTTCGGTGTACTCGAGGCTGCCCTCGTCGCTGCTGCTGGGGCCGAAGAAGTCATTGTGGTCGCTGATCACCAGCGCCTGGCTGAGAAAGCCGTGAACCTGCAGGGTGTCCAGCATGTCCCCCGCCGTCGCCGGGGCAGCGGCAAGGGTGGAGAGCAGCGCGATCACGCCACGGGCATGAGGGCTACTCCACCGTGATGACTTGGACGCGATCATCCAACTGCTCCTGTGTCAGGTAACCGATACCGCCGGGAGTCGAGGCGACACGGTCCAGCATCGCCTCCGGCGAGACGACCTGAGTGGGTGCCTGGCCGGTACCCGAGAAGACCATGCGGTCCCAGGCCAGCTGCAGCTGGTGGGGGTAGACGGCCAATTGTTCCTTGGCAAAGCGCCCATGAAGGGGGTGGTCGCCGGGGAGCACGAAGACGCGCACGGCCTGGCCGTTGGGCCAGCTGCGCTGTCGCATGGCGAAGATGGCGCGGGTGGTGTCGCGGGTCAGGGCCTGGCTCTCCACCCCGGGGTGTGCGATCAGCACGACCGCCGGCTCCTCGGCACCGGCGACCAGCGGGACCAGCAGTGCTGCCATCGTCAGCAGCAGGTGTCGTCTCAGCAAGGCCACGCGCTACCCTGCTGCCCATACACGTCGCTGCCTGCCGACGCGTGCGGTCGGAGGGGATGCCCCGCAGGCGGTATCGCTGGGGGTCGGATTCTCCTCAACATCTGATGGCAGCGCCTCCCAACTCCTGGGTTGTCCAGACCGGATAGGCCATCCGGGCAACAGTGTGTTACCGGGTACCGTATCCGAAAGACTGAGATTTTTCATGCCTGCACAATATACGCAATAAGCCTATATCACGCGGTGGTGATATGCGACCGGCTTTCAACGAGGACGACGGTGAGCGCAGGGCCGCGCTCACCGTCGGGGAGCCCGGCTGCCAGGCAGCCGGGGGAGGGAGGGGTCAGTGGTTGAAGACGGAGAAGGTGGCACCGTTGAGCATGAGGTGGGCGACGATGCTGGCGGCATAGCCGAGCATGATGATCGGCGCCCAGCGCAGGTGGCCCATGAAGGTGTAGGCGCCGCGCGACTGGCCCATCACCGCCACCCCGGCGGCCGAGCCGATCGACAGCAGGCTGCCGCCGACACCGGCGGTGAGGGTGATCAGCAGCCAGTGGCCGTGGGACATCTCGGGCTCCATGGTGAGCACCGCGAACATCACCGGGATGTTGTCGACCACCGCGGAGATCAGGCCCAAGGCGATGTTGGCCCAGGTCGCGTCCCACTGGGCGTAGAGCAGCTCCGACATCATCGCCAGGTAGCCCATGAAGCCCAGGCCGCCCACGCACATGACCACGCCGTAGAAGAACAGCAGGGTGTCCCACTCGGCACGGGCCACGCGGCTGAAGACGTCGAAGGGCACCACGCTGCCCAACTGCTGCAGCTTCTTGTAGTCACCGCGACGGGTGTAGCGCTCGCGCTTGCGCTCCAGCGAACGCGGCAGGCTGCGGCGCAGGTAGTAGCCGAAGAACTGCAGGTAGCCAAGCCCGGTCATCATGCCCAGTACCGGCGGCAGGTGCAGCAGGGTATGGCCGGCCACCGCGGTGGCCACGGTGAGCAGGAACAGGGCGATGATGCGCCGCGCGCCGCGCTTGAGCCAGACATCCTCGTAGATACCCTCCGGCTTGCGGTTGTTGATGAACAGGCTCATCACGACCGCCGGGATCAGGTAGTTGACCAGCGAGGGCACCAGCAGGACGAAGAACTCGTTGAAGTCGACGACGCCGGCCTGCCATACCATCAGGGTGGTGATATCGCCGAAGGGGCTGAAGGCGCCGCCGGCGTTGGCCGCCACCACGATGTTGATGCAGCACAGGTTGATGAACCGCTTGTCGCCCTCGGCCACCTTGGTGACCACGGCGCACATCAGCAGGGCAGTGGTGAGGTTGTCGGCCACCGGCGAGATGATGAAGGCCAGGCTGCCGGTCAGCCAGAACAGCTGCTTGTAGCTGAACCCCTTGCGAATCATCCATGAGCGCAGCGCGTCGAACACGCGGCGCTCCTCCATGGCGTTGATGTAGGTCATCGCCACCAGCAGGAAGAGCATCAGCTCGGTGAACTCGAGCAGCGTCTCGCGGAAGGCGTGCTCGGACTCCGCCGAGAGGCCGGCGTCCACGTAGACCCAGCCGATCAGCGCCCAGATGATGCCGGCGGCAACCAGTACCGGCTTGGACTTGCGCATGTGGATCTTCTCTTCGGCCATCACCAGCATGTAGGCGAGCACGAAGAGCGCCACGGCGATCACGCCGACGCCTGTCGGCGTGAGATCCAGCGGGCCGGCGGCGGCATAGAGGGGCGAGGAGAGCCCGAGAAGGAGGAGGGCGGCGAGCCAGGAAGGCCATCGGGCGGCATGCCGATGGCCACGTGCAAAGCGTTGCAGGTCAGCCATGGGATCAGTGTTCCGTTAGTGAATGGAGAAGGAAAAAAGCGGCGCTATGATAGCATGGATATTGCGCCGCAATGTGCTCTCCTCCCTCCTCCAATAGTCACGGGTAGTCTCCTCCCATGGTCATGGATAGCGGGGCACCGAGCCCGGATGGGACTCGCAATCTTGACTCCCATCAAATGAAATTCGGGAAGCCATTTACTCTTTGGGGCCTGGGGCAGGCAAGACCTTTTTTTCGGCAGCGCAGCGTGGCTTCGCCCGAGGCCGATTTGTGGCATCATCGGGTTTTGCGGCACTCCCCCCGGCCGGGGGGAGTGCCGCCATACCACTTCAGGGCAGGCAAGACCACGCATGTTTCTCGACCCTTACCACACTGCCACTGCGTCGCATATCCACATCACCGCGCAGCAGGCCAGCGATTTCGCCAAGCGCATCGCCGGCGACTTCAACCCGATCCACGATGCCGATGCCCGTCGCTTCTGCGTGCCGGGCGATCTGCTCTTCGCCCTGGTCCTGGCGCGCTTCGGCCTCTCCCGGCACATGGACTTCCGCTTTCGCAGCATGGTGGGCAACGGCGTGCCGTTGCGTCTGGAGTCCCCCGACGCCGGCCGTATCGAGGTCATCGACGACGAGGGCAAGCGCTACCTGGAGGTGACGCGCCGCGGCGAACAGACCCGCGAGGCCGCCACGGTCGAGGCCTTCACCAGGAGCTACGTAGCCTTCTCGGGCAGGAACTTTCCCCACGTGCTCAAGCCGCTGATGGAAGCCAAGGGGGTAATGTTCAATCCGCGTCGTCCGCTGGTGGTCTACGACAGCATGGGCTTTTCGCTCGAGCGGCTCGACCTCGACCGGCCGGCGCTGGAGCTCGTCGACTCGACCCTCGAGGTCAACGGCAAGCGCGGCGACGTGCGGCTCGAGTTCCGCATCACCGACGCCGGCAAGGCGGTGGGAAACGGCACCAAGAAGCTGGTGGTCAGCGGGCTGTGCGACTACGACCCCGCGGCCATGGACGAGGTCGTCACCGAGTTCTATCGCCTCAAGGCGGCCTACGAGGCCGGCATTTGAGCCCCCGTCGCGTCGCTACACGACTACCGTGACTGGACAGGGCGCCAGGTCGATGACCCGGTGACTGACGCCGCCCAGCAGCCGCTCCCGCCAGGTACTGAGTCCGCGGCGTCCCATGATGATCAGCGGGTAGTCCGTGCTGTGGCGTGCCTGGTCGACGATCGCCTCCGCGTAGTGGGTTCCCGAGAGGACCCGTTCCGCCACGCCCTCGGGCACCTCGCCGAGCACCTGCCGAGCGCGCCGGAAGATGCGTTCGGCCTCGCCGTCCGCGTCTTCCGCCACGGCTGGCGTCGCAGGGCGACAGAACAGCAGTTCCACGCCGGCCCCGGCGCTGCGTGCCAGCTCGCCGGCAAAGGTCGCCGCCTTGTCGCTGTGGCGCGAACCGTCCACCGGCAGCAGGATCCGACCGATGCGTTGCACCTCCTCGGGCGCCGACTCGGCATGCACCACCGTCACCGGGAAGTTCGCCCGGTGCACCACCTCGTTGCTGACGCTGCCCTCCACGAACTTGCCCATCTCGCTCAGGTGGCGGGCGCCGATCACCAGCAGGCAGTCCCGCTGGCTGCGGGCGTGCGCGACGATGGCGCGGGCCGGATGGCGCACGAAGGTGGCGTCCTCCAGCGTGACCTCCTCGGGGGATGGGTCGAGCGGCGTCGCGATCACCTCCCGCGCGCGGTCGAAGGCCCGGCGGGCCCGCTCCAGCCGCTGTGCCCGGTCGTGGTCGGCATCGATGCGGCGATTGGCCGGCACGTCGCTGAGTTCCGCCGGGTTGAGCGGCATCACGTGCAGCAGCTGCAGGCGCGCCCCCAGCAGACGGGCGAGCATCGCGCCATGGCGCGTGGCGGCCGCGGCAGTGGAGGAACCGTCCACTGGCACGATCACGAGCGAAACACGCTCACTCATCGGAGTACTCCCAGGCTGTCGAACACGGCACTTCAAGCCTACCGCAGTTGGCGGGTCAGCGTCTGCCGTTCCTCTGTCGCCGCTCGGCACCGGGACGGTGAGGAAGCGTTCGCGGCCGTCGGGGCCAAAATGCATAGTGCCGATGGAGGAGTGGAGATGGCCTGATGGTAGGGCTTGGCTGTCGCAGCGCCAGCGCTTAGGCTCGGCTCTCAACCTTTTATAACCTGGCCCTGACATGCACCCCCAGCGAGAACGACTGCACAACGAGCTGCACGCACGCCCCTCGATCTACTTCGCGGAGCCGGCGCACGTGCATCACTACGCCTTTCTCGACGAGGCCGGTGACTGCGACGCCATGCTTGCCCGCATCGCCGAGGCCACGGGCAGCACGCCGCCCCCCGACGCCGTCCAGGGGATCGAGACCCTGGACGGCCTGACCCTGAAGTGGGAACGCCACACCGAGTTCCTGACCCTCACGCTGCTGGTGCCGAAGCCGGCGGACGGCGAGCTGTGGCCGGCACCGCCGCCGCTGCTGGCGACGATCATCGAAGGGCACGAGAAGGCGCTGATCAGCGCCACCCTGGTGCTCGTCGAGTCGGAGGCGAGCTGGCTGGGCAAGACCGATGCCTATGGCTTCACCGACCCGGCGGGCTCGCACGTGGGCGGTGGCGACGCCACCGTGTGGAGCGACTTCCGCCTCGCCCCGGACGGCGTCAACCGCCTGCTGATGGTCAACCGTGCCCTCAACGACTTCCGTCTCGGCCGCATGGTGCGGCGCCTGCTCGAGATCGAGACCTATCGCATGATGGCGTCGCTGTCGCTGCCGCTGGCCAAGGAGCTCAGCGCCGAGCTGCAGGGCTACGAGCGCGAGCTCGGCGAGCTCTCCGACCGCAACGCCGAGCGCCAGCAGGAGGACTCGCGGCCGCTGCTGGCCGCGCTCTCGTCGCTGTCGGCGCTCCTGGAGCGCAGCGGGGCGCGCTCGCGGCAGCGCTTCAGCGCCACCGAGGCCTATGCGCGCATCGTCTTCGCCCGTATCGAGGAACTGCGCGAGAGCCGCGTGGGCGATCGCCCCCGGCTTGGCACCTTCATCCTGCGCCGCTTCCGCCCCACGGTGCACTACTGTGCGGCGATCGACCGCCGCCAGACGAGCCTGGCGGCGAGCGTGGCGCGCCTCAACGACCTGCTGCGTACCCGTGCCCAAGTGGAGATCGAGGAGCAGAACTCGGGGATCCTGCACAGCCTCAACGAGCGCGCCAGCAGCCAGTTGAAGATCCAGAAGGCGGTGGAGGGGCTGTCGATCATTGTCATCAGCTACTATATCTTCAGCCTGTTCAAGCTCTCCCTGGAGGGCCTGGGCGCCTTGGGCATCGAGATCGAACCCCATACCGCCGCCGCCGTGCTCGGCCCGCTGGGGGTGGTGATCATCGGTGTGCTGGCCTGGCGCATCTGGCGGGTGAAGAATCACTGAGCCGGGTGGCACGACGCTTCACGACAGGGAAGGGGGGGGGCGATGATACGCACGCGACTGCTGGACGCGGACGGCCGCGAACACATCGGTGGCGAGGAGCTGGTTGCCGCCTGGCAGGCGGCGCCCGACGGGCATATCTGGATCGACCTGCAGGGCGAGTCGATGGCGCGCGAGCGCGCGCTGCTGGAGGCTTTCGGCTGTCACCCCATGGCCATCGACGACGCCCACCGCGAGCGCCATCCGCCCAAGATCGAGGAGTTCGAGACCCACACCCTCATCCTCTACCGCGGCATCTCGGCCTTCGATGCCGAGCTCAACTATGTGCCACAGCGGGTTGCCTTCTTTCTCGGCGAGCGTTTCCTGGTCACCCTGCACCCCGGCAAGGCGCTGAGCATCGACCGTCTGTTCGGCGCCGAGGGCGGCGTGCTGCTGCGTCGCTCGCCGGAGCACGTGGCGCTGCGCGTGATGTATCTCTCCGCCGGCTACTACCTCGACAGCCTGCTCGAGTTCGAGAACGCACTCAGCGACCTGGAGGATGCGCTGCTCGATGACGGCAGCGACGTCCTGATGCGCCGCATCATCGCCTACCGTTCGCGGCTGGTGAAGATGCGCCGGGTCTTCAACTACCACGTCGGCATCACCCAGGACCTGACCGCCTACGACTACTCCCATCTGCCGCGTGGCGAGGAGGAGACCTTCCACGCCATCAACGACGTGCACGAGCGATTCGAGCGGCTGCACAGCCTGACGCAGATGTACTACGAGATCTGCGGCGACCTGGTGGACGGCTACCTCTCGCTCTCCTCGCACCAGCTCAACATCACCATGCGCGTGCTCACGGTGATCACCGCCATCTTCGTGCCGCTGACCTTCATCGCCGGCATTTATGGCATGAACTTCGCGCACATGCCCGAGCTCGCCTACCGCTACGGCTACTTCGTGGTGCTGGTGGTGATGCTGGCCATCGGCGTGGGGCTGCTGTGGCTGTTTCGGCGCAGGCGCTGGCTGTAGGCCCGAGGCCGTTGCTGGGCGGCCGCAGAAAAAGTCGCGAGAAATCGGGGCGAATCAAGAACAAACCGCTCTTTTCACGCGGCGGCCGGGTGCACTATCGTCGCGCCTTTGAGACGGCTCGATACTGAGGAGGCAGCCGATGGCTAGTGCACCCCTTCCGGACACCGTTCCCGACACCATGAGTGCCATGGTGCTGACGGGGCATGGCGGCATCGACAAGCTGGTCTATCGCCAGGACGTGCCCACCCCTCGGCCAGGGCCGGGCGAGGTGCTGGTGCAGGTCACCGCGACGGCCAAGAACAACACCGACCGCAAGGCGCGCGAGGGGCTCTACCCGACCAAGGAGAAGGGCGAGGTCACCTCCTTCGCCATGGGCGGTGAGCCGACGCTGACCTTCCCACGCATCCAGGGCGCCGACGTGGCCGGCCGCGTGGTCGCCGTGGGCGAGGGCGTCGATACCGGGCGTATCGGCGAGCGCGGCCTGCTCGACTTCAACCTCTACGCCGACGCGCGCCGCGACATCAACCTCACGCCGGACTACTATGGCCACGGCGCCGACGGCGGCTTCGCCGAGTACGTCGCCGTGCCCTCGGAGCAGTTCCACCACGTGCCCAACCCGGAGCTCAAAGACGCCGAGCTGGCGTCGATGGGCATGTGCTCCTACCAGACCGCCTACCACATGATGACCTCGGCGCGCGTCACGGCCGGCGAGCGCGTGCTGGTCACGGGCGCCAGCGGCGGCGTGGGCACGGCGCTGATCCAGCTGTGCCGCATCGTCGGCGCCACTCCCTATGCGGTGAGCCAGCCCGACAAGGCCGAAGCCCTGCTCGCGCTCGGTGCCGAGGCGGTGATCGACCGCGGCGACCTGCCGACCTTCGTCGAGCGGGTGCTCGCGGCCACCGACGGCGCGCCCATCGATGCGGTGATGGACCTGGTGGGCGGCGAGATGACCGACCGCTTCATCGACACCATGATCGGCGACATGAAGGCCCGCACCACCTACCCGCGGCTCTCCATCGCCGGGGCCAGCGGCGGCAACCTCAGCGAGATCATGTGGACGCGCATCTACCTCTACCAGGTGCAGATCTTCGGTGTCTCCCACGGCACCCGCGAGGAGGCCGAGCAGTTGGTCGCGTGGATCCGCAGCGGCGAGCTCAAGCCGGTGCTGCACGCGGCGTTCAGGCTCTCCGAACTGCACGCGGCGGAGCGCTACTTCGTCAACCGCGGCAGCAACTACCTGGGCAAGATCGTGATCGTCCCCGACAGCCAATGGACCGAGCATGGGGCGCCGTTCGCCCTCGAGGATCGGGCATGAAGGAAGAACTCGTCTTCCAACTGATGGACACCCACGCGGGCGGCGACGTCAGCCGCATCGTCACCGGCGGCATCGACCTGCTGCCCGGCGCCACGGTGCGCGACCAGATGCACTACCTGCGCGATGACGCCGACGGGCTGCGCAAGCTGCTGCTCCACGAACCCTACGGCATCCCCGAGATGTCGGTGGACCTGCTGGTGCCGCCGTCCCACCCCGAGGCGGCGGTGGGCTACATCATCATGGAGGTGATGGGCTACCCCATCTACTCCGGCTCCAACACCATCTGCACCGCCACGGCGGTGCTGGAGCTCGGCCTGGTGCAAAAGCAGGAGGGGCGCCAGCGCTTCGTGCTGGAATCGCCGGCGGGGCTCGTGCACATCGAGGCGCTGGTGGAGGACGGCGTGGTGGAGGCGATCACCTGCGAGGGGCTGCCCAGCTACATCGACACCTACCGCGCCACCATCCACGTGCCCACCATCGGCGACGTGACCTACTCGGTGGCCTACAGTGGCGGCTTCTACGCCCTAGTCGAGGCCGCCGAGCTGGGCTTCGACCTGACCCGCGACGAGGAGCGCGACCTGGCGGAGTGCGCCCACAAGATCGTCGAGGCGATCCAGGCCGAGCGCGGTTTCTCCCACTACACCCTGGGTGACGTGGGGCCGCTGCCCTTCCTGCACTTCATGGGGCCGGTGGAGCAGGTGGCCGACGACTTCTACCGCTCACGCTCGACCACCTACGTGCACCCCGGGGTGATCTGCCGCAGCACCACCGGCACCGGCACCTCGGCGCGGCTGGCGCTGATGTACCACGAGGGGCGCATCAAGCTGGGCGACAAGCTGGAGACCGTCTCGCTGCGCGAGACCGGCTTCATCGGCGAGTTCACCGGCACGCGCCGCGAGGGCACCCACCAGGTGGTTGAGAACACCATCACCGGCAAGAGCTACGTGCTCGCCCGCTCGGAGATCGTCGTCAACTGCGAGGACCCGCTGGTGGACTGCGCCGGGTTGCACCACATCCTCACCAATGGGCATCACGACGACCGCGACTGAGCCTCGCCTGCCAGGCGCGCCCACACCGCGGCGCGTTCGGCCGCGGTCATGCCGGCCCAGCGGGCGATCTCGTCGAGCGTTCGCCGGCACCCCTGGCACAGCCCCGTCGCCTCGTCGATCCGGCACACCCGGGTGCACGGCGAGGCGGGATGCTCCGGCGTTGTGGACGGCGTCTTGGTCATGGCAGCTCCTTCCCTGGTTGTCGGTGCCTGGCCTGGTCGCCCGCGGCCGGTGACGCCAGGCCGCGTCGGACATGACGCCTCAGGGCCACCAATCCCGCGATCATCAGCGCCACCAGAAGCAGCAGCAGCAGCGGGAAGGCGCCGGTACCGGCCCATTCCAGCAGCGGCCCCGCCAGGGTGGGCACGGCCATGGCGCCGCTGCCGGCGGCGAGGAAGACCAGGCCGGTGGTGCGCCCGCGCATCGTCATCACCTGGCTGCCGAGCCCGAACAGGGTCGGGAAGATCGCCGAACAGGCCAGCCCGAACAGCAGTGCCACGGCCGACAGGGGAAGCCAGCCGAGCTGCATCCCCAGGGTCGTGAGCAGCCCCAGCCCCAGGCACAGGCGCAGCACCATCCAGGGCGTGAGCCGGCGCAGCAGCGGGATCGCCAGCAGGCGCCCGGCGGAGAGCGTCAGCCAGAACAGGGTGACCAGCAGGGCCGCCTCGCCCGAGGCCAGGCCCTCGAGGGTGGCATAGGCGGTGATCCAGCCGGCGAAGGTGACCTCGGTGCCGACGTAGAGCGCGAACAGGCCGAGGAAGAGGCCCAGGCGCCGGCGGTCAGGCGGCGGGGCGTCGTCGCGTCCGGCCATGCGCCCCTGCGCCGGCGGCGGTCCCGGCAGGCGAGCCAGCGGCACCACCAGCAGCAGGGAGAAGAGCGCCACCAGCCAGAAGGTCCCGAGCGCCTGACCCGACAGGGTGAGCACCCCTACCAGCACCAGGGGCACCAGCATGCTGCCCAGGCCGAAGAAGAAGTGCAGGGCGCTGATCCAGGGCGGTGAGCGTACGCCGTGCAGCATCAGCAGCAGGGTGTTGGTGACGGTATTGATCGAGACCTCGGCGAAGCCCAGCAGGAAAACCGCGGCGGTCAGCACCATCAGGGGCTGGCTGAAGGGCACCCCGGCCAGTCCCGCGACCAGCAGCAACAGCATGCCGATCAGCACGCGATGGCCGGGCAGGCGATCCGCCAGCAGGCCCGAGGCCACCGAACCGAGGATATTGCCCAGCGCCCGGGCGGTGAACAGCACGGCGATCTGTCCCATGGTCGAACCGGTCATCGCCGCCAGGTGGGGCAGGGCCGGTCCCAGCAGGCCGCCGCTCATGCCGATGGCGATGAAGACGAAGAAATAGACGCAGGTCGTCCGTCGGGCGAGTGGGGAGGGCGTCTCGTCGGTCATGTCCACTCCATGGCGTCGGGGGGCGAGGCGCGATTGTGGCCCATTCGGCGGGCGCTGGCTTGCGGTTTTCCGGGCAGAGGATGGAATGGGCACGGCGAGTGTCGGGATGCCCGCCGTGCCGGGGCTTCAGGGCGTCAGGTCGAGCAGGGCCTGGCGGCTCGTCATGTCGAAGGGGGCGGAGTGGTGCTCATGGACGATGCGCCACTCCCCCTCGATGCGGCGCAGGCCGATGGTAGCCCGCAGCCAGCCGGTGTCGATCTCGCCCCGCTCGTTGGCACCGCCGCACTCGATCAGGCCGTGACAGAAGGCCACGTTGCCATCGACGTGGATGACCTCCTCGTGTATCTGGAACGCCATCGGCCCGGCGCAGAGGGCCATGCAGGCGTCCCAGTGGCGGCGGTAGGCCTCCAGGCCCTTGAACTGCAGCTGGAGGATGGCATCGAAGGCGACGATGTCCGGCGTGTAGTGGGCGACGATGGCCTCGACGTCCTTGGCGCGCACCGCGGCCGCCCAGCGCTCCAGGCAGTCGAGCACCGCGGTTTCGGGGGAGAGGTCGGCCGACGTGGTCATGATCGTTCCTCCTCGGGTTGGCCTGGGATGAGTGTCAGTGTGGCACTCCCTTGTCGTTCCGGCCGTGGTGAGAACGACGTCGAGCCAACGTCCTACACCTTCACCTTGCCGCGCAGCGCCTTGGTCTGCCCCTTGCGCGTCTTCTTGTCCAGGCGGCGCCGCTGCGAGCCCTTGGTGGGTTTGGTGGGCTTGCGCGTCTGGCGCTGCTTGATCGCCTCGCGGATCAGCTCGCGCAGGCGCTCGAGCGCGTCTTCGCGGTTCTGCTCCAGGGTGCGGAAGCGCTGTGCCTTGATCACCACCACGCCCTCCTTGCTGATGCGCTGGTCGGCGAGCGCCATCAGCCGCTCCTTGTAGAAGGGTGGCAGGCTGGAACGGGGGATGTCGAAGCGCAGATGCACGGCCGATGCGACCTTGTTGACGTTCTGGCCGCCGGCGCCCTGGGCGCGGATCTGGCTGATCTCGATCTCCCAGTCGCCCAGCTCTACGGAGTTGGAGATGCGCAGCATGAGGCCTCGCGGGTAGGGGGGCTGCGCACAGGCTATCACATCGTCACGGGCGTGCCCGCTACCCAGGAGCCTCGCCGCGCTCGCGCCGCTGCCGTGCCAGCAGGGACCCGCTCAGTAGCGTCGGCCACCCTCGGTCTCGATCTCGACGACCTTGGTGGCACCGCTCTCGCCGGGGAAGTTGCGGAACATGGACTCGACGAGATAGGGCATGATCTCCGCCAACTCCCCGTTCGGCCCTTCGCTCAGTGCCCGGCCTTCGAACACCACCTCGTCCGTGTCGGTGTCGATGATGCGCAGCTGCAGTCGTCGGGTATAGACGGTCTCGGAGCGGATCTCCGGACCGTAAAAGCCACCGAAGTGGTAGGGGTGCACGACACTGTGGTGGAAGGGGTGGAGGGTGCCGACGTGGTAGCCGTAGAAGGGGTGGCCGTAGCTGCCGTAGCTTTCCACCCGGGTACGGCCCTCGCTGACGCCGTAGTCGACGATCACTCGCAGGTCGGGGTCCTCCGCGACGGGGCGGTAGCCGAACCACTGCATCTGCTCACGGATCAGACTGGCGTAGTTGCGGAATTCGGGACCGTTCATCTCGGAAGCGGCCGGCTCCACGGTGAAGGTTTCCCCCCCGGGCAGAGCGCCCTCGTGAAAGCGGGTGACCTGCGTTTCCACGTTGCTGGCGCAGGCGCTGAGTAGCAGCGCGAGGATCGCGAAGAGAAGCGTCAGTCGCATCGGGGACCTCCTGCGGATGCCCCGGCTTGCCGATGCCTTCAGAATAGAGGAGTTTGCCGGCGTCAGCGACAAAGCCGCGATGCCCGCTCTTCCCAAGACCGTGCAATCCCGGCGCAGCGGGAAGCCGGCGCCCGTTCGACGAGGTGCTTGCCTGAGCGGGCATGTGCCTCGTCAGGCGTTTTCCGGCACCTTGCACACATCCACCCATTCGGCGCCGACCAGCTCGGCGAGGCGTGCCGGGCAGAGGCGCACGGCGGTGTGCTCGGTGCCGGCGGCGGGCAGCACCTCCGGGTAGGCCTTGAGCGACACGTCGCAGTAGACCGGCAGCGGCGTGGCCAGGCCGAACGGACAAACCCCGCCCACCGGGTGGCCGGTGAGCGACAGCACCGTCTCGGCATCCAGCATCTTTGCCTTGCCGCCGAAGGCCTCGCGCATCTTGCGGTTGTCGAAGCGCGCCTCGCCGCCGGCCACCACCAGCAGCTGCCGCTCGCCGACGCGAAACGCCAGCGTCTTGGCGATCTGCCCTGGGGCCACGCCGTGCGCTTCCGCGGCCAGCGCCACGGTGGCGGTGCTGGTGCCGAGCTCCAGGATGGCGATGTCGGGGGCCTTCTCGGCCAGGAAGGCGCGTACGCTTGCCAGGCTCACGGGGATCTCCTCGTCGTCATGGTCGTGGTCGTCGTCACTCCACCCGGGCGTGGAGCGCCGTCAGGAAGTCGTGGATGCGCGTGGCGTTGGTGCCCAGGTCGCTCTTGCCCAGGCGCGAGGCGGAGCGCACGTCGACGCGCACGCCCTCCTGCACCGGCGTCAGGCGGATCACCACGTCGTCCTTGAAGCCGAACCAGAAGGTGGTGGCCGTGGCCTCGATCCGGGTCTCCGTCGTGGCGGCGATCTCCCAGCCCATCTCCCGCGCCGTGGCCTCGGCGGCGGTGCGCGCCTCGGCGAGCGGCACCGGCAGGGTGACGGGGCGTACCCAGGGGTAGGCGCTGCGCTGGTGGCGGGCGAAGGCCTCGCCGGGATAGGCCACGCCGTTGGGGGCGGCGCGCCTGGCCTCGGCGAGCGCCTCGAAGGCGGGCGGATCGAGGATATCGGTGGTGATGTCGTGGATGGGGGGCACGCGCTGGGCGCGATGCATCATCTCCCAGGGCACCGCCAGCAGCGCGACCACCGCCACGATCACCAGCAGGCTCGCCAGCGCCGGGCGCCAGCGTCGGCACAGGGCGGCGATCAGCAGCGCCACGAGCCCCAGCAGCGCGGCGCCGACGGCCGCAAAGGCGCCCAGCCGCAACAGGCCGAAGGCGGTGCCCAGGGGCAGCAGCCCCAGCCGGTAGGCCGGCCCCGCGCCGCCCATCAGCAGCGCGGCGACGGCCAGCAGGAGAACGCCGAACCAGGCCGGCACCACCGGCCAGCGACCACCGCGCGGACGCGGTTTCAGGGTGAAGTTCGACATGCAGCCTCCCGGTCGATGAGCCATGCCCCAGCATACCCATTTCGGCGGTCCCGTGGGGGGATGCCGTTTCACGGTCATCCGATGAAACGGGGGCCGCCGGGGCTGTCCATTCGGGCGCTGAACGGCGATGCTATCGGCAAGAATCGTGACAGGAGAGGCCCATGCAACCGGTAATGATCGTGACGGGCGGCAGCCGCGGCATCGGCGCGGCCACCGCGCGGCTGGCCGTGGCCCGAGGCTATCGGGTGGCCCTGAGCTATCGCGACAGCCGCGAGGCGGCGGATGCGGTGGTCACTGAGATCGCCCGCGGCGGCGGTGAAGCCATCGCCGTGGCCGCCGACGTCAGCCGCGAGTGTGACGTCGTCCGGCTGTTCGACAGCGTCGATCGTGCGCTCGGCCCGGTCGCCGTGCTGGTCAACAACGCCGGCATCCTCGAGCGCCAGTGCCGCGTGGAGGCCATGGATGCGGCGCGCCTGGCCCGCGTGCTGGCGGTCAACGTCACCGGCAGCTTCCTGTGCGCCCGCGAGGCGATCCGCCGCATGTCGACCCGCCATGGCGGCCAGGGCGGGGCCATCGTCAACCTCTCCTCGATGGCGGCACGCCTGGGCGCACCCGACGAGTACGTCGACTACGCGGCGGCCAAGGGCGCCATCGACACCTTCACCGTCGGCCTGGCCAAGGAGGTCGCCGGGGAGGGCATCCGCGTCAATGCCGTGCGCCCCGGACTGATCGACACCGACATCCACGCCAGCGGCGGCGAGCCGGGGCGCGTCGAGCGCCTGGCCCCCGCGATGCCGATGCGCCGGGGCGGCACCGCGGAGGAGGTCGCCCGGGCGATCCTGTGGCTCGCTTCCGGCGAGGCCAGCTACACTACCGGCAGCTTCATCGACGTCGCCGGCGGGCGCTGAGCGGGGGCGCGGGGCTCAGACCTGCGACTGCAGGTAGTTCTGCTTGCCGACCAGCTTGATCAGGCGCAGCTGCTGCTCCAGCCAGTAGGCGTGATCCTCCTCGGTATCGGCCAGCAGCCCCTCCAGCACGGTGCGGGTCTGGTAGTCCTGCTCCTGTTCGCACAGGGCAATGGCCGCCTTCAGGGCGTCGCCCACTTCGTACTCCAGCTGCAGGTCATTGGCGAGCATCGTCTCCACGTCCTGCCCGATGCGCACCGGTGTGCGGGTCCGCATATCCGGCGTGCCTTCCAGGAACAGGATCCGCTCGATCAGCTGCTTGGCGTGGCCCTTCTCATCGTCGAATTCGTGGGCGATACGCTCGTACAGCTTGGTGAAGCCCCAGTCGGCGTACATCTCGGAGTGGATGAAGTACTGGTCCATGGCGGCGAGCTCGGCAGCCAGCAGGCCGTTCATGGCATCAATGATGGGCTGTTTCCCTTTCATCGCGTCTTCCTTGTATCAGCATGAGTTCGAATATTCGGTCATGTTAATCCTATGGGCGGCCGATGACCATCCTTTTAGACAGAAAGTTTCTTGATTTTCAATGAATTGTCGTTGATTGTGAGGAGCCATGACCCCCGACCCTCGCACTGCCTCGCTTCCCGCCGCGGTGCGCCGCCTGCTCGAGACGGCGCCCGAGGCGTCGCTGCCGCTCACCTACCAGCAGGTGGCCGAGGCCCTGGGCCTCGAGCCACCGCGCACCATCCATCGCGTCGCCCTGGCGCTGGAAGCGCTGATGCGCGAGGACGTCGCGGCGGGCCGCCCCTGCATCGCCGCGCTGGTGGTCAGCCGGCGAGGCGCACTGCCGCAACGGGGCTTCTTCGACCTGGCCGTGGCGCTGGGGCGCTTCCCCGCCGACCCGGCGCAGCACGCCGCGGCGTATCGGCAGGAGTACCGCCGGGCGCTGGCCGGGCGCGGAGGCTAGCGGCGTGGCGGCGGCGTCATGGTGCGCTATCGTGCCTCGCTGCCGGCAGCGCTGGTCGCGCCGTCGGTCTCCTCGGCCTGGCGGGACCGCCAGGCCGTGAGGTGACGCTGAATGGCGCCCTGCAGCGCCAGCACGTCGCCCTCTTCCAGCGCCTGGACCATGTCGCGATGCTCCTGCAGGCTGCGCTCGATGCCTCCCACCTGGGGCCAGCCGGGCCCGGCGCCGCGCAGCCCCTGCTCGCGCAGCCAGTTGGCCTGGTCCGCCAGGGGACCGTTGCCGGCGAGCTCGGCCATGGCCCGGTGGAAGGCGTGATTGGCGATCACCATCGCCTCGCCGTCGCGACGGCTCGCGGCGCGCTCGAAGCGGTCGCGTGCCTCGCGTACCCGGGCCAGGCCGGCCGGGGTCTTGCGGGCCAGCATCAGCGGCACCATCGCCAGCTCGAGCACCAGCCGCGCCTCAGTCAGCTCGCGACGCTCGTCATGGCTCCAGTGCCTCACCCGATAGCCGCGATTGGGGACGTGCTCGATCGCGCCGGCCTCCGACAGGCGCTCGAGGGCGCCGCGTATCACGAAGCGGCTGACCCCGTACTGCTCGGCCAGGGCATCCTGGCGTAGCCAGCTGCCGGCCGGGAATCGCCCGCCGCTCATGCCGATCCTCAGCTGGGCCTGCAGCCAGGCCTGGTCCTTTCCCTGATGCTCTTCGTTCATCGTCACACTCCTGTGTCTCGTGCATCCCGATTGCCGCTTGCAGATTGGCGCCAATTCTTTATGATACCCCACCTACCGTTGAGAATCATTTGCAAGGGAATCAAAGATGCATTATCTCCGGATCCTGCCGCTGGCCGTGGCGATCTCCGCCGCCTCCGTGCAACTGGCCTCGGCCGAGGAGGGGACGTCCTCGACGACCCTCGACACCCTGGTGGTGACCAGCGACTGGCTGAGCGCCGCCCACCTGGACCCGCGCACCACGCCCGGCGCGCGCCAGAGCCTGGAGGGCGACGCCCTGCAGGGTGGCGACATCCGCCACCTGGAGGACGCCCTGGCGCGGGTGCCCGGCGTGCACGTCCAGGACGAGACGGGCACCGGCATCCTGCCCAACATCGGCGTGCGCGGCCTCTCCCCGCGCCGCAGCGAGCGGGTGCAGATCCTGGTCGACGGCATCCCCGCCGCCCTGGGGCCCTACAGCAACATCGGCGTCTCGCTGTTCCCCGTCACCCTGCCGACCCTGGAGCGGGTCGACGTGGTGCGCGGCGGGGCGGCCGTCCACTACGGCCCCAACAACGTCGGCGGCGTGCTCAACTTCGTGACCCGCGGCATTCCCCAGCAGGCCGAGACCCAGCTGCGCGAGCGCCTGACCGTGGACGAGGCCACCGGCCACGTGCTGAGCGAGCACTACCTGCGCACCGGCGGCCAGGTCAACGAGCGCCTGGGCATGCAGTTCCAGGCCAGCCTGACCCGCGGCGAGGCGGGCCGCGAGCACAGCGGCACCGAGGTGGACAACTTCATCGTCGATGCCGACTACCAGCTCAACGACGCCCACTGGCTGGACGGTCAGCTGCAGTACTACCGGGTCGATGCCGACCTGCCGGGCGCCCTGTCGCCCGAGGCCTACGAGCGGGATCGCAGCGATTCGCAGCGCCCCCACGACCGCTTCGAGGCCGACACCTGGCGCGCCCACCTGACCTGGCACTGGCAGCCCAACAAGGATATCGACTTCAGTTGGCGCCAATTTGGCCATCAGAGTGATCGTACCTTCTGGTTCGGCCAGAGTCTCGGCACCGGCTTCCACTGGGCCGATCCCGCCGCGCCCACCACCCACGTGGCCGACTCGCCGCGCGCCTTCACGGTGTGGGCCAGCGAGCCGCGCCTGGCCTGGCGCCTGGGGGATCACACCCTGATGCTGGGGGCCCGCTACCTGGAGGAGGACGTCGACTTCGACGTCAACCGCCGCGCGATCGGCAGCGACGTCGCCAATCCGGTACGCCGCTGGGACTTCGAGACCCGGGCCGTGGCCGCCTACGCCAGCGACACCTGGGACCTGGGCGGTGGCTGGGAGGTGACCCCCGGCCTGCGCTACGAGCGAGCCGAGATGGACTACGCCGACGCCCTGAAAGGCGGCGAGGACGAGAACGTCGCCGAAGCCTGGCTGCCCGGCCTGACCCTGGGCTACGCCGCGAGCGACAGCTGGTACCTCTTCGCGACCAGCCAGCGCTCGCTGACGCCGGTGCAGCTGGCCCAGGTCACCAACCCCGGCGACGTGGCCAATGAGACCGCCTGGAACCACGAGGTGGGCGCCCGCTACACCGCCGGTCCCTGGCAGGCAGAAGCCACCGGCTTTGTGATCAACTACGAGGATCAGGTGGTCAAGCAGCCGGACAACAGCCTGAAGAACCTCGGCGAGACCCGCTACCACGGGCTGGAGACGCGCCTGGCCTGGTCGCCCGACGCGCTGCCGGTGAGGCTCGAAGGCTCCTGGACCTGGCTGGATACCGAGCAGCGCAGCGGCGAGTTCGCGGGCAACGAGGTGCCCAACGCGCCCAACCACCTGCTCAACCTGCTGGCTCGCTGGGAGCAGGGCAACTGGTTCGGCAGCCTGGGCGGCCGCTACGTCTCCGAGAGCTTCGCCGACGCCGCGAACACGGTGGAAGAGAGCGACAACGGCAGCACGGGCGAGCTGCCCGATTACTGGCTGCTGGACGCCAGCCTCGGCTATCGGCTGCCCTTCGCCAGCCAGGCCAGCCTGACCCTGGGCGCCCATAACCTGACCGACGACGACGCCTACTTCCGGGGCGTGGACGTCAGCCCCGTGGGGCGGGTGCCGCTGCCGGGACGGGCCTATAGCCTGACCCTGGACATGACGTTCTGATCGGTAAACGTTCACTGTCCCTTGTGGCGGGCCGTGTCGGCGGCCCGCCCGATCGATTCCGGATGAGGAGAGCCCGACATGCCAGCATCACTGCGTAGTCGCTGCCGACGGCTTCTTCTGCTGGGCCTCTGCCTGGTGGCCGTGTCGGTGGCGGTGCCGGCGCAGGCGGCGACCGCCACCGTCGAGGTCACCGACCTCGCGGGGCGCCAGGTGAGCCTGCCGCGCGACGCCCAGCGGGTGATCCTGGGGGAGGGGCGGTTGCTCTACGCGCTGGCCGCCCTGCAGGCCGAGGATCCCTTCGCTTCGCTGGTGGGCTGGCGAGACGAGCTGATCCGCTTCGACAAGGACGTGTGGCGGCGCCTCGTCGAGCGCTTCCCGCACGCCGAAAGCCTGGCACGCTTCGGCAAGGCCGCGAACGGGGAGTTCGACCTGGAGCTGGCGCTCTCCCTGCGCCCCGAGGTCATCGTCTTCGACCTGGGCGCCTGGCCGGCCCTGCAGGACGGACCGGCCCTGGCCGCGCTGGAAGCCGCGGGGACCGCGGTGGTGTTCGTCGACTTCCTCACCCAGCCCGACCGTCATATGGAACCGAGCCTGCGCCTGCTGGGCCGGGTGTTCGGCGCCGAGGCGCGTGCCGAGGCGCTGATCGCACTGCGCCGGGAGAGCCTCGAGGCCGTGGCAGCGCGACTGCCCGAGCCGCTGGAGCGCCCCCGCGTGCTTCTCGAGACGGCGGCCGGCCTGCACCCCGACTGCTGCCGCAGCGTGGGCGACGACAACCTGGGGCGGGTGGTGCGCCTGGCCGGCGGGCACAACCTGGCCGCAGACCGCCTGCCGGGCCTGTTCGGCCAGCTGCATCCCGAGTGGGTGCTGGCCCAGGACCCCGACGTGATCATCATGACGGGCGGCGACTGGCAGGCGCTGCGCGCCAGCGCGGTGCCCCTCGGTTACGATACCGCGGCCGCCGAGAGCCGCGGTGCCATGCGCGACCTGGTCGCGGCGCGCCCCGGCTGGCCGGCGCTGACGGCGGTCGCCGCCGGGCGGGCGCACGCCCTCTGGCACCAGTTCTACAACACGCCCTTCCAGTTCGTGGCGGTGCAGCGGGTGGCCAAGTGGCTGCATCCCGAGGCCATGGCCGACCTCGACCCCGAGGGACTGTGGCGGGCGATCCACGCCGATCGCCTGCCGTATCCCCTGGAAGGGACCTTCTGGGCCGATATGGGAGCCATGCCATGACCGCCGATGCCGCACCGCTTGCGCCGCCGGCGACCCTGGCGGACTTTCGCCGCCACGAACGGCGCCGCCGCCGGTGGCTGTGGGCCGGGGGCGCCGTGCTGCTGCTCGCCGGGCTGGCCGACCTGCTGGTAGGCCCCGGCCACTACGCCTATCGCGAGGTGCTGCTGGCGCTGTGGCGGCCGGCGGAGGCCGACCCCGTGCTGCGTATCACGCTCTGGCAGATTCGCCTGCCGACCGTGCTGCTGGCTGCGCTCTCCGGGGCCGGCCTGGCCGTGGCCGGCGCCCAGATGCAGACCGTGCTGGACAATCCCCTGGCCGACCCCTTCACCCTGGGGCTGGCCAGCGCCGCCAGCTTCGGCGCGGCCCTGGCCGTGGTGGGGGGGATCGCCCTGTTGCCGTTGGAGGGCGCGCTGGGCGCGGCGGGCAATGCCTTCGTCTTCAGTCTGCTGGCCGCCCTGATGGTGCAGCTGCTCGGCCAGCGCCGCGGCACCTCCCTGGAGGTGCTGGTGCTGCTGGGCATCGCGACCATGTTCACCTTCAATGCCCTGCTCGGCCTGCTGCAGTACGTCGCCTCGCCCGACGCCCTCCAGCAGCTGGTGTTCTGGACCCTGGGCAGCCTGTCGCGGGCCACGCCGCTCAAGCTGGCGATGATCGCCTTGGTGCTGGTCGCCTGCCTGGCGGTCAGCCAGCGCCTGGGCTGGCAGCTCAGCGCGCTGCGCCTCGGCGACACCCAGGCGCGCGCCATGGGCGTGCGTGCCGCCCGGCTGCGGCTGGGCATGCTCGCGGCCATGGCGCTGCTGACCGCCGTGGTCGTGGCGGCGGTGGGCACCATCGGCTTCGTCGGGCTGGTGGCCCCGCACATGGCCCGGCTGCTGGTGGGCGATGCCCAGCGCCACTTCCTGCCGCTCTCGGCCCTGCTGGGCGCGAGCCTGATGTGCCTCGCCGACCTGGTGAGCAAGAGTGCCCTGCCGGGGGTGGTGCTGCCCGTGGGCATCATCACTGCCCTGACCGGCCTGCCCATCTTCTTCCTGCTGATCCTGCGCCACCGGAGGCTGTCATGACCTTGCCGACCCTGGTGGTGAACCAGGCCCACGTGAAGCACCGCCTGGCCGTGGACGGCCCGCTGCGGGCACCCGCCGGCAGCATCACCGCGCTGCTGGGGCCGAATGGGGCGGGCAAGTCCACACTGCTCAAGGCGCTGGCGGGCATCGAGGGCGCGGCGCTCGATGCCCGCCTGGGCGACCGGCAGCTGGCCGGCCTGCCCGCCCTCGAGCGTCATCGGGTCATGCACTACCTGCCGCAACTGGGCCGCGGGGGCGCCCGGCTGAGCGTCCACGAGGCGGTGCTGCTCTCCCTCAAGACCCTGAGCCCGGGGCGGGTCAGCGCGCAGGACCTGGCGCGGGTGAGGGAGGCCCTGGCCAGCCTGCACCTCCTGCCGCTCGCCCAGCATAGCCTGGATCGCCTCTCCGGCGGGCAGTATCAGCGCGTGGCGATCGCCCAGGCCATGGTGCGGCGCCCCGAGGCGCTGCTCCTCGACGAGCCCACCAGCGCGCTCGACCTGCACCAGCAGCTGCGCGTGCTGGAGTGGCTGCGCCGGGAGGCCGACCAGGGGCGCACCGTGCTCGTGGCCCTGCACGACCTCAACCTGGCGGCACGCTTCGCGGACCACTGCTGGCTGTTGAAGCAGGGACGCTGCCTGCACGCGGGCCCGGCCCGGGAGTGCCTGGTCCGCGAGCACCTGGAACCGCTCTTCGAGATTCACCTGAACGTGCAGCAGGACGCCGGCGGTACCACGTTCCAGCCGCTGGCCGTTCGCCAGGTGGCGCCGCGCGAGTGATCGCGCCGCCTCTGGACGCCGCAAGGCGCGGAGTGAGAAGGCGGCAGGGCCGTGGCAAGCGATGCAATGACCGCGGCGATGGCTGATAATGAGCAGGGTAACGAAAAGGGCCGGTGCCAGGTGCACGATGCCTGGCCGCAGTCCGGCGAGGTGCCCGCTGCAACGAAAGAGACCACATGTCGCGAGGTCCCATGAACCCCACCATTGAGCTGCTGAAAGCCCACCGCTCGATCCGCAAGTTCACCGAGCGCAAGATCCCCCACGCGCTGTTGCTGGAGCTGGTCCGCGCCGGCCAGTGCGCCGCGACCTCCAACCACGTCCAGGCGTACAGCGTCATCCACGTGACGGACCCCGCCAACCGCGAGAGGATCGCCGAGCTCGCCGGCGGACAGGCCTACGTGGCGAGCTGCTCCGACTTCCTGGTGTTCTGCGCCGACATGAAGCGCCCCACCGAGGCCTCCGAGCGCACCGGTGCCACCGTCGTGCGGGGCATGACCGAGCAGCTGCTGGTGGCCAGCGTGGACACCGCCCTGATGGCGCAGAACGTGGCCATCGCCGCGGAGTCAGAGGGACTGGGCATCTGCTACATCGGCGGCATCCGCAACAACCCCCACGCCATCAGCGACCTGCTGCGGCTGCCCGAGCACGTCTACCCGGTGTTCGGCATGTGCCTCGGTTACCCGGCCCACGCGCCGGAGGTCAAGCCGCGCCTGCCGGTCGAGGCGATCCTCAAGGAGGACCATTACAGCGACGACCCCCGGCAGGTGCAGGCCTTCGACGACACCATGCAGGGCTACTACCGCGAGCGCCGCAGCGGCCGCAAGGACGCCAACTGGTCGCGCAACCTCTCGCCGCTCTTCGACACCAAGCTGCGTCCCCACATGCGCGACTTCCTCATCGAGCGTGGCTTCGCGATGAAGTAGGCGGTCGGGCGGCGCCCGCCTGGGGATGGCATGAATGACATGCTAGGCTGAGGCTTGACAGGCGTCGTCGACCAACGCCATGGAGCCATCACGCTGGCAAGAGGCAATTCACGATGAACAGGGCCAGAACCTTGCAGTTGCTGCGAGACCACCTGCCGACGCTGGCCAGCGAGTATGGCGTCATCTCGCTGGCGCTGTTCGGCTCCATGTCCCGGGATGAGGCTCACGAGGAGAGTGACATCGATATCCTGGTGAGCTTCGATGGACCTGCGACGTCTGCTCGCTATTTCGGGGTGCAGTTCTACCTCGAGGATCTGCTGGGCTACCCCGTGGACCTGGTCACCGACAAGGCGCTGCGTCCGGAGCTCAGGCCCTATATCGAACGTGAGGCGCTGCGTGTCTGAGTCACGCCCCGAGCGCGAATGGCGCTTTTATGTCGATGACATGATCGGCTTCGCCGAGAAGGTTCTTTCCTATACGGATGGCCTGGATCAGGATAGCTTCATCACCCACGACCTCACCTACGATGCGACGCTGCGCAACCTCGAACTGATCGGGGAAGCGGCAACCCGCATTCCCGGTGAGATCCGGCAGCAATATACGGAATACCCTGGCGAATGATCATTGCCACCCGAAATCGCCTGATCCACGCCTATCTAGGTATCGATGACGATACGATATGGAGCATCATCCAGGAGAATATTCCCCAACTGCTGGAGCAACTGAATGGAATCAAGAGCCAACTGGCGAGCGAATAGCGGCCGCAAGGATGCCAACTGGTCGCGCAACCTCTCGCCGCTCTTCGACACCAAGCTGCGTCCCCACATGCGCGACTTCCTCATCGAGCGCGGCTTCGTGATGAAGTGACGCTGGGCGCGCTGGCGAAATGTTGCCACCCTGCACAAGGCCTTGAATGCCACCACGGCAACCAGCGAGGAGAGGGAGTATGCAAACGCTGTTGAATGCCCGCACGGAAGTGACGGAGGCGGCGCTGGCCGCCATCGCCCACATGCCGACCGCCAGCCTGCCGGTGCTGATGGACGATGCCTTCGCGGGGCAGCTGACCGATGCCGATGTCATGCGCGTAGCGGTACTGCTGGCGCAGAAGAGTTTCGACGAGGGCGGCTGCCCCATCGGCGCGGTGATCGTCGACAACGCCACGCGCCGGATTGTCGGCAAGGGACACAACACCCTGGTGCAGGAGAGTCATCCGTACAATCACGGCGAAACCTCCGCCATCCGCGATGCCGGGCGGATCGACTTCGGCCGGACGACGCTGTTCACCTCGCTCAGCCCCTGCGAGGTGTGTGCCACGCTGCTCTACATGCGCGGCTTCTCGCGGGTGGTGGTGGGCGACGTCACCAACGCCTCGGGAACCGAGCCGTTGTTGCGCAGCAAGGGGGTTCGGGTCGATGTCCTGGAGGACGCGCACGGTATCGCGCTGTATGCCCGCTTTCGCGCCGAACGCCCCGAGCTCGACCGCGAGGACTGGCGGGGGTTGGCCGCACCGGCGTCGTCCTGACGGGCCTATCGAGGGGCGTCCTCGTCTTTGTGCCGCAACGGCTCGAGCAGCGGGCCCAGGCCGTTGTGGTCGATCTCGTGCATCAGGTGCAGGAGCTGGCCGATCTCGCCGGGCGGGAAGCCCTGGCGGGCGAACCAGTTGAGGTAGGGGCCGGGCAGGTCGGCGATCAGCCGGCCTTCGTACTTGCCGTAGGGCATCTTGCGGGTGACCAGTTTTTCCAGATCCTCGGGCTTCACGCGTTGCGCTCCTGGGCAAAGCCCCCAGTATGCCATGGCTACCGCTGCCGCCTGCCAGGCTGATGACCACACCGACCGGCCACTCCCAGGCAACGCCATGATCCCCAGCCCGCCCGGCCGTATCGACAAAGGTGGCACTACCCGCGGGTCTGATTTGATCTCGTGCCTGGGAATAATGAATAATCGTTGCTAGCCGAGGCTGCCTTAAGGCAGCCCATAGAACGACGATAACGACGTACGCAAGGGATCATCACATGAACATGAAGCATGCTGTCTCTCGCAGCATCTCGAATCCGTCTATCGGTGTCGTGCCGCTTGTGGCCGACGCCCCCCCGATCGACGTCCCCACCCCGATACTCGGGCTCCGCGACTGCAGCTGCCCTCCGCGCCGGCACAGCCAACGTGACGGTGTGAGCACGTAGCTGCCGACTCACTTCGAGGTCGTGAACTTGTTCCCGTTTGCGCTGGGCGATTTGGCCCATGCGGCGTTGAATGATAAGCCGCCGATTAACGCGACGGAGAAGAGGTTGACGCTTGATGCCGAACCATAATTAATCTTGATGGGTTCGAAGGGTTATAACAGAAAGCTTGCGCACCAATCGCTGTCACGTTGGCAAGCATATAACCAAAAGAGAAGTGACATGGCCGAATCGAAAATAGAAGTCAAGCTTGGCGAGATCTCCTTCTCCGGAGAAGGAGATCCTTCCTGGCTGGCAGGGCAGCTGGACAAGGTTCTCGACCGAGCAGAGGCTCTCATGGCGTTGACGCCCGCTGCCGGTTGTCCCGCGAGCTCGACGTCAAATGATGCACCACATCAGCCATCTGACTCGTTGGAGGATGACGGCATTGCATCGAAGCCTCTAGCGGCGTGGTTAAAAGAGAAGGGGGCTGACGCATCTCAGCCTACCAAATTCCTGATGACCGCTGTTTGGCTGGAGGCCAAGGGGAAGAACAGGTTGCAAACCAAGGACGTCTCGGGTGCCTTGAGCAAAGCCAATCAAAAGAGACTGTCAAATGCGTCGGATTGCTTGATCAGAAACGTCAAGAAAGGCTTCTGCGAAAAAGAAGGAAGCCAGTTTTATGTGACGGAGGAGGGGAAGCGATTCCTGGGAATGAGCTGAGCGCAAGGGGCTCTAAAAACCACTTGGTGCTCTGTTTTCTTCACCCCGTGGCTCTGACCTTGGAACGAAAAAATTGGCAACCATCCTGATATGGTCTGGATCGATTTGCGGTAACTGGTTGAAATAAAACCAAGATATTTTACTTTTCCTGAAGATTCTTTTTTAGGATATTTTAAATAAATATTTGTCGTTGAGGGTAGGCTCTCGCCTGCCAGCGTTACCATCCGAGCCCCTATCGGTCTCTACTGCCCGATGTCCGTCGGAGTCTGGCGTCAGAGGCAGCATCTTGCTCGTTCAACAACCACGCCCCCAGACCGGCAGCAGCGAATCCCAGGGTAGCGAAGAGCATGAAGGTGGCGGCATGGTCTTCGGCCCCGCCCAGCCAGCCGGCCAGGGGCGACCTGACCCCCGGGCCGTTCCGCTTACCATGCCTGTATCGCCAGGCGAGGTGGACCCTCGGACGTAGGCCGAGGCGGAGAGCGGAAACGACGACGCCCCCAGATGGGGGCGTCGTAGGCAGGCGTCAGGCCAACTGATGCCTGGCGGCACGCGTCGTGTTCAGGAGCAGGCAGGCGATGGTCATCGGGCCCACGCCGCCGGGCACCGGGGTAATGGCCCCCGCTTTCTCGGAGACCGCCTCGAACGCCACGTCCCCCACGAGCTTGCGCTTGCCCTCCACCTCGATGGCATTGATGCCGACATCGATGACTGTGGCACCGGGCTTGATCCAGTCGGCGTCGACGAGTTCCGTGCGGCCGGCGGCGGCTACCACGATATCGGCGTTGCGGCACAGCGACTCGATGTCCTGCGTGCGTGAATGCACGATGGTAACGGTACAGTTCGCCTGGAGTAGCAGAGCCGCCATCGGCTTGCCGACGATGTTGGAGCGACCCACCACCACGGCATGCTTGCCGCTCAGGTCCGGATGGACCTGACGCAGCATGATCATGCAGCCCTGGGGGGTGCACGGCACCAGCGATGGCTGCCCGGCAGCGAGTGCCCCGACATTGAGGGGGTGGAAGCCATCGACATCCTTGGCCGGGTTGATGGCGGCGATCACCTGCTCCCCATCGAGATGCGATGGCAGTGGCAGCTGCACCAGGATGCCGTGCACCTGGGGGTCATGGTTCAGCCGATCGATCAGCTGATTCAGGTCGCCCTGGGTGGTTTCGGTGCCAAGACGGTGCTCGATGGAGCCCATCCCGGCCTCTTTCGCCCGCTTCACCTTGTTTCTCACGTACACCTGGCTGGCGGGATCCTCACCCACCAGCACCACGGCCAGCGTCGGCACCACATCATGCTCGGCCCTGAGGTGCTCGACCTCGACGGCCACCTCCTGGAGCACCTGGTTCGAGAGCTGTTTTCCGTCGATTAATTGCGCCATGGCGGCCTCCGCTCCTACTTGAAAATGACGGTCTTGTTGCCCGACAGGAACACTCGGTGCTCGGCGTGCAGCTTCACGGCGCGGGCCAGCGCGACCGTTTCGGTGTCCCGGCCCAGGGCAACCAGTTCCTCCGGGTAGTAGGCGTGATTCACCGGTTGGACGGACTGCTCGATGATCGGACCTTCATCCAGGTCTGCGGTCACGTAGTGTGCGGTGGCCCCGATCAGCTTGACGCCACGCTCGAACGCCTGATGATAGGGTTTGGCGCCCTTGAAGCCGGGCAGGAAGGAATGGTGGATGTTGATGGCCCGGCCGTGCAGCTTCTCGCAGAGGCTGTCGGACAACACTTGCATGTAGCGCGCCAGCACCACCAGCTCCGTACCGGTCTCGTTGACGATGTTGAGCAGCTCGGCTTCTTTTTCCGACTTGTTTTCCTTCGTCACCGGGAGGTAGACGAAGCGAATGCCTTCACGTTCGGCGATCGGTCGAAGATCCAGGTGGTTGGATACCACCGCGGTGATCTCGATGTTCAGTTCTCCCTTGCGATGACGGTAGAGAAGGTCGACGAAACAGTGGTCGAACCGAGACACCATGATCAAGACCTTGGTCGGGCGGTGGGCATCGTGCATGGCCCACTCCAGGCCAAACTTCTCTGCCAGGTCGACGAACCCGGAACGCAGGTCTTCAAAGGTATGAAATGAATCTGGAAGGATGCTGAACACACTTCTCATGAAGAATTGCCCGGTGACCTTGTCGTCGAACTGTGCCAGCTCGATGATGTTGCAGCCACGATCCGACAGGTAGGAGGTGATGCCGGACACGATGCCGGGCCCGGTTTCGCAGCTGACGGTAAGGACGAATTGATTGTTCTGGTCCAGGGAGGTTGTCATGACAGGAAGCCCTATAGAGTAATGGTTGTTGGTCGCTGGTTGGACAATATCCCGAGCCCTCTCGTCTGGTCAGAAGGGCCTTGGAATGCGTTGCTTAGCAGGTTGTCAGGTTTGCCATCCCAAAGTGCACGCCCACCCTCATGCGTAGTTCCTCTCGAGCGTGGGTTCGCGGGAGGGGGACCATGGCAGCCGGTCACCCAGCACCCCGGATTTCTCGATGATGTCGGCGACGGAAGACTCCTGGCGATGGGCCATCACGTGCACGCCGCTGACACCCTCGATCTCTCGCAGCTGCTGGATCAGCTCGATGCAGATATTACGGCCCTCCGCCTTCTGATCCTTGGCACCCGCCAGGCGCTTGATGATGGCATCCGGGATGTGAATCCCCGGCACGTTCTTGCGCATCCAGTCCGCGGTGCGTGCCGAGGCCAGCGGTCCCACGCCGGGCAGGATGAAACACTTATCCAGCAATCCCAGATCCCGGGAGCGGGCCATGAATGTCCGGAAACGTGGCAGGTCGAAGCAGTACTGCGTCTGAATGAACTGGGCACCCGCGGCAATCTTCTTCGCCAACCGATGAGGGCGGAAATCAAAGGGCGGCACGAATGGGTTCTCTGCCGCACCGAGAAAGACCCTCGGCGGATCGCTGAGCTTCCTTCCGCTGGCGAACACATGCTTGTCGCGTAACCTGGCGACCGTCTCCAGCAGTGACATGGAGTCGAGATCGAATACCGGCTTGGCTTCCGGGTGATCCCCCACCTGGACGCCATCCCCCGTCAGGCAGAGGATGTTGTTGATGCCCAGTGCCGCCCCTCCCAGCACGTCTCCTTGAATGGCAATCCGGTTCCTGTCCCGGCAGGAGATCTGCATCACCGTCTCGTAACCCACCCGTGACAGCAGCGCACACATCGCCACGCTGGACATATGACAGTTGGCCCCGGAGCCATCGGTGGCGTTCAGGCCGTCCACGTAACCGTCGAAGACGCGAGCCCGGGAGTAGACCTCCTCCGGGTTCGCCGCATCGGGGGGAGCGAGTTCGGCAGTGACGGCAAAATGCCTGGACCTCAGCACGCGCTCCAGCCGTCCGGCAGAGCTATAGCCCGGTGTATCGCATGCCAGATGGCCGTGATCGACCCCAACGTTCATGTTCACTGTGAAGCCTCCTGATCCCCTGCCTGTTGTTCCGAAGCCCTACGCGCCACGCGCAGCCAGGACGAACTTCCCTTCAGGCGATGATCGACCGGCAGTTGCACCACCTGTATCGTGTCGCCGCCTTTCATCTTCCGGCTCCCCTCCCAGGCTTCGACCCAGACGCAGCGCTTCTCGGGATACACTTCACAATTCCCGTTCTGGAGGACGCCTCCACAGGGGCCGTTGCGCATGGTCTTGGGGCAGTTCATGGAACAGGACATGCCGGTAGCGCTGAGGATGCACTGACCACACATCTGGCAGTCGAACAGCACCCCCTTGCAGAGCTTCTCCAGCTTGCCCATTGGCTTCTCGGCACGCCGGTAGCCCACCGACTTCCACAGCGGATGCAGCTTGACGATCACCGGCTCGAAGGCTCGATAGGTGAGCTCAAACCATCTCGCGTGCCGTGCGGCCCATAGACGAACGGAATACACAAGCCTCTCCTGCCACGGCAGCACCACCGTGGAGCCAATCGTTGCTTCCTGGATTCGTGAGACCTCTTGAAATTCGCTCGCCATGGGTCGACCAAGGCTGGGATGGCTTCAGCAAGGGGCCGCCGTTTGACGAGGCAGCTCACTGACGGTCATCGAATTTCCAATCGCTCCCACGCATCCAGGCAATGTAAGGAAACTGTCAGGCGGGATGGCCCGCGTTCAAGCGGAAACCGCGATCTTCTTCTTGGGGTCGAAGAACGGCTTTTCGACCACCACCGCCTTCGCCGGACCCGACAGGGTTTGCACTTCCAGCTCGGTGCCGAGCCGAGTCTGTTCGACGGCCACCATGGCCAGGGCGATGTTCTGCTCGAGCCGGGGGGAGTAGACCGCAGAGGTCACCTTGCCGACGGTTTCGCCCTCGTGGCTAAGCGGCCAGAAGGAGGTGTTCGGTCCCTTGAGAGGCGCCCCCTCGATGCGCAGGCCGACCTGCTTGCGGCTCACGCCCTTCTCACGGATACGCCGCAGCGCGGCCTTGCCGATGAAATCGGCGTCCATGTCCGGATTCACCAGACGGTCCATCCCCAGCTCGTAAGGGTTGGTACCCATGTCCGCATCGGCGTGATAGGAGAGCATGCCGCCTTCGATGCGACGGATGGAGGAGGTATGACCGGGCTTCAGACCGAAGGGCAGACCTGCCGCCATGATCTTCTCCCACAGTTCGTCGCCGCGGGAGCCGTCCTGGAGATACAGCTCATAGCCCAGCTCGCTCGACCAGCCGGTGCGCGAGACGATCAGCGGGATGCCGTCGAGCTCGAGCTCGCGAAGCCAGTAGTAGCGCAGGTCCATGATGCCGTCACCGAACAGCGTCTTCATGATCTCGCCGGATTGCGGACCTTGCAGCTGCAGGGGGGAGACATCGGGTTCGCGAATGGTGACATTGAGCCCGGAGTTGATCGCGACACCCTGTGCCCACAGCAGGATGTCGCTGTCAGCCAGGGAGATCCAGAAGTGGTTCTCTGCCAGGCGCAGCAGGATGGGGTCATTCAGGATGCCACCGTCGGCATTGGTGATCAGGATGTACTTGCACTGTCCGACAGCCATTTCGGACAGATCGCGCGGGGTCAGGCTCTGCACGAACTTCGCCGCATCCGGACCCGTGATCTCCACCTGACGCTCGGCGGCGACATCGCAGAGGATCGCCTCGTTCACGAGGTTCCAGAAGTTCTGTTCCAGGTCTCCGAAGTCACGCGGGATATACATGTGGTTGTATACCGAGAATGCCGTTGCGCCCCAACGTACTGTCGCGTCGAAGTAGGGCGACTTTCGGATCTGGGTGCCGAAGCCAAACTCAGCCTTTTTTTCCAGTTGGACTACATTGCTGGGCGAAACGCTTGTCATGATGATCACCTTTGTTGTGATATAGAATTCATTGCGCTGCGCGAACTCATTTATTCGGCACGGCTCACTATAGCCCCCCAGGGCATCGAAACGCGGCCTAAAAGCACGGCGAAACTAGGATGAACAGGCCAATTATTGGCGGTGCGCAGACCGTTTGGTCCGGCTCCAGCGAAGGCGTGCCGTGTCCACGGCGGAACTCCCCGGGCGACCGTGCTGCCCACCGTCGCCGCCACCTCGCCCCCGGCGGGGCTCAGGGCGGGATCGATGGGGGCCGGCTCGGGCGGGAAGAGGGGGCGGGGAGCTTAGGGCAAACCGATATGGCGTCCCGACAGGCGAGGGGCGGCGGGGGCGCGAGTGGCCGCAGGCTAGGCTTTGTCTGAAAAGTCGGCGAGCGAAGGCCAGACAAGGCAAAAATCGGCGAAAAGACGGAGTTTACGCAGTGTAAATGAGTACTTTGAGCCGATTTTTAACGCCGTATGGCCGAGTGCAGCCAGTTTTCGGACAGAGCCTAGCGGCCGCCTGTCAGGCGCTCGCGGGGTTCATCGTGCGGGTCTGCCTGATCGGTAACCCCTGGGCGCATGCTGGACGACGCCGGGCGAAACACCGATTCAGGCTTAGTCCTCAGGGTCGGTCATCAGGTTGGCGATATTGAATTGAGTCGATTTGATGTCGCGGGTGGCGATGTACGTCATGTAGCGTGCAATCCCCAGCTCTGCCGAGAGCAGTCGGTCCATTACGCGCTGAAAGGCGGAAAGGCTGGGCGTCACGACTTTCAAGACGTAGTCCATTCCTCCCCCCGTCGCCATGCATTCGACGATCTCATCAACTTGACCGATATAATCCTCGAAATGCTCGAAGTTTGCCTTGCGATGCCCCTCCAGGGAAACGGTCACCACCACCTTGGTGGCATTCGCGATTTTATCGAGCGCGATATCTGCATGATATCCACGTATCAGGCCGGCTTCCTTTAATCGGGTAAAGCGAATCCAGCACGGGGTCGGAGAAAGATTGACGAGTTCTGACAGCTTGGTCTTGCTGAGCTGGCCGTGCTGCTGCAGTGCGCGCAGAATGCGGACGTCTGCCGCATCGATAGCAATTTTCCTCATGTGTTCTCAGCCTTCATTGTAATTCCTAAAGGTGTGACTGATTCAGGAGTGAAGTGCAACGTTTCCTGATGCTATACATGACGCCTGGAGGTCAAGCCACAGGAACTTTTTACTGGATTAATACAATAACAGCGACTATCCAGGGGCGATACGTGGGTCATCTGTCGCTGGCTTCCGGAACGGTCAGGCATGAGGTAAGGCGGGCCAGCCACGGACGACCACAGCAGACGCTGTCATCGGCTGGCTCATCGGAAACGATATCATATCGGCGGGCGCCGTAAAGCAAATCCCGGGCGAGATCCCCAGGATCACGATGCCCCGGGACAGGCGGCCGGATGCGATACGATCCTGACGGTCGGTCGACCCGGCAGGCTGACAGGAACTGCCGAGTCGAGGCGTTAACAACCGAGGAAGTGTCTGTCGGTCAATCAAACCGACGATACAAGGGGCGTGTTCTCCGCTTCGTAGGTCCGGCGCTTTTTCTGGGCGTCGATCAGCACATCTCTCAGCAGCTCCTCGGCACTGGGGTGGTAGACCGGCATCGCCAGTACCTGCTCCGCCGTCATGCCATGTGTGATGGCCAGGGCGAGCAGGTGTGCCAGGTGCTCGGCCTGGTATCCCAGCAGCTCGGCGCCCAGGATGACGTCGGTTCGTGCGTCCAGGTAGACTTGAATCTGCCCTTCCACCTTGTTCCAGACCACATGGCGGGGGCTGGCAAACGGCAGCTCACCGATGACGATCTCTCGATTGTGAAGTTGCTGGAAGCTCTGGCCAATGACGGCGATCTGGGGATCGGTGAAGAAGACCATCAATGGCGGTCTACGCCCTGCAGGTGTCGGATCCGGGTAGTTCAGCGCATTATCGGCGGCGATGCGTCCCTCGTCGTAGGCTTCGTGCCACACCGGCAAGTGATCGGTGGCATCCCCGGCAATGAAGATGGGCAGGTTACCGCAGCGCATCGTGTGCGGATCGAATCGCACCGCACCGGTGTCGGTGACCTCCACGCCCGCATGCTCCAACCCCAGGCGGTCCAGGTTGGACACCCGTCCCGTGGCGACCAGGACCCTGTCGAACACCTTGGTGGTCCGCTGGCCATCTGACTGCTCATACTCGATCCAGGCGCCTTCCGCGTCCTCCCAGGTGCTCAGCACCTGGCCGCTGGGGTGGATATCCAGTTCGGTGGCCAGGATATCGAGTGCCTGGCGCTGCATGGTCGGGTGGGTGAGGGCGTTGATTCTGCCGGAGCGGCCGTAGATGGTCGTTTCGACGCCCAGTCGATGGAGGGCCTGGCCCAGTTCCAGCGCAATGACGCCCATGCCGATCACGGCGATCGAGCGGGGCAGGTCTTCCAGCTCGAATACGGTATCGCTGGTGAGGACGCGGGACATCACGGGCTCGAACACTTCGCTGATCGCGGGACGGGAGCCGCAGGCGAGGATGATCTTCTCCGCCCTGACCTCCACCGATTCGCTCACCATCAGGCGACCCGGTCCGGTGAACCGGGCTCGCCCCTCGAGCTTGTGGTGAGCCGGAATCTTGTCGACGTAGCTGAGGTTGCGGGCGACGAACCGATGATCTCGCTCTCGGCGCAGCCGCTCCAGCACCTGGCGGCCTTCCACATGGCCCGAGGCAGGCACCCCGAAAAAATCGCTGGTGTGCAAGTGATGGGCGTAATCGGCAGCGGTGATCAGCAGCTTGCTGGGCATGCAGCCGACCCTGGCACAGGTGGTGCCGTAGGGGCCGTCCTGGATCATCACCAGGCTGTCGGTCTGTCGGCTGATCTTCGAATAGGCGCCCAGTCCGCTGGTGCCGGCGCCGATGATCGCGTATTCAACATTCATGGTCTTCATGCTTGATTACCCTATCCCGTCTGACCTCACGACGCATGCAGGCTACGTGGAGTCCTTCAAGGGGGTAAAGTGATCGTTCCTAAGCGTTTGGCTTACCTTTTGTCATTCATCCCCTCCTGTCTCACTCCTTGAGCCTTCGGTCTTTCCCTCCATCATGCTGTCGGAGGGTGGGCAACGACCCTGATGGTGAGCTTTCACATTAGCTGGGCTAACCCTCCTGGTTAGCAATCGTCGTTTTACGGGTGTCTCTCGTATCGCATAGCCTGCGGGCATGCTCAGGAGGTTTGCCCATGTCAGTCCATCAGTCCGTCATTCGTTGGCAGCGTGCTCCCCACGAAACCGATGCAAGCACCTACTCGCGTAATCATCGCGTTACGTTGAACGGTGGTCAGCAGGTCGATGTTTCCGCGTCGGTCGAGTTCAAGGGCGATCCAGACTGTGCCGACCCGGAACAAATGCTGATCAGCGCGGTGTCCAGCTGTCATATGCTGTTTTTTCTGGCCATCGCCGAGTTTCAGGGATATCAGGTCGAATCCTATGAGGACGACCCACTGGGATATCTGGAACGCAACGATAAAAAGGGGATGGAGGTGACGCGTATCGAGTTGTCACCGCGCATCACCTTCGGCGGTGAGAACATGCCGGACCAGAAGGCAATATCCCGAATGCACGCCGGAGCCCACAAGAACTGTTTCATCCGGAATTCGATCACCGCCGAGGTGACGATCAATCACCTTTAATCAGCCATTTCTGTCGGGAGGCATTCATGAGTCTCAGTCACACTACAGACGACCCTCTTCTCAGGGAAGACAAGGACGGAGCCGTCTATCTCACACTGAATCGCCCGGATAAGTTCAATACCCTGTCCGAAGCGATGCTGACCGTGTTGCAGCGGGAGCTGGATGCGATTGCTGCCGACCCTGCCGTCCGCTGTGTGGTGATCGGCGGCAATGGGCGGGGGTTTTGCGCCGGTCACGACCTGCGGGAAATGCGTGCCAATCCCGACAAGGCCTATTACCAGGAACTGTTTCGCCGCTGCAGCCGGGTGATGCAGAGCGTCGTGGCCCTGCCGGTCCCGGTCATCGCCAAGGTCCAGGGCATGGCCACGGCGGCGGGGTGCCAACTGGTGGCCAGCTGCGATCTGGCCATCGCCGGCCAGTCGGCCAGCTTCGCGGTATCGGGCATCAACGTGGGACTGTTCTGCTCGACACCGGCCGTGGCGCTGTCCCGCAGCATCTCGCCCAAGCGGGCGTTCGACATGCTGGTGTCAGGCAATTTCATCGATGCGGATATGGCATTGGAGTGGGGGCTGCTGAGTGCCGTCACCGATGACGACGACCTGGACGCCGCGGTGGCGGACAAGGTGGAGCAGATCCTGAGCAAGAGCCCGGCGGCGGTTCGCTTCGGCAAGTCCATGTTCCACCCCCAGCGTCAGATGGCGTTGGCCGATGCCTACGACTTCGCCGGCAATGTGATGGCGGAGAACATGATGAGCCCCGACGCCGGCGAGGGGATCGACGCCTTCCTCGCCAAGCGCAGACCCGTCTGGGAGCAGCCAGGCAATGCCTGAACAGTGCCTGCGCTCGTCGACTCGTTACGGTGGTTGAAAGGCCGGGTTTAGAACCCTTCCCTACAATAACAGGGGTTGATCCATGAACGATATTTGCCATTTCAATGAGGCTCTCGAGAAAACGGCGGCGAATCATGTTCCGCTGTCTCCCTTGAGCTTCATCAAACGGGCCGCCGCCGTGTATCCCGACAGGACGGCGCTGATCTACAACGAGACGCGGTACCGCTGGCGGCAGACCTATGGCCGCTGTCGCCGGCTGGCCTCCCTGTTGAAACATTTCGGCATCACCCGGGGCGATACGGTGGCCGTCATGTTGCCGAACGTCCCGGCCATGTACGAAGCGCACTTCGGGGTGCCCATGGTGGGGGCGGTGCTGAATGCGATCAACGTCCGCCTGGATGCGGAAGCGGTGGCCTTCATCCTCGATCACAGCCGCTCACGTCTGTTGTTGGTCGATCCCGAGTACGCGGACGTGGTCGACAAGGCCCTGGCCCGGCTGGACGGGCCGGCGCCCAGGGTGATCAACGTGTCGGACCCGAGCCAGGGTCCAGAGCGCTTCCTCGGCGACCTGGAGTACGAGGCGTTGCTGGCCGAGCAGCCGGAGCTGGACGACTGGCAGCTACCGGTCGACGAGTGGGATGCGATCGCGCTGGGTTACACGTCCGGCACCACCGGCAACCCGAAGGGGGTCGTCACCCACCATCGTGGTGCTTACCTGAATGCGGTCAGCAACGTGCTGTCCTGGACGCTGCCCGCCGAGGTGGTCTATCTCTGGACGCTGCCGATGTTTCACTGCAACGGCTGGTGCTTCCCGTGGACGCTGGCGGCGATCGGCGGGACCAGCGTCTGCCTGCGCCGGGTCGACCCGGAGGCGATCCTCGACTTGATCCGGCGGCATCGGGTCAGCCACTACTGCGGGGCGCCCGTCGTCCACTCGATGATCGCCGATGCCGCCGTGGCGGCGCAGGAACCGATCGAGCACAAAGTGTCGGGGCTGATCGCCGGCGCAGCGCCCCCGGCGTCGGTGCTGGAACGGATGGAGACCATCGGCATCGAGCTCACCCATGTCTATGGCCTGACCGAGACCTACGGCCCGGCGTCGGTGTGCGCCAAGCAGGAGGGCTGGGATCGACGCCCCCTGGAGGAGCGGGTCCGGCTCAACGGGCGCCAGGGGGTGGCCTATTCGTTGCAGGAAAGCATGGCGGTGCTGGATCCGGCCACGCTGGAACCCGTCCCTGCCGACGGCGAGACGGTGGGCGAGATCATGTTCCGCGGCAACATCGTCATGAAGGGCTACCTGCGGAACGAAGCCGCCACCCGGGAAGCCTTTGCCGGTGGCTGGTTCCATTCCGGTGACCTCGCCGTGGTGGAAGCGGACGGCTACGTCAAGATCCGCGACCGGCTCAAGGACGTGATCATCTCGGGCGGGGAGAACATCTCCTCCCTGGAAGTCGAGGAAGTCATCCAGCGCCACGGCGACGTGGAACTGGCGGCGGTCGTGGCGATGGCGGACGAGAAGTGGGGTGAAGTGCCCGCGGCCTTCGTCCAGTTGCGTCCCGGCAGCGAATTGAGCGAAGAGGCGTTGATCCGCTTCTGCAAGGAGAACATCAGCCGCTTCAAGGCCCCCAAGAAGGTGATCTTCACCCGGCTGCCGACCACCTCGACCGGGAAGATCCAGAAGTTCCAGTTGCGCCAGCAGCTCGAGAGCGGTCTGCCGGCCTGAGTTGTCGGGAACAGGAGGGCAAGCAGTCCCGTGGTGGGCAGTATGGCGTTCGCCGCGGCACCGATTATAGTGACCCTTCACCGGGTCAGTCGAGCGGGCCGGTGGTCACCGCCACTCATGCGAGTATTGGTCATGTTACGACTCCCTCCCCTGATCGCCCTCTCCTATTTCGAGGTTGCCGCACGAACCAAGAGCTTCGCCGCGGCGGCCAAGGAACTCAATGTCACGCCGGCGGCGATCAGCCATCAGATCAAGGCGCTCGAGGAGTACCTCGGCGTCGATCTGTTCGTTCGCCACCATCGGCGGGTCAGCCTGACTCCGGCCGCGCGTGGGGCCCTGCCAGAGCTGCATGAGGGGTTTCAGACGCTGGGGCGCGCGGTGGACAAGATCCGCTCCTACGGCGAGGAACGCCTGATCGTCACCGTGTGCGCCGAACCGCTGTTCGCCACCAAGTGGATCGTGCCGCGCCTGCACCGTTTCTATGCCCGTTGTCCCGAGGCCGAAGTGAGGCTGCAGGCGAGCCTGCATACGGTGGACCGTGCCCGGGAGAGCGCCTTGGGTGTGGCCGATCTCAAGCGCGCCGGCATTGATGTTTCCGTGCGTCTTGGCTACGGCAACTATCCGGACCTGGCGCCTCGGCGGTTGTTGAGCCTGGATCTGGTGCCGCTCTGCGCGCCGGAACTGGCCTCCACCGTGGACGGCATCGAGACACTGAGGGGATTGCCGTTGCTGTGCGACAGCACCCTGACCCGCTTGAACGAGCCCTACGGCTGGAAGGAGTGGTTCAAGCAGCAGGAATGCGACACCGGAGCGCTACGCGAGCTGCGATTCGGCAACGGGCTACTGGCGCTGGAAGCGGCCATCGCCGGCCAGGGTGCCCTGCTCGGCAGTCGGGATCTCCTCCAGGCCGAGCTGTCCGCCGGAAAGCTGGCAGTCGTGGCCGATCGTCCGCTCAGCTGCGACCAGGCCTACTACGTGGTGAGCGCGGGGGAGGGCCAGGAGCGACCCATCGCGCGACAGTTCCGTGAATGGCTGCTGGATGAGGCGAACACGCCTGCCTAAGTCCTGAGATCCTCCCATCGCCGTTCGCCGTTCGCCGACGGGCGGGGGCGAGCCTTTCTATGATTCCAGGAGGGGGGGATGCAGGATGGTCCAGGCTACTGGCGATACCGAGCCTCAACGGGGATGCCCGTCGCGCGGCAGGGGCGGCGCCGGGAGCCGGAATGGGTGGAATCGTTCATGTTTGCCTGGCGGAGGTGCCATGAAGTCTCTTTCGAGTACAGGGTTCGCGATCCTTGGTGCGGCGCTGGTCGCGATCAGTTACGGGATCGCGCGCTTCGCTTTCGGGCTCTTCGTGCCGCCCATCCGTGACGAGCTGGAACTCACGCCGTACGTGATCGGCATCATCGGCGCGCTGCCGCTGATCAGTTTCCTGCTGGCTACGCTGGTCGCGCCATTCACCACCGATCATCTCGGGGCTCGCAACACGTCGGTGCTGTCCGGTGCGTTCGGCGTCGGCGGGCTGGCGCTGATCAGCCAGGCCTCCGATGCGCTACTGCTGGGCGTGGGGGTGTTCGCGTGCGGCATCTGCACCGGCCTGATGATGCCGGCGCTCTCGGCGGCCATGCAGGCGCTGGTGAAACGCTCGCTGCACGGGCGCGTCAGCTCGGTCATGAACGCGGGGACCAGCATCGGCGTGATCGTGGCCGTCCCGACGGTGCTGTTCCTGGCCGGCGCCTGGCGTTTCGCGTACCTCTCCTTCGCCGTCCTGGCGGGCATCGGGGTGATTGCCGCGTGGCTCTTCCTGCCCTCGGTGTCGCGGATCATGCCAGGGAATGCCGCGCCCCCGCCCCCGATCAGCGAACTGCCGTGGTCGCGCCTCTCCAGGCTCTCGCTGTTCGCCTTCGTGATGGGCTTCGTCTCCTCCGCGTACTGGATCTTCGCGCCCGACCTGGTGGTCACCCTCGGCGGCCTGCCGGCCGGCGCCACCGGGTGGCTATGGCTTGCGGTGGGCATTGCCGGCCTCGGCGGTGCCGTGGTGGCCGACCTGGCCGATCGCAACAATCCCCCTATCACCCAGGCTCTGATGCTGATGATGCTGGCCGCGAGCCTGGCATTGCTCGCCGCCAGCCCCGCTCAAACGGTGCTGGCGGCCTTTTCCGCGCTGGTCTTCGGCCTGGCCTACATGAGTCTGACAGGACTCTATCTGATGACCGGCATCCGCCTGTTGCCGGGCCGACTGTCGATGGGGCCGGTACTGCCCTTCATGGCGGTATCGCTCGGGCAGGCAACCGGCTCGCCGGTCGTTGGTGGGCTGGTGAATGCCTTCGGCTACGCCGATGCCTTTGCCATGTTCGCCGCGCTTGGCATTCTGGTGGCCATCCTGTCGCCATTCTACCCGGGCCACATCGTTCAGGCCGATGAGGAAGAGGAGGAGGGCGCCGGCCTTCAGGCGGCGTACGATCATCAGCTCCAGAACGAGGGGGGCGAGCCATTGGAGGAATCCGCCGACGATGACGCGAAAAAGCCTGCGGTCGGCTCATAAGGGCAACCTGCCCCCGGCCCGGGGGCTTCTGCGCTCGTGCTGGGCGAGGGCCGCCAGCGCAACGGTGAGTGCCACAGCCATCTCTACGGGGCCAACGCCGGTCATGTGCGGCTGATACCCGAGGATTGACGCGCGCCTTCCCGGCGCGTTCCGCAATAATGTCCAAGCCACAGGCCCGGTGCCTGGCCTAGGCTATGCCCGAGAGGTATTCAGGAGGTGTGGCATGGCGAAGCAATCCAGCCGGTTCGACTACTACAAGAGCCGGCATGTCCCCGAGCTCACGGTGCTCCAGGCGGCGCTGAGCGACTTCAGCTATGACCGCCACGCCCATGAGGAGTACGCCTTCGGCGTGACCCTCGCCGGACGGCAGGACTTCTTCAGCGGCGGGCAGTTCCACCGCAGCCCGCCCGGCAACGTCATCCAGTTCAACCCCGAGCAGGTGCACGACGGCCACCCGGGCGACGGCAGCACGCTGGGGTACGTGATGATCTACGTGCCTTCCGCCCAGCTCGAGGCCTCGTTCGCCGATGCGGCGGGCTGCGAGCGTGCCGCCCGGTTCCGGGCCAGCGACACCCTGCTGGCGGATGCCGAGCTGCGCCGTGCCATCCTCGCGCTGGCGCAACTGGTGACCCAGCGGGTGGGCACTCGCATCGACCAGGAGCACGTCCTGCATCGCCTGGCGACCCGCCTGGTGCAGCGCGCTGGCCAGTTCCAGCCCGGCGGCAGGGTGAGCCGTCCCGATGCGCTGTTGCTGCACGCCAAGGAGTACATCCTCGCGCACCTGGAGGCGGACCTGTCGCTGGACGAGATCAGCCAGGCCGCCCATCTGTCGAAGTACCACTTCCTGCGCCTGTTTCGTCGACAGTTCGGCATCACGCCGCACCAGTACGTGCTGAGCTGCCGGATCAACGCCGCGCGCAACGCCCTGGAGGCCGGTGTGGCGCCCAGTGAGGTGGCCTTCCGCTACGGCTTTACCGACCTCAGCCACTTCAACCGCCGCTTCAAGCGCATCTACGGCAAGACGCCGTATCAGTACCAGCGCAGCATCGCCCAATAACCCGAGGTTCCATCCATGTTGGAGATCGTCGCCTATGCCCTGGGCGTCATGTACACGCCTGGGCCCGTGAACCTGCTCGGCCTGAACGCCGGCCTCCACGGCCAGGCCAGGACCTCCCTGGGCTTCTTCGCCGGGGTGGCGCTGGCCATGCTGACGCTATTCCTGCTGTTCGGCTGGGTCGGGGCGGCCTGGGTGCGCGGCGACATGCTCGCCGTGGTGGGTGCCGTGGGATGCGGGTACATCCTCTACCTGGCCGTCAAGATCGCCCGCTCGACCGTCGACCTGGGGGCCGTGCGGCGCGCGCCGCGCGTGCTACTGTTCCGCGATGGCCTGATCATGCAGCTGTGCAACCCCAAGGGCATGATCGCGACCCTGCCGATCGCCACGATCCAGTTTCCCGCCGCCGGCATCCATGGTGCCAGCCTGACGCTCTGGTCGCTGGGGCTGGCTGCGCTGGCCTTCGGCGCCCCCGGCAGCTATGCGCTGATCGGTGCCGTGGTCGGGCAGCGCATCGAGAACCCCTGGATTCTCAAGGGCTTCAGCCTGGCGATGGCGGCACTGCTGGTATGGGTCGCCATCACCATCGGCTACGAGCACGTGTGGCTGCCGCTCGCGGCTGGCGTGGGGTGATCCGGTATCGAAATCGTGCGCGTCACCTGGCCGAGTCGCGATCCGCCGATGTGCACCTTGACCTCTCCCTCGCCCCGGATGATCCAGCGGACCGTGGCCTGGTGGCCATTGCCACCCGAGCGCTGGAACCAGGGCATCTGCGAGGCCTCGCCCAACCCGCGTCCCCAGCCTGCCAGATGGCCCAGTGACTGGCGGACCTGCCCGGGGTTCTGCAGTTGGCAGCCTTTGACACTGACGCGTGCCTCGACGCCGGTGTTCCAGGGCCGCTCTCGCGCGGCATTGAGCCCATGGGTCGGCAAATAGCCGCGATTCTCTACCCTGACGCGCAGTTCCCAATGCCCCTCTCCCAGCGGCGTACAGCGCGTGTCGGCAATGGCCAGCCGTGGCAGTAACGCCGCCACCCGTAGCCAGTAGCCGGCGATGCCCTGGCAGATCGCGGGCAGTTTCTCGGGGGGCGGGTTCCAGATGCCGCTGACCGGGTCCAGGCCGCCGACTTCCACCTCGCCCAGTTGGGGATGGCGCACGGCTTGCCAGGGATGGAACAGACGCTGCCGGTTATGTTCGCGATCCCACCGAGCCAGCCACTCCATGTCCTCGCGATCGAGCGCCGTGTAGTGTTCCACGAAGCGCTTGGGGCGCGGCCGGTCCATCCGCTGAAACAGGTCCCATAGCTCGCAGACCTGCGCCACACAGCCGCGCTGGTGGTAGGCGAACTCCGTGAGGTCGCCATGCAGTGGGGTCTCGGGCTGATAGGTGAACTCCTCGAAGCCGCTGACGGTGGGATAGCCGACATGAGAGCGTCCCCACGCGGCCAGCTGGCGGTAGATGGCCAGGTCCTCCTGATCCATGCGGCTGTCGGGAGCGTCGATGAGCGGGCGAATGAACACGCCGCCGAAGGTATGCAGGTTCAGCCAGGCATAGAGGTTCGGGTGTGCGATGGCGAAGTCGATGACGGCCCGTGTCTCGGGCTCGGAGCCGGGGTACTGGCCGGCGCCGACCTGCTCCGGTTCCGGCCGCCAGCTCCAGGGGAAGTTGCGGTTGAAGTCCGGCATGCCCTGCAGCCATTGGGGCTCGGGGATCGTCTCGCCGTCCCAGTGCTCGATGACCCCTTCGGGATAGAGCCGCCAATAGGGGGGTGGGTCGTCGAGCTCGCGAGGCAGCATCAGGCCGGGATAGTCGGGCGAGGCGACGAAGTCGCCGGCCGCGTCCTCGAGGCGCAGGTAGCGGCAGCGACCGTCGCCATCGAGGTCCTGGGCGCGCCAGTACGGCCGCTCGGCGGCCTCCGGCGAGCGGCGCGGGGCGGAACGCACGAAGCCGCCCTGCCGGAGCACCTGTTCGGCACCGTCCGGCGAGATGCGTGGGCACACGTAGAACAGGACATCCTGCAGGAAGCGGCGAAGATGCTCGGGCAGCTCCCCGGGCAGGGGGAGCGACTCGGTGTGCAGCGCCAGGGCCGCCTCGGCCACCGCCAGCGCGACGCTGGAACCGGCCAGTTCGGTACCATGCATGTTGCCGTCCACCCACACGGCGGGACGCTGGCGCTCCGGCTCGGGGCCAATGGTGAGCACCCAGATCTCCAGTCCCTCGGGGCTCACGCCGATGTTCTGCAGGTGGGCCAGGTCGGGGTAGGCCTGAACCCACGCCTTGAGCTGATGCGTCAAGGCGTCATGGCTCAGGTAGCGATGTCGGAAGCGGCTATCGTGCACATTCCGTCCCATGTCCCTGCCTCGGTTGGCCCTGTCTGGTGACAGTATGGCGCACCGGCTCGAGTAGCGGACGCCGGTACCCGGCCCGCACGCCACCGCCGCAGCGACCTGCCCCGGCCGGGCTGCTTCGCGCCGGCGCTGGGCTCATTCGTACTTGTGTTGCCAGCCCTTGACCGCGATCTGCTCCTTGAGCAGCTCCAGCATGTCCACCAGCACCTGCTCGGTGATCTGTTCGCTATGGGAATCGGTGCGCAGCCAGGCATCGAAGCCGCTCTCGGCCAGGTGCTCCACCAGGGCGGAGAACTCCGGCGATTTCAGGCCTACCAGGGCCTCGTTGACCAGATGGCAGGCCAGGTCGGAGAGCGAGGCCTCGAGCCCCCGGGCCAGCTGGCTGCCCAGCGGCAGGCGCCCGAGCCGCTGAAGCTCCGGGCTCTCCGCCAGGGTGCGGCCGACCAGGCCGCGCACGTAGCGCAGGGTGTCGTCGCGGTTGCGGGCATAGGCGTCGCCCGCCATGGCTTCCAGCCGCTGGCTGATCTCGTGGATCAGCGCCTGCTGGCGGGGCCGCACCACCCGCTCCATCACCGGGGTGGACAGCCCGTCGCTGGCGCGGATCTCGTTCTGGACGTTGTCGAGCATGCGGATGGCGATGCGGTCGGTGAGCTCCTCCAGGAGGATGTCGTAGTACTTGGCGACCACGCCGTAGAGGCGCCAGCGGCGCACGTCGATCAGGCCCAGCCGCTGCAGGCGGTGCAGCAGCGAGATGACGCGCAGGATGCGCAGCAGCCGGAAACCGCCGACCGGGATGCAGCCGAGCACGTCGTACCAGTGCACGAAGGGGTAGAAGAACCAGCGGTGGTAGTGCCGCTCGGCGATGGCCACCGCCCAGCCCAGCAGCACGTCGAGCAGGAAGACGGCCACGAACGCCAGGTCGATGGCAATGAAGTTCGCATGAATGTGCCGGTCATAGGCGGCGTGCAGGCCAGGGGCCACGGCCTCGAAGGCGGCGTTCAGCGGCGGCAGCAGGAAGAGACTGTCGAACAGCAGCAGGGCCAGGTTGGCGATCACCAGTACGATGATGAGCAGATCCCACACCAGGTGGGCCCGCTCCAGGGCGGGGCTGAGCGAGTGCGTGCGGGTGGCAGGCATGGCGCCTCCTTGAGCCCTGTGCCGTAACGTTCGCGGCTGGCCGGCAATGCTGGAAGCTGTGGTGCACCGCCCCGGCCCAAGGCGGTGTATCGGCAGAAGGACGCCAGATCAGGCGTCGCTGGCGTCACCGACCGTCTGGATGACCTCGAAACCCTCGAACTTCGGCGGGCCCAGATAGAGCCCCTCGCGACGGCTCTGGCCGGCATTGGCGTGGGCGGCGCGGAACGCCTCGGAGTGCGTCCAGGCCTCGAAATCCTCGCGCGAGCGCCACACGGTATGGGAGGCGTAGAGGACGTGATCCTCCTCCTCGGGGCCGCGCAGCATGTGGAACTCGATGAAACCGGGCAGGCCCTGCAGGTGCGTTTCCCGCTCCAGCCAGATCTGCTCGAACTCTTCGACTCTCTCGGGATTGACCCGGAAACGGTTCATGGCGATGAACACGGTGGGGCTCCTTGTCGTCAGGCGGTGATAGGGTGTTCCGGAGGACGATGACACCTTCACCGGTGGTGGGCAAGGCCGCGGCAAGCCGCCGCGCCGCGCCGCGCCGCGCGGCGCGCCGCCCCGCACCGGCAACCGGCCTGCAGTGGTCTGGCGCATCAGGGCGGCAATAGGCCCTTGGCAATCGCCTCGCCGAGACGGTCGACGGCGAGGCCGCGCGAAGGTCCCTCGCTACGCGAAGCTGCCAAGGACACAGTAGCCAAGGTGACGGCGCGAAGGGCAGTCGCGCTGGCGGGGCGTGTCGCGCGACGCCCGGCCGGAGGGCAGAATGGGCAGGGATCTCCAGGAGCCAGGCGGCATGGTCAGGGGCAGGGAAGCGACATGAGCGGCAACCAGGACTGGGCGTTACGGGCTCTTCAGCCGAGGAAGGTAGAGCGCATGGAGGTCTTCTTCGGCGGGCATGGCTTCGAGCCGCACCGCCACGACACCTATGCCATCGGCCGGACGCTGGCCGGGGTGCACTGCTTTCGGTATCGGAACAGCATGCGCCATAGCCTGCCGGGTGGCACCATCGTGCTGTACCCGGATGAGCTGCACGACGGTGAGGCGGGCACCGATGAGGGGTTCCGCTACCGCATCCTGTACATCGCGCCGGCCCTGTTGCAGCAGGTGCTCGGCGGCCAGCCGCTGCCGTTCATTCCCGACGGCATCTCCCGCGATCCCCACCTGTACCATGCCTCGCAGACCCTCCTGCAGGGCGTGGATTGCCCGGTCGACCCGCTCGAGGAAGACGACGCTATCTATGAGCTGGCGCAGGCGCTGGCGGCCGTGGCGGGGCAGCGACGCGGGCGCAGGGCGCTGGATTACCGGGCCGCGGAACGCGCGCGACTATATCCACAGCGCTCTGGGCCGCACCATCACCCTCGAGGAACTCGAACAGGCCAGCGGGCGTGATCGCTGGCGCCTGTCGCGAGACTTTCGGGCGCTCTATGGCACCAGCCCCTACCGTTACCTGACCATGCGTCGCCTGGATCATCTGCGCGCGTTGATGATCGCCGGGCGAACGCTGACGGAGGCGTCCCTGATCGCCGGCTTCGCCGACCAGAGCCACATGACCCATCATTTCACCCGCGCCTACGGCATCACCCCGGCGCGCTGGCGGCGCATGTTGCACCGCCGCTAAGTCGCCGCCGTCCGGCTCTTGGCTCGAGCCTGCACGATCCCACAAGACCGCCTCGAATCCCCTCTCTACACTCGATGCTTTCCTTCGCACGCAGGGCCGAACGGTGCAGCCCTGCGTGCGCAGGCGGCCCACGGCGCGGGGAGCTTCGGCGCCGCACCATCAGCAGAGGTACACGGAATGAACGCCACGAACGGCAGGGCCATGATCGGCGTACGCATCGGGGGCACGGCAAGCGAGGGCGCCGGCGGCCGGACATATTACCGCCAGGCGATGGCGGGAGGCGGCCAATGAAAGGGGAGCCAACGGCCACCGGTAACGCAGCGGGGCTTGCCTCCGGCCGCCGCCCGGCATCCGTGCTGAGGCGAGCGGCGCCCACGGCGCTGGCGGTGGTGCCGATCAGCCTGCTGTTTGGCGTGCTGGCCGCTCGCGCGGACTGGTCGGTGCTGGAAGTGCTGGCCATCAGTCTGTTGGGCTTCACCGGCAGCGGGCAGTTCGCCCTGTTGCCGCTCGCCGAGTCCGGGGCCGGATTCTTCACCATGCTGTTGGTCGCGGCCTCGATCAACAGTCGCTACCTGCCCATCGCCTACACGACGGCCGTCCGCCTGCCGTCATCGGCGGGCAAGCGCGCCTGCGTGGCCCATATGCTGGGCGACGAGGCCTATGCCACGGAGCGCGAAGGCGACAGCGCAGCCAGCGTGGGTTGGATCCGCGTCACGATCTTCGCTGCCTGGGTGATGGCCGGTGTGGTCGGGGCATGGGGCGGTCGGGTGATCCCGGCCGCCTGGCTGGGCAACGATGTGAACCTCGGATATCCCGCCAGTGTGGTGCTGATGTACCTCTCGGCGACGCAACTGCGCGCCCGCCTGTTGCAGGCATCGCAACGGCGATTCTCGATGTTGGCGGCGGCGATGCTCAGCGCCGGGGTTGCCCTGCTGCTCATCCAGGGGCTCGGGCCGGTGTACTTCTGGATCCCCAGCATCCTGCTGGCGACGGCCATTCTGGGGAGGGCGAGGGCATGAGCGCGCCGGAATCGATGGCGATAACCGCACTCTTCGCGACCAGTTGCCTGGTGCGCATCGCCCCGGCCTTCCTCTCGCTGCGGTTCAGCCCCGAGGCGCAGCGCTATCTGGAGCGCCTGCTGCCGGCCGCCGTCTTCATCAACTTCGCCGTCTACCTACTGTACAGCGAGATGGTGCGGGAGCCTGTGGCGGCGCTGGTGTCATTGGCGGTGGTCGGTGTCATCGCCTTCCTTGACCTGCTGGGCCTGATCGGCACCGCCGTCCTCGGCATCACGCTGTACTTTTTGTTGATCCGGATCCTGGGCTAAGGAAGCGATGTCATATCGGCGCTGGTTTCGCCCATCACCTGGCGGGCGGCAGCAAGCCCTTGGCGAGCGCCTCGCCGAGGCGGTCGACGGCGGCGGCGAGCCTTTCGTCGATGACGTGGAGATATTCCGTCCAGTCGTCGACGTGGTGCAGTTCCGCCTTGCCGTCCGAGATGCCGCGCAACACGACGAGCGGCACCTCGAAGCGCATGCAGGCGCGTAGGCAGGCATAGCTCTCCATGTCCACCATCTCGGCGGCGATACCGTCGTAGGCCGCGCCCGAGACGATATTGGCGCCGGTCGACAGCGTGGCCGCGCGAATCCCGGGAATGTGCAGCGGCAGCGGGAGCGTCGCCGGCAGGTCGAGAAAGGGCGTGACGCCCGTCTCGAAGCCCAGCGGCGAGGCGTCCATGTCGCGGTAGGCAACCGAGGTCGCCTGGTAGACTTCGGTCTGCTCGAGCTCCCGACTGCCCGCCGAGCCCAGCGACACCACCAGATCCGGCAGGCGCCCGCGCGCCTCGAGACCGGCCAGGGCAGCGGAGAGCCCGACGGCCGCCTCGACGGGGCCGACGCCGGTCATGAGCGGTTCGAAACGCTCCCTGAGATGCGGGCCGTACTCGGCGTCGGCCGCCATCACGAAGAGGATGTCGCGGCCGCCCAGTGCCGTCAGCTTGGCCTCGCCGATTCCATCGGCGCGGGAGTTGGGGGTGGAGGATCGTTGCATTGAAGCTGCCTGCCTTGTCATGGGTGACCTCGTCACAGTGTACCGCCTTGACGGGGCGGCCACGGCTGTTGGGCAAGATCCGTCGCCTACCGAGAGGCGTTCGCCCGCGCCATGGCGTCCCGCCGCTGGGCCGACGGGGCAGAAGAGACCGGAGCGCTGCCCGCCAGCAAGGTAAAGGCCGCCTCGTGCTCGCCTGCTAGGCTGAAGGGAGGTTGCCACGCCGCCGCCAGCTGCGAGCGGCGGGAGGAGGTGGATCATGCCATCCCGAGCGTGCGATGCCCATGGCGCCTGGCTGGGCGCCCTCCTGGGGCTCTGCCTGGTGGTGCCCCTGGCCGCCGCCGACGTCGGGGAAGCCGCCGGCGAGTGGCGCCGGATGGCTCCGCTGCCCGAGGCGCGCACCGAGGTCAGCGTGGCCACCGACGGCGCGCGCATCTTCCTCGCGGGTGGCTTCAAGCAGACCGGCGAGGAAGAGGCCACGGCGCCGCGCAGGCTCTTCGCCTATGACCCCGCCGACGACCGCTGGGAGACCCTCACCGAGCTGCCACGAGGCGTCAATCACGCCGGCCTCGAGTACCACGACGGCCGGCTCTACCTGATCGGCGGCTACGACGAAGCCAGCTTCACCCCCACCGACGCTTTCCACATCTACGACATCGACGCGGAGAGATGGCGCCAGGGCCCGGTGCTCCCCACCCCGCGGGGCGCCTTGGCCACGGCCGTGCTCGACGGGCGCATTCATGCCATCGGTGGCACCACCCATGGCCGGGAGGATGTCGGCGTCCACGAGGTCTACGACCCGCAACGCGACTTGTGGAGCCAGCTCGCGGCCATGCCCACGCCGCGCAACCATCACCGCGCCGCCGCGATCGACGGTCGCCTCGTGGTGCTCGCCGGCCGCGACGCCGCCACCTTCCGCCTGTCCACCAACGAGATCTACCACCCCGAGGAGGATCGCTGGGAGGAGGGCGCCCCGGTGCCCACTGGACGCAGCGGGGTCGCCGTGGCGGTGCTCGACGACTGGGTCTACCTGTTCGGCGGCGAGACCTTCTCCCCCGAGAAACGCACCTTCGACGAGGCGGAGCGCTACCACCCGGAGGAGGACCGCTGGGAGCGCCTGCCGCCCATGCCCACGGCCCGCCACGGCCTGGATGCGGCGGCGGTGGGTGGGGCCCTCTACGTCATCGCCGGCGGCCCCGAGGCCGGCTTCGCCTTTTCCGACCTCAACGAGCGGCTGACCCCCGACGACTGAAGCGCGCCTCTCCGTTCTGTCGCTCAATGCCTCTCCGGCCACCATCCTGTCCGGCCGGCTGGCCGATCTGTTCGCGCCCTATCCCCTTGACCGCCTGATGCTCGAGGTCACCGAACACGATGTCGTGGACGACTACGCCAGCCTCTTCGAGGCGCTGGCCGCGGCACTAGTGGGCTTCACGGCCGAAACGGGCAGCCGGCTGCTCGCCGAGGGCGTCGAGACGCAGGCCGAACTGGAAGCCCTGCGAGAGATCGGGGTCCGCAAGCGCAGGGTTACCTGCTGGGTCGGCCGGGCCCCTTGCCTGCCTGACGCGGAGAGGCAATGAGGGTCTGCCCCCCGATTGCCTGCCTCGCTTGACCCCTGAGCCGAATCGGCTGACAATTCGGCTCATATAGAGAGCCGAATGATGCAGTTATTCGGCTCATCGGAACATTCAGGGGTCGCCATGAACGCTTCCTCCACGATGCCGACCTGGATCTGGCAGCAGCCCGACTGGCCCGATTTCCACTGGCGGGCCGCCGTGATACAGCCTCGCCTGCAGGAAGCGTGGCGGTCTCTCGGTATGCTGCTGGGGAGGGTAGGCTCCCTCCCGGCCGACGATGATCCGGCAATGATGCTGGACACGTTGTTGCAAAACATCATTACCTCCTCCGCCATCGAGGGGGAGCGCCTCAATGCCGCCTCGGTACGCTCCTCCCTGGCGCGACGCCTGGGCGTGGAAAGTGGGGTGACGGCTGTTTCGTCGCGTTCGGAGGGCCTGGCCGACATGATGATGGATGCCATCGGCTGGCCGGATACGGCCCTGACCCGCGAGCGGCTCTTCCAGTGGCATCGTTGGCTTTTTCCCGATGCCGAGGCATCACTGGTCAAGCTGCGGGTAGGAGAGTGGCGAGGCGAGGAGCCGATGCAGGTCGTCTCCGGCCGTCTCGACAAGCCCAGGGTGCATTTCGAAGCCCCGCCTCGCCAGGTGCTGGAGGACGAAATGGCCGCCTTCCTGGCGTGGTTCGATGAGAGCCGCCACGACCCGACCCTGGACCCCCTGCTGCGGGCCGGTATTGCCCATTTCTGGTTCGTCACCCTGCACCCCTTCGAGGACGGTAACGGCCGCCTGGCTCGTGCCATTACCGACCGGGCCTTGGCCCAGGCCGACCAACAAAGCATTCGCCTCTATACCATGTCCGCCGCGATCCTGGCCGAGCGTCAGGACTACTACCGGGTGCTCGAAACCAGCCAGCGTGGCACGACGGATCTCAGCGACTGGCTGGCCTGGTTTCTCGATATCCTGCTGCAGACCCTGGCGGATGCTCTCGCCGGCATCGAGCGTACCCTGGCCAAGACGCGCTTCTGGCTGCGATTCGCCGAAGCTGGCCTGTTACCGGAGCAGATCAAGGTGCTCAATCGGTTGCTGGATGGGGGAGAGCGGGGCTTCGAGGGCGGGATCAGCGCTGCCCAGTACCAGAAGGTCGCCAAGGTCAGCAAGGCCACCGCGACCCGACATCTCTCCGACCTGCTGGCCAAGGGGTGCCTGGAGAAACTGCCGGGTGGGGGGCGCAGCACGCGCTACCGAGTGGTGGATTCTGGCCCGCCGCCGCGCGGCTGAGCGTTTGTTTTCATCCCGGGCGCCTCCATATCCTCGTCAATGCCACTCTCACCGGAGCCCTGCCATGTCCGATTCCCTGCATCTGGCCTGCCCCCACTGCCTGGCCATCAACCGCGTGGCCACGGCGCGGCTGGCCGACGCCTCGCGCTGCGGCAAGTGCAAGAAACCACTGTTCACCGGTGCACCCCTGGAGCTCACCAGCGCCAACTATGCGGCCCTGATCGAGCGCAGCGAGCTGCCGGTGGTGGTGGACTTCTGGGCCGGCTGGTGCGGGCCTTGCAAGATGATGGCGCCGGTCTTTGCCCAGGTGGCTGCCGAGCTGGAGCCGCGGATCCGCTTCGCCAAGCTCGACACCGAGGCAGAACCGACCCTGGCCGGGCGCTTCGGCATTCGCAGCATTCCCACGCTGATCGTCTTCAAGGAGGGGCGCGAGATCGCCCGCCAGGCCGGGCTGCTGCAGGGGCCGCAGCTGAGGCGCTGGCTCGAGCCCCACCTCGTCTAGGCTTTGTACGAAAAGTCGGCGATCGACGGCGGTAGCCAGCGTCTCGTCGAGGGCATGGCGATGCCTTGCCCACGAGGGAACCGCATCGTCTGCCTTCCCTCAGGCGCTGTCCGAAAGCTGGCACAGCCCTCCCGGCACCCGCATCACCCAGTCGCGGATCGCCCGTATCGTCGGCGCATCGCGTTGGCTTTCCGGATAGACCAAGTAGAACGGCTTGCCCTCCAACTCCGGCCCGAAAGGCTGGACCAGGCGCCCCTCCGCCAGTTCGTCGGCGATCAGCGGGCGACTCATCAGGGCCACCCCCTGGCCGCCGATGGCGGCGGAGATGGCGTGAGTCTCGTCGGAGAATACCAGCCCGGCGCCGACATCCAGTCCCGGCACCCTGGCGCGCTTCTGCCAGCCGGCCCAGTCCGCGGGCGTCACCGAGACGTCCTGGGGCCGAAAGTGAATCAGCGGATGGCCGGGCAGCTCGGACGGATCGGTCAGCTTCAGGTGCGGGCTGCAGGCCGGGATGAAGGTGTTGTCGAACAGCTTCTCCGCCACCAGCCCCGGCCACTGGCCCTCGCCATAGCGAATCGCCAGGTCCGCCGTCACGCCGTCCAGCGCCACCGGCTCGTGGGAGGCATGGATGCGCAGGTCGATCTCCGGGTGCGACTCCCTGAGCATACATACCCAGGGCAGCAGCCAACGCACGGCCACCGCCGGGGTGGTGGAGAGCGTGGCCGCCTGGCGGACGGGCGGCGCCTGCAGCCGCTCCACGGTCTTGCCGATGCTGTCGAACGCCGCTTCCAGGGTCTGGAAGAGCTCCCGTCCCTGGGGCGTGAGCACCAGCTGGCGGGGCTTGCGCACGAAGAGCGCCACCTCCAGGGCATCCTCCAACCCGCGGATGTGATGACTGATGGCCGTGGCCGTGACGGACAGCTCATGGGCCGCCTGCTTGGCGCTCTCGTGGCGGGCGGCGGCCTCGAAGGCCCGCAGGGCAGACAGCGAAGGGAGTCGGCGAGGGTTCATGGGTGAATTCAGCTCATCTGTATCGGCAAATATTCATCGTTTGTGGCCCTGAACGCTCGGTCATAGGCTCAAGTCACCCCTCAACGATGAGTGAGTTCAGCTCACAAGACAAGGAGCCCGACATGACCCATCTCCTGCAACTGGACGCCAGCGCCCGCCCCGGCCTCGCCGGCACCGACGAGCACGGCTCCCTCAGCCGTCGCCTCACCCAGCGCTTCGTCACCGGCTGGCAGGCCCGCCAGCCGGAGGCCACCGTGACCCATCGCGACGTGGGCGGCACCCCGCCCTCCTTCATCGACCAGCGCTGGATCCAGGCCGCCTTCACGCCCCCGGAACGCCAGGAGCCCTGGATGGCGGAGGTGCTCGCCGAGAGCGACCGGCTGATCGACGAACTGACGGCCGCCGACGTCGTGGTGATCGGCGCCCCGCTGTACAACTTCGGCATGCCGGCGGCGCTGAAGGCCTGGGTGGACCTGGTGGTGCGCATGGGGCGCACGGTGGACTACGACCCGAGCCGGCCGGACGATCCCTTCACGCCCCGCCTGGCCGACCGGCCGCGTCACGCCATCATCCTGTCGTCGCGGGGCGGCGCCGGCTTCGAGCCCGGCGGCGAGCTGGCCCACATGAACCACCTGGAGCCCGGCCTGGCCACGGCGCTGGAGTTCATCGGCATCACCCGCATCCACCGGGTGGCGATCGAGCACCAGGAGGAGGGCGGGGAGCGGCTGGCCGCCTCCCTCGACGCGGCAGAGCGCCGGGTGGACGCGCTGATCGCCCAGTTGCAGCAGGAGCTTCGTCAGGCCAGCCGCGAGCCGGCGGTCACGGCCTGACAGGCGACCACCGGCCTCCCCTGGCATGCCCGCCCCGACGGCCCGCCGCCGTCGGGGCGGGCTGTCTGCAAGAGTCTTCGGGCGACAGCCCCTGTTTTCTTCCTACTCCTCACCGCGCCCGGGGGCGTCGCGATCTCGCTCGTAGCGCCTCATGTGCGGAAACGACGGCAACCAGGACTCGCGACGGATAACCCAGCTTTCGTAGGTTGGCCTCAGTTGATCCGGGGCATCCAGGGCGCCCAGGTGCACTTCGATCTCGTCATCGCTGCGGGCGAACACCGACGAGCCACAGCGGGGGCAGAAAAACCGCCCGGCGTAGTCGCGTGTCTCGCCCTCGATCGTCACCGCCTCCTGGGGAAACACCGCGGAAGCATAGAACAGCGCCCCATGATGCTTGCGGCAGTCGAGACAGTGACACAGGCCGACCCGGTAGGGGCGTCCCGTCGCCACGAGTCGAACGCTGCCGCAGAGGCAGCCGCCGGTAAATCGATCCATGCTGCGTCTCCTCCGTATCCAGGGGCGTCACGATGGGCAGGATATCCCATGCGCGAACCTGTTGAGCAAGGCATCGGCCCAGGCGGAGCAGACCTCGGGCCCGGCCACCTCCTGATCCCTGGCGCAAGCGGCCAGGGCGGCGGTGAGCTCGACGCCCGTCTGACAGACCTGCCCCCGGCGACTAGGCTAGCTGAGGGAGCGGGGCGCACCCGGCCGACGAGCGCGGCATGGACGGTGCGTTGCGCGAACACGCCAGGGACACAGCAGCCGAGGTGACGGATGAAGGTCAAGCGCATCATGGCCAACACGGCCACGGAGGATCTCGACAAGGCGGAGGCCTTCTACGGGGGCATCCTGGGCCTGGAGCGGCTCATGGATCACGGCTGGTTTCGCACCTACGGCTCGGACGAGCGGATGCGGGTGCAGCTGAGCTTCGGCGCCGAGGGCGGTTCGGGAACGCCGGTGCCCGACCTCTCCATCGAGGTCGACGACCTCGAGGCGGCGCTGGCGTGCTTCGAGGCGGCGGACGTGCCCATCGAATACGGCCCCGTCAGCGAACCCTGGGGCGTGCGGCGCTTCTACGTCCGCGATCCCTTCGGTAAGTTGATCAATATCCTCCAGCATGAGTGAGCGCCCCCAAACCACTGTACTGACAGGCGGTTGCCATGGCCTCTTTACCCCCTGAGGCAGCTCTAGACGAATGGCTTAAGCAATCTTGTCTCCAATCGGTGACATCTCGTTCCCGACGCCTTAAGCTGGTTGAGACGCCAACCAGCAAGGGACTGCCGATGGCCGATCACACTTCTGACTCTCACATCACCCTCCATCCGCATACCCGGCGGGTGCGCATCCTTGCTGGCGGCACCCTGATCGCCGACACCCGCAACGCCATCGAACTGCGCGAGCGTGGTTATCTACCGAGACAATATCTCCCGCGAGCGGATGTGGATATGTCGAAGCTCTCGGTGTCCGCCACCGTCACCCATTGCCCGTTCAAGGGCGATACCACCTATTACTCGCTGCCCGATATCGCCGATGTGGCCTGGAGCTATGAGCGGTCGATCGATGAGATGCAGGCAATTGTCGGTCGGTTGGCATTCGATCTCGGCAAGGTCAGGGAGCAGGTGGAATGATACGCCAGACGTGGTCAGCGACAGTTATCGTAGGAGCGCAACTTGCTGCGCGATGGGGCGGAGGCCGGAAAATGCAGCCAGCGCGTTTACCCGTGTTATGTTGCCTAGCTATAATTAATGTTGAGATTTTTCATGGAGTTGTGCTCGGTTTGGCACGCTCGTTTATTGACTTGAACGCGCCGGCACGTTCAAGTCAATACACGTGTCGGCTGTCTAATACCTGTTGAACTAAACCGCTTCGCGGTAGCTGTCGCCGAATCCTGTCTTTCGCCTCATCGCACCACACTGTTCGTTGACCCACGTGGGTCAACGAACAGGAGTGATGACGATGACTGCCTTACGACAGAGGATGATCGACGCCATGCGTCAGCGTGGCTTCGCACCACGCACCCACACCACCTACCTGATGGTGATCACCGACCTGGCGCGTTATTGCCACCGGTCGCCAGACACGTTGAGCACCGACGACCTGCAGCGCTTCTTCAACCATCTGGTTCAGGAGCGCGGTTTGTCCGCCGCCAGCTGCCGCCTCTATCTGCACGGCGTACGCTTCCTGTACCTGCAGGTGTTGCACTGGCCGTCGGTTGACGTATCGCCCGTGGTGCCGAAGGCTCCGCAGCGGATTCCGGAACTGCTGACCCGCGACGAAGTCCGGCGAATCCTGGCCGCCTGTCACAACCGCAAGCATCGCATGATGCTCGAGCTGTGCTACGGCTGCGGACTGCGCGTGAGCGAGGTTTGCCACCTGCGGGTCAGCGACATCGACAGTCAGCGCGGCCAGCTACGGGTGGCGCAGGGCAAAGGCGCGAAGGACCGCATGGTCCTGCTGTCGGCGACCCTGATTGCTCGCCTGCGCGACTACTGGCGAGCCTATCGACCGCCAACCTGGCTGTTCCCGAGCGCCCTGTTCCCGGATCGGGCGCTGCACCCGAGTGCGCCGCAAAAGGCCTTTAGCCAGGCCAAGCGACTGGCCGGTGTCGAGCGGGTCGGTGGCATCCACAGCCTGCGCCATGCCTATGCCACGCATGTCCTGGAACAAGGCCTGCCCGTTCATCAGCTCCAGCGGCTGCTGGGCCATCGCAGCATTCAGTCGACGATGCGTTACCTGCACTGGTTGCCGGGCCAGCAGGGGGCGAGTCAGGGCCCCATCGACCTGGTGGCCGGCTTGGCGGTGGGCCATGAGCCATGAGTGAGCCCGCCACCCTCCAACAGGCCCTGAGTCGCTTTCTCAACCCGGCCTGCCTGGACCGCCAGCGCCAACGCGTGTGCCATCACCTGCTGGCCTGTCGCACCGAGGCGATGGGCGGAACGGTCTTGCAGTGCACGGGCTGCGACCACACCCAGCCGCACTACTTCGGCTGTCGCGATCGCCACTGCCCGCAGTGCCAGGGCCGTGCCATGCACCAGTGGGCCGAGCGTCAGCAGGCGAACATCTTGCCCGTGCGCTATTACCATGTCGTGTTCACCCTGCCGCACCGCCTCAACGGCTGGGTCCAGTTGCATCCCGAGGTGATCTACCGGCGGCTGTTCCAGAGCGCCTGGCAGACGTTGCGCGCCTTCGGTCGCAATCCCAAGCGCCTCGGCGGTGAAATGGGCATGAGTGCGGTGCTCCACACCTGGGGCCAGAACCTGAGCCAACACGTGCACCTGCACTGCCTGGTCCCCGGCGGCGCGTTGGGTGACGATGGCGGCTGGCGTGGGGCGCGCAGCCCCTACCTGTTCCCGGTGCGGGCCCTGTCACGCCACTTTCGTGGGCACCTGGTCAGTGCCCTGCGTCAGGCCGCCAAGGCCGGTGAACTCCACCGGGTCACCCGGCCCGGTGACGTCGATGACCAGCTCAACGCCCTGATGGCCACCGAGTGGGTGGTCTACAGCAAGGACTGTCTCGAGCACACCGAGACGGTGGTGCGCTATCTGGCACGCTACACGCGCCGGATCGCCATCAGCAACGCGCGCATCCTCGCCGTGGACGACCACCAGGTCACCCTGCGCGTCAAGGATTATCGCGACCGTGACCGACCCAAGCGGCTCGTCCTCGCTGGCGAGGAGTTCGTGCGCCGCTTTCTGCTCCACGTCCTGCCCAAGGGGCTGATGCGGGTCCGTCACTACGGTTTTCTGGCCAATCGCTGCCGGCGACGACGGCTGGCCCAGATCCGCCACGCGCTGGCCGTTGCCGACGCGACGGCGGATGCCGATACCGCCGCCAGCGACTCGGCACCGACCTACACTTGCCCGCACTGCCAGCAGCCGACACTGCGGGTGATCGGGACCCTCATCCCCCGGCGAGCCATACACGAGCGACCCGCCAACCACAGGACGCAACGTTATCGAACATGACCTGACGCTACCCCCACACAATGGACTCGGCGATCCGGCTCGCTTGCGGGCTGCTGTGGCGCTCGTCCCGCCGATGGATTTTGCCCAGCAGACACGCTAGGTTAGGTTAAATTGGGTTCGGAAGGGGGGACATCATGGCCAATCTCACGGCCCGAACGCGACATCACAGGCCCGTGCCCTCGCAACCGGATGCCTCAGGCCACGCTCTGGCCAATACAATACCCTATAGAAGCGGCGTAGCAGCCTGGAGTTATCGTCAAATCTGGTGGATGGCGGTCAGGCCGCATTCCTGTCTGACTGATCGGTTACCTGCTCTCCGTCCTGAAAC
>SBLD01000057.1 GCA_004551485.1 Billgrantia azerbaijanica | reverse complement strand
GAGTTATCGTCAAATCTGGTGGATGGCGGTCAGGCCGCATTCCTGTCTGACTGATCGGTTACCTGCTCTCCGTCCTGAAACTTGACGCTGCTGACGACCAGCTCCAGTTTCTGGAAGTGCTTGATCCGCCGCCAGCGTTTCTGGGCAGACTGGAGCAGTTTGAAGACCATCGCCAGGGTCGTCGCCCGGGAACCGCAGTTCCGGCTCCGCTTGCTCCGTAGCCGGACCGTGGCGAAGGTCGACTCGATCGGGTTGGTGGTGCGGATATGCACCCAATGCTCTGCCGGGTAGTCGTAGAACGCCAGCAACTCGTCCCGATCCTTGGCCAGGCATGCCATGGCCTTGGGGTACTTGGCCTCGAAGCGTTTCAGGGCGCGATCGAAGGCCTGGTGCGCCTGGTCGCGGGTCTCGGCCATCCAGATGTCATGGAGGTCGGCCTTGACCTTGGGTTGTACCGACTTTGGCAGCTTGTTCAGCACGTTAGCCGTCTTGTGGACCCAGCAGCGCTGATGGTCTGTTTCCGGGTAAATCTTGCTCAGCGCCGCCCAGAACCCCATGGCACCGTCGCCCACCGCCAGTTTCGGGGCCGTGGTCAGGCCACGCTCTCGCAGGCCCGTCAGTAGGGTCTCCCAACTGGCCGCCGACTCGCGGAAGCCATCCTCGACGGCCACCAATTCCTTGCGGCCATGCTCGGTGACGCCGATGATCACCAACAGGCACAGGCGGTCATCCATGCGGACGTTGCTGTACACACCGTCGGCCCACCAGTAGACGTAGCGCCGGTCGGCCAGCTCCCGCTTCCGCCACTTGGTATGCTCGTCTTCCCACTGCTTCTTGAGTCGTGACACCGTGTTGGCCGACAGCCCCTTGGCCTGGTCGCCCAGCAGCGCCGCCAGGGCCTCCTGGTAGTCGCCGGTGGAAATCCCCTTCAGGTAGAGCCAGGGGATCAGCTCCTCGATGCTGCGGGCTCGTTTCAGATAGGGCGGCAGCAGGCTACTGTTGAAGCGAACGCCACCCCCACTGCGGTCACGCACCTTGGGCACCTGCACGCTGACATCCCCGACCCCGGTCTGGACTGTGCGCTCGGGCAGGTAGCCGTTGCGGACCACGACCTGGCGTCCATCGTCGAGCCGCTGATCGGCATACTGCGCCAGGAAGGTGGCCAGCTCGGCCTCAACGGCCTTGGCGATCAGGTCACGGGCACCTTGGCGTAGCAACTCATGCAGCGGGTCGGTGACTTGGGGTTCTGGTTGTGAAAGAGCTCGGAGGGTAGAATCGGTCATGGCGTATCCATTCCGTGTTGATTGTGATCTGGCGAGATCAATCAACAGGATACGCCACCCTTTCTACCTCCTCCCATACACCAGAAGTCACCATAGCTC
>SBLD01000056.1 GCA_004551485.1 Billgrantia azerbaijanica | reverse complement strand
GTGCATCAGCAGCACCTCGGCGGGCTGCTCCAGGGCGGCACCGATCTCCTTCACCACCGCCACGAAGAAGGGGTCGAACTGGGCGTTCGGCCGGCTGGGGTTGATCGGCACCGGCTCGGCGCCCTCCTCCAGGTCCCACACTGCGCCCTCGCCGAGTTGAAGGTTGTCGCCCTCCGGCGGCTCGGGCTGGTCGCTGCGCACCACGGGGCGATCAGGCTTGCTCGGGTCGTTGCTGTGCTGGTCCCACACGGTGGAGCCACCCAGGCCCGGCTCGTCTTCGCTCGGGGTGTGTTTGATGGCCACGGTGAACATGGCACTGATCACCGCCGCGGTGAGCTCGGCCTGACTGAAGCGCTCGAGCTTCTGCAGCGGCTCGAGGATCGGCGCCAGGTAGGGCACGCCGCGGGGCTGGCCGGGGCGGTCCTTCTCATTCATCAGGTGCACGATGCGCCGGCGACCAGTCTGCTCGCCGAACACCGGCACCCACTCCCAGCGAAGCGAGGTCAGATGGTCGCTGGGATAGCCGCTGCACACGTGCACATGGGTGGCGCGGCCCAGAGCATCCAGGCGCATGCCGTCCACCTCGTTGGCAGTGTCGCGCCCGCCCAGCGGCGTGCCGACGCGCTCGGCCTCCACCAACTGCAACTTGAGCGCGAACAGCCCGCCGCTGCGCTTCTCGGCCGGGGTGAAGCCGAACACGTCACCGCTGACCAGGGCGGAGACGAACGCCAGGCGCTGGAGCATGTAGAAGTCGAGCGCGGCCTCGGCGTCGCATTCCCCCGGATCCTCGGCCCAAAGCCGGAAGCCGCGGGCCAGCTGGTCGTTGAGGGCGTCGGCCTCGTCATCGCTGAGCCCCAGGGCGGCGGCGTCGACGTTGGGGCGCAGCGTCAGGCCCATGCCCACCACGTTGGTGGCGGCCCGGGTGACGGCGGCGCGGCCCAGCATGTGGTTGCGATAAGCGTCACGCGAACGAGCGATCAAGGTCTCGCGTTCGCCGGTCGGGGCATCCTGACGCGGGCTACCGAGGCCTGGCAGCCAGCTGATCATGCTCCGCAGTATGCGGCTGGCCCCGCGGTAGCGGGTCTCGCTGCCGACGTTGGCGCGGGTGGTGCCCTGGCTGTCGCGCAGCTTGCGCAGCTCGTCCAGGGCCAGGCGGGCCTGTTCCTGGGCGAGAGAGCCTGAGGCTCGGGGGCGGAGGCGTTCGAAAAATCCCATGGTCACCACCCGATGTAGCGGACGCGATTGCGGCCACCGCGGCCGCTGGCCACGGCTTCCTCGCGCGCAGCCATCTTGGCGTAGTGCCGCTCCATGCGCTCCAGGGTGGAGAGGTCCGCTCGGGTGTACTGTCGATCACCGAAGCGCCAGGACTGCGACCCCTGCAGCAGCTTGTCGATGGCCTCGCGCACCAGGATCAGGCGCTCGCCGTAGGTCTGGTTGCTCATACGCTGCTGTTCCTCATCATTCGACCGCGGCGGCGTGCCCGGGGCTGGGGCGCCGGTGCGGCGGGGCTTGGTGCCTCGAAAAGTGTCGTTTGGGTCAGGGCCGCCTCGAGGCGATCCCAGTCGCTGGCCTTGAGCACGTGAGTGCGGCAGCTGCGCGCCGCATGCAGCGCGTATACCTCGCAGTCCAGCGCCTCGTTGGGCACCCCGGACTTCTTCTGCCAGATCCGCTTATTCCGG
>SBLD01000055.1 GCA_004551485.1 Billgrantia azerbaijanica | reverse complement strand
CTAGCCCGGAAATCTCACCGACAGAATGGAAATAGGCCTCCGCCTGGTGCATAAAGTAAGAGCCGCCAAGCACTTACTCCGCCCAGAACGAGAGGCCTATGACCACAGAGTGTACGCCCGCCCAGCTCGAATTTCACGCCCTCGGACGCCGTGACGTCGTGGGCCGTTTTGATGGCGGCCGGATCAGCTCGGACGGAGGGGGGCTGCTGCTTCGGGAAGTCGACCAGCGGCTCGGGTTGCTGAGTCGGGTCGCCGCCTGTTTCACCGATCACCGCAACCAGAACAGCGTCGAGCACAGCGTGCTGGCGTTGGTATCGCAGCGGATCTATGGGCTGGCGCTGGGCTATGAAGATCTCAACGATCACGATGCCCTGCGCACGGACAGCGTGCTGGCGCTGTTGGTAGGCACGCCCGACCTGACCGGCGAGCAGCGTCCCCGCGAGCGCGACCGGGGGTATCCCTTGGCGGGGTCGAGCACGCTGAACCGTCTGGAGCTCACGACGCCGGAAGCGGCCGCGACGGATCGCTACAAACGGATCGCCGCCGATCCCGCCGCGCTGGATCGGCTCCTGGTGGAGGTCTTCCTTGAGTCCTACGCGGAGGCGCCGCGGGAGATCTGGCTGGATCTCGATGCCACGGACGATCCGCTGCACGGCCATCAGGAAGGCCGCTTCTTCCACGGCTACTACCGTTGCTACTGCTATCTGCCGCTGTACATCTTCTGCGGCGAGCACCTGCTGTGTGCCCGGCTGCGGCCGTCGAATGTCGATGGGGCGGCGGGCAGCGTCGACGAGCTCGAGCGCCTCGTGGCGCAGATCCGCGCGCGCTGGCCGACGACGCGGATCGTGATCCGCGGCGACTCCGGCTTCTGTCGGGAGGCGATCATGCACTGGTGCGAAGCCAATGCGGTGGGCTATGTGCTGGGCCTGGCCCGGAACCCGCGGCTGTATCGCGCGCTGGGCCGGGAGATGGCTGAGGCCCAAGCCGAGCACGCGCAGACCGGCAAGCCGGCGCGGCGCTTCCGGGACTTCCGCTACCGAACGCGGAAGTCCTGGTCGTGTGAACGGCGGGTGATCGGCAAGGCGGAGTATCTGCCCGGCAAAGCCAACCCCCGGTTTGTGGTCACCAACCTGCCGCTCCAGCGGGCCGGCGCCAGGGAGCTTTACGAGACGCTCTACTGCGTGCGCGGCGAGATGGAGAACCGGATCAAGGAGCAGCAGTTGGGGCTCTTTGCCGACCGCACCAGCACCGCGACGCTGCGGGCCAATCAGCTCAGGCTGTACTTCTCCTCGTTCGCCTATGTGCTACTGCATGGCCTGCGCCGGCTGGGGCTCGCGGGCACCCCGTACGCCAAGGCCCAGTGCACGACGATCCGCGTGAAGCTGTTGAAGATCGGCACGCGCCTCCGGGTCACCGTGCGCAAGGTATGGCTGTCGTTCTCCGAGGCCTACCCCTACGCCAGCGACATCGCCCAGATCCTCGCCAACGTGCGCCGCTACCCGGCCTGGGCACCTCCCGGTTAATCGAACCCGATCACCACGAGGTCATGAGCGGTTGCCGTACCCGGCGATCACGGCCAGCTCATCCTGATCGCCCGCCATTTCCCCTCCGCACCCCTCCTGGCATGACAGAAAGCCGCGGAATCGGCGGCTGAGCATGACACAACGCGCAGCGACTCGCGCCAGGGATCGGGCAAACACATTCGCAGGGACCAAACGGTCCCTGCGATACTCATCGGTGAGATAAGCGGGCTAG
>SBLD01000054.1 GCA_004551485.1 Billgrantia azerbaijanica | reverse complement strand
CCGGTCAGCCCGAGGGGCGGCGAGCACGGCTCGATGCACCTCAGCGATCACCGAGATCGCGGTTGACAGGCAGCGCCGATCACGTAGAATACGCCTTCCTCGCCGGGCGCTGGCGGCACCGCCGACAGCAACAGCGAGACGCTCCACTCTTTACAAGAGCCCGGAGCCGCTCTTTAACAATCGATCAGGTAATTCATGTGGGCGCTTGTCGATGAGGCAGTGAGCAGTCACTGATCATCAAGGCAAGCGACTCGTCAAACGAGACGTTTGAACCTTGAGCCGAGTTTGGTTCGCTTTCTCCTTCGGGGGAGCAAGAACCGCACTGATTTAAACTGAAGAGTTTGATCATGGCTCAGATTGAACGCTGGCGGCAGGCCTAACACATGCAAGTCGAGCGGAAACGACGGGAGCTTGCTCCCGGGCGTCGAGCGGCGGACGGGTGAGTAATGCATAGGAATCTGCCCGGTAGTGGGGGATAACCTGGGGAAACTCAGGCTAATACCGCATACGTCCTACGGGAGAAAGCAGGGGACCTTCGGGCCTTGCGCTATCGGATGAGCCTATGTCGGATTAGCTGGTTGGTGAGGTAACGGCTCACCAAGGCGACGATCCGTAGCTGGTCTGAGAGGATGATCAGCCACATCGGGACTGAGACACGGCCCGAACTCCTACGGGAGGCAGCAGTGGGGAATATTGGACAATGGGGGCAACCCTGATCCAGCCATGCCGCGTGTGTGAAGAAGGCCTTCGGGTTGTAAAGCACTTTCAGTGGGGAAGAAGGCCTTGGGGTTAATACCCTCGAGGAAGGACATCACCCACAGAAGAAGCACCGGCTAACTCCGTGCCAGCAGCCGCGGTAATACGGAGGGTGCGAGCGTTAATCGGAATTACTGGGCGTAAAGCGCGCGTAGGCGGCGTGATAAGCCGGTTGTGAAAGCCCCGGGCTCAACCTGGGAATGGCATCCGGAACTGTCAGGCTAGAGTGCAGGAGAGGAAGGTAGAATTCCCGGTGTAGCGGTGAAATGCGTAGAGATCGGGAGGAATACCAGTGGCGAAGGCGGCCTTCTGGACTGACACTGACGCTGAGGTGCGAAAGCGTGGGTAGCAAACAGGATTAGATACCCTGGTAGTCCACGCCGTAAACGATGTCGACTAGCCGTTGGGGTCCTCGAGACCTTTGTGGCGCAGTTAACGCGATAAGTCGACCGCCTGGGGAGTACGGCCGCAAGGTTAAAACTCAAATGAATTGACGGGGGCCCGCACAAGCGGTGGAGCATGTGGTTTAATTCGATGCAACGCGAAGAACCTTACCTACCCTTGACATCCTCGGAAGCCTGCAGAGATGCGGGTGTGCCTTCGGGAGCCGAGTGACAGGTGCTGCATGGCTGTCGTCAGCTCGTGTTGTGAAATGTTGGGTTAAGTCCCGTAACGAGCGCAACCCTTGTCCCTATTTGCCAGCGATTCGGTCGGGAACTCTAGGGAGACTGCCGGTGACAAACCGGAGGAAGGTGGGGACGACGTCAAGTCATCATGGCCCTTACGGGTAGGGCTACACACGTGCTACAATGGTCGGTACAAAGGGTTGCGAGTTCGCGAGGACGAGCTAATCCCGAAAAGCCGATCTCAGTCCGGATCGGAGTCTGCAACTCGACTCCGTGAAGTCGGAATCGCTAGTAATCGTGAATCAGAATGTCACGGTGAATACGTTCCCGGGCCTTGTACACACCGCCCGTCACACCATGGGAGTGGACTGCACCAGAAGTGGTTAGCCTAACCTTCGGGAGGGCGATCACCACGGTGTGGTTCATGACTGGGGTGAAGTCGTAACAAGGTAGCCGTAGGGGAACCTGCGGCTGGATCACCTCCTTAAACGACGATCGCTGTCTCGCGGCAAGTGCTCACATTGAATTACCTGATCG
>SBLD01000053.1 GCA_004551485.1 Billgrantia azerbaijanica | reverse complement strand
TCGCCGTGCAGCGCCATGGTTTCCAGGTGCTCGTTGCTCGTGCCGTTGGCAATGCGCTCGCTCGCCGCCTTGGCATCGACCTGCTCGTTCAGGCTGCCCAGCGGCTCACCGATCCACAGCGAACGCACGTAGGCGCGCCGGCGGGCCGGGTCGCGATAGCCGGGCAGCTCGATCATGCCCCGGGCGACCATTTCGTCGACCACCAGCTCATAGAGCGGCTGGCAGAACTGGGTGGTGAGGTGGTGCCGGCGCTGCTTGATGAACTTCCACAGCTGATTGAAGGCGGCCCTCGCGGCGGTGTAGCTGGTGCTGAAGTGCATCAGCAGCACCTCGGCGGGCTGCTCCAGGGCGGCACCGATCTCCTTCACCACCGCCACGAAGAAGGGGTCGAACTGCGCGTTCGGGCGATCCGGGCTCACCGTCTGGGGTTTGGCGCCCTCCGGCAGATCCCAGATGGCTCCCTCCCCCAGGGTGAGGTTTTCGCCTTCAGGCGCCTGGTCGCGGTTGCTCTGCACGACCGGGCGCTCTTCCTTGCCAGGGTCGTTGCTGTAGCGATCCCACGCGGTCGTGCTGCCGCCCAGGCCGGGGTCGTCCTCGCGGTGCTCGTGTGTAATGGCCACCGTGAACATGGCCCCGATCACCGCGGCGGTAAGTTCGGCCTGGCTGAAGCGCTCCAGCTTCTGGAGCGGCTCAAGGATCGGCGCCAGATAGGGCACGCCCCGCGGCTGGCCGGGGCGGTCCTTCTCGTTCATCAAGTGCAGAATCCGGCGCCGCCCGGTCTGGGCGCCGAACACGGGCAGCCACTCCCAGCGGTGTGATGTCATCGGGTCACTAGGGTAGCCGCTGCACACGCGCACGTGCGTGGCGCGGCCCAGCGCATCGAGGCGCACGCCATCGACCTCGGCGGCGGTGTTGCGACCACCCAAGGGGGTGCCGATCCGCTCGGCCTCGACTAGCTGCAGCTTGAGGCTGAACATGCCGCTGGCGCGTTGCTCGTCCGGCGTGAACCCGAACACGTCGCCGCTGACCAGCGCCGAGACGAAAGCCAGGCGCTGCAGCCCGTAGAAATCGAGCGTGGCCTCGGCATCGCACTCGTTCGGGTCCTCGGCCCACAACCGGAAGCCACGGGCGAGCTGGTCATTGATCGCGTCGGCTTCGTCGTCGCTGATGCCCAAGGCCTCCGCGTCCACGTTGGGGCGTAGCGTCAGCCCCATGCCCACCACGTTGGTGGCGGCCCGGGTGACGGCGGCGCGGCCCAGCATGTGGTTCCGGTAGGCGTCCCGCGAGCGGGCGATGAGCGTCTCGCGCTCACCCGCCGGCGCATCCTGCCGGGGGCTGCCGAGCCCGGGGAGCCAGCTGATCATGCTGCGCAGCATGCGACTGGCGCCACGGTAGCGGGTCTCGCTGCCGACATTGGCGCGCGTGGTGCCCTGGCTGTCGCGAAGGCGGCGCACCTCATCGACGGCCGCCTGCTGCTGCTCGTCGGCCAGCGAGGGCGAGGCCTTGAAACGGTCGAAGAGTCCCATGATCACCAGCCGATGTAGCGGACGCGGTTACGGCCGCCACGCCCGGTGGCCACGGCCTCCTCACGCGAGGCCATCTTGGCGTAGTGGCGCTCCATGCGCTCAAGGGTGGCGAGATCCGCCCTGGTGTACTGTCGATCACCGAATCGCCAGGACTGCGAACCCTGCAACAGCTTATCGATGGCCTCACGCACCAGGATCAGGCGCTCGCCGTAGGTCTGGTTGCTCATACGCTGCTGTTCCTCATCATTCGCCCGCGCCGGCGCCCCCGCGGCTGGGGTGTCGTGGCGGCCGGGGCTGTCGGGCTCGGTGACTCGAAAAGTGTCGTCTGGGTCAGGGTCGCCTCGAGGCGATCCCAGTCGCTGGCCTTGAGCACGTGCGTGCGGCAGCTGCGGGCCGCATGCAGCGCGTATACCTCGCAGTCCAGCGCCTCGTTGGGCACCCCGGACTTCTTCTGCCAGATCCGCTTATTCCGG
>SBLD01000052.1 GCA_004551485.1 Billgrantia azerbaijanica | reverse complement strand
TGTCAACGCCAATGAAGGTTGTCCGCATTTCATCAGTTCAGATTGTCCGGTTTTTATCAGTGCTCTTTCATCGGAACAGATTCAGGGTCGTGTGAGGGCTCGTCCTCCTTCGTCGTCGGTGTGGTCACCAGCCCGGCTCGACGCTTGTCCTTCAGCCGGTAGCTCTCGCCTTTGATGTTCAACGTGGTCGAGTGATGCAGCAGCCGATCCAGGATCGCCGTGGCGATGACCTGGTCGCCGAAGATCTCGCCCCAGTCCATGAACGACTTGTTCGAGGTGAGAATGGTGCTGGCCCGCTCGTAGCGCCGGTTGATCAAGCGGAAGAACAGGCTGGCCTCCTCGCGGGTCATCGGCAGGTAGCCCATCTCGTCGAGCACCAGCACCTTGGGGTAGGTCAGCTGCTGGAGTTGCCGATCGAGGCGGTTCTCCTGGCGGGCACGTACCAGGGTGCCGACCAGCCGATCCAGGGTCATGAACAGTACGCGGTGGCCGGCCTCGGCCGCTTTCACCGCCAAGGCCACGGCGATATGGGTCTTGCCCACGCCTGGTGGGCCGAGCAGCACCACGTTTTCGCCGCGCTCGACGAAGCCCAGGCCGGCCAGGTCGCGCACGATCTTGTGGTCGATGCTGGGCTGGAAGCTGAAGTCGAACTGCTCCAGGGTCTTGATCCAAGGGAGTCGGGCCTGCTTCAGCCGCGACTCCAGCCCCTTCTGGTGGCGGCCGCCCCACTCCTGGGCCAGGGCCTGCTCGAGGAACTCGCGGTAGTTCAGGTCCTGCTTGCTGGCGTGCTCGCAAAGGCTGTCGAGCGAGGCCTGGAGGTGCTCCATCTTCAACCGGCTGAGTAGCTGTTCCAGGGCCATCACAGCACCTCCTCGTAGACCCGCAGGTCACGCTGCTGCACGGCCAGGGTCTGCTGCCACAGGGTTGCATGGTGCTCCGGTACGGTGCGCCATCCGGCCTGTGGGGCCTGGAGGCGGTGCTGGGCGATGGCCTCGCCGGCGGGACTGTAGACGGTCAGTTCGTCGTCCAGGCTCAGACGGATGACCACGGCCTGGCCGCAGTAGGCGTCCGGCACGCTGTAGCGGTTACCGCGGACCTCGATGTAACCGTCCCAGCCGACCTGGCGCAGGTCGTGGTAGCGGGTATCGAAATCACTAGCCGGTAGCGCCTGAAGCCCCTCAACTTCGTCCGCGAAGCGCTCCGCCGGGGTCTGGCGGAACTGCCGCAGCGGTCGTTCATCGGCCACCCGCTCCAGCCACAGCAGGAGCAGCTGGTTGAGATGGGCAACGCTCTCGAACTGCCGATAGCGCTGGAAGAAATGCTGCTTCACGTAGCCCACCATGCGCTCGGTCTTGCCCTTGGTGCGCGGGCGCTGCGGTCGGCACGCCTTGGGCGCGAAGCCGTAGTGATTGGCCAGTTGCAGGAAGCCGGCATTGAAGATGACGCGACGGTCACGATCATGTTTCAGCACCGCCGCCTTCTGGTTATCGACCAGCACCGTGCGCGGCACACCGCCGAAGTGGCGGAAGGCCTGCACCAGCGCTTCGTAGGTGTGCTCGGCATCCTGGCTGGGCGCCGCCCAGACATGGAAGCGCCGCGAATAGCCCAGCGTGTTGACGGCGAAATTGACCTTGCAGCGCTGGCCGGCGACGACCGTCTCGATCTCGCCCCAGTCGTGTTGCAGCTGGAAGCCGGGCTGAGTCTCGAAGCGCACGGTCTGTTTGCTGGGCCGCAGGGCCCGCTTGGGCTGGATGTACATCCGCACGATGCTGACACCGCCGGGGTAGCCCTGCTCGCGGATCAACTGGAAGATCACCTCGGCGTTCCAGACGTTATCGGCCAACAGCTGATCGATGATCGGCTTGTAGGGATCCAGCTTGCTCGCTCGCGGCTTGGCCGGCCGCCCGCTGGGTGCCGCCTCGCGAGTCAGGTGGCGACGCACGGTGCGCTCGGAGCAGCCGATCTGATGGGCGATGTCCACGAGGTGGGCGCCTCGCTGGCGAAGTTGCTTTATCATGAGAAAGTCCTCTCGGCTCAGCA
>SBLD01000051.1 GCA_004551485.1 Billgrantia azerbaijanica | reverse complement strand
CACCTGATCAATAAGGAAGCCAGGGGCGCTCCACAGCTGCACGAATTCCGGGGCTCTGCGTCCCCGTAGAGGCCCCCGGGGCCTTCATGAGGACCCGCCCTTTCACCTGAATCTGCGGCTGGCTGCGACCAGCAACTGGGCCAGCGCGACCACCAGCCAGAGCAGTACCAGCCCGGCCAGCCAGGCCGGTGCGATGCGGTCGCGAACCCACTGCACAGCACGGGCCCGGTCAGTCCTCGTCGCCTGCGTCATGCGCCATGATCTCGACGATAGCCGCCCGGTCGGCATTGGCGCGCCGGCGCAGCGAATCGTAGTCCGCCAGCAGCTGCAGCATGTCAAGGTTGCGCTGAACTTCCCGCTTCGGCGCCGGCAGCGGCGCCACCAGGTGCAACGGGATCTGGCAAATCGCTTCCGGCGGCAGGGGCCGGGGAGGTGGCGAGGTCGCGCAGCCAGCGGCGAGCAGCAGCAGGCACAGGCTGGTCAGCCCACGCAGCAGTCGCATCATCATCACGCTCCAGGCGCCGGGCATCGGCTCGGTGCTGGTCGATGGCCCGACGATCCTCGGCCAGCTGTTGGTCGCGCTCGTCGAGGGCGGCGCTCAGGGCACGCATACGGTCGCGCTGCCAATCCATGACTTCACCGAAGGCCTCAGCCCGGTCTGCCTCGAGTTCCGCGCGAGCCTCGGCGGCATCGCGCTCAGCGGCAACCTGCTCGAGGCGCAGCCAGCCCGCGCCCAGTGCCGTGGCAACGGCCAGGGCCAACCACATCCACCCCGGTATCAGACGCAGCCAACTCATGCCTGCAACCCCACCCGCTGGTTGTGGCGACGCTCGCTGTGGTCGTACTCACTCATCGGCGCCACCCACCACGTGGATGTACTCGTCATAGAGGCAGAGCCAGCGCTCGACATCACGCCGCTTAACCAGCCCGGCCAGCCTCTTGCCGCCGGCGTAGGTCCAGCGAGAGAGCTCGTGGCAGGCCTCTACCACCTTCCCGGCATTCAAGCGCCGTAGCAGTGTCGATCGAGAGAATGCACCCGGCCCCACGTTGTAAACGAATGAGGCCAGAGCAGCCTCCCGCGTGGGAGGCAGAGGGACTTCGACATGCCGATTCACGGCATCGAATGCGTCGCCCAGGTCCCCCTTGAGCAGCCGCTCGCACTCCTCGTCGGTGTGAGTCTGACCGATGCGCGCCGTGGCGGTATGGCCATAGCAGATGGTCACCACGCCGACTGCATCACGGTATGCAGAGAGCTCCTTCCCCTCGAAGTGGCCCACGGTGGCCGCAGCAAGGGCCAGCGCACCGCCCGCGGCGGGAATGCCCAAACGCTTTACCAGGCTCACAGCTCACCACCAGCGACGTCTCGGCGCAGCTGCTCCCGCTGAGCCTCGGTCAGCTCCAAGGTGGCTGCATGCTCCCGCTGCAGCATCTCCAGCTTGCGGCGCTCGATGCGCGCCCGGCGCACGATCAACCACAGCTGGGCGAGCAGATAGACACAGGTGAGCAGCCCCACCGCCAGCGAGACCTGAGTGGCAGGGTCTGCGCCGAGCATAGCCGCCCAGGCAGCGCCCACAGGCGCAGTGCGGGCACTCTCCTGGATGACCATCTTGGAAGACATGGCAACTCACATCTCACATCTGGCTGGAAAAAAGTGCCGCCCGTAGGCGGCGCCGCCCACCACGGCGGGAGTAACTCGGTGCGTCAGGTGCGCCTGGCTCTCTCCTCCAGAACAAAACGCCCCGGCGCGAGGGCCGGGGCGAAGAGCGAGTCGGGAACAGGTGAATCGCGATACCGATCAGGCGCAACTATCTGACGGTAGCTGAATGATGATCCCCGAGTGCGGTGGCATCAACAGGCTGGTAATGCCAACGCCGCAATGCGCAGGGCCGTTGACCGTAGGTCGCCGCAATGCGCAGGGAATCGCAGGGCTCATGCATAGCGCTGGCCCAGTACATCGGCCTGCAGGGCATCGCGCAGCGCCTCGTGCAAACGGTCCAGGCGGTCGTAGTAGGTCCGCCGGGCGATGCCCAGGCGCCGCGCCTTCTCGTCGC
>SBLD01000050.1 GCA_004551485.1 Billgrantia azerbaijanica | reverse complement strand
GCCGCATGCAGCGCGTATACCTCGCAGTCCAGCGCCTCGTTGGGCACCCCGGACTTCTTCTGCCAGATCCGCTTATTCCGGTAGTTCCGGTGCGGCGCCTTGACCTCAGCGGTCAGCTGCTTCCAGTAGTCGGCGCGAACGTCGCGGTACCAGTGCATGCGCCCCGGACCCTCGCCCCTCAGGTTGACCCGCGATTCGAGGATCAGGTCCTTGGCCTTGTGGGTGCCCACGATGAACGGCCGCAAGCCGTACTTGTCAGCCTTGGTGTTCTGCCGGTTGGTGTCGTCGGAGATCTTCGGGCGGCTGAATATCTCCCGGGTCTCGCTGTTCAGCGAAGCGCCCTTCACCGCCATCACGCCGTGGCGCTGGCGGGCGCGCACGTAGTGGTAGACGGCGTCGCTGGTCTTGCCGTCTGAGCTGTCGATCGAGACGGCGCTGACGCGCAGGGTGGCACCGCTATCGTGCTCGAAGGCGCTGGTCAGCAGCTTGTCGAGCTCGTCCCATACGGGGTCGACCTTGTCGAAGGTGTTGCCGTAGAGCTCGCCCCAGTAGACCAGCCAGCTCTCCTCACCTCGGCCCCAGGCACGGATCACCACCGCCAGGCGGTCGTGCTGGACGTCGACACCGGCAGTCAGCAGCAGACCACCGCGCGGTACCGTGCCCTCGGCATACTCCTCGGCACGATCCTGGAGGACGTCGGCCTCGGGGGTGTCGCCCTTGAACTCGTAGGGCAGGCCCATCGACGAGTTGGTGAAAACGATCAGGTCGCTGAAGTCGCCTTCCTCGGCGGCGTGCTTGGCAGCCAGCCACTTCTCCATCAGCCGGGTGAAGCGCGAATCGGGGAACGTGCTGAGCAGCTCGTTCATGTAGTACCCGGCGATGCCGCGAAACTCGGCGGTGGCCACCCATCGGCCCTTGCGCAGGTTGGCGTTCTTCTCCTGGTCGTTCCACTCACTGCCGCAGTGCGGACAGGCGTAGACGGTGCGCTCAGGGCGATGGTGGCCGTAAATGGGGTGTTTGCGATCCGGGTCCACCGGGCACACCAGGTTGTCGAAACTCAGCTCGTGCGACTCGCCGCAGTGGTGGCAGGGCACCAGGCAGCGGCGCTGGTCCGAGAGCTTCATCTCGGCTTCGATCGACGAGAACCCGGCGGTGGTCGGTGTGCCGCCGATGATGTACTTCTTCCGCCCCCGGCCGTAGGTCTTGCCGCGCTCCTTGAGCAGCAGGATCGAGTCGCCCTGCCCTTTCAGGTTCAGGTTGCAGTCGTCCGGCTCTTCTACGAAGCCGCGCGGGCTTGGCGTCGACTTCACCGAGGCCGGCGAGTTGGAGCCGACCAACTTGAGAAAGCCGCCGGGGAAGCGCTTGAACTGCTGCCGCTGCTGCAGCTTGCGGCTGCGAAGGTCGATCTTGTCGCGCAGGCGGGGCGTCGCCTCGACCATCGGCTCGAACTTTTCGGCCACGTACTCCTTCGCTGCGCCATCCTTCGGGAACAGCCCGATGATCGGCGAGGGGTCGACGTCGATCCAGCGGCCCAGGGCGTTGCCCAGCACGCCAGAGGTCCAGGCCACCTGGGCCGACTTCTGGCAGCACACCTCTTCCACGTTGGGGTCGTCGATGGCCTCCAACGGTCCGCCCGGTAGAGCCAGGGCCGGCGTCACATGAATGCTGTACTTGCCGGGGCGAGCGGTCTCGACCTCACTCATCCAGCGGTGCTGGTTGGCCCACTCCAGGGTGCCGATCCGCTCCGGCGGCGCCCACTTCCCCGCGATACCACGGGCCCAGCGCTTGGCGTTACGCTTCAGCTTCCTCCGGAAGCTCGGCGTCAGATTCGCCGTCGTCGCCGTCATCGTCGCTAGGGTCATAGTGGCTCAGCGTGGTCAGGGCGGTATCGACGTGGCGGCGGATGATCGAGACATCCACCTCCTCGCCGAGGATCGCCGTCAGCTCGGCCGCCAGGGCGTCCGGCATGTTGAACAGCAGCTCGGCGCGGGCCGCCTCGACCATGGCGCCGTACTCGGCATCCAGGTCGTCGGGGTCCACCAGAACGCCGTCTTCCTTGAGCATCTCGCGCTCGAGCTGGTCGCCGCGCAGGCGGTCCAGGCGATCCTTCGCCGACTCGATCCCGGCGGTCATCGCCCGGGCCAGCACCCACTCCACCACGGCAGTCAAGCTGTACTCGTTGCCGGTTCGCACGCCGCCGAGCTTCTCCGAGGGCATGCCCTTCGACTGCCACTCGGTCAGCGAGCGTTCGGAGACGCCAAGCATCTCTGAGAGCTGCCGCTTGTTGACCAGGTCAGGGCTGCCAGCGGAGCGCCAGGCGGCAATCGCCTGGTGGCAGGCTGCGATCAGCTCTCTGAGATCCATGTGTCACCTGATCAATAAGGAAGCCAGGGGCGCTCCACAGCTGCACGAATTCCGGGGCTCTGCGTCCCCGTAGAGGCCCCCGGGG